>CAXXBX010000252.1:0-138113 GCA_964274945.1 Dehalococcoidia bacterium | reverse complement strand
ACTGACACTGTCTGAACACAACTACTTACACAATCACTCTCAGACCTAAACGTAACAACTCCACTAGTAACAGATACGTAATCCTTATCACCCTCCGTAGTAATGTCTTCTGTGCTGTAGATCACTCTTACATCTGATGTAGGTTCACCACCACTCAATGTAATACTGAATACAGAACTCACTCCAGCACTCTCTGTAACATCAGAGGCATCCGATACGCTGACACTCAACGGGTCTGATGCTGATATCACTGTGCTTACTGATAATGTTGCACCGTCTGGATTAGTAACTGTGATCTCTACAGTCTCGGCATCCTCAGTAAAGTTATCATCTGTAGCTGTGAATACTACTATAGTCTCACCTCTAGCAGGAACTGTAAACAAGCCCGATAGGTTAATACCACTTATGTCTCCATCTGTAATACTGCCACTCACTGCATAGGTGTATACCCCAGATGCACCTGCAAGTGTCAAGGTTACACTAGCACCCTCACTAACTGTAACACTACTCACACTTACACTAAACGGTGCTATGTCTTCACTTACTATAGACACACTAGCAAGGCTAACTCCATACACAAACCCTAATGGCAATACACCACTTATAGACACTTCTACACTCTCAGCGTCTGGCTCAAACATATCATCGTTTACAACTCTTATGCCAAATGTCTTACTACTCTCAATACTACTTAGTTCAATAACTCTGTTAGATGCCAAGCCTTCAACTACATAGTCTACACCCTCGGTAGCACTACCTCCTATAGACACACTAACACTTAATCCAGTAGCAGGAACAACTCCCATAGCTTCTACTGTAAACGTAGCTATTGACAGAGCATCACCCTCTGTAATACTAGCATCATCTACGCTTATATTCACTATTCCATCATCATCCAATATACGAGCAACTCCTGTAGCGTCAGTGATTACAGGTGGTTCACTGTGTCCACCTCCTACTGCACTACTCAACAACAACGCATAACTCTCTACGTAACTCTCACCTGTATTGTCATCTATTATTGACACTGATACTGTCTGAACACAACTACTTACACAATCACTCCCAGACCTAAACGTAACAACTCCACTAGTAACAGATACGTAATCCTTACCACCCTCCGTAGTAATGTCTTCTGTCCTGTAAGTAACCATTACATCTAATGTAGGTTCACCACCACTCAATGTAATACTGAATACAGAACTTACATTAGAACCCTCTGTAACGTCATCAGCATCCGATACGCTTACACTCAACGGGTCTGATGCTGATATCACTGTGCTTACTGATAATGTTGCACCGTCTGGATTAGTAACTGTGATCTCTACAGTCTCTGCATCCTCAGTAAAGTTATCATCTGTAGCTGTGAATACTACTATAGTCTCACCTCTAGCAGGAACTGTAAACACTCCGGATAAGTTAATACCACTTATGTCTCCATCTGTAATACTGCCACTCACAGCATAGGTGTATACCCCAGATGCACCTGCAAGTGTCAAGGTTACACTAGCACCCTCACTAACTGTAACACTACTCACACTTACACTAAACGGTGCTATGTCTTCACTTACTATAGACACACTAGCAAGGCTAACTCCATACACAAACCCTAATGGCAATACACCACTTATAGACACTTCTACACTCTCAGCGTCTGGCTCAAACATATCATCGTTTACAACTCTTATGCCAAATGTCTTACTACTCTCAATACTACTTAGTTCAATAACTCTGTTAGATGCCAAGCCTTCAACTACATAGTCTACACCCTCGGTAGCACTACCTCCTATAGACACACTAACACTTAATCCAGTAGCAGGAACAACTCCCATAGCTTCTACTGTAAACGTAGCTATTGACAGAGCATCACCCTCTGTAATACTAGCATCATCTAGGCTTATATTCACTATTCCATCATCATCCAATATACGAGCAACTCCTGTAGCGTCAGTGATTACAGGTGGTTCACTGTGTCCACCTCCTACTGCACTACTCAACAACAACGCATAACTCTCTACGTAACTCTCACCTGTATTGTCATCTATTATTGACACTGATACTGTCTGAACACAACTACTTACACAATCACTCCCAGACCTAAACGTAACAACTCCACTAGTAACAGATACGTAATCCTTACCACCCTCCGTAGTAATGTCTTCTGTCCTGTAAGTAACCATTACATCTAATGTAGGTTCACCACCACTCAATGTAATACTGAATACAGAACTTACATTAGAACCCTCTGTAACGTCATCAGCATCCGATACGCTTACACTCAACGGGTCTGATGCTGATATCACTGTGCTTACTGATAATGTTGCACCGTCTGGATTAGTAACTGTGATCTCTACAGTCTCTGCATCCTCAGTAAAGTTATCATCTGTAGCTGTGAATACTACTATAGTCTCACCTCTAGCAGGAACTGTAAACACTCCGGATAAGTTAATACCACTTATGTCTCCATCTGTAATACTGCCACTCACAGCATAGGTGTATACCCCAGATGCACCTGCAAGTGTCAAGGTTACACTAGCACCCTCTGACACTGTAACACTACTCACACTTACACTAAACGGTGCTATGTCTTCACTTAATATAGACACACTAGCAATGCTAACTCCATACACAAACCCTAATGGCAATGCACCACGTATAGACACTTCTACACTCTCAGCATCTGGCTCAAACATATTATCGTTTACAACTCTTATGCCAAATGTCTTACTACTCTCAATACTACTTAGGTCAATAACTCTGTTAGATGCTAAGCCTTCAATTACATAGTCTACACCCTCGGTAGCACTACCAGAAATGTCCACACTAACACTTAATCCAGTAGCAGGAACAACTCCCATAGCTTCTACTGTAAACGTAGCTAATGACAGAGCATCACCCTCTGTAATACTAGCATCATCTACGCTTATGTTCACTATTCCATCATCATCCAATATACGCGCAACTCCTGTAGCGTCAGTGATTACAGGTGGTTCACTGTGTCCACCTCCTACTGCACTACTCAACAACAACGCATAACTCTCTACGTAACTCTCACCTGTATTGTCATCTATTATTGACAATGACACTGTCTGAACACAACTACTTACACAATCACTCTCAGACATAAACGTAACAACTCCACTAGTAACAGATACGTAATCCTTACCACCCTCGGTAGTAATGTCTGCTGTCCTGTAGATCACTCTTACATCTGATGTAGGTTCACCACCGCTTAATGTAATACTGAATACAGAACTCACTCCAGCACTCTCTGTAACATCATCAGCATCCGATACGCTTACACTCAACGGGTCTGATGCAGATATCACTGTGCTTACTGATATAGTTGCACCGTCTGGATTAGTAACTGTGATCTCTACACTCTCTGCATCCTCAGTAAAGTTATCATCTGTAGCTGTGAATACTACTATAGTCTCACCTCTGGCAGGAACTGTAAACAAGCCCGATAGGTTAATACCACTTATGTCTCCATCTGTAACACTGCCACTCACTGCATAGGTGTATACCCCAGATGCACCTGCAAGTGTCAAGGTTACACTAGCACCCTCGCTAACTGTCAAAGCACTCACACTTACACTAAACGGTGCTATGTCTTCACTTAATATAGACACAGTAGCAATACTAATACCATACACAAACCCTAATGGCAATGCACCACTTATAGACACTTCTACACTCTCAGCATCTGGCTCAAACATATCATCATTTATAACTCTTATGCCAAATGTCTTACTACTCTCAATACTACTTAGGTCAATAACTCTGTTAGATGCCAAGCCTTCAACTACATAGTCTACACCCTCGGTAGCACTACCTCCTATAGACACACTAACACTTAATCCATTAACAGGAACAACTCCTATAGCTTCTACTGTGAACGTAGCTATTGACATAGCATCATCTTCTGTAATACTAGTATCATCTACGCTTAGACGCACTACTCCATCATCATCCAAGATGCGGGCAGTTCCTGTAGCGTCAGCGATTACAGGTGGCTCACTGTGTCCACCTCCTACTGCACTACTCAACAACAACGCATAACTCTCTACGTAACTCTCGCCTGTATTGTCATCTATTATTGACACTGACACTGTTTGAACACAACTACTTACACAATCACTCTCAGACCTAAACGTAACAACTCCACTAGTAACAGATACGTAATCCTTATCACCCTCCGTAGTAATGTCTGCTGTCCTGTAGATCACTCTTACCTCTTCTGTAGGTTCACCACCACTCAATGTAATACTGAATACAGAACTTACATTAGAACCCTCTGTAACGTCAGAGGCATTCGATACGCTTACACTCAACGGGTCTGATGCTGATATCACTGTGCTTACTGATATAGTTGACCCGTCTGGATTAGTAACTGTGATCTCTACACTCTCTGCATCCTCAGTAAAGTTATCATCTGTAGCTGTGAATACTACTATAGTCTCACCTCTAGCAGGAACTGTAAACAAGCCCGATAGGTTAATACCACTTATGTCTCCATCTGTAACACTGCCACTCACTGCATAGGTGTATACCCCAGATGCACCTGCAAGTGTCAAGGTTACACTAGCACCCTCGCTAACTGTCAAAGCACTCACACTTACACTAAACAGTGCTATGTCTTCACTTAATATAGACACAGTAGCAATACTAATACCATACACAAACCCTAATGGCAATGCACCACTTATAGACACTTCTACACTCTCAGCATCTGGCTCAAACATATCATCATTTATAACTCTTATGCCAAATGTCTTACTACTCTCAATACTACTTAGGTCAATAACTCTGTTAGATGCCAAGCCTTCAACTACATAGTCTACACCCTCGGTAGCACTACCTCCTATAGACACACTAACACTTAATCCATTAACAGGAACAACTCCTATAGCTTCTACTGTAAACGTAGCTATTGACAGAGCAGAACCCTCTGTAATACTAGCATCATCTACGCTTATATTCACTATTCCATCATCATCCAATATACGAGCAACTCCTGTAGCGTCAGTGATTACAGGTGGCTCTGAGTGCCCACCGCCTACTGCACTACTCAACAACAACGCATAACTCTCTACGTAACTCTCACCTGTATTGTCATCTATTATTGACACTGACACTGTCTGAACACAACTACTTACACAATCACTCTCAGACCTAAACGTAACAACTCCACTAGTAACAGATACGTAATCCTTATCACCCTCCGTAGTAATGTCTTCTGTGCTGTAGATCACTCTTACATCTGATGTAGGTTCACCACCACTCAATGTAATACTGAATACAGAACTCACTCCAGCACTCTCTGTAACATCAGAGGCATCCGATACGCTTACACTCAACGGGTCTGATGCTGATATCACTGTGCTTACTGATAATGTTGCACCGTCTGGATTAGTAACTGTAATCTCTACAGTCTCAGCATCCTCAGTAAAGTTATCATCTGTAGCTGTGAATACTACTATAGTCTCACCTCTAGAAGGAACTGTAAACACTCCAGATAAGTTAATACCACTTATGTCTCCATCTGTAATACTGCCACTCACAGCATAGGTGTATACCCCAGATGCACCTGCAAGTGTCAAGGTTACACTAGCACCCTCACTAACTGTAACACTACTCACACTTACACTAAACGGTGCTATGTCTTCACTTAATATAGACACACTAGCAAGGCTAACTCCATACACAAACCCTAATGGCAATACACCACTTATAGACACTTCTACACTCTCAACATCTAGCTCAAACATATCATCATTTATAACTCTTATGCCAAATGTCTTACTACTCTCAATACTACTTAGGTCAATAACTCTGTTAGATGCCAAGCCTTCAACTACATAGTCTACACCCTCAGTAGCACTACCAGAAATATCCACACTTACACTTAATCCACTAGCAGGAACAACTCCCATAGCTTCTACTGTAAACGTAGCTATTGACATAGCATCACCCTCTGTAATACTAGCATCATCTACGCTTATATTCACTACTCCATCATCATCCAATATACGAGCAACTCCTGTAGCGTCAGTGATTACAGGTGGTTCACTGTGTCCACCTCCTACTGCACTACTCAACAACAACGCATAACTCTCTACGTAACTCTCGCCTGTATTGTCATCTATTATTGACAATGACACTGTCTGAACACAACTACTTACACAATCACTCTCAGACATAAACGTAACAACTCCACTAGTAACAGATACGTAATCCTTATCACCCTCCGTAGTAATGTCTTCTGTGCTGTAGATCACTCTTACCTCTGATGTAGGTTCACCGCCACTCAATGTAATACTGAATACAGAACTTACTCCAGTACTCTCTGTAACATCAGAGGCATCCGATACGCTGACACTCAACGGGTCTGATGCAGATATCACTGTGCTTACTGATAATGTTGCACCGTCTGGATTAGTAACTGTGATCTCTACAGTCTCGGCATCCTCAGTAAAGTTATCATCTGTAGCTGTGAATACTACTATAGTCTCACCTCTAGCAGGAACTGTAAACAAGCCCGATAGGTTAATACCACTTATGTCTCCATCTGTAATACTGCCACTCACAGCATAGGTGTATACCCCAGATGCACCTGCAAGTGTCAAGGTTACACTATCACCTTCACTAACTGTAACTGCACTCACACTTACACTAAACGGTGCTATGTCATCGCTGTTTATAGACACAGTAGCAATACTAATACCATACCTGAACCCTAATGGCAATACACCACTTATAGACACTTCTACATCCTCTGCCACAAACTCAAATTCTGCATCATCTAGAACTCTTATGCCAAATGTCTTACTACTCTCAATACTACTTAGGTCAATAACTCTGTTAACACCCAAGCCTTCAACTACATAGTCTACACCCTCGGTAGCACTACCTCCTATAGACACACTAACACTTAATCCAGTAGCAGGAACAACTCCCATAGCTGATACTGTAAACGTAGCTAATGACAGAGCATCACCCTCTGTAATACTAGTATCATCTACGCTTATATTCACTATTCCATCATCATCCAATATACGAGCAACTCCTGTAGCGTCAGTGATTACAGGTGGTTCACTGTGTCCACCTCCTACTGCACTACTCAACAACAACGCATAACTCTCTACGTAACTCTCACCTGTATTGTCATCTATTATTGACACTGACACTGTCTGAACACAACTACTTACACAATCACTCTCAGACCTAAACGTAACAACTCCACTAGTAACAGATACGTAATCCTTATCACCCTCCGTAGTAATGTCTGCTGTGCTGTAGATCACTCTTACATCTGATGTAGGTTCACCACCACTCAATGTAATACTGAATACAGAACTTACATTAGAACCTTCTGTAACATCATCAGCATTCGATACGCTTACACTCAACGGGTCTGATGCTGATATCACTGTGCTTACTGATAATGTTGCACCGTCTGGATTAGTAACTGTGATCTCTACAGTCTCAGCATCCTCAGTAAAGTTATCATCTGTAGCTGTGAATACTACTATAGTCTCACCTCTAGAAGGAACTGTAAACAAGCCCGATAGGTTAATACCACTTATGTCTCCATCTGTAATACTGCCACTCACAGCATAGGTGTATATCCCAGATGCACCTGCAAGTGTCAAGGTTACACTAGCACCCTCACTAACTGTAACACTACTTACACTTACACTAAACGGTGCTATGTCTTCACTAACTATAGACACACTAGCCAGGCTAACTCCATACACAAACCCTAATGGCAATGCACCACTTATAGACACTTCTACACTCTCAGCATCTGGCTCAAACATATCATCGTTTACAACTCTTATGCCAAATGTCTTACTACTCTCAATACTACTTAGGTCAATAACTCTGTTAGATGCTAAGCCTATAACCTCATAGTCAGTACCTACGGTAGCACTACCTCCTATAGACACACTAACACTTAATCCAGTAGCAGGAACAACTCCTATAGCTTCTACTGTAAACGTAGCTATTGACATAACAGAACCCTCTGTAATACTAGACTCATCTACGCTTATATTCACTACTCCATCATCATCCAATATACGCGCAACTCCTGTAGCGTCAGTGATTACAGGTGGCTCTGAGTGCCCACCGCCTACTGCACTACTCAACAACAACGCATAACTCTCTACGTAACTCTCACCTGTATTGTCATCTATTATTGACACTGACACTGTCTGAACACAACTACTTACACAATCACTCCCAGACCTAAACGTAACAACTCCACTAGTAACAGATACGTAATCCTTATCACCCTCCGTAGTAATGTCTGCTGTCCTGTAGATAACCATTACATCTTCTGTAGGTTCACCACCACTCAATGTAATACTGAATACAGAACTTACATTAGAACCTTCTACAACGTTATCTGCATCCGATACGCTTACACTCAACGGGTCTGATGCAGATATCACTGTGCTTACTGATAATGTTGCACCATCTGGATTAGTAACTGTAATCTCTACACTCTCAGCATCCTCAGTAAAGTTATCATCTGTAGCTGTGAATACTACTATAGTCTCACCTCTAGAAGGAACTGTAAACAAGCCCGATAGGTTAATACCACTTATGTCTCCATCTGTAATACTACCACTCACAGCATAGGTGTATACCCCAGATGCACCTGCAAGTGTCAAGGTTACACTAGCACCCTCACTAACTGTAACTGCACTCACACTTACACTAAACGGTGCTATGTCTTCACTTAATATAGACACACTAGCAAGGCTAACTCCATACACAAACCCTAATGGCAATGCACCACTTATAGACACTTCTACACTCTCAGCGTCTGGCTCAAACATATCATCGTTTACAACTCTTATGCCAAATGTCTTACTACTCTCAATACTACTTAGGTCAATAACTCTGTTAGATGCCAACCCGATAACCTCATAGTCAGTACCTACGGTAGCACTACCTCCTATAGACACACTAACACTTAATCCACTAGCAGGAACAACTCCTATAGCTTCTACTGTAAACGTAGCTATTGACAGAGCATCACCCTCTGTAATACTAGCATCATCTACGCTTATATTCACTACTCCATCATCATCCAATATACGAGCAACTCCTGTAGCGTCAGTGATTACAGGTGGCTCTGAGTGCCCACCGCCTACTGCACTACTCAACAACAACTCATAACTCTCTACGTAACTCTCACCTGTATTGTCATCTATTATTGACACTGACACTGTCTGAACACAACTACTTACACAATCACTCTCAGACCTAAACGTAACAACTCCACTAGTAACAGATACGTAATCCTTACCACCCTCCGTAGTAATGTCTTCTGTGCTGTAGATCACTCTTACATCTGATGTAGGTTCACCACCACTCAATGTAATACTGAATACAGAACTCACTCCAGCACTCTCTGTAACGTCAGAGGCATCCGATACGCTTACACTCAACGGGTCTGATGCTGATATCACTGTGCTTACTGACATAGTTGCACCATCTGGATTAGTAACTGTAATCTCTACACTCTCAGCATCCTCAGTAAAGTTATCATCTGTAGCTGTGAATACTACTATAGTCTCACCTCTAGCAGGAACTGTAAACAAGCCCAATAGGTTAATACCACTTATGTCTCCATCTGTAATACTGCCACTCACAGCATAGGTGTATACCCCAGATGCACCTGCAAGTGTCAAGGTTACACTAGCACCCTCACTAACTGTAACTGCACTCACACTTACACTAAACGGTGCTATGTCTTCACTTAATATAGACACACTAGCAAGGCTAACTCCATACACAAACCCTAATGGCAATGCACCACTTATAGACACTTCTACACTCTCAGCATCTGGCTCAAACATATTATCGTTTAGAACTCTTATGCCAAATGTCTTACTACTCTCAATACTACTTAGGTCAATAACTCTGTTAGATGCTAAGCCTTCAACTACATAGTCTACACCCTCAGTAGCACTACCTCCTATAGACACACTAACACTTAATCCACTAGCAGGAACAACTCCTATAGCTTCTACTGTAAACGTAGCTAATGACATAGCATCACCCTCTGTAATACTAGCATCATCTACGCTTATATTCACTATTCCATCATCATCCAATATACGCGCAACTCCTGTAGCATCAACTATTACAGGTGGCTCTGAGTGTCCACCTCCTACTGCACTACTCAACAACAACGCATAACTCTCTACGTAACTCTCACCTGTATCATCATCTACTATAGACACTGACACTGTCTGAACACAACTACTTACACAATCACTCTCAGACCTAAACGTAACAACTCCACTAGTAACAGATACGTAATCCTTATCACCCTCCGTAGTAATGTCTTCTGTGCTGTAGATCACTCTTACATCTGATGTAGGTTCACCACCACTCAATGTAATACTGAATACAGAACTTACATTAGAACCCTCTGTAACGTCAGAGGCATTCGATACGCTTACACTCAACGGGTCTGATGCAGATATCACTGTGCTTACTGACATAGTTGCACCGTCTGGATTAGTAACTGTGATCTCTACAGTCTCGGCATCCTCAGTAAAGTTATCATCTGTAGCTGTGAATACTACTATAGTCTCACCTCTAGCAGGAACTGTAAACAAGCCCGATAGGTTAATACCACTTATGTCTCCATCTGTAATACTGCCACTCACTGCATAGGTGTATACCCCAGATGCACCTGCAAGTGTCAAGGTTACACTAGCACCCTCACTAACTGTAACACTACTCACACTTACACTAAACGGTGCTATGTCTTCACTTACTATAGACACACTAGCAAGGCTAACTCCATACACAAACCCTAATGGCAATACACCACTTATAGACACTTCTACACTCTCAGCGTCTGGCTCAAACATATCATCGTTTACAACTCTTATGCCAAATGTCTTACTACTCTCAATACTACTTAGTTCAATAACTCTGTTAGATGCCAAGCCTTCAACTACATAGTCTACACCCTCGGTAGCACTACCTCCTATAGACACACTAACACTTAATCCAGTAGCAGGAACAACTCCCATAGCTTCTACTGTAAACGTAGCTATTGACAGAGCATCACCCTCTGTAATACTAGCATCATCTACGCTTATATTCACTATTCCATCATCATCCAATATACGAGCAACTCCTGTAGCGTCAGTGATTACAGGTGGTTCACTGTGTCCACCTCCTACTGCACTACTCAACAACAACGCATAACTCTCTACGTAACTCTCACCTGTATTGTCATCTATTATTGACACTGATACTGTCTGAACACAACTACTTACACAATCACTCCCAGACCTAAACGTAACAACTCCACTAGTAACAGATACGTAATCCTTACCACCCTCCGTAGTAATGTCTTCTGTCCTGTAAGTAACCATTACATCTAATGTAGGTTCACCACCACTCAATGTAATACTGAATACAGAACTTACATTAGAACCCTCTGTAACGTCATCAGCATCCGATACGCTTACACTCAACGGGTCTGATGCTGATATCACTGTGCTTACTGATAATGTTGCACCGTCTGGATTAGTAACTGTGATCTCTACAGTCTCTGCATCCTCAGTAAAGTTATCATCTGTAGCTGTGAATACTACTATAGTCTCACCTCTAGCAGGAACTGTAAACACTCCGGATAAGTTAATACCACTTATGTCTCCATCTGTAATACTGCCACTCACAGCATAGGTGTATACCCCAGATGCACCTGCAAGTGTCAAGGTTACACTAGCACCCTCACTAACTGTAACACTACTCACACTTACACTAAACGGTGCTATGTCTTCACTTACTATAGACACACTAGCAAGGCTAACTCCATACACAAACCCTAATGGCAATACACCACTTATAGACACTTCTACACTCTCAGCGTCTGGCTCAAACATATCATCGTTTACAACTCTTATGCCAAATGTCTTACTACTCTCAATACTACTTAGTTCAATAACTCTGTTAGATGCCAAGCCTTCAACTACATAGTCTACACCCTCGGTAGCACTACCTCCTATAGACACACTAACACTTAATCCAGTAGCAGGAACAACTCCCATAGCTTCTACTGTAAACGTAGCTATTGACAGAGCATCACCCTCTGTAATACTAGCATCATCTAGGCTTATATTCACTATTCCATCATCATCCAATATACGAGCAACTCCTGTAGCGTCAGTGATTACAGGTGGTTCACTGTGTCCACCTCCTACTGCACTACTCAACAACAACGCATAACTCTCTACGTAACTCTCACCTGTATTGTCATCTATTATTGACACTGATACTGTCTGAACACAACTACTTACACAATCACTCCCAGACCTAAACGTAACAACTCCACTAGTAACAGATACGTAATCCTTACCACCCTCCGTAGTAATGTCTTCCTGTAAGTAACCATTACATCTAATGTAGGTTCACCACCACTCAATGTAATACTGAATACAGAACTTACTTCTGTAACGTCATCAGCATCCGATACGCTTACACTCAACGGGTCTGATGCTGATATCACTGTGCTTACTGATAATGTTGCACCGTCTGGATTAGTAACTGTGATCTCTACAGTCTCTGCATCCTCAGTAAAGTTATCATCTGTAGCTGTGAATACTACTATAGTCTCACCTCTAGCAGGAACTGTAAACACTCCGGATAAGTTAATACCACTTATGTCTCCATCTGTAATACTGCCACTCACAGCATAGGTGTATACCCCAGATGCACCTGCAAGTGTCAAGGTTACACTAGCACCCTCTGACACTGTAACACTACTCACACTTACACTAAACGGTGCTATGTCTTCACTTAATATAGACACACTAGCAATGCTAACTCCATACACAAACCCTAATGGCAATGCACCACGTATAGACACTTCTACACTCAGCATCTGGCTCAAACATATTATCGTTTACAACTCTTATGCCAAATGTCTTACTACTCTCAATACTACTTAGGTCAATAACTCTGTTAGATGCTAAGCCTTCAATTACATAGTCTACACCCTCGGTAGCACTACCAGAAATGTCCACACTAACACTTAATCCAGTAGCAGGAACAACTCCCATAGCTTCTACTGTAAACGTAGCTAATGACAGAGCATCACCCTCTGTAATACTAGCATCATCTACGCTTATGTTCACTATTCCATCATCATCCAATATACGCGCAACTCCTGTAGCGTCAGTGATTACAGGTGGTTCACTGTGTCCACCTCCTACTGCACTACTCAACAACAACGCATAACTCTCTACGTAACTCTCACCTGTATTGTCATCTATTATTGACAATGACACTGTCTGAACACAACTACTTACACAATCACTCTCAGACATAAACGTAACAACTCCACTAGTAACAGATACGTAATCCTTACCACCCTCGGTAGTAATGTCTGCTGTCCTGTAGATCACTCTTACATCTGATGTAGGTTCACCACCGCTTAATGTAATACTGAATACAGAACTCACTCCAGCACTCTCTGTAACATCATCAGCATCCGATACGCTTACACTCAACGGGTCTGATGCAGATATCACTGTGCTTACTGATATAGTTGCACCGTCTGGATTAGTAACTGTGATCTCTACACTCTCTGCATCCTCAGTAAAGTTATCATCTGTAGCTGTGAATACTACTATAGTCTCACCTCTGGCAGGAACTGTAAACAAGCCCGATAGGTTAATACCACTTATGTCTCCATCTGTAACACTGCCACTCACTGCATAGGTGTATACCCCAGATGCACCTGCAAGTGTCAAGGTTACACTAGCACCCTCGCTAACTGTCAAAGCACTCACACTTACACTAAACGGTGCTATGTCTTCACTTAATATAGACACAGTAGCAATACTAATACCATACACAAACCCTAATGGCAATGCACCACTTATAGACACTTCTACACTCTCAGCATCTGGCTCAAACATATCATCATTTATAACTCTTATGCCAAATGTCTTACTACTCTCAATACTACTTAGGTCAATAACTCTGTTAGATGCCAAGCCTTCAACTACATAGTCTACACCCTCGGTAGCACTACCTCCTATAGACACACTAACACTTAATCCATTAACAGGAACAACTCCTATAGCTTCTACTGTGAACGTAGCTATTGACATAGCATCATCTTCTGTAATACTAGTATCATCTACGCTTAGACGCACTACTCCATCATCATCCAAGATGCGGGCAGTTCCTGTAGCGTCAGCGATTACAGGTGGCTCACTGTGTCCACCTCCTACTGCACTACTCAACAACAACGCATAACTCTCTACGTAACTCTCGCCTGTATTGTCATCTATTATTGACACTGACACTGTTTGAACACAACTACTTACACAATCACTCTCAGACCTAAACGTAACAACTCCACTAGTAACAGATACGTAATCCTTATCACCCTCCGTAGTAATGTCTGCTGTCCTGTAGATCACTCTTACCTCTTCTGTAGGTTCACCACCACTCAATGTAATACTGAATACAGAACTTACATTAGAACCCTCTGTAACGTCAGAGGCATTCGATACGCTTACACTCAACGGGTCTGATGCTGATATCACTGTGCTTACTGATATAGTTGACCCGTCTGGATTAGTAACTGTGATCTCTACACTCTCTGCATCCTCAGTAAAGTTATCATCTGTAGCTGTGAATACTACTATAGTCTCACCTCTAGCAGGAACTGTAAACAAGCCCGATAGGTTAATACCACTTATGTCTCCATCTGTAACACTGCCACTCACTGCATAGGTGTATACCCCAGATGCACCTGCAAGTGTCAAGGTTACACTAGCACCCTCGCTAACTGTCAAAGCACTCACACTTACACTAAACAGTGCTATGTCTTCACTTAATATAGACACAGTAGCAATACTAATACCATACACAAACCCTAATGGCAATGCACCACTTATAGACACTTCTACACTCTCAGCATCTGGCTCAAACATATCATCATTTATAACTCTTATGCCAAATGTCTTACTACTCTCAATACTACTTAGGTCAATAACTCTGTTAGATGCCAAGCCTTCAACTACATAGTCTACACCCTCGGTAGCACTACCTCCTATAGACACACTAACACTTAATCCATTAACAGGAACAACTCCTATAGCTTCTACTGTAAACGTAGCTATTGACAGAGCAGAACCCTCTGTAATACTAGCATCATCTACGCTTATATTCACTATTCCATCATCATCCAATATACGAGCAACTCCTGTAGCGTCAGTGATTACAGGTGGCTCTGAGTGCCCACCGCCTACTGCACTACTCAACAACAACGCATAACTCTCTACGTAACTCTCACCTGTATTGTCATCTATTATTGACACTGACACTGTCTGAACACAACTACTTACACAATCACTCTCAGACCTAAACGTAACAACTCCACTAGTAACAGATACGTAATCCTTATCACCCTCCGTAGTAATGTCTTCTGTGCTGTAGATCACTCTTACATCTGATGTAGGTTCACCACCACTCAATGTAATACTGAATACAGAACTCACTCCAGCACTCTCTGTAACATCAGAGGCATCCGATACGCTTACACTCAACGGGTCTGATGCTGATATCACTGTGCTTACTGATAATGTTGCACCGTCTGGATTAGTAACTGTAATCTCTACAGTCTCAGCATCCTCAGTAAAGTTATCATCTGTAGCTGTGAATACTACTATAGTCTCACCTCTAGAAGGAACTGTAAACACTCCAGATAAGTTAATACCACTTATGTCTCCATCTGTAATACTGCCACTCACAGCATAGGTGTATACCCCAGATGCACCTGCAAGTGTCAAGGTTACACTAGCACCCTCACTAACTGTAACACTACTCACACTTACACTAAACGGTGCTATGTCTTCACTTAATATAGACACACTAGCAAGGCTAACTCCATACACAAACCCTAATGGCAATACACCACTTATAGACACTTCTACACTCTCAACATCTAGCTCAAACATATCATCATTTATAACTCTTATGCCAAATGTCTTACTACTCTCAATACTACTTAGGTCAATAACTCTGTTAGATGCCAAGCCTTCAACTACATAGTCTACACCCTCAGTAGCACTACCAGAAATATCCACACTTACACTTAATCCACTAGCAGGAACAACTCCCATAGCTTCTACTGTAAACGTAGCTATTGACATAGCATCACCCTCTGTAATACTAGCATCATCTACGCTTATATTCACTACTCCATCATCATCCAATATACGAGCAACTCCTGTAGCGTCAGTGATTACAGGTGGTTCACTGTGTCCACCTCCTACTGCACTACTCAACAACAACGCATAACTCTCTACGTAACTCTCGCCTGTATTGTCATCTATTATTGACAATGACACTGTCTGAACACAACTACTTACACAATCACTCTCAGACATAAACGTAACAACTCCACTAGTAACAGATACGTAATCCTTATCACCCTCCGTAGTAATGTCTTCTGTGCTGTAGATCACTCTTACCTCTGATGTAGGTTCACCGCCACTCAATGTAATACTGAATACAGAACTTACTCCAGTACTCTCTGTAACATCAGAGGCATCCGATACGCTGACACTCAACGGGTCTGATGCAGATATCACTGTGCTTACTGATAATGTTGCACCGTCTGGATTAGTAACTGTGATCTCTACAGTCTCGGCATCCTCAGTAAAGTTATCATCTGTAGCTGTGAATACTACTATAGTCTCACCTCTAGCAGGAACTGTAAACAAGCCCGATAGGTTAATACCACTTATGTCTCCATCTGTAATACTGCCACTCACAGCATAGGTGTATACCCCAGATGCACCTGCAAGTGTCAAGGTTACACTATCACCTTCACTAACTGTAACTGCACTCACACTTACACTAAACGGTGCTATGTCATCGCTGTTTATAGACACAGTAGCAATACTAATACCATACCTGAACCCTAATGGCAATACACCACTTATAGACACTTCTACATCCTCTGCCACAAACTCAAATTCTGCATCATCTAGAACTCTTATGCCAAATGTCTTACTACTCTCAATACTACTTAGGTCAATAACTCTGTTAACACCCAAGCCTTCAACTACATAGTCTACACCCTCGGTAGCACTACCTCCTATAGACACACTAACACTTAATCCAGTAGCAGGAACAACTCCCATAGCTGATACTGTAAACGTAGCTAATGACAGAGCATCACCCTCTGTAATACTAGTATCATCTACGCTTATATTCACTATTCCATCATCATCCAATATACGAGCAACTCCTGTAGCGTCAGTGATTACAGGTGGTTCACTGTGTCCACCTCCTACTGCACTACTCAACAACAACGCATAACTCTCTACGTAACTCTCACCTGTATTGTCATCTATTATTGACACTGACACTGTCTGAACACAACTACTTACACAATCACTCTCAGACCTAAACGTAACAACTCCACTAGTAACAGATACGTAATCCTTATCACCCTCCGTAGTAATGTCTGCTGTGCTGTAGATCACTCTTACATCTGATGTAGGTTCACCACCACTCAATGTAATACTGAATACAGAACTCACTCCAGCACTCTCTGTAACATCAGAGGCATCCGATACGCTTACACTCAACGGGTCTGATGCTGATATCACTGTGCTTACTGATAATGTTGCACCGTCTGGATTAGTAACTGTGATCTCTACAGTCTCAGCATCCTCAGTAAAGTTATCATCTGTAGCTGTGAATACTACTATAGTCTCACCTCTAGAAGGAACTGTAAACAAGCCCGATAGGTTAATACCACTTATGTCTCCATCTGTAATACTGCCACTCACAGCATAGGTGTATATCCCAGATGCACCTGCAAGTGTCAAGGTTACACTAGCACCCTCACTAACTGTAACACTACTTACACTTACACTAAACGGTGCTATGTCTTCACTAACTATAGACACACTAGCCAGGCTAACTCCATACACAAACCCTAATGGCAATGCACCACTTATAGACACTTCTACACTCTCAGCATCTGGCTCAAACATATCATCGTTTACAACTCTTATGCCAAATGTCTTACTACTCTCAATACTACTTAGGTCAATAACTCTGTTAGATGCTAAGCCTATAACCTCATAGTCAGTACCTACGGTAGCACTACCTCCTATAGACACACTAACACTTAATCCAGTAGCAGGAACAACTCCTATAGCTTCTACTGTAAACGTAGCTATTGACATAACAGAACCCTCTGTAATACTAGACTCATCTACGCTTATATTCACTACTCCATCATCATCCAATATACGCGCAACTCCTGTAGCGTCAGTGATTACAGGTGGCTCTGAGTGCCCACCGCCTACTGCACTACTCAACAACAACGCATAACTCTCTACGTAACTCTCACCTGTATTGTCATCTATTATTGACACTGACACTGTCTGAACACAACTACTTACACAATCACTCCCAGACCTAAACGTAACAACTCCACTAGTAACAGATACGTAATCCTTATCACCCTCCGTAGTAATGTCTGCTGTCCTGTAGATAACCATTACATCTTCTGTAGGTTCACCACCACTCAATGTAATACTGAATACAGAACTTACATTAGAACCTTCTACAACGTTATCTGCATCCGATACGCTTACACTCAACGGGTCTGATGCAGATATCACTGTGCTTACTGATAATGTTGCACCATCTGGATTAGTAACTGTAATCTCTACACTCTCAGCATCCTCAGTAAAGTTATCATCTGTAGCTGTGAATACTACTATAGTCTCACCTCTAGAAGGAACTGTAAACAAGCCCGATAGGTTAATACCACTTATGTCTCCATCTGTAATACTACCACTCACAGCATAGGTGTATACCCCAGATGCACCTGCAAGTGTCAAGGTTACACTAGCACCCTCACTAACTGTAACTGCACTCACACTTACACTAAACGGTGCTATGTCTTCACTTAATATAGACACACTAGCAAGGCTAACTCCATACACAAACCCTAATGGCAATGCACCACTTATAGACACTTCTACACTCTCAGCGTCTGGCTCAAACATATCATCGTTTACAACTCTTATGCCAAATGTCTTACTACTCTCAATACTACTTAGGTCAATAACTCTGTTAGATGCCAACCCGATAACCTCATAGTCAGTACCTACGGTAGCACTACCTCCTATAGACACACTAACACTTAATCCACTAGCAGGAACAACTCCTATAGCTTCTACTGTAAACGTAGCTATTGACAGAGCATCACCCTCTGTAATACTAGCATCATCTACGCTTATATTCACTACTCCATCATCATCCAATATACGAGCAACTCCTGTAGCGTCAGTGATTACAGGTGGCTCTGAGTGCCCACCGCCTACTGCACTACTCAACAACAACTCATAACTCTCTACGTAACTCTCACCTGTATTGTCATCTATTATTGACACTGACACTGTCTGAACACAACTACTTACACAATCACTCTCAGACCTAAACGTAACAACTCCACTAGTAACAGATACGTAATCCTTACCACCCTCCGTAGTAATGTCTTCTGTGCTGTAGATCACTCTTACATCTGATGTAGGTTCACCACCACTCAATGTAATACTGAATACAGAACTCACTCCAGCACTCTCTGTAACGTCAGAGGCATCCGATACGCTTACACTCAACGGGTCTGATGCTGATATCACTGTGCTTACTGACATAGTTGCACCATCTGGATTAGTAACTGTAATCTCTACACTCTCAGCATCCTCAGTAAAGTTATCATCTGTAGCTGTGAATACTACTATAGTCTCACCTCTAGCAGGAACTGTAAACAAGCCCAATAGGTTAATACCACTTATGTCTCCATCTGTAATACTGCCACTCACAGCATAGGTGTATACCCCAGATGCACCTGCAAGTGTCAAGGTTACACTAGCACCCTCACTAACTGTAACTGCACTCACACTTACACTAAACGGTGCTATGTCTTCACTTAATATAGACACACTAGCAAGGCTAACTCCATACACAAACCCTAATGGCAATGCACCACTTATAGACACTTCTACACTCTCAGCATCTGGCTCAAACATATTATCGTTTAGAACTCTTATGCCAAATGTCTTACTACTCTCAATACTACTTAGGTCAATAACTCTGTTAGATGCTAAGCCTTCAACTACATAGTCTACACCCTCAGTAGCACTACCTCCTATAGACACACTAACACTTAATCCACTAGCAGGAACAACTCCTATAGCTTCTACTGTAAACGTAGCTAATGACATAGCATCACCCTCTGTAATACTAGCATCATCTACGCTTATATTCACTATTCCATCATCATCCAATATACGCGCAACTCCTGTAGCATCAACTATTACAGGTGGCTCTGAGTGTCCACCTCCTACTGCACTACTCAACAACAACGCATAACTCTCTACGTAACTCTCACCTGTATCATCATCTACTATAGACACTGACACTGTCTGAACACAACTACTTACACAATCACTCTCAGACCTAAACGTAACAACTCCACTAGTAACAGATACGTAATCCTTATCACCCTCCGTAGTAATGTCTTCTGTGCTGTAGATCACTCTTACATCTGATGTAGGTTCACCACCACTCAATGTAATACTGAATACAGAACTTACATTAGAACCCTCTGTAACGTCAGAGGCATTCGATACGCTTACACTCAACGGGTCTGATGCAGATATCACTGTGCTTACTGACATAGTTGCACCATCTGGATTAGTAACTGTGATCTCTACAGTCTCAGCATCCTCAGTAAAGTTATCATCTGTAGCTGTGAATACTACTATAGTCTGCCCACTAGCAGGAACTGTAAACAAGCCCGATAGGTTAATACCACTTATGTCTCCATCTGTAATACTGCCACTCACAGCATAGGTGTATACTCCAGATGCACCTGCAAGTGTCAAGGTTACACTAGCACCTTCATTAACTGTAAGTGCACTCACACTTACACTAAACGGTGCTATGTCTTCACTTACTATAGACACACTAGCCAGGCTAACTCCATACACAAACCCTAATGGTAATGCGCCACTTATAGACACTTCTACACTCTCATTATTTAGTTCAAACATATCATCATCTACAACTCTTATGCCAAATGTCTTACTACTCTCAATACTACTTAGGTCAATAACTCTGTTAGATGCCAAGCCTACAACTACATAGTCTACACCCTCAGTAGCACTACCAGAAATATCCACACTAACACTTAATCCACTAGCAGGAACAACTCCTATAGCTTCTACTGTAAACGTAGCTATTGACATAGCATCATCTTCTGTAATACTAGTATCATCTACGCTTAGACGCACTACTCCATCATCATCCAATATAATAGCAACTCCTGTAGCATCAACTATTACAGGTGGTTCACTGTGTCCACCTCCTACTGCACTACTCAACAACAACTCATAACTCTCTATATAATTCTCACCTGTATTGTCATCTATTATTGACACTGACACTGTCTGAACACAACTACTTACACAATCACTCCCAGACATAAACGTAACAACTCCGCTAGTAACAGATACGTAATCCTTACCACCCTCTGCCGTAACATCTTCTGTGCTGTAGCTCACTCTTACATCTGATGTAGGTTCACCACCGCTCAATGTAATACTGAATACAGAACTTACATTAGAACCTTCTACAACGTCAGACGCATCCGATATGCTTACACTCAACGGGTCTGATGCAGATATCACTGTGCTTACTGACATAGTTACACCATCTGGGTTAGTAACTGTAATCTCTACAGTCTCAGCATCCTCAGTAAAGTTATCATCTGTAGCTGTGAATACTACTATAGTCTGACCTCTGGCAGGAACTGTAAACACTCCACCAGACAGAACTATAACACTTATGTCTCCATCTGTAATGCCTCCACTCACAGCATAGGTGTATACCCCAGGTGCACCTTGTATAGTCAACTCTACATTAGCACCCTCGCTAACTGTAACAGAACTCACACTTACACTGAACGGTGCTATATCTTCACTTACTATAGACACACTAGCCAGGCTAACTCCATACACAAACCCTAATGGCAATGCACCACTTATAGACACTTCTACACTCTCAGCATCTAGTTCAAACATATCATCATTTATAACTCTTATACCAAATGTCTTACTACTCTCAGCACTACTTAGTTCAATAACTCTGTTAGATGCCAAGCCTATAACATCATAGTCAGTACCTACGGTAGCACTACCTCCTATAGACACACTTATACTTACACCATTAGCATGAACAATTCCTATAGCTTCTACTGTAAACGTAGCTATAGAACTTACTTCCCCCTCTACTACGCTTGCTTTATCAACTGATATCTCTATAATCGTATCGTTATCTTGTACAGTTAGCTCAGACTGATAATTTATAGATGAGACAGACACATCAGAAGCTACAACAGATGGATTATTTATTGATATACCATCCACCCTTACTATATATAAAGTATCTGCAGTAGGCAGTAAAGCATTAGTAACGGGTATGCTGACACTTATAGTTAGAGTATTTGCAGGTATAACAGCATTAGTAGATGAATAAACTCCTACTGTATCTATATGACTCTCTAAAGCAGAGTGAGGTGATGCAGGTAACAAAGGAACAGTAATACTGCCATCATCATAACCTAAACCCCAACAGAATACGTTACCATTATCAGCACGTACTGCACAGTTGGCACCGTCATAAGCATCAATATCAGTAACCTTAATATTTGTATAAGCTGCAGGTACGCTAGCTAAAGAACCTGCTACTCCTATATCACCGAAACATTGCAAAGTTCCATCAAGCCTTATACCACATGTATATGCGTTACCTACAGCTAGATCTGTGAATGTAGGGCTTCCTTGAGGTACATATGGATTGTCTAAACCGCTACCCCAGCACCGCATTGTATCTTGATCAGTCAATCCACAAGCGAAAGCTACACCAGAATATATGGATTTGAATGTAACATCAGAAGGCTCCGATGTTGTGACGCTACCATCACCCCAGCAATCTACACTACCATCCTCTTTTAGACCGCATGTGTGGGCAAACCCAGCAGCTAGAGACACAAAGTCGTTACCAGCAGGTGGAGTGGCTTGGCCATCGATGTTATAACCCCAACAATTCACTTCTCCAGATAACAGTATACCACAGGTGTGCAGAAATCCTGCTTCAATATCCTTGTACTTCTCAACAGTAGGTCCTGTGATCACTCCGCCAAAATTGTTAAAACCCCAGCAACGTACAGAACGAGTTATATCAATCCCACAATTATGGTTAGAACCAGTACGTACCTTAGTGAATTTTATGCCTGCAGGAGGTACTTGTGGATTGCCTACACCGCTACCCCAGCACTGCACAGTTCCATCTCCAACTATACGGCAGCCATGCTCAAAACCAAGATCTACACTAAATTGAGGTGCTATAACACTCCAAGATACAGCTATGCTACTAGGCACAGACTCAGATAATGCAAACTCAAAGTTTACGTTACCAACATCTTCAAACACAGATACATTTGCAGGTGAAATACTTACAAAAATAGGTCGGTTTGATATAGTAACACTAACTTCTCTATCGCCAAAACTAAAGTCTACAGGTAGGTTACCAGATATAGAAACTTCTACAGTCTCGTCAATCTCAAATACAGGATCGTCTATAACTCTTATACTGAAACTCTTACTCGTATCGCTGTTTGTTAGCGTGATAACTGCAACACTACTAGCTAACCCTATAAGAGCATAATCAGTATTTATAGTAGCACTACCTCCTATAGACACACTTATACTTACACCACTAGCAGGAAGAACTCCCATAGACTCTACTGTAAACGTAGCAACTGATATAACAGAACCCTCGGTAATACTATTACGGTCTACTCTTATACTCAATATACTACTTTCGTCATCAAATATAATAGCAACTCCTGTAGCATCAACTATTACAGGTGGTTCACTGTGTCCACCTCCTACTGCACTACTCAACAACAACGCATAACTCTCTCGGTAACTCTCACCTGTATCATCATCTACGATAGACACTGATACTGTCTGAACACAACTACTTACACAATCACTCCCAGACCTAAACGTAACAACTCCACTAGTAACAGATACGTAATCCTTATCACCCTCGGTAGTAATGTCTTCTGTCCTGTAAGTAACCATTACATCTTCTGTAGGTTCACCACCGCTTAATGTAATACTGAATACAGAACTTACATTAGTACCCTCTGTAACATCATCGGCATCCGATACGCTTACACTCAACGGGTCTGATGCAGATATCACTGTGCTTACTGACATAGTTGCACCATCTGGAGCGGTAACTGTAATCTCTACACTCTCAGCATCCTCAGTAAAGTTATCATCTGTAGCTGTGAATACTACTATAGTCTCACCTCTAGCAGGAACTGTAAACAAGCCCGATAGGTTAATACCACTTATGTCTCCATCTGTAATACTGCCACTCACAGCATAGGTGTATACCCCAGATGCACCTGCAAGTGTCAAGGTTACACTAGCACCCTCACTAACTGTAACACTACTTATACTTACACTAAACGGTGCTATGTCTTCACTTAATATAGACACACTAGCAAGGCTAACTCCATACACAAACCCTAATGGCAATGCACCACTTATAGACACTTCTACACTCTCAGCATCTGGCTCAAACATATCATCGTTTAGAACTCTTATGCCAAATGTCTTACTACTCTCAATACTACTTAGGTCAATAACTCTGTTAGATGCCAAGCCTTCAACTACATAGTCAGTACCTACGGTAGCACTACCTCCTATAGACACACTAACGCTTAATCCAGTAGCAGGAACAACTCCTATAGCTTCTACTGTAAACGTAGCTAATGACAGAGCATCACCCTCGGTAATACTAGCATCATCTACGCTTATATTCACTACTCCATCATCATCCAATATACGCGCAACTCCTGTAGCGTCAGTGATTACAGGTGGTTCACTGTGTCCACCTCCTACTGCACTACTCAACAACAACTCATAACTCTCTACGTAACTCTCGCCTGTATTGTCATCTATTATTGACACTGACACTGTCTGAACACAACTACTTACACAATCACTCTCAGACCTAAACGTAACAACTCCACTAGTAACAGATACGTAATCCTTATCACCCTCCGTAGTAATGTCTTCTGTCCTGTAAGTAACCATTACATCTTCTGTAGGTTCACCGCCACTCAATGTAATACTGAATACAGAACTTACATTAGAACCTTCTGTAACATCATCAGCATTCGATACGCTTACACTCAACGGGTCTGATGCTGATATCACTGTGCTTACTGACATAGTTGCACCATCTGGATTAGTAATTGTAATCTCTACAGTCTCTGCATCCTCAGTAAAGTTATCATCTGTAGCTGTGAATACTACTATAGTCTCACCTCTAGCAGGAACTGTAAACACTCCAGATAAGTTAATACCACTTATGTCTCCATCTGTAACACTGCCACTCACTGCATAGGTGTATACCCCAGATGCACCTGCAAGTGTCAAGGTTACACTAGCACCTTCATTAACTGTAAATGCACTCACACTTACACTAAACGGTGCTATGTCTTCACTTACTATAGACACACTAGCCAGGCTAACTCCATACACAAACCCTAATGGCAATGCACCACTTATAGACACTTCTACACTCTCAGCATCTGGCTCAAACATATCATCGTTTAGAACTCTTATGCCAAATGTCTTACTACTCTCAATACTACTTAGGTCAATAACTCTGTTAGATGCCAAGCCGATAACCTCATAGTCAGTACCTAAGGTAGCACTACCAGAAATATCCACACTTACACTTAATCCACTAGCAGGAACAACTCCCATAGCTTCTACTGTAAACGTAGCTATTGACAGAGCAGAACCCTCTGTAATACTAGACTCATCTACGCTTATATTCACTATTCCATCATCATCCAATATACGCGCAACTCCTGTAGCGTCAGTGATTACAGGTGGCTCACTGTGCCCACCTCCGACTGCACTACTCAACAACAACGCATAACTCTCTACGTAACTCTCGCCTGTATTGTCATCTATTATTGACACTGACACTGTTTGAACACAACTACTTACACAATCACTCCCAGACCTAAACGTAACAACTCCACTAGTAACAGATACGTAATCCTTACCACCCTCCGTAGTAATGTCTTCTGTCCTGTAAGTAACCATTACATCTAATGTAGGTTCACCGCCACTCAATGTAATACTGAATACAGAACTTACTCCAGCACTCTCTGTAACATCAGAGGCATCCGATACGCTGACACTCAACGGGTCTGATGCTGATATCACTGTGCTTACTGATATAGTTGACCCGTCTGGATTAGTAACTGTGATCTCTACACTCTCTGCATCCTCAGTAAAGTTATCATCTGTAGCTGTGAATACTACTATAGTCTCACCTCTAGCAGGAACTGTAAACACTCCAGATAAGTTAATACCACTTATGTCTCCATCTGTAACACTGCCACTCACAGCATAGGTGTATACCCCAGATGCACCTGCTAGTGTCAAGGTTACACTATCACCCTCACTAACTGTAACACTACTTACACTTACACTAAACGGTGCTATGTCTTCACTTACTATAGACACACTAGCAAGGCTAACTCCATACACAAACCCTATTGGCAAATCACCACTTATAGATACATCTATACTCTCAGCATCTATCTCAAATACAGCATCGTTTAGAACTTTTACGCTAAATGTCTTACTATTCTCAACAGAAGTTAGTGTGATAACCGCAACACTACCTAACCCGATAACCTCATAGTCAGTACCTAAGGTAGCACTACCAGAAATGTCCACACTTACACTTATATCACTTACAGGAATTATCCCCGACACTGCTACTGTAAACGTGGCTATTGACATATCACTACCTTCAGTAATACTAGGCTCATCTACGCTTATACTCACTATACCATCGTTATATAAGATGCGAGCAGTAGCGGTATCTCTAGATATATTAGGTGCAGCACTGTCACCTCCTCCGATAGCTCTGTTTATCTTTACCCTAAACTGCTCTGTATTCTCAGATACTCTGTCATCTATTATTGACACTGATACTGTCTGCACACAACTACTCACACAATTACTGTCTGCACTAAATGTAATAACTCCGTCTGTAACAGATACGTAGTCCTCACTTGACACCGCTGTATCATTTTCTGTAATGTAGTTCACTTGCAATTCTTCTGTAAGTATACCACCGCTTACACTGATACTAAACTCAGCACTCTCATTATCACCTTCTATAACATCAGCAGCATTAGATATCCTTACACTCAACGGGTCTGATGCAGATATCACTGTGCTTACTGATAACGTTACACCATCTGTATCAGTAATTGTAATCAATATAGACTCTGCACCCTCACTCAAATCATCGTCTACTACTGTAAACACTACCATCGTCTGCTCTCCAGCAGGAACGGTAATCACTCCAAACGTACCGATGCCACTTACGTCTTCTGCACTTATGCCACTAATAGCATACGTGTACACACCTGGGAATCCCTCTACAGTCAACTCTACATTACTACCCTCGTTGATACTTGCAGGGTCTAAGGATACGATAAACGGATCGCTAATTATAGTAACACTAACATCTGTAGTGCCAAATCTAAACCTTGAAGGCAACTCATCCGCAGATATAGATACTTGTATACTCTCATCCCTCTCAATATCAGCATCGTCTACAACTCTTATACTGAACCTTGCACTCCTTGCATTATCAGTTAGTGTGATAGACGCAACATTACCACCAACAAACTCATAGTCTTCACCCGCCAATGCTGTGCCAGATACCTGCACAGCCACAGTTATACCATCAGAAGGCAAAGAAACGCTACCAACAACGTCCACCGTGAACACTGCTATAGAACTTACATCACCCTCTAATATGCTACCATTATCAACCGATAACTCTACAAATGTATCGTTATCTTGTACAGTTACCTCAGACTGATAATCGCTAGATGAGAGCAACACGTCAGAGGTTAAAGCAGACGGATTATCTATTGATAGCTCATCCACTCTTACCAGATACAAAATATCTCCAGTAGGTAGCGGAGCGTCCGTAACAGGCACACTGACACTTATAGTTAGAGTATTTGCAGGTATAACCTCACTAACAGATGCAAAGACTCCTTCAGTATCTATATGCCTCTCTAAAGCAGAGTAAGGTGATGCAGGTAACAAAGGAACAAGCGTATCGTCAGTATCATAAACACCGTTCCAACAGAATAAGTTACCATTATCAACACGTACTGCACAGTTGACACTATTGCGGTAAATATCAATATCAGTAACCTTAGTGTTGGTATAATCCGAAGGTACACTAGCTCCAGAACCGCTGCCCCAGCACTCTAAGGTTTGATCAAATCTTATACCGCAGCTATGAGAATTCCCTACAGCTATCTTTGTAAATGTAGGGTTGCCAGATGGTAACACATATTGTGTTGGGTCACCCCAGCACTGAACTGTATCCTGGTTAGTCAAACCACAAGTGGCGTCTGAAGTAGAATCTATAGATTTGAATGTAGATCCACTAGGCGTTTCTGTCGCTACAATATCACTGCCCCAGCAATTCACGCTACCATCCGCTTTTAGAGCACACGTGTGTGAACCAGCCGCAGATATAGAAACAAAGTCGTTACCAGAAGGTGCATTGAGTGCACCAGTATCTCCCCAACATTCTATTTCACCAGATAACAGTATACCGCAACCATGAAGTAGTCCTACTGTTACATCCTTATACTTTTCATCAGTAGGTCCTTCTCTTACTTCACCCAAATCATTAAACCCCCAACAACGTACAGAACTCGTTATATCAATGCCACAAATATTGTTATGATAAGCACTTAACTTTGTAAACTTTACATTTGCAGGTGGTATATGATAATCTACAGCAATATTATCAGTCCAGCACTGCGGAGTGCCATCTCCAAGTATACGACAACCAAATGATGAACTTACTACTACACTAAATTGAGATGATATAACACTCCAAGATACATCTACACTACTAGTTACAGGCTCGGATAAGCTAATTTCAAAGTCTATATTACCAACATCTTCAAACACAGATACCCTAGTAGGTGCAATACTTAAACGAATAATTCGGTTGGATATAGTAACTCTAGCCTCTTTAGTGCCAAACACAACATTAGTAGGTAACTCACCAGATATAGATACATCTACAGTCTCAGCAGCTTCACGCATATTATCGTCTATAACTTGTATACTGAAACTATTTGCCCTCACACTCTCTGTTAGTGTGATAACTGCAACACTGACTAACCCGATAACCTCATAGTCAGTACCTAAAGTAGCACTACCCCCTATAGACACACTCACACTTACACCACTAGCAGGAATAATTCCCAGAGCCTCTATTGTGAATATCGCTACCGATATAGCATCATTTTCTACAATAGCATTACGGTCTACGCTTATACTCACTACACCATCATTATCTATGATGCGGGCAGTAGCAGTAGCAGTAGTTATAGTAGGTAAGGCACTATGTCCACCACCTGTAACACTGTTAATTATTACATCAAACTGCTCTGTAATTTCAAATAAGGTGTCATCTAATATAGCCACCGATACTGTTTGCATACAACTATTTACACAATCACTCTCAGCTTCAAATGTAACAAATTCATTCGTAACAGATACGTAATCCTTACCACCCTCTGCCGTAACATTTAATGTGCTATATGTAACCACTACATCTTCTGTAGGTATACCACCGCTTAATGTAATAATGAATACAGAACTTACATTATCACTCTCTGTAACATCAACCGCACCCGATATGCTGACACTCAACGGGTCTGACGCAGATATCACTGTGCTTACTGATATAGTTGCACCGTCTGGATTAGTAACTGTAAGCTCTACAGACTCTGCACCTTCACTCAAATCATCATCTACTACTGTAAACACTACTATCGTCTGACCTCTAGCAGGAACTGTAAACACTCCACCAGATAGATCTATAACACTTATATCTCCATCTGTAATGCCACCACTCACAGCATATGTGTATACTCCTGATGCACCTTGCAGTGTCAACGTTACACTATCACCCTCTGACACTGTCAAAGCACTTACTGTTACGGTAAAGTCCGCTATGTCATCGCTGTTTATAGACACAGTAGCAATACTAATACCATACTTGAACCCTAATGGCAATGCACCACTTAGAGACACTTCTACACTCTCAGCATCTAGCTCAAACATATCATCATTTAGAACTCTTATGCCAAATGTCTTACTACTCTCAATACTACTTAGGTCAATAACTCTGTTAGATGCCAAGCCCACAACATCATAATCTACACCCGCAGTAGCATTACCTACTACAGACACACTTACACTTACGCCACTAGCAGGAAGAACTCCTATAGCCTCTACTGTGAACGTAGCTAATGACATAGCATCACCCTCTGTAATACTAGACTTATCTACTCTTATAATCACTACACCATCATCATCCAATATACGAGCAACTCCTGTAGCATCTACTATTACAGGAGGCTCAGAATGTCCACCGCCTATTACACTACCCAACAACAACTCATAACTCTCTATATAATTCTCACCAGTATCATCATTTACGATAGATACTGACACTGTTTGAACACAACTACTTACACAATCACTCCCAGACCTAAACGTAACAACTCCACTAGTAACAGATACGTAATCATTACCACCCTCGGTAGTAATGTCTAATGTGCTGTAGGTAACCATTACATCTTCTGTAGGTTCACCTCCGCTTAATGTAATACTGAATACAGAACTTACATTATCACTCTCTGTAACATCATCTGCATCCGATATGCTTACACTCAACGGGTCTGATGCAGATATCACTGTGCTTACTGATATAGTTGCACCGTCTGGATTAGTAACTGTAAGCTCTACACTCTCAGCATCCTCAGTAAAGTTATCATCTGTAGCTGTGAATACTACTACAGTCTCACCTCTAGCAGGAACTGTAAACACTCCACCAGACAGAACTATAACACTTATGTCTCCATCTGTAACACTGCCACTCACAGCATAGGTGTATACTCCAGATGCACCTGCAAGTGTCAAGGTTACACTAGCACCCTCTGACACTGTAACACTACTTACACTTACACTAAACGGTGCTATGTCTTCACTTAATATAGACACACTAGCAATACTAATGCCATACACAAACCCTAATGGCAATGCACCACTTACAGACACTTCTATACTCTCAGCATCTGGCTCAAACATATCATCGTTTAGAACTCTTATGCCAAATGTCTTACTACTCTCAATACTACTTAGGTCAATAACTCTGTTAGATGCCAAGCCTTCAACCGCATAGTCAGTACCTAAGGTAGCACTACCTACTACAGACACACTTACACTTACGCCACTAGCAGGAAGAACTCCTATAGCCTCTACTGTGAACGTAGCTAATGACATAGCATCACCCTCTGTAATACTAGACTGATCTACTCTTATAATCACTACACCATCATCATCCAATATGCGAGCAACTCCTGTAGCATCAACTATTACAGGAGGCTCAGAATGTCCACCGCCTATTACACTACCCAACAACAACGCATAACTCTCTATATAACTCTCACCAGTATTGTCATCTATTATTGACACTGATACTGTTTGAACACAACTACTTACACAATCACTCCCAAACCTAAACGTAACAACTCCACTAGTAACAGATACGTAATCTTTACCACCCTCTGCAGTAACATCTTCTGTCCTGTAGCTCACTGTTACCTCTTCTGTAGGTATACCGCCACTCAATGTAATACTGAATACAGAACTTACATTAGAACCCTCTGTAACGTTATCTGCATCCGATACGCTTACACTCAACGGGTCTGATGCAGGTATCACTGTGCTTACTGATAACGTTGCACCGTCTGGATTAGTAACTGTGATCTCTACAGTCTCAACATCCTCAGTAAAGTTATCATCTGTAGCTGTGAATACTACTATAGTCTCACCTCTAGCAGGAACTGTAAACACTCCACCAGACAGAACTATAACACTTATGTCTCCATCTGTAATACTGCCACTCACAGCATAGGTGTATACTCCAGATGCACCTTGCAGTGTCAAGGTTACACTATCACCCTCTGTAACTGTAACTGTACTTACTGTTACGGTAAAGTCCGCTATGTCATTGCTGTTTATAGACACAGTAGCAATACTAATACCATACCTGAACCCTAATGGCAATGCACCACTTATAGACACTTCTACACTCTCAGCATCTAGCTCAAACATATCATCATTTATAACTCTTATGCCAAATGTCTTACTACTCTCAATACTACTTAGGTCAATAACTCTGTTAACACCCAAGCCTACAACCGCATAGTCAGTACCTAAGGTAGCACTACCTACTACAGACACACTTACACTTACGCCACTAGCAGGAAGAACTCCTATAGACTCTACTGTGAACGTAGCTAATGACATAGCATCACCCTCTGTAATACTAGACTTATCTACTCTTATATTCACTACTCCATCATCATCCAATATACGAGCAACACCTGTAGCATCTACTATTACAGGAGGCTCAGAATGTCCACCGCCTATTACACTACCCAACAACAACGCATAACTCTCTATATAACTCTCACCTGTATCATCATTTACGATAGACACTGACACTGTTTGAACACAACTATTTACACAATCACTCCCAAACCTAAACGTAACAACTCCACTAGTAACAGATACGTAATCATTACCTTCCTCGGTAGTAATGTCTTCTGTCCTGTAGATCACTCTTACATCTGATGTAGGTTCACCACCGCTCAATGTAATACTGAATACAGAACTTACATTATCACCCTCTGTAACATCAGAGGCATCCGATACTATTACACTCAACGGGTCTGATGCAGATATCACTGTGCTTACTGACATAGTTGCACCATCTGGATTAGTAGCTGTGATCTCTACAGTCTCAGCATCCTCAGTAAAGTTATCATCTGTAGCTGTGAATACTACTATAGTCTGCCCCCTAGCAGGAACGGTAAACACCCCACCAGATAGATCTATACCACTTATATCACTCGCATTTACACCACTCACAGCATAGGTGTATACTCCAGATGCACCTTGCAGTGTCAAGGTTACACTATCACCCTCTGACACTGTCAAAGCACTTACTGTTACGGTAAAGTCCGCTATGTCATCGCTGTTTATAGACACAGTAGCAATACTAATACCATATCTGAACCCTAATGGCAATGCACCACTTACAGACACTTCTACAACCTCTGCATCTAGTTCAAACATATCATCGTTTATAACTCTTATGCCAAATGTCTTACTACTCTCACTACTACTTAGTTCAATAACTCTGTTAACACCCAAGCCTTCAACTACATAGTCAGTACCTACGGTAGCACTACCTACTACAGACACACTTACACTTACGCCACTAGCAGGAAGAACTCCTATAGACTCTACTGTGAACGTAGCTAATGACATAGCATCACCCTCTGTAATACTAGACTTATCTACTCTTATATTCACTACTCCATCATCATCCAATATACGAGCAACACCTGTAGCATCTACTATTACAGGAGGCTCAGAGTGTCCACCGCCTATTACACTACCCAACAACAACTCATAACTCTCTATATAACTCTCACCTGTATTGTCATCTATTATTGACACTGACACTGTTTGAACACAACTATTTACACAATCACTCCCAAACCTAAACGTAACAACTCCACTAGTAACAGATACGTAATCATTACCTCCCTCGGTAGTAATGTCTAATGTGCTGTAGGTAACCATTACATCTAATGTAGGTTCACCACCGCTTAATGTAATACTGAATACAGAACTCACTCCAGCACTCTCTGTAACGTTATCTGCATCCGATACGCTTACACTCAACGGGTCTGATGCAGATATCACTGTGCTTACTGACATAGTTGCACCATCTGGATTAGTAACTGTGATCTCTACAGTCTCAGCATCCTCAGTAAAGTTATCATCTGTAGCTGTGAATACTACTATAGTCTGACCTCTGGCAGGAACTGTAAACACCCCACCAGATAGATCTATAACACTTATATCTCCATCTGTAATACTGCCACTCACAGCATAGGTGTATACCCCAGATGCACCTGCAAGTGTCAAGGTTACACTATCACCCTCTGACACTGTAACACTACTCACACTTACACTAAACGGTGCTATGTCTTCACTTAATATAGACACAGTAGCAATACTAATACCATACCTGAACCCTAATGGCAAAGCTCCACTTAGAGACACTTCTACACTCTCAACATCTAGTTCAAACATATCATCGTTTATAACTCTTATGCCAAATGTCTTACTACTCTCTGCATTACTTAGTTCAATAACTCTGTTAGCTGCCAAGCCCACAACCGCATAGTCAGTACCTACGGTAGCACTACCTACTACAGACACACTTATACTTACGCCACTAGCAGGAAGAACTCCTATAGACTCTACTGTGAACGTAGCTAATGACATAGCATCACCCTCTGTAATACTAGACTTATCTACTCTTATATTCACTACACCATCATCATCCAATATACGAGCAACACCTGTAGCATCTACTATTACAGGAGGCTCAGAGTGTCCACCACCTATTACACTACCCAACAACAACGCATAACTCTCTATATAATTCTCACCTGTATTGTCATCTATTATTGACACTGATACTGTTTGAACACAACTATTTACACAATCACTCCCAGACATAAACGTAATAACTCCACTAGTAACAGATACGTAATCATTACCACCCTCTGCCGTAACATCTTCTGTGCTGTAGGTAACCATTACATCTTCTGTAGGTTCACCACCGCTTAATGTAATACTGAATACAGAACTTACATTATCACCCTCTGTAACATCAGACGCATCCGATACGCTTACACTCAACGGGTCTGATGCAGATATCACTGTGCTTACTGATATAGTTGCACCATCTGGATTAGTAATTGTAACCTCTACAGACTCGGCACCTTCACTCAATACATCATCTACTACTGTAAACACTACTATAGTCTCACCTCTAGCAGGAACGGTAAACACCCCACCAGATAGATCTATAACACTTATATCTCCATCTGTAATACTGCCACTCACAGCATAGGTGTATACTCCAGATGCACCTTGTATAGTCAAGGTTACACTATCACCCTCTGACACTGTAAATGCACTTACTGTTACGGTAAAGTCCGCTATGTCATCGCTGTTTATAGACACAGTAGCAATACTAATACCATATCTGAACCCTAATGGCAAATCACCACTTAGAGACACTGCTACACTCTCATCATCTAGTTCAAACATATCATCATTTACAACTCTTATGCCAAATGTCTTACTACTCTCAGCATTACTTAGTTCAATAATTCTGTTAACACCCAAGCCCACAACCGCATAGTCTGCACCCTCAGTAGCACTACCTACTACAGACACACTTACACTTACGCCACTAGCAGGAAGAACTCCAATAGCCTCTACTGTGAACGTAGCTAATGACATAGCATCACCCTCTGTAATACTAGCATCATCTACTCTTATATTCACTACTCCATCATCATCTAAGATACGGGCAACACCTGTAGCATCAACTATTACAGGAGGCTCAGAGTGTCCACCGCCTATTACACTACCCAACAACAACTCATAACTCTCTATATAATTCTCACCTGTATTGTCATCTATTATTGACACTGACACTGTTTGAACACAACTATTTACACAATCACTCCCAGACCTAAACGTAACAACTCCACTAGTAACAGATACGTAATCCTTACCACCCTCCGTAGTAATGTCTTCTGTCCTGTAGATCACTCTTACATCTTCTGTAGGTTCACCACCGCTTAATGTAATACTGAATACAGAACTTACATTAGTACCCTCTGTAACATCATCTGCATCGGATACGCTTACACTCAACGGGTCTGATGCTGATATCACTGTGCTTACTGATATAGTTGCACCATCTGGATTAGTAACTGTAACCTCTACAGTCTCTGCATCCTCAGTAAAGTTATCATCTGTAGCTGTGAATACTACTATAGTCTCACCTCTAGAAGGAACTGTAAACAAGCCCGATAGGTTAATACCACTTATGTCCCCATCTGTAATGCCACCACTCACAGCATAGGTGTATACCCCAGATGCACCTTGTATAGCCAAGGTTACACTATCACCCTCTGACACTGTCAAAGCACTTACTGTTACACTGAACGATTGTATATCTTCACTCTCTAGCAACACACTTACACTACTAGTGCCATAACGCAACCCAACAGGTAACCCACCACTTATTGACACCTCTACATCCTCTGCCACAAACTCAAACTCTGCATCATCTATAACTCTTATGCTAAATGTCTTACTACTCTCAGCACTACTTAGTTCAATAACTCTGTTAGATGCCAAACCTACAACATCATAGTCTGCACCCTCTGTAGCACTACCACCTATAGACACGCTCACACTTACACCACTAGCAGGAACTACCCCAGATGTACTACGCAATGTAACTACAGCTATAGAATCAGGAGAACCCTCCAATAATCGAGCTCTGTCCACTTCTACATACACATACGTGTCATTGTCTACTATATTCACTCTCAACTCGTCAGAACCATCAGCAATACTTACTCCAAAAGGCAAGTTCAAACCTCTCAGCTTTGCAACAACCTCCTCAGATAACTCCGCCAATGAATCATCCACTAATGCCAACGCATACGTTACAACACTAACATCTCTGCTTAACGTAACTATACTCACAGAAGAAACAGGCACAGTGTAATCTAATCCTATACTCGCAGTGCCTGATAACTCTAACTCCACAGCAACACTAACACCCACAGGCAACGTAGATCCAGATAACTCTACACTCAACAAAGCCACTGATACACCATCAGATTCAAACAACTCAGCATTATCCACACTCATACTTATACCTGTATCGTTATCAGATATACTCACAGTTGCTGACGATACACTACTATACTCAACTCCCATAGGTAGATCACCAGACAGACTGACTACTAACTCCTCACTAGGATCAAATATACCATCATCTATAGTAGATACACTAAACTCACGCATATGGTTACTACTATCCAGAACTAACACATCACCAACAGGTAACCCTGACACTGTATAGTCAACTCCACGGCTTGCATCCCCACTAAACAATACTGTAACTGTAACCGCTTGAGCATTTAGAATACTAAACAGATCATTATCCGCAAATCCAACAGCAAACGTAGTCAATGGTACATTAGCACCCTCTGATAACTCTGACACACTCGCAGAAATATACACATCGTTATCATACACATCTACATATGACACACTACTACGCTCGAAATTACCAGTAGGGTTAGTGTGCAATAGATACAAACCACTAGCAGACGATATATCGTCATTCTTGAAGTTCAGCGATATTACTGCACTACTACTACCTTGAACTAGCACAACACTACCTGTTAACTGCGATATACGATCGCTAGAAGGTAGAATTACAGGAAATTCAGGAACAGGATACTTCACTGGATCCTCGTTTACAAAGCAAGAAACACCTCCATCAGAAGACTGTATACCACAAGCATAGTTGTTACTAGGCTCTTTCTTTAGTGATATGGCACTATAGCCAGTGCTAAAGATATCACTTACAGAACCCCAACAATTAGTATTACCATCATCTACTTGTATACCACAAGTATAATCTGCTCCAGCACTTATAAAGCGCAACTCACCAGAAGGAGCATTCAATTGTCCCTGGCTGTTGTCACCCCAACACAACGCCGAACCATCCGATACCCTCAAACCGCAACTGTGATGGGAACCTAACGATAACTTACTTAACTTCTCGCCAGATGGAGGCGTAGACTCGCCAAACAAGTTCGCACCCCAGCAGGTAACACTAGAATCCTCTAACAACGCACACGTATGATGCTCTCCAGCACTTATAGCACTCACAAATGTCTGTATACTCAGAGGTGGAACCGCCTGATCATAATCAGTAAAACTCAATCTACTCTCATTAACATCTGCATCAGAACCAATACCCCAACACACAACTCTACCATTAGACAGAACACCACAAGCATGTGCCTCACCAGCACTTATACCTATAAACGGACGAGTTGTAACAGGAACATCTACTATGTCAAACAGATCATCCTGTGCCTGTGCATGACACTCTACACTACCATCTAACAACAAACCACACACAAAGTAACCACCCATAACTACACTCTGCAACAGAGTAGTAGAATCCCAAGGAGATACAAAGTTACTGTTACTACTTAACTTACCCCAACACTCTGTTCTACCGTCAAACCGCACTCTACACACTGCATTGTCTGATACTGCTATCTCTGTAGTACCAGGCGTCGTAATCTCATAAGGTATCGTAACATCATCATTCAAAGCACTAGGTAAGGAAACATCAAAATTAACCTCTCTATCACTCTCCAAAAAACTAATCTCTACTGGTGAGAGTTCCAGTGCTATAGAATCGCTAAATGATATCACAAAATTACTATTCTCAAATCTAAAATCAAGACTGTCTGGTGATACACCTACAAGAATTACTGTCTCATCATGTTCAAAATCTTCATCATCTACTGTGTCCAACGTAAACGTTACCACTGTAATGTTACTAGTAAACGTTACTACTTTGTTAGCAGGTAGACCCGATAATACATAGTCAACACCCTCAGTAGCATTACCTCTAAACTCAATTGTTACATTCAGATCACTAGTAAGTGGCGCTCCAACATACTCTAATGTATACACCGCAGAAGATAACGACTCCTCGGATAACTGTGAAGGATCAACAGAGGCTATTATCTGCGTATTGTTATCTAAGATACTAACCTCAGTCTTAGACGTATCACTAAACTCAGTCCCTACAGGTAGCTCAGCTATAGATAATACTATCGTCTCACCGCCCTCAAACACAGTGTCATCTATGATTGTAAACGCATATGTGATAACGTTGCTCTCCGTCAACGTAACGCTACTGACCAAGAGAGAATCGGTAGTATAATCATCAGAGTTTACAGCTGTCCCAACCACTGCCACAGTAAACGTAACAGAACCACCGGGCAGTGAACCTTCCGCCCTTATAGTGAATGTTGCAACAGATATAGCATCACCCTCACGCAGTACAGGGTTGTCAACATCTATGAGAATACCCTCAGCATCATCCACTATAGTAACCGCTATACTACGAACAGCATACTCAACACCACTTGGCAGTGTATCACTTAGAGTTACCACTATCTGCTCATCAGGGTCAAACACAGTGTCATCAATGGGCACTATAGTAAAGGTATCTTCAATATTATTGGTATCAAATACCACCACATTACCAGCAGGTAGCCCTGACACTGTATAGTCAGTATCAATAGTTGCACTACCGCTAAACGATACCGCAAACGTTACTTCACTAACACTTATAACCTCAAATATACGGTTATCAATCAAACCAACAGTAAACTCTATTCCTGTTACTGTATCAGCTTCCGATACCTCTTGCAAGTCAGATGAGAAACTAATATCGTTATCAAACGCTTCTACATACGCTAGGTTACCTTGATTCAAGTTATGAGCAGAACTGCCAAGCACATTCAATAGATACAAACCACTAAGCGAGGATAAATCATCATCCTTATAGTTTAATGTGAACGTGCCAGTAGTGCTACCTTGTGGTATACTAGCACTAACAACAGACTCCTCAACACGTCTACCCTCAAATAGTGCAACAAGTGAGATAGGAGGTTCAGGAAATCCGCCATGAGTAACAAAACACTCCACGCGACCGTTATCCCGACGTATACCACAGTTGTTTTCCGACGTCGCAACGTGGACGAATGACTCGCTACCCAATCCACTATACTCTGTGCTTCCACCCGTGTGGGAAGCATCGCTCCCACTATACCAGCATACCACACGACCGTTATCCCGGCGTAGCCCACAGGCAGAGATGGAAAAAACACTACTATTAATAGATATATCTGTCATAGGTATACTATTATATGCGCCGGGGGTAGCAACAAAATCGTGCCCCCAACATAAGGGAGTACTATCCTCAAGCAGTAGCCCACAGGCTCCAAACGCGCCTACGTATACCTCACTAAAGAGTCTATTCGCAGGCTGGGGATATGCAACTACCCCAAGAATACTATGACCTTGTACGAAGAAGTCCCAACCCCAACACTCTAAACTATTGTCATCTAACAACACACAGGTTTGATTACCACCAGCACTAAGCTTAATCACACGCCCTTGAACACTAGCAGGTGGTAACGCCTGGTTTTCATCGTATATGTAAGCTAGAAGGGTATTACTATTACTTAATGTAAAAGGAGTAGGTTCATCCGCAGATTGTGAACCCAAGCCCCAACACTCTACTCTACGGTTGGATAGAAGACCACACATATGTGCTCCACCTCCAGCAATCGCAGTGTATACTGCATTAGGTACAGTAGGAACAGACGCTATACTGATTACGTCAGCGGCATATGTTAGGCACTCTACGCTACCATCTAAATGCAGACCACATATATAGTAATACCCCACAACTACACTACGCAGAGGTGTATCGCCCCAAGGCGCTGATGGCAAATCACCTGCAAGCAGAAAACTCCCCCAGCATTCTACTCTACCATTGAACAGCACCCTACAGGACGCATTACTATATGAGGATAATTCCGTTGTGCCCGGTGTCGCAACCGCAATGGATATACTAACAGCATCATTTATTACTGCAGAAGGTATTGATAAATTAAACGTTAGCAGTTTATCCTGCTCTACAAACGACTCGGTGCCCGGTGTTATGTTTAAGTTTGCAATACTGTTATCCAATATTGGAGATGTTAATAACGGAATATCAATACCGCTTGCAGGCATACCCGATAGAGACACAACTACAGAGTCGCCTATTTCAATCTCACTGTCATCAATTACTTGTAATGCAAATGTAGCAGTTAGTTTATTACGATCAAAACTGACTATATCTCCAGCAGGTAGCCCAGAGACTGTATAGTCAGTATCACGTATTGCACTACCGCTAAACGATACCGCATAAGTTAACTTATTAACGCTTATACCATCAAAGATCTTATTATCAATAAAGCCAACTGTAAACAGTACTGTATTGGCAGGTGTAGCCTCCACTAATTCTGAATCTTTAGAGATGTAAATATCGTTATCAAACACTTCTACATATGGTAAGTTACTTTGCCTCAAGTTAGGATCAGAACTGCCAATCAGATTCAATAGATACAAACCACTAAGCGAGCCTAAATCATCATTCTTATAGTTTAGGGTGAACGTGCCAGTAGTGCTATCTTGTGGTATATTAACACTAACAACAGACTCCTCAACACGTCTACCCTCAAATAGTGCAACAGGTGAGGTAGGAGGTACATCAAATCCGGCACTAGTAACAAAACAGTCCACGCGACCGTTATCCTTACGTATACCACAGTTGTTTGCCAACTCATCAAAGTAGACCGTTGAAACGCTACCCAATGCACTATACTCTGTGCTTCCACCCGTGTGGGTAGCATCGCTCCCTTTATACCAGCATACCACACGACCGTTATCCCGACGTATCCCACAGGCAGAGGCAGAGGCGCTAGTAACACTACTATTAATGGATATATCAGTCATAGGTATACTATTATATGCGCCGGGTGCACCAACAAAATCGTGCCCCCAACATAAAGGTGTACTATCCTCAAGCAGTAGCCCACAGACTCCCCACGCACCTACGTATACATCACTAAAGAGTCTATTCTGAGGCTGCGAATATTCAATTGTCCTGAGATGTGTAGGGAAGATTGCGAAGAAGTCCAAGCCCCAGCACTCTAAACTATGGTCATCTAACAACACACAGGTTTGGTTACCACCAGCACTAACTCTAATAACACGCCCTTGAACACTAGCAGGTGTTAATGACTGGTCTCCATCATCTATGTTTTGTAGTAAAATGCTGTTACCATGTGATGAACCTCTAACATTAACTTCATTCCCGATGTATATCCCAAGTCGTGAACCCAAGCCCCAGCACTCTACTCCACGGTTGGATAGAAGACCACACACATGTGCCGCACCTCCAGTAATCGCAGTGTATACTGCATTAGTTACAGTAGGAACAGACTCTATATTGACTATGTCATCAGTCTCATATGTTTTACACTCTATGCTACCATCTAAATGCAGACCACATATATAGTAATACCCCACAACTACACTACGCAGAGGTGTATCACCCCAAGGCGCTGATGGCAAATCACCTGAAACCGGAAAGCTCCCCCAGCATTCTACTCTACCATTGAACAGCACCCTACAGAACGCATTACTATATGAGGATAATTCCGTTGTGCCCGGTGTAGCAATCGCAATAGATATACTAAGAGCATCATGCACTACATCAGGTATTGCTATATTAAACGTTAGCAGTTTATCCTGCTCTACAAACGACTCGGTGAGAGGTGTTATTGCTTCTAAGATTACATCATCGTTATTCAATATTGGAGATGTTAATAACGGAATATCAATACCGCTTACAGGCATACCTGATAGAGACACAACTACAGAGTCAACTCCTTCAAACTCACTGTCATCAATTACTTGTACTGCAAATGTAGCAGTTAGTTTATTACTATCAAAACTGACTATATCTCCAGCAGGTAGCCCAGAGACTATATAGTCAGTACCTCGCGTTGCACTACCACTAAACGATACCGCATAAGTTAACTCAGTAACGCTTATACCATCAAAGACCTTACTATCAATAAAGCCAACTGTAAACACTACAGGCTCCAAAGTGTCATCCTCTGACAAGTCTTTATCTTTAGAGATGTAAATATCGTTATCAAACGCTTCTACATACGGTAAGTTACTTTGCCTCACATTAGGCTCAGAACTACCAATCATATTCAATAGATACAAACCACTAAGAGAGGCTAAATCATCATCCTTATAGTTTAGTGTGAACGTGCTAGTAGTGCTACCTTGTGGTATACTAGCACTAACAACAGACTCTTCAACACGTCTACCCTCAAATAGTGCAATAGGTGGAATAGGGGGTTCAGCTAATCCGCCATGAGTAACAAAACAGTCCACGCGACCGTTATCCTGACGTATACCACAGGATTGTGCCAACGCCCCAGTGTAAAGCGTTGAATCGCTACCCAATGCACTATACTCTGTGCTTCCACCCGTGTGGGAAGCATCGCTCCCACTATACCAACATGTAACACGACCGTTATCCCGACGTATCCCACAGGTAGAGGCAGAGGGTCCGGTAATATTACTATTAATAGATATATCTGTCATAGGGATACTATTATATGCGCCGGGTGCAGCAACGAAGTCTTGCCCCCAACATAAGGGTGTACTATCTTCAAGCAGTAGCCCACAGGCTCCAAACGCACCTACGTATACTTCACTAAAGAGTCTATTCGCAGGCTGGAGATATTCAACTACCCCAAGAGCGCTATGACCTTGTAATGAGAAGTCCCCGCCCCAGCACTCTAAACTATTGTCATCTAACAACACACAGGTGTGGTTACCACCAGCACTAAGCCTAATCACAAGCCCTTGAACACTAGCAGGTGGTAATGCTTGGTTTTCATCTAGTATGTTAACTAGAAGGACATTGTTATTTGCATCATAAGGAGTCGTTTCACCTCCAGATTGTGAACCCAAGCCCCAGCACTCTACCCCGCGGTTGGATAGAAGACCACACATATGTGCCCCACCTCCAGAAATAGCAGTGTATACTGCATTAGTTACAGTAGGAACAGACGCTATATTGACTACGTCAGTGCCGCCATATGTTTTACACTCTACACTACCATCTAAACGCAGACCACATATATAGTAAGCCCCCACAACTACACTACGCAGAGATGTATCGCCCCAAGGCGCTGATGGCAAATCACCTGCAACCGGAAAACTCCCCCAGCACTCTACTCTACCATTGAACAACACCCTACAGAACGCATTATCATATACGGCTAATTCCGTTGTGCCCGGTGTAGCGATCGCAATGGATATACTAACAGCATCATTCACTGCATAGGGTATTGATACCGTAAACGTCAGCAGTTTATCCTGCTCTACAAACGACTCGGTGCCTGGTGTTATGTCTAAGTTTAAAACATCGTTATCCAATATTATAGATGTTAATACATCAGGAAGGTCAATACCGCTTACAGGCATACCTGATAGAGACACAACTACAGAGTCATCTTTTTCAAACTCACTGTCATCAATTACTTGTACTGCAAATGTAACAGTTATTTTATTACGATCAAAGCTGACTATATCTCCAGCAGGTAGCCCAGAGACTGTATAGTCAGTACCTCGTGTTGCACTACCGCTAAACGATACCGCATAATTTAACTCATTAACGCTTAGAGCATCAAAGACCTTATTATCAATAAAGCCAACTGTAAACACTACTGTAGAAGCAGGTGTAGCCTCCATTAATTCTGAATCTTTAGAGAGATAAATATCGTTATCAAACGCTTCTACATACGCTAAGTTACCTTGCCTCACGTGAGTATCAGAACTGCCAATCACATTCAATAGATACAAACCACTAAGCGAGGATAAATCATCATCCTTATAGTTTAGTGTGAACGTGCTAGTAGTGCTACCTTGTGGTATAGTAACACTAACAACAGACTCCTCAACACGTTTACCCTCAAATAGTGCAACAGGTGAGAGAGGAGGTTCAGCCAATCCGGGATTAGTAACAAAACAGTCCACGCGACCGTTATCCTTACGTATACCACAGGATTCTAGCAGATCCAGAGCCACTTCAGGGTAAATTGTTGAATCGCTACCCAATGCACTATACTCTGTGCTTCCACCCGTGTGGGGGAAACTGTCCCCAGTATGCCAGCATATCGCACGACCGTTATCCCGACGTATCCCACAGGTAGTGGGTCCACTAACAACAGCGAATTCTTCACCAGCATAACTATTAATAGATATATCTGTCATAGGTATACTATTATATGCGCCGGGTTCAGCAACAATATCGTGCCCCCAACATAAGGGTGTACTATCTTCAAGCAGTAGCCCACAGGCTCCAAACGCACCTACGTATATCTCACTAAAGAGTCTATTCTCAGGCTGGGGGTATTCAACTACCATAAGCACGGTAGGAAATGTTAAGGAGAAGTTCCAGCCCCAGCACTCTAAACTATTGTCATCTAACAACACACAGGTGTGGTTACCACCAGCACTAAGCCTAATCACACGCCCTTGAACACTATCAGGTGGTAATGCCTGGTTGTCATCAAATATGTAACCTAGTCTGCGAGCTTCTATGGGGTTACCCGGGTATGCCTGAGAAGGCTGCGCTTCATCAATCCCAGGTTGTGAACCCAAGCCCCAGCACTCTACACTACGGTTGGATAGAAGACCACACATATGTGCCCCACCTCCAGCAATCGCAGTGTATACTGCATTAGTTACAGTAGGAACAGACGCTATATTGACTGGGTCAGTGTCATATGTTAGGCACTCTACACTACCATCTAAATGCAGACCACATATATAGGCATACCCCACAACTACACTACGCAGAGGTGTATCGCCCCAAGGCGCTGATGGCAACTCACCTGAAACCGGAAAGTTCCCCCAGCATTCTACTCTACCATTGAACAGCACCCTACAGAACGCATTATCAAATAAGGCTAATTCCGTTGTGCCCGGTGTAGCAATCGCAATGGATACACTAACAGCCTCATTTACTGCAGCAGGTATTGATACCGTAAACGTCAGCAGTTTATCCTGCTCTAGAAACGACTCGCTGAGAGGTGTTATGTTTAAGTTTAGAACATAGTTATCCAATATTGTAGACGTTAATAACGGAATATCAATACCGCTTACAGGCATACCCGATAGAGATACAACTACAGATTCATCTTCTTCATCCTGACCGTCATCAATTACTTGTAATGCAAATGTAGCGGTTATTTTATTACGATCAAAACTGACTATATCTCCAGCAGGTAGCCCAGAGACTATATAGTCAGTACCTCGTGTTGCACTACCGCTAAACGATACCGCATAAGTTAACTCATTAACGTTTATACCATCAAAGACCTTATTATCAATAAAGACAACTGTAAACACTACAGGATCCAAAGTGGCAGACTCTGACAAGTCGTTATCTTTAGAGAGATAAATATCGTTATCAAACGCTTCTACATACGCTAAGTTACTTTGCCTCACATTAGGATCAGAACTGCCAATCACATTCAATAGATACAAACCACTAAGAGAGGCTAAATCATCATCCTTATAGTTTAGTGTGAAGGTGCTAGTAGTGCTACCTTGTGGTATACTAACACTAACAACAGACTCTTCAAGACGTCTACCCTCAAATAGTGCAACAGGTGGCATAGGAAGTTCAGACAATCTGCTATTAGCAACAAAACAGTCCACGCGACCGTTATCCTTACGTATACCACAGGCGTATATCAACGCCTCAATGTGAACTGTTGAATTATTACTCAATCCACTATACTCTGTGCTTCCACCCGTGTGGGAAGCATCAATCCCATTATGCCAGCATGTCACACGACTGTTATCCCGACGTATCCCACAGACAAAGACGGAACTAACACTACTATTAATCGATATATCTGTCATAGGTATACTATTATATGCGCCGGGGGTAGCAACAAAATCGTGCCCCCAACATAAGGGTGTACTATCTTCAAGCAGTAGCCCACAGGCTCCAAACGCACCTACGTATACCTCACTAAAGAGTCTATTCTCAGGCTGGGGGTATTCAACTGGATCAAGAAATTCATTACCTTGTAAGAAGAAGTCCCAACCCCAACACTCTAAACTATTGTCATCTAACAACACACAGGTTTGATTACCACCAGCACTAAGCTTAATCACACGCCCTTGAACACTAGCAGGTGGTAACGCCTGGTTTTCATCTAGCATGTATTCTAGCGAGACTTCCGAATTTGCATCAAAAGGAGTAGTTTCAGCCCCAGGTTGTGAACCCAAGCCCCAGCACTCTACTCTACGGTTGGATAGAAGACCACACATATGTGCACCACCTCCAACAATCGCAGTGTATACTGCATTAGTTACAGTAGGAACAGACGCTATATTGACTACGTCAGTGCCATATGTTTTACACTCTACGCTACCATCTAAATGCAGACCACATATATAGGCATACCCCACAACTACACTACGCAGAGGCATATCGCTCCAAGGCGCTGATGGCAACTCACCTGCAATCGGAAAACTCCCCCAGCATTCTACTCTACCATTGAACAGCACCCTACAGAACGCATCATCATATGAGGATAATTCCGTTGTGCCCGGTGTAGCAATCGCAATGGATATACTAACAGTCTCATTCACTGCAGCAGGTATTGATACCGTAAACGTCAGCAGTTTATCCTGCTCTAGAAACGACTCGGTAAGCGGTGTTATGTTTAAGTTGTTTGCAACATCGTTATCCAATATTGTAGACGTTAATACATCAGGAAGGTCAATACCGCTTACAGGCATACCTGATATAGATACCTCTACAGAGTCGCTTGTTAACTCAAATAAGTCGTCATCAATTACTTGTACTGCAAATGTAGCAGTTATTTTATTACTATCAATACTGACTATATCTCCAGCAAGTAGCCCAGAGACTATATAGTCAGTACCTCGTGTTGCACTACCGCTAAACGATACCGTATAAGTTAACTCATTAGCGCTTATACCATCAAATACCTTATTATCAATAAAGCCAACTGTAAACACTACTGCAGTAGCAGGTGTAGCCTCCATTAATTCTGAATCTTTAGAGAGATAAATATCGTTATCAAACGCTTCTACATACGCTAAGTTATCTTGCCTCAAGTTAGGATAAGAACTTCCAATCACATTCAACAGATACAAACCACTAAGCGAGGTTAAATTATCATCCTTATAGTTTAGCGTGAAGGTGCTAGTAGTGCTACCTTGTGGTATATTAACACTAACAACAGATTCCTGAGCACGTCTACCCTCAAATAGTGCAACAGGTGGCATAGGAGGTACAGGGTATCCGGCACTAGTAACAAAACAGTCCACGCGACCGTTATCCTTACGTATACCGCAGGTGTTTGGCGCCGTCGCAAAATGGATGTATGTCTCGCTATCCAATGCACTATACTCTGTGTTTCCACCCGTGTGGGAAGCATCGTTCCCATTAGTCCAGCATATCACACGACTGTTATCCCGACGTATCCCACAGGCAGAGGCAAAGCTTCCAATAACATTACTATTAATAGATATATCTGTCATAGGTACATCATTATATGTGCCGGGTGCTGCAACAAAATCTTGCCCCCAACATAATGGTGTACTATCCGCAAGTAGTAGCCCACAGACTCCAAACGCACCTACGTATACCTCACTAAAGAGCATATTCTCAGGCTGGGGATATTCAACTACACTGAGAATAGCATCAGCTGCGAAGGAGAAGTCCCAGCCCCAGCACTCTAAACTATTGTCATCTAACAACACACAGGTGTGATTACCACCAGCACTAAGTCTAATCACACGCCCTTGAACACTAGCAGGTGGTAACGCCTGGTTTTCATCTAGCATGTATTCTAGCGAGACTTCCGAATTTGCATCACGAGGAGTAGTTTCACTCCCAGGTTGTGAACCCAAGCCCCAGCACTCTACTCCACGGTTAGATAGAAGACCACACATATGTGCCGCACCTCCAACAATCGCAGTGTATACTGCATTAGTTACAGTAGGAACAGGCGTTATATTGACTATGTCAGTGTCATATGTTTTACACTCTACGCTACCATCTAAATGCAGACCACATATATAGTAAAGCCCCACAATTACACTACGCAGAGGGGTATCGCCCCAAGGCGCTGATGGCAACGCACCTGCAATCGGAAAACTCCCCCAGCATTCTACTCTACCATTGAACAGTACCCTACAGGACGCACTCAAATGTGTGGATAATTCCGTTGTGCCCGGTGTAGCAATCGCAATAGATATACTAATAGCCTCATTCACTACAGAAGATACTGATACCGTAAACGTCAGCAGTTTATCCTGCTCTACAAACGACTCGGTAAGCGGTGTTATGTTTAAGTTGTATGCAACATCGTTATCCAATATTATAGACGTTAATACATCAGGAAGGGCAATACCGCTTACAGGCATACCTGATAGAGACACAACTACAGAGTCACCTTCTTCAGCCTGACTGTCATCAACTACTTGCACTGCAAATGTAGCAGTTATTTTATTACTATCAAAGCTGATTATATCTCCAGCAAGTAGCCCAGAGACTGTATAGTCAGTACCTCGCGTTGCACTACCGCTAAACGATACCGCATAAGTTAACTCAGTAACGCTTAGACCATCAAAGACCTTACTATCAATAAAGCCAACTGTAAACACTACAGGATCCAAAGTGTCAGACTCTGACAAGTCTTTATCTTTAGAGATGTAAATATCGTTATCAAATACACGAATATAAGGCAGTAATCCTATATCTACAACCCCTTGACCACTTGTTGGCAAATTGTCATTACTCAATAGGTATAACCCATTAGATGAAGCAAGATCGTCATTCTCATAAGTCAGAGTAAGCGTGCCTGTGCCACTGTTATTTACTGTAACGCTGGCAGATAACTGTTCTATACGTCTACCATTAGGTAGAGTAACAGGAGTAGGAATAGTGGGGGGCATACTAGTTGGGTTATTATCATCTATGAAGCACTCAGTAGCACCGTTGTCCATTCGTATACCACAACCATATGCAACTAGCCCACTTGCAGAGAGGTCTATAGCACTAAACTTTGTAGTATACGTACCTGTATCACCTCCCCAACACTCTGTGTTACCGTCAACTCGTATACCACAAGTCTCATCTCTACCAGCACTTATCTCAGTGAATACTACACCATTAGGAGGTGTCGCCTCACCTGATGCATCTGAACCCCAGCATACTGCAGTGCCATCACCTAAGCGTATACCACACACATGTACAGAACCTACTGATATCTCACTGAACATCTCATTACTGGGTGGAGTAGATTGACCTTCACTGTTACCACCCCAGCACCTTACACTCCAATCGTTTAGCAATGCACAGGTGTTATCAGTACCTGCACTCACCTTGCGAACTTTGTTTTGGATATCAGCAGGAGGGGTAGTTTGCCCAAACTCGTTATTGCCCCAACATACAACGCTACGGTCTGACAGAACTCCACACACATGGTCTGCATTTGCATCAATAGATATAAACGCTTTACTCACATCAGGAACAGATGCCACACTGCTGGTTACAGGAAAAGTATAGTAAGTAAGGCAATCTACTGTTCCGTTTACACGCAGTCCACACACAAAGTAATTACCCAACTCTACACTACGCATTAACTCTGTAGAACTCCAAGGTGAAGAACTAAGGGATGCATTTGTAGAAGCAGTATCAAACACACCCCAGCACTGTGTACTACCATCATATAACACTCTACAACCTGCAGACTGTTCTACAGAGACTTCAGTGGATCCTGGTGTAGTAATATCAAAAGAGAGTATGGTCTCTACGCTTTGTGGCGGTGTAACAGATACCGTGAAACTCACATCTCTGTCCTGCTCTACAAATGATGTAACAGTAGGTGTTGTATTTATGATTCTAAGGTTGTTATCGGCTATAACAGAAGATAGTGGAGTGGGGAGAGCAATACCGCTTACGGGCATGCCTGACAAGGATACTACCATAGAGTCTGATTCATCAAAATCACTGTCATCAACTACTTGCACTGTAAAAGTAACCACTAAGGTATTACTATCAAAGCTGATTATATCTTCCTCAGGTAGTTCAGCGACTGTATAGTCAGTACCTCGCGTTGCACTGCCGCTAAACACAACTGTGTAATTCAACGTATTAACACCTATACCTTCAAAGATTCTATTATCAATAAAGCCAACTGTAAACACTACTGTAGTGGCAGGTGTACCCTCCACTAATTCTGCATCTTTAGAGATGTAAATATCGTTATCAAACACACGAATATGAGGCAGTAATCCTGTATCTAACCGATCCTGACTATTTGGAAAGTTGTCAGTACTCAATAGATATAACCCACTGGCTGAAGCAATATCGTCGTCACTATACGTTATAGCAAACGCGCCTGTACCACCGCTGCTATTTACTACAACGCTGGTGGTTATCTGTTCTATGCGTTTACCATTAGGTAGAGTAACGGGCACAGTAGGTGGAATAATACCTAGCTCGGTGTTCTCATTTATGAAGCACTCGGTAGCACCGTTGTCTACTCGTATACCACATGCATATGATTGACGCTGATGGTCAGAGACGTCTATACTACTATACTCTGTATTATACACACCTACATTCAAACCCCAGCACTGTGTATTACCGTCAGTACGTATTCCACATGTGTCATCATAACCAGAACTTATTGCTGTGAATACTACTCCGCTAGGAGGAATAATTTCACCCGCTAACCCGTGATCTGGTTCTTCGGGGGGCAAGTTCGGAGTTTCCCCACCCCAGCATACGGCTGTGCCGCTGTTTAAACGTAAACCGCATGAGTGGTAATAACCAACGGATACTACACTGAATTCTTCATTGCTAGGTGGTGAACTTCCCCCTCGCAAGTTAGCACCCCAACACTCTACACTCCAATCATCCAGCACTGCACAGTTGGATTGATAACCTGCACTGACCATGCGAACCCTGTTTTGGATCTCACTAGGAGGTGTACTTTGTCCACTTTCGTTTCGTCCCCAACACTCTACACTGCGGTCTGCAAGGACTGCACATACATGCCCCTCACCTGCATGAATAGATGTAACAGTTTGATTAAAATTAGGTACTGGAGTTATATCAGCTGTATTTGGGGTATTTGCAAACGTTTGACAATCTACTGTTCCGTTTACACGCAGTCCACACGCAAAATGAGACCCTACCACTACACTACGCATTAACTCGGTAGAACTCCAAGGGGATGATTGAAGGGTTGCTAGTGCAAAATTATCAAACCGCCCCCAGCACTGTGTACTACCGTCATAAATCACTCTACAACCTGCATCCTGTTCTACAGATATCTCAGTAAAGCCGGGTGTAATAATGTCAAAAGAGAGTGTAGTATCTGCACTTGGTGGCGGTGTCATAGATACTGTGAAATTCACATCTCTATCTTGCTCTATAAACGCTGAAGTAGTAGGTGTAACAGTTACATCAACGTTCTGCCGAACTTGGAAAAACGGAGCACTTAAGTTATTTGCGGTAGTGTTTTGAACGCTTGCAAAGTTAGATAACTCTAACGCATTAGTTTTTACGGGGCTGCTAAAAACGTCGGGAAAAATAGTGCTCCCAAAAATTACAACAAAGAGAATAGGTATTAAAAGCATATATAATACCTTTGTAGAACTTATACAAGCTCTAACTTGCAATCTAATAGTAACTCCTAATTAGTATATTCACATCTGTTGTAAATTTTCGAATTAAATCATTTTACTCAATTATTGTATTCTGTATCTAACTCAGAATACCACAATAATAAACGTTTGTATGTCATATTTTATATTAAATCTCTTTTTTAAAATTTATCTTATTAAGTTACAATATGTAAATGTATTATAGTAAATATTTGCAAATTATTTAGGGCGGTTAGCTCAGCTGGTTAGAGTGCGTCGTTGACATCGACGAGGTCGCAGGTTCAAGTCCTGCACTGCCCACCATATAAACTAACTTAAAATATAACACATGGTACCGTATTATTATAAACAATAATTTTAAAAATAAAACAGATAAATTACAGAAATTACGCCATTCGGCTGCACATATTCTTGCAGAAGCAGTGGTAGATATTTTTCCAACTGCTTTACCGACAATAGGTCCTGCAACTGCCGAAGGTTTTTACTACGACTTTGCACTGCCCACCCCCTTAACACCTGAAGATCTACAGAAAATAGAGCTAAGGATGCAGAAATCCGTTCAAGAGAATACGCCGTTTATAGAGCAAACTGTAAGCAGAGAAGAGGCAATAGAAGCGATTGGGCACAACTCGTACAAAATGGAAATCCTAAACGCTCTACCAGAGGGTTCATCTATAACACTTGTTAGTCATGGTAACGGCGTATTCGTGGATCTGTGCAGAGGCGGGCACGTTCAAACTACAGGCGAGTTAAAGGACTTCAAGCTCTTAAAAGTGGCAGGTGCATACTGGCGTGGCAAAGAAAGCAACCCTATGCTACAGAGAGTATACGGCACCGCATGGGATTCACCAACTGCACTCAGAGAATACTTGAACTTCTTAGAAGAAGCAGAAAAACGCGATCACCGACGAATAGGTCGTCAAATAGGCTTGTTCTTTTTTGATTCACTTGCTCCATCAAGCCCGTTCTTCCTACCAAAAGGTACAATCGTAATCAACGAACTCATCAATTATGTGCGCCAAATCTATAAAGAAACGGGATTCAACGAAGTTATAACACCGCAGATATTTGATATACAACTCTGGAAAAAATCAGGTCATTACCAAAATTACAAAGAATCTATGTACTTCACAAGTTCGGATAACTTAGGTATAAAACCCATGAACTGCCCTGCTGCAGCCTTGATTTTTAGATCAGAATCGCACTCTTACCGCGATCTACCCATTAAATTAGCTGACTTCGGTAGATTACACAGAAACGAACGCACAGGCGTAACTCACGGATTAGCGCGTGTTAGGAGCTTCAGCCAAGATGACGCACACATATTTTGTAGCACTGCACAAATACAGTCGGAAATATTAGAATTCTTAAGAGTCCTTGAAGAATCTTATAAAATATTCGGATTTAAAAGCTGGGAATTTTCACTCTCTACAAAACCTATAAATAGCATAGGCAGTAACGAAGCATGGGAACAAGCAGAAAATATGCTTATACAGCTACTCAAACAGAACAATTATAACTACTCTATAGAAGAAGGGCAAGGTGCTTTTTACGGACCGAAGATAGACACGTTTGTCTCTGACGCTATCGGGCGAAAATGGCAATTAGGCACAGTACAGATAGACTTCTCCTTACCAGAACGATTCGATCTGCTATACACAAACCAAAACGGAGTAAGAGAACGCCCCGTAGTTATACACAGAGCCATGCTAGGTTCATTAGAACGATTCATAGGCATACTGATTGAGCACTTAAGTGGAGTACTGCCTCTATGGCTCGCACCAATACAAAGCATCATTATACCAATAGCAGACCGACACATCCAATACGCCGAAAAATTAAAAAAAGAACTAATTTTAAATGGTATAAGAGCAACTATTAATCAATCTAACACCCGTATGAGTGCTAAAATAAGAGAAGCAAGGTTGCTATACATCCCATACATGCTTATAGTCGGAGATAAAGAAGAGGCATCAAACAGTATCTCAGTTAGATCCCTACTAAAGGGTGATTTGGGCAACCTCCCTGCTACAACAGCTATAGATAAGTTAGTAAACCAAGTACTAAACAAAAAATTTGAATTTCAATAAAGTTTATATATAACCAAAAATTTTTAACGTTAGGTAGAGCTGATTATGAATACAGAAGAAAGTAAAAAACCACCCCTTGATAGAGGGCTACAAGGTATACACCTAGACCGTACCTATACAACATTTATAGACGGCACGAATGGCACTCTTGAGTACAGAGGCTACTCTATAGCAGATCTCGCAGAAAACTCCAATTTTGAAGAGACAGCGTACCTCATACTCAACGGAGAACTACCTACACAAAATCAGTTACAAGAGTTCGCCCAGCGGCTCAAAGAAAACAGAAAATTGCCCGACAAGGTAATAGATGCAATAAACATAGTAAAAGATTCACACCCTATGGACGTTTTACGTACCGCTGTGTCAGTACTATCAAGTTGCGACAGCGAAATTAACGATAATTCACTAGAAAGCGTTTATCGTAAAGGTATTGCACTAACTTCTCAAGTAGCTTGTATCGTAATGACACATCACCGTATTCGTAACGGTTTAGATCCTATAGAGCCGAATCGTGAGATAAGCCATGCGGCTAACTTTTTATACATGATGAACGGCGAACTGCCCTCCGAAGAACATACCAGTATCATGGATCAAGACTTTGTACTCCACGCTGACCACGGTTTAAATGCTTCCGCTTTTACAGCTCGCGTAGTTGCAAGCACAGGCGCCGATTACTACTCTGCAATAACTTCCGCTATAGCCACCTTGTCAGGCCCACTACACGGCGGTGCCGCTGAAAACGTTATGCATATGATAAATGAAATTGAAACTCCCGACCACGTTGAAGAATATATCAGTAATCTGTTGAAAAATAGACAACGTGTAATGGGTTTTGGTCACCGCGTATATAAATCCATAGATCCAAGAGCCTCTCATTTGCGTAAAGGGCTAAGAGCACTTATTGATAAAACAGGGGAACAAATCTTATTTATGAAACTAGAAAACATCCAAAAAGCCATGCATAAATATACAAAGCACGGTATATATGCTAACGTAGACTTTTTCGCAGGTGTAATATATCACTTACTCGGAATACCAAAAGAGCTCTTCGTACCCATCTTCGCAGTCGGGAGAGTCCCAGGCTGGACAATTCAGATAATTGAACAATTACAGCGAAATATACTCATAAGACCAATGCTACGGTACGAGGGAAAACGTCAAAGAAATTACATACATATATCCGAGAGGTAACAGGAAACACTGACAATAAACGCCTTTACGCAAACTCTAAAACAGCGTATTGTCAAACGCATACGCCAAGTAGGTCCAATACCTTATACAGAATATATAGAGCAAGTCCTTTACTCAACTGACCTAGGCTACTACGCACGACAAGAAAAACGTATTACTGAGGATTACTATACGGCACCTTACGTACACCCATCCTTTGGAGCAATACTAGCCGTATGGGCATCTAAGCTTTGGGCTGAATGGGGAAGAGGAGAATTCACAGTTACAGAACTAGGTGCTGGCGATGGAATCCTAGCAAGAGACTTTACTACTTACTCAAAAACTCAACTACCCCAGTTCTACAAATCGTTAACATACCGTGCCCACGACCTATACCCCAAAAACAGAAATATATTCAACGTTCTACCTAAAAACGATATACAAAACTCCACTTACGGCATGGTAATTGCTAATGAACTCATAGATTCCTTTCCTGTGCATATATTCCAAATTGTAAACCGTACTCCTATGGAGGTATTTATCACAGAAAATAACGGCAACTTACAGGAGATTATTCAGAAGCCTTCAACTAACCTAATTGAAGGCAGGCTAAAGAGTACTATAGATACACTTCCAAACGGATACAGGGGGGCAGTCTGCCCATATATACACCAATGGGTAAAAGAAGTTAGTCGTATTATAAAGCAGGGCGTAGTGCTACTATTTGACTACGGGTTTAATAATAGTACGCTCTACGATCCTAAAAGAATAGGTAGAACAGTCCAATCATTTTATAAGCACACTCAAACACATAGGCTACTTGATAATCCCGGTTGCCAAGATATAACTGCCTATGTGGATTTTACGTCAGTTAATGAAGCTTTTCTAAATAGTGGATTTAAGCATGCCTTTACAATGACTCAATCAGAGTTTTTAAACAGATTAGGGCTAGAAAATTGGCTCAAAGAGCTATATAACGCAAAGCTAGAACAACGCATACGTATATCAAACGCCACTAGTATGCGAAAACTGTTAAATTACACAACGTTTAAAAACTTTAAAGCCGCTGCTTACACTAAACAAGTAATATGCGAATTACCCGAACAAAATATTAAACTACCACCAGCACCTTTGATCTTGGAAAGCAATACAGAACACATAGACTTTACTAATGCATGGTCGGTATTTTATAGTAGCACTAACTTTTAGAACGTTTTCGGCTAGTAGAACGCTTACGCTTACTAGGTGCTTTCGCTGCAGGTTTTGATTTTTCTGCTGTAGATTCCGCAGATTCTTCAGCAGGCATAGGCTCTGCCATATCAGCAGCTTTGGGCTCTTCTGATGTAGACATCATAGGCTCTTCTGCAGGCATAGACTCTGCCATATCAGCAGCTTTGGGCTCTTCTGATGTAGACATCATAGGCTCTTCTGCAGGCATAGACTCTGCCATATCAGCAGCTTTAGGCTCTTCTGATGTAGACATCATAGGCTCCTCTGCAGGCATAGGCTCTGCCATATCAGCAGCTTTGGGCTCTTCTGATGTAGACATCATAGGCTCTTCTGCAGGCATAGACTCTGCCATATCAGCGGCTTTGGGCTCTTCTGATGTAGACATCATAGGCTCTTCTGCAGGCATAGACTCTGCCATATCAGCAGCTTTAGGCTCTTCTGTTGTAGACATCATAGGCTCTTCTGCAGGCATAGGCTCTGCCATATCAGCAGCTTTAGGCTCTTCTGTTGTAGACATCATAGGCTCTTCTGCAGGCATAGACTCTGCCATATCAGCGGCTTTAGGCTCTTCTACTGTAGACATCATAGGCTCTTCTGCAGGCATAGACTCTGCCATATCAGCAGCTTTGGGCTCTTCTACTGTAGACACCATAGGCTCTTCTGCAGGCATAGACTTTGCCATATCAGCAGCTTTGGGCTCTTCTACTGTAGACATCATAGGCTCTTCTGCAGGCATAGACTCTGCCATATCAGCAGCTTTAGGCTCTTCTGTTGTAGACATCATAGGCTCTTCTGCAGGCATAGGCTCTGCCATATCAGCGGCTTTAGGCTCTTCTGATGTAGACATCATAGGCTCTTCTGCAGGCATAGACTTTGCCATATCAACAGCTTTGGGCTCTTCTGAAGAAGGACCGCTACGGAATAATCCTAGTAATTTAGAAAAGTAGCCCCTTAAACCTCGTAACATATTATCCATGATATATCTCCTTTCAAAATTTATTAACGGATAGATAGTAAAAAAATTATATCATAAACTCTAAGTTAATAAGCTTCTAATTTCGGCTACTTATGTAATTTTCTGCCGTTCTTCGATGCTCTTCCTGATTTTTACCGTAACCTTCTCTACTTACCATGTCTAATGCTTCTTCATAAGATTTAGGAAGTTGTATTCCATTATCAAACTGACTTGATTGAGCAGAAGATAAACCTACATATGCATTACTGTCTTCTTCGCTAGCCAGACGTGCGGGTATGAGGTTACCTATAATAACGTTTTCTTTCAATCCAATGAGATTATCAACTGTGCCTGATATTGCAGCATCTGCCAGCACTCTAGCTGTTTCTTGGAAAGACGCAGCTGCCAAGAACGAGTCTGTTGATAGTGCAGCTCTTGTAACACCTAACAGTATTGGTTTAGCAGTTGCAGGTTGAGCACCTTTATTAATAACCGTGTTATTAATTCTGGCATAGTCTGACTTAAATATAATTTCCTCAGGTAGTAAGTCTGTATCGCCTGAAGTTTCAACTTCCACTTTTTGCATCATCTGCCTTATTATAACTTCAATATGCTTATCGTGTATATTTACTCCTTGTGAACGATATACCTTCTGTACCTCGTTTATTAAGTATCTCTGTGTAGTCTCGGCGCCTTGAATTCGGAGTACTTCTTTTGGATTTTTTGGTCCACTAGTCAGTGCTTGCCCTGGTTCAACTTTTTGACCATCCTTTACAACTACTCTTGCTGAATGAGGGAGGATGTAAATTTTCTCGGTATTTTCTTCCCAGCTTATAGAAATCTGACGTCTTGTTACTCTAAGCTCGCCACTAACAGGGGCTGTTATCTGCTGTTGTAAAGTATTTTTGCTGTTACTGGGTAGCTTCTTGATGCGTAAGATAGGTTGCCCTATAAAGATTTTCTCTCCTGTTTTAACACAAGCTCTATGTGTAGAAGGTATATCTACCTCATGCGAGTATTTTTCTGTATTTACCACCTTTGCGATCTTGCCATGGTTAGTTTGTATTAGACTAACAGTACCAGCGATTTCAGTTATTGGTGCTACACCTTTAGGGTCTCTTGCTTCAAAGAGCTCTACTACACGGGGCAGCCCTGATGTAATATCCTGTCCTGCAATTCCACCTGTGTGGAAGGTACGCATGGTAAGTTGTGTGCCGGGCTCGCCTATAGATTGAGCAGCTATTATTCCTACTGCCTCACCAATCATACTAGGTTTATTATTTGCTAATGAGTTCCCATAGCACTTAGCGCATATTCCTCTACTTGCAGTACAAGCAATCGGCGAACGCACGTATGCACTTTTAACACCTGCATCCTGTATACTCTTAGCAAGGTCAGTGGTTATTAGTGTATTGGAGTCTGCTATTGTATCTTTTGTAACAGGGTGTAAAATGGTTGTAGCAGGATATCGGGATACAATACGGCCTGATATACGCAGGTCTTCCGCTAAGTCGTCAATTACATTTATACCGATATTATCTCCACAGTCTTCTTGTAGTATGATAACGTTTTGTGCTAAGTCTGCTAACCGACGTGTTAGGTACCCTGCGTCAGCAGTTCTTAGTGCGGTATCGGCAAGACCTTTACGCGTGCCATGTGTAGATATGAAGTACTCCATAACTGACAAACCTTCGGAAAACGAAGAACGTATAGGCATCTCTATAATACGACCTCTAGGGTTACTCATTAGCCCACGCATACCTACCATCTGTTTGATTTGTGCTATATTACCCTTTGCACCTGAGTTAAACATGTCGTAAACACCATTGTATGTATTAAGAATTTTTTCTACATCTTTAGTCAGGTTTTCAGAGACCTCCGTCCATATCTTTATAGATTCCTGATATTTATCATCTTCTCTAATGAGTCCTTCAAGAAACTGTTCTTCAAGTTGGTTTATTTTCTTATCAGCGGAATTCAGTAGTGATTTTTTACTAGGAGGTGTAGTTATATCGGTTATTGCTATAGTAGTACCAGATGTTGTGGCGTATTTAAAGCCTACATTCTTAATTTTGTCTAATATTTCCACAACAGTTTCATTTTCAAGCTTGATGTGGCACTCTTTTATCAGTTTTTCAAGTTCATCTTTGTTGAAAGTCAAGTTCTTAAAGCCTAAACTATCTGGAAGGATCTGGTTAAAGATTATTCTACCCGGTGTAGTCGTTACCATATTGCCACTATTATCTCTAACCTGTATTTCTTCTTGTAGCCGTATATTTGAAGTATTGTACGCTATAAGTACTTGTTCAAAATTTGAGTAAACGTTATAAGAGTGGTAACTGTTACCGTTAGACGTATTACTACTCTTTTTATTTGATGTATCCTCTATGCGTGTAAGGTGATAAATACCTAATACCATATCTAATGTTGGTGCGACTATTGGGTCACCAGATCTAGCTGATAGCAGATTATTTGAGCTAATCATCAGTTTAATGGCTTCTCTACGTGCTTCTATAGACAGTGGAACGTGTACTGCCATTTGGTCGCCATCAAAGTCGGCATTGAATGCAGTACACACTAATGGGTGTAACTGTATAGCTAAGCCTTCCACAAGCACGACTTTAAATGCCTGAATTCCAAGACGATGGAGTGTAGGGGCACGATTTAAAATTATAGGATGGGATTTAGTAACTTCCTCTAGTATATCTTCAACTACGGGAGTGAGTGTATCACATAGTCGTCTGGCACTTTTTATATTACTTGCATGCCCTTTTAAAACAAGTGCGTTCATAACAAAAGGTTTAAAGAGTTCTACAGCCATCTTTCTTGGCAGACCGCACTCGTAGAGTTTCAAGCTGGGTCCTACTACAATTACGGATCGCCCTGAGTAGTCTACGCGTTTACCGAGCATGTTTTGACGGAATCTGCCGTGTTTGCCTCGTAGTAAGTCAGTAAGTGACTTTAGCTGATGGTTATGTGCGCCCTGTATTGCTCGCGAACGTTTACCATTATCAATTAGACTATCTACTGCTTCTTGTAGCATACGTTTTTCGTTGCGAATTATAATCTCTGGTGCTTGTATGTTAGTGAGGTTTTTCAGTCGGTTATTTCTGTTTATCACTCGTCTGTATAGCTGATTTAAGTCACTAGTAACAAACCGCCCGCCGTCAAGCCTAACCATAGGGTGGAGATCAGGTGGGAGTACTGGTAAAACTGTTATTATCATCCATTCGGGCTTGTTACCACTATTACGTAGTGCTTCTACAACACGCAGGCGTCTTATTATTTTACTATGACGCTGACCCGAGACCAGTTTGATGTCTTTTTGTAGATTTTCTTTTAATTGGTTAAGATCCACTTTTTTTAGAATTTCATATATCGCCTCTGCGCCCATATCGGCTGAGAATAGCATATTACCAAAATGGTTTTGCAATTCTTTATATTTATCTTCTGTGAGAACGGTTAAACGACGCACATCGTGTAGGTAGTCGCTAGTTATCTGAAGCCGATAGTTGTGCAGACATTGCAGCTTATCAAAGTAAGTAGGCAAGGTTATCGGGGTGCCTTTTTTGACCAATTGCCCTACTTTTACTGTAACTTCCGAATGCAAGGGGGTGTCTATCGTCCAAGTGTCAGTAACATGGTTGTTTGAAGTTATAACTGTATCGTCGGTATTATCGTCATTATATTCATCACTAAAAGGTGTTATATAGACGATTCTCTTGGTAACTTTGATAGATCCAGATATTGGTGCAAAGATAGTTGTGTTTGTAATATCTTCGCCTTTCTCCTGTGCTATTATCTTTGAACGTTTTGTTAATTCAATGATAGGTTCGCCTGCTTTTACAGTGCCACCAGTTTTTACTACCGCCTTGTGTTTGAGTGGAATGGGGAAATTGGCTGGAACAAGCGTTTTAGTTTGTATAGTTACTCTAATACTGTCCTTAGTTTCAGTAATGGACTTTACTATACCCTCTTCTTCGGCGATATACTCACTGTTAACTTTGTTAATTAAGGTTTTGATATCTGCAGGTTGGATATGGTAAAGTGCAATCTGCTCTCGTATTTTGGCTAAGTCTTCTTGGTATGTGTTATAACTTGCTTTCTGTGAGGAGTACTTGGTTTGTAGATCTGCAATGGTTTGCTTGTGTTTACTGATAAGATCCTTATAAATACGTTGCTTTTCTTCTTCATTTACAGATGTGATAATGTAACGTGAAAAATACAATACTCGTTCAAGGTCGCGTGGGGTAACATCCAATATCAGCGCTATATAAGATGGCGATCCTTTAGAAAACCATATATGTGCAACTGGTGAAGCGAGTTTGATATGCCCCATGCGTTCTCTTCTTACTCGTGATCTAGTAACTTCGACACCACATCTATCACAAGTTGTGCCTTTATGCCTAGACTTCTTATATTTCCCGCAATAGCATTCCCAGTCTTTTGTCGGTCCGAATATTCGTTCGCAAAAGAGCCCATCCTTTTCAGGTCGTAATGTGCGGTAATTTATGGTTTCTGCTTTAGTAACTTCACCAAAAGACCATCCCTTTATCATCTCTGGCGAGGCAAGAGTGATACGAATAGATTTGAGTTCAGGTGTAGCAACTTCGTTTGACATTTAAGATTTCTCCTATTTAGTAAAATTGACTATAATGTTTGTTTAAGGTTATAAGAATATACAAAACAGATTACTGACATTAATCGCTTGCATCTTCGTTTGATAAGCTACTTACTGAATTTTTAAGCAGTAAAATGCTTTCAGGCGAAAATTCTTCATCATTGATATCAAACTCATCGTCCAAGTAGTCAAGTGTCGGTTCTTCTTTATATTCACCGTTTAGAGCAGGCACTCTTAGTGTATCGCGTTCCGAGGATCCGACTGTATGTTTTGTATTTGTTTCTAACGCCAGGCACAGCCCTTGCAGTTCTTTCATAAGTACTCTAAAGGATTCGGGCAAGTCTCGTTCAAAACGTTCTTCACCTTTTACTATTGCCTCAAAGGCTTTTACTCTTCCTTTGGCGTCATCGGATTTAAAAGTCAGCATTTCCTGTAAAGTGTAAGCTGCAGAGTATGCTTCAAGTGCCCAGACTTCCATCTCACCAAGACGCTGACCACCGAACTGCGACTTACCACCCAATGGTTGCTGTGTAACCAATGCGTAAGGTCCTGTAGAGCGTGCGTGTATTTTATCCTCTACCAAGTGGTTAAGTTTCATCATATACATGTTACCGACTGTGATAGGCTGTTCAAATGGTTTGCCTGTTTTGCCATCGTATAGTATAGACTTCCCGAGTAATGGAAACAGGATGTTCTTCTCTTTTGCGGTTTTTATAGCAATACCACGTAGTTTCTTTGTTTTTATCTGTTCCACGTTATGAAGACCTGCCTCTTTTAGCCATATTCTTGTACATACCTCAGATAACAAACCTTCTTTGTAGTTTTTGGATTGCAACCAATTCTCCAATGTAAACTCTTTGTATTTTGATCCAAATACGTGTGTGGGTTTGTAGTTTTTAGATTGCAACCAGTTTTCTAATTTCAGCCAATTGAATTCGTTATTGTTGAAGTCTTCACTGTAGATAGATGATTCATTTACCATCCATAAGATTGCCAGCATATCTTCAATAAAGTTTACAGAACCGCTTTGAAACACAGGTGTCCGCCATGAAATGTTTAGTTTATGTAGAGCCCAACCCAAGTGTGCTTCCATGAGCTGCCCTAAGTTCATCCTAGAGGGAACACCAATAGGGTTTAGAATTATATCTATAGGTGTACCATCTGCTAAGAATGGCATATCTTCACGTGGTACCACCTTGGCTATGACACCTTTATTACCGTGCCTACCTGCCATCTTATCCCCTTCTTGAATTTTCTTACTATAAACAACCCAAACACGGACTCTTTTTTCTACACCGTGTGGCAAGTGGTCTTCCTTACTTGGTGTTACCACGCGTGTAGCTACGACCTTGCCCATCTGCCCATGTGGCATGCGCAATGAAGAATCCTTTACGTCTTTTGCTTTATCACCGAATATAGCACGTAGTAACCTTTCTTCTGGGGTTAGTTCAGTCTCACCTTTTGGTGTTACTTTCCCGACGAGGATATCGTCTCTTGTTACCCATGCACCTATTCGTACTATACCGTTTTCATCAAGGTTTTTTAAACTCTCTTCACTGACGTTGGATATATCGCGAGTTATCTCTTCCGGACCCAACTTAGTATCCCTTGCTTCTGTTTCAAATTTTTCAATGTGTACCGATGCAAACATGTCTTTACTAACCACATCTTCAGATATTACTATCGCATCTTCGTAGTTGAAACCTTCCCAGCTCATCAAGGCAACATTGAGGTTTTGCCCAAGCGATAATTCACCGTTATCTGTAGCAAACGAATCTGCAAGTACATCACCTTGTTTAACTGTCTGCCCAATGCGCACTATTGGATTCTGGTTTATACAAGTACCTTGGTTTGATCGTCTAAATTTAACAAGGTTATGTATATGCAGTTTACCTTCAGCATCAGATACAGTTACTGAAGAAGAATCACACTGACTAACAATACCACTTACTGAAGATAAAATTATATGTCCACTATCTTTAGCTACCTTTTCTTCCATACCTGTACCTACCAATGGGGTTTCGGATAAAATACCAGGTACTGCTTGACGTTGCATGTTTGAACCCATAAGAGCTCTTCCTGCATCATCGTGTTCTAAGAAAGGTATAAGTGCAGTACAGGCACTTACTAGCTGTGTAGTTGCGACTTCAATATAGTGAATGTTTAACGGCGATTCATATATAAAGGTATCGTTTTTACGTACTTGTACTGAATCCTCACCGATCTGCCTTTTTGAATCTAGTCGGATATTTGGTTGCCCTATAAGAAGGTCTCTTTCATCTTCTGCAGAGAGGTAGATAAAGTCCTCTTTTCTGTTAGTAACGTATGGCTGTACTTTCAGCTCCTTTTCAGGTAGTGCATTGATGATTTCAGATTGTTCGCGTGATATGCTTTTACCTGCTTGTACAATAAGATTATTGTCAGTATCGTAAATATTCTCAAGGGCTTTGCGTTTATTAATGTCAGTGCTTTTTGAAGATATAATTTTCCTGACTTTGTAGTAAGGTGTTTCAATAAAACCGAATGGATTTATACGTGCATATGTAGCCAGTGAACCCAATAAACCTATATTTGGTCCTTCTGGTGTTTCTATAGGACATATGCGTCCGTAGTGGGTATAGTGGACGTCTCTTACATCAAATCCTGCTCTTTCACGGGTGAGTCCGCCTGGTCCGAGTGCGGATAAACGCCTTTTATGTGTAAGTTCAGATAATGGGTTTGTGCCATCCATGAACTGTGATAGCTGCGAATTGCCAAAAAACTCTCTACATGCTGCTACCATCTGACGGTTATTAATAAGTGCAGCTGGTGTAGTTATGGAAGGGTCTATCTGGATTGTCATTCTTTCTCGGATGAGTTTTTCCATGCGTCTAAAACCTATTCGCAGTTGGTTTTGTATGAGTTCTCCGACTGATCTGACTCTACGGTTTCCGAGGTGGTCAATATCGTTATCAAAGGGGGTTTTACTAAACTCTATCAGCCGACGGGTAAGCCCTGCAATATCTTTTACTGTTATGGTGCGTTCAGTGGAATCACCGTCATTGTTCAGTTGTTGGTTTAGCTTGTATCTGCCTACTTCTCCAAGGTCGTACTGGTGTTCATCAAAAAACATCCAATTTAAAAATGAAATAGCGCTCTCGGGGCTGCCCATCTCACCTGGTCTCATTCTCTGGAAAACTTCAACAAGTGCTTCTTCTTTTGTAGAAGTTGTATCACGTTCTAAGGTTGCTTTCATATAGGAGGTACCTGTTTTGTGATCCTCCTCGCTTTCACCAAATTGTTCTAACATTTGCTGGTTAGTAAAACCAAATGCACGCAGTAGAGTTGCAACGGACATTTTACGTCTACGGTCTAGCTTTGTGTATATAACGTTATCGGCTGAGATTTCCATCTCTATCGGTGCACCTCTGTAAGGTAGCAGTTTTACCCTAGATAAACTGCGGTTAGTTGATACATCAGTATATGTAGAAAAATAAGCCCCCGGCGAACGGATTAACTGTGATACTACAACACGCTCACCACCGTTTATAATAAATGTTCCGTAGTCTGTCATTATAGGCATATCACCGAAAAACAGACGTTGTTCTTTTATTTCACCTGTAGAAATTATCTTCAATTGTACATTTATATAGACTTGACACGAGTACGTAATACCTTTAATTCGGCATTCGTCTTCTGTATATCGTGGCGGTCTAATATCCAGTTCTTCAAAAGTCAGCCTAAACCGCTTACCTGTAGAGTCTTCTATGTGAGATATTTCTTTGAGAATATCCCCAAACGCTTTTTCTTTTAACCACTTAAAGGATTGCGTTTGTATATCAACCAAATTCGGCATCTCTGGACCGTAATTAAACGTTTTCCCCCGCGGAGAGAGCTTATTGATTTTGTTTGAATTGGAATTTTTCTGAGTTTCAGTCATACTCGGACATCTCCTTGTTGATTCTTATAGAAAGTATAAAAGTGGAAATTGAGCAATCTAACCTTAGTAACGATTGAGGTTTTTATATACACAAAAAAACCTCTCTACTAAAGCAATGTCTAAAAGTAGAGTTTAAAACAATATTATATATTATGTAATCTCTTTATAGGTATTCTTATAAAATAAAAATACGATTTACGCTGCATATTAAACAAACTATTTATAAATATAACGTTTTAAAGAGTGGTTGTCAAGTGTTTCTTTAAGAAATTTTATAATGCTCTTATAAAGCCTCTTGGAAATTTATTTGCTTTAAACCTTTAGGAAAATGTTCTACAATGGTTTTATAGTCTTCTTTGTGTTGGGAATCTAGTGAAACCCACTCATGCAAGTATATGACCCCTATTATCCGTGCTTGTAGTAGCTCTTTGATACAACCAAAGCAAGGCTTAGTTGTAGTGTAAAGAATGGTGCCTTCTACAGATATACCAAAGCGTGCTGCGGATAAAAGAGTGTTTTGTTCAGCGTGAACGCATATGCACATATCATACCCTACACCGTGAGGGTAAGTTTTAGTATCACTGCATCTAATGCAACCGCCTTGATCACAGTTTGGTATATTGTGTGGCGTTCCATTGTATCCCGTAGATACAATATGCCCCTCTCTTGCTAGCACTGCACCGACCTGCCTTCTTAAGCATCGTGCACGCATTTTTACAGTAAGAGCAATGTGCATCATATACTTATCTATACTTAGCTTTGGCGGATTATTAGAGTTCATTCTATATATTTACCTTGATAATTTGTAAAAATTTCAAACTAGAGTTGTGTTGAAATAGTAAAATAGTATTATACAATTTCCATTATATAAATGATAAACAACTTGCATATATGAATACTAAACTTACAGCAACAGTATCTACACCCGATAAACGTGGATATTTTGGTAAATTTGGGGGCAGGTTCGTACCCGAAACACTTATGTCTGCCCTTGAAGAGCTTGAATCAGCGTACCAAAATATAAAAACAGATCAAGAGTTTTGGCATCAGTTACAAGAGTTATCTCATGATTACGTAGGACGTCCGACACCGATTTATAGAGCTACAAACCTTGAGCAAGTAATAAATGGTCCACAAATATATCTTAAGAGAGAAGACTTGGCACATACAGGTGCTCATAAAATAAATAACGCACTAGGTCAAGGCTTGTTAGCAGTTAAGATGGGTAAAAAGAGGATCATCGCCGAAACAGGTGCAGGGCAACACGGCGTAGCAACCGCTACTATATGTGCAATGTTAAAACTTCAGTGCGTCGTATACATGGGCAAAGAAGATATAAAACGTCAGTCGCAAAACGTCCATAGAATGCAGATGCTCGGCGCTGAAGTAGTTGAAGTAGCGACTGGCAGTGCAACTCTAAAAGATGCCATAAACGAAGCGATACGCGACTGGGTTACAAACGTCCGCACAACACATTATTTAATCGGAAGCGCTGTAGGTCCGCATCCGTATCCGTATATAGTTCGCGATCTTCAGTCAGTTATTGGAATAGAAACAAAAACACAGTGTCTACAAAGGTTAAATAGGCTACCTGACTACGTAATTGCATGCGTAGGTGGCGGTTCAAATGCAATTGGAATTTTCTCGGCTTTTATAGACGACCCTGTTACACTGATAGGCGTTGAAGCCGCAGGCACAGGTTTAGATACCAACCATCACGCAGCAACAATAACGTTAGGTAGTAATGGCGTCTTACACGGCTCGCTGAGCTACGTACTACAAGATACACACGGACAAATATCACAAGCCCATAGTATATCGGCAGGGTTAGACTACCCCGGAGTCGGACCCGAACACGCATACTTAAAGGAAACAGGACGTGTTCAGTACTACTCGGCTACTGACAAAGAAGCTATACAGGCATTTAAGCTAATGGCACACACTGAAGGCATTATACCAGCCCTTGAACCAAGTCACGCGGTTGCCTACCTACAAAAAGCAGGAACAGGCATGCCCGCAGATACTATCGTAGTTTTACTTATGAGCGGACGAGGTGATAAAGATATAAAAACAGTATACAACTATGAAACACACAATTCTTAAAATAAGCTATTATGAGGCAAGTGTTACATACTGTTTTTATTAAAGAAACCCTTGGCGCGGATCTACTCAAAGAACTCAACCACATACACTAAAAATTTTGATGTTCGCTAGTGATATCTTGTTATTATAAAGTGTTATAATTATCAGATATAGATACTAAAAAAGTTGAGTTTATAAGTAAATACATATGTATAAAAAAATACTGATTCCACTTGACGGTTCTGATAATGCCGAGCAAATTGGCGCATGGATTGTAGATATTTCAAGGGTACTCACAGCACAACTGCACCTTATATCTATTGTTGACCCTACTGAAGTACACTCGCAACCAATATTACTGATACATTCAAAGAACTAAAAAACTATATCAGTAAAATAGGTTATAACTAAACGATAAGAACGTAATAATTATTAAGCACAAATAAGGAGTTAAATTTGTTATTAGGAGTTGCTGGTCTTGTAAATGGTGATTGCAGGTCTATTTCTGCAAAGACTTTAAATTATGCTAAAACTCTAGGGTTTAAGACTCTTCAGATAAGAATAGATGACCCTCAAATTATCAGTAGTAGTCATATAGATCGTCTCAAATCGTTATACAAAGACCATGGATTTGCAATGCCTCAGACTGTTGGAAACTATGGAGGCGGATTGATATCGGAAGATGAAAAACATCGTAGCACTACAATAAAATCTCTAAAAAGAACTATTAATATAACCGCTAGGCTCACAAGCCCAAATACCTACTTGAGACCCGGTAGTCTCAACTCCAAAGGCGCTTGGCTACCACACCCTGGTAATTGGTCAGAAGAGGTTTTTGCACGTCTGATAGACTCTACAAAACAGGTAACAAGAGTTGCTGAGAACGAGGGAATTAAAATTGCAATTGAAGGTGGCGTAGTTTCACCCTTACATAGTCCGCAAAGAGTAAAAGATCTCATAGATGCTGTTGGATCAAAAGCACTAGGGTTTAATATGGACCCAGTAAATTTTATTGGCAACCTGCAAGATGCATACAACAATGCAGAGTTTTTAAAAACGTTTTACAAAACCATAGGAAATAAAATAGTATGTGCACATGCAAAGGACTTCACTGTAGTGGAATCGCTCCTGCCACATATAAAAGAGGAAATAATAGGCACAGATAACGCTATGCTGGATCAGGTAACCTTCTTAAAAGAGTTGCAAAACGCTAACCCCAAAGCTCATGTCTTAATAGAACACCTGCCCGATAAAGACGTCCCTACTGCTTTACAAGGTCTTTTAAAAGCATCAGAGAAAGCTGGAATAAAATGGGATTAAGCACTAATAAATCGGAGAATTCAATAGATATACCTACACTATCTGGCAAGAGGATTTTGATAACAGGCGCTGCGACAGGCATCGGTAGAGAGGTTACTAAATTATCTGCACAAGCAGGCGCTAGGTTATGCCTAGCTGATACAAACCAGCAGGAAGGCTTGTATACACTAGAAACTGTACAGCCTTTAAACAAGGATGCCTTTTTTGTAAATACAGACGTCTCGGACGAAGAACAAGTGGATAACCTCTTTAATAAGGTTCAAGAACGGTTTTTGGGTGTGGACGTAGTAATACACCTATCGGGTATTTTATTAGGTGCTTCTGTGCCTCTTGAAGAGTTTCCTGTGGAGATATGGGATAAAGTAATATCAGTTAATTTAAGAGGTAGCTTTTTAGTAGCTCGTGCAGCCGCTAGACTAATGTCGCGAGGTGATGGTGGTGTACTTGTACTTACATCTTCTGGTGCAGGAGTGTTAGGCGGGTCGTCCTCTTTTGCATATGGGGCATCAAAAGGCGGTGTACACGGACTTTACCTGACAATGAATAGGCATCTAAATAGTAGAATTAGGCTAATAGAACTAATGCCCGGACAAGTAGCCACACCGTTAAAAATCGCACAAGTTAAAGCTAGCCATGAAATAGAAGTCGGTGAAAAGAGCTTATCAGATAAGCTTGCAGAACTCGCTGACCCTTACGAAATTGCAAAGGTGTTCGTTTGGGCAGTCAGTGATAGTGCAGACTCAGTTAGAGGTAGTATACGTACGGCATAGCCCATTAGCATACTAAAGATATTTTCTAGCCCAGCCTAGCCCTTCTTCAGTTTTATGCAGTGGCGTGTATTCACACCCTATCCAGCCGCTGTAGCCTATTTTATCTATATATGGCAGTATAAATTCGTAGTTGATTTCACCCGTACCTGGTTCGTGCCTACCGGGGTTATCTGCTAACTGCATATGCCAGATACGATCAAGGTTGTTTTTTATATTTTCCGCCAAATTACCTTCCATAACCTGCATATGATATATATCGTACAGTATACCGACATTGGGGTGCTGAATACGTTCAATAAGTTCGTTAATGTGTCGTGTGTTGTGTAGAAAGAATCCGGGTTTATCCCTTGTGTTTATTGCTTCTAGTAACACCTTAACACTGACTTTTTCCAGCTCTTGCGCTGCAAGTCGTTGGTTTTCTATTAAAGTTTCCCACATTGACTCTTCTGTAACATCGGGCTGACGTTCACCTATACCTGTGTTTACCCCTATACATCCGAGTCCTTTTGCGTACTCTACAGCTTGTGCTAAGCGTTCTTTGAATAGGTCTTTTCTATCTGGACGCAATATAATGTTATCTAATCCTGTATCTGGATCTTTAACAAGTATATTGATAATAACTTGAGTGAGGTTGTTTTTGTAAAGTCGTTCCTGTATTGCGTCTAAGGGTTGTTGATATGGAAATTGCAGTTCTACTCCCTTAAAGCCTGCTTTTGCGGCGGCATCGTACCGAGCTAATAGGTCGTATTCATTGAACATAAAGAGCAGGTTAGCATTGAGTTTAGGCATTTTATAGTTCTCCTGTGCTGTGTGTTTAGAAAATTCCTTGTGGTTTGATTTTGTAAAACTGAGTTGCTTCTTCAAAAGCTAGTGCTAGCCTTAGTACTCCGAGATCGTCATTTGGTTTACCAACTATCTGTAGCCCAATAGGTAGACCTTCTGATGTAAACCCTGCGGGCACGGATATCGCAGGTGAGCCTGTTACAGTAATGACGTAACAAGGCCACATCCATCTTATATAGTTATCCATTTTTATGCCGTTAATTTCAGTAGGATATTCCCACTCTATAGGGAACGGCGGTGTAGCAGTTACGGGCATGCAAAGATAGTCGTACTTATCCCAGAAATCCGCCATACGAACAACGATATTTGTATGTTGTTCTTCTGCTTTAGAAACGTCTAATGCAGAAAGAGAAATACCTCGTTCTGAGTTCCATATAATAGTATCTTTGAGCTTACCTTTATAGTGTTTGAGATGGTTTTGGTGTGTATGTGCAAATACGTAAGCGCGTACTATATCAAAAACTTGGTCAGCGTCTGCGAGGTCTGGTTCTTCTTCATATACCTTACATCCGATATTTTCTATAGTATGCCTCGCTTTGTTAAGAACTTGCGTTACTGCAGGCTCAACAGGTCTGTTACCGATAGTGTTGCACCAAGATATCTTAACGGCTTTTTTTCTTGTCTCTATTGGATGTATATGCTTGAATTCTTCGCCTTCCCCCTGCAACGATAAAGGAAAGTAAGGGTGATAACCTGCTATTACTGACAACATCAAAGCCACATCTCTGACGTTACGTGCAATTGGTCCGTTTACAGAGAGATTTGACCAACCGAGCTGCACGGGCCACTTTGGTACTCGTCCTATCGTTGTTCTAAACCCAACTGCGTTACACCAAGCGGCTGGGTTACGTAGTGATCCGCCAAAGTCAGATCCTTCTGCAAGAGGTGCCATACCACATGTTACGGAAACGGCAGCGCCTCCGCTAGAACCACCACATGTTTTGCTAAGATCATAAGGGTTATGTGTACTGCCGAAAATAGTGTTAAAGGTATGAGAACCTGCTCCAAACTCCGGGGTGTTGCTTTTACCTACTATTATAGCCGAGGCTTTTTTTAACCTCTGTACAATTAACGCATCTTGCTCAGGAACGGTATCCTTATATATTGACGAGCCTTGCGTTGTGAGAATACCTTTTGTAGGTGTTAGGTCTTTTATAGTTATAGGTAGCCCATGTAATGCACCGAGTTTTTCACCGTTCGCGCGTATACTGTCAGCATTCTTTGCTTCTTCTATAGCCCTATCTGCAACCAGCGTACATATAGCGTTGACTTTTGGGTTAACTTTTTCAATCTGATTCAAATGTGCACAAACAACTTCATACGCGGACACAGCCCCCTGTGCCAACGCCTTTGCCATGCCTACCGCATCCATTGTAATAATATCTTGAATTTTGAGAAACTCCTTATGTAATGTTAGAAGACTATTATCCTACTGTGTACAGAAGCTTTTTAGTAAACGTTACCACCACACTTTACCCTCTATTTCATGCTTCATATCCTTAAAGCTACGTGAATATATACCTGACGAGAGGTACTTCCACCCATCGTCAGCGAATACCGTTACGATAACCCCTTTGCCTTGTTCTTTTGTAATTCTATTAGCAACTCGTATAGAGGTTGCAAAGGCAGCCCCAGAGGATACTCCTACAAACAGACCTTCATCGCTTAGTAGGCGTTTTGTCCAGTAGAACGCCTCTTCTGCTTCAATAATTATGCGTCCATCTATTTCTTCTAAGTTTAGTATAGGTGGTGTAAAGCCCTCTTCAAGAGAGCGTAGCCCTTGCACTACATCGTCTGGGTGGGGCGCTGCAGCTATAACCTTTACGTCAGGGTTGTGACGGCGTAAGGCACGCCCGACTCCCATAAGCGTTCCGCCTGTGCCTAAGCCAGCGACAAAGGCTGTTACATTGGGCACATCTCTTATTATCTCTTGCCCTGTGCCATAAAAGTGTGCTTTTGGGTTTGCACTATTACCGTATTGATAAGGCATAAAGTACGAAGGAGTTTGAGCTAGTAAGTCTTTAGCAAATACTATAGATTCGTTTGTGCCTTTAGAACCGTCTGAGAATATAACTTCTGCGCCGTAGGCTTGTAGAATTCTAACTCTCTCAACAGATACGGATGCGGGCATAACAACCTTAACTTTATAACCTTTTAAACCAGCAACAAAAGCTAATCCTATACCTGTGTTGCCCGATGTAGGTTCAAGAATAGTTGCGTGTGGTTTTAGTTTTCCGCTTGCTTCTGCATCTTCTATAAGAGATTTAGCTACTCTATCTTTTATACTACCTGTTGGGTTAAATCCTTCTAGTTTTGCGAATATTTTAACATCGCTGTGAGGACTGAACCGTGTTAGGTCAACCATTGGGGTATTACCTATCAGGTCAATTAGTTTGCCTATTTTCCTACTAGATTGCAAGAGTAGAATGCTTCATAGATGTACTAATATTGCGAATATAATTGTGTCTTCCTGTTAAGTGGTTGCTGGTACGAGCCCGCAAAACACTTCATAGTCTATTAAGTGGTCAATTTGGGGTGAATCACCACATAACTGACAATTGGGGTCACGCCGATACTTAACTTCACGAAATTCCATATTTAAAGCATCTATAAGCATTAACCTGCCTGAGAGTGTATTACCTACGCCAAGCAGTATTTTTATGACTTCTAAAGCCTGAATAGATCCAACTAACCCGGGCAAAGCCCCTATAACACCTGCTTCTGCACAACTAGGTACTTCACCAGGAGGGGGTGGTTCAGGGAAGAGACATCTGTAGCACCCTTTTCCGGGTATGTAAGTTGTCGCTTGACCTTCAAACACTAGGATAGATCCGTCAGCGAGAGGTTTACCAGAAAGGTAAGCAGCATCATTAACTAGGTAACGTGTAGCAAAATTATCCGCACCATTTACAATGACATCGTAATCGGCGACTATGCGCATACCATTGTCGGAGTTAATAGGTGTTTCATGAATTTCTATATTAACACTTGGATTGTGAGCAAGTAAGGTCTCTTTGGCAGACTCTACCTTTTTCCTTCCAACATCCTGATCCGAGTGGAGTATTTGGCGCTGGAGGTTTGTAATATCTACTGTATCAAAGTCGCAAATGCCAAGTGTACCAACGCCTGCTAACGCTAGATACAGTGCCACAGGAGAACCTAAACCACCTGCTCCTACTATTAAAACACGTGATTGTAGTAACTTACGTTGCCCTACACTCCCGACGTTAAGCATTATTATATGCCTTGAGTAACGCTTGACCTGTGAAGGAGTAAGGCTTATTTGAGAACTTCCATTTTGCATATTGTTCAATCTTCCTAAAATTATAAATATACTTATACCTACAGTTTAATTATATTGTACGGACTACTTAGTTATAGACTCTAAACCGCTGAAAAATAAAAATATAACTACAAGTAACAACTGTAACTTCATATGTATATGCAATTAAGGTATTACAATAACAAAGCGGATATATGTTATTGGTGCGTCTAAATAAAGAAAGATAATATAATATTAAGCGTAGCTAATTTAAAACCAAGGAGAGAGTAAATTGTCAGATGAGGTATTTAACCTATCCGCTCAAGTCAGGAGCACGTTAGGGAAAAAGAACAAAAGGTTACGTAAAAACGGTTTTGTGCCCTTGCATATTTATGGTCTTAGAGAAGAGATACTCTTATTGCAAGCCGAGTATAATCACACTTTAAACACACTTCGTCAAGTGGGTAAAACTACTCCAGTTGTTGTAGTTGTTGCAGAAATAAACAAAGAAGAAACTACAATGGTAAATCATATATCTATACATCCTGTCAGCGGTAGACTAGTACACGTTGACCTAATACGAGTAGATAAAAATATACCCGTTGAAGTGGAAGTACCAGTTAGGTTAATAAACACTGTAACTGCCCCTGTTTCGCGTGGATCAGGAGCTATTATTTCTCAGGAAGCGTATAACATCAAAATTAAAGCCTTACCTTTTGCAACGCCTAAATTTATAGAAATTGACTGTTCTATGTTATCTAAAATTTCCGACACAATACTCGCAAGGGATATAAACTTATCTGAAAATGTGGAACTAGTTAGTATTCCAAGCATACGTATGTTATCCATACAAATGTCAAGGGCAGCTAGATCCGCTACAGGTAGTGCTTCATAAGAGTATCTATAAATACCTAACGCATAAACCGTTTATAGTTTAAACTTAATTACTGTAGACCAGTTTTGTATGCTGTATACATAATTGGGTTATCTATTTTATAAACAGCGTTAAAGAAGTAAAAACAAAGAGGAGACTGAAATGGTAAGCGAAATCGAAATTATCTTAGTCATCCTGCTTATAGTATTTGCTATTTTTGGTCCGGTGGTAGGTTATATACTTAGAGCTCGGATTTTTAACAACTCTTTACTGATTGCAGAAAAGGCAGCGGATCAGCATGTTAAGCTTGCTGAGTCGCGTGCGAAGGAGTTACTTAAAGAAGCAAAAGAGAAAAAAAGAGCAATCTGAACAAGCAATTGAATCTGCAGAATTACAGGCTAAAGAAATAATTGAATTAGCACGGGAGAAAACCGATGTAGAATTCAGAATTCAACGTAATCAGATAAAAAAGATTGAACGTAAGCTCAGCTCAAGGCAGGAAGAAATCAATCGTCAGAAAAAACAGATTGAAAAACAAAAGCGAGAAATTAATCAAAGAAGTAAAGCATTAGATAAACGAGATAATGAACTCAATGAAGTTATATCTCAACAGATAGAAAAACTTGAAGAAATCGCATCTTTAAACAGTGAAGAAGCAAAGCAACAACTGATAAAAGAAGTAGAAAAGAATGCACGATTTGACCTTTCTAAACACTATCGCATGATAGAAGATGAGGTAAAACACACTGCCGAAAGTAAAGCGCGAATGGTGCTAGGCGACGCAATACAAAGGCTAGCCGCAGACGTTGTATCTGAACGCACAGTTGATACCATAGAACTACCAGATGGCGACATGAAAGGACGTATAATAGGCAAAGAAGGGCGAAACATAAGAGCAATTGAAAAAATAATGGGGGTTGATCTTATTATGGACGACTCCTCACCTCAATCTGTAACCGTTTCTTGCTTTGACCCCATACGTAGAGAAGTTGCAAAAATATCTTTGGAAAACTTAGTACGCGATGGACGTATTCAGCCGGCACGTGTAGAAGAAATGGTGCAACGCTCGCATAAAAAAATAGAAGATATAATTACAAAAGCATGCTTGGATGCAATGCTTGAAGTCAATATAAAACATCTGCCACCAGAAATTATCAAACTGATGGGTAGGTTAAAATATCGCTATTCTTACGGTGAAAACGTTCTAAGGCACTCTATAGAAGTAGGGCTACTAGCAGGTATGATGGCAGCAGAAATAGGAGCGAACGTCTACACATGTAAATTAGGAGGCTTTCTACACGATATAGGTAAAGCCCTAACTCACGACGTAGAAGGACCCCACGCAGAAATAGGCGCAGATATTGTCAAAAATAACAAATTCGCACCTGAAATAGTAACAGTCATACGCGAACACCACGACTCTGAAATGACAACAGTAGAGTCCTTTATAGTAGCAGCTGCAGATGCACTAAGTGCTGCAAGACCAGGTGCAAGACGCGACACACTAGAAAAATACATCGCACGATTAACAGCATTGGAAAATGTAGCATTAGGCTTTGAAGGAGTAGATAAATGTTTTGCTATCAACGCAGGAAGAGAAGTAAGAGTTATGGTAGATCCCAACGGCGTTGATGATAACACATCAGGAATGATAGCAAGAGATATAGCAAAAAAAATAAAAGATACTCTCAACTACCCAGGACAAATAAAAGTCGTTGTTATACGTGAAAAAAGATCGATACAGATAGCGTAGCAACTTAACTCTATACTAATAATCATTTAAAACAACGAAAGAAGAAATTAAATAATGAATATACTAATGATAGGTGACGTAGTCGGTAAAGGTGGTAGACTAGTAGTTTCTAGGCTATTACCCGACCTTTTAACTGAATTGTCAATAGACTTTGTGTGTGCACAAGGTGAAAACGCAGCAAGAGGTTTTGGAATTACAGGCAAAACCGCTACAGAGCTACTAAACTCAGGCTGTAATATAATAACAACAGGTAATCATATATGGGATAATAAAAACGCTATAGCGTTTCTAAACGATAGTCATTTTCCACTTATTCGTCCATTAAACTACGCAGAAGTTGCTCCTGGCGAGGGTAGTTTTGAATTTGAAAATTTGGGTATCATAAACTTAAGCGGTCGTGTGTTTATGCCCGGTGCTGACTGCCCGTTTACGTCTGTAAGTTCGCTATTGAAGAGCGGTTTTTGTAAAGATAAGCCGATTATTGTTGATATCCACGCGGAAGCTTCATCTGAAAAACAGGCACTCGCGTGGCATCTAGATGGTAAAGTATCGGCTGTTTGCGGAACTCACACCCATACCCCTACTTGTGATACGAAAATATTACCCAAAGGTACGGCGTTTGTTACAGATTTAGGCATGGTCGGCGCAGTAAACTCCGTACTGGGCATGCACAAAGAGGAATCCGTAGACAGATTCGTCAAAGGTTTCTCTGACAGATTTCACCCCGTGGAATCGGGTTTAATGCAATTTAACTCAGTACTGATAACTATAGATGAACACACAGGTAAAGCCACAAAAATAGAACGAGTAGATAGATGGACAACAATATAAATTACAATCCGCAGTTGCCTCCTCAAAAACTTGATTGGAATATAGAGGAAGACCTACATTTACATACACTGTTTTCAGATGGAACGTTAACACCGAAAGAGCTACTGACACTTTCTAAACACAATGGCGTTAAGATAGCAGCAATTACCGATCACGATACATTAGCAGGTTTAGAGTCAGCTATTCACGTTGCTAAAGAACTAGATATAACTCTGATACCGGGCATTGAGCTAAGCACAGTTGTAGATCAAAGTGTACAAGTACATCTAATAGGGCTTTTTATTAACATAGATAATCAAACGCTGATAACACACACTGAGAAAATTCGTGATGCCCGCATAGTGGGTATAAAAGATACAATTACACAATTGAATCGGATAGGAGTAAACATATCTTGGGAAGATGTTGCAAAGATGGGTGTCGGTTCAATAGGTAGACCACATATTGCTAGAGCAATGTTAGCACAAGGGTACGTTAAGAGTGTTCCTGAAGCCTTTGATAAGTATCTTACAAAAAAGAGCATATATAAGTCTAAAGTTAATTTGGATGCAATAGAGGGAATAGATCTAATACACGAGGCAGGAGGGGTAGCAATAGTTGCACATCCCCGCACCATAGGCGAGAGACTTGAACAAACACTAAAAACACTTGCATCCGCGGGTTTATCTGGAATTGAAGTTTATGCAGAGAAGTATCAGGATATTCATATAAACTACTACCTAAAATTAGCTAACCAATACGGGCTAATACCAAGCGGTGGATCTGACTACCATGGCTTTGGTCATAGCAATGAACTGCCTCTTAGTGGCATTGGACCGCCGCCGGGAACAACGGCACAACTCTACCAAAGAGCCGTTAGTATGCACGGTAAAAGTGCAGGTAAGCCACTTGTAGGTAGAATTCTACCTTAAATTCGTTTGTTATAGGTTTTCATGGATGAATATTTAATTTTCTCCATCCTTGCTGTTATAGGCTCGTATATAATCGGTTCTATACCATCTGCGTATATACTATCTAAGTTAGTTAAAGGCACAGATATAACAACATATGGAACTAAAAACGTCGGTGCATCTAACGTATCTAACCTGATAAACAAAAAGTGGGCTACTCCAGTAGTTTTATTTGATGTGTTTATAAAAGGCACTCTGACTGTTGTGCTTGCTTCGGATAAGGTGCTTGGTATCGGAGTATGGGGGGAAGTATCGGTGGGGCTAGCTTGTATAGTAGGACACAACTGGTCGTTTATGATAAAGTTCAAAGGCGGACGGGGAGTCGCGACTTTCCTTGGTGTCTTGTTAGCAATAAATTTTGTTTTATTAATACTATATATGCTGATAGCCCTGTTTACTTGGATCGTAACTAAACGACGCGATGCCGCAATTGCATGGAGTATCGCTATTACTTCTTTACCTATTATATCGCTTGTTATTTGGCTACTTGATACCTATACATCTATTACAAAACTGCTGTACGTATTTACAGGTGATACAGTAAGTAGTATAATCAATACAAATATAGGGCTACCTATACTAGTGTTGACAAGTGCATTTTTTATAATTGCGTGCATAAAAAGGCTCACAAGTGGTACAAGTATATTTAGTAACACTATCACCACACAACACTCACGTAGGCAACTTATTTTTAACCGCCTTGTCTTTGATAGGGATATAAAAGATAAAGAAGAGTGGCTACATCGTAGTAAATCGTAAATTAAATAAAAAGCAGACTTTGGAGAGGTACAATGCAAGATAATACTATGTGGAATAGGTGTGCACAGCATCCGAACCGTGAAACGAACTTGCGATGTGGACGATGCAATAACTATATATGTAGTAAGTGCATTGTTGAATCGTTCGTCGGTGTTAGATGTAATAAGTGTGTTTCGTCTGGGAAACATAGTGCTGTTACTGCAAACACATTAGACCTTATAAAAGCGCTCAGTGTCTCAATAGTTCTAGGTTTTCTAGCGGGTATATTGTTCAGTTTCATAACTGGCGGAGTACTATCGTTTATGCAAACTTTCACACAATTATTAAATTTCATCAGTTTAATAGGTAATATACTGGTTACTCTGATGATAATGCTTTTTGGCATACCTGCAGGTGTAGTCGTTAGACGTGCATCAGGTAACAAGATAGATAACCGCATAAGATATATAGCCGCCTTCTCAGTTCTAATTGCCTATTCAGTAACGGGACTGATTTTATACAATCTACTGAATATAAATGTACTTTTAAGCATATATCCTATAATAGGGCTTGTTATGGGTACAATCCTAGCATTACAAAGAGCAAGGTAGTAATATTTGAATAAGTCAAGTCTGTTATTATCGCTATTGATATTCCTCATCAGTATAATGATGGGGTGGACAGTATATGCTGTACTTGCAGATACCCCAACACAACCTGTGTCCTCTGCTATAACTACTGTAGACTCACAAGAGCCACCGACAACTTCACTGCAGTCCGCTACATCTGCTGTAACTACTATAGACACACCCGATCCACCGACAACTTTACTGCAGTCCGCTACATCTGCTGTAACTACTATAGACACACCCGATCCGCCGACAACTTCACTGCAGTCTGCCACGTCGGCTATAACTACTGTAGACTCACCCGATCCACCGACAACTTCACTGCAGTCTGCCACATCTGCTATAACTACTCTAAACTCACCCGATCCACCGACAACTTCAACGCAGTCTGCCACATCTGCTATAACTACTATAGACACACAAGAGCCACTCACGGAGTTAAAAACACAAACTCCTACATCTGCAATAAATGCGTTCGTAGTCCAAACAGATACAACTAATACTAGAGTATCATTGTCAGATACACAGTTTGAAGTAAACGAAACCAGTCGTATGATTGAACTAACTGTGCTGTTATCTGATCCATTGCCTTTTGCATTTACACTCGCGGATGCACTGAGCACACACGATATAACTGCGAAGTCTACTGTTGATTACACTGCAGGACCATACAATGTAGTATTTCCATCTAATCAGACATCTACAACAGTAACAATCCCGATTATAGATAAAGTTGAACCACACTACTTTGATGCAGTAGCAGCTATACAAAACCGCTTATTCTCTGTGGAGCTTGATGTAGATACAGTTATTCAGGGAATCAATGTTACAACAGGTAAAATATCAGAAGCTACAGTGATTATCTTGGATAACGATACAAATGTAGATGCGTTTTTGTACTTCATTGACTTAATGTTCCAACGTGATGGTACTCAATTCAGTGATACAAGTATTTACAATCAGAAGCTAAACCTCTGGAATCAGGATACGATAACTATATCTATTATTGATGGTTCTACACAAGACCGCATCAATACTGTAGAGGATGTAGTGCAAGATATAAACCAAATAGTTGGATATGATCTTCTAGTATTTGATACTGCCCTACTCAATAATGCTGATATAACTGTAGAGTTTGGAGCTGCCCTTGGTGGTAATACAGCTGGTTATGCTAGCCGCTCTTTAGATTCTAGTGGAAATATAGATTCTTTTGTGATAGTCATGGGCGTAGAATCCGATTATGTGTTTGCTCATGAGTTACTACATGCATTGGGTGTTTATTCACATACACTATTCCGTGAAACACAACAAACACTTAGCGGAGATTCTTTTCTAGTAAACGATTCTACTCCGCAATGGTATATCTCTATACTGACAGAAGTGCTTCTAAAGTGGCTTTACAATGACTACGGCTTACAGACAGGTGATGATATACATCAAATCGCTGATAAACTAGGTTTCAAAGATCATCCTATTCTTGATATGACGTGCTCTCCACCTTACTTTATGGACTGTGCAATTGTGGACACTCCACTATCTGAACAATATAAGTTAGAAGTATTTGATGTTAATAAAGAACCTTACGAGTTAGCGAGTGTATCCGCAGGTAGTGAACACACATGTGGAATCAACTCATATGGGCGAGTATTATGTTGGGGAGAAGACACCTACGGACAAATATCAGTACCAAGTAGTGTTTTTCAAAAGATCAGTGTTGGAGGTTTTCATACCTGCGGTATAAAGCAGGATAACACCATAGAATGCTGGGGGGCAGGTAAAGATAGTATAGGAATTTCTCCACATTACGGGCAGGCAACTCCACCACAAAATACTCTGTTCACAGATGTAACTGCTGGGTATCTACATACTTGTGGCATTGTAAAAGATAGCAATACAGTGTTGTGTTGGGGTGATGATACACACGGACAGGTTACACCTAGTGTGCAAACTACATTTACATCTGTTAGTGCGGGTAAGTACCACACCTGCGGTATCCGAGCAGACAATGCAAACGTGGAGTGTTGGGGCAGTAACGCCTATAATCAAGCGGATCCACCAAGTAACGCAAAGTTTACAACAATCAGTGCTGGAGGTTTTCATACCTGCGGTATCCGAGTTGATAAAGCGGTTATATGTTGGGGTGCAGGCACTATTAACTCTGGCACTGATAACAAATATGGGCAGTCGTTACCGCCAGTAAATGTAAAGTTTGAGTTCATAAATGCGGGTGAACTACACACATGTGGCATAACCGAAATAGGCTTTGCTATGTGCTGGGGTAGCAATAATGAAGGGCAGATCCTATTGCCAAAGTCCGATATACCGTTTAAGGCTATAACTGCTGGCAAAGAACACACATGTGCCTTAGAAAAACATACTTCTTATGTCTATTGCTGGGGTGGTAACGGCAACTCTTATGCTGATTTCCCCATACCTATAACCCTTGATGTAAATGTTTATCACGCTTGTATGGTTCTTGCTAACGGTGAGCCAAAATGTTGGGGCGATGACTATTTTGATAAAGCAACTCCACCCGCTGGTGTGAAGTTTACACAAGTATCTACAGGACAACATCACACTTGTGGTATACGTTTAGATAACCACAAAGCCCAATGTTGGGGCTATGGCTTAGACGGAATTTCAACACCGCCCAGTAATTCATTATTTACTGCTATTAGCACATTAGGATTGCACACTTGTGGTATTCTGATAGACGGAACTGCAAAGTGCTGGGGCAATAATAATAATGGTCAATCTACGCCACCTGCTGGTGTAAAATTTACACAAGTCAGTTCAGGGTACTGGTTTTTTACATGTGGATTACTGACAGATGGGAGCGTACAATGTTGGGGTGCTAATTGGGATAATCAAGCTACTCCGCCCTCAGGTGTGAAGTTCATGCATATAAGCTCAGGAAGTGAACATACTTGTGGTATACGCTTAGATAACCAAGAAGCCCAATGCTGGGGCAGAAATAATTATGGTCAATCCGATCCACCGTCAGGTATAAAATTTTCATATATAAGCTCAGGCTACTGGTTAACTTGTGGTATACGTTTAGATAACCAAGAAGCCCAATGCTGGGGCAGAAATAATCATGGTCAATCTAATCCACCGTCAGATATAAAGTTTTCACATATACGTTCTGGTGAAAACACTGCTTGCGGAATACAGATCAACGGCAGAACTATTTGTTGGGGTTCTAACGCTAATACACTCGCTAACCCACCGACAACAGGTTATAAAACGGGTTTAATAGCGTCTTACTTTGAACTTAGTCAAATAACTACAAGCAGTAAAGATTCATGTGTCAAGCTAAAGACGGGCAAAGTCATATGTTGGAGAGATTATAAAGAAATAGTACCACCTACAACGTCAGTATTCACCTATATCAGTACGTATAAGAGCCACTTTGACGATAATGACAATTATGTCTGTGCCATACGCAGAGATGAAACAGTAGAATGCTGGGGGAATAATGCTTTTGACAAAGCTACTCCGCCCTCAGGAGTAAAGTTTACAAAGATAGATACAGGGCGGGCTCATGCTTGTGGTATACGCTCAGATAACAAAGAAGTCCAATGTTGGGGATATGACGGAAGCGGTCGGGCAACACCTCCTAGCAACTCAATGTTTACTGATATTAGTACAAGAGATGATCACACTTGCGGTATACTTGTAGACGGTACTGCCAAATGCTGGGGCAGAAATAATTATGATCAATCTACCCCACCTGCAGGTGTGAAGTTCACGCAAGTCAGCACAGGATACTGGTTTTTTACATGTGGCTTACTGACAGATGGGAGCGTACAATGTTGGGGTGCTGATTGGGATAATCAAACCACCCCACCAGCAGGTATAAAGTTCTCACAAATAAGTACAGGCGCCGGGCATACTTGTGGTATACGCTTAGATAACCAAGAAGTCCAATGCTGGGGTGATAACAACTATGGAGAATCTCAACCACCAGTAGGTATAAAGTTCTCACATATACACTCAGGACACGACCATACCTGCGGATTGCTTATAGACCAAACTATCAGATGTTGGGGTGAAAATACTTTTACTGAATATAACAGTTTAGCAAGTGTGAAATTTACCCAAATCAGTGAATCTTGTGGTATACGCTCCGATGGCAGAATAGAGTGTCTGATGTGGGATACATTATCCGATACTATACAGTCGGATGAGAGGTTTTCTAGTATTGCTTTATCTGAAAACGGTTTATGCGGATTAGACTTAGAAAGCAACGTCAGATGTTGGGGTAACATAGGACAGCTACCCTACAATGATTTTGTATCGTTAGATGGTGGAATAAACAGATTCTGCGGTATCACTGATAAAGGAACGTTTGAGTGTTGGCCTCGTTCATACCCTCCGCTTCCAGGCTCTTTTGAGTATATAGATTCATCTTGGTCATACTCATGTACTGACGGATGCCATACTCAGCTTATAGGTAGTGCAACATTCTTATGTGGCATCCGTCCAGATAGTACTCTATACTGCTGGGGGAATAATTCCTATGGACAAACTGAATCACCGACAGGTGAGTTTTCTACAGTCAGCACAGGTTATAGGCACGCATGTGGTATAAGAAAATACAGTAACGAAATTGAATGCTGGGGTGCAGGTAAATCTACTACAGGAGTTTTACCACACTATGGGCAAGCCAAACCACCTAGTGGTCAGTTTAAAGCAATATCAACTGGACGTTGGCACACTTGTGGTATACGCTCAGATAACACAGTAGAATGCTGGGGTTTGGGGTCAGATATCAACAATATTATAGAAGCAGGTGGCTCAGGGTTAGATAAAGATCAGGCTGTAGTACCTGCACACTTGCGCTCTGTAGAGTTTGATTCTATATCTGCAAATCAGCTTTACACATGTGGTGTTACTAAAGCAGGCAATATAGAGTGCTGGGGCGATTACCATACACCTAGCCAACAGATACCGCGCGCTGTAGGGGTATCCTTTGATAAAAGCGTATACACCAAACTATTAGAAGAAAGCGGTAAAGTGTCAGTTACTATTGTGAGAGATTCTAAAGTATCGTTAGAAGCACTATCGGTAAATGTTTACCTGCTTAGTAAATCACCTGCACAACGGGGGCGTGATTTCCAGTTTATCTCTCCAACTACTGTGAACTTTGCAGATGGACAAACACAAGCAGTTGTTACATTCACAACATACGATAACCAGCAACCTGAACCTTACAAACAACTAGGGTTACTGATACAAGGGGAATTCCGTGAACAACCTAATACACATCTCGCAGATGTATTTATACAAGATAAAGATTACAAAATAGACGTTACCACCTCTGTAGATGCGGTTGTTCAACAGTATCGTGATACTACTATTCATGAAGTAAATTTTATCTTTGAATCTAACAAAGCAGTACCGCACACAGTGGCGGTTAGTTTAGAGTGGTCTGGTGCTGTGGCTATAGCAACAGGGCTTGCTGACACTGTACTGATACCGCCTAACCTTACAACTGCTCGTCTAACGGTTCAGGTAGGTAGTGCTGGTGCATTAACGGACTCATCTGTGCTACGGGCTACAGTTATCAGTGCGTCTGTTCTGTCAGTGCCTATGATTGCTTGCACAGCTCACTGCCCTAAATATGATATACCACTTATCGGGTTACCTGCCACATCGGACTTTGTGTCTATATCACAAAGAGACCTGATAGTAAGCATAACTACAGACAAAACATCGGTAACAGAAGGCTCTACTGACTCTATAGCAATATTCACAGTAGAGGTTACTAGTACTGACTTACCGCAAACCGTGACGCTTGCAGTATCACTTAGTGGTACAGCACAACAAGGTAAAGATTATGAAGTATTTGGCTTACCAAGTAACAATGTTTTTACACTTATAACTGACAGTAGTAGCAAGCAGACTTTTGCGGTTACAGTTATAGATAATGATATACATGAGAGTGATAAGAATATCCTTGTAGAGTTATCTGGTAACCTACCTAACCGTGTTGTGTATGGTAATAAAGTAGCATCTCTTACAATAAACGACAATGATGTAATCCTTGTAAATATAGACGCTGATAAAACATCCATAACAGAAGGGCAAGAAGTAACTCTTACAATAGGTCTGTATCCACAAACACCTAAACTTGTAGTACAACAAACAGTTGCAGTTATGCTTCTTTTCGGCGGAGATACGTCTGAATACAGGGTAACCACTACTCTACTTTCAGGTAGCATAGTTAACCTCTCACCTGCTGACCCTGTGGCAACTATAAATATCAGTGCTATAGATAACACTGCAGTAAATGCCTCTACTAAAATAGATATAACTGCCGTTGTAGATAATCTCCCGATAGGGTTTAGGTTCGGCACTCAAGAGGTTACAGTGAGCATACTAGATAACGATACTCCTCCACCTGCACCTGTAATCCCACCTCCTGTATTCATACCTCCGCCACCTTCATCAGGGGGTTCTTCATCTTCAGGGGGAGGATCTTCGTCTTCAGGGTCTAGTAGTTCATCATCAGAAACTGAGGTAGAACCAGAACCTGAGCCCGAACCCGAACCAGTAGTGTTTACCGAGGAAGTTGCAGATACTTCTTATGAAGTAACATTACCGCCAAGTGTATCTACTACTTTTGATACTGCAAAGTCCAGCATTACAAAGATGGATATATATAAAGAAGAAGATATACCAAAGTTGCCTTTACAAGTAAGAGTGTTTGAGAGTGTAGACATAAAACTTTATGATAAGGCTGGCTCTTCTATAACCGAGGTTGCCGAAGGTGCACAAGTATGTTTTGAGGTAACCCAAGAAGTCAGTGATGAGGTAGAACAAGACTATTCATTGCTTACTGTATACAGGCTTGAAGAGGACACTGAAGAGTGGACATCTTTAGAGAGTAGCTACAGTAAGGAGTCAAGTCGTGTTTGTGCAGAGTCAGAGCACTTTTCGTTATTTGCACTTGGATATGTTGATAAGTCTATACTACTACCACCGACAGGTGGGACATTGCCCAATGTTATAACTCTACTGATTATAACCTTATTAGGTTGTGTATTTGTGCTTGCAGGTATAACTTACACTACAGTGGTTATATATAGGATTAGGTTATAGTTCTGAGTTGTTATAATAACTTTCATACCTGTTAAAGAGTTATAAAAAATAAAGTTATACTCTTTACCGCAATCAAATGCACGGACTTAGTTCTTATTGATAAATAAAACATAAGTCATTATAATATACAATTAGTAGTTTGTAAATTCCTTGTATAACAGGTCTCGTTATGGGTACAATGCTAACATTACAAAGGGCAAGATAACATTTTGAAAAAGCGTACTCTTTTATTATCGCTATTTATATTTCTCATCAACATAATGATGGGGTGGACAGTATATTCTGTACTTGCAGATACCCCAACACAACCTATGTCCTCTGCTGTAACAACTGTAGACTCACAAGAGCCACTGACAACTTCACTGCAGTCCGCTACATCTGCTGTAACAACTATAGACTCACAAGATTCACCGACACCTTCAACGCAGTCTGCTACATCTGCTGTAACTACTGTAGACACACCAGAGCCACCGACACCTTCAACGCAGTCTGCCACATCTGCTATAACTACTATAGACTCACCCGAGCCACCGACAACTTCACCGCAGTCTGCTACATCTGCTATAACAACTATAGACACACCAGAGCCACTCACAGAGTTAAAAACACAAACTCCTACATCTGCAATAAATACGTTCGTATTCCAAACAGATACAACTACTGTGAGAGTATCATTGTCAGATACGCAGTTTGAAGTAAACGAAACCAGTCGTATGATTGAACTAACTATACTCTTATCTGATCCATTGTCTTTTGCATTTACACTCGCGGGTGCACTGAAAACACACGATATAACTGCGAAGTCTGCTGTTGATTACACTGCAGGACCATACAATGTAGTATTTCCATCTAATCAGACATCTACAACAGTAACAATCCCGATTATAGATAAAGTTGAACCACACTACTTTGATGCAGTAGCAGCTATACAAAACCGCTTATTCTCTGTGGAACTTGATGTAGATACAGTTATTCAGGGAATCAATGTTACAACAGGTAAAACATCACAAGCTACAGTGACTATCTTGGATAACGATACAAATGTAGATGCGTTTTTGTACTTCATTGACTTAATGTTGGAACGTGATATTGCTCAATTCAGTGATAGAAGTATTTACAATGATAAGCTAAGCCTCTGGAATCAGGATACGATAACTATATCTATTATTGATGGTTCTACACAAGACCGCATCAATACTGTAGAGGATGTAGTGCAAGATATAAACCAGATAGTTGGATATGATCTTCTAGTATTTGATACCACACTACTCAATAATGCTGATATAACTGTAGAATTTGGGGCTATCCTTCTAGATAATGTAAATGGTTATGCTAGCACCTCTTTAGATTCTAATGAAAATATAGAGTCTGCTGTCATAGTCATGGGCGTAGAATCCGATTATGTGTTTGCTCATGAGTTACTGCATGCATTGGGTGTTTATTCACATACACTATTCCGTGAAACACAACAAACACTTAGCATGGATTCTTTTCTAGTAAACGATTCTACTCCGCAATGGGAAATCTCCATACTTACAGAAGTGCTTCTAAAGTGGCTTTACAATGACTACGGATTAAAGACAGGTGATGATATATATCAAATCGCTGATAAACTAGGTTTCAAAGATCATCCTATTCTTGATATGACGTGCTCTCCACCTTACTTTATGGGGTGTGCAATTGTGGACACTCCACCCTCTGAACAATATAAGTTAGAAGTATTTGATGTTAATAAAAAACCTTACGATTTAGCGAGTGTATCCGCAGGTAGTGAACATACATGTGGAATCGACTCCTATGGGTGGGTATTATGTTGGGGAGAAGACACCTACGGACAAATATCAGTACCAAGTAGTGTTTTCCAAAAGATCAGTGCTGGAGGTTTTCATACCTGCGGTATAAAACAGGATAACACCATAGAATGCTGGGGGGCAGGTAAAAATAGTATAGGAGTTTCTCCACATTACGGGCAGGCAACTCCACCACAAAATACTTTGTTCACAGATGTAACTTCTGGGTATTTACATACTTGTGGCATTGTAAAAGATAGCAGTACAGTGTTGTGTTGGGGTGATGATACACACGGACAGAGCACACCTAGTGTGCAAACTACATTTACATCTGTTAGTGCGGGTAAGTACCACACCTGCGGTATCCGAGCAGACAATGCAAACGTAGAGTGTTGGGGCAGTAACGCCTATAATCAAGCAGCTCCACCAAGTAACGCAGAGTTTACAACAATCAGTGCTGGAGGTTTTCATACCTGCGGTATAAAACAGGATAACACCGTAGAATGCTGGGGTGCAGGCACTACTAACTCTGGCACTGATAACAAATATGGGCAGTCGTTACCGCCAGTAAATGTAAAGTTTGATTTCATAAGTGCAGGCGAACTACACACTTGTGGCATAACCGAAACAGGTTTTGCTATGTGTTGGGGTAGCAATAATGAAGGGCAGAGCCTACCGCTAAAGTCCGATATACCGTTTAAGGCTATAACTGCTGGCAAAGACCACACATGTGCCTTAGAAAAACATACTTCTTATGTCTATTGTTGGGGTGGTAACGGCAACTCTTATGCTGACGTGCCCTCACCCATAAATCTTAGCGTAGGTTATTTTCACGCTTGTATGGTTCTTGCTAGCGGTGAGCTAAAATGCTGGGGCAATAATAATAATGGTGAATCTACTCCACCTGCTGGTGTAAAGTTTACACAAGTATCTACAGGAGTTGCTCACACTTGCGGGATACGTGCAGATAACCAAAAAGTCCAATGTTGGGGACAAAACGGACACGACCGTGCGACACCTCCTATCAATTCAGTATTTACTGCTATTAGTACAAAATACCGTCATACTTGCGGTACACTTGTAGATCAAACTATAGAATGCTGGGGCGATAACAATTATGGTCAATCTACACCACCTGCTGATGTAAAGTTTACACAAGTCAGTTCAGGATACTGGTTTTTTACATGTGGATTACTGACAGATGGGAGCGTACAATGTTGGGGCAGAAATAATTATGGTCAATCCGATCCACCGTCAGATATAAAGTTTTCATATCTAAGCGCAGGAAGTAGTCATATTTGTGGTATACGTTTAGATAACCAAGAAGCCGAATGCTGGGGCAGAAATAATTATGGTCAATCCAATCCACCGTCAGGTGTGAAGTTTTCATATCTAAGCTCAGGCAGTAGTCATACTTGTGGCATACGTTTAGATAATCAAGAAGCCGAGTGCTGGGGCAGAAATAATCATGGTCAATCCAATCCACCGTCAGATATAAAGTTTTCACATATACGTTCTGGTGCAAACACTACTTGCGGAATACAGATCAACGGCAAAACTACTTGTTGGGGTTCTAACGATAATACACTCGCTAACCCACCGACAACAGGTTATAAAACGGGTTTAATAGCGTCTTACTTTGAACTTAGTCAAATAACTACAAGCAGTGAAAATTCATGTGTGAGGCTAAAGACGGGCAACATCATATGTTGGAGAGATTATAAAGAAATAGTACTACCTACAACGTCAGTATTCACCTATATCAGTACGTATAAGAGCCATTCTGACGATAATGAAAATTATGTTTGTGCTATACGCAGAGATGAAACAGTAGAATGCTGGGGGAATAATGCTTTTGACAAAGCTACTCCGCCCTCAGGAGTAAAATTTACAAAGATAGATACAGGTCTGGCTCATGCTTGTGGTATACGTTCAGATAACAAAGAAGTCCAATGTTGGGGATATAACGCAGGCGGTCGGGCAACTCCTCCTAGCAATTCAATGTTTACTGATATTAGTACAAGAGATGATCACACTTGCGGTACACTTGTAGATGGCACTGCCAAATGCTGGGGTAATAACAATTATGGTCAATCTGCCCCACCTGCAGGTGTGAAGTTCACGCAAGTCAGCACGGGATTCTGGTATTTTACATGTGGTTTACTGACAGATGGGAGCGTACAATGTTGGGGTGCTGATTGGGATGATCAAACCACCCCACCAGCAGGTATAAAGTTCTCACAAATAAGTACAGGCGGCAATCATACTTGTGGTATACGCTTAGATAACCAAGAAGTCCAATGCTGGGGTGCTAACGACTATGGAGAATCTCAACCACCAGTAGGTATAAAGTTCTCACATATACACTCAGGACACGACCATACCTGCGGATTGCTTATAGACCAAACTATCAGATGTTGGGGTAAAAACACTTTTACTGAATATAACAGTTTAGCAAGTGTGAAATTTACCCAAATCAGTGAATCTTGTGGTATACGCTCCGATGGCAGAATAGAGTGTTTGATGTGGGATACATTATCCGATACTATACAGTCGGATGAGAGGTTTTCTAGTATTGCTTTATCCCTAGATAGTTTATGCGGGTTAGATTTAGAAAATAACATCCGCTGTTGGGGTAACACAGGTCATCTACCCTTCAATGATTTTGTATCGTTAAAGGGTGGAATAAACAGATTATGCGGTACCACTGATAAAGGAACGTTTGAGTGTTGGCCTCGTTCATACCCTCCGCTTCCAGGCTCTTTTGAGTATATAGATTCATCTTGGTCATATTCATGTAATGACGAATGCCATACTGAGAATATAGGTAGTGAAACATTCTTATGTGGCATCCGTCCAGATAGTACTCTATACTGCTGGGGGAATAATTCCTATGGACAAATTGAATCACCTACAGGTGAGTTTTCTACAGTCAACACAGGTTATAGGCACGCATGTGGTATAAGAAAATACAGTAACGAAATTGAATGCTGGGGTGCAGGTAAATCTACTACAGGAGTTTTACCACACTATGGACAAGCCAAACCACCTAGTGGGCAGTTTAAAGCAATATCAACTGGACACTGGCACACTTGTGGTATACGCTCAGATAACACAGTAGAATGCTGGGGTTTAGGATCGGATATCAACAATATTAGAGAATCAAGTGATGCAGGGTTAGATCAGGATCAGTCTGTAGTGCCTATACACTTGCAAGCTGTAGAGTTTGATTCTATATCTGCAAGTGAGCGTTACACATGTGGTGTTACTAAAGCAGGCAATATAGAGTGCTGGGGCGAATACATTACACCTATCCCGCCAACTTTGGGGGTATCCTTTGATAAAAGCGTATACAACAAACTATTAGAAGAAAGCGGTAAAGTGTCAGTTACTATTGTGAGAGATTCTAAAGTATCGTTAGAAGAGTTATCGGTACATGTTTATCTGCTTAGTAAATCACCTGCACAACGTGGGCGTGATTTCCAGTTTATCTCTCCAACTACTGTGGACTTTGCAGATGGACAAACACAAGCAGTTGTTACATTCGCAACAGATGATAACCAGCAACCTGAACCTTACAAACAACTGGGGTTACTGATACAAGGTGAATTCCTCCAACCACCCAATACACCTCTAGCAGATGTATTTATACAAGATAAAGATTACAAAATAGACGTTACTACCTCTGTAGATACGGTGGTTTTTAAACAGTATCGTGATACTACTATTCATGAAGTAGATTTTATCTTTGAATCTAACAAAGCAGTACCGCATACAGTTGCAGTTAGTTTAGAGTGGTCTGGTGCTGTGGATATAGCAACAGGGCTTGCTGACACTGTACTGATACCCCCTAACCTTACAACTGCTCGTCTAACGGTTCAGGTAGGTAGTGCTGGTTTATTAACGGATTCATCTGTGCTACGGGCTACAGTGAGCAGTGCATCTGTTCTGTCAGTGCCTATGATTGCTTGCACAGCTCACTGCCCTAAATATGATATACCACTTATCGGGTTACCTGCCACATCAGGCTTTTTGTCTATATCACAAAGAAATCTGAGCAACTTGATAGTAAGTATAAGTGCAGACAAAACATCGGTAACTGAGGGTTCTACTGACTCTACAGCAATATTCACTGTAGAAGTTACACCAGATACTCTATTAGAGGTTATCACTGTAGCAGTATCATTCAGTGGCACAGCACAACAAGGTAAAGATTACAGAGTTCTAGGTTTACCAAATGTGTTCACGTTTATACCTGACAGTAATAGCAAGCAAACCTTTGCGGTTACAGTTACAGATGACGCTATTCATGAGTTTATAGAAACTATACAAGCAGAGTTATCTGGCAACTTACCACAAGGTGTTGTGTATGGTAATGAAGTAACATCTCTTACAATAAACGATAATGATGATTTAGTTGTAAGCATAACTGCAGACAGAGCTTCCATAACAGAAGGCTCTACTGACTCTACAGCAATATTCACTGTAGAAGTTACTCGTACTGACTCACCGCAAACCGTGACACTTGCAGTATCTATTAGTGGCACAGCACAACAAGGTAAAGATTACGGAGTTCTAGGTTTACCAAATGTGATCACGTTTATACCTGACAGTAGTAGCAAGCAAACCTTTGCGGTTACAGTTATAGATGACGCTATTCATGAGTTTATAGAAACTATACAAGCAGAGTTATCTGGCAACTTACCTAACGGGGTTGTGTATGGTAATGAAGTAACATCTCTTACTATAAACGATAATGATGATTTAGTTGTAAGCATAACTGCAGATAAAGCTTCCATAACAGAAGGCTCTAATGACTCTACAGCAATATTCACTATAGAAGTTACACCAGATACTATATTAGAGTTTATCACTGTAGAGGTATCTATTAGTGGCACAGCACAACAAGGTAAAGACTATACTGTGTTGGGCTTACCAAATGTGATCACGTTTACACCTGACAGTAATAGCAAACAGACCTTTGCGGTTACAGTTATAGACGATGATTTTCACGAAACTACAGAATCTATAAAAGCAGAGTTATCTGGTGACTTACCCCAAGGGGTTGTGTATGGCAATACAGTAGCATCTCTTACAATAAACGATAATGATGATTTAGTTGTAAGCATAACTACAGATAAAGCTTCCATAACAGAAGGCTCTAATGACTCTACAGCAATATTCACTATAGAAGTTACACCAGATACTATATTAGAGTTTATCACTGTAGCGGTATCATTCAGTGGCACAGCACAACAAGGTAAAGATTACGGAGTTCTAGGTTTACCAAATGTGATCACGTTTATACCTGACAGTAGTAGCAAGCAAACCTTTGCGGTTACAGTTACAGATGACGATTTTCACGAAACTACAGAATCTATAAAAGCAGAGTTATCTGGCAACTTACCTAACGGGGTTGTGTATGGTAATAAAGTAGCATCTCTTACTATAAACGACAATGATGATTTAGTTGTAAGCATAACTGCAGACAGAGATTCCATAACAGAAGGCTCTACTGACTCTACAACAATATTCACTCTAGAAGTTACACCAGATACTATATTAGAGTTTATCACTGTAGCGGTATCATTCAGTGGCACAGCACAACAAGGTAAAGACTACACTGTGTTTGGCTTACCAAGTAACAATGTTTTTACATTTACACCTGACAGTAATAACAAGCAAACCTTTGCACTTACAGTTACAGATGACGTTATTCATGAGTTTATAGAAACTATACAAGTAGAGTTATCTGGTAACTTACCACAAGGGGTTGTGTATGGTAATAAAGTAACATCTCTTACAATAAACGATAATGATGATTTAGTTGTAAGCATAACTGCAGATAAAGCTTCCATAACAGAAGGCTCTAATGACTCTACAACAATATTCACTCTAGAAGTTACACCAGATACTATATTAGAGTTTATCACTGTAGCGGTATCATTCAGTGGCACAGCACAACAAGGTAAAGACTATAATGTGTTGGGCTTACCAAATGTGTTCAAGTTTACACCTGACAGTAATAACAAGCAAACCTTTGCGGTTACAGTTACAGATGACGATTTTCACGAAACTACAGAATCTATAAAAGCAGAGTTATCTGGCAACTTACCTAACGGGGTTGTGTATGGTAATAAAGTAGCATCTCTTACTATAAACGACAATGATGATTTAGTTGTAAGCATAACTACAGACAGAGATTCCATAACAGAAGGCTCTACTGACTCTATAGCAATATTCACTGTAGAAGTTACACCAGATACTTTACTGGAGGTTATCACTGTAGCAATATCATTCAGTGGCACAGCACAGCAAGGTAAAGACTATACTGTGTTTGGATTACCAAATGTGATCACGTTTATACCTGACAGTAGTAGCAAGCAAACCTTTGCACTTACAGTTATAGATGACGATTTTCACGAAACTACAGAGGCTATAAAAGCAGAGCTATATGGCAATTTACCACAAGGTGTTGTGTATGGTAATAAAGTAACATCTCTTACAATAAATGATAATGATGATTTAGTTGTAAGCATAACTACAGATAAAGCTTCCATAACAGAAGGCTCTAATGACTCTACAGCAATATTCACTATAGAAGTTACACCAGATACTATATTAGAGTTTATCACTGTAGCGGTATCATTCAGTGGCACAGCACAACAAGGTAAAGATTACGGAGTTCTAGGTTTACCAAATGTGATCACGTTTATACCTGACAGTAGTAGCAAGCAAACCTTTGCGGTTACAGTTACAGATGACGATTTTCACGAAACTACAGAATCTATAAAAGCAGAGTTATCTGGCAACTTACCTAACGGGGTTGTGTATGGTAATAAAGTAGCATCTCTTACAATAAACGACAATGATGATTTAGTTGTAAGCATAACTGCAGATAAAGCTTCCATAACAGAAGGCTCTACTGACTCTATAGCAATATTCACTGTAGAAGTTACACCAGATACTTTACTGGAGGTTATCACTGTAGCAATATCATTCAGTGGCACAGCACAGCAAGGTAAAGACTATACTGTGTTTGGATTACCAAATGTGATCACGTTTATACCTGACAGTAGTAGCAAGCAAACCTTTGCACTTACAGTTATAGATGACGATTTTCACGAAACTACAGAGGCTATAAAAGCAGAGCTATATGGCAATTTACCACAAGGTGTTGTGTATGGTAATAAAGTAACATCTCTTACAATAAATGATAATGATGATTTAGTTGTAAGCATAACTACAGATAAAGCTTCCATAACAGAAGGCTCTAATGACTCTACAGCAATATTCACTATAGAAGTTACACCAGATACTATATTAGAGTTTATCACTGTAGCGGTATCATTCAGTGGCACAGCACAACAAGGTAAAGATTACGGAGTTCTAGGTTTACCAAATGTGATCACGTTTATACCTGACAGTAGTAGCAAGCAAACCTTTGCGGTTACAGTTACAGATGACGATTTTCACGAAACTACAGAATCTATAAAAGCAGAGTTATCTGGCAACTTACCTAACGGGGTTGTGTATGGTAATAAAGTAACATCTCTTACAATAAACGATAATGATGATTTAGTTGTAAGCATAACTGCAGATAAAGCTTCCATAACAGAAGGCTCTACTGACTCTACAACAATATTCACTCTAGAAGTTACACCAGATACTATATTAGAGTTTATCACTGTAGCGGTATCATTCAGTGGCACAGCACAACAAGGTAAAGACTATAATGTGTTGGGCTTACCAAATGTGTTCAAGTTTACACCTGACAGTAATAACAAGCAAACCTTTGCGGTTACAGTTACAGATGACGATTTTCACGAAACTACAGAATCTATAAAAGCAGAGTTATCTGGCAACTTACCACAAGGTGTTATGTATGGCAATACAGTAGCATCTCTTACAATAAACGACAATGATGATTTAGTTGTAAGCATAACTGCAGATAAAGCTTCCATAACAGAAGGCTCTAATGACTCTACAGCAATATTCACTATAGAAGTTACACCAGATACTATATTAGAGGTTATCACTGTAGAGGTATCTATTAGTGGCACAGCACAACAAGGTAAAGATTACGGAGTTCTAGGTTTACCAAATGTGTTCACGTTTATACCTGACAGTAGTAGCAAGCAAACCTTTGCACTTACAGTTATAGATGACGTTATTCATGAGTTTATAGAAACTATACAAGCAGAATTATCTGGTGCTTTACCACAAGGGGTTGTGTATGGTAATACAGTAGCATCTCTTACTATAAACGATAATGATGATTTAGTTGTAAGCATAACTGCAGACAGAGATTCCATAACAGAAGGCTCTACTGACTCTACAGCAATATTCACTATAGAAGTTACACCAGATACTATATTAGAGTTTATCACTGTAGCAGTATCTATTAGTGGCACAGCACAACAAGGTAAAGATTATGAAGTATCAGATTTGACAGATACAAATATATTCACGTTTATACCTGACAGTAGTAGCAAGCAAACCTTTGCGGTTACAGTTACAGATGACGATTTTCACGAAACTACAGAATCTATAAAAGCAGAGTTATCTGGCAACTTACCTAACGGGGTTGTGTATGGTAATAAAGTAACATCTCTTACTATAAACGATAATGATGATTTAGTTGTAAGCATAACTGCAGATAAAGCTTCCATAACAGAAGGCTCTACTGACTCTACAACAATATTCACTCTAGAAGTTACACCAGATACTATATTAGAGTTTATCACTGTAGCGGTATCATTCAGTGGCACAGCACAACAAGGTAAAGACTATAATGTGTTGGGCTTACCAAATGTGTTCAAGTTTACACCTGACAGTAATAACAAGCAAACCTTTGCGGTTACAGTTACAGATGACGATTTTCACGAAACTACAGAATCTATAAAAGCAGAGTTATCTGGCAACTTACCTAACGGGGTTGTGTATGGTAATAAAGTAACATCTCTTACAATAAACGATAATGATGATTTAGTTGTAAGCATAACTACAGACAAAACATCGGTAACTGAGGGCTCTACTGACTCTACAGCAATATTCACTATAGAAATTACAACAGATACTTTACAGGTTATCACTGTAGCGGTATCATTCAGTGGCACAGCACAACAGGGTAAAGATTATGAAATGCTAGGTTTACCAAATGTGATCACGTTTACACCTGATAGTAATAACAAGCAGACCTTTGCAGTTACAGTTACAGATGACGTTATTCATGAATTTATAGAGACTATAAAAGCAGAGTTATCTGGTAACTTACCACAAGGCGTTGTGTATGGTAATAAAGTAACATCTCTTACAATAAACGACAATGATGATTTAGTTGTAAGCATAACTGCAGATAAAGCTTCCATAACAGAAGGCTCTACTGACTCTACAGCAATATTCACTATAAAAGTTACACCAGATACTATATTAGAGGTTATCACTGTAGCGGTATCATTCAGTGGCACAGCACAACAAGGTAAAGATTACGGAGTTCTAGGTTTACCAAATGTGTTCACGTTTATACCTGACAGTAATAGCAAGCAAACCTTTGCACTTACAGTTATAGATGACGTTATTCATGAGTTTATAGAAACTATACAAGCAGAGTTATCTGGTAACTTACCACAAGGGGTTGTGTATGGCAATACAGTAGCATCTCTTACAATAAACGATAATGATGATTTAGTTGTAAGCATAACTACAGATAAAGCTTCCATAACAGAAGGCTCTACTGACTCTATAGCAATATTCACTATAGAAGTTACACCAGATACTATATCAGAGGTTATCACTGTAGCAGTATCTATTAGTGGCACAGCACAACAAGGTAAAGACTATAATGTGTTTGGCTTACCAAGTAACAATGTTTTTACATTTACACCTGACAGTAATAACAAGCAGACCTTTGCGGTTACAGTTACAGATGACGTTATTCATGAGTTTATAGAAACTATACAAGTAGAGTTATCTGGTAACTTACCACAAGGCGTTGTGTATGGTAATAAAGTAGCATCTATTACTATAAACGACAATGATGATTTAGTTGTAAGCATAACTGCAGATAAAGCTTCCATAACAGAAGGCTCTAATGACTCTATAGCAATATTCACTGTAGAAGTTACACCAGATACTATATTAGAGGTTATCACTGTAGCAGTATCTATTAGTGGCACAGCACAACAAGGTAAAGATTACGGAGTTCTAGGTTTACCAAATGTGTTCACGTTTATACCTGACAGTAGTAGCAAGCAAACCTTTGCGGTTACAGTTATAGATGACGTTATTCATGAGTTTATAGAAACTATACAAGCAGAGTTATCTGGTAACTTACCACAAGGGGTTGTATATGGTAATACAGTAGCATCTATTACTATAAACGACAATGATGTAATCCTTGTCAATATAGACACTGATAAAACATCCATAACAGAAGGGCAAGAAGTAACTATTACAATAGGTCTGTATCCACAAACACCTAAACTTCTAGTACAACAAACAGTTGCAGTTATGCTTCTTTTTGGCGGAGATACATCTGCATACAGAGTAACCACTACTCTACTTTCAGGTAGCATAGTTAACCTCTCACCTGCTGACCCTGTGGCAACTATAAATATCAGTGCTATAGATAACACTGCAGTAAATGCATCTACTAGAATAGATGTAACTGCCGTTGTAGATAATCTCCCGATAGGGCTTAGGTTCGGCACTCAACAAGTTACAGTTAACATACTAGATAACGATACTCTTCCACCTGCACCTGTAATCCCACCTCCTGTATTCATAACTCCACCGCCTTCATCAGGGGGTTCTTCATCTTCCGGGGGAGGCTCTTCGTCTTCAGGGTCTAGTAGTTCATCATCAGAAACTGAGGTAGAACCAGAACCTGAGCCCGAACCCGAACCAGTAGTGTTTACCGAGGAAGTTGCAGATACTTCTTATGAAGTAACATTACCGCCAAGTGTATCTACTACTTTTGATACTGCAAAGTCCAGCATTACAAAGATGGATATATATAAAGAAGAAGATATACCAAAGTTGCCTTTACAAGTAAGAGTGTTTGAGAGTGTGGACATAAAACTTTATGATAAGGCTGGCTCTTCTATAACCGAGGTTGCAGAAGGTGCACAAGTATGCTTTGAGGTAACCCAAGAAGTCAGTGATGAGGTAGAACAAGACTATTCATTGCTTACTGTATACAGACTTGAAGAAGACACTGAAGAGTGGACATCTTTAGAGAGTAGCTACAAAGAAGATTCAAATCGTGTTTGTGCAGAGTCAGAGCACTTTTCGTTATTTGCACTTGGATATGTTGATAAGTCTATACTACTACCACCGACAGGTGGGACATTGCCCAATGTTATAACTCTACTGATTATAACTCTATTAGGTTGGGTATTTGTGCTTGCAGGTATAACTTACACTACAGTGGTTATATATAAGATTAGGTTATAGTTCTGAGTTGTTATAAATGTACTATAACAACTATCCTAACAACTACGATAACTATATGATAACTAACAACTACGATAACTATATGATAACTTTTATAATAACTATGATAACTTTTGGACTTATATGAGTTGTTATATCGATTTTGAACTTGTACGCGTAGTTATATGAGTTGTTATAATGCTTAATATTAATATTAATTAAGCTAATTAGCTTAATATAATTAAGCTATATAAATTATTATAATAACTTTTATACATGTTAAAAAGTTATAAAAAAGCAAAAAATATATAAATTTTAGTGAAACTCTTAATAGCAACATATAATAAAGGTAAATATATAGAATTCAAGGAACTCTTACAAGGATTGCCATTTGAGATTGTTAGTCTCATCGACTCTAATCATGGCAACCCTGTTAAAGAGAATGGCAAAACCTTCAAAGAAAATGCATTAATAAAAGCTACTGCGTATGCTCGTCGTTACAATTTATTAACAATTGCTGAAGATTCAGGTCTAGAAGTAGATAGCCTAAGCAACGAACCCGGTGTATATTCTGCGAGGTATGGCGGCGCAGGACTCTCCGATAGCGAACGCACATCACTGCTATTAAGCACTATGAAAACAGTGCCTTGCGGTAAAAGAACAGCACGTTTTGTATGCGAGTTAGTATGTTGTCATCCAAAATACATCAACAACGCTATAGCGGTACACGGTCAGGTAGAAGGTATAATAACTCAAAAACCTATAGGCGAGTCGGGGTTTGGATACGATCCTATCTTCTGGTATCCAAAGCAAGCGGCTACTTTTGCAATGCTCACATCCGCAGTTAAGAATAGAATCAGCCACAGAGGTATCGCAATAAAAAAAATCCTGCCAATACTTACTAATATAGCCAGTAAAGGAGCTAAATACTTTGATAAATCTCAATAATGCTTGTGAACTCTACTTTTGTTAAGACAACATAAAAAACCGACAAATGTCTTTGATACACTTATGCGTCCTATTAGGGATTTGCGCATCTCGGTAACAGATAGGTGTAATTTTAGATGTCCTTACTGTATGCCTGCTAAAGTCTACGGGGAACACTATAAGTTTTTGCCAAAATCAGAGATACTGACTTTTGAAGAGATAACAAGGCTTGCAAGTATATTTGCAAGTATGAATGTCGTTAAGTTTCGTATTACTGGAGGTGAACCACTTGTGCGTGCAGGAATAGAAAAATTAGTCAGCATGTTATCCGCACTGCCCTACATAGAAGAGTTAGCCCTTACTACGAACGCTTTTCTACTAGATAAAAAGGCAAAACAACTAAAGAAATCAGGGCTACATAGAGTTACAGTAAGCCTAGATTCACTAGACGAAAAAACCTACAACCAAATGAGCGGTGTAAATCATGGACCTAAACCAGCACTAAACGGTATAGAATCGGCTATTAAAAACCAACTAACACCAGTGAAAATAAACGTCGTTGTTCAAAGAGGCGTCAATGAAAAGGATATAGTACCCATAGCGAAGTACTTTAAAGGCTCGGACGTAATAGTAAGATTCATAGAATTTATGGACGTTGGCAACATAAACCAATGGAATATTAACAAAGTTGTTCCCGCTAAAGAAATATTAGATAGGCTAAATTCATTCGCACAACTTGAACCAGTTTCACCTGATTATATCGGTGAAGTTGCAAAAAGATACCGCTACACCGACGGAACTGGTGAAATAGGAATAATATCTTCAGTTTCACAACCCTTTTGTAGAGACTGCACAAGAGCACGTCTAACTACTGTCGGGGGGCTCGTAACCTGTCTTTTTACATCCAAATCTACAGACCTGCGAACACCTATGCGAAACGGTGCAACTGACAACGAACTCGCCTCAATCATACAAAATGTCTGGAAGAATAGAAACGATCGGTATTCGGAAATACGTAATTATAAAAAACCAGAGCCCAAGATTGAGATGTATCAACTAGGAGGTTAGTTAAACAAAAATACAATGATAAAACCAGCACAAACTTTAAGTCATATAAACTCTATGGGCGAGGCTAATATGGTGGACGTCAGTGAAAAGAAGTTATCAAAGCGTTTAGCTATAGCAACGGGTAAAGTCTTAATGCAACCCTCAACTCTACAGATGATAATGGCAGGCAGTCTACCTAAAGGCGATGTGTTATCAGTTGCAAGAACAGCGGGCATAATGGCAGCTAAACAAACAGACAATATAGTACCTCTGTGCCACCACATTCCACTTGATAAAATCAGTATAATTTTTGAACAACACGATGTTACTGACAACGATTCCGAGTCCGCATGCATAGTTATAACAGCAAGTGCAAGTGCTACTTGGAAAACAGGCGTAGAAATGGAAGCTCTAACGGCGGTAACAGTATCGGCTTTGACAATGTACGATATGGTAAAATCGGCTGATAAAGGCGTAACTATAACAGATATAAAACTACTACAAAAATCAGGTGGCAAGAGTGAATGGTTACCAAAACAGTAATCATATACACCGACGGATCTTGCTTAAACAACCCAGGCACAGGTGGATATGGAGCAGTACTTAAGTACGGCGAACGTTCAACAGAAATATCCGAAGGATACCGAAAAACTACAAATAACCGCATGGAACTTATGGCTGTTATAAAATCACTACAAAAGCTGAATAGAAGTTGCAAGGTAGTCTTATACTCAGATTCCCGATATATATGCGATAATTTTGAAAAAGGTTACGTTAAACTTTGGCAAAGCAAGGGTTGGAGAGGTTCTACAGATAACCTTGTGCGTAACGTTGATTTATGGCAACAAATCTTAGATCTAGTAGCAATACATGAATCTGTAGAGTTTCGCTGGGTGGCAGCACACTCTGGAGTGACCGAAAACGAACGATGCGACAGACTTGCCAAACAAGCCGCAATGCAACAGAAGAATAAACTTTTGATAGATCAAGGATATGAAGATACATTATAAATACTGCTCTATAAGTAAACTTGTGTACTACTACTTGCTTTATAATTTTAAGGGTAAAGTGGCAACGTAGCTCAGGTGGTTAGAGCGAGTGCCTCATAAACACTAGGTCACAGGTTCAAGTCCTGTCGTTGCCACCATTTTAAGCATAGGGCGGTTAGCTCAGGTGGTTAGAGCGCTTGCTTCACACGCAAGAGGTCGCAGGTTCAAGTCCTGCATCGCCCACCAACATTCGTTAACTAATCAGTTTTATAACGTAAATACTGACACTATTTTTTAGTACAATACAGTTACAAGCCGAGGTGGCGAAATGGTAGACGCGCTACATTCAGGGTGTAGTGCCCTCAATGGGCATGTGAGTTCGAGTCTCACTCTCGGCACCAATATAAGTCAAAGATGCGCTTGTAGCTCAGCAGGATAGAGCGCAGCCCTGCGAAGGCTGAGGCCGTGAGTTCGAATCTCGCCAAGCGCGCCACTGTATATTTTCAAAAAACAGTTATATAATTAATAACGTTAACAGCGACTTAAAAGGGCGGTTAGCTCAGCTGGTTAGAGCGCCTGCTTTACACGCAGGAGGTCGCAGGTTCAAGTCCTGCATCGCCCACCAAATACATACAATATAACCTAATAACCTAAATCTAATACACTTAAAACTAGACATATTCAAAAAACAGTTGTATAATTAAATTAGCAGTAACTTAAAAAGGCGGTTAGCTCAGTTTTGGTTAGAGCGCCTGATTTACACGTAGGAGGTCGCAATCTAATGCACTTAAAACTAGATATTTTCCAAACGACACTCGGATGGATAGCCGTAATAGCTAATAACAACACGCTAAAAAGCACATCACTGCCTGAACCCACGAGAGAGCAAGCATTAGAAGCAGCGCTAAAAAATATCAGTGGCGAGGTGTATAATATAACGCAAGTAAAATTACCCAAAATACGTAAATCTATAATGGATTACTGTGCAGGCGAAGACTACAACTTTACAGACATATCCATAGATACACATAACGCACCGCCATTCTTTAAAAAAGCATGGCATGCCTGCAGAACTATACCACTCGGCGAAACCCGCACCTACAGATGGATTGCAGTAGAATCAGGAAGCCCCAACGCAGCACGCGCAAGTGGGCAAGCTATGGCACGCAACCGCTTCCCGCTTATCATACCATGCCACAGAGTATTAGGCTCAGACGACAAATTACACGGCTTTGGAGGAACTCTAAAACTAGATATGAAAGCACAACTGCTAAAACTAGAAGCTGAAATGGTAAATTCTAAATTAGTTATAAAAAACTAAGCAACACTGACAGTAAGGGCGCCTTTAGCTTGCTTAACAACCTGCGAAAACACAGAGGGGTCAGACATAGCAAGGTCTGCAAGGCGAGGTCTATCCAATTGAATATTAGCAAGCCTTAGCCCAGATATCAGCTTACTATACGTTATCCCATTAACACGTGCTAAAGCGTTAATACGTATAACCGCCAAAGAACGCATCTGACGCTTTTTAAGACGTCTGTGCCTAGTAGCATAATCCATCGCGTGCATAAGAGATTCATTTGCAACTCTATATCTCCTACTGCGTGCGAATTTATGCCCTTTTACCGCCTTTAAAACCGCCTTATGACGTCGGCGGGTAACCTTACCATGTTTTACTCTTGCCATTTCCTAAAATACCTTATCTAATATAATAAAACAAAACTCTAAGCACCGATAAGTTGACGCATCTTCTTAACCCTAGCCTTACCAGAAAGTGGCACAGTACCCATAAACAGACGCTTTACCCTCGCGGACTTCTTCCGCCTCAAATGACTCTTAGGTCCCTTGACACGCATTAATTTACCGGTAGCAGTAACCCGAAAACGAGACGCTGCACCTTTATGTGTTTTTACCTTAGGCATAGTACAAAATAATTCCTATATGAAGTGTTGATAAACAGTTGATAAAAATAGCCTCAAATACAACCTACCGAATATGATTGTAACAACATAGTGGGCAAGCATGTTAAATGTTTCAGTTTATTTTTCTTCATTTGCAGATTGATTTACTATCGGTGCAAGCAGTATGTATATACCTCTAGTCTCCATACGCGGGGGTACTTCTAACCTTGCTTTATCGCTCACCTGATTGAAGACGCTTTTTAAAACATTTATCACAGTCTCAGGCGGGTTACCCTTTTGACGACCTTTTAGTAATACTTCCACACGCACTTTAGCACCCTCGTTAAGCAAGCTCCTGACGACATTTGCCTTTGACGTCAGATCGTTATTAGATATTTGTGGCGTTAAACGAACAGAGCGTACCTTATTCAGTGATTTCGCGTTACGTTTAGTCTCTTTTTCTTTCTTAGACTTATGATACATAAAACGACCATAATTCATAATACGGCATACAGGCGGATCTTGATCCACACCAACCTCTACCAGATCCATATCCTGACTATTCGCAATTGAGAGTGCTTCTTCAATCTTAACTATTGAAGATACATCACCATCAACATTATTATAAACTACCCTTACTAAAGGGCTTTGTATATCTCTATTTACTCGATAGGTTTTAGTTATTCGCTTTACTCCAAACTCTTTCTACAGTGGTTTAATAATACATATGTTTGTGTTTACATTTATAATTATAAACTATATGAACATATCTACACATTTAAAATAATAGCAAAATATATGTTAAGGAGGGGTGGCAGAGTGGACGATCGCACTGGTCTTGAAAACCAGAGTTCCGTCAGGAACCGCGGGTTCGAATCCCGCCCCCTCCGCCATTTTGCTGTGCTATTGACACTTTTAAAGATTGTACTACTTTACACCGTGGGTAATTTGTGTTATCTATTTAATTTTTTTACTAATATCCGTAACATTATACTCTTTACAGAAACCAAAAGTATTAGAACCTTGACTTGCATTCTTCGTCTTGTAATAAGATAAGGAATCTTTATCTTGTTTGAGTATAGTTTGCAGTTTTGCTTTGAATTGGTGGTTCATAATATTTTTATTAATTCACTAATTCGTTCATATCTGCTCCTACCAATGGATTTAGTAAGTTTTCAATTTTATAAAGCAAATCTGCAAATTGTACAAAAACATCTTTTGAATAGTTATTTGGAATAGCGTTATTTTCATTATAAAATTCATCTTTATAATGAATAGTAATTTCAGTAGCAATATAATTAATAAATTCAGGTGTAACCTTCAAGTCTCCTACTTTTTTAGTTTTATATACTGATTGAAAGTTTTCATGTTCTTTATAAATAACAATTTGTTTTACCTTTTCAGATTCTTCATTTAATTTAGATCTAATATAATTTCTTCCGTCTTCAGTTTTTACAAGTTCGTCATCAGTAAAATCAAATCCTATTCCTGTTTGTCCTTTAGTATTTTCTTTTTTATTACTTCTAGTTTTTCTTGGGTTCAGCTCTTCAGGAACACCTCCATTATTTGGATTATCTGTCCCTTTATTACTCCGACCATCATTTTTGTTTGATAAATTTAAAGGTTCATCTTTTAAATTCTTTAATAGTTGCTCAATCTTTCTAGCTAATTGAGATAAACTTCTATTTTGTTTTTTTTTATTTACTTCTAGTATAAAATTTTCGTATATGAGTGCTTCAAGTTCTTTCATTTCTTCATTAAATGCTTTAAATTTATCAGTTTTAATATCTTTAAAATCATCTCTTTTTAGGGTAGGTTCAAAATTATCCTTTAAATCAATATAACCAGTAATTTGGTTATGTCCCCATAATATTGTTTTTCTACCATACCTAGTTTGAAATCCTTTAATATCCCTTACATAATTAATTCTTCTACCCTTGGCAAAGAATGATGGAGGTCTTTTCACTTCTTGACGTGGATACATTCTTAAGTAAATTTCTATAGGTTTTTTAAAAGAAAAAGAAATTTCTTTTGATGCTCCTCGCCCTTGCCCTTTTTTAGTATATTTGGCTTCTGTTATTTGATCTTGCCAAATCTCTTTCTTCTCATCCTCATCTTCAAATTTATCATAATTATAAGGCTCTATAGTTTCATCATTGACTGTAACAAAAATATTTCTTCTTTTCAATAAAAGTTCAAAATGATTAGCAATGTACTCTTTAACTTCATCTACAGAGATATACCTCCAAATATCTGTTTTAAATTTAGATAATATAACCTTTGTTCCTTTTTCTATACTTCCTCTGGATACATTCGCCTCATTTATTTGAACATCTCTCACATCTTCTTCTACAAAATCTTCCCTACATATTTTTAAATAATAGGTTTTCTTATTAGCAAACCTAGAATAAAATTCTAATACATCGCATCCAGCCATAAATGAATAGATCCCAAAACCAAATTGCCCGTTTGTAGTAAAATCTGTCTTTTTTGAATTTCCTATTTGTATTAAAGAATTTAAATCCTCAATACCTGTACAATTATCTTGGATAATGATTTTTTCTTCTTTAGTGTGAATCGTGATATTGATATAAATTTCTCGTTGATAGGCGTTCTCATCTTCATTATAATAAATCTCAGCACTATCTAGCGAATTATCTATATACTCCATAATCGCACGATTAAAATCATTATATAATTCTGCGACTCTAATAACAAAATTTCCCGATATTTGTGGATTAATTTTACTCATTTCAACAACTCCTCTTCAAAGCTTGCTCTAAATTTACCTTTTCTACCTCTATTATAAAACCTTAGCCCTAATAATTTATATTGATTTTCAAATAAAGTCTCTAATTTATACTCTTTACAGAAACCAAAAGTATTAGAACCTTGACTTGCATTCTTCGTCTTGTAATAAGATAAGGAATCTTTATCTTGTTTGAGTATGGTTCTGTAGTTATCGTAGGTTCTCCGTGTTAACAATGATTGCGTCCTTGCTGTAAAGGTAGCCAATACGCTTGTTGATTATCTGTACTGCCTCGAAGTTAGTTGTCCAGGGCATTGCTCTATCCTCGAACCCGAAGTCGTACTCCTCCCGGATTAGCTTTGATATATTCCAGATGTACAGGAGTAACTCAAAAACATTCACGTAGATGAAGTCCTTCTTCACAAATTCGGCTATTGCGACATTGGTGTCTACCTTTAACTGTTCGATAATCCAGGGGTCATATGCCTTGCGGCGGGACTTGATTTCAACTAGGTAATCATCACTCTCGTAATCAAAGTGACTGAACTCGTCCCTTGTTCGGCGAAGTTCCCGTATACGTGGGAAGGCTGCGATTATCTTTTCTGCTACTTCTGATTCAGTCATCTTTGGGATATGCTTGCTCGCTTAGAGCGTTTCCATCCATTTTTTGTAAAGAAGGAGACATTGTTAAGATTTTTCTTATTAATTTTTCATCTTTAGTAACCCAATAACTTACTCTACTTTCAGACCACCCTCGTTCTTCAAGCCTTATCTTGAATGCTTTATTCATGTCTATAGGGCTATACAGCATCTTACCTTGCATTCGTTTTTCATTAGATTTTTTTGTTTTACATTTTTCAGCATCAATAAGGCTAATAATTTTCTTAATTTCACCCCAAAGATCAGGTTTATGTATCATTAAATACTATAAGCCATTTAAATGAGAATATACTTCTTTTATTTTCATTCTAAATTTTCTTCTTCTCAAAAAGACTTAATAGGTTTTCATGATGAAAATCATTTAAAGGTTTATAGATTGATTTATTCATAGGACGAGTTTTTAAAGTTCCGTTATTAAAATTTTTAATCCTTTGATATGCGATTTGAATATATTCTTTTTTAATTTCTGCTCCGATACCCCTTCTACCATTTTTTATTGCGGCTATAACAGAAGTACCTGTACCCAAAAAAGGGTCTAAAACAAAATCATCTTTATTAGTCATAGATAAAACTAACCTTTCAACCAATTCAACGGGGAATTGGCAAGGATGGTTTGTTTTTTCAGGATGGTTATTTTTTACATTAGGTATTTGCCATAAATCGCTAGGGTTTTTTCCTAACGGGTTGCAAGAAAGTTGTCCAGATTTTGGTCCTTTAAAATATTTTTTATTGGGATATTTTTGAGGCACTCGCACTGAGTCTAAATTGAAGGCATATTTATCTGATTTTGTAAACCATATAATCGTCTCATACCTCCCAGAAAATCTTTTAGAGCAATGTAACCCATGCCCAAAATGCCATATTATTCTATTTCTCATTTTTAATCCTAATTTCCTAAAAACTGGATAAAGAATTGTATCTATTGGAATAATTTCACCCTTATCTACAAAATTACCTACTTGCCAACATATACTCCCAGAATAAGATAAGACCCTATAGCATTCTGTAATAACTTGTTCTTGTTGTTTAATATAATCTTCAATGCTTGTTTTTTTTCTCATACTCTTTACCAATATTGTAAGGTGGAGAAGTAATAACTAATTTAATAGAATTATCTGGAATATTTTTCATTAAATCTAAACAAGAACCTTCAAAAACTACTATTTCAGCATTAGGTTGATAGTTATTTAATATTAACTTATTCATAATGTTGGAGGCATATAAAAAGAGTTTCAACGGCATACAGGAGTTTTGGTTCGTCTCTAGTTAGAGAGTAATTGTTCATAACTTACTTTATTTTATATGAAATCACAAAATGGCTGACAACAAGCTCCCTTTGGCAAAAGGATCTTTACAGCTAATAGCTAGCTTATACCCCATAAAATACATCGTTTAGTTTGATTGTTGCGTGAGGCAACACTTTTTATACTTTATCCCGCTGCCGCACAGGCAAGGATCATTCCTACCTAGATCTTTTTTCGCTTGTTTAAATTCTTTTAAACCTTGTTCTCCGTGAGACCATTCACCCCAAGGTGGTGTTTTGTTATATTTACTTTTATATCCATGCCAAACAAAAAAAGGTAAAACACGAAATTTAATAAACCCAATTAGCGATTTAAATTGTTTATCAAATAGCCCTAGGCAACAACTCCCATCAGAGTTAATATGATTATCACTTGTTCTATTTATTCTATTTCCCATTTCATAAATTTTGTAATTTGATAAATCAATTTTTATCTCATACACATCTTTTACAAAAGTATTTTTATATTTTTCTTTATCTTGCTGATCAGGGTTATGAATTAAATTTTTACCATCATACACGGCACAAATATTTATTTCCCCCTTAACAAAATGCGGGTATTCAAAATATAAATTAGGAAATGCTTCCTCAACTTCTAAAATTTCTTGTTGTACTTTATCGATGTTTATCACAATATGGTTTATTTGCTGTTGTTGTAAAAGTTGCAGGTACATATGATTGATTTAGAGTGTTCTCATCTAGTTCGCCAAATCCCTCTCCAAAAACTTCTCTCCATTTCTTTACACTTTCATTGTTGTATTTTTCAGCAAATGCTTTATTAACTTTGCCTATATAAAGGCTTATTTTATCTCTAAAGTTAGAATATCTATCTTCATTCCAGTGTCTATTAAAATTTTCGCTAGGTAGCGCAGGGTTTACAATTTTAGGCATAGTATCATTACTCTGTAAAAAATCATTTAATCTATTAAAGATTTCATGTAGAGCATTAGGTAAATCACTAAAATTATCAGTATCTTCAATTTGATTACCTAAAAGAGTAGTTAGTAGAATTGACTTGCAACTAAAATTAGTTTTTACATCTCTCATATACTTAGCTAATTTAGTTACTTTTTTCAAATATCCATTAGAAATTCTATTTCTTTCTGTTAACCATTTTTTATATGCTGTGCCATCAGTTGGTTCATACTCGTTTGTATTGCTGTTACAAATCCAATTTTCATTATCTATTTCTATACAAGGGACTATATCCAAGTGGAAATCCCCAGAATAATTTATTTTAATAGAGCGAGAATTTTTTGAAACTATATTTGTGTAATTACCATTACCTTTAAATAAGTTATAAGTTTCATCTATGTAATCTTTAGGCTCAAAAGATTTCTTCTTTTTAACATAAATCATTATATCTGCATCAAATTCACGTCTGTTTTGTGGTTTTATAATAGTTCCCATAGCATAAGAACCCTGATTTTCTCTTTTTTGATAACCATCTAATTTCTCTTTTAGAAGATTATCAATAATTTTAACTTTTTCTTTTAAAGTGTCTAATCTCGTCTTGTTTACATTGACTTCGTATTCTAAAAATTCGTTAAAATACTTTGTGTGTTTCACTGTTAACTCCTTATATTATTTAAAAAATTTTCAATTTTACTTTTATTATCTAAAAAAGATTTATCTGCATAGGATTTCAAATTATCCAAATTGCTAACATCATCTAGAGCATGATGTATATCAGAATTAATTCTACAGTAATTTTCTTTTAGAAGCAAATTAGATATATTAGTACCTGCTTGTGAAGATATATTCATTATATAATCTATTAACTTGGAACGTTGCCATCCTGTAAAAAATCCCCAACTTCTTCTTGTCTTATTATAAGAGATAATTTTATTACCTGTACCAATGGATAAAACATAAACTTCGTTAACATTCCTTTTGAATTTACTGATTGCCTCCGTAAGTCCTAAAATTGAAGGATTGTTAGCCCATAGTCCACCATCAGCTAAAAAATAACCATTGTGTAATCTTACAGGATCAAAATAAGTAGGTGCAGCACAAGAAGACAGAATAGCATCGGTCAGCTTTGTATCACCATCTCTAGTATAAGGTTCTATTTTAGATAAATAACTTGATTTGTGGATATATACATTATGATTCAAAATATCGGATGATACAATCATTAATGGTTTGTCAATTTCTTTTAATGTTTTTGTTGGAAAAATTTCTTCTAACACTTTTTTAAATGACTTATTGTTATACTTACTATTCCATAACCCTAATAATCCCCAACAATGAATTTTTCTTTTCCTGAAGATCTCCTTCCCACGCGATTCGTATAATTTTGATACTTCTATTATAGGAGTGTTTAATGCTATAGCGCTAGCTATTATAGATCCTGTACTCGTACCTATCAATAAATCAAAAAATTCATTTAGTTTAATATTAAAAGATTGTTCTATTTTTTCTAAAATATAAGAGGTGTAAAGACCTCTTATACCGCCACCATCTAAAGCAAGTATATTAAATTTCTTACATTCCACAGATTACTAAAGTTACTTCCATACTAATTGATTATCTTTTATTCAACAACTCCTCTTCAAAATTTGCTCTAAATTTACCTTCTCTACCTCTATTATAAAACCTTAGCCCTATTTGAATTAATGTTACAAGTAATATAATCGGGTACTTTTACCTCCGATATTGTTCTTTGCCCGAACTCTTTGAGTAAGGTATACTCTAAAGTAGGAAGTAGTGCTTCTTGTTTAAGTAACTGCTTACTGGATTGCCTTTTGGATGACATAGTCAATTCTACCCCTTGCGATCCTTATTTGCTTTTTCTTTTAAGAGTGTTCTCAAATCATCTATAAGTTTACCAAACATTTTTACTTTATCACTTTCTTCAATTTGTGTTTCACTCAAAACATAACTACCATCTAAGTCTAACTCCACAATAGCTCTTGCTTTTTTGGCAGGTTGCTTAATTTGTAAAGTACCATCTTCATCAGGTGTTACAAAGTAAAATTTAATGTGTTTAGTTAGTTGTTGGGAAGCAAGTTTCAATTTCCAATATCCACTTTGGGCAATTCTTTCTCTTAAAGTAACCTTACTTGATAACACTGCAATGACTTCATAAGTTTGAGGATTATAAATTATGATGTCAACATCTGGTAAATGATAACCAAATTTTCCATAATCTATTAATAAATTTCTTTTTACTTTTGCTAATGCGTTTGATAAATTTTCTTCTCTTGTTCTTTCTAATTTATTGCCATCAACAATACCCATTCCCAACTCTTTTATTGCTTCCTCTATGATAAAAACAATTAATTTCTCAAGATTTTTACCTTTAAAGGCTCTCCAAGATTGCTCATGGTCATCTCCTGTAAAATTACGCTTATGTTGCGGTTTAGCCTTTAGTAAAATTTTACTAATATACTGGTAAGTATCTTTACCATATTTTCTTTTGTACTGATTGTAAATTTTAAATAAATCATCTATTGTAAAATTACTCATGTTAGTTTTTTTCCATTATTAAAATATACTCTGTAGGATATGCTACTGTAGTGTTTAAATTTATGTTCTTTGTAAATCTTCCATTTTTGGAGTCTCTTGTTGAAGGCAACATTTTAGAAGGAATTTTTCTATGAATGATGCCGTGAGTTTTAAATCCGATATTTTCAAATTGTTCTTTAAAGACTTCCGCATTTAAAATATCTACTCCTTGCAAGGTAGTATTACCAATAACAATAGCAGCTCGCCCTCCTGTTTTCAAAACTCTTCGTATCTCTAAAAAAGTTTCTAGCATATCCGAAAAATAAGTTTCCACCTCTCTTTGCTTTTTATTTTTTAACTTACATAGAATGCTTTCAGCTAATTTACTTTTTAAATCAATGGAATTTTTCCTTTCCCGATAAGAGCTACCAATAAACTTTTTTCTAAAAACGTTTAGTTCTTCTAAATACCCAAACCACAATGAAGGTAACTGATGTAAATCAGCGTACTCATAAGAAGTAACATAAGGAGGGCTTGTAACGATTAAAGTGGCTTTTTCATTTCCACAAGGTAACTCTGTTGAAGTAGCATTTTTTACAATTCTATATTTTTGTATATTCTCAACAACCTCCGGAGAGAGAATTTTATTTAATCCTTGATGCTTTTTAAGCATTCTGTTAGTTTGGGATTTAAATTTATAAAGTGGGTTTATTTCCTTTTTGTTGAAATCTCGCGTTGGTTTTACACTTTTTTGTAGCCAAATAGAACAGGATTTTAAAATTTGAGCAAATGATACTAAAAAGAACTCTTTTATATCGGTATTATTAATTTTAAGTATGTGACTCATTATGAGTAATAATTGATCTTTAATATGTGGTTTAAACCAATAATCAAGTCTCTTTGGTAAATTTGAATCAAGTCTATACATAGAATTAAAGTTTATTCCAAAAATTAGATTTTCAAATTCGTTTAAAAGTAAATTGTAATTAATAGGTGTTGTTTTAACCTTTGATATGAGAGTAGCTACTTCATTAATATCAACTCCTATTGCAATTCTGTTATTTACAATACTTTCAACAATTGTTGTGCCACTTCCCATAAAAGGATCAATAATAATATCTCCTTTGTTACTGTTCTCCTTAATAATTCGGGCAGCTAATTGCGGGATAAATTTAGCAGGGTAAGTATAATATCCATGTGTAATATAAGTTGTATCTTTAATTGTTTTATCCGAAAATGACCAGTCGCCTGTAATCGGTATTTCTGATAGTATTTGATAATTCATAATTTTTGATTGACAAAGTCAAAAGTAACTTACTTGTACCGCTTGCATAAATAAACCTTTACCTCCGATATTGTTCTTTGCCCGAACTCTTTGAGTAAGGTATACTCTAAAGTAGGAAGTAGTGCTTCTTGTTTAAGTAACTGCTTACTGAATTGCCTTTTGGATGACATAATCAATTCCGCCCCTTGCGATCCTTATTTGCTTTTTGATATCGTCCTGTTTATCTAATTCAGCCTTGATCTCGTCAACGATTCTCTGTTGGTCAGATAAGGGAATGTTGGGGATTTTGATATTATAAACATCAAATCTATTTAATCCTGGAACACCTTTAAATAATGTCAATCTTTTTAGTTGTAGAAATTTTAATAAATATGAAAAATAAACTATGTTTTGCTCTTCCAAAAATCGTACATAAAAACAAGTATCAATAGGATAATTGTTTTCTTCGACAAAATTTACTTCTCCCGCGCTTCCTTTTCTGCCAACAATTATTGATGGACCCTTAATTAAAAATTCATTGTGATAACCAACAATACCATTAGCACCGATTACAGGATAATCCCCCTCGATTCTTTGTTGATCTGTAAGTCCAGAACCATATTCCAAAGAGATAATTTTTCCTAAATTTTGATATTCAAAATATTTTGAAATAAGAGTTTTTAATTCAATATTTGCTCTTCTTATTCCTAACCCAAATCTTAAATCCCTATGCTTACTAATTTTCGAAAACGCAACCTCAAAGAACTTCTGTTTTTTACTCTCTTCAAATTTTTCTAAGTCAAACCCAAACTCATAAGCAAAAACTTTATTGATAATTGCTTGTGGCTCTTTGATTTGTGCCTTTAGTTCCTTGATCTTATTCTCAATCTGCTCTATTTCAGCAACTATCTGATCTTGTGTTGGTTTGGGAATTAACGGATATTTCTGTTCTTTTAAAATTGAGAAGTGCCTGTTGTACCCTCTACTTGGTATGCTTATTTTTGACATCAAGTAGTAAAAAAATTTTGCATTAACAATCTGATCATTTGGCTTCATTATTTTTATTCCGTCAGCACCTTGGATAAACTGAAAATCAACATATTTGAAAATTCTTGTATGATCTCCAAAAACAATTACTGGTAAATCACCAGAATAAACCAAATCATCTTCATCAGAATAACCTGCTATAAATTCTTGGCTTTGATCTATAATTGGATACTTACCGCTTGATTGATAATTTTCTTTTTTGACTTGTCCAAGAGTAAATTTGTTTTTGTGATTAAGAAAAAACGATAAAGGAAAGTAATCGGAAGAATACTTTCGACTATATTCTTTAATCCTTGTTGTCAAAAATAAGCTACTCAATATACTTAATTCCGTAAAGTCTATTACAAAAGCGTTTAATCTCTCAATGAGATCGTTTAGTCAACCGTACTCTCCTTTGTCATAGCTATCCCAGTTGAGTAACCGCATATAGTCTAATATGGTTTCTCTTACTCCGTCATCTACTAACACCTCGCCTTGTTCATTTTCGCGGTAAAGTTCGTTTGGTGCGGGCTTTTCGCCTCGTTTAGTTCTCTTATAGCCTATATTTTCCACTTCTGCCATAAAGATTTTATAGTTCAGCTCTTTAGAAACCTCTCCGAAGACCCACCAAGTATTTACAAAGCCAAAAATATCTCTTGTGTCATTGTCGTACTTACAAAGATCTTTGAGTTCATCTTTGTATTTTTCAACTATTTGCCTGCTTGATAACTCGCTGTCAGCTTCGTCAGTATAATCTTTAAGCATTCTTAACAAAATATCTTTTTCTTGTTGCTCTGTTAAGTCCTTGATAGAAGGGAAGTTATTTCTATTTTTTCCTTTAAGGTAGGTATTTGCTAAGTTTTCACACCTTGTTTTGAGGTTGTTCCATTCGTTTGAGTATTTAGCCCATAGTGTATTCCACTGATCAACTTCTTCTTTGGTCTTCTTTTGAGCAAAGAGTAGACTGGTTTTTGTGCTGGTAAAGGGTTCAAAGGTAAGCGTTGGGAGGCTTACAACTGCCTTTACTTTAAAGTATTTGTAAATGAAGAGCCTGATATACTTATTTTCTGTTGTATCAAAGACACTTTCGGGCAGGATTGCTCCAAATCGCCCATTGGGCTTTAGTAGTTGATACCACCTTTCTATAAACAGGTTTTCGGAGTTAGTTTTGTTGCCAAAGATAAACCCATCTCTGATATTATTTTTTGTTGCGTTATCTAAAGTAACACTAAATGGCGGATTAGTAACTATGCAGTCAAACTGCCCGTTGACCAATTTATCAAAGTAATTTTTATCTCTTTCTCTGTATTTTAAGACGTTTGCAGAGCCTATATTGTTATAGGATGCGAAATGCACAAGTGCATCTTGGATAAACATATTTACTGCGCCATCTCCGTGTAAAATCATATTTACCTTTGTAGAAGTTCCAAGGTTGAAGTTAATCTCTATGCCGTAGACGTATTCTCTTGCCCAGCTGTTTTCTCTATGGTCAGGTAAGAACCAATCATAAAATTTTGCATCCATATCTCTTGTTTCATCAACTTTGTCTCTGAATCTTCTTTTGAGATTGTGAGTAATAAACTTCATATACTCAATAAGGAAAGTTCCGCTTCCTGCACTTGGGTCAATTAAAAAGGGGATTTCTAAATCTCTGTTTACTGTTTCAATTGCCAACTTATCAAGTTGCAATCCCCAAAGTAGGAACTTCACGATATTGATATGAGTAAAAAACTGTCCTTTTGTCTGTTTAAACCCTTCTCTGATAATACCTTCAAAGAAATCGCCTAAAATATCTTTTCCGTTAAGAGTGTTTTTTGCGTCTACGAAGCTAAACCTTTCAAGTTCTGCAACTGTGTATTTGAGTTTATTGAGAGAGAACTTGTTATCATCTATAAGAAAAGATTTTTCTGCTTTTGCGGCTTCAATGTTTAATCTCTGTTTTAAGGCTCTTCTGTAGAGTTCATTTATTCTTTCAAAGAGTTGTTCGTTCGTTTCAAAATCTTCTCCGTCTCTGAAAGAGAGTATTTGAAAGTCGTATCTTTCGCCTTTTTTCTTTTCGGATTCATCTTGGATTTTACATAAAATAATATTGACGAGTGAGGCAAAGATGTCGTTATCATCAGTGCCACCTCCACCCCAGAGGACGTTGTGCAAGTTTCTTCTCAGTGCATCCAGTTGCTCATAGGTAAAGTTTGTTACTAAATCCTTTTTGCCGTTCTTGACATAAGGCTCTTTCTGTGCTTTTCCGTACCTAATTGGCAGTTCATAGGTAAAATCTCTTACCTCTTTCCAAGTGTCAAAAGAGGGGAACTTTTCATAATCGATTATAATACACTTATCTTTTATTTCGCTTTCTATGAGTTCAAAGGTGTAAAGGACAAGGTATTTGACATTGTTACCACCTCCCTTTTCTTGTGAGGCGAGATTGAAAAGTTGCTTTTCAATTACTTCGTCTTTGTTTTTTTCGTAATCTTGCGGGCTTTTGAGTTCAATGTAAAGAAAAGCGTTACCTTTATTATCCCTTACAATAACATCTATTCGCGGTTTATTGGTTTTAGGTCTGCCGACGTCATACTGCTTTTCAAGTTCTATATTTTCGGGTTTATACCCTAATTCATTGACAAGTCTAGAGATAAGAAAAGCCCTGACTATTTCCTCATCGCCTCTAAATTTGTTAATTTTCCATAATTTTCCAATTCGTTCAGAGTACCGAACCTTTTTGTTATCAAAATCGTAAATTTCTACAACTCTGTTCTTTTGTGCATCTAAATATTTTGTTATTAATTCGTTCATAGTCATATTATCTAAAACCTAATCCTTTTTGTATATCGGTCAATTATGTTGTTTACCTAGAGGTAAGCCTCGTTGCCAAAGCCTCTTTGGGCGGCTCGCGTACTCCGTCGGATTTTCGTAGTAACATCTACTATACAAACGCAGAGGCGCCTTTTCTCTATCATAAATTCCAAAACCTGCTTGCATCACTTGCAAAAATCAAACATCACACTGTATTATGAAATTGTAAACTATAAGAGGAATTGATACACTGTGAATTGCAGAATTTTTATAAATCTGAGGGGTACAAAATGAAAAAAAGACTTATCTTAAATACTATTTTACTGCTGTGTACAAGTTTATTACTGATATTAGGTTGCAGGCATTCTTCAGCAGATGAAGCAGGGCTTCATTTTGTAAATATTGCACCAGATACACTGGGGGAAGATTCGCTCATTGATAACAGATACCCCGGCGTCGCTATATTTGATTACGATAGAGACGGAGATCTAGACTTTTATGTGACTCAAGCAGACGGGCTATCACCATATGGTCTTACACTACCAGAAACACAAGGCGGTCCCAACAAACTCTTTAGAAATGATGGAAACGAAAAATTTACCGAAGTCGCTGAAGAAGCAGGTATTACAGCATTAGACCATAACAGTACGGGCGTCGCAGCATGCGACATCAATAACGACGGTTACCAAGATCTTTACGTAGCAGCTTACGGCAGAATTGGCGATAAACTAGACTACCGATCAGTAGACACAGTTGCAGGGCTGCGAACAGCAGTAACCGATAGAATGTACATTAACAACCGTGACGGAACGTTTACAGACGTTACAAGTCAGGCATTTGGTAACGCACCAAATATACGCTCTGCAATGAGCGTTGCATGTGCAGACGTAGATAACGACGGCTGGCTAGATATATTCGTCGCAAACAGAGCGGACCAAGACTATATACGTTTTGATATAGCATGGCATCACGGACACTATAACCTGCTTTATATGAATAATAAAGACGGCTCGTTTGAAGAAGTCGGTGAAGAAGCAGGTATCAGAACAGGTCCTATAATTATGCAAGATAGTAAAGGCGATGCTATAACCTTCTACGATCCTGTAACTGAGCAAGATATAGAAGGATACGACGTAACGAAAAAGGACACAGCAGGTAACCTTATAGGCGAACCTACAGGTCAATCTCTTGCCGCTATGTTCTTTGACTACGATGACGATAGAGACCCAGACCTCTGGGTAGCAGACGATGGAGATACGCTTAAAGTGTTCCGCAACGATTCACGCCCTGGTAGACCCAAATTTGTATCTGTAGAGCAGGCTATCGGTATTGATAAAGCAGGGGCTTGGATGGGATTCGCTATCGGAGATATGAATAACGACCAAGCACTTGACGTGTTTGTAACTAATATCGCATACCATCCATTGACAAGAGACCTCCCCGCAAACGCAGGAGGCGACTGTGCATACGCTCATCAGTTTGATTGGGGCACTTGTTTCCATTACCTACTGTTAAATGAGGGAATACAAGAAGTAGAAGGTATCGGTAAAGTTGGAATGTTTAAAGATGTCGCAGGAGAGACACAAGTCCAACCAGACCCTTATCTACCCTCTCAAGCATCTTCAGACCCAGATGCCATAAAACAGGTTTGGGATGATAAACCCGAAGGACTACAGTCTTATGATTTTGGCTTCGGTACCGTATTTTTTGATTACCAGAACGACGGTAATCAAGATCTATATTGGCTTGGTGCAATGGCTGACAAAGGAGAGGGTCCACGAGGCATGATGTGGCCCGGCACAGGCCGCATGCTACAAGGTGACGGTTCGGGTAAGTTTGAAGACGTTACTGTAGAGACTCGTCTGCTAGATGCGGTAGACGTGGACTACGAACAACTTGAGGATATTGATAGCACAAACGATGCGGAAGAACTGGCTAAACTACGTATAGGTTACGAATTCCACGAAAACGGTAAAGGCGTAGCAAAAGGAGATTTAAACGGCGACGGTTACGTAGACCTCATAGGTACAAACAGCAGAGGTTTTGAGTGTAACCCAAATGGAATACCCATTAATGCTGACGTATGTCCTCAAAGCGATGGTAAAGTAACCATATCAGGCGGTCCGCTGTTTGTATGGATAAATGGCGGTACGGCAAATAACTTCATTACTCTCCGCTTAAAGGGGCGTCAAGCGGTGGACGGCACGGGCAGTAACGCAGACGCAATCGGCACACGCGTCTATATCACAACAGACAGCGAACAAAAGCCCATCAAGCAAGTGCAAGAAATCATAGGAGGCTCTAGCTTCTTATCAACCAACTCCAACGATCTTGTGTTTGGAATTGGTAAATCTAAGGTTGTAGATGAAGTAGAGATTCACTGGCAAAGTGGGAAGATACAGACTTTAAACAATCTAGAAGCTAATGAAATTTACGATATAACTGAAGCACCTTAATTTTTCTACACTACGGATATTACTGATAATTTAGCTTACAAGCTAAAACGTCTGAAACTTTCTGCATAGGGTGCATCTATTTGCTTGCCCATTTGTTTCCTTCGTTCTAGCATCCACTTTCTAGTGTTTTCAGGGTCTCCTATCTGACTCTTGTGTGCCATTAGAGCATCAGTAGATTTTGTTACGTCCTCTTCAGTAAGCGGATTCCAAAAAGTAGAGTTTTCGCCAAACATCATGACGAAGACTTCTTCCACTTTCCAAGGTTGTAAACCTTCTTCAAGTAGTTCAGGAAAGGAAAGGTGATCCCTCGCACTAGGAAACACAGCCGATAGTGCAGCTTCACCTGCGGCAAAGTGATCTGGATGTCCTAAGTAACCAGAGAGCATTAGGTCTCGCTTTGGGTTCATAGTGATGAGTACATGTGGTCGGTGTTTTCTTATTTGGCGTACAATATCACGCCTAAGATTGAGTGAAGGTTCTAAATATCCATCTGCATGACGTAGGAAAGCCACATCTTTTAGTCCGAGAATCTTCCCTGCTGCGCGTTGTTCTGCTTCACGCATGCTAACGAGGGCGGAAGATTCAATATCTTTATCGCTAGTGCCTTTACTGCCATCAGTGCAAAGTACGTATACCACTTCCCAACCAAGTCGGCACCACTTTGCAACAGTGCCAGAACAGCCATACTCAGCATCATCAGGGTGTGCTACGACAACCATACCTCTACGTGGTTCATCCGCTTTTTCTACATCTTGGCTCATTTTATTCTCCATACTAAATAACTGCCTATTACAATTCTATATTGTAACTAAAAATGAATTATACTCTAAATTGTAAGTTTTTATAATGAGAGGATACGAAATTGGCTGTAAATCCAAAGGTAGCGGTTATAATGGGCAGTAAATCAGATATGAAAACTATGAGTCATACAATTGATACTTTTAAAGAGCTATCAGTGGATCATGAAGTAAGGATAATATCTGCACATAGAACTCCAGCACTGATGTACGACTTTGCAATTAACGCATCTAAAAGAGGAATAGAAGTAATAGTAGCTGGTGCAGGTGGAGCAGCACATTTGCCCGGAATGACAGCGGCAAACACAGTATTACCTGTTATCGGAGTGCCTGTTGAATCTTCCGCCCTTAATGGGCTAGATTCACTATTATCTATTGTACAAATGCCAAGGGGGGTTCCTGTAGCAACTGTTGCCATAGGAAAATCTGGAGCGGTAAACGCAGCACTATTAGCATGTCAAATACTAGCTTTAAAAGACCAAGCACTGCAGGAACGCTTAATCAATTTACGCAATAGAGAGAAAGCATCTATAGAAGCAACGTCTCATGTATTAAAGTAAGCAATAGCTTTTAATGTCAGTTATAAATAGTGATAAATTGAAAAAACCTAAACATAAAGTTCTACTACCGCAATCTACAATAGGCATATTTGGCGGCGGGCAACTAGGTATGATGACAGCAATGGCAGCTATAACAATGGGGTATAGAATTGCCGTGTTAGACCCAGACCCGAATGCTCCAGCAATGCAGTTGGCAAACATTAAATTTATATCTGATTACCACGATATAGATGCCGTAAAAAGAATGGCACAAACCTGCGACGTCTTGACTTATGAATTTGAAAATATAACTCTTGAATCTATTGAATCCGCCGAAGATATAACACCAGTGTTTCCCTCTTCGGCAGTACTGCGGTGTGCTAGGCACAGAGCAAAAGAAAAGCAACTAATAACTCTTGCGGGTGGCAAAGTAGCACCATACTGTGTAGTTACTGACCTCGCCTCAATGGAGCGGGCTATCCAAACAATCGGAGTGCCTTCTGTGTTAAAGACAACAACATCTGGCTACGATGGTAAAGGGCAAGAGGTTATAAAGCAGTTATACGACTGGCGTATGTCTTTTGAAAAACTCTATAGCAAGTCCAAAGAACTCATATTAGAAAAGTGTATAAGCTTGGAAAAAGAGATATCTGTAATTGTATCTCGGGAGGGTAGATTATCTCCTTTTAGGAAGTGTTTCTTTCCTATTGCCCAAAACTTGCACAAAGAGGGCATATTGGACGTTACTACTGCACCTGCTGACATTAAACGCGCGCTCGCAGATAACGCTAGAACGGTTGCGGGCAACATAGCAGATGCACTTGACGTTACAGGTTTACTAACAGTTGAAATGTTTATCTCTACCGAGGGGGAACTGCTAGTTAATGAACTAGCTCCTCGTCCACATAATTCAGGACATTTTACTATTGAAGGGTGTGTAACTTCACAGTTTCAACAACTTGTGCGCATATTGACTGGCAACCCAATGGGTGATGTAACGCAACGCGGATGCGCTACAATGGTAAACTTACTAGGTGATCTCTGGCTTGATTGTGAACCACAGCAACCTAATTGGTCTGGTGTGCTATCATTCCCTAGCGTTTATTTACATCTTTACCGTAAATCACAAGTACGTCGGGGGAGAAAAATGGGGCATATAACTGCAATTGCAAATTCAGTAGAAGAAGCTAATAAAAAAGCTAAAATGTCTAGAGAATTTGCTATCCCCTCATATAATAAGTAACAAATAGTTATATACGATATTGACAAGCTATATAAGATTATCTATAATCTGTTATATCGGTAGACTATTAATTTGTTAATTTAACTGTGAATTAATCAGTAATGGTCTGCTTGGTTATGCAATTAAATATACTTTATAAGGAGGTTTGAAAAGTGAATACTTTCAAGAAATTCCGAATGGGTTTTGTTGTTTTATTGTTGGGTATAGCAGCATCTGCTTTAATAGTTGCGGCGTGCAGCCATACTACTGCGGCACCTACAGCTACACCTACTGATCAAGTAGTTACCCAACCCACTTCTACACCTAGACCCACTTCTACACCGCGCCCTACGGCTACACCTCAGCCTACAGCTGCACCTCAGCCGACAGCTGTTCCTGATACTGGTGATAGTAGGATAGACGATAGCTCTAAAATAGTTAGGGCTTTTGCTAACTTAGAAGGTGTCTACGGTATCGGTTACACTGGTCCTTATCGTACAAGCGTTACGGGTCAGATAGGTGGTGTTGAAGAATCGCTGTTCCGATTTGAAGGCGGTACTGCTCTTGCACCACAGCTAATTGACAAATGGGTTATTAGTGATGATGGTTCAGAGTTTCACTTCACTTTAGCACGTCCGGGTGGTAATCCCATTCCGTTCCAATCTCCTATAGGGTATGAAGATGAGGACTTTGGTGTGTTGGATGCAAGGGAAGTTGTAGAATGGTTTAACAGAGGTAACTCAAGTACCAACCCTGACTCAACATATGGTGACAGAGGGGACTTTGCCGCTATCTTTGGATGGGCAAGAGTTATAGAAGAAAAAGGTTCTGGTTATAGTGGTGTTCCTTATATATTTGGATCTCCATCTGAGGATGCAGACGCTAAAGATATTACACTTGGTGTAGACTTTGTGAAAGATTATACTGTATCTATAGACCTTGCAACACCGGTTTTCTTCTGTTTGCCACTATCTCAGTTTGGTTGTCTATCAGCAGCACGTGGTCCGCACAAAGTTACTACTGCTGATACAAAAGGTGTAGATTGGGCACGTGCTCACCACATAGGAACTGGACCTTACGTCCAAGGTGAGGATTGTGAAGCAGGTTCAAGGTGTTCTGTACATGCTGTTAAGAATCACTGGCGTAAAACTGGTGAGGTGAAAACTATAGAAGGCGTACACATAGCTGAAGCTAGCACAAGAATCGCAAACCTGAAGAACGGTACTATAGATATGGCAGAGGTAGACTACTCACTGCTTGGTAGCGCACTAGATGATACTAAACTAAAGTTCCTAAACACATTCGGCAGTGGTTACGTTGGTCAATCTATAATATTCCCTGGTAACCTTTGGGAAGAGTTCCATGCAAGAACTAACGCTCCACTAAAGCCTTGGGAACAAGGTTCAGACGCTACTGGTACAGGTAACGTTGGAGAGTTTGCATACGATAAAGATTATCCATGGATCGGTAACCCGTGGGGGCACGCAGGCGAGGCTTGTCAACCTGGTACTCCCGGTCGTGCAGCTGCTGGTTCTATAGAGGTAACAGATACTGAAACAGGTGCAAAAACCGCTCAAGACTATGAAGGTTGTGGGAATGCACCATATGATGATACTAACAACCCCGCTGGTATGGATGATATGGAGCAGGCTAGGTTAGTAAGACTTGCACTTTCTTACGCTATAAATCGTGAAGATATAACTGGAGGTCTTTTGAAAGACGCTAACTCAACACCTATTTACTCTGAGTATATGGGTCCTGAGTACCCAGGTTGGGAGGCAGACCGCGACACGAAATGCTGGCACTGGGCAACAGGCGAAGCTGTTGATTGTAGTGGGACAGTACAACCTGTTCCATGGGAAATTCCTTATGACTTAGATAAAGCAAAGGAATTGTTGGATAGTGCTGGTTACAGTGACCGTGACGACTTTGGAACTATCCACCTACAGGCATATGCAGCAGAAGCGGGGCAGGTAGTACTTGAAGTAGCCAAGCAGATTGTATCTAACTGGCAGGAGCTAGGTGTTGAAGTAGAGAGCCTAAACGAAGATTACGGCGGTGTTATTAGTCCACGTATGCGTAGAAGAGAGCAATTCTTGCCTGTAATCAAAAACGGTGACGTACACTCTAACGTTTACCCATATGATTGGCCTCTACCAGTTGTTGACACATCTCGCAGTAGACCAGGATGGGGTGTTGGCTTTGAGTCTCAACCCGGTGCTGTTTGGGCTAACCAATCCCTTGCTGAAAAAGATGCTGGCAAGCGTAGAGACATTCACGATGACTGGGTAGACTACAGTTTGTTCTGGGTTCAGTATGCAGGTGTGTTCCAAGTTGAAAAAGGTCTACTTGTTAACCAAAACAGAATCGCTAGTTGGACAAGCCCTTACTACCAGCACTACTCAAACATTTCAAGTAACCCAGAATTCATAGTTCTAAAGTAGGTGCTTTGTACCCTGTGTTTTTCTCAATAATATGAGAAAAACCTAAAAAAGTAATCATCAGGGTAACATGTCGTTTGTTTTGGCATGTTACCCTGATTTTTTGTGATCTTAAAAACTACACGGTAATTTTATTTTAAATATGGGCAGATTTCTTGTAAGTCGTATCTTCACCTCACTGCTTTCAATAGTAGGAGCGACGTATTTTGTCTTTGTTTTAACGCTATTTCATGACGATCCTACTGAGCTATACATTGGTGAAAATATTCTTGACGAACAGTCAATATCGGCACTTGAAAGTAGGTTAGGGTTAGATAAACCATGGTTTATTAGATACTTTGTGTGGTTTGGCAGTGCGGTAAGAGGTGACTTTGGTGAATCTATTGCCCGTTCACAGCCTGTTAATTCAATTATTGGTGATAAATTCGGCGCAACAATTGAACTTGCTGCTGGTGCTTGGCTCTTTGCAATTGCCATTGGTATTCCAGCTGGTATTTTAGCTGCTGTTAGGAGGGGTAGTTGGATAGACTATATCTCGCGCACCTTTGCCCTGATAGGGCAGGCTGCTCCTAGCTTTGTTGTCGGTTTGATTCTTATATGGATATTCGCTGTTACTTGGGAGATATTACCTGCGTCTAATAGACCTGCTGAATTTGATATCCGTGCTTATATATTGCCTTCAATCGCTTTGGGTTGGGGAGCTTCTGCAGGGCTGATGCGCCTCACACGCTCCTCTATGCTTGAAATTCTAGACTCGGAGTACATAAAGCTAGCACGCGCTAAAGGTGTCAGTAGTTTTAAAGTGATCACAAAACATGCATTAAGGAATTCATTAATAGCACCTGTAACTTCTATGTTACTCCTGTTCTCAGCGTGGTTAAACGGTGCACTTGTAGTTGAGATAATTTTTGCATGGCCAGGCATAGGCACGGAAGCACTCCAAAATGCTGTAGAAGATAACGACTTTCCACTGCTCATGGGTACTGTTTTCTTGTTTGCGCTTATATTCCTTATATTCGCTACTTTAGCCGACGTTCTTTACACAATAATAGATCCACGAGTTAGGCTTAATAACTAATAACTAAACCACACAAAACCTATAATGAACCTTACTAGCCCTCTACGATTTTTTATAATAATTTGGCGATTCTTACGCCGATATCCTGTACTACCTGCGTTTGTTCTATTAGTACTGATACTTGCTGCTATTTTTGGTCCAACCATTGCACCTTATGATAGAGATATAGGTCAATCAAGGAACGGTAAAGTAACGCCTTTTAGCTACACTACACTACTTGTAAATGAAGACGACGAAAATATTGAGTTATCTATTTCTGGTAATCTATCCGAAGGCATTGCCTTTGGCGAAGATACTGCTCAGATAACTATACTAGATGACGATTCAAAGAAAATTGCCATTCTGGTCTCAGCACAGGAAATAACTGAAGGTAGCGAACAGAATACCGCTACCGTTAATATTGTTTCAAATGGTGAATTAGTAAATCCGCTAGAACTAAAGATCTCTATCAAAGGTAGTGCGTCTCTTAATGAAGACTATAAAATAGATGGACTATTGAATTTTATACCTCGGGGTATACCCGGATTAGCAGAATCTGGAAATATTCTACTTGATGCAGGACAAGATTCAAGTACAGAAGTGATGATTGAAGTATTAAGTGACGACACAGAAGATAACAATGAAAATATCATTCTTGCTTTATCTGGGCAGCTACCTGACGGATATAAATTTTCAGGTGATGGTGAAGTATCTATAACTATTATTGACAAAGATGCAGAAGTCACTGCATCTACTGATGAAGAAACAGGAAGTGCTGCTACTACAGACGAAGTTTTGATTGAAATTGTTGCATCTAGTGAAAGTGTGCTTGAAGGTCAAGAGTCGGAGGTTTCCTCACAACATTTCTTTACAATTAGAGCCTTACAGCCATTGGAATTTCCGATTAATTTAAAGGTAGATATAGGTGGAGATGCTGAACTTGGTAAAGACTATCAGATAACTGGGATAGATGAATCTGGTATTGTTACTTTGCCAGCGGGCAGAGAATCACAAATTAGATTGCCCTTGCAGATAATTGGAGATAATAATACTGAGATAGACCTTGAATCTATCAACTCACCTGTTAAGGATTGGTGGACGCCGGGCTACTATCTATTTGGTACTGACCAAAATGGGCGTGATATGTTTACGCGTCTTCTTTACGGTGCACAAATATCTATGCAGGTTGTAGCGATTGCGTTGATTTCTGGTATGTTGATAGGTACTTCTCTGGGCATTTTAGCTGGGTATTACGGCGGTATTATAGATGAGCTTATAACACGCTTTGTAGATATTTGGTATGCATTGCCCTTCCTGCTTGTGGCTTTAGTTGTAACGTTGGTATTTGGTAGAGGATTGGTGGTGCTGATGTCTGTGCTTGCATTAGTGGCGTGGGCGGGGTTCGTAAGGATAATCCGCGCGCAGGTACTGCTTATAAAACACTTAGATTATGTGAATTCAGCTCGTATAAACGGTGCTAGTGATCTACGCATAATGTGGCGCCATATACTACCGGGTATCCTTAACACTGCTGTAGTTGTGGCTACTTTAAATACTAGCGGACTTATACTAGGCGAGTCTGTTTTAAGCTTTGTCGGTGCAGGTATACAGCCACCAACACCCTCATGGGGAGTGATGACTGCTGAAGGTAGGAATTTTGTAATACTAGGTTCTCCACACATTGCACTCATACCCGGCGCAGCTATATTCTTAGTGGTGCTTTCCTTTAACTTCCTTGGAGATTGGCTACGGGATAGGCTAGACCCGCGACTACGTCAAGTAAATTAACCACCGCCTACGGGCATTACAATTTCTAAAATGTCGCCGTTTTTTAATATATCTGTTCGGAGCTCTGCGCGTGTTAGTATTCTACCGTTTAGTGCCACTGCTAAGTGCTTATTATGCGACAAGTTTATACTCATAAGACAGTGCGCAACCGTTAGATCGTTATTGAAGGTTTTCTCTTTACCGTTGATAATTACTGTTATCATAGATCAATTCACAAGTTTATAGCTTTTTTAATTTCTATTGATGCTAAATAAGGGTTACTTGAGGTTACTATAGACCTGATAATAGCAACCCCCGCCGCACCTGCTTGCATAACTTTTTTTGCGTTACCGCTGTTTATTCCACCAATACCTATAATAGGAATATTGACAGCTCTCACACACTTACGTAGTGTTTCTATACCAATGGGTTCTTTTAATTTGTGTGATGGGGTTTTAAATATATGCCCAAGCACCAAAAAGTCGGTATTTGTGTTGGAATATATACTCTGTGCCATTTCCAACGAGTGCACTGACCTGCCAATGAGTAATCCTTCTGTTTCTTTAGGCTGAACAGAGTTTTCACTTAAGTGTACTCCGTGTGCCCCAGATTTTATAGCAAGTTGAACGTCTTCACTTACTAGAACAAGTGCACCTTTTGTAATTTCAACTACTTTTTTTATGAATGTAACGAGCTTATATTTTGGCATGTTGTATTCTCTTATCCTTACCATGGACACGCCACCTTTAACGGCATCAGAGAGTATGTTTATCATTGTGTCCTCATTGCCTACCAAGTCCACACTTGTAAATATGTATATTACAGGTTTTACGAATTCCCGTGTTGTATTATTATATATTTGTGAATTGTTCAGGAATTCCCTCTTTTGGGCTGCTGGCTACAGCTGTAGAATTTGTATCCATACGTCCTGATAAAAACGCTTTACGCCCTGCAGACACACCTAAATTAAACGCCCTTGCCATAAGTGCTGGTTTATTTGCTTTTGCTATAGCGGTATTGACTAAAACCGCATCTGCGCCGATTTCCATTGCCTGTGCAGCGTGCGAAGGAACACCAAGACCAGCATCTACTATGACAGGCACACTAGCCTGCTCTATTATTATCGCTACTTCTTCTAAGGTAAGGATACCTCTACCAGATCCTATCGGTGAACCTAGTGGCATTATAGTTACACAACCCATGTCTTCTAGGCGCCTTGCGAGTACTGGGTCAGCACCAATGTATGGTAAAACTTTAAACCCTTCTAAAACGAGTTGCTTTGCAGCATCTATTGTTCCTATTGGGTCGGGCAAAAGATAATGCGGATCTGGTATTACTTCAAGTTTAACCCAATCAGTGCCTATTGCTTCTCTTGCTAATCTTGCAGTAAATATAGCTTCTTCGGCGGTTTTACTACCCGCTGTATTAGGCAGAATATCTACTTTGCAGGTTTGCAAATAGTCTATAATAGACTTTTTATTAGATGAGTCTAAGTTAATCCTTCTAACTGCTACTGTTACCATTTCACACTCAGAAGCCTTTACTGCATCTACCATTTGAGCATTTGATAAGTAACGACCAGTACCGACAATTAAACGCGATGTGAATTTACGCTCTGCTATTGTAAGATAATCTGCCATATTGTTTTCAATTTATAGTTACATATAAATACAGTACTATTCTATTTGATATACCACCTAAATATTATAAAGTTGATTGTAAAATTTTAGTATTATAGATACTGTTGCTATTTTTATTTTTGGAGGTTGAAAGTGCGAATTCAAAGTAATTACCAAATATCTATAACGCAAGAAGAAGCTTGGGATGCATTAGATGATCCCAACATGGTTGCTAAAATAATTCCTAATATAAAAGAGTTTACTCTTATTAGTGAAAACGAGTACTCTGTAAAAATAACAGTATCTATGGGGCTTGTACGCGGAACTTTTTCGGGCACAACAAGCATAATTGAGAAAAAAAGACCTACCTCGTACAGTTTATTTATGAAAGGTCAGGGTATAAGTGGCTCTGTTCAAGGTCGCGGTGATACAACGTTTTCATCTAATGATACGGGTGGCACTAACATAGATTTCTCAGGAGAAATGCGAATTGCAGGTGTATTAGGTAGAATAGGTCAGCGGTTTATACAGAATTCAGCAATATCGTTTATGAAACAATTTTTTGACAACCTTGCCAAAGAAGTCCAAAAACGCTCGCAACAGTAGTACTTTTTTGCATTAAGTAAGGATTCATCGGTGAGAATTGTTAATATCCGTTCTGCAGGTGGAGTTATACTTAGAAAATTCCACGACAACCTTATTCAAACTGTAGTGTGTATACGCTTTAACGGTACACGTTGGGAATTACCAAAAGGTACGCCCAATCATGGCGAGTCTATACAAAAAACTGCACTCCGAGAAGTTACAGAAGAAACGGGCTTAAATGTGCAAGTTATAAATTATATTTACCAAGTAAGGTACTCATTTATTGCCAAAGTTAGAGAGGAAGAAGTCAGATCCGGGTTGTACAGAAATGGCGAATTGGTTATCTTCAATAAACGAGTTGATTTTTTTCTTATGCACAGTACAGGCGGCTCTATAAATAAGCATGATACAGAATTTGAGCAAGTAGAATGGGTAGATTGGCGTTTAGCTATACAAAAACTTAAGTTTGATGTACATAAAAAAATACTTACGCAGGCTGTTAAATCGTACCACTAGCACAATGATGCATATGCTGCGTCAAAAAACAGTGCGTTTACAAAGCGAAAAAGTTGTACTACGTTCTAAGAAAATTCACGACGCTGAACAAGACTATACTTGGAAAAGAGACAAACAGTTAGCAAAACTTGATGGCACTTACCCAATTAATATGACTTTCGTGGAATACAAATACACATATAAGCAGAATTTGCTCTTCCCTGACCCTAGTTATACCGCTTTTGCAATAGAAACAAAACGTGGTAAACATATAGGTAACTGTATGTGCTACAATATTGATCGTATTTATAAGGACGCTGAACTGGGCATAGTTATAGGCGCAAAGAACTATTGGAACAAAAAGTATGGCAGATCAGCACTTCACTTACTTATGAGATACTGTTTTACAGAAATACGCCTAGATAGGCTGTATCTTCATACACTGGCTACTAACTTAAGGGCTAGAAGTTCGTTTGCATCAGCAGGATTTAGAGAGGTTGCAGAAGTTTTACAGAACGGTAAAGATATAATCCTTATGGAGATATTCAAGCACGAGTGGGAACATATAGAAAATGTATCTGAGTCGTTACATTAATTTAAATAATCTCTATCTGTTTTATTTGACATAAATCCGTTTCTAGCGTGTTTTACTGAAATAGGCTTATATCTAAACTGTATATTGTCATAGTCATAATCTTCTTGGTGTACAGATTGGTGTAATTGTTTAGTATGCTCTTTTGGTAAATCGTACAAAAACAGCGACGGATTATCGTAGTAAGATACGTATAAGAATTCACGTGCCCTAGTCATACCGACATAGAATAGCCTACGTTCTTCATCTATGGGATTATGGCGCCTACTGTACGGTGGTACGTAGGGTAGTAAGTAGTTGTTAACCCCTACAATAAACACTGCCTGATACTCTGTGCCTTTAGCGTTATGCAAGGTTGTAAGTGTTACCAATTCATTGATTTGTAAACCACCACTCTCACTCTTACCCTTACTACTTGATTTATCAATCAAAATAGTATCCTGAACCATTTCAATGAGTGCTTCTAGGGGGTTCTGGTTAGTGTACCGCTCTGCTGATCTTATTAGATCATCTATATTCTCACGGCGGTCTCTCGCCATATCATGATCCCACTCTGTATTTATTGTATTCTCAATGTAACCTGTTTTTTTAATAATCGTGTCAAGTAGGTCATATGGTTGTTCTACTTTTGAAGCCTCAATAAAATCAATCAGTAACTCTGCAAACTGTTGGACTTTCTTTAAAATTCCACTGCCAAGATTTAATCCAAACGGGTTATCAGGGTTATTAGTAGAAAACAAGACATCCGACAACTGTACTCCATGACGCGATGCAGAGCTTTGTAATTTTGTAAACGTCTTATCACCGATACCTTTTCTAGGTGTTGATATGATACGTTCTAGTGCTACATCGTCCTGCTGGTTTAAGATAAAACGCACGTATGCAAGGATGTCCTTTATCTCCTTTCTTTCGTAAAAACTTATATGTCCTAACGTTCTAAAAGGAATTGACAGATGCCCCAACTGTCTTTCAAAAGCGCTCGATTGTTGATGAGTTCTGTATAGAATTGCTATTTCCGATGCAGGTAGGTTTTCTTTATTTAATAGCTCTATAATTTTATCTACAATAACGCTTGCTTCACCTTCTTTGTCATAAGATCCTGCAACGACAATTCTCGGACCTGTACTTTTTTCTGTACGCATTTCCTTTTTTATTCTGTTAGGATTTTCTGCAATAACTGAGTTTGCAGATTCAATGATTCTCTTTACAGAGCGGAACGACTGTAGTAGAGGGAGTTGCACAGCAGATGGATAGTAATCCAAGAATTCTTGGATACTATTACCAGATGCATTACGCCACGAGTATATAGATTGATCCGGATCGCCAATAACACATATGTTATTTTGTGGTTCTGCAATTGTTTTAACAATATCAAACTGTAAATTGTCGGTGTCTTGAAATTCATCTACAAGTACATGTTCAAAATGCTTTTGCAATTTTTCAGTAACTCGTTTGCCGGTTGTGAGCAATTCACGGGTTTTAATAAGCAAGTCATCGTAATCAACCGCTCTAGCTTTGTTAAGAAATGCTTGATATCGTTCATAAATATCTGATGTATCTATTTCACCAGTAACCTGTGCTATTACTTCATTGTTTCCTTGCGTAGCTTGCTTAATCTTATAATTTGATATGCAACTAAGGATTCTGCGCAGATTGTAATTTTTAAGTTGACAGTCCATATCTTTTAGTACCCGCCTAATTACCTTGCGTTGATCTTCTTTATCATATATTGTATAATTTAAGTGTAATCCTATTGCACTACCATCTTGTCTTAGAATTGTTGCCGCTAGGCTGTGAAATGTAGATATATGGCAGCTGTAAGACCTACCCTTTGTTAAATTTGCACAGCGTCTTCTGAGTTCATTTCCAGCCACCTTAGTAAAAGTGACGGCGAGTATTTTTTCAGGTGGGATTTTTTCTTCATTAATCAACCACGCGACTCTTCTACTCATCACTAGAGTTTTACCGCTTCCAGGTCCTGCAACTATGGCACATGGACCATGTGAGTGTGTAACACCTGCTATCTGTTCAGAGGTTAATCCGCTAAGAATACCGCCATCTCTGGATATATCTGCCATTTGGGATATGTCTATCTAACCCGTGGCGGGTGCGGTTAGCAAGTTTTCTATTTGTTTAATGTCGATATTTTTACCAATCAGCTCTTGCATAACAGCGATTTTTGAAGTGTATAAGAATGCGCCTATTTTTAGTGTATCTATTTTTTCAGCAACTTCTAAAGTGTCATCGCTAACTACTACTATGGGAATTTCGCGTGTGTCTGCTTCGTACAAAGCGTACTCTGTCGGCATAATTCCTTTAGATACTACTAAAGCCCTGACTGAATTGCTCTGAAGAGCCGCTAGCTGAATATCAGGGCGATCGCCTCTTACAATAACGCATGTATTTTCTCGTGAATTAAAATAGAAAGGTCCCCAGTCTAGTATCATACCTCCGATCATAAAATTATCTATCAGTAGCGTATTACCGTTTTGTGTTCTACTTACATATTCACCGTTCAAGTGTTGTTTAACTTCTTCTAATGTGGGTGAGAGCAGGCGTCTATCTTCGCCGATTGCACCAAAACAGACTATGCCTTGGTTTTTAAGCATATTAATATTACGATTCTGATATTCAATTACTCTATACGGTGGAAGACGGTTATATACAACACCAGCAAGCCTATAACCTAAATATGATGCCGATTCTGTAATATCATCCTGATGATTACAAATTAGTAATACCCTACCGTCAGTTTCTTCAGCAAGTCTAAGATTATATTCAATGTTACCAGAAACACCGTCAATAATTACAGTATCTCTTTGAAATTGCTTCAAATTTAACGCAATTGCCCTAGCTGATAGACTTAGATCTTCTTTTAACAATCGTACGTTATTACTGAGTGCATTTGCTATTGCGGATTGTTCAGTATCTAATTGTATTGTAGAATTATTGGTCACTAACACAACTGACGACAATTTATCAGCTAGGCGCAATGCTAAACCAACCGCAATTGCGGTGTTACCTGTATTACTGTGCAAAGATGATAATATTATAGTTGACATTTTAGTATCCAAATTTTAATGTAGAATAATTCATATTCAATTATATCAATATTATATAAGATATACAGTTTGATATCGTTGGATTATACTATTTTAGCTTCCCCACTTATGAATATACCTATTAATTAATGAGTCAAACTCGTTTCTATAATCATCCGTAACAGTAATAGCCATAGTATTAGAGTCTTCTGTTGGGTTTTGATAGTAATTCTTTTTAGTACCTATCTTTTCAAATTTGTACTTCTTATATAGAGCAATAGCAATACTATTAGATGCTCTAACCTCTAAAGTTATAGATCCTATATTGCGTGTAATAGATTTATTAATAGCAGTTATAAGGAGTAGTTCACCTACTCCTTGCCTCCTGTCAGATGGATGTACACCTATAGCTAGCACATGTATATTGTTGAATTTATGACGCAAACTTATAAACCCAGATAACACCTCATTATTTCTTATAGCACGGTAATTGTTAGAATTATTCTTTATTTTTTGAGTTAATAGTCTCATAAAGAACTGTATTAAATTAGATTCTCTTTGTTGCATATCTTTGGGGAGTACACTTTTTACTGCGACAATGTGTTCTATAAAACATCCATCAATGTAAGGTTTATATATACTGCGTCCAAAGAGTACTTCACCTATAATATTAGACTCTTTCTCGCGGATCATAGCGAGATGTGCCCTTTGTGCAATATGTGTTTGATATAATTTGTTTATTAGCACTAGAATTAAAAAATCATCAGAATTTTTGTACACAAACTAATACGATATTTATTATAAACTCTTCACAGTATGATTAAGACTTCAACTTCAAAATTCGTGCTTATTGCTAATAACCCAGATCTAAGGAGTAAACCCGATCCTGTAGGTATATCTCCGCAAGATTATACTATTATAAGATTTAACGCCTGCAGAAATATACATTTATTCAATGGTAAAACTGACATAGTATGCTTTAGAACAGCTGGACATCCTAAACCAGTTAGAGGTGCGATACTGTTAGGCATAACTAAACGTATAATAAGATCGTTATTCGGACCACATTTATACTTACATGGTACTACCACTAGCTTACGTATAACTCAAAAAGCAGTGGTGAAGTATAACAAGAACGTTATTTACTTTATAGTAGGCGATAGGTCTAAGGTAAATCCTATAATTTACGCTATGTACCAAGTTATGCTAAACAGACGTATAAAACATTCAATTGATCATAAGTTATTTTTCACACCACAAGGGCATAAATTTGCCACTAGTAGTGGTGTATCAGTGCTTATATGGCTTACCAAACACTTTCCTAATGCTGAGATTATACTTTTGGGTTTTAACTTGTACAAGAATAAGTCTAATTTTTGGCATAATTTTGATATTGATAGGAAAATAGTCAGTCAACTTTGGTTACGTCATAACATAACCATATTAAACGTAAATCCAATAGACGGCACATATCAAAAGACAGATCCTGCTACGATATGGTAATGTATAATCTTGAATCATAATTAGTTTAAACTAGTATGATATTTATTATAAACTCTTCACAGTATGATTAAGACTTCAACTTCAAAATTCTTGCTTATCGCTAATAATCCAGAGCTACGTGATTCACCTGATCCTGTAGGTATATCTCCACAAGATTATACTATTATAAGGTTTAACCACTGTGAAAACATGCATTTATTCAATAATAAAACTGACATAGTATGCTTGGGAACAACCGTTGGTCCTGTACCAGCCAGAGGTCGGATATTTTTAGCCATAATTAAACGTATAATAAGATTGTTATTCGGACCACATGTATACTTACATGGTACTACCACTAACTTACGTATACTACAAAAAGCGGTTGTGAAATATAACAAGAACGTTATTTATTTCATAATAGGCGATATATCTAAATTTATCCCTATAGTTTACGCTATGTACCAAGTTATGCTGAACAGACGTATAAAACACTTAATCGACTATAAGCTATTTTTCACGCCAGACGGAAAGATATTTAATACCACTAGCGGAGTATCGGTGCTTATATGGCTTACCAAACACTTTCCTAATGCTGAGATTATACTTTTGGGTTTTAACCTGTACAAGAATAAGTCTAGTTTTTGGCATAATTTTGATATTGATAGGAAAATAGTCAGTCAGCTTTGGTTACGTCATAACATAACCATATTAAACGTAAACCCAGTAGACAGCACATATCAAAAGACAGATCCTGCTGTGATGTGGTAGTATATAATTTGTTATAGTACCTTTACCATTCATAACGTTTTAATAAAGCAAAATATAAAAAGCAGTGTATCAAACCAACATC
>CAXXBX010000251.1:0-54936 GCA_964274945.1 Dehalococcoidia bacterium | reverse complement strand
CTCTCGAGAGTCCAAACTCCAAGTGTATGACCTTTTCTCAAATCCACCGTAAATGACGAGCGAATCCTTGCAACTGCACGAGCTATTATCATAACGTAAAACAGCAGCAGCATGTCTGCATCGAGGAGTAACGTACTCGTCATTATGACGAGGATGAATCTTTGTTTCAATTTGTGTCCACTCTTTCAGGTTTGTATCGAAACTCCACGTTTCGTTTCTACATTGACAGTGGCTTGAGCCTGAATGCGCAAAACCTCCAAAGAGCAGTACTCGTCTCTGGCACAGAGTCACCAGTGTGTGAGAGACGGTCGCTTGCGGTTGAGGGGATGCAGATCTGTGTGCCTCCAGATCTGTGTGCCTCCCAAGTATCGAAGTGAGGGTCGTACGTCCACGTTATATCGTCAGCTTCGTAGAGTATTCCTCCATACATCACCATCACTTCTCTTGGTGTTTCGCCATTTTCTTCTGTAAGAGCAGACGTTGCTCTTGCGTGCTCTCTCCCCAACGGACTGCTGAATCTCCAACGGTCGAATAAATTCCATCGATTTGCATCATATTCATTCCATTCAAGAAGTGGAACGGGCGTCTCGTCTTGTTCATTGAAAAGCTTTTCTTTGGCAGAATAAGTAAGAATGACTTTTGTCATACCAAGAAAAGATAGAAAACGCAACCACGAGCAGGTCGCGATTTTCATGTTGTCATATATTATATGCCTTTTTTAGCTAATTAGAGGCTGCCAAGTTACTTCTCTTTGAAACAGTGATCGATCATCCAACTTTTACGCAGATATTGGATTCACATTTATTAACCCGAGAACGCATGCGCTAGGGCTATGGTGAGTGGACCATTGCCAAATGGACGGCCAATCGGAGTGCAGCGTTGTTATCGCTGTGATGATGTCTTCGCATGCTTTCAAGAGGTATCGAGTGTCGACAATCCCACGTGCTAGTGAATGTGTCCATCCCTCTTCTCACGCTCCTCATGTTAATTGAAGATGCCAGTATACGTGTGCAGCAGCTTTTCCGTATAACCTCTAATGCAGACGAGGGTTTAGCACTTTAGTGCTTTCATATATTCAATTTTCCTAAAATGAAACGATAAATTTACTGGTTTAATTGCTAGGAAGTGTTTGATAGCTTTTCACAGCTGATATTCTATAAATAAATCCCTTATTCTATTTCATGTGAGATAGAAAAGGAACGTGCATCCGTCGCTCAACTTTTGCAAACGATTGATACAACATCACCAGACAAAAACTTGAAAGTGGCGAAAAATTATCATATCAATTAATTATGGTAATCTCAGTTTCAGACACATTGCATGACTAACACATTCATCTTCTAGATGGTTTCGACTAGACGAGGTGCACTTTTAGTAGTTTCTCTACTGTAGTGTTTCGATGAATGTTGAGTAGGCAAAGTACGGACAGTGGCAATTAGACCGGATACAGTCATTTCAGTTGTCCGTATAGCGGTGCGCATTGATTCGGAAGGGTATCTCGTCTCTCTCGACGTGTTGCTAACTATTATGTCGCCATATATAACAAGTGGTAATCGTTTCGTCATCCAGTCCAAGAACGCTGAGGACACAGTGACACTGTACACTAGGCACTCTAGAGGACAAAGTTAAGCCAGGGTAGAAATCTTAAAACTCCTACTCTGTGAATTTGTCAGACAAGAACAATCACAGGAGTGTATTATGGATATAAGCTGCGCACATCGGGGTCGACCGATCCATGGGGTATCTAGATTACGTAGTGAATTGACGGGTTTACCTAGGACCTGGAGGAGGGCTTCCTACTCTTTTGCATTTCACCTTTTCTTTTAGCCTTTGCTTCGACGATTCTTGATCGTCTTGAAGCTAATTCAAGAGTTTTGCCTTTTTCTTCTATTGCATTTCTTCGATTAAAAGCCGCGGCGTTTATTTTTAGCTAAAGGGTTTACAACTGTGGCGTTTAAACGAGGGCGGTATTTATTTGTTAAGCGCTTGCTGTCCGTGCTTTAGGAGTGTGTATGTATGTAGCTTTGACACCTTTTCAAGAGAACAGCACACAACTGGTATGCATTTTACACTTGAGACATCATGCAGTGAAACAGTATCAGTGGGTAGTCTAAACGTTTGATAACTCTTGCCTAAGAAGTAGTATGATTTTTCCTTCAAACTTCGAGTTAGATATATTGAAATCCTTCTTTAGGGTTATCTCCAAGCATTTTCTGATTGGTATTAGCTGAGGTGACATTATCTAACAACATCAGTGTGACTGTGTGTGTGTGTGTGTGTGTGTGTGTGTGTGTGTGTGTGTGTGTGTGTGTGTGTGTGTGTGTTTGTGTGTGTCTGTGTCTGTCTGTGTCTGTGTCTGTCTGTGTCTGTGTGTGCGTGCGTGCGTGTGTGATTTGTGATCTGTTTTAGCACCTAGGGTACGTTTCTAAACTCCACAACCTAATCTGGTTTACTTTGTGGACCTCTACCGCGTTTCCTTATCTTCACAACCTAATCTGGCCGGTTGAGCTCACCCAAACTTCACAAGCTAATCCAGCGAGAAGATGCATTAGTTTGTGAGATAGGCGTGGTCAATTAGTACATGCGCAAGGAAATGAAGAGAAGGAGTCAGCAACAGATCCGTGTGGTCAACCAACAAAACAAACACGGAAGTTGCAAATACAGCCATAGGCATGCAAACGGACAAGATTGATCCATTTCGCACTACTAACTCAATGCGCATGCACACGTCTTCTTGCATGTTTCTGTATTCCACATTAATTAAACCGATTCCACTAAAATACTTCCGGTTAATCCAACTGGATTAGCTTGTGGAGATCATGAAATGCGCCCCTAGTTTCAAGAGTGAAAACTATCTCAAAGTACCATCACGTACGTGACTTCAGCAGGTTGTCAACATCATCTCCTAGGCCAGGTATTAACTAAACATGCATTGGTTGCTGCAGTCTCTTTCTACAAGATTGTATATCTATTTAGATTGTTACCAAAAAGTCCAACCTTCGTCTGCTAGCTAGTGATGGTTACTTTCTGGCAATTTTACAGAGAATAGTATTATCTTAGGTCACGTCAACTTGATTCGTTGTTGACGGGCCAACTGTAGGCTCTTCTAGGGTCTGTCGGTTGGCTTGTAAAAACAGGAAAAGAACCGCCCATGTAAATTCTACGTGACAAAATGCACAATGCACATAGCAGTAAGTCAGATAGCACATAGTAAATAACCAAGTACCTTTCTTTTCCAAACCTGTAAAGTAGCATTGAGCAATTTCTAGCAGTTGCGCAGCCACTGGCAGCATATACTCTTTTGACTTGAAGTCATCTCAAAGCTGTTTCTGGCTGGCATCAAAGGCACCGATGTTTGATCACTTTCTTCAAAGCTAAACAAACATTCATACCGTAGTCGCTACAGAGTTGTACTACAGTAGACTCGAGCCAGTCTCACTCCCCCCTCGCCATTCCCCGAATTGACACTTCGAGGGAAATACAGACCATCCAAAGAGACAGACAAGATCTGCAAATTTGCTATTCCGCAGCGAGTCGCCAAATTTCCATTCACATCTGGCGCGACACTAAAACCTTCCCACCTTGTTGGATGGTGACACTTGAACAAGTGACCCTGTAGTTGAGAAATACGCATGCGTCACTTAAGTCACGTGACTTAAAACGTAATATCTATTTTTGTTGGCAACTAGTCTGTGTGTGTGACCTTACTGGCGACACTCATTGGTTTGATTTTGCAATTACAAAGACTATGTAGCGTCATGCAGAGTAAAACCTATCTCAAATTGACATAGTTGCGGGGAATGAAATTATGCGATTTTGAACAACTTTGCTGTTTGTGCAGAAATTAATTGTGTGATGTGATGCAGCCACGCACAGGACGTTGAAAGCACAAATAAATTCTCCAATTATTAAATTAATTAAAGGTGATACTATAATAAACGTTTGTGCAATCAAGAAACATAAATGCAGTTAGCTAAATAGTGATCAAACTAATATTTAGACTTCTGCTAGACAACCAAACTGAGCTTTATGTTTACATAACCGTATGCTATATTTGTATAATAGAATCGGACAGCGTGAGCTAAGGGGCATGACCCCAGTAAATGTCCTGCCTCATTGCATTACCGCCAAATGCCGTCATGAATATACCTAATTGGCCTCCTAAAGGTCCAAAATTTCTACGCCTATACGCTCTAATTAATTAAGCTGGGTTAACAATGTGTTCCTCTCACCTCCACAACGCGGTGCGACAAACTGCTGATTGCCGCGTTCTACTGATCGAACGTGTTTCCGCGCCGCGGTCTCTGTTCACAAATCATGCTAGGATTCGATTGGTCAAACTTCATCGGCAGCGAGCGGTTATTAATTTGCCGCAGAAATAGAAACGTTCCTATCCCCTGCGGCGTACCGCTTGCATTCGAGTCGGAGCGTACCGGTTTTGCCGCGCGGCAATTTGTTCACAATTCGCTGTTGCCGTTGCCACTTGGTGCCGCTCAGATGAACGACACATATTGTGAACTAGGCTTTACAGGGGAATGCTGTACTATCATTGACTGCCTCGACTGATCATAGGACACAGTTAAATCTCCTCTCAGTATATTTTATTTTATACCTCTTATGCTACTAGGCAAAGAGCAGTCGAACTCCACCTCCTTCCTACGTATATCCGTAAAGTTTTACGTCGTGCTGTTGCAAAAAGTCTAATTAGTGATCTCGACTACTTGCAGTCTCTACCGAAACGGAGCAGCAACTGCATGAAGAAGTCGTATTAAGAGGAAACCATCGTCATCTCTTACGAAAGTCACTGCTTGAGAAATAAATGAATCGTTTTGCATTGACAACAGCTAGAATGCAGAGTCAATACAAGCGCAGCCAACACGATAGAGAAGTTCGCATGTAAACAAGTAGAGACGTGACTGAAATACACGAATCTGTTTGCTCGAGAACAGTGGATCAAAACACGATCACAAATCATTTTATCTACTTTGACCACTTAAGTATACATCACGCGTGTTCCTAAGTCCTAAAACACAAACTGATTATATATGGAGTTAGAGAAAACACAATTCGCTCATATCTTCCAGACTAGCGACGACTTCACAAAACGTAGGCCTTCCTAGTGACCTTTCTGCCCAACAGTCACACATTAGTTTGACGTAGTCGTCGTCGATGTGATCTGATACGGTCGGTCTCATTCCACCCAAAACAGCAGCTTTCAAGTCAAGAATAGAGCTAAACGAACGGTCGTCATAAGGAAGTTTTCGTTCCCTAATCTCCCACATCACAATGCCAAAACTATAGAAGCGATACAAAGAGGGAAAAATCATCATTATGAGGAACAATAGAAATATTGACGATTGCATGTGTTCCTGTAGTTATTCGAGCTCGCGTCTTACCTGTAAATGTCCGCAGGTGTTCCGTAACTGTGACCGCTCAGTATCTCCGGAGCGCTCCACTTTGGTGTCCCGACTCCTGACGATAAGTGATAGTCTGCATGAAGAAGCGGAGCGGTCATATCGAGCGGTACCGCTCCTCTTACAGCTTCTTGACTGATTCCCTCCTTTCGGACTAGTCGAGCGGCTCCAAAATCGGCCACTTTGACTACCCATTTAGTGCTGACGAGCAAATTGGCACTCTTGAGGTCACGATGAATGCGAGGTGGTCGTTGACTGTGCAAGAATCTCATTCCTTTGGCAGCATCTACTGCAAATCTCATCTTGAGACTTTCTTCCAGCTTTATGTCTCTGTCTGCAAGTATGGTCGTCAGCGATCCTCTAGGCATGTACTCCACAACTAGGAACGGACAGCCGTCGTCGTGGAAACGACCTCCACCGAGAAACAGAACAATGTTGGGATGTCTGATCGTTCTCATCACTTCGATCTCTCTCTCGAACTCCAAGGCGATGCGATCGAGATGTTGATGTATTCCTTGTAGCTTCTTGACGGCCACCGTTATTTCTCTGTACTCTGCTCTGTAAACCTCTCCGAATCCGCCGGGAGCGCTTTTGTCAATACGTGCACGCAATCTCACTTCTCTCGAGTCAATGTTGAAACTGTTTGTCATCTCTACCAACTCGCGATCTTTGTCTTGCAGCATTATGTTGTGCCGTTTCCTTGCTCTTCTCGCTTTGACTGCTAGCACGACGAGCAGTACGATAAGTGCGACTCCTGCCACCGATCCGGCTGCTGCAATGTAGTAAGTGGCCACAGTGCACAATCCGTTTCCATCTTTTGTAAAGCCAAACTGACAAACGCAATCAAACGCGGGACCTTGTAATGTGACCGTACAGCTACCGTAAACACAATGATTGGATAAGCAGCGATTGCAGTCGGTTTTGTCGGTTGAAGCCGTGTGTGATGTATTGAGACCTGGTGGACATCGCAAGCAAGTGGAGTTGGTAGCTGGGGAATAGGAACCGAACGGGCACTCTGAACACATGTACTTGCGTAGGTCAATGCTTGTAAATCCTGCTGGACAGTTTGGCCTGTACACAGAAAGTCCTACCGAGTTCCTAGGTATAATTCCATCTTTCATCGCCCAAGGTCTCACACCACCAAACGACAGTATCCAGTTTTTCCATATCAGAGAAGAAACGAATATACCGTTCTGTTCTACAAATGGATACTGACTTAATCGCAACCAGAACCTTTTAGAAGGATCGTAAATCCACATGCCGCTAGTTATTGAATCAACAGGACAACCAAGTTTGACTTCAGTATTCTTTTGCCAGATCACGTGATTGTGACATCCTCCAAATATCAACATGTGATTACCATATCTCAGGCTTTCGTGAAGACAACGACGTCCGGGACCCAACCCTGAATACTTCACTTCTTTCCATCCACTACCGTTCGCCAGGTCGTATTCCCAAACGTCACTCGTGCAGTTTGCAAATATCGTATATTGAATGTGGAATTCAACCTGAAAAGAAATTTGCACTGTACTCTCATTAGCGCTGAATCCTCCATAAAGAATTAGTGTATTTTCAATGGCAACTAAAGACGTTCCGGCAGATTGTAAGGGACCAGAATCATCGAGTAAACGCCACTCCGAATTGTGTTCGTCGTTTGATAAGTTTCGTATAGCAGCATTTTGCTGCGGTAAAGTAAAGCTCCATAGATCGAGAATAAAATTAAATTTTATAATGCTGCCGCCAAGTAAGTTTTCTGGTTTAACTGTCAAACCTCCATAGATAATCATCTGATTGTGTGTTGTAGCACAAGAGCAAGACATTCTTGGAGGAGGTTTTTCTTTCATGGAGTATTTTACCCAACTTCTAACTTCACTATAATAACCCCAAACTTCAGGAGTTACAATAGACAGAAATTTAGCTAAATTTTGCAATTTATCTGGCAATGATCCACCGTAGACAACAAAAACAGAGTCGTCAAGTACAGCAGAAACGGCACCATATTTGAAAGGAGGTCGCTTTTCCGAAGTATCTAGCGACCATGACAACGATTTTAAATCTAATATGTGTAATAGGTTTAATGAAGTTGGCTGTTTCTTGTTCAGAAACGGGCTTTCACCAAAGACTAGAACGTGTTTCTGCTTCAGAACCGTCCCGCTCACCGTCCATGATATTCCCGCTAAAGGATTTCTTGTGTTTGCAGCGGCTGGCTTTGCTAACCAATACCAGACACGAGCAGATGATATAGAAAGTTCCCACATGATGTTAAAGTTATAATTGTATCCAAGAAACCACGGACTTCCACCGAAAACTAAAACGTTTCTACTAATTCTACTGACTGCACCAGACAAGGAAGCGGGCCCTTTTTTGCTTGAAAGCATTGTGGGAGTAAACCATTTTCTAGTTATTATATCAAAGACTGTGAGAGGTTCAGAACAACATGAAATAAGAAAGTGATATGATTGCCCGTCATCCGTAACGTAAACTCCTTGTCCAGGAACAGATGACTGTTTGCTCGTATTCCCAACTTTACTCCAAACTTCGTCGACCACATCATAAGACCATACTTCCCAATAATGACCAGATCTATTTTGCTCAGTTTGTCCTAAAAGAAACATTTTCGCATTTTGGAAGGCGGAAACGGCACTAGGATATTGCAGTTTTGATTTGACGTGATGAGATGAAGAAAGTTTTCTCCATTCGTAAATGTGCGAATGTTCGTTTTTGCAGACGAGCTGCCAAAGATCGTCCAGATTCTCTCGAGAGTCCGAACTCCAAGTGTATGACCTATTTTCAAATCCACCGTAAATGACGAGTGAGTCCTTGCAACTGCACGAGCTATTATCATAACGCAAAACAGCAGCAGCATGTCTGCATCGAGGAGTGACGTAGTCGTCATTATGACGAGGATGAATCTTTGTTTCAATTCGTCTCCACTCTTTCAGATTTGTGTCGAAACTCCACGTTTCGTTTCTGCATTGACAGTGGCTTGAGCCTGAATACGCACAACCTCCAAAGAGCAGTACTCGTCTCTGGCACAGAGTCACCAGTGTGTGAGAGACGGTCGCTTGCGGTTGAGGGGATGCAGATCTGTGTGCCTCCCAAGTATCGAAGTGAGGGTCGTACGTCCACGTTGTATCGTCAGTGTTGTCGAGTATTCCTCCATACATCACCATCACTTCTCTCGGCGTTTCTCCATTTTTTTCTATAAGAACAGGCGTTGCTCTTGCGTGCTCTCTTCCCATCGGACTGTTGAATCTCCAACGGTCGAATAAATTCCATCGATTTGCATCATATTCATTCCACTCAAGAAGTGGAACGGGCGTCTCGTATTGTTCATTGGAGAGTTTCTCATTTGCAGAATAAGTAAAAATGATTTTGGTCATACCAAGAAAAGATAGAAAATGCAACCACGAGCAAGTCGGGATTTTCATGTTGTCATCTATGTCTTCTTTAGCTAATTAGAGGCTGCAAAGTTACTTCTCTTTGAAACAGTGATCGATCATCCAACTTTTACGCAGATATTGGATTCACATTTATTAACCCGAGAACGCATGTGCTAGGGCTCTAGTGAGTGGACCATTGAACGGCGAGACGGACGGCCAATTGGAGTACAACGTTGTTATCGCTGTGATGATGTCTTCGCATGCTTTCCATAGGTATTGAGCGTCGAAAATCCCACGCGATAGTGAATGTGTCCATCCCCCTCCTCAAGCTCTTCATGTTAATTAAAGATATCAGTATACCTGTGCAGCAGTTTTCCGTATAACCTTTACTGCATTCGACGGCTTATCACTTTATTGCTTTCATATATTCAATTTTTCTAAAACGAAACGAAAAGTTTACTGGTTTAATTGCTAGGAAGTGTTTGATAGCTTTCCACGTCTGATATTCTATAAATAAATCCTTATTCTATTTCATGTGAGATAAAAAAGAACGTGCATCCATCACTCAACCTTTGCAAACGTTTGATACAACATCACCAGACAGAAACTTGAAAGTTGCGAAAAATTATCATATCAATTAATTATGGTAATCTCAGTTTCAAACATATTGCACAACTAACACATTTATCTTCTAGGTGGTTTCGACTGAACGAGGCCCACTTTCAGTAGTTTCTCTACTGTAGTGTTTCGTTGAATGCCGAGTGGGCGAAGTACGGACAGTGGCAATTATACCTGATACTGTGACGCAAGCTACCTGTCAAAGTCTGTCATTGCAGTCGTCCGTATGGCGGTGCGCGTTTAATTAGGGGAAGGCTCTCTTGACGTGTTGCTAACTATTATGTCGCCATAACAACTGGTAATCGTTTCGTCATCCAGTTCAAGAACGCTGATGGCACCGTGGGCGTGTTCGATTTACTGTTCTCGAACTGAAACTGGGTGTGTCTTATAACTACAGGCCCTGATCCAAAAATTTTTGAAAGAGGGGGTTGACTTGGTAGCAGTTATTTATAGTATTACTAATTTTCTCTTTTCTAATGAAATTATATAAAATTATTGAACCACGCCTATAGTAAAAGGGGGGTTTCAACTCCTAACCTCCTTCTAGATCCGGGCCTGAATTATTAAAACTGACAGAACTAGAGACTAAATCGAATGCTAATTCTGCTTTCAATTCACGAGTATGCACAGATTCAAGGCAATGGCAGCAACCGTTGACAAAGTGGTTATCGTTGCAGAAATTCAGTTCAATCTACTAGTCTAGTCTCTGGTTTCGTTGAAAGTTTTCGTCTTGTCTGGACCATCTGACGCCGCAGGACTACTAAAAGTAACGTCTTTGTTAGATTCCGGGTACACGGCGGCTGCTCAGTTGGGATGCTAGAAACTCCTGATGGTCTCCATTCCTGACTTAAACTTTCACTTGAAGTCAGGAACAGGTCGATGGTAGCATCAGGCGTAAATTCTCGCGCCATTTTAATTAACTGGAAACGTCCGTGTAAACAGACGATAATAGGACGTGATCATTGCCGCAGTGCCAGGTTTATAGTTCAAAGGGTTGGAATCGTTCCGGCAGTTCCAGAACTAGAATTTTAGCAAATCGAACGCAAGTTATTCGTTCACCCCGTTGATTCTAGTTTTAGAACCGTAAATCGGACGCGCCCAGTGACACAGCACATACACTAGGCACTTTACAGGACAGAGAGAAGCCAGGGTAAAATCTTGAAACTCCTAATTTGTGAATTTGTCAGACAAGACGTGTATTATGGTTATTATTATTATAACCTGACGTCGCACTCATTAAAATTAATGGTGTAAAAACAGAAACAAACAAACAAACAAACAAACAAGTAATATAACTACTGTGGCATCAATATACTGAAAACAAGTCTTCTAGTACTGATTTACTACTTCTAGCTGGTTCAAACAATTGATGGTATGCCAAGCTTGCAGCGTCGTGTCTAGACTCAGATAGAGATAAATCAACGTTCTTCCAAATGTCATGAGCAATTGACTGTCTCGACAGTACCCTGGTATGGCTGTGACAGTAATGCAATTCCCATTGCCGGCATGAAGTAAAAAAGAACGACTGCTGAGAATTATACATAAGAGACGAAATGTACTCGATAACACCGTTCTCAGACTGAATTAGAGAAGACAAAACTGTAGCTTTTGTTTCCTCAGCATCTCGGGCAAAGGCAAAAGACCGGTGGAATAAATCGTTGTATCGACATGACATCATCTCCTTCTGACATTGCAAATTTTCCTTATAGCATCATTCCACGCGACACGTACTTTATGTAGTTGACTATCTATACATAAGCTGCGGACATTGTATGTTTAGGCCACGTCAGCTTGATTTGTTGTTTGTGGGCAAACTGTAGGCTCTTTAGGGGCTGTTTGTTGGCTTGTAAAATAGAAAAATAACCGGCCATGTAAATTGTATGTGACACATGCACCATGCACATAGCAGTGAGTCAGATACCACCTAGCAAATAACCAAGTACCTTTCTTTTCCAAAACCTGCAAAATAGCATTGTGTAATTTCTGTTCTGCTCGCAGTTCGTCGCCTTGTACAGTCGCTGCATGGCAGCATATTATAATTATCTTTGACTTGAAGTTACCAGCACCTCAAAGCTGTTTCTGGCTGGCATTCGAAGGCACCGACGTTTGATCACTTTCTACAAAGCAAAACAAACATTCATACCGTATGTAGTCACTACACTGTAGACTCAAGCCAGTCTCACTCCGCCGTCGTCATTCTCCGGATTGACGCTTAGAGTCCCATACGGAAAACGGCAGAGGCTGGTGAAAGACTGGCTCGAGGCTACGCTGCCATTCTGATCCAAAGGGAACAGGACTGCAAATTTGCCAAATTGAGTGTTGTATCGTAACACAACCACTTATTTGTTAACACAACCGACTATCTACAAACACCGCAAACTCATATGACTCAACTTCCCTCTCTCTAAGTCCCGTATCTCCTCTAATCCATATACCCGTATATCACATATCCCTCCCATTTCTACATCTCCTGTATGTATTGTATTGTACATAATAGTCCTTCAGATGTTGTGGTCTATGTCTGTTCCTCGTTGATCTTTTAGTTTCTACCTCTCGTTGTTTTCTTCTATCTTCTTCGTCTCTTTTTTTTCTAACCCAAGGGCGTATGGGATATGCCGCTCTTGCATATGTGTTTTGATCAATTTCCCATTTTGTCCCCACTAATTAGCTACTGCATCAACATTCCAACGCGATCCATCTTGTAATAGATATGAAAACTCTGTGAGTTTCCTCTGGACTTGTATTGGTTCTGACAACTTCAATTTGAACTTGTGGCCTGTATGAGGTCTTTTTTATCCTAACCCAGTCTCCTGGTTGGAAATACCTATATACCGCGGACCTATTGTTATCTGTATACACTTTTTGCCCTGCTTTTTCCGGGTGAATCCTGTTCCGTATCCTCTGATAGAAGTACTTTGTAATTTCTCTCCAGCAGTATTTAGGTTCAGCATTTATAACGGTTACCGCATTTTCCTTCCTATCATCAACTCTGCTGGTTTCTTTCCTCGATAATTGAAAGGAATTGATTGAAGGGCCTCTGTAACTGATGTTCCGTCAGCTAAATGTGTTACCAATCTATGCTTCAACACTTGGTTGAACCATTCAACTCCCCCGTTCCCTTGTGTGTGGTAAAATGAGCTACGCGTGTGCTTGATGTTGTGTTGTTTCAAAAACTCTTGAAACCGGTAGGATGTAAATTGCGGCCCATTGTCAGTAATGATTTGTCTAGGTAAACCCCATCTCACAAAAAAGTGTCCGAAGAAAAGTAATAACTGTCTCTGTGGTAACATCTTTACTTGTCTCAATTTCTGGTCATTTCAAACGCATATCATGACCCACCGTGATAAATCGTTGACTGTACGGTGCTGCCTGTATTTCCCCGAAAATTTCAATTTGCAACGGATCCCACGGTTGTTCCGGCTACTCTACTAGCTGTAAGGGAGTAGCTGGTTTGATCGATTTCCCTCTCATCACACATATATCACAATTTCTCACATATTCCTCTATTTGTTTGCCCAGACCTGGCCACCAAACCGAATCCCGACCCCTTTGTTTCATGCTTGTCATTCCAATGTGTCCTTCGTGCACCATCTCTAGAATTCTATGTTGTAACTTGTTTGGAATAACCAGTCTCTGTCCTCTGGCCAGACACTTACCCGTTGTACCCCAAACCGACAATTCATATTGTATATTGAAATATGGCTGCAATACTGGATCCGGTGATTTCCCAGGCCATCTTTCCTGCACATATTTTACCACATCTTGCAACACATAGACTTCCTCAGATTCTCTCTCTAATTCCTCTTGTGAAACTGTTTTGTCACTCACTGTAACTAACATCCGAATCATTTCAATGTCTTCGAACTGATCGACTGCTGGCTTCCTGGATGTAGAATGATCTTCTGGTAGCTTGACTCGAGATAAGAAATTCGCCACCTGATTGTATCTTTCTGGTCGATTCAACAGTAAAGTCATATCTATACAGCCTATCTGCCCACCTATATAACCGCAACGGTCGATGACCAGAGCCATTAGTTGACAAAAGCGTAGTTAGTGCTTGATGATCCGTACGCAATATAAATTTTCGGCCATATAAGTAGATGTGCCACCGTTCACATGCCCACATACACGCTAAGGCTTCGCCTTCTCCCACAGCATATTTCTTCTCTGCTTCACTCAACGCCCGAGAGGCGGATGCCACAGGTCGTTCCATACCGTCTTGAATTTGCGACAATACCGCTCCTAAGGCGTTACCCGATGCATCACATATCACATAGATAGGCGTACCAATGTCAAAATGTGCTAATGTCGGTGCAGATGTAACCAACTCTTTTAGCTTCTCAAATGCTGCTTGGCATTCTTTAGACCAATTCCACTCTGCACCTTGCTTGAGTAACCTTCTCAATGGAGTGGTCACCTCCGCATAGCTTGGAATAGAACGTAAATAGTAGTTTGTTGCCCAAAGAAATGATGCTAGTTCTGTCATATTAATAGGCTGTGTAACTCGTTGTACTGCTTCTACATTTGACTCCAGCGGTGTCATGCCTTGAGCCGATACGCTATATCCCAGGAATTCGACTTCCCTTGCTGCTATGACACACTTCTCTTCATTCAATGTTAAGTTACGCTCTGATAAGTGTTGCAAGACCTTGTCCAGATAACAATTATGAGCTTCGATTGTACACCCATGGACCAAGATATCGTCCATAAACACAGCAACACCGTTTAACCCTGATAATGTTGATTTCATCATTTGTTGATAAGCGCTGGGCTCTGATGACAACCCGAATGGCATCCGGCAAAAACGATAGTCATACATTCCTTCATGTGTAAAAAAGGTTGTAAGGTCCCGACTATCCTTCATGAGAGGTACTTGTAAGTAGCCCTGTCTCAAGTCCAACTTACCAAAGATTGTTGATCCGTAAAATTCATCAGCTAGTTCCTCTACTGTCGGCAATGGATACTTCCCAGGTACAATAGCTTTATTCAGCTGTCTAAGGTCGATAGACAAACGAAGCAATCCAGACTTTTTTCTTACTGGTACCACATTAGAAACCCATTCTGATGCCTCAGTCTTTTCGATTTTTTCTCCTATTTCTTCCTTTTGTAGTCTCTTAATCTCAGTTTTACCTCATCTCGTAATGATAACGGTATACGTCGAAGATGCTGTGCTACTGGTTTATTTCTGCACAAACTAAAGGACGATGTGCATAACTCCTGACTTTTTCCAGACCTGTGAAGACTGTTTGCCATTTACTCAATTTTTGGGAAACTTGCTGTATCTGACTATCTTTCCCAGGCACCACCTGAAACTCTAGAGCATCAAACAAGTCTATTCAAATGATGTAAAATCCTAAAGCTGTTATATAGAAGGGAAATGCCTCTAAACATCAATTTTCAAACTTTACTGGAACTAATAGTCTTCCCAATAGTTCAATTTCAGAACCATCAAAGCTAGCGAGTCTAATCTCAGTTTTAGCCAAGGGTTCCTCACTCAACAACTGCAGGTAAGATTTGTTGTTCAAAATCGAGACTTTTGCTCCAAGATCAATAACTAAGTCGATTTTTGCCTTCTGAATCTCACATTCACACATTTTGTAACCCATATTTGAAATGGTGCTAATGAACTAAAGTACTGAGATGTTCTCTATAGCATTGACTTGTTTCTGTCTCGGCGGTATGTCACTCTTAGATCTACAGCACCGTGCATAACGGTTTCTCTTCCCGCATTTAAGACACTCTTTCCCCCAAGCTGGACAATCTGACCCTCCTCCTCGATATCCTCGTAGACCACAGTTACCACACCAAAACGCTGCTGAGGTACTAGCTCCAGCACCTTGATAGTCAGTAGGGCGTCTTAACTTTACCGCACTAGCCACCCTTCCTACGCTGGTCGTTTCAACCTTACCGACTTCAGCAAAACGCGGCACCGCTATACCTTCAATGGCTTTGCCTCTGCTATAGCTTTTTCCACGTGAGCCGCCAATTTCACCGCCTCGTTACAAGTTATAGTATCCTTCTCCATCAACAACCGCTCTCTAATACGTGAATGTAATGTCTTTTCTATCAATTGGTCTCGAATCAACTCGTCATGCATGACTCCAAAGCGACACGTAGCTGCTACTTCCCGTAGTGCGGCGACATATTCTCCAACTGACTCACCTTGTCGTTGTGACCTCTGCCGAAACTAGAACCGTTCTACCATCACGTTTTTCTTTCCTCCGAAATATTCAGTCAATTTTTCTCGTGTGGCCGCGTACGTCTCTGTTACTCCAACTTTTCTGCAGTAAGTCGCCAAACAAAGATTCCCGTATTCACACCTGACTACCTTGCGCGACCCTAAAACCTTTGCACCTTGTTGGATGGTGACACTTGGCCAAGATAACGCGGAAGAAGCCATGTAGTTGAGAACCTGATCCGAGATCCGGACACCTAGCTTATAGTCCAGACACTTTACCCTGGAGTCGCAGCGCATATCAATTAAGTCTTGGGGCTCCAAGGGTAAGCGGTTTGGCAGAGCCGGCAAGAAACTCCTCGTCTAGACACTCAAATCTCAAGCCTGTCTTGCATGATTAGCACGTGCCAGTGTGTAAGAGCTAGAACGCGTATGTAACGTATGAAACTGTAATACAAAGTACACGTGTACATTACAGTGTAGTACAAGTGTGTACTGTACACGCATACTGTACGCAGGAATGGAATGACGTTTACCAAACTTACATTACAATGGTCTGGGATTCCGAGAATTTAACGCGCTTTAGCTATCTCTTCCAAACATAATTTTCTAGACTCCGGACACTGTCACAGCAGCCGATCTTATACTGTCTGGATTAGGGAGGTTTGAGTGTAGCGGTATCTAATTTTGTTGGCAACAAGATTCTAGATCGGTGGGACCCGTCAAAGAACAAATCAAGTTGACGTGGCCCTAGAGTCTACTGGCGACACTCATTGGTTTGATTTTTGCAATTAGAAGGAATGTGTAGCAGATTAAAGTCTATCTTGAAATAAATTACTCGTGGTAAATAAATTATGCCATTTTAATAAACGTTGCTATTTGTGAAGAATTTAATTGTGTGATGTGATGCAGCCACACAAAATTGCACAAGATGTTACATGCACAATAAGTTCTTTAATTAATTAAAGGTGATACTATAATGAGCGTTTGTGCAATGAAGAAACATAAATGCATACCTAAATAGTGATGAAACTAGACTTATGCTAGACTAGCAAACTGAGCTTAACATTTACATAATCGTATATATAGGACAGCAACCACTTGAGCTAAGGGGCATGGTCCCAATAAATTTCCTGTCTCATTGCATTACTCCCAAATGCCGTCATGAATATATACATGTTTGGCCTCCTCAACCTCCAAACTCTCTACGTCTAGAAGCTTTACTCTTAAGCTGAGTTCACAATATGTTCCGTTCATCTCCACGACATGGTGCGGCAAACCGCTGATTGCCGCGTTCTATACCGATCAAACGTGCGCGCCGCCTCTATTCACAAATTAGGCTAAAATTCGATTGGTCAAACTTCATCAGGACAACCAAGTTTGATTTCAGTATTTCATTGCCAGATCACGTGATTGTGACAGCCTCCAAATACCAACATGTGATTACCATATCTTAAGCTTTCGTGAAGACAACGACGTCCGGACCTAAAACTGAATACTTCACTTCTTTCCATCCACTACCGTTCGTCAGGTCGTATTCCCAAACGTCGCTCGTACAGTTTGCAAAATCGTAAATGAAATGTCCGATTCATACTGAAGAGAAAATTGCATCGTACTTTCTGAATCGCTGGCTCCTCCATAAAGAATTAGTGTATTTTCAACGGCAACCAAAGACGTAGCAATAGATTGTGAGGGACCAGAATCGTCGAGTAAAACGCCACTCCGAATTGTATTCGTCGTTTGATAAGTTTCGTATAGCAGCATTCCGCTGCGGTAAATTAAAGCTCCATAGATCGCGGATAAATGTTATAATGCTGCCGACAAGTATGTTTTCTGTGTTAACTGTCAAACCTCAATAGATAATCATAATCCGATTTTGCTTTGTAGTACAAGAGCATGACATTCTGGGAGAAGGACGTCTTCCTTTTATCGAGTATTTTACCCAACTTCTAACTTTACCATAGTAACCCCAAATTTCATGAGATAAAAACAGAAATTTTGTTAAATTTGCAATTGAGCTGGCAATACTCCACTGTAGACAACAAAAACAGAGTCGTCAAGTACAGCAGAAACGGCACCAAATTTGAATGGAAGTCGCTTTTCTGAAGTATCTGGCGACCATGACAACGATTTCAAATCTAATATGTGTAATAGGTTTAATGAAGTTGGGTGATTGTTGTTCAGAAACCGGCTTTCACCAAAGACTAGAACGTGTTTCTGCTTCAGAACCGTCCCGCTCACCGTCCATGATACTCCCGTTAAAGAATTTTTTGTATTTGCTGCGGCTGGTTTTGCTAACCAATACCAGACACGAGCAGATGTTATAGAAAGTTTCCACACGATGTTATAACTGTATCCAAGAAACCACGGACTTTCATCGAAAACTAAAACGTTTCTATCAATTCTACTGACCGCACCAGACAAAGAAGCAGGCCCTTTTCTGTTTGAAAGTATTGCGGGAGTACACCATTTTCTAGTCATTACATCAAAGACTGTAAGAGGTTCAGAACAACATGAAATAAGAAAGTGATATAATTGAATGGCATCCATAACGTAAACTCCTTGTCCAGGAACAGATGATTGTTTGCTCGTATTCCCAACTTTACTCCAAACTTCGTCGACCACATCATAAGACTATGCTTTCCAATAGTGATCAGATCTATTTTGCTCAGTTTGTCCTAAAAGAAACATTTCCGCATTTTGGAAGGCGGAAACGGCAATAAGATATTACAGTTTTGGTTTGACGTGATGAGATAAAGAAAGTTTTCTCCATTCGTAGACGTGCAAATGTTCGTCTTTGCAAATGAGCTGCCAAAGATCGTCCAGATTCTCTCGAGAGTCCGAATTCCAAGTGTAGAACCTTTTCTCAAATCCACCGTCAATGACGAGCGAGTCCTTGCAACTGCACGAGCTATTGTCATAACGTAAAACAGCAGCAGCATGTCTGCATCGAGGAGTGACGTACTCGTTATTATGACAAGGATGAATCTTTGTTTCAATTCATCTCCACTCTTTCAGATTTGTATCAATACTCCAAGTTTCGTTGCTGCATTGAGAATCGCATAAGCGTAAATATGCACAATCTCCAAAGAGCAGTACTCGTCTCTGGCACAGCGTCACCAGTGTGTGATAAACGGTCGCTTGCGGTTGAGGGGATGTAGATCTGTGTGCCTCCTAAGTATTGAACTGAGGGCCATACGTTCACGTTGTATAGTCAGCTTTGTAAAGTATTCGTCCATACATCACCATCACTTCTCTTGTCGTTTCTTCCTTTTCTTCTTTAAGAGCAGACGTTGCAGAGCAGAATCTCATTCCTTTGGCAGCGTCTACTGCAAATCTCATCTTGAGACTTTCTTCCAGCTTTATGTCTCTGTCTGCAAGTATGGTCGTCAGCGACCCTCTAGGCATGTACTCCACAACTAGAAACGGACAGCCGTCGTCATGGAAACGACCTCCACCGAGAAACAGAACAATGTTGGGATGTCTGATCGTTCTCATCACTTCGATCTCTCTCTCGAACTCCAAAGCGATGCGATCGAGATGTTGATGTATTCCTTGTAGCTTCTTGACGGCCACCGTTATTTCTCTGTACTCTGCTTTGTAAACCTCTCCGAATCCGCCGGGAGCGTTTTTGTCAATTCTTGCACGCAATCTCACTTCTCTCGAGTCAATGTTGAAACTGTTTGTCATCTCTACCAACTCGTGATCTTTGTCTTGCAACATCATGTTGTGCCGTTTCCTTGCTCTTCTCGCTTTGACTGCTAGCACGACGAGCAGTACGATAAGTGCGACTCCTGCCAACGATCCGGCTGCTGCAATATAGTAAGTGACCACAGTGCATAGTCCGTTTCCATCTTTTGTAAAGCCAAACTGACAAACGCAATCAAACGCGGGACCTCGTAATGTGACCGTACAGCTACCGTGAACACAATGATTGGATAAACAGCGATTGCAGTCGGTTTTGTCGGTTGCAGCCTTGTGTGATGTGGTGAGACCTGGCGGACATGGCGAGCAGGTGGAGTTGGTTGCTGGGGAATAGGAACCGAACGAGCACTCTGAACACATGTACTTGCGTAGGTCACTGCTTGTAAATCCTGCTGGGCAGTTCGGACTGTAGAAAGAAAGTCCTACCGAGTTTCTAGGTGTAATCCCATCTTGAAGCGCTGAAGGTCTCACACCACCAAACGCCAGTATCCAGTTTTTCCATATTAGAGAAGAAGCGAATAAGCCATTCTGTTGTACAAATGGATACTGACTTAGTCGCAACCAGAACCTTTTAGAAGGATCGTAAATCCACATGCCGCTAGTTATTGGATCAACAGGACAACCAAGTTTGATTTCAGTATTCCATTGCCAGAGCACGTGATTGTGACAACCTCCAAATACCAACATGTGATTACCATATCTTAAGCTTTCGTGAAGACAACGACGTCCGGGACCTAACCCTGAATACTTCACTTCTTTCCATCCACTACCGTTCGTCAGGTCGTATTCCCAAACGTTGCTCAAGCAGTTGCCAAAAATTATGAATGCAATGTCTGACTCATACTGAAGAGAAAATTGCATCGTGCTTTCATTATCCTTGGCTCCTCCATAAAGAATTAGTGTATTTTCAATGGCAACTAAAGACGTTGCAACAGATTGTGAGGGACCAGAATCGTCGAGTAAACGCCACTCCGAATTGTGTTCGTCGTTTGATAAGTTGCTTGTAGCAGTATTCCGCTGAGGCAAAGTAAAGCTCCATAGATCGCGGAGAAATGTTATAATGTTGCCGTTAAATATGTTTTCTGTGTTAGCTGTCAAACCTCCGTATATAATCATAGTCTGATTGCTGGTTGTCGAAGAAGAGCACAATACTCTTGGAGAAGGACGTCTTGTTTTCATCGAGTAGTTGACCCAACTTCTAACTTCACTATAATAACCCCAAATTTCATGAGAGAGAGAAATAAATTTTTTTAAATTTTGGATTCGATGTGGCACTACTCCACCGTAAACAACAAATACGGAGTCGTAAAGTACAGAAGAAACGGCACCAAATTTGAAAGGAGGTCGCTTTTCCGAAGTATCTACAGACCATGACAACGATTTTATATCTAATATGTGTAATAGGCTTAATGAAGTTCGCTGATTGTTGTTTAGAAATAGACTATCGCCAAACAATAGAACGTGTTTCTGCTTCAGAACCATCCCGCTTACCGTCCATGATATTCCCGCTAAAGGATTTCTTGTGTTTGCAGCGGCTGGCTTTGCTAACCAATACCAGACACGAGCAGATGTTATAGAAAGTTCCCACATGATGTTATAATTGTATCCAATAAACCACCGACTTCCACCAAAAACTAAAACGTTTCTATCTATTCTAGTGACCGCATTAGACAAGGAATCGGGCCCTCTTTCTTTTGAAAGTATTGTGGGAGTAAACCATTTTCTAGTCATTACATCAAAGACTGTAAGTGGTTCAGAACAACATGAAATAAGAAAGTGATATGATTGACCGTCATCCGTAACGTAAACTCCTTGTCCAGGAACAGACGATTGTTTGCTCGTATTTCCAACTTTACTCCAAACTTCGTCGACCACATCATAAGACCATACTTCCCAATAGTGACCAGATCTGTTTTGCTCAGTTTGTCCTAAAAGAAACATTTCCGTATTTTGGAAGGCGGAAACGGCACTAGGATATTGCAGTTTTGGTTTGACGTGATGAGATGAAGAAAGTTTTCTCCATTCGTAGACGTACAAATGTTCGTCTTTGCAAATGAGCTGCCAAAGATCGTCTAGATTTTCTCGATAGTCCGAACTCCAAGTGTATGACCTTTTCTCAAATCCACCGTAAATGACGAGCGAGTCCTTGCAACTGCACGAGCTATTGTCATAACGTAAAACAGCAGCAGCATGTCTGCATCGAGGAGTGACGTACTCGCCATTATGACGAGGATGTATCTTTGTTTGAATATGTCTCCACTCTTTCAGGATTGTATCAAAATTCCAAGTTTCGTTGCTGCATTGAGAGTGGTGTGAGTGCGAATAAGCACAGCCTCCAAAGAGCAGTACCTGTCTCTGGCACAGAGTCACCAGTGTGTGATAGACGGTCGCTTGCGGTTGAGGGGATGCAGATCTGTGTGCCTCCCAATTATCGAAGTGAGGGTCGTACATCCAGGTTGTATCATCACCGTTGTAGTGTATTCCTCCATACATCACCATCACCTCTCTTGATGTTTCATCATTATCTTCTTTAAGAGCAGACGTTGCTCTTGCGTGCTCTCTTCCCATCGGACTGTTGAATCTCCAACGGTCGAATGAATTCCATCGATTCTCATCATATTCATTCCATTCAAGAGGAGGAATGGACGTCTCGTCTTGTTCGCTGAAGAGTGTGTCTTTGGCAGAATAAATAAGAAACACTTTGATTATATCAAGCAAAGCTAGAAATCGCAACCATGAGCAAGTCATGATTTTCGTGTTTTCATATCTAGGTATGCGTCTTCTCTAGACGCCTCCGAGTTACTTCTGGTAGAACAGTTGATCGATCTTCCGACTTTGACGCGATATCGGATTCTCATTTAGTGAAACTTATCATTTAATTAATTTTTTCTAAACAAAAACGATTCACTGGGTTATTCGCATAATTTTTCATTATCAGTTTCTTGTTACCAAAGTGTTTGATAGCTTGAAACTTTACACATCTAGATCTGATATTCTATCCCTTATTCTATTTTATGTTGATAGAAAGAGGACGTGCATCCGTCGCTCATTCTTTGCAATACGACATCATCCACAGAGAAACCTGAACGTGGCAAAGTTGTCATATCAATTAATTATGGTAATTCTAGTTTCAGACATATTGCATGACTAATTAACCCATTTATCTTCTAGTTGTTTTCGACTGGATCAGATGTACTTAAAAGTTTCTGTAAGTGTTAGAGTAAATACTTTGACGCAAGCTACCGGTCAAAGTCAGTCGTTGCAATTGTTTGCATGGCAGTGCGCGTTGAAGCGTAAGATTGTCTCGTTCCTCTAGACGTGTTGCTATTATGTCGCCATCACAAGTGGCAATTGTTTCGTCATTCAGTCCAAGAACGCTGAAGAGTACTGTACGCCGGGCACTAGAACAGAGAGAAGCCAGGGTAGAAATATTGAAACTGCTAGTGCGCATGTAAATTTTTCAGACAACAAAGGAAAGAAGGTTAGGGTTACGTAGACTGTAAACGTAGTCTGTTACTATAGTGGGGTCCATGGGTACGTATAGTGAACTAGCAAATTGCCCGGACAAAGCCAGGCTAATAGAGAAGTATTCCAAAATACTGTTGGAGACGACACCATCTCCCGAATAATTCAAGAACCCGGATATATTAAAATGTTGATCTTCTTGAAGTAAATATAAATATAACCGAGTGCGTTCCATTTTATGTAATCTGTGATTCCTGTTTGTTGTCACTCAAAGACGTTTCTGCCGTTGCATTGAACAGGCGAACCAAACATGACAGCTGTTTGTCGCGCGTCCACGGGCAAACGATTCGGGTGTAGGCGTATTTTTAATAACCCGGATATACTAAAATATATCTTACCTTACTCGACGTTGTCGGCAATAAACGACACGATTCGTTCGTATCGTCCAAGGTCAGGAATGAGCAATTAAAATCTGGTGGAGAGACGTACGCTGTCAAAATTCGTGCGCGAGTGGAGGCTAGCCTCAAAAGGGGACCCAATTAAGTCAGACATCAAATCCATTTATACTTGTTCTCCGTCAGGAGTTACCTTGTTGGTATAATTTTTCAGGCCGATTTGTCAACCGTTCTTGCCGTTTTGTTTTGACCGAGAACTTTTTTATACATTGACGAGGTAATGGACATGGAGCAGCGCTTCCTACTCCTACTACCTTTTCTTTTAGCCTTTGGTTTAATTGACTACGGTTCTTGATCGTTTTAAATGTACGAGAGTAATGTCGTTCTCTTGTACACATGGGTAATTTGACTTTTATCGTTATCATAAATGAAATTAATCTCAATCGTTGTTTATTCTTCTGGGCTCTCTTCGGGTGGTGTTTCTGGAGTCGGTACTAGCTGAGATGTCATGATCTAGAAATGAGACCAATGACATCAGAGTGTCGACTGTGTTATAATACTGTGTTCACCCTAAAAAATTAGTCTGTATAGAATTCAGAATCGCGCCCGGTACCGTAGAAATTTATGTATATAGATGGACAAAATCGTCATCAAAACGAGCCCTACAGAAAGCATTTTATTAGATTAAAGTAGTGGCAATCTAGAAATTTTTTATCTGATCTGGCTCTCTTTGCTATAGTGTAAACATGGTATTAGAAGTGTTGCTAAGTTCTTCAATTAGTCACCTAAAACTAAAGCTATCTTGCATTCACTAGGAAGTGCAATGAATTGAATGAAATCGTATATTGGCACCTTAGCCGTCTTGCGTTGTAATCATATTCCGGTGTGCATGGCAATCAAATACAACAATACAGAGGAATTGGACCTTCATCTAAAGTTTTTCAACATCCGGGATATGTTCATATCCACCATCAATTTTACGACTACTTGAAGTAAGGTGGTCTCTGTTTCACTAACGAGACAACAAGTTTCGCTCATTCCTTCCAGTCTGACGACAACGTTGCAAAATGTCGGCCTCGAACTATCAGTTCCATCAGCTTTTGGTCTTTGCTTCTCAACACGACCTTTGACTTTTCTCGCTTTTCTAAACTTTGTATCGACAGGACAAGCTAGATGAGAAGTGCAGGCTCTGGGATGCGGCGATGTAGTAAGTAGCGACCGTTCAGAGTCCTTCGTTTTCTTTAGTAAACCCAAACCGACACTCACATGTAGGAACAGGACCCAGCAACATGACCGCGTTCACGTACCGTATCCACAATGATCGTCGACTGCAGTCGGTCTTACTTGTGGAAGCCTCGCGCTCTGTTGTCAGACCGTGTGGACAGAGAGTGCACATCGAATTGGTAATATCCGAATACTGACCAACAAGACTGTTGTAACACATTTCGCTTTCGAGATCCCTGCTCGTCATGCCCGCCGGATAGGCCAGTCTCACTGACTCTTAGTACCATAGATTCGCTCCATTCGTCGATCCTGACCCTCAGAAAACGACGTCGTCAGAAGACCAGCGAAAGACAGAACGAGTTCGTTCCAGATCACAGTGAAAGGTCCAGTCTCATTCCGCCCTCGTCTTTCCCTGGATTTACGCTACGAGTGACATACGGGGAACGGCAGAGGCGGGGAGAGACTGTCTACGTACAGAGCCATCCAAAGGGATAGAATGGACAGGATTTGCAAATTTGCCAAATTGAGCAAACATTTACTTCATTGACACAAGTCCTAGCAGCTGTAGACGTAGAGTAAATGTTCTGCAGCAAGTCGCAAAACGAAGCTTACAATTCACACTTGAATACTTCGCGCGACCTTCCCACCCTGTTGGATGGTGACACTTGGCCAAGCAAACGCAGAATAAGCCATGTAGTTGAGAAATGCGCATGCATCATTTAATTCACGTGAATTCACGAAATATCTATTTTATTTAGTTGGCAACAAGATTCTAGGTCGGTCGGGCCAGTCAAACAAAAAATCAAGTTGACGGGGCCTTACTGGCGACACTCATTGGTTTGATTTTTGCAATCAGAAAGAATGCGTAACGCCAGAATAAAATCTATCTCGAAATAACTTATATGTACATGCCATGAGAAATGAAATTGTGCGATTTGAATAACTTTGTTATTTGTGCAGAAATTAATTGTGTGATGTGATGCAGCCACACAAAATCGCACAAGATGTTCCATGTACAAATACGTTTTCTAATTTATTAAAGGTGATACTATAATGAGCGTTTGTGCAATCAAGAAACATAAATGCAGTTAGCTAAATAGTAATCAAACTAATTTTTAGAGTTCTGCTAGACAACAAACTGAGCTTTATGTTTAAATAAGCGTATATACGACCGGAACCGAGTGAGCTAAGGGAGCATGGCCCCAGTAATTTTCCTGCCTCATTGCATTACTCTCAAATGCCGTCATGAATAAACGTGTTTGTCCTTCTCAGTAAACGTCCAAACTTTTTATGCCCATATATACGCTTTAATTAATTGCAGAGAAATGCTGTACTATCATTCACTGTCTTAACTCATCATAGGATACAGTTAAATTCCCTCTTAGTCTATTTTAGTTTATATCTCTCATGCTTCTAGGCAAAGAGCAGTCGAACATCACCTGCTAGCCGTAAGGTTTTACGTCGTCCTGTTGCAAAGAGTCTAATTAGTGATCTCGACTACTTGCAGTTTACCGACCAGGAGCAGAAACCGGATAAAAAGAAAACAAGCAAGAAAGCAACTAAGTCATATTAATTAACAGAAAACCATCGTCATCTCTCACGAAACTCACTGCTTCAGAAAAGGGGCGTTTTGCACTGACAAAGCTAGACGGCACAGTCAATACGAGCTCAAGCTACACGATAAAATATTTCGCATCTAGACATGTAGAGATGTGACTGGCATACACGAATTTGTTTTTCGCAGAAAAAGTGGATCAAAAAACACGATCACAAAATATTTTATCTACTTTGACCACTCAAGTCTACATCACGCGTGTTCCTAAGTTCTAAAACACAAACTGATTTTCTGGAGTTAAAGAAAACATAACTCGCTTATATCTTCCAGACTAGCGACAACTTGACAAAACGTAGGTCTTACTAGTGAGCTTTCTGCCCAACAGTCACACATTAGCTTGACGTAGTCGTCATCGTTGTGATCTGATACTGTCGGTCTCATTCCACCCAAAACAGCAGCTTTCAAGTCAAGAATAGAGCTAAACGAACGGTCGTCATAAGGAAGTTTTCGTACTCTAATCTCCCACATCACAATGCCAAAACTATAAAAGCGATACAAAGACGTGCAAAAATCATCATTATTAAGAACAATAGAAATATTAACGATTGCATGTGTTTGTGTAGTTAGTCGTGCTCGTGTCTTACCTGTAGACGTCCGAGGGTGTTCCGTAACTGTGACCGCTCAGTATCTCCGGAGCGCTCCACTTTGGTGTTCCGACTCCTGACGATAAGTGATAGTCTGCATGAAGAAGCGGAGCGGTCATATCGAGCGGTCCCGCTCCTCTTACAGCTTCTTGACTGATTCCTTCGTCTCGGACGAGTCGAGCGGCTCCAAAATCGGCCACTTTGACCACCCATTTAGTGCTGACGAGCAAATTGGCACTCTTGAGGTCACGATGAATGCGAGGTGGTCGTTGACTGTGCAAGAATCTCATTCCTTTGGCAGCATCTACTGCAAATCTCATTTTGAGACTTCCTTCCAGCTTTATGTCTCTGTCTGCAAGTATGGTCGTCAGCGACCCTCTAGGCATGTACTCAACAACTAGGAACGGACAGCCGTCGTCATGGCAACGACCTCCACCGAGAAACAGAACAATGTTGGGATGTCTGATCGTTCTCATCACTTCGATCTCTCTCTCGAACTCCAAAGCGATGCGATCGAGATGTTGATGTATTCCTTGTAGCTTCTTGACGGCCACCGTTATTTCTCTGTACTCTGCTTTGTAAACCTCTCCGAATCCGCCGGGAGCGTTTTTGTCAATACGTGCACGCAATCTCACTTCTCTCGAGTCAATGTTGAAACTGTTTGTCATCTCTACCAACTCGCGATCTTTGTCTTGCAGCATCATGTTGTGCCGTTTTCTTGCTCTTTTCGCTTTGACTGCTAGCACGACGAGCAGTACGATAAGTGCGACTCCTGCCACAGATCCGGCTGCTGCAATGTAGTACGTGGCCACAGTACACAATCCGTCTCCATCTTTTGTAAAGCCAAACTGACAAACGCAATCAAACGTGGGACCTCGTAATGTGACCGTACAACTACCATGAACACAATGATTGGATAAACAGCGATTGCAGTCGGTTTTGCTTGTTGCAGCCGTGTGTGATGTGGTGAGACCTGTCGGACATCGCAAGCAGGTGGAGTTGGTTTCTGGGGAATAGGAACCGAACGGGCACTCTGAACACATGTACTTGCGTAGGTCAATGCTTGTAAATCCTGCTGGGCAGTTCGGCCTGTACACAGAAAGTCCTACCGAATTTCTGTGTAAAATTCCACCTTGAAGGGCTGGAGGTCTCACACCACCAAACGCCAGTATCCAGTTTTTCCATATTAGAGAAGAAGCGAATAAGCCATTCTGTTGTACAAATGGATACTGACTTAATCGCAACCAGAACCTTTTAGAAGGATCGTAAATCCACATGCCGCTAGTTATTGGATCAACAGGACAACCAAGTTTGATTTCAGTATTCCATTGCCAGAGCACATGATTGTGACAGCCTCCAAATACCAACATGTGATTACCATATCTTAGGCTTTTGTGAAGACAACGGCGTCCGGGACCTAACCCTGAATACTTCACTTCTTTCCATCCATTACCGTTCGCCAGATCGTATTCCCAAACGTTGCTCGAGCAGTTGCCAAAAATTATGATTAAAATTTCTGACTCATACTGATTGGAAAATTGCATCGTGCGTTCATTATTCTTGGCTCCTCCATAAAGAATTAGTGTATTTTCAATGGCAACTAAAGACGTTGCAACAGATTGTGAGGGACCAGAATCGTCGAGTAAACGCCACTCCGAATTGTGTTCGTCGTTTGATAAGTTGCTTGTAGCAGTATTCCGCTGAGGCAAAGTAAAGCTCCATAGATCGCGGAGAAATGTTATAATGTCGTCGTTAAATATGTTTTCTGTGTTAGCTGTGAAACCTCCGTATATAATCATAGTCTGATTGCTGGTTGTCGAAGAAGAGCACAATACTCTTGGAGAAGGACGTCTTGTTTTCATCGAGTAGTTGACCCAACTTCTAACTTCACTATAATAACCCCAAATTTCATTAGAGAGAGAAGTAATTTTTTTTAAATTTTGCAATTGAGCTGGCACTACTCCACCGTAAACAACAAATACGGAGTCGTAAAGTACAGAAGAAACGGCACCAAATTTGCAAGGAGGTCGCTTTTCCGAAGTATCTACAGACCACGACAACGATTTTATATCTAATATGTGTAATAGGCTTAATGAAGTTCGCTGATTGTTGTTTAGAAATCGACTTTTACCAAAGACTAGAACGTGTTTCTCTTCTAGAACCGTCCCGCTTACCGTCCATGATATTCCCACTAAAGGATTTCTTGTCTCTGCAGCGGCTGGCTTTGCTAACCAATACCAGACACGAGCAGAAGTTATAGAAAGCTCCCACATGATGTTAAAGTTATAATTGTATCCAATAAACCACCGACTTCCACCGAAAACTAAAACGTTTCTATTAATTCTAGTGACAGCATCAGACAAGGAATCGGGCCCTCTTCCTTTTGAAAGTATTGTGGGAGTAAACCATTTCCTAGTCATTACATCGAAGACTGTAAGAGGTTCAGAACAACATGAAATAAGAAAGTGATATGACTGAATGTCATCCGTAACGTAAACTCCTTGTCCAGGAACAGACGATCGTTTGCTCGTATTCCCAACTTTAGTCCAAACTTCGTCGACCACACGATAAGACCATACTTCCCAATAGTGACCAGATCTATTTTGCTCAGTTTGTCCTAAAAGAAACATTTCCGTATTTTGGAAGGCGGAAACGGCACTAGGATATTGCAGTTTTGGTTTGACGTGATGAGATGAAGAAAGTTTTCTCCATTCGTAGACGTGCGAATGTTCGTCTTTACAAACGAGCTGCCAAAGATCGTGCAGATTCTCTCGAGAGTCCGAACTCCAAGTGTATGACCTTTTCTCAAATCCACCGTAAACGACGAGCGAATCCTTGCAACTGCACGAGCTATTGTCATAACGTAAAACAGCAGCAGCATGTCTGCATCGAGGAGTGACGTACTCGTCCTTATGACGAGGATGAATCTTTGTTTCAATTCGTCTCCACTCTTTCAGGTTTGTATCGAAACTCCAAGTTTCGTTGCTACATTGAGAGTAGCTCGAGCGCGAAGGCGCAAAACCTCCAAAGAGCAGTACTCGTCTCTGGCACAGAGTCACCAGTGTGTGATAGACGGTCGCTTGCGGTTGAGGAGATGCAGATCTGTGTGCCTCCCAAGTATCGAAGTGAGGGTCGTACGTCCAAGTTGTATCATCAGCTTTGTAGAGTATTCCTCCATACATCACCACCACTTCTCTTGGCGTTTCATCATTATCATTTTTAAGAGCGAACGTTGCCTTTGCGTGCTTTCTTCCCATCGGACTGTTGAGTCTCCAACGGTCGAATGAATTCCATCGATTTGCATCATAGTCATTCCATTGAAGAAGAGGAACAGGCGTCTCGTCTTGTTCGCTGAAAAGGTTTTTTTTGGCAGAATAAGTAGTACGAAACCCTTTGGTTATACCAAGTAAAGATAGACAACGCAACCACAAGCATGTCGTGATATTCATGTTGTCACGTATATATATTCGCTAGAGGCTGTCGAGTTACTTCTTTTGAAACAGTGACAGATCTTCCGACCCTTTACGCAGATATGGAATTTCCATGCAGAGAAACTTATTTGAAACCATTAAAGACCCAGCTTCCCTTTTATGCAAACGATGCTTTGTAACGCGGTCACCTTTTTACAATAATGTAAGTTAATCAATTTTGCCAAAGCGAATGATTCACTGCATTAATTAATCGCATAATTTATCCTTATCAGTCTGTTAATTGTTACCAAAGTGTTTGATATTTGAAAAACTTTACACATGTAATCATGATATTCTATCCCTTATTCTATATTTTACGTTAGATAAAATGAGAACGTGCATCCGTCGTTCAATCTTTGCGATATAACATCACCACACAGAAACTTGAAAGTGGCGAAAAATTGCCATATGAATTAATTAAGGTAATACTATTTTCAGACCAATTGCATGACTAACCCATTTGTCTTCCTAGGTTTTTTGACTGGATAGGACGCGCTTATAGAAGTTTGTATTGTGTCAATGCATGACTGTTGAGTCGGGAAAGCAATTGGACGGGATACTGCGAAGTAATGAAGCTACATGTCAAGATCAGTCATAATTTGCAGTTGTCCGCGTAGCGGTATGCGTTAGAGCGGGAGAGTGTCTCGCCTCTCTCGACGTGCTGCAATTATGTCGCCATGACAAATGGCAATCGTTTCGTCATTCATGCAGTCTAAAAACACAGAAGAGCACTATACGCCGGGAAGTAGGACTGAGAAAACCTAGGATATAGAAATCTTGAAACTGCTAATATGAAACAAGAACAATCACAAAAGAAGTCTATGGCTACATATATCTAAGCTATAGACGTACAGTTCGTTACTAGAGTGGATTCTATGGGGGTATTTACATTACTTAGTGAATTCAGGACTTGGAGGAGAGCTTCCTACTCCTACCACCATTTCTTTTAGCCTTTGGCTCGACTACGGTTCTCGATCGTTTGGAATATACATTGACTTTTATCGTTATCAGAAACCTCAACCATTGGCTAGTCTGACGGTTATTTTCAGGAGGCGTTTCTTGAGTCGGTAGACTAGCTGAGGTGTCGTGATCTAGCAACGAGACCAATGACATCATATCTAGAGTGTGAATGTGTCATAATACCACAATCACACTAGTCTGAGTAGAGACTTCAGAACCGCGCTCCTGGTACAAGACAATTTACGTAGATGGCCAAAGTTGGCATCAAAACGAGCCGTACAGAAAGCATTTTTATTAGATTAAAGGAGCACTTTACCAGTTTGACTCCGCCCTCGGCAGCTAATCTTTTCTGGTAGTCGTCAAGTTGAGAACTTTGGCGCTATGTCAGAGCAAACTTGATAGCTGAGCATAACGATAAGGCTAAAAACAAAATCGTACTTGGCGATTTTCCAAGTAACGTCCACTAGGTGTAGGTTTCGTTTTACCGCTTCGTGTAGACTTTGATATTTGCCTAGGCGAAAGTAAAATGTGCTTTGGCATCACTGACTCACCTTCAATCTACGGCAAATAGCACACATACGGCGATGGTTCGGCCGAACGAAGGTATTTGGAGTCACGTGATTATCTGCGGTGACTCACGTTTCCGTGTTTTTTCCCATCACTCAAGCCCTTTCGAACTGTAGTATGGCCTCCATTCGTAGAAAGAAACATGGAGAAAAGTGGGAAAGACCGAGCGATTGCAAGTCGTTCAAGACGATCATGTGGTGTCTACAACATAAAAACGAGTGAGTCGTCTCTAGAAACTGTAATTTGTTCTCTTTCACTGTTAGAGTCGCCTGAAGCGTCTAGACCCGTCTCTTGTGTGCTAACGTAGATTGGCCTCGGAAAGCAAGACCAAAACAATGCGCTACGCAACGCAAACAGACGATATTCGGGGGCGGAGCTTCTAGAGCATGCGCAATCTCGAGGGTAACACGCCCCTTTCGCCAATCTCGCTGTACACGAAGTCCACGTTTCCGGGTCTGCTTCTGAACCGTAGATCATCTTGCCGTTGACTATGCCTTGTAAGTAAGTTCACTAATTACCATTTCGTGCATCTTGTGAGAGACTTTGCCTTCGTAGAGAGGCGTAGGAAGCCATTTCTTGAGTACGGCTTCTCGATGGTAAGAGACTGCTGTTCAAGTTGAAGTCGCCTGATTCACACTCTGAACATATACACTTGGAGTGGAAAGACACACTACTTATTGCTTAGTGATGGAAGTTTTGTCAGATGAAGATTGTGTGGTAAGGGAGTCCATTCGATACTCGGGTTAACCGAACGTGACGCACTGTCACTGTCTGTGTGGCTGAAACTAGGACTACTTTTCCCCATCTAGCGAACTACTTGAACTGTGGAACTGTGAATCTATGTATCTTGTCGAACCAGAGTCAGCAAAAATTTGTCTAGCCTATCCAACTCTTCATGAAAGGCCGTGAGCTCATGAGCTTACACATCACTTGATGTACCTTGGCCTGATTCTTTGTTTGCTATACAGAGAAATTGTCTTGGCTGCTTTCAGTCGAACTCCGCACTGTATCGAGCACATTTCTCTACACTAAACCTGAGTAAGACTTGATTTTATCATGAGAATGCCTTTCCTTGCAACTCAGACTCTGCAGATACAAGATCTTGCTCGAGAACTCTAATCTTGCTTTAAAGTTCCGCTATTTCATTTGCTTGCTGTTCAATTATCGGACGTAAACCATCAGCTTCAGCGCCTCAGTAACATTTTTGACAACTAACATCTTCAATTTTGAGATCACTACTATACACATGTCTTGATCAACTGCAGATGAGGTAGAACAGTCTCTGCTTTCTGATTTAGACATTACAGCTATGGAATAGTGAGTATGTGTTGTGTTACTGTAGACATAACTGTTGCTGGGACTTGTAGACTGGCAGTACTAATTGTAAACTGACTACAGAGTCCGTGTACTGTGCTCTCATCCGCCTCAGTGTACTTATCGAGTGCAAGTTATCACAGTAAGAACGTCGGCTTGACCAATCACACAATACAGAAGCAAGCTAGACTGTCCAGAAACAACGCGGAACGCCTACATGTTTGGCCAGTTACCCGAAATGGGTTCTCGGGTGGCATGATTTCACTCACCAAAACTAACTCATCTCTAGGCAATGAATAGTCTGTGCTTCCACTCCACGTATATCTGTTCAGAGTGTGAATCAGGCGACTTCAGCTTGAACAGTAGTCTCGTACCCTCGAGAAGCCGTACTCAAGAAATGGCTTCCTACGCGTCTCTACGCAGGCTCACAAGATGCACGAAATAGTAAGTAGTAAACTTACTTACAAAGCCTAGACAACGGCAAGATGATCTACGGTTAAGAAGCAGACCCGGAAACGTAGACTTTGTGTACTGCAAGATCGGCAAAGGGTGCGTGTTACCCTCGAGACTGCGCATGCTCTAGAAGCTCCGCCCCCAAATATCGTCAAATAATTTTGGGTCTACTTCACACACACATCCCGAATATATATATATATATATATATATATATAATAACACCTGTCAGGTTGGTGGGCGCCCAGATGGGGGTAAAAACCCCACTTGCCCATTATGGAGGGGCATAGCGACACATAATATATTTCAATTCGCATCCAGACAGGACACAGAACTCTCTGGAGTAACAACAAACAAGAACCACACAGAAAATCTAGTAACAGACATTGTAACTAGACAAGCAGTAGCACAATTATGTATCTATATATCTTTGTAACGAGTACTAAAAATGTTCATCTCCTCATTAATACCATGACATAACATACTATGCCTGTACACATGCCAGGACATCGAACCAACTAATCTGTTCTGTGACTCTGTGGCTCTCTTCATAAAGCGCAACTGTAAGCGTTTCATCTTGACATCCGCTTCTTCGAATCCGTTGAGTCTTTGACACAACTGAATTGACCGCTCCATAAAAGCGTCTGACCCTTCTTTCAACAGCGGCTTGGTCCCCACAGCCCCTGTCCATGACCACAGCCAAATGCACAATTTCTGACTTGGATGTCAATATACTTCCGTTTAACCATAATTCTGGGCAGTTAAGAGCCATCCCCTTGTTTTTACCAAAAGTGATTGCGACACTCTTCTTGTTATTAAACACCAAGGCGTGGTGTCTAGCATATTCATTACAAATGTCCAGCATTCTTTGCATTCCTCTAGCCGTGGGTGATACTAGTGTGACATCATCCGCATACGCAAGACACCCTAGAAAGATATCTGATATTCTTGCTCTATCACCACACTTGCTTACCTCTCTCAGTATATCATCTATGTACAAATTGAACAGACACGGCGACAGCACACTGCCCTGCCTAACTCCGTTTCTCACGCCAAAAGGTCTTGATACATTATCACTCCAGTTAGCTTGCATCGGTTGAGACCAGTACCATCTTTCCAGGAACTTGACAAAACATACAGAAATTCCCTTCTGCAGAAGCTTAGTAAATAATCGATAATAGGAAACACGATCATATGCCTTGGATAAATCCGTGGTACAGGCATATACCGCTCTATTTCCATTTTGAACAGATAATAGTCAATAGTTTCCTTTAGCAGCAAAGAGCAGTCAGCACATCCATGACCCGCTTGAACCCAAATTGCTGTTCGCAAGAAGACAAGGACACACCTAGTCTCTCTAACAGAATATGCTCCAAAAGCTTTGACGTCACTGATGACAAAGCCACTCGTCGATAATTATTTGGATCTGTCATATCACCTACTCTGGCCTTCACAATAGGGACAATGTACGACCTCAAAGACTGTTGAGGGACACACGAGTGACGTTAAAAAAACGTCAACGCCACGCTCAAATGTATGGCCAGCGACCCTCCACCCTAGTGTACATGTTCAGCCTCAACCATATCTGGTCCAGCCGCTTTATTCCTTTATAGCCCGGATAAGTTTACCTTGCACGTGCATGGTAGACAATTCTCACGTGCACACATGGCTAGTAGTTCGAAATGTGTTGTTATGCTGACAGATCGTGGGAATTGCGCTTTCTCTGCGAGCAGTTACCACACTGAGTAAGCAACAGTGGCGAGTGAAAGGAGAGCCCCAATACGGGGAATGTTGGTTGCTACGTATACATTGTAACAAACGGTTTTCTTTGCAGAAGTCGACTTTCTCGAGAACCTATTGACTCCAGAAAAGCTTTGCGGGATGCAGTTATCATACAAGACGGCAGAGGTTTGTACATTTTGCTAGTTAATTGATGTTAGTTAATTAACTAATTATTAATTTATTAGAATAATGTATTTAGTTAACATTAAAGCACAATTGATGTATTTATGGTATTGTTTTTAACTTTAAATGTGATTTAATAAATAGTAATTTGTAATTTATATGTGTGTATATATGTATACATACTAGTAACTATTGCAGAAGAACCTGTTTATACTAATCATGTACTCTGCAATTAATTTGTTTGCATAAGAAATGTATGGCAAACAGGCAGGATTACAGGAAGTTGTTGATCTAGACAGTCTGTTGCCACAGAACGCAGTTTTTCATTAGCCTAGAATATATAGAAGCAATGCATGATCCATTTAACAATAAAATTAAAACACACACAAATGAAGATGCCTATTTCTCTAGTGGGTGCACAGTTTGCTGGACAGAAAAAAAGGAATAACTTGTTCTGAACACTCATTCTAAACACTCTAACTACAATCTGTTCCTCTCTTTATATCAAGGAATATGAACAATCCAGGACATTTGTTGTTGCGAATTCAGTTAATATGTAGTGGTGATCGAGCTAATATTTAGTGGTGGAAGTTTTGATTGATGTCTACAGTCACTGTTTATTAATTATATGGTCAATATTGATTAGTGACTAGAGTTTTAGTACTAGATGTTGTGTGTGATCAATATTTATTGATTTATATAGTAAATGTTGATTGATTATTGCAGTTAATATTTATTGATTTAATACATTTTCTTTTCTTTGATTAATTAACACATTCAATATTGTAAATAGAGTCAAAGTAACTTCTTTATGCTGGTTGTTGCAGATTCTAGATGAGTAACCTGGATAACTTCCATTATTGCACCTGCCAGAAGACGAATTACATGTGTGGTCTAGGCATAAGTCACCTATGTTTTGATTAATTAACATTTTCTGGATCTCGATAAGGTACTTGCATGCAATGTCTCAGTTGTATGTACTGCACTCGTAAGTAGGAATTTTTAGTTCATCTTTCGAGATGCAGAAAGTGCCTTTTCTTCAGGGAGCTGCCGTGACCAGTTTTCTGAAGAAATGAGTGCAGCTAAGTTTGTATAGCTGCATTGCGTTTTGACTCGTAGTGCTTTCAGCTATTGTACTTAGTAAATTTGATAGATTATTTGCAGGATCTTTGGGGAGACCAGCCATGCTGAAAGGGATTTCTGAATAAATTTGCATACATCATGTGTGTATCTATTTATATCTATAAAGCTCACTTGAACGATCTGCCATTTGTTCTGTCCCTGGCTGTTAGATTGGAAGTTGCTCTCAGATAGGGCTCCATATATGAGGGTTAGCTGTTAAATCAGTAATTCTGGTTTCAAAACTTGATAAATACCAATAGGCGGCGTTTCTTTACTATGATGAGATGGAGCAGTTGATGATGCATGTACGTTGTTAAATACCTCACAAGTCACTTGGGGAGTAAGAGATTATGTCTGCTTGTTCATCAAATGTATGACATACCACTTGAGCTATTAGCCATACAGAGATGTATGGGATGAGAATGTGTTTTGCACATGCCACAGCTGGTTTCCCCAAAATATGTTCTAGCTTTTGATCAGTCTTGTGATACAAAAATAATATTTATGTAACCGAAGTTTCAATGACCTTCAATCTATTACAGTACTCACACTCTACTATGGTCTACTGCAACTGGGATAATGGCTACAAATTCAAATTATGATGTTATATGTGGAATTGCGATGAGCTTCAATCGCACAAAACCGCATGATTCCCCACAATTTTCTCTTTTTCACAGTATCTTATGCCATGCTCAAACTGACCACAAATGGAACTACGTATATACGAGCACAAAACTTTATCATGTCACTTTCTTCAACATCTAGAGCGTACACTGTTATATCCAACTGATAATGACTCTAACTGGTAAGATTTTGAGTTATGCATATACAACATTGTAAACTGGCAAACAAACATCATAAATCTGGTAAGAAATGTCACAGCAGTCGCTAGATTTTGCTAGAGAGTACTTTGGCATGTCTTTCCCTGATCCACCTTCCAATATTCTTCACACATGCTATACACACAATGCAAAATATTAAGCATCTCATTCTTCAGATAAATTTTTGAATCTCTTTCTATACACTGTAGTGTTCTGTCTAAGTGACTAGATGATTTTTAGTTAGCATTTCATGTCCCATTTAATTATGAGATTGTACATTACATAAACTAGTTACTTGTAATCACATGTACCACACATCTTTGCTGAGTCCCTATAGCTAATGCATGTTTCTTTCAAAGTGTGCCTACACTATTTTGTTTAGACAGTGTAGATATTAACCAATATGCATGGGAATTTGTTCCTGTCCAGAATACCGCAAATTATATTAGCTCACCACTACTCTTGTTAACTGAATTCACAACTACAAATGTCGATTATTAATACTCTGCCACCTAGCTGCCGTAAAGTAATAAAAAGACTTTGAGTTGAATGAGTTTGTTCATTAATTAAATGTCCATACCCTTGTCTAAGTGGTGTCCTCCCACAGGCTATTCAAGAATACAAGTGGTTCAACGAGGTCTGTCATATTCCTGACACTTTGAACCTTGAACACTTGAACTTGAGCAAGATACAGCAACTTCAACAAATTCTGTCAGACAAGCCAGCCTCTGCTGTGGTATTTGGTGACGTGACTAGCTACCAAATGTCTAGACTGGCATGTGACGGATGGTTGCCTGATACATTGCATGAAGGTATGGCATCGCTTCTCAATCGCTCATCACAAGATTGTCTTTACCTTGTGCTATCTGAAGTTTGCAAATTCACGTTGAACACATCCATAGCATTAGCTCTGAACAACAGAAAGAAGATTAGACTTATATTCCTGATTGTCAACGTACAAAATGATGCCATAACTGGATCTTCTGTTGCATCAAATACATTGATGAGTAGGAATCATTGGACTTGCTTTAGATTTGAATTCTAAAGCTTCCTTCTATGGTGACCCATTGGGATACCCAGTTCCTACCAACTTGTTGGTAGAACTAATACAAACACTGGACTATCTAAGCACTGTCTTAGGTGAAAGAGTGGATATTCATGATTTGATTCCTATGCATAGGCCAACATTTGACAAAGATGGAAAACACGCATGGTCAAGGCATTTCAAAAATTTCCCAGTACAAACATGTTCTTTCCTTTGTGGGGTTATTGCCTTTATTTTAGTGGCAGTTGCAGCATTTTCTCCAGAGAATCTGTAGGCATACATCTGTTCACCACAGCTGTCCTTCTATTGTGACAAAGCAAAACTCAAACTTTACCTTCAACCATGCCATTATGCTCACTACCTGAGGAATACCTTAGCAGTATGGCTGCTTTCTGATCAAATTAAATTTCAAAATATCATAGATAAGTCCATACTAGCTGATGAAAACTTGCAGTCTCAGCAAATCCAAAGCCACCATCTCAAGCAACCTGAACGCCGGAAGCTTTGCTTAAGTTTGAGTAAAACTTTTCAAGACCAAAATTTTAGTAGAAAAGTGTAACTCTTCAGCAGCTTCACAATGCAAAGCCACAAATGATCGGCCCTCCTGCTATATGCCTGACAAAGCAAACAAAGTTGGTAGAAAATTGTCACTCTCGCTAAGGCTGTTTCAGCTGGCAAGAGGAATCCTTTCGTTTCTAATGTAACCTGGTGCACTTCTAATGAGAGTCATTCACAGAGTACAGAAGCTGACAGTGTCAGTGAAACCTCCATGCTGTAGAACAACATTCAGTCTATGTGAAGAGATGCATTTTAAGCACAGACACATTTCAATAATTTCAAACTACCAGTGAAGCCAATCTAGAGCACCCACTTGATGCCAACCAAGAATGCAAATCTGATTCAGGCCTCCCTACCAGTATTATACCCTTGCTCCCTCAGCAGTACAACTATTTTGTTGACTCTTATTGTCAGCATGAATCGGAAAGTTTTCTAGGAGCTGAAACAAGCAACTTTACTTTAGAAGCATGGACAAGTGGCAATTGTGAAACTGCAGATGTCCAGTAGATTAAACATTTTGAAGAGGTTCAATAACCACCTATCGAATCACTACTGGTTTCAAAGCAAAAGAACGACGGCTCCTTTTTAAAACTGTTTGTCATTGTCATCATTACAGGAAACAGACGTCCACAGGAAGCAAGTGCAAACTAAAGAAAACTACCGTACATTGCTCCACACGGTAACAGCAGAGTACATGATTAATTAATAAACAGGTTCTTCTGCAGTAGTTACTAGTGTGTCTGTATGTGTGTGTGTGTGTGTGTGTGTGTGTGTGTGTGTGTGTGTGTGTGTGTGTGTGTGTGTGTGTGTGTGTGTGTGTGTGTGTGTGTGTGTGTGTGTGTGTGTGTATACACTTATAAATTATAATTACTATTTATTAAATCACATTTCAGGTTAAAAAATACTACCATAAATACATAAATTGTGCTTTAATGTTACTAAATACATTATTCTGATAAATTAATAATTAGTTAATTAACTAATATCAATTAATTAGCAAAATGTAATAACCTCTGCCGTCTTGTATGATAACTGCATCACATAAAGCTTTTCTGGAATCAATTTTTTCTCGAGAAGGTCGATTTCTGCAAAGAAAACCGTTTGTAGCAACCAACATTCCCCGTGCTGGACTTTCCTTTCATTAACTAGCTAGCCACTGTAAGTGTTGCTTACTCAGTATGGTAACTGCTCGCAGAGAAAGCGCAATTCCCACAATCAGCATAACAACACATTTCGAACTACTAGACATGATCGAGCAAGTTAAACTTATTCGGGCTATATATCCGAGATGTGTGTATAAGTGAACCCCAAAAAAGTATTTGCCTGCGCAACACAGCCAGCGTTCGGTCTGCAGCCTTATTAAAGCTGGATTTACAATATGTAAACGCTTGAGCGTCGCGTCGCGTGCGTCACGTCGCGTGCGTCACGTCGCGTAGTACAAATTCAAATTGTAAATGGTCTACGCGACGTGACGTTCGACGGACGCGACGCTCGCGACACGACGCGTCCAAATAGAACCAAGTTCTATTCGAGCGTCGAACCGGAAGCTGTACGCGTCGCGTTGGAAGTAGCACCTTGATTCCGACCAATCACAGCCAACCATAAATGCACTTGTAGCTTCCGTGGGCAATGATTATTGATTTGGGCGCTGTACTCGACGTTGAGCGGTTTATAGATTGTGTAGAGAGCTATCCTTGCTTGTGGATGATCAACTGCAAGACGTACAAAGACCTGCGTGCATGGGAGAACGCCTAGAAATTGATTTTGAGCAAGCTGGGGGTTCCGGCAGAGTTCTGTTAGTAGAAAATCGAAGCGCGAGTGGTCAGCTCAATAATTCAGGCAGCGACGTCTACGGCGCGCTGAAATCGTATTGTGAATGATACGACGCGTGTGACGCGATACTTGCCACTCCCACGCAAGACAACGTGACAGGACGCACGCAGACGAAGCGTTCCCATATTGTAAATCCAGTTTAAGGCCCTAAAGGGTAACTGCAACGCAAAATCAAAACTTCTTTTATGTTGGAAATTGATAGTTCTAGGTGCATACATGACAGGACAAATAGTTTTAGAGTTTTAATTAAGTTAAGTCTTCGCTGAGCTATAGCCCGTCAAAGTTGCTTCCGGTTCTTCAACTTCCGGTAACACGTTATAATGGGTGTGGTATAGTGTGACGTCATTGAGGGGAGACACGTGTGCGTCTGTATAGTCAGCTGCCTGTAAAAATGACTAAATCTTCATATCCAAGGCAACGCTGCTAAGGTGGAGGCGACGGTAGCAACAGCGAGTCTTCTGAAGAGCCCTCAGGAGGTTTTTACGTGATGATAACGTTCCGTCATTTCATGAATCGTAGGATGAAGAAGATCTGCTGGGAGCCATTAATACGTATACGAAGTGATTAGACCACACAGGTTTGAATTCGGCGACAATGCCTTTGAAGCTTTGAGAAAGCCTGAGGAAGAGAACAGGCTACCCGATAGCCTGTTATAACATTGCAAGTAGAAGTAGGAGATAGCAACGTAATCGATGTACATCCGGGTAAGTAAACAACATCCACAGGTTTCAGCTGCGATCGTTGTGAGATGATGGATACGTACTCGTGTGGAGTGCGTGTGCTGTCAAAACTAATTTGAGGTTGTCTCAAATAATGGCAGGATAATAATGTCGAATACTAGCAACAATAGTGGCACAGTGTACTGGTGAGTTCATGCAAAATTCTAGTGCTGTACGTGAGAAAGAGACTAAAATGAGTTGAACTACGTACTTTGAAATCACGTTGACACAAGGTTTGACTTCACTGTACAGTATACTGTAACGCATACGACTGCATTTAATAGACATGATGATCAAGAGGCGAGTCATCTAAGGCATCAAGAATCTGACCTCTCCTAGCCATTTGCAGTACTTTTAGTCTTGCACGAGAGTCTTCCTTACCTTTCCGCTTCTCAATTACGGCTCTCCTTTTCTTTTGCAAAGGTTCCAGGGTGCTGCAACCTTGAAGTGTGGTGGCAGGTAGATGGAAAATGGTGACCTCAATATCGCTCTTCTCTAACCCAGACCAAGCTCTTGAATAGACCTGGCTGTACGTATCTCGAAGCAGTCAGGCTAAAAGTGGCTACTGCATACTCCTGTCCACTCAGTAAGACGCGTTGTACTCAGTAGCAGTTGCCCGGACGACACAACGTCTCTGCAATTGTCCGCAATATTTTTTGATTCCCACTCTTTTCTTAGCTTGGGGATCTTCGGAAATCGAAACGCGATTGTGTATGACTTGCGCGAATTGGTGCATCCTGCAGCCACGCAACACCAAACCATTCTTTCGCCACAAATTCCTTTGTTTACAATACACGTTAGCGTGGAGTCTCCTCTGAGTGACGTCACACTACACCACACCTGTTATAACTCGTTACCGGAAGTTGAAGAACCGGAAGCAACTTTGACGTGCTATATCTCAGCGAAGACTTAACTTAGTTAAAAATCTAAAACTAATTTTCCTGTCATTTATGCAGCTAGAACTATCAATTTCCAACATAATTTTTTTTTATTTTTGCGTTGCAGTTACCCCTTAACTTACGTTAGCATCTACTGCACATGCGTCAATAGGTGAAGTGTTTCTTTCTAAAGTAATGGCAATGTAGAATTTTTATCTGGCTCATTTCTATGGTTACATAGTAAAGCTGCATGTAATTTGATTGAAATAATACAAATTATAAAAAGGCATTTACGCTGTGCTCTAGGTTCGCATTATAGTTTAGCTTGACACACACACACACACACACACACACACACACACACACACACACACACGGATATTTTCAGGTGGCGATACTAGCGAAGATGTCATGATCTCGCAACGAGACCAATGACATCAGAGTGTGAATGTGCTAGAATAGCACGTTCATATTAGTCTGAAAGAGACCTAGAGGGAAGTCCAACAAAATGAACTTAACTTGTATGAGTAGATCTTACCAAGACAAATCGATCGGTATAAGTTACTCCTTTATCTTCGCTTTTGTTTAGCAGAACGAGCGATGTTTCCGTGATGTGCAACGCTCACGCGCCTGCTCCGCGCCTGCTCCGCGCCTGCTCCGCGCCTGCTCCGCGCCTGCTCCGCGCCTGCTCCGCGCCTGCTCCGCGCCTGCTCCGCGCTTCCTGGTGGATTAAGCTCCGCCCACTGCAAACGAATCAATGCGAATTATTACGGATGACCGCTACGGATATAGCGAGAATGACAAATATGAATGCGAAGATATTATGAAGATCTGCCTTCTTGCCGTCAGTGGTTCCTCTCTAAAGTAAAATGGTGTCTTTAGAGCTGTTTTCCGGCCAGACATTGAAGCAGAATTCCTCAATACCACGGTTTACCTAGAGAACACGCTTGTGCTTAACTATTTGTTTATCCTTGTTCTTTTAATATCCGAAGAGAAACGTTCAGCGCGCCGTCTGGCGTGTGCTACAGAGGACGTTCCTATTTTTACATCCGGTCTGCTCACTATCTTTTGCCGCTGATTGGTAGAAGGTTACAATCCCGGATGTCAAAGCTATACTGCAGAGTCAATACAAGCTCAAGCTACACGATAAAATATTTCGCATGTAGACATGTAGACATGTAGGGATGTGGCTGGAATACACGAATTTGTTTGCTGGAGAAACAGTGGGTCAAAAATACGATCACAAATCATTTATCTACTTTAACCGCTCAAGTTTACATCACGCGAGTTCCTAAGTCCTAGAACACAAACTGATTTTATATGGAGTTAGAGAAAACACAATTCGCTCATATCTTCCAGACTAGCGACGACTTGACAAAACGTAGGCCTTACTAGTGAGCTTTCTGCCCAACAGTCACACATTAGCTTGACGTAGTCGTCGTCATCGTTATCCGACACGGTCGGTCTCATTTCACCCAAAACAGCAGCTTTCAAGTCAAGAATAGAGCTAAACGAACGGTCGTCATAAGGAAGTTTTCGTTCCCTAATCTCCCACATCACAATGCCAAAACTACCAAAGCAATGCAAAGACGCGCAACAATCATCATTATTAGAAACAATAGAAATATTAACGATTGCATGTGTTTGTGTAGTTAGTCGTGCTCGTGTCTTACCTGTAGACGTCCGCGGGTGTTCCGTAACTGTGACCGCTCAGTATCTCCGGAGCGCTCCACTTTGGTGTCCCGACTCCTGACGATAAGTGATAGTCTGCATGAAGAAGCGGAGCGGTCATATCGAGCGGTGCCGCTCCTCTTACAGCTTCTTGACTGATTCCTTCGTCTCGAACGAGTCGAGCGGCTCCAAAATCGGCCACTTTGACCACCCATTTAGTGCTGACGAGCAAATTGGCACTCTTGAGGTCACGATGAATGCGAGGTGGTCGTTGACTGTGCAAGAATCTCATTCCTTTGGCAGCATCTACTGCAAATCTCATCTTGAGACTTCCTTCCAGCTTTATGTCTCTGTCTGCAAGTATGGTCGTCAGCGATTCTCTAGGCATGTACTCCACAACTAGAAACGGACAGCCGTCGTCATGGCAACGACCTCCACCGAGAAACAAAACAATGTTGGGATGTTTGATCGTTCTCATCACTTCGATCTCTCTCTCGAACTCCAAGGCGATGCGATCGCCTTGTCGTTCGCCAGATCGTATTCCCAAACCTTGCTCGAGCAGTTGCCAAAAATTATGAATGAAATTTCTGACTCATACTGAAGAGAAAATTGCATCGTGCTTTCATTATCCTTGGCTCCTCCATAAAGAATTAGTGTATTTTCAATGGCAACTAAAGACGTTGCAAAAGATTGTGAGGGACCAGAATCGTCGAGTAAACGCCACTCCGAATTGTTTTCGTCGTTTGATAAGTTGCTTGTAGCAATATTCCGCTGAGGCAAAGTAAAGCTCCATAGATCGCGGAGAAATGTTATAATGTTGCCGTTAAATATGTTTTCTGTGTTAGCTGTCAAACCTCCGTATATAATCATAGTCTGATTGCTGGTTGTAGAAGAAGAGCACAATACTCTTGGAGAAGGACGTCTTGTTTTCATCGAGTAGTTGACCCAACTTCTAACTTCACTATAACAACCCCAAATTTCATGAGAGAGAAATAAATTTTTTTAAATTTTGCAATTGAGCTGGCACTACTCCACCGTAAACAACAAATATGGAGTCGTAAAGTACAGAAGAAACGGCACCAAATTTGCAAGGAGGTCGCTTTTCCGAAGTATCTACCGACCACGACAACGATTTTATATCTAATATGTGTAATAGGTTTAATGAAGTTGGCTGCTTGTTGTCTAAAAATGAGCTCATACCAAAGACTAGAACATGTTTCTCTTCTAGAACCATCCCGCTCACCGTCCATGATATTTCCGTAGCCGTTAAAGAAATCCTTGTGTTTGCAGCGGCTGGCTTTGCTAACCAATACCAGACACGAGCAGAAGTTATAGAAAGTTCCCACATGATGTTATAATTGTATCCTAGAAACCACCAACTTCCACTGAAAACTAAAACGTTTCTATTAATTCTAGTGACCGCACCATTAACGAAAGCGGACCCTCTTCCTTTCAAAAGTATTGTGGGAGTAAACCATTTTCTAGTCATTACATCAAAGACTGTAAGAGCAACATGAAATAAGAAAGTGATATGATTGACCGTCATCCGTAACGTAAACTCCTTGTCCAGGAACAGACAATCGTTTGCTCGTATTCCCAACTTTAGTCCAAACTTCGTCGACCACATCATAAGACCATACTTCCCAATAGTGACCAGATCTATTTTGCTCAGTTTGTCCTAAAATAAACATTTCCGCATTTTGAAAGGCGGAAACGGCACTAGGATATTGCAGTTTTGGTTTGACGTGATGAGATGAAGAAAGTTTTCTTCATTCGTAGACGTGCAAATGTTCGTCTTTGCAAATGAGCTGCCAAAGATCGTGCAGATTTTCTCGAGAGTCTGAAGTCCAAGTGTATGACCTTTTCTCAAATCCACCGTAAATGACGAGCGAATCCTTGCAACTGCACGAGCTATTATCATAACGTAAAACAGCAGCAGCATGTCTGCATCGAGGAGTGACGTAGTCGTCATTATGACGAGGATGAATCTTTGTTTCAATTCGTTTCCACTTATTCAGGTTTGTATCGAAACTCCAAGTTTCGTTGCTGCATTGAGAGTGGCGTGAGTGCGAATACGCACAACCTCCAAAGAGCAGTACTCGTCTCTGGCACAGTGTCACCAGTGTGTGATAGACGGTCGCTTGCGGTTGAGGGGATGCAGATCTGTGTGCCTCCCAAATATTGAAGTGAGGGTCATACGTCCACGTTGTATCGTCACCATTGCAGAGTATTCCTCCATATATCACCATCACTTCTCTTGGCGTTTGGTCATTTTCTTCTCTAAGAGCAGACGTTGCTCTTGCGTGCTCTCTTCCCCTCGGACTGTTGAATCTCCAACGTTCGAATGAATTCCATCGATTTGCATCATATTCATTCCATTCAAGAGGTAAAACGTGCGTCTCGTCTTGTTCGTTGGAGAGCGTTTCTTTGACAGAATAAATAAGAAACACTTTGATTATGTTAATCAAAGCTAGAAATCGCAACCACGAACATGTCATGATTTTCATGTTTCCGTATCTAGATATATAAGCGTCTTGTCGAAACGCTACCGAATTACTTCTGTTCTGTTCTGAGCGATCTTCCGACTTTGACGCAGATATTGGATTCTTATTTAGTGAAAGTTATTATTTAATTAATTTTTACTAAATAAAAACGATTCACTGGGTTATTCCCGTAATTTATCATTATCATTTTCTTGTTACCAAAATGTTTGATAGCTTGAAAAACTTTACACATCTGATATTCTATCCCTTATTCTATTTTATGTTGATAGAAAAAGGACGTGCATCCGTCGCTCAATCTCTGCAATACGACATCACCCACAAAGAAACTTGAAAAGTGGTGAAAGTTGTCATATCAATTAATTATGGTAATCCCAGTTTTAGACACATTGCATTACTAATTAACCCATTTATCTTCTAGTTGTTTTCGACTGGATCAGACGTACTTAAAAGTTTCTATGAATGTTAGAGTAAATTAGACGACATACTGTGACGCAAGCTACCGGTCAAAGTCAGTTCTTGCAATTGTTTGCATGGCAGTGTGCGTAGAAGCCTAACATTGTCTCGTCCCTATCGAAGTGTTGCTATTATTTCGCCATCACAAGTGGCAGTCGTTTCGTCATTCAGTCCGAAAACGCTGGAGAAAACTGGATGTACGCCGGAAACTAGAACAGAGAGAAGCCAGGGTAGAAATCTGGAAACTACTAGTGTGCATGTGAATTTTTCAGACAACAAAAGATTTAAGAAGATTAGAGTTCCGTAGACTGCGGACGTTGTCTGTTACTATAGTGGGGTCCATGGGGGTATTTACATTACGTATAGTTAACTAGCAAATTGCCCGGGTTTGCTCGAACAAATAGAGGAAAATTCCAAAATACTGTTGGAAACAACACAATCTCCCGGATAATTTAAGAACACGTATATATCAAATGTCTCGTTGAAGTAAATCTAAATGTAACCGAGTGCGCTCCATTTTATGTAATCTGTGACTCCTGGTTGTTGTCACTCAAAGACGTTGCTGCCGTTGCAGCAAACAGGCGAACCAAACGTGACAGCTATTCGTCGCGCGTCCACAGGCAAACAATTCAGATGTAGGCCTATGTTTAATTAAAGTTCCGGATATACTAAAAGTATCTCGCCTTTTTTGACGTTGTCGGCAAAAAACGACAAGTTTCGTTCGTATCGTCCGAGGTCAGGAATGGGCAATCAAAATCTGGTGGAGATACGTACGCTGTCGAAATTCGCGAGTGAGTGTAGAATAGCCTCAAAGGGGGACCCAATTAAGTCGGACATCCAACGCATTACCCAATGTTATTGTCCGTTAGAAGTTACCTCGTTGATATAATTTTCAGACCTATCCGTCAACCGTTCTTGCCGTTTTGCGTTGACAGACAGACAGAGCAAGGACCTTCTTTCATTTTTATAGATTGACGGGATTTGGACTTGGAAGATAACTTCCTACTTCTACTACATTTTCTTTTAGCCTTTGGTGACTTTTATTGTTATTAGAATTAACCTCAACCATTGGCTAATCTTTACGGTTATCTTCAGGTTTGCGTTTCTTGAGTTGATACTACCTGAGGTGTCATGATCTAGCAACGAGACCAATGACATCAGAGTGTGAAATGCGTCATAACACCACGTTTACATTAGTCTGAGTAGAGACTAGACTTCAGAACTGCTCCTGGTACAGTACAGTAGAAACCTAAGTAGATGGCCAAAATCGGCATCAAAACGATCTCGAGCCCTACAGAAAGTATTTTATTAGATTAAGTTCTCCACCATCTGAGATATGTTCATAACCACCATCAATTTTACGACTACTTGAAGGTGGTCTCTGTCTCACTAACGAGACAACAGTTTTCGCTCATTCCTTCCAGTCTAACGACGACGTTGCAAAACGTAGGCCTCGAACTACTGTCGCTCGACCAACAGGCTCGCATTAGTTCGACGTAGTCGGTGTGCTCGTCCAGTGGCACGCTTGGCCTGACTCCACTCAGGACGGCTGTCTTCAAATCGAGAACGGATTGAAGTGTGAGGTCGTCAAACGGAATCTGTCTCGACCAAATCTCCCACATCACAATACCAAAACTAAAACGTAAACAGCTAGTAAACAGCGAAATAAAACAATTTACAGTTATCCTACATTATTTATATTAAATCGTTTAGGTATTGTGACAGGACATACAGACACAGACACACGCACGCACACACACGCTCACACACACACACACACACACACACACAGACAGACAGACACAGACACACACAGACACAGACACAGACACAGACACAGACACAGACACAGACACAGACACACACACACACACACACACACACACACACACACACACACAGAAACACACACACACACACACACACACACACACACACACACACACACACACACACACACACACACAGAAACGCACACACACACACACACACACACACACACACACACACACACACACACACACACACACACACACACACACACACACACACACACACACACTGGACAAATGGATACGCGATTCTGTACTGAAGATAGCATCCCTATTTCTAGGTGAAGCCTCCGGCGCTACTCGGAGTTTCAGGCCGCACTGATGTACCCCTAGGTGCTTGGCCAGACTACCCAAGGGCACTGACTTTAGCGCAGGCTCGGGACTGGACCTCAAGCCCTCACGTACCAGTGTTGCGTGCACATGATTTTGTTCTGCCAAGCCAGCGGTCTTGTCCCCATGCAGCGGTCTTGTCCACCCCCAGTCAATGACCAGGTATTCATTTATACTTCTGAGTCGAGGGATGCAATTGCGTGTGAGTTCCTTCCCTAAGGGAATTACGCCTGTGCCCATTCCGTACTTGGACATGACCCAAACGTCCCAGATGTTACTATTCTCTAAATGCACGCTCTCTCTCTCTCTCTATCTATGGAAGGTCCTTTATTGTAATATACCGAACGATACAGTACAATAAGCGTCTACAGGACTGGTAGCACTATAACAGAAGTAGAGTTCTGGAGTGCTATGTAGAGGTCCAGTCGAAGACTATACATCACAAATGATTAAAAGCAGAAATTACAACAACAAAAAAACACTTTTAAGTTAAGAGATGTTGTCTCTTCTTGCCAACCAGCATCGAAAAGAGTCTTTCAGGGTGGAATGAATGACAGCTTGAAACAGATCGTCCAAGTCGCGTTGAAGAGGCTTGCACAACATGCAGACTGCTCGTCGAGTTTCAGGAAAAATCAATCCTCTCGACCCAACCAAGAGATGCAAAAGCTCCGTCTTATACTGATGGTTAGCATCTTTGACAAGTTGGGCATAGCGGCGTTCTTTCCGGGCCTTCGTTTCTTCCACGACTGTTTCGAATGGGACCGACAGCTCAAGCATCCAGGCCTTTTTGAGGACGGCATTCCAAACAACAATGTCTGGACGAAGGCAGGTACAGGTTATATCGACAGGAAAATTGTATACTGATTCTGGTAGGTCGGCTACTATGGAAAACTGTTGACTAAGATGACGTTTTAGAAAGTCCACAAATAGTCTCAGCGTATTGTCGTGTCTCTGTTTGTACAAACCTCGATCAAGTAGACTGGGACATGCATTTAGCACGTGGCACAGCGATTGGGGTTGGTGACAGAGAGGACATTGATTGCACGAAATTTTCTTCCACAACTGTAAGTTGGTTGCTGATGGGAGGGTGTCCTGGAGCCCATTTATTGCCCATTTGAACAAGTCATCGGGTAGAGATTTTAGGGACAAGGCAAAGTGCTCAGCTTCCACGTCCTTGAATCGAGCCGCTTGACCTTGTACAGACAGGGAGGTAAGATGTGACAAATGACGATTATTTGATGATTCCGTAATCGTCTTTTTGATGTTCTTTATTTTTGATTGCAGGCACCCAGGCGAAGTATCAAGAGTTGCCAAGAAACTGCCGGCACTAAATCTGGTTGATGACAACTCAGTCTCTCTTGAAATCTTTATAGTTGCCAGGGCTCTCAAGCATTCGTCATTTGATTTAGTAAATCGAAGCAGGTTGCAAGACTGTAGTCTCTTGAAAGAATCTGACGGTTGGCCAAGTTGGAGGCCGCCGTTCTTGGTGTTAAGGAAAAGGCGAGAGACAGCTGCTGAATGAGCAAGACCGACCCATTTTTTTAAGAATTTCGTGACTACACTGTCCAATGATTGCTCGATCCATGACAAAGGAATAGATGCAATGCTCAGTAACCATGAAAGCCGCGGTAGCACCGCTCTCTTATAGAGAAGACATTTATTCATTCGGGAAACGGCTGTTTGATCGACTTTATTCAATAAATTCTTAGTAGTCTCCAGAAGCTCTCTTGAAATGTCGGCATGAGACAGATCAGACGCAATTGGAAGACCCAAGTACTTGTAGCTTTTCTTGTGTGACAAGAATGGAATCTTTTGCCCTTGTATAGAGATTTCCGGGTCAAAGACAGTTGGATGAATCAGCCTCCGACGTGAAAGAGTTGAACATTTTGCTGCATTGACTTCTAGGCCAGACCATTCGAGGAATTGGTCTGTTCGCTTGCACACAGCATTAATTTCATGTGGACCTCTTGTGACTACGACAGCGTCATCAGCAAAACTACACAAGAAAGAGTTTTGAGCCACTGACGAAAACTGATAGGCACAAGTTGGAGCGAGAGATTCTAAAGCATCAGTGTAAAGGTTGAAAACCATGTCAAAAATAGCCACTGACAGAGGATCCCCTTGAAATACACCGACCTCATAAGGAAAATTGGAAGTACACCAGTCATCTGTGCAAATGACTGCGCGAAGACCACAATATATATTGGAAATGAGATTTGTCACCATATCACCACAATTGTAATGGGACATTGCAAAGCGGATTAAATTATGATCAACACTTCCAAAAGCATTACGCAAGTCAATCCATAGAATGGTTTGAAGCCGCTGATTGGCTTTCGCATCTCTGATAGCCTCCACCAATTTGAACTGATGTTCTTGACACCCGCTGACGTGATTGATGAACCCCTTTTGGATCGATGTATCCAGATATCCATTAGATATGAGATGCTTAAACAGAGTGTCTTTGATGAATGACGTGAACACCTTCCCAACTACAGAAGTCAAAGCAATTGGTCGGAAGGTAGACGGGTCAGAAGGGATACTTTTTCCTGGTTTAGGAATTAACTTTATGACAGCACACTGCCATAGTCTTGGAACTCTGCATTGCTGAATGCACAGATTGTAGATGTGCAGGAGACCGACAGTCAAAGATGGACATCGTTTCAATAACTTGTAGCTAATTTGGTCAAGAGGACAAGGAGCCGAATCAGAACGAGCACACTTGATTTTATCATAGATGTCTTTTTCCGTGATGACAAGATCACCCATTGGAAAGGATGGAGCATCTCTGTGCTTCAGCCACTCTGGGTAGTCAAAGCAATTTCTTGGTGACGAAGCAGAGTAAGCGGAACGAAAATAATCATAGGCAGTTGTCTGAGTAAATGAAGGACTGACTTCATTTTGGTCGGAACGAAGGATTTGTTTAGCAAATTTCCAAAAATTTGACGAAATGTCCCTCTGCTGGAATTTTGATTGTCTTTGGAAATTTGCCTTCATCTGCAGCCGTTTCATTTTTTGAAGAGATCTCACAGATTTCCGCAGGGCGGCAACAAGAGATAACAAATCATCCTTGGACATGTTGAGGGTTTTCTTTGCACGACGCAGGGCCTTCTGAGCTAATCTGTTTTCTCGTTTTGCGACCCTTAAACGTTGAGCAAGGTTGGAAGCATGACGTTTTGTTCTTTTTCTTTGGCTTGCAGAAACGCCAAAGGTGTTGCTGAAATAGTTGAAAATCCCTTTCACTAAGACGTCATTTGCTTCATCTGGGTCGATGTACGAACATACCAAAGGCACAACTGATGAAGCAAAATAAATGTCAGCAGTGTTCCATTCATCATCACAAGTAGGAAGTTTAAGGCGTCGAAGAAGAGGGAATTCGGTAGTATTGTTACCAAGATTTTGAACTTCCGGAGGTTCTGAAAAAGAGGTTTTTTCCATTGGGGCACAAGCAGCACCTCTAGGAGACCTGGTAACATCAGTCAAAATATTGGACGAAGTAGACCCAGTAATTGCTTGCTCAGACATTGCATTATTACCAGTACTCAATTTGACAATCTATCTATCTATCTATCTATCTATCTATCTATATATATATATATATATATATATATATATATATATAATAAGTCGAGCTACACACACACACACACACACACACACACACACACACACACACACACACACACACACACACACACACACACACACACACACACACACACACAGCTGTAATAATGTCTTGTATAAGAAATATATGTATTGACAAGCAAACAAACAAACAGACAGACAGACAGACAGACGGACGGACGGACGGACGGACGGGCGGGCGGGCGGGCGGGCGGGCGGGCGGGCGGGCAGACAGACAGATAGACAAACAAACAGACAGACAGACAGACAGACAGACACACACACACACACACACACACACACACACACACACACACACACACAGTGTAGTTCACAGTACATGCATGAACATACCTGTAAACATCCGCTGGTGTTCCATATCCTTGTCCAGTCAGAATCTCCGGAGCACACCAACTCGGTGTTCCAATGCCTGACGACAACTGATAGTCCGCACGAAGAAGTGGAGCCGTCACATCGAGCGGTCCCGCTCCTCTAACCGCTTCCTGATCGATTCCTTCATCCTTAACCAATCGCGCCGACCCAAAATCAGCCACCTTGACCACCCACTTCTGACTGACCAACAGATTGCTGCTCTTCAAGTCGCGATGAACTCGAGGCGGACGCAGACTGTGCAAGAACCTCATTCCCTTGGCAGCATCAATAGTAAACCTCATCTTGAGACTGTCCTCCAACTCCATCCTCGAGTTTCTTAAAACACTTGTCAGTGATCCTCTAGGCATGTACTCCACTACAAGGAACAAACATCCGTCATCGTGGTAGCGACCTCCTCCCAGAAACAGAACAATATTCGGATGTCTCATGGTTCTCATCACTTCGATTTCTCTCTCGAACTCTAACGCGATGCGATCGAGTTCCTGATGTATTCCTTGTAGTTTCTTGACGGCCACAATCAGTTCTCTATACTCTGCTCTGTACACCTCACCGTATCCACCCGGACAATTCTGGTCAATCCTTCCTCGAAGTCTCAACTCTTTGGAGTCAATGTTAAAAATGCTGTTCAGTTCCATCAGCTCGTGGTCTTTGTTTCTCAACACGTCTTTATGACTCTTTCTCGCTTTTCTAAACTTTGCGATCGACACGACAAGCAGGATGAGAAGTGCAAGCCCTGCGATGAAACCCGATGCGGCTATGTAGTACGTAGCGACCATACAGAGTCCTTCGTTGTCTTTAGTAAAGCCAAACTGACACTCACACGTAGGAGCAGGACCCAGCAACGTGACCGTACACGTACCGTATCCACAATAATCATCAACACATCGACTGCAGTCGGTCTTACTGGTGCAACCTTCGCGTTCTGTTGTCAGACCGTGCGGACAGAGAGTGCACGTCGAATTGGGAACATTCGAATACTGACCAACAGCACACTTGTAACACATTTCGCGTTCGAGATCCCTGCTCGTCATGCCCGGCGGACAGGCCGGTCTCAGTATCATGAATCCGCTCCAGTCGTCGGGAACCTGACCCTCGGAAAACGGCGTCGTCGGAAGACCGGCGAACGACAGAAGAAGCTCGTTCCAGATTACAGAGAAAGGTCCCAATATATCGGTGTGATAGAGAGGACTACTCGTTAATCTCAACCACATAATCGACTTCGGGTCGTAAATCCACACACCGTACGTATCCGAGTTCTCTTGACATATTATGTCCGGAAGAGCGGTATTGAGGTTAATCCGGGCAACAAAAGTATTGCTACAACCGCCCGTTACCACAATTTTGTCGCCAAACACTAGCGACTGGTGCAAGCAACGATATCCGGGACCATTTCCCTTGTACCGTATTTGCATCCATCCATTGCTGTCAGACAGGTTGTATGTCCACATGCCATCCGAGCAAGTAAACGATACCTTAACCGTTCCGGGAGCTTGAGAAAACATGGCGTTCATGCTCAGAACAGTTTGTGATCCGCCGTACATGTAGAGAACGTTGTCGATCGCAGCAAGCGACATTGCGTAAGATATATTGGCGCCCTTTCGATCTGCGATGACCTTCCACTGCGATCCGTCACGTTGCTCCACCAGATTAAACGAATCTTCATCCAACGGCGGTAAAGTGAAACTCCACAAATCGTACAAAAGTTTCAACTTGAGACTCGATGCATACGCAAAACCTGAAACGTCTATTTGAAACGTTATTCCTCCGTATATGATCATCGTTTGCGAATCGACCGCTGCGGCAGCATGAAGCATTCTTTCCGGTGGCTCCCGTCCATCGGTCGCGTACTTTACCAACAATCTGGTAGTCTCCTGGTTGTAGTAACCCCAAATGTCTTTGACGG
>CAXXBX010000250.1:0-14480 GCA_964274945.1 Dehalococcoidia bacterium | reverse complement strand
CGAATTTGCAGCCGATCGCCGACTGGCATTCGCACATCAAGGACACCGTGTGTTGGGGAATGGACTGGCTGTGTCCCAGTTACAACTCGGCGTTGGCTGAACAGCTTTGATGTTTCCATGGCAACCTGACTCCTGACGTCATGATTCATAATATTTTGCCTGTTGTGCAGACCGGTGATCTACACGTCGTGGTGTACGATCTCACCAATAATTTCATGTTTGTGTCGACGGCTCGTGGAGACAGAGAGACAGGACCACAGTTTGCGTACGACAGGTAGATACTGTAATGATAATGTTACTACATAGGGGCGTGCTATTTGTTTGTGTTCTGTTGTAGGACGTTTATTCGATTGAACATGACGAAGTTATTTGTGTAGCCGGCGACTCAGTAACACGCCATTACGGTTTGCAGTGTTTATATTAGTTGTTGATGGTTTTGTATTACAACAATCCTTCAATACAGTAGTCTGATGTATTGAGAGATGCATCCCTCTAATACAATAGTCCAAATTTAATTGAGAGATGCATCCTTCTAATGCAGTAGTCTGATGTATTGAGAGATGCATCCCTCTAATACAATAGTCCAAATTTAATTGAGAGATGCATCCTTCTAATACAGTAGTCTGATGTATTGAGAGATGCATCCCTCTAATGCAATAGTCTAAATTTTATTGAGAGATGCATCCTTCTAATACAGTAGTCTGATGTATTGAGAGATGCATCCCTCTAATGCAATAGTCTAAATTTTATTGAGAGATGCATCCTTCTAATACAGTAGTCAGAGACCATCCATCCACTACACCACTATACTATGACATATTAACAAATGCATTATTTTAGTTTAATTGCATTTGACTACTATACTCAAAGAGTGTACCTTTTCCACCGACAACAACAACTAGTGGGTAGTAAAATGCAGCTGTCAGGACACTACCAGCAGAACAACTCATTACATGTGGGAGGTGGGATGATCAACGGCTATAATGACTTGACTGAGTAATGGGGCAAGTGGTTATGGATCACGGTATGTGCAAATGCCGTCATATGAGAGATCATCTCAGTAGCTCGTAGTTTACTTTGCTGTCGGTTTATTTGTCACAATTGTGTTTTTGTCCATACGATTCATGCCATCATATCTAGTTATGAAGTCATTGATATCAAAATTGGTACAGTTCACCTGGTGTTTACACGTTTGGCTAGCATGAGAGATTAACAACATGCCAGGGATAGGATGTATGCCATGCAGGGTGTCACTGTATCATCACAAACTAAACAATGTTTTTGAGTATATGGGATGCCAAGGGTGAAGACATTCTAATGTCACATATACAAGGAATTTGCATAAAATACAGGATGCTTGGAGTTGTGATGAAATTCCTCGACAATGGAGGCCACTCATGCAACCTTTCGTTATGACTATAAGACTACTTGATATCAATTTGTAGAAAGCAATGAAGCGAGGTTATTTGAAACGAATTAGTTTGATACTCCCTGGTCGGCCTCTGTCTTGCAAACTTGACAAACAATATCTTCTTGTATGGAAGTGAATTTATTAAAGATGCTGCATTAATATTAATTAGTAGTAAACTTACTCTGTCTCTAGGCTTGCAAAGAGGTTTCTAACACCTCCTGAGACGGTTTAGCTAATCGGTTTTCAAAAGTTGTTGGGAATCCTCACTACAGCGTTTACTTGAAACCTGTTTGAAACCGTTTTAATGCTCTATTGTACACAATCCTATAGATCACCACAAGACTTGATCAGAACTTCTATATTTAACACAATTTCTATAGTTATAAGAAAAGGCAAACGATGACATCAAACTACAATATTAGTCTGTGAAATTCATGATTGTCTCACATCATGTGTTCCCAGTATGGTTGATTAGCTGGAACTACTCCACCTGGATACTGGTGGTGGATCACGAGCTTGCAATGCCGCCATACGTTGAAGGTCTTGCAGTGTTGATAGAACCGTCTCCATAATATACCGACGATTGGGGTCAAACTGCAGCATTCGATCAATCAAGTGACTCTCTCCTTCGGTAGCAATCCTAAGTCGTAAAAGTGTACTAGGGTCCTCACTTCGAGACAAAGAAAAGGAATACAGTACAAGCCCATAACGCCTTAAACTGCCTAGCCAACAAGCAAGTGGAGCCAGAATAGTAGTTTCCCTCTCTGTTATAAGTGGTGCCTCGATTATAGCTACAAACACTAGCCCCAACGAGAAAACATCACACGCCTTGGTGTAACGACCACCGAGAACTTCAGGTGCCATATACACGTCAGTGCCCACTACTGATGACAAATATTGATTCAAATGCATTCCTGTTGCACATTGACCTGATAAGGCATTCTCCTGCATATCCCATGCAGCTTTTGCCACGCCAACGTCTGCTATCTTGAGGCAACTATCAGAATCAATTAGTATGTTGTCAGGCTTGAGATCACGATGTATAACGTCTTGGGAATGTACAAACTCCATCCCTTCAGCCAACTCTCTGCACCATCGAAGTCTTAGCTCCTCTGGTGGAGTGCCATTTCTGAACAGGCAACTGTAGAGATTACCGCCAGGACAATATCGCATCACGATTCCTACACCTACTAGCTCATCCGTCTGAAACTTATAGCTATCGAGGTAACCGATGACGTAAGGATGACGCAACTTTCCTAGTAGATTTGCCTCCTTTTCTGCATCAGCCAGACCTTTATTCAGTCTAGCTATAGCCATAGATCTCGAGTCGTCCGGTGGTTGCAGCTGAGCAGGAATGGTAATGGTAACAAGCTTTATAGCGACGTCAATATTACAAGTTTGGTCTCTTGCCAGGTAAACAACACCAAATGACCCACTTCCAAGTTTTCCCCTGAGAGCATAGCGACCATCACGTGCAGAATCAGTACCAATTTGAAGACCGAACTGTGAGGCGCCTGAGATTAGAGGAACATCCATGGCTCACGCCTGTTACGCCTGCGCAACTTAGTTTGCACGTGCTCAGTCACGTGGAATTGCGCAATCCCCAACATACCATCACTTCCTGTAAAACGTTTTCCATTCTTTCTTCTATGTCTGAATGACAATAAACGAACAACGTGCAAGAAAGCAAGTGCAGACGTTCATACCATAACTCTATAGATTGTAAGTCTCATAGCACGTTTCTAAATGAGTCACACTTCCATGATAACTACAGAGGTCGTTTTCACTGTTATCTCACATCTCCGGGTTTTTGCAGATATAACAATGATCGCAAACAAGACTCATGTGAGACACCACAGCCACCGTCGCTCGGCTTTTGTGTACGCCTCGTAGAAATAACCATACAGATTCGAGTCTTTTGACACGTGACTTGGCTCCTAGCTGACTGAAAATGTAAGCCGAGACTGAACTCGTCTACAAGGTGCTTCCACCTTGTTTCTTGATGCAAAAGGTGCAGCTACTTTATCCAAACGCAGGGCAACGGCCAGCCGATGAGAAAACAAGAACAAAAATCATGAAACATCGTCGTCAACAGCATGAACCTCTCTAGATCTCTGCTGGAGAACAACAGTATGAAACACGTTATACAGCCGACGATTGCAAACACAGACACGTGCTGCCACTCACCTCTGCAAGATATACGAAGGAATTGACCGCGAGGACAGGCTAGCGTACACATGTGTAACAGGTTTCCCACAACACGTCTCTCGATTGGGTCCTGCTCCTTGACGGGATGGCCGTAACACTTACGGCTAACGTTATAAAACATCTGGACTAACAGGACGTCCAAATACTAGTAGAGCTCTCAACTCAACAGGAACTACGTGCTCTACAACCAGCACGATACGACACATACACACACCAAGAGTCTATTGTCTTGGACTAACGTTTACATAATAGCGCAACGTGTCAACAAGTCTAGCTCCTCCCAACATTCTTATGTTACTAACACGCCCAACTATTACACATGTACACAAGAAATGGTTTCCTGGAGAACTTCTTTGCAAGGATCGACCGCAGATTTGTACGAGCGACGACCTAATCAACGTCAGAGACAGGGAACGCGGACAACTAGTGACACAAGAACGGAAGCATGGTCATTTTATACTACTGTAGTTATAGCACTAAAATATGACAAGATCGCCTAGGTCACGTGCCTAGAGAAATTATGCCTAGCAACTTGGGATGTAAGTAAAATCATATCTATGGTAAAATGCACTTTGCCACAAAAACTTGCTAATGGTGTACCAACACTGGTTTACAAAACACTGGTTCCTTGAATTTGAATGGTACACGTGTAGCAGTTCTTTACCTCATCACTCTCTCATGTCCTTTCCTTACTCCATACACTACTAAGACACACTACTTAAGACTATACAGAAACAGTTAACGTGTATACAAGTGTCGTCAGTCTAGTCTATGGATATGGTGCATCACGTCATTTCTGTAGGAGAGCTTCACAGGTAATGTGGCCCCAGATTCAATCAAGAGGACGTCAGTACAAATGTCTAGACCACAAAAACAGGATTCTCCAGTTGTACAAGATAGATGTTGAAGCAGATGATGTTTCTGTGCATCCTACCAATTTCTGTGTCTGCTGCCATCTAGTGATGCATTGATTTACAAAGAGGCAAGGAGCCTCTATTCTTGTACCTCTTTTTCTGAGAGTGGATGGTACACTCAGAAAACTGCAACACCTGCTCCAGTTGTCAGCAACTGAAGAAAGGAGGAAGACCATCCAAAAAGTGAAAAAGAATCAGCTTGTTCCCACAGGTCAGTCAGCAATCAAATTGACTGACCTAATCCAACAAATAGAAACAGTAGCACCAGAAGTCATATATGTTCAGAAGACTTTATTCAAGCAATCCAACTATCTCATTTCATCCAATTTGAGTCACCTCTGTACCTGTTTGACTCGTTCAAGTGCACCATGTGTGAAAAGTTGTCAACATCCCAGTTGAACTCCAATGCAACCATTTAATGTGCAAGAAGTGTGCCATTCAACATTTGCATCAGTCTCCCTTGTATGACAGTCCCCAGTGCCAGCAGCTATACAAGAAGAACATCAAGAGCCCACCATTAGTATCACTACAGTAGAGATGGTCATGCCACAGGTCACACGGCATCGGCCAATAGTCAAAAAGCGAAAGGCAGAAACTACAATTGGCATCTTTGATAGCGGTAGAGGTCTGTAGAATGCGCTGCGAGTATGAATAAAAACAAACAAACCTGACTCCGCCATCTTTGGGTCTCGATTCTTCCATTACGGCGAGGCGTACATCGGTAGGATCTCCAACGAACTGAATTCTAGTGAGCCAAATAAGTGGATTACAGCGAAATTCCTCGCAAAACCCGGAATCCGGCAAAACAGGAGGACGAGAAATGTGTCGTTTCACATGCTACAAAGGCCTTCAAGATTTCCAGAGATCTTCGACAGATAGCGACACTACCCAATTGTGTGGTCATACCCTAAAAGACATGTACAGCCTAGGCTTTCTGCAGTGTCTGTGCGCAAACGCCGATCCACTCGAGCAAACCAGTCTTTTTTATTAACTGAGCATGCGCAACAACTAAGTTGCGCGGCCTCGCATAGTTAATTAAAACGGCCGTGAGCTATACACACGCATGTAGCTTTAGAGGTGATTTGAGACTAGCTAATCAACACAAGATCTTTCGAAATTGAAGGTATACGCCCTTCTATAATGTGTGTGTGTGTGTGTGTGTGTGTGTGTGTGTGTGTGTGTGTGTGTGTGTGTGTGTGTGTGTGTGTGATTGCTGTATCTGCTTGCACAGTAGATTTGTAATCATCAACAAAAAAGGGCTTTTATGGGTAAGAACCAATACTGTCGTGGATTTCTTGAATCTAGAAGTAATGTTGTCATTCATGGATTTACAAGATAAAGCTTCATTTTGAGTTATGGTGATTTCTCAGTGCACACGTGTTACCTCTATCTACTGAGTATTTACAACTGGAAGTTGAGCCGAATCAAAATATTGGCCCCTAGTATTCCTATTTAATGTACAAGGCAGTGTTTCCGCTGGACGATCGCCAAATAGCCAAATGCTACAAATAAATGTCGCTGGCGAGAAAATAGTAATACCTCCTTGCCAATTTGGCTAGCTGTTACAGTACCGTGTACGCCTTCCTCTGGATCAGATCTTGCAAGCACAGTCAGTAGAGTGCGCTAACAATGGCAATTAGATATGGAGCTCCAGGGACTAAAAGGCCGATCTCTCGCACTTGCTCTGTTTATGTCGTGCACATACTCTTTGTGTACGGCTTCCGTAAGTGCCAAACTAGAAATAACACAAGTGAAGATGACAGTTGTGGTTGTGAAGATGACTGCTGTAGTAAAACAAAAGCAGATCAATGGTATAGAAACCATGAGAAAGACGATTGAATCAATGATGTTGAACTTTGATGATGCTGAATATAGAAGGGCCAAAACTTCAAGACTTTGATTTTGACAGAGATTTTAAATTTTGGTATAAAAACTAGGAAGGATGACAATGAACGCTTGAAGTCTGGTTTGTAGACTTTTGTCTTTCCAAAGTCACATTCCATTGAGTATGACATGTCAGATTAGTACTGCATTTCTTGTTATCAAACATTAGTAAATGTTACCTGTCTGTCCTACCAGGTTAAACTTGAATCAATAGTTAGTTGTTGTCATTGAGATTGTTATCGTTGGGCAATCTTTTCTTGACAAACGAGCAAACACCTTTAGCCGAGTGGTTAATAATCGAAAATTTCCAGCGGAAACACTGCTCACTAATGTTTGCCTTTTGCATACTTGTTACAAACCTGGCTACTGCACGAGTAGCTGCATTTGCCAGGAAGTCAATTTTCCCACTTTATCAGCGTTCGTCGGAAATTAATTTTGTGACAATTTTTGCAGCAAACACCAAAGGATTCATATATTGAAAATAAAATGGCAAAAAACTTAATTTAATTTAACCAATATTTTAATAAAAAATGTACTAAACATGCTTGTTCAAGTCATAGTGTCTGTTTGCATATCAACAGAATGATGCATGTCAAGGAGTTCAATTCTCTCAGCTGCCAACTTGTTTACCGACGATAAGTTGCAGCTGACTGACTGCTGACTTGCATCGGTGCATCAATGATACTGTCGTTGGGGGATGGACTGGCTGTGCCCGGTGACAGCTCCGTATTGGCTCCAGCGATTCCATTACATGGCAACCTTATTCCTGACGTCTTAATTCATAATAATATTTTGCCTTTTGTGCAGACTGGTGATCTACACATTGTGGTGTACGATCTCACCAATAACCTCACGTTCTTTGAGACGGAGAGACAAGCACCATGGTTTGCATACGACAGGTAGATACCATCACATCACAGTAATATTATTTAGGGACAGGATATATGGATGATAATGTTCTGTTGTAGGACATTTATTCGATCGAATATTTGGTGTGGAGCCACCGACTCAGTAGAACGTACGCCATTACGGTTTGCAGTGTTCACGTTTACAGTAGTCACTGATGGTAGTTTGTACGTATTACAACATTTGTTAATACAAATACCGGTCACTAATTTATTGGAAAATGCATCCCTAGGGTTCAATACAATAGTGACGAGTCTGAGGTATTGAGAGATACATCTCTCCAATACCGTACAATAGACTAATACAGTACCGTAAACTGGGAAATTTTGGCAACGGATTTCATTTGGTGACTTGGTGATTGACAAAGAATTGCCAAAATTAAAATTCGTCAATATTTGTGGGACATCTCCTTGCGCATGTGCATACCTACTGTAACCACTGCCAGTGTATCGATCATGTATGGCCATTGCCAGTCTCTCTCTTACAGGATACCTCTACGAGTTTCAAAGATGTATCTGTAGTCATCATATTTACGTGGACATCTGGAGCCCTTCGTTGGTAAAGGTTTCATGGACTCCCACATAGATGGGCTGCATCTGTCTCAATGCACACGAGTGCAATCCCTGCATCGAAATGCCAGACCTACATTGGGGGGGGGGGGGGGAGAAGAAGGAACAAACCATCTACATTTCATGATCTGGTGACAGCATACATTGACAGAGCTCATAGATAGATCACCAAAATTAATTTGCCAAAATTATTAGACATTTGGGACCATTTCACCAAATATTAGTGTCACCATAAACTTGACAAACTATCTCCTTGTATGGAAGTGAATAATTAGAGATGCTGCATTAATATTAATTAGTAGTAAACGTACTATCTTTAGGCTTGGAAAGAGGTTTCTAACACCTCCTGAGACCATTTAGCCAATCGGTTTTCAAAAGTTGTCAGGAATCCTCACTACAGCGTTTACACTTGAACCGATTTAGAAGAAACCGACTTGAAACCTGTTTGAAACTATTTTAATGCTCTAGTGTACACAATCCTATAGATCACGACGAGACTTGATCAGAACTTCTATATTTAACACAATTTCTATAGTTATAAGAAAAGACAAACGACGACATCAAACTACAGTATTAGTCTGTGAAGTTCATGCTCTCACATTATGTGTTTCCAATATGGTTGCTTAGCTACAACAACTCCAGTTGGGTACTGGTGGTGGATCACGTGCTTGCAATGTTACCTTTGAAATGTGTTGAATATCTTGAAGGCCCTGCAGTGTTGATAGAACCGTCTTCATATCATACCGATCCTTGGGGTGAAACAGCAGCATATGATCAATCAAGCGACTCTCTCCTCCGGTAGCAATACTAAGTCGTAAAAGTGCACTAGGCTTGTAACTTCGAGACGAAGGAGTGTAATACAGTAAATCCCCATAACACCTTGAACAGCTTTGCCAAACAGCAAGTGGAGCCAGAATATTCTGCTGATATTCTCTTATGACTGGTGCCTCGATTATAGCTACAAACACTAGCCCCAATGAGAAAACATCACACGCCTTGGTGTAACGACCGCTGAGCACTTCAGGTGCCATATACATTGTAGTGCCCTTGACTGATGACATATATTGATTCAAGGACCTTTCAGTTGCATATTTACCTGATAAGGCATTCTCCTGCATATCCCACGCAGCTTTTGCCAAGCCAATGTCTGCTATCTTGAGGCAACTATCAGAATCAATTAGTATGTTGTCAGGCTTGAGATCACGATGTGTAACGCCTTGGGAATGTACAAAGTTCATCCCTTCAGCCAACTCTCTGCACCATCGACGTCTTAGCTGCTCTGCTGGTCTGCCGTTTCTCAACAGGTAACTGTCAAGATTACCACCAGGGCAATATCGCATCACGATTCCTGCACCTACTACCTCATCCGTCCGAAACTTATAGCTATCGAGGTACCCGATGACGTAATGATGGCGCAACTCTCTTAGTAGATTTGCCTCCTTTTGTGCATCAGTCAGACCGTCATCCAGTCCAAACAAAGATATGAAGTAGTCTGATAGTTGCAGCTGAGCAGGAATGGTAACAAGCTTTATAGCGACGTCAATGTTATGTTTTCGGTCTCTTGCCAGGAAAACAACACCAAATGCCCCCCTTCCAAGTTCTTCCTTGAAATCATAGCGACCACCAGATGCAAAATCAGTAGCCATTCGAAGGCTCAACTTTGAGGCGCCTGAGGTCAGAGGAATTGGAAAAGCCATAGCTATACACGCGTGATCTGAGCTCGACTAGCTAATCAACACAAGATCTTTCGAAATTGAAGGTATACGCCCTTCTATTAATAAGACAGGAATGTAACGTATTTGAGTACTTGACATAACAAATAGAACAATAATTACATGAAAGAAGGTTCACCTAATGAGATGGCACCATCTGACATATGCCTTTAACTAACCGGACCGAATTATGGTTATTTCCAATTTTCATCATTTAGCTTGATAATTATGCCACATGCACACCGAAGGCATACAATAGTCTGCAGGTGTGTGTGTGTGTGTGTGCGTGTGTGTGTGTGTGTGTGTGTGTGTGTGTGTGTGTGTGTGTGTGTGTGTGTGTGATTGCTGTATCTACTTGCACAGTAGATTTGTAATCATCAACAAAAAAGGGCTTTTACGTGTAAGAACCAATACTGTCGTGGATTTCTTGAATTTAGAAGTAACGTTGTCGTTCATGGATTTACAAGATAAAGCTTCATTTTGAGTTATGGTGATTTCTCAGTGCACACGTGTTACCTCTATCTACTGAGTATTTACAACTGGAAGTTGAGCCGAATCAAAATATTGGCCCCTAGTATTCCTATCTAATGTACAAGGCAGTGTTTCCACTGGACGACCGGCAAATAGCCAAATTCTACAAATAATGTCGCTGGCGAGAAAATAGTAATACCTCCTTGCCAATTTGGCTAGCTGTTACAGTACCGTGTACGCCTTCCTCTGGATCAGATCTTGCAAGCACAGTCACTAGAGTGTGCTAACAATGGCAATTAGATATGGAGCTCCAGGGACTAAAGGGGCGATATCTCACACTTGCTCTGTTTATGTCGTGCACATACTCTTTGTGTACGGCTTCCGTAAGTGTAGAACTAGAAATAACACAAGTGGAGATGACAGTCGTGGTTGTGAAGATGACTGCTGTAGTAAAACAAAAGCAGATCGATGGTATAGAAACCATGAGGAAGACGATGATGATGACGACTTTATCATTGAATCAATGATGCTGAACGTTGATGATGCTGAATATAGAAGGGCCAAAACTTCAAGACTTTGATTTTGACAGAACTTTTAAATTTTGGTATAAAAACTAGGAAGGATGGCAATGAACGCTTGAAGTCTGGTTTGTAGACTTTGTCTCTCCAAAGTCACATTCCATTGAGTATGACATTAGTCAGATTAGTACTGCATTTGTTGTGATCAACCATTACTACTAGTAGTAAATGTTGCCTGTCTGTCCTACCAGGTTAAACTTGAATAATAGTTGTTGTCATTGAGATTGTTATCTTTGGGCGATCTTTTCTTGACAAACGAACAAACACCTTTAGCCGAGTGGTTAATAATCAAAAATTTCCAGCGGAAACACTGCTCACTAATGTTTCCCTTTTGCATACTTGTTAGAAACCTGGCTACTGTACAAGTAGCTGCATTTGCCAGGAAGTCAATTTTCCCACTTTAGCAGCATTCGTCGGAAATTAATTTTGTGACAATTTTTGCAGCAAACACCAAAGGATTCATATATTGAAAATAAAATGGCAAAAAACTTAATTTAATTTAACCAATATTTAATCAGAATGTACTAAACATGTTTGTTGAAGTCATAATGTCTGTTTGCTTATCAACAGAATGATGCATTTCAAGGAGTTCAATTATCTCAGTTGCCAACTTCTTTACCAACGAGCAGCTGACTGACTGCTGACTTGCATTGGTGCATCAATGATACTGTCGTTGGGGGATGGACTGGCTGTGCCCGGTGACAGCTCCGTATTGGCTCCAGCGATTCCATTACATGGCAACCTTATTCCTGACGTCTTAATTCATAATAATGTTTTGCCTTTTGTGGAGACTGGCGATCTACACATCACGGTGTACGATCTCACCAATAGCCTCACGTTCTTTGAGATGGAGAGACAAGCACCATGGTTTGCATACATCAGGTAGATACCATCACATCACAGTAATATTATGTAGGGACAGGATGTATTGGTTGATAATGTTCTGTTGTAGTTGTAGGACATTTATTCGATCGAATATTTGGTGTGGAGCCACCGACTCAGTAGAACGTACGCCATTACGGTTTGCAGTGTTCACGTTTACAGTAGTCACTGATGGTTGTTTGTACGTATTACAACATTTGTTAATACAAATACCGGGTACTAATTTATTGAAAAATGCATCCCTTCCAATACAATAGTGACAAGTCTGAGGTATTGAGAGATGCATCCCTCCAATACCGTACAATAGACTAATACAGTACCATAAACTGGGAAATTTTGGCGACTGATTTCATTTGGTGATGTGGTGATTGACAAACAATTGAACTAAAATTCGTCAATATTAGTGGGACATCTGGTTGCGCATGTGCATACCTACTGTAACCACTGCCAATGTATCGATCATGCATGGCCATTGCTAGTCTCTCTCTTACAGGATACCTCTACGGATTTCAAAGATGTATCCGTAGCCGTCATATTTACGTGGACATCTGGAGCCCTTCATTGGTGAAGGTTTCATGGACTCCCACTTAGATAGGCTGCATCTATCTCCATGCACATGAGTGCAATCCATGCATCGAAATGCCAGACCTACACTGGGGGGGGGGGGGGAGAAGGAACAAACCGTGTACATCTCATGATCTGGTGACATAGATCACCAAAATCAATTTGCCAAAATTATTAGACATTTGGGACCATTTCGTCAAATATTAGTGTCACCAAATTTCCCAGTCTATGGTGTATTGAGAGATGCATACATCCAATACACTAGGTGATATCATATAAAGTATGCATTCCTTATGACTCAAGAGTTACCTTTGTGACAGACAACAACAAACAGTGGTAGTAAAAAGTGTCTGCTAAGGCAGCAGTAAAACAAGCATCCACGCTGTAATAACGTGCACCAGTCGGCACACTACGAACCACTCAGTATACAAGTGAAGGTAGAACAATGACTATATTGACTTAAACAGACTGAGCAAGGAGGCAAATCGTTGCCACCTGTTATTTTGTGGGCATGCAAAATAAGATGTATGGCTATCCAAAGGCTTCTGACTGTCTCCAGGTAGTTGTGCGGTGTGTAAACACTTCGTATCTGCATAAACTGGCATTGCCGTCATGTAATATTCATACGAAAAGGTACACCATTATGGAGCAATTAATATTGCTACTCAGAGTTACACAAGTTGTATAGAGTTTTCATGTTGAACAATCTGCAAATCAATCAGAGACAGCGTTCGAGTGTATGGCCACTAAAACTTGCACACTCAACGGGATGTGTAACTTGGGTCATTTGCTGTATGATACAGCACATGTCATGCATAGTCATACCAACCGAGGGTATACAGTACACACCCTCAACTTCCAGAACGGCAGGTAAAGCACACTGAAACTCATATATAGTGTGCCACACATTCGGCCCAGTTGTTGTCGACTGCCATGCGCTTTACCCTCATAGACATACACTGTCTAACTGAATGAAGTCCCTATGTCTGTGTAGTGGTCACCATGCATGCCCAATTCAGCTACAAGAAAGAGAAAGTCTCTACTGTAGCTCATCGGTTTAGAATAATGAAGGTTTGACTAGAGACGTTGACATGTGCAACTGCACTTTAAGAGAACAGGCATTTTGGCAAGAAATCTGACGAAAACCTTTGCCACTAAATAATCACTACGTCTCACAGTTGCTTGTGTTAGCTGCCAGGTCACTCTCATGCATACAATATTAGCAGCTTGTGTCTGTGTATTCAAGCTTTCGTTCTCGTCACCAAATGTCGGTTGTCATTGCAGATATATATTCGACTGAAATTCAACACGTTCAAGTCGTCTATACACGTAATAGTAAAAACTCCGAAAGTTAATGATCTGCTAAGATAACGATAGTAATGAAAGTTAATATCAATCAACTGTTCACGAATAAAATCAGTCATCGTCGTCTCCCATCAGGAGACTCCAGTCACTCATTGGAATGTTGATTTCCCAATCGATTTCTGACATTTCGTCATCTTCGTCTTTGATCGAGTTGCTTCCCGAAAAATCGACGTTTTCTTTGTCTTCTTCGCCGAGTTTTCTTATGCCGTCGTCCAACGACTCCCTAATTTATGAAGTTATTGATATCAAATTGATACAGGTGTTTGCAAATTTTGGTAACATGCAGGATGGGTGGATCACATGACGGGATGTGTGGCCATGCGGGGTGTTAGTGTATCACATACGGAAATGTTTTTGAGTGTGTGGTATCATGCCAGGGGCGGAGGCATTGTGTACAAGCAATCAGCATATAATGTGTTTGGAGTTGTAGTGAAATTCAATGGCAACGGAGAGTCACACCGCTCGTGCATTCTTTATATTCGACTATAGACTGGCACCGAGTTGGTCATTACCATTACCGTATTTCCTCGAATAGTAACGCCTGGGTTACTATATTTTCAATGTCTGCTATCATAGTGCAAGTTGAAGTGTGTGGTGTGTGTGTGTGTGTGTGTGTGTGTGTGTGTGTGTGTGTGTGTGTGTGTGTGTCACAGTGTGTTAGGAACACACCCCTAGATTAAAAACTCTGACATCCACGTCATGGTTACTAATCGAGGAAATACAGTATGTCAATGGTATGAGGGCACCCCAACAATATCAACCGATTCTCTCGCTCACATATGCCAACACCCATTCCCATCCCAGGAAACGAACACCCCATCAGTCAGTCACCAGACTGACACCAGTCCTACAGTACACCAACATGCACTAAACGGTGTGACATCATTGTATGCAATACGTCCACACGAGAGCACTCACCAGCCTGTGAGCGTCATACTCGCCGGATCAAACTCCTCCTCTTCATCCTCGTCGTTTCCATCCTCCTTCGACTCCTCGCTACATGCAGAAATGAGTCG
>CAXXBX010000249.1:0-18771 GCA_964274945.1 Dehalococcoidia bacterium | reverse complement strand
AAAATCTCTGTTGTATCTCTGAGAAGATATATTGCAGTAACACGCAAGGTTAGAATTGATAGCTGAAGTAGCAAGCATTGTGCTTACACGTACACAGTTAGATCTAGGTGAGACTCAGACCTATATAGTGTCAAACTAAGTTCTAGAATGTTCTATACCTAATCACAGTACGACGTGAGTTAACCTACATGACATGAAACCTTAGATGAGTCATCCAGAGTTCACGATGATGTCGTCAACAGCAATTACTCTGGTTTTCTCAGTTGTATATTACACCGACAAAGTAAATTTGAGCAAATTTAGCAGTAGAATTTTTTGGAGGAGCAAGACTTCCGATAGAATGATAGATTTGTCCCTGAACTTTGAAACAGGCATTCCAACCTGTGCAAGCTTTAATTTCATTGCATCCAAAGGACGTCATCTGAAAAGCCCAGTTATACGCTCGCGTGTTTGAGAGGAAATGCTGCGTTTCAACCGATTGTTCCAAAAGGAGATCGACCAATGGGGTAGGCGGTTTGGGTATGGCGGGTAACAAAACTTTTCCGCCACTACAGCAGATGCCTGGTGGTTCCTTCTTCCATGTCAGTGCTTCGCAATGTTTGCACTTGATGTTCATTTTGCCAATGTTTTTAGAAGTAGGCTTCAGTGTAAGATATCTAATAGAAACGTTTAGTAAATGACGGCGACATGCACGATAGAGGAGAACCTGTACGTCAAAGAACCGTTTGTAGTATTGCTATAACTACGATTTTCCATAAGCATTGATGACGGAATGCATTGCCTACCTACACACATTGCCAGAAGAAGAACAACTTACAGTCTGTTTTCTGAGTTCCCGCATTTAATCCGTGGGCCAAGTCAGATACAACACCTAGAAATTGAAGGTAGTCCCCACTGCCGCACAACAATTGTTTCTCTATTCTAACAATTAAAGCACATAACTATAAGCCATAAAACGGCGATATTGATATTAGTGCACGCCCCCAGCGTTACCGAGGTAACACGCTTCTGCATTGCCGGAATCTGCTGTGTCTAGAGGTTTTAACTTCTGTGAGTTGTTCGCTTTCGTTCTGACCTCGTACAATGAGCACTGAAGGTGATCTTCAACAGCAGGAAAGTGAAGTAGACTGGTACAACCAGTGCTTATTTACGCCATTGTCAGGAGAACGCGCACGGAGACGTGCCACAATTTACTGCCAAAAACAGGAAAGCTCTTCACGAAGCAGCAGAACAACAGCGTGACCAAATCTACGAGGCGCTTGCTCCTCATTTTCAAAACGGACCTCGTGGTGGATACCACAGACGCTGCTACCAGACGTACACTAACAAGACCTTTCTGGTCAGACTTCAGCGTCACGGAAAAAAGAGAAAACAGCCTGATCGCACAGCCACTTCATTTAGTACTGTACCTGCAATAATGAAGACAACAGCGCAAATGCTATGCGCATGCGCAGTCGCACAAATTTTTAAGCCACTGATCAGCTTGCATAATTCGTCAAACAACAAAAAAGAAGTATAAAGACAAACACTTGAACGAATCACTTAGCCTGTGCTTGACAAAGCAAGCTAGTCCTACTTTGGTGGAAGCAACTCGAATTCGTAGTGATGAAAGACTTCTTCTATCTATCCAACATCAGGACCTCATAGCAATTGAGGTGAGATATTATCGTTCTTGCTACTTGATCTGCACACACAAGCAAAATCTAGAGCGTTTCATAGAGGCAAGAATTGAATCCCCTGTTGCATCATACTCTGATGTTAATATTATGGATACCGTACTGCGTGAAACCGAAGTAGCTCTCTTTCAAGACAAAAGAACTCTGCAGTTAGGTTTTTTGAGGCAACATTGTTTAGAAATAATGGAACAAAGCCAAAGTGGCGTTGTAGCTACTACTGAGAAGTCGTTATATATCGTAATGATAAGCTAAAGAGAGCTGTATTGTCACGGTTTGGTGACAGAGTAACGTTCTGGAGTTTGCCTAACAGACAGCAAAGTGATTTGCATTATGATTCTTGTTTGCCAACGGGAGCTGTAGCAGAGGCGTTTAGTAACCTACGATTGGAAAGTAGCAAATTTTCTCGAGAAACGTCTCCTGAAGACGATCATAGTTATTCCACTGACGACACCGCATTCGTCAACTGTCACCCCAACGTCATCAAGTGTCCCGTAACTTCAAAATCAAATTAGCGTTAGAACTAATCCAATAAACGTACCACACGGGATGCTATGACCATTGTTGGTTTGTGGCTTAACCAGCACTTGCAGACAACTGAAGAATGTTGGAAAGGTAAGTCTATGTTGGCGCCGGGTGTCGTGTAGGCGTGTAGTCTGAGATCTACAATTGGCGGAGTGATGACCCTCTACGTAGTTTACATGCGGCCATTAGAGTTTGCGCGCAGACTAGACTCTGTAGCAAAAAGAGCGCAATGACAAGGCAAGGGGTTGATCTTGACATGAAACTAAGGTCTGGAGGGTCAACTTGAAGCTTCCAGGGCTATTCTTTCGAGAAAAGATGTATTTGTTTCCATACTTGAAGACTTCTCGAAGGGTAGACGGTAGTTTCATGTCAAGATCAACCCCTTCCCTTGTCATTGCACGCTTTTGCTAGAGTCTAGTCTGCGTGCAAACGCTAATGGCGGCATGTGAACTACGTAGAAGATCATCACTCCGCCAATTGTAGATTTCAGACTACAAGCCTACATGACACCCGTCACCAACACTCCATAGATAGACTTACCTTTTCAACATGCTTTAGTTGTCTGCAAGTGCTGGATATGCCACAAACACTAAACAATGGGCATAGCATCCCGTGTGGTACCTTTATTGGATTAGCTCTAACGATAATTTGATTTTGAAGTTACGGACACTTGATAACGTTGGAAGTGACAGTTGATGACGTTGGGGTGACACTTAGTGAACAGTTAGTAAGGAGATATGGCAGGAAGTAGGCGAGATGATCCCAGACTCTCTCGCGCCTGGAATTGTCATACGGGCACCGGACAACACTAGCGCGAGAGAGTCTGGGGGCGAGTCTAGTGTTACAGGGGATAATTCAGAAAATGCAGCACAACGTATTGAAGTATTCTGGAATGAAACTCAGACGCACAATCATGGAAGGGTGGCCAAATGCGAAAAAGATCCTACCAGAGAGTGTCGAAGCCTACTTCCAGATCCGACATCAGCTAACGTTTTCAGATGGGCTTATATTCCGAGGGCACCGCCTAGTTGTATCCCCAGCTAAGGGCTAGTATGTCGAGGACAATTCACAGCTCTCACCGTGGAGTGACGCTTGTCAGAGGTGAGCCAGGGACTCCCTCTACTGGCCTAGCATGAACGCACAGATTAAAGACTTCATCACCAAGTACAAGATATGCCGTTCAATAGATATAAAACAACAGAAGAAAATTTTACTTTCACATTAAGTACCCGACAGTCCATGGGCAAAGGTAGCAGTCGACATATTTGAATGGAAGGAGCAGCAGGACACGATGACAGCTGACTACTTTAGCAATTTATCTGAAGTGAATCACCTGACAAAAACGACCTCAGGATCTATAATACAAGCGCTAAAGCAACATTAAGCCAGACACGAAATTCCAAACATGGTCATTTCGGACAATGGACCACAATTCACATGCGAAATGTTCCGAAAGGTTTTGCGATCATGGTGATTTGATCACAAAATATCATCACCCAACTGTCCTCAGTCCAATGGCAAAGCAGAGAATGCCGTACGAACAGTAAAGACTATTCAAAAAAGCAGTGAAATCAGACAATGATCCCATGCTAGCACTTTGGACTTTAGGAACACACGCTCGGAAACCCTCAATTCCAGTCCAGATCAGCGCCTATTTAGCCGACGCACACGAGAGCTAATACTCATGAGGAAGAACCAGAACCTCAACACCACGTAGCAAAACAAATGCAAGAGATCAAACAAAAGCAAGCACACGCGTTGGGGATAGAGTTGTGTTGTAGGGGGAAATTGCGTTGTTTTCAATGTAATCTACAGCGACCGTTTTCTGTAAACACTTGTGTACCCGCTCACTTACACCGTGGTTCACGGCCTATGATACACAAACACTTGTCTTCTTATTGATATCAGCTGTCCTGCTAATTGCAACATCGCCAGGAAACAGGCTGAGAAGTTGAGAAAGTACAGCGAGTTGCGGGTGGAGGTAAGCCGCTTGTGGCAGTGTCGGATACTGGTTGTTCTAGTGGTGTTGGAGCGTCAGGCTCAGTGCACGCAGATATTGCACAGTGGCTGGACATTATTCCAGGTCATCACAACCTGCAGCACTTACACAAAACAGTGCTTCTTGGATCCAGTCGGATCCTGCGGATAGTCATGTCTTCTGTCTAGACAGCCATGATGTACGAAGCACCTCTGAGACAGAGTTTGCTGCCGGTGCTTACGAGAGACTTTACGAACCAGAGTGATCTGGTTGAGCATAACATATCTATTACTATCACACCAAAACCATGGTGTAGTCGTGGGGCAACACACACAACACCAGGCCATTTTGTTTAGCAATACAGCACAATTAGGACTCAGCATCGTTTGCGTTCCACAGCTTAGCAACGACAGTGACAGATCAACTGCATTCGCAAGACCACCGACATACATATGACCTAATTTTACATCGTACTTAAATGTCTAAAACTATACAACAAACCATTCATGTTAACATAAATTAAAATGAGTTGGTGACAGAATATGTACACTTCCCCGTTTTGCACCATTTCCACGCAATGCCGGTACTAATGCATCTGAGAACACTTTACCCTCATATCTTTCCTGTGCATACAATATTGGCAACTACTCGTGATGCCATATGTAAAATTAATCAATATGGAAATTGTTTCTAAAAAGTAACATGTACTCAGCCAGTTGATTCGTTTACAATAATTCTATATAGGGCACTCAATCAAGTAGAAACGCTGGGCAATCAGTAGAGCTAGTATGGAGACTGCATACATGCTGTGCTATAATCTTTTCTGAAACGTGTGCAGTCATACTGTATTGATTGTTCACTTCAAATTGAGTGCCAGCTGTAGTCAAAATTATCCACAATTTACTAGCGTACAAAGCGCACGCTATAGTGAGCTAGGGTGTTATGGCGGCTGTACCCTCTATAAAATGTTGATCAGTAGCAAATGGCTACTACTAAGTTCTCTGTTTTCCATGGCCGGAATTGCATCATGCATTGTTCCCGTGTTAGTCACCCGTATTAGACGGGAACTGCAAACATAGGACCACGGCGGTTTTGTTCTAGAACAACATCAGTCGTTCATAAAGAGTCCAGATGTCTCTAGGACGACTTCATCAAGTTTTTCGTCTTTGTACACTTGAATGACCGGAAACCTCGAGCTGCATGACATCAATCCAGCTAGTCAACTGGAATGAAAGAATTGTATCAACTACAGGGAAACTCTCACCAAATACTAAAACTTGTTGAAAGAAAGATATAAGGCCTAATATCTTAAGCTTACGGTCCACCCAGCCACAGAAGCATGGCCACGAGTTGTTCAGACGATTCCCCGTGTGCAGCACGAAGTCAACTCTCTGTCCTCGTTCGGAAGTAACCACTTTAGGTTTAACCGTACCACGTGCTCCTAACGCACCCAAATGAAGCGATACATGATCTATGAACTAATCTAAGGAGGGTCTCCTATTGAGGTTCCACGGTTGTATTGACGCAGTAGATACTTGCGTGATAAGTTTGGGGTCCCACTTTGCTTCAGTCAATAAATTACAACTTCCCACCCTACGTCCCACAATTCTTACCTTAAAAAGTGCACAGGTGGACCATCCTTGCTAACCAGCAAATTATCAGACTTACGATCATTCCACCTACGGGTACTAAAAACACTACAAAGGTAATTTCAATGCTTTATTTCTTCGTTACGGTAAACGTCTGCAGTAAACGGTTGCCAAAAGTTGTGTCATGAAGTGACAGCTTTCATCTGAGAGTGCTGATTTTGGTGAGAATTCTCCTCTAATTAATTACTTAACTTAATGCAGAAAGCTTTGGAGACTACACTTCAACCCCCTAATACATGGAACTATGGTCAAGTTATCGAATTGCATGTGCAACAACGATATTGCGTTATGCTTTGGGGAGGAAAGGGGGCTTTAGAAAAAGCGTGCGCTTTGTACCCTCGTGAAAGTGTCCCTAATTTTGAACAACACATCAAGTTAAACATAATTGCCAACAAAGTCGAGAAGGCACTCATATCTTAGTGCAAAAATAGCAAATATTGGCAGGAGTCAAGATCCTGGAAGGAACAAGCAGTAAAATAAAGCAATACAAGAAAAGAACTAAATGCAGATTTGCTGGTTACACAAACTGAAAACTCAATTCAGCAAGCTTGTCACCGGTTTTTGACCTTGATCTCCTTAGGTGCTAAATAACATGGCAGCAAAGATACCTCCAATAACTGGACGAGCTCTACAGCCCTTCACTTTACCAGTTGTTGTGAAATACCAATCACTGAATGGAAACCGATCTGGACTCATATCAGCAAAACGGTAAACACTGTTCGTAATTGCATCAAATTGGTCATGATTGCAAATTGAGGCAATCCACATGAGCCAGTCAGTTTTTGTAAAGTCTGCACGATTGTCAAGAGGAACACCATACGCATTCATCTTCTTTTGATAATAAGCACATTCCAAATCATAAACTGATTGAGGAAACAAATTTAAACCAAGGTATCGATCATACAAAAGATTGTATTTGAGTGACCACGTGTCGGGCAGATTGTACTGCATTCGGTAATGATCTCCATCGCTAGCATTTTTCATCCACATTGTTACAAAATTCTCTGCCTGCATTAAATAGTGTGTAGCTATGTCTTTCTGACCATCTTGTTCGAGTAAATATGCTAGTGCTCCGAGACCAACAATTCCTTTGATCGCAAGGTTTGCATTATGTGGAGAAGGACCTTCAAAATCGTCTGTACACAACTGGTTGCCTGGATCTGGAAGGTTGGATACTAAATAGTCTCCCCATCTACGAAGTAAAGGCCAGTAGGGTTTTAGATAAGTCAATGATCCCGGTTCACTCTGAAAGCCTCGTTTTTCTTTATTTCTATACCGTTTTGCTATGGCAGCTATCATGATGAGCATGTTACCAGTCTCTTCCATTGGCATCTGTTCTTGATGATTTGGAGCAAGATCACAAATGGGCCAATGACCGAGATGATGTGGTGCCCAGGCAAGGTTGTAAGGAATATACTCACCATATGCTTTTGTTTCATTATTAGCATATGCAAGAATTGGCATTAGAAGCTTCTGTAATCGAGTGGGAAAAATATATACAAGAAGAGGAGAAGCTGGATAGAGAACATCAACTGTGTTCACAGCACCACCACTTGAAATTTCCTTCAGAAAAGCCCATACTTGTTCTAATATGTCATTCCATACTAACTGTGTTCCACCCACAGTCTGTCGCCAGGCTAATGTTGCTATCGCACTGTAATTTTCAGCTGGATCAATATCATTAGAGATCAACTGAATAAAGAAACCATCTCCTACTATACATGCATTCTCCGAGCGAGAAGCATTAGCGTGAGCAGATCTCAACATGTCTGCTGTATTATTGTTGTACACGTGACGCCAGAAAGGTATCATGTTATGCCCAAAATAGCGAATGGAAACAACTTGATCATATGCTAGAACAATGTAACGACTTGTTGGATTGCCCTCTCCCACATTACCCAAATCCCATGAGACAGCTAAAACGGGCCAGTTATCTTCACATGCACGTGGAGGCTTATCATCCTCATCAGGAAATGCTCTCCCAGTAGCAAATGATCCTCTTGCATTGGTATCACTCGTTATAACTGTAGACACATTGCCATTGTCTTCAACTGATGTATACCAGTAGCCCCAGTTTATTCTATCTGATCCCTGTTGCAAATATTTCTGATCGACGGTTCCTATAGACATAGTGTGATGACCTTCTACAGCTGACCTGTTGCGTGACCACGTGACCATTTCTTTGGAGTCCATCACCGCCGGTTCAGCAGAATTGTCATAATAGAGTTGAACATGGTGTAATTTTCCGTCTTCAGATGACACTTTAAGGTTCAGATAAGTCACAGGAACCTGGTACCCAGAGAGATCAACATCCTCACCAACGTCCACGGGAAAAGCAGAAATACTACAGAAGATGACATCCAATTTTACTCCATCCTGATGGAAGGTATAGTGAGTAGACATTGGACCTACATCCACTTCTGTTTGCTCAACACTAGGAATTGAAGAACCTCTTAGTAAGCTCTGTGGTCCCATGTAGCGATATGTCTTCCCGTCTATGCGAATGAGACCTGCACACGAAATCATTGCAACCATCAGCTACTGTGTTACATAGAAACGTTGTAGATAGCTTACCCGTCAAGCCCATGATGCCTCCTGACCAATGCACTGGAAACTCGTCATACAGATTATCTGCTGCAGACCATATGCTTATATAGGGGTTGTTGACGACTAGAGGTACTGAAGGAGGTCGAAATGCGCTAAAGGAGGACCCGATCAAGGCAATACATACTAATAAAAGAAGCAGCGACGCATCCATTTTCTATTCTCACACTCCACTGAACATGTGACCAGTGAGGTCACGTGAATGAGTCTGCGGAAACACCCGTCGATCTCGCGATGAGAACCAACTTCCCGGGTGACGAACGCACTCACCAGAGCTAATAATAATCCTTCGCCAGTTGTTGTCGTCGGTAGTGAATGGAAGCCTAGAGGCGTCGATTTGACGATGTAGATGGGTGTGTCAGAGCGCCTGCATTTATTTAGACTACATTTAGAGTTTTTTTAATTTGGCAAAAAGTTGGGGTAATTTGTCGCTGTGGCAACCACAGTGCCTTTGTCGATTTTGTACATGGTATTATAAGTCCTGGACCAGCAACACACGCAGTGCTATCTAGAGATCTTTGTCGACTTAATTAAATTTCCTGTTTTAGCGCACAGAATAGGATGAGGAACATTGCGCTTGTGCGTGCAGTGTGTGTGTGTGTGTGTGTGTGTGTGTGTGTGTGTGTGTGTGTGTGTGTGTGTGTGTGTGTGTGTGTGTGTGTGTGTGTGTATGTGTGTGTATTCGATCGATTCTTGGTGTCTCAAGATGGAATAAAATCAAGAATTCAGACAATTTAGAACAAGCGTGTGAAGACCCTATTGCTATGACAATCCAGAAACAACGATTGCAATGGCTGGGCCATCTGCTACGCATGAGTGACAATCGTCCCCAAAAACAACTACTTCGCAGCAGACTTAGTAATGCAGCAAGACCAACACATGGACCTAAACAGAGATGGATAGATGTTGTCACAAGAGACCTCAGATCATTACATATCAGTCTTCGTGATGCTAATGATCGTGCTGCTTGGAGAAGCGCTATTACGCTGCGCTACCAAACCCATAGTGGGTATGGTGGAATCAAGATGTGTGTGTGTGTGTGTGTGTGTGTGTGTGTGTGTGTGTGTGTGTGTGTGTGTGTGTGTGTATGCGTGCGTGCGAGCGTGCGTGCGTTCGTTTCATCTGCAGAGTTTCCTTTAAACAACAAAGTCTCCACAACCACGAGCGTTTCTGCGTCAGAAAACCTCCACCTCTGCAACATAGCCTATATAGTTATTATAGGGGACCTTCGCTTGCATCGATTCTCATTGGAATGAATTTAGCGAAAGTAAAGTGATGGATGCGCATGTGTGTGCTAGCTGTCTAGCTCAGCATAGGCGGATAGAGGGGAGGGGTCCTGGGGTCAGGACCCCTCCTCTTCAATGACACGACCAGCACAGCCGCATGTTGTTTATTGTGTTACTAACTAGAGTTTTTGATGGATGGTTAACTCATTCAATTATAAACTTATATATGCCTATAATTATTTAATAAAATGCTAGAAAATTAACACTAATAGAGACTGAAGTGAGTTTGCTGGTTCTATAGTTCATATAAATATTTAGCTTCTATGGGGCGTGGATAATTACATTTGAACCCACTCTTTCAAAAAATTCTGTATACGCGCCTGCTGAGTTGTGAAATTATAAATTAGCTGTTACATTTGGTGAATAGAAACATTCGGGACTGTTGGCAGATGTCGATCCAGTCAAGGTCAGTATGAGCACAAATGTAATTTCCCTACTTGCGCAAGGAACTTACACGCAATTGCTTCTCTCGAATCCAAATAGTTAGTGTCACGTCTCGGTATGCTGACTTAGATGACTGTATCTAGCTACAATCTATTTGTTACCTAGCTACAAGATATTTGTTACAATACTGTCAAAGCATATTAGCGACTTACCAAAGACATTTGTTCCTCGACAGTAGTCTAGACTATAGTAAATCAAAATTTTTGTAAGACCATACTTGCAGCTGTTAATCGAGCGCGCAAGCGCTAGTCGCGCACATGCGCTAGGGTCACATGCAGTAGTGTATGTGGCGATTTATTGAAGGGATTGAACGGCCGGCCGGACAATTGGAATGCAGCGCAGGCGCTCTTTGTTATCGATAGTGTGAATTACAGCGTGCCAGATGTCGAAAGTACCACGTGCCAGTCAATGTACCCTTCTCGAGCACGCTCTTCATGTTAACTAAAACATTAGTTAGCAAGTGCCGCAGCAGCGGTTCCGTAATTGAGGTTATCAGCCGAAGGTTTAGCCTGCACTTTATAGTTCGTTGTATTTCATTTACACAAGGTTTGTTGTAATGCATGCCACAATATACATGTAATGAGTATAGCGTTATAGAGTAACTGCTAGAGAAACGTCCACTGCTAGAACGACAACACTACGCATGCCCAACACCCGCTATTACATCATGCACTACACTAACCCCTCCCTAATGTTGTAGTCTACTAGATAGCCACCTAAATAATTTGGTGGTCTGGCGTCTAGGTCTTATGTACATGGAGTCTTCAGCCGATCTGTCCTGGGCTTGACGTACATTGCAAGGCGTGTGATGTTCGTCAAGTGGTGGTGAGGGACTAGTTTCCGCTGGTGGAGTTTATGTCGGCTCTGATGTAGCTTCCACACCTGCTGGTTGTTTCGTCTCCTTTGAGTTGGAACGGCCTTGCTCTAAGCTCGTTTTTGTGTACAAAGGGGGTAGAACGGCTTGCAACCTAGTTTGTGCTGGTGGATCTTCCTGATGGTTGTTGGGAGCGTCAGCCAGGCTTTTAACTGTCTCTGAGATTTCTTTTGACACTCGGTGATAGCTTGGTTTTAGCCGGTTATAGAGTACTACTGTTCGACGACTTCCTCTCATTGGTTGAATCATGTAGCCAGTCTCCCCACGTCGAGTTATAATTTTGAAAGGACCGGTGCAAGGGCAAGTGAGTTTGGTTACGTTCCGTCGAAGGTGAAAAAGATTACTTTGTCTCCAGGGGTGTACCTATGATTGGGTCGTGAGTTGTAGTTACGCCTCTGCGCCAACTGTGCTGCAAGACTTCCACTATTTCTCGAGCAAGCATCCGGCGGTTCTGCAACCCGGTCATAAAAGACTGAGTATCTTCGGGCGGAGTTTGAGAAGTGTCAAAACAAGTGTCTGCAGGCAACTGAGGGGAACGCCTGTACACTAGCTCAAATGGAGAGTAACCAGTCGATGCCTGTTTTGCTGATCGGTAAGCACCTAAAAATGGAGACGTCCACATATCCCAATCGTTTGGAATATTGCTGCAGCATTAGTAAGCATGCTGATGAGTGTGCAATTCAAACTTTTGACTAAACCGTTACATGGAAGATGACCCGGAGTAGTGCGCACCTTTACAATTCCCTAGCAATAGCATAGCTCTTCGATTAGTGCACTCTCAAAGTTTGGGCCTTGATCGGAAAGCAGTATACGAGGTATTCCATGACGACTCACAACCTCTTCTACAAGCGCTCGGGCGACAGTTTCGGCCTTCTTATCTTTTAGAGAAACAGCTTCCGGCCAGCAAGTAAAATAGTCTAAACCAGCAAGACGTATTTGTTGCCGCGTTGTGTCACCGGCAGTTTCAAAATATCCATGGCTACTATTTTAAATGGTCTGCCCACTGGGATAGACTGAAGGTTTGCTCGTTTGGAGCGATTGCGCTTACGGAAGCGTTGACATTTGTCACAAGTTTTTATATATTCAACCACGCATTTCGAGTAAGTGTGCCAATAAAACCTTCTCTTACTCGATCTGCTGTTTTGTCTATACCCAAGTGACCACCAAAGCAATCATCATGAAGTTGTTGTAACACGTCGCGGACGACAGAAGTTGGAACTATTTTAGTTGTAGTTGGTCCCATCGAGGTCCCGAGCTACAAAGTCTAGAGAGTACACCGTCCTTTATCACTAGTTGGCTCCATATTTGTCAATATCGTCGCAAGACGCCGAAACGCCATGGTCCACTTGGAGGCGGCAGATGTTACTGGTCACTAGCTTGTCGATTACCCGTTTTATTGCTTCTAATTCAAGAGCGGCATTGACTGCATCGACCAACGACTTTGGTTTTGCATGACGAACGCGTATGCGGGAGTCACCTTCAGGCAGGCCATCGATGACTTGATCGCGCGACAGCAGATCTCTTTGTGCAGGCGCCGTTTTTGGAAAAGCGCGGAAAGCCAATGTACGATGTGCCATGGCAGGCTCGAGAAGTCGCTCGTCGTTCCTCTTGGTTCATGCCCTGAACTCCTTGCGGTAAAGCTCCGATTGGTCCAGAGGTTAAAAGTTGGAGGATAAAGCCGATTTCAACAAATCATACGAAGACTTCTCGGCAGTAAGTAACCTGTAGAGTTCATGCGGGTAGCCCTTTATCCGAAGAGCAAGATATTGTCGCCGTTGTGTATCGCCCCACTCGTTCACCTCCGCGTGCAGCTCAAAGTCGTCTAGCCAATCACGCCATCGCAGGTCAGGGTCGCCTTTGAAACAATTCGGCAGCACCGCCGGGCGTCGTTTAGGCGAAACTGTGCTACTGTTTGCTTGAGATGGAAACGGATCCACTTCGACGTGCTCGTTGCTCATCCCACGTCTGTCACCAATGTAGTAGGTATAGCGTTATAGAGTAACTGTTAGAGCAACGTCCACTGCTAGTACGAAAACACTACGCATGCCCAACACCCGCTATTACATCATGCATTACATATATATAAAGCATTGTGTAAGGTACTGTCATAGCTGTAGGCCAACAAATTATTAGCTCCCTAGCGGTCAATGACTTGACCGTATACACATCTCATAAGGCATTGCTTGAATTTGCTGCAGGAATATAGGAATACCCAACCATTACTTGGTGGCAACTATAAATACATGCTGAATCATGGGCAAGCCGAGATTCCTGTTTATGGTGTTGCCCTTAACAGGGCTCCAGCATAAGGAAAAATTAAATTATAATATTGATCTTTAATTGCTCAGTCAGAGTCTCCAGTTCGCTCATGAATTCCGTCAACGTGTAACTGGAATGATTTTTGTGAAGCAGAAGATAGATAGGAAAGATCAGTGGGAGGGACGTTCGATACTTGTTGACAACACAAATCTTTCATCATAACGCTCCCCTGAATTTCAATGTGAGAGTAAAGAAAGCATCATCCAATCCCGATGACCATGATTTGGATGGATCGCTTATTACCTGATTCACATGCTGACGGCTTGCGTTAAAGCTACCAATAAAGGCAGCAGCAGACGAAGACAAGGCAAAACGGAGGCCAAGACCTCCTACCCGTCCTGGCAGAGATGCTCGCATCCATGCCAAGTTTGAGATTGAAGAACGTGATGTGGCATAAGGATCTCTGCATCCCAACGTCAAAACGAGACAATTGGTCATTGACCATGCGACCAGGAACTGTGAGAATAAGATGGTTGAGTTTGCAAACACTCTGGCAAGTTCTCAATAACTCAATTTCCACTTGTGGATTGTTAGATTTAAAAGCAATTCACGCGCCTCCAATACGCTGTCCACTCTTTTGCTAAAGAATTTCTCAAAATATTAATTGCTCAGAGCAAAGTAATGGCGTGCCTAGGAGCTTCATTCCTGCATTAGAAGAAGAACGAATTCCAGTAATCTTAGGAAATTCAGTATACCAGATGGACAACTAAATGCTCTTGATGTCATCGATGCCATCAACAGCTTGAGACCGAGCAACAAGAAAAAAGATCTAGTAGAGGATCCAAATGATCTTGCTGAACACTTTAGAAGACTTGAGATTTGGCCACACTTCACCTTTCCTGCTGAAGTTAATATGAGACCGTCTAGCCGATGCAAATACGTCTGAAAATTTTACTTCCAACTCATGGAAAAGGAGTTACTGTAACATTCCAGAGGTGTCGAGAGCAATGGCATCCAAGTTGGGAGGCCAACATCAAGACGCGGTAACGGCATTGTTCCCCATCAGCCATTTGAAAGTTCTATGACCTATTTTATGTAGTGACTAAGCGCTGCTGATTGAGGGCCTTGGCCCTCGTTGCTCCAGGGTTCATACACCTATGCATTTGTTGAGGGCGTTTTCGTGTCAATTTACAACAGAGCTCTTCGTTGAAGCAGTTCTTTTCAATAAGAGACCGAACAGAATGTATATATAGCAGCCTCTAGACCACTCTTCACTCTAACTCTCACTTGTCTGTAGGGTAAAAGTATATCTGGAAGACGTGATCGGACAGCGGTCCAACAAACACGACCAGCTTGCTTCCTATTAAATCTTGTCAACAGCGATAGGGCACACACTGCCACATGTCTTTCGAAGAGCTATGAGCGGTGCAGTAACCAATCAAGCTAGGGGCGATGGCCTCATCAATCTTTTCTCGCTAAAAGCTTGTTTATCACTTTATTCAGTTGTTCAAGACAAATTTGTACATTAGGAGAAACGTTGACCACTTTTGTATCAATCAGATGTTGTGCTCCAAGTTTAGAGCCACCTGGACTTGTGCCTCCAGGGAATGCATTAATTTCAGAGGAGACAGTATTGCAACAAAGTCAACAGTCAAGGAAGATACACTATTGTTAGTAACGTTTGGTGGTGAACGCGACTACGATGTCTTTCCAGAAGTTTATTAAATGCTTCAACGTCACCTTCTGATGCACAACCAAAGCACTCACGCAAAGACTGCATGGCTTGACCGTAACGTGCATCTATCCATGGTTGGATAAATTCATATATAGTTCTTCCATGCGATGTTGTTCAGTCACGTTTGATTGATTCAGCATCTGGTGAACAGAGATAGCCCCAAGTATGCATTGTGCTCTTACATCGACTCTGGCAAATTCCTTAAATGTACCAAGTCACCATCTTGCTATTGACGGAGAATAGCAGATCGACATCAGAGAATGAATGGCAACTCTTTTCTTCTTTTTATACCTTGATGTGGTATATAAACGTAATACTGATTGGGGAAACATGAATACGCGAACAAGTCCCCATAAACCATCAGACTGAGCATGGCATAATTCTGTAGCAAAACTTTAGAAAGCATAAATTACGGACTAACCTTGGAACATGAAAAATAGTGTCAAACCAAATTGTAATGACAACTGAAAGTATTTCTGACTCAATTGGTGGTATGTCGAGTTACCGAAGACGCAGACTTGGGGGCGTTCGATTGTGCACTTTCAGCGTCTTTCAGAAGAGTCTGGAAGAGCACGCCCCTCTTACAACTTCTTTCGGCTCAGAGCTGGAAGAGGTTGAAAGAGGGCGTACTCTTCCAACCAGCAGCTGATTTCGTAGAATTTTGGCTCTTCCAACCATAGCGGCAGAGCTTTAAAAGTTGGAAGAGGGGCGTGCGCGTGGAGCCTCTTCTGGAAGAGCCCAATCGAACGCGCCCTTCATTAATTACATTACTCTAGCACCAAGTCAGCATAGAAAGCTCCAGAATGAAGAGACGGAGAAGTGTTGATTTAAGACAGAGTGTAACACAACAAAAGACAATACACTATATATAGGTAAGCTATAGACTCAAACTACAATGAACTCGAAGAAATCACACCGGCCGGCAAACAAGTCATCACTCTGAGTTCCCGTATATCCTATCATCCCCTTTCCCTATAGGCACTTGTCATAGTCACGTAGATATCATGGCGTATTCACTAATCTCCCACTTTGGGTAACCTTTGGATTGCTTTCAACTGCACAGCTTCTTTTTCGTCCGAATATTCTTTTTGTCGCTGGAAGGTAACATTCTCGCTCTGTTTCCAGCTTTCTTTTGGTAGACGAAGTTCCTTGCTTGAGCCACCTGACAATACATCTAGCACTGGTTGAGTTTCAGCGTCGATGTTCTGTAGCACAGGGTTCTCTAATTTGCTATGGGATCTCAATATCACAAAGTCATTGAAATCAAGTCAATGATTGCTAGTGACCATGCATGCAATGATTATCAAGTAGTAATTGCAGTATCCGGGTGCTGGTCATCCGGGAGTTTAGTCCTGGTAGTAGATCTTTCAATAGCGAATCACGAGATATCACACTGGCGACGAGGATGGCGACGCTTGGGTGCTTGGAAGAATTCGATGAAGCCAAAGGCAACTGGTGGCAGTACGCCGAACGGATGCAGCAGGTCTTCGTGGATAACGAGATGGAAGATGCCGCCAGAAAGCGCGCCATTTTCTTGAGTAGCGTGGGACCTCGTACGTATACTGTTGAAAAGTTTGTTACATCCGGATAAGCCAGAAGAAAAGCCATTTTCAGACATCTGTGCCACGTCGGAGGTCCATTTCAACCCAAAGCCTTCTACTACGATGCAACGTTTCAAATTCAACAGCAGAAACCGCCACCCAGGTAAGTCAGTGGCAAATTACGAAGCGAAATTACCTAAGCTTGCCGAATATTGTGAATTTAGGGATTCGTTGAGTGATTTGCTGCAAGATAGACTGGTTGTGGTGGTCAAAGATAAGAGGATCCAGAGACGGCTGCTGTTAGAGAGAGATCTGAAATTCCAGAAAGCGTAAGAGGTGGCTCAAGCGATAGAGTTAGCAGCTAAGAATGCTGAACAGTTGAGTGCTAGCGCAAATGTCAAGCCTGAGACACCACCAGTGGTTGTCCAAAATGTAGAAAGCCAGAAGTCTTCTCTGTCAAGCTGCTATCGATGCGGTTATAAAGGCCCTGTTCCATCAAGCTGCCATTTTTAGTCAGCAACTTGTCACGGGTGCAAAAGATGGGGCACATACTTAGAGCATGCAAGACCGAAGGAAAGATTGGCAATCAAGAACAGCAAGCAGCTGTAGTGGAACAAGAATGGGAATTACCTGAGGATGATGAAAAATCACAACAGTATCATTACCATATGACTCACAAAGTGAGTAAAGAAGAGATAGTAAATTCTTTGGAGTCAAACCAGAAGCCTTCGTTCACTCCAGTGATGATAGAAAGGAAAAAGCTTGACATGGAAATCGACACTGATGCATCAGTGTCACTGATGCATCAGTGTCACTGATTAGTGAAGCTGTTTATAGGCAGCTGTGGAAAAGGCAGCGCCCTGCATTGCGTAATACAGCCAGTGTCCTGAAGACCTATACAAGAGAGAAAATTTCTTTGCTGGGGAGGATCATCGTCAAGGCAAGCACCCCTCAGGCCACCAAGGGGCTAAAGCTATCATAACTAGTCGTGAAAGGAAGTGGCCCTAGTTTTTGTGGGTGTGACTGTCTGAGTAAACTGAAAATTAACTGGCAGGCATCCCACCAGGTTTTGTGACTAGATAGAGAGAAGGTGGGTGGTATCCTGGAGCAGTATGAGGAGGTATTTCGAGATGAACTAGGACTCTTTAAGAGTGAAAAAGTCAAGATCCACGTAGACGCCCAGGCAACTACCCGTTTCTATCGTGCAAGAAACGTACCGAACGCAATCAGAGAACAAGTGCAAGAAGCTCTTTGCAAATTGGTTGACACTGCAATTGTCGAACCTGTACGGCACTCTGAATGGGCAGCACCAATAGTCCCAAATTTTGAAGGCACATGACTTTATTAGAGTTTGCGGGGATTATGAAATGACAGTCAACCAAGTAGCCAAACCTGATAGCTATCCCCTACCACGGATAAACGACCTTCTTGCACGATTGGATGGACAAAGGCAGTTAGAAGACTCGAGCAGTCAAACCCCTTTGTCACTATAAACACCCACAATGAGATTATTTCAATATAATCGCTTACTTTTTGGTGTGTCTGCGGCTCCTGCCATATTCCAAAGCACAATGGAGAATCTGTTGCAAGGTATTGATGGGGTGGTATTATATCTTGACGATATCCTAGTGACCGGGAAGTGTCAGGATCAGCATTTACAGAGGTTAGAAGAAGTCTTGCAGAAGTTGTCCGCGGCAGGGCTGTGACCAAGAGAGCGAAATGCCAGTTCATGGTTCCATCAGTGCAGTATATAGGAGTAACCATTGATGCAGAAGGCACTCATCCGAATAAAGAGAAAGTTAGAGCTATCCAGGAAGCTCCCGCAACAACATCTGTGAAAGAACTTAAGGCTTTTCTTGGATTTTACATGCCAGCAGCAAGCGAGGGCACCGCCATTAGCTCCAATGTGTGCACGGGAATGACCAGAAAAGCCATGGAGTCGATTGCATGTCGACTATGCCAAGCCGTTTATGGGAGCATACTTTTTGTCATTGTGGACGATCGCTCCAAATGGATGGATATTCACTACACCGGCAATTCTTGTACATCGGCCATCACAATAGAGAAGTGCGTGACTCTTTCGCACTCATGGCTTGTTGGATACGTTAGTGTCTGACGATAGACCTTCTTTTGTGTCACAGAAGTTCAAAGAATTTGTGAAGGGCAGCGGTATTAGACATGTGCGGACAACATCTTATCATCC
>CAXXBX010000248.1:0-29108 GCA_964274945.1 Dehalococcoidia bacterium | reverse complement strand
TTAAATTTTGGATCGAAGACGTTTGCAACGGCGTCATAACGACTATAGGTAATTATGACGAGAGTCCAGGAAGACCAAGACAGCTGGACGTTGTTTGCATATCTGAAGAACTCGCAGTATATTTGTTCGCCAATTGAAGGATTGCCGTATTGCATGAAACGAAACGGCATGGAAAGCAAGGTCAAGACGGCTCGTAAGATATCCGACGCAACCAAACCGATAATAGGATAATTGATTACTTTACGAACATTTGGCAATCGATAGAACGCGTAGAGAGCGAGTCCACAGAGCACAAACTGAATACCAGCCGGAATTCTGTAAAGTATAAACGAAGCGTCGACCGTTCCCTTGAACGTCGTGTTTAGTGACGTGCTGTTGATCGAGACCAAAGATTCGTTCTTCATAGAAATATTTCACAAACGCTTGGATTTCTAGAGATAGAGTGCAAGGTCAGGTGTACCTCACAGATTGACGATATCCAGAAAAGATATCCAAACTAGCGATGTGATAACTGATTATTGTACGAAACGCAGGGCAACGCTAGAGAACACGTTGAAAACAAGTCTGCAGAGCACAAGCCGAGCTAGGGCTGGAAGGTCGGACGACGATCCGCCTGTCGTGTTCAAACTAGCCGTCTTTATAGAGTGATGTGCTGTCGAGCAAGACTGAAGATTCGTTCACCGTCACGGCTCAAAATTCGTTCTGCATAGAAATGTTCACAAACGGTTGGATTCCTAAAGGTAGATGTCGGACAGTACGTGAGTATACACAAGACTCGAAGTGACGTCGTTCGTGAACTACTCAAACTTATATACGTGCACGTGAGCCCATTAACAGTTAAAAGGTTCTGTTGATAATAAATAATTGTTGACAGGTGCACCAAATGCACGTTCGGGTGCATGCACCGAACAGCATCCCATAACCTTCGCTTGAATTAATTAATTAACATACGTCCATGCACATTGACACACAAATAAATATACAAACAAACAAACAAACAAAAATACTGTCATTCGTAAGCACGATGATACTCAATTCACATGTACTAAGATATCCAGATAACTTCGAGAGAACCGCCAACGTCTAGGACAAAGATATCACACAAAAAAACAAGGAATACTGTACCAGAGTGAACAGGCGTGTGCAACAGAAAGAGACCGAAGAAAGATCTCGAGCCATCTTCATCTAGCGGCAAGTTATCTCAAAATGGAAAACGTTAAAGATGTTCATAAAGAATTAAAGACACAAATGTCGACTTGCTCAACAGCCGCTGCCGTGAACTAGAATGCGAATGACACATGCACATCTCTAGGCTACACTAAGAGTGCTGCATGTTTGTCGTACGTTTCGCATCCTGACTAAGTGATTTCCTTGTTCTCTATTGCTTTGCTACAACTTGAACTCGTGCCATCATTTAATCCTACCGCAAACGCTCTAATTTAGGCGCCATTCTAGGCTCTAGACGCCATTCTAGGCTCTAGGCGCCATTCTAGGCTCTAGGCACTGTGCATCTTTTATTCTGGATCCTTCGTGCAAACGGGATGCAAAAAATTTCTTGCAAACGGGATCCGAGCCGCGTGCTGATACTGACCGCTTCAACCTCTTCATCGATACAATACAACGTCTCTGCGCTTACTCTAGCAGTTGTACGGCCGCGCTCTTTACGGCGACGCGGAGGTCGCCGTTTGCTTAATGCCTTTCACTGTGCCAAATGCACCGAAACATGTCACAGATCGCTTTGCAACTATTTTTCGCAGACTCTAAAAAATAAGAGAAGGCGACAGAACAAGTTTGGAGTCGCTGCGTTGTTTCCTCGATTTACTACAAAAAGGATACCGTTTGCACGAAACTTCGTGCAAATGGGATCCCACATGTTCTCCTCTGCAGATCGCTTTGCAACTATTTTTAACGTTTTAGCATAAGTACATTAAAACGTAATATAATATATTATTTGTAACATAAGTACGTTATTCAATAACTCAAACGCCATTGCTACAAATTGAAATAGAGATTAGTGACAGATTGTGTATTTACGTGAAGAGAAGCCACTTGAGATCGGTTCTACATCAAGATAAAGCAAAGAATTATTTGATGTGTACTGAACGAAAGTCTTGTTATATTATAGAAACTATTTATATGCAAAAATTAAATTTGAAGGCTCGAGTCATTTCAATAACAACTATCTATAGCAATTATGGAAAACATCACAAAACTCTAAACGTACCACAAATAATGACATTGACGTAAAAACGTTACATGACCAATTGTTTTATTTATAAAATTGTAGATGGAAACAATAGTAGTCGAAAACAAATTTGTATTATAACAATTGAAAAATTATCTAATTAAAATATTATTCTACACGATTACATAAAGTTTATGAAACGTTAGTTACCTATAATATGATCATATTTGAGTATTTAAATATTTTTATTGTCTGTTACATTATATATTTATTACAAGTTTTTGTAAAAATATTAGAAATATAGAAATCTGTTAACTTATTTCAAAATATTCTCGAATGATAGAACAAAGTACATCGTTATCTGATTTTATATATTTATTCACTAAACACGAATCCATAGACTTATTGAATTTTTTATATGTAATAGATAGATTTAGACGTATGTATTATCAAATTTTTTGTAATATTTTAATGAAATGGATCTAATATATTATATTGGTGTCTGGAGGGGGAGTCTCGCAAAAACACCTTTGCCTCCATGATCCAAAAGTTAACCTTGACAAGAGAATTCGAATAGTGTCAGTTCTAGAGTCATTTTAGAAATGATTTCTGTGAGCCTATTGATTGTCTCAAGTTACAAGTGACTAACTAATAAAAAGAAGTACGTATTCAATAACAGGAAATGTTGATATGTAGCAGATGAGTTGTATGCTTGCTGTCGGTTTCTTCGAGAAAGTTTCGTAGTTTAGACAATTCATTGTGTTAGTTGTGGTAAAAACGAGTAACGTATGCTGTAGAACCTAGCTATAGGCTCCTACCTATCCTCAGCGCTTTGGTGAGTGGCTTTCTACGCCTACGATATGAAGTGATCCTCCTCTCTAGTAAATGCTTTCCGTGGGTATGAGGAAGACACTTGTGATTTGTAGTCACACAAAGAAATTATTTCTAGTTCAACAACGAAGGCACCCTTGAACGTAAAACATGCCATCTATCTAATGTATGCAGCAACTCCTAGTTGACTTCTCGAGGTCAAATAGTGAAACTACCCTCTCTAGGTAGTATAGCATAGTAAGTTTTGTAGTGTGCGTAAACAGCTGCAGTCTAGTTTCCGTCTTATTCTATTTGTTCTGTTTCTCGTAATGTGTGTATATACAGAGTCAAATTGTGTAGCAGAGTACAATGGAAGATCAGACATATTAGTCTGAGTTGTTAGACATATTTACACACACACACACACACACACACACACACACACACACACACACACACACACACACACACACACACACACACACACACACACACACACACACACACACACACACACACACACACACACACACACACACACACACACACACACACACACACACACACATGTATGTATGTATGTATGTATGTATGTATGTATATATATATATATATATATATATATATATATATATATATATATATATATACGGTACTGTGCAAAAGTTTTAGGTCACCCAGATATTGTTCTAAGGTTGTATGAAAATGTAGTTCTGCACCTGAAATATGAACGTCTTGAGATCACATACTGTCTGGAGATATTGAACAGTATTTCATCAGTTATATTCTTGCTGTAGACAGGCTGTAGCTAACGAGAACGTCAAAGTGCACTACGAGTTCACGTTTCTGATGTCGCCGTTGCTATGCAGATGGCTAGAATGACTACCGTTGCTATGCATCTACTAGGGTTGCGCAGACCGTCCCTGTAAACCGCATGGTTGCGCACTGTACGCTGAAGGAAGAAGGGCATCCGAGGTGACGTACGGGACGTTTGAATCTCGCAAGCAATTTCCGTGTCATGCCAAAGAGAAGAAATCTTTCTATTGAAGAACGAGCTGCAGTAGTGACTTTGAGTGAAGAGGGATACAGCTGTCGCAGTATTGCAAGAAGGCAGAAAATCAGTCTTTGTGCAGTCCAGGGGATATTGCGGAAGAAGTCTGAAACAGGCACGGTTAAAGACAAGTCAAGATCTGGACGTCCTCGAGCAACTACCGCTCGCGAAGATCGTCTTCTTTATCGCACGTCTCTATCGAATCGGAGGGCAACATCGAGATTGTTGAAGAGAGCGCTCCAGGACTCTACTGGCTGTCACGTTTCGTCTAGTACGGTTAGAAGAAGGTTGAATTCGTTTGGATTGAAGGGTTGTGTGGCAGCAAAGAAACCACTTCTAACCGAAAAACACAAAAAGAAGAGACTAGAGTGGTGCAAGGAGCGACAAGATTGGACAGTTGAGAAATGGCGGAAAGTACTGTGGTCTGATGAGTCTGTATTTGAACTCATACCAGCAAGAAGAGAGTGGATACGAAGGAGAAGCAACGAAAGATACCATCCTGATTGTGTTACTTCAACGGTGAAGTATGGGGGAGCAAAAATTCAAGTTTGGGGGTGTATGGCTGCATCGGGTGTGGGAAGTCTGAAGGTAGTTGAAGGTACACTTAATGCAGCCAGGTATGTGGGACTCATTTGTGACAGTGTTAAAGAGGACGGGGAGAAGTTATGTCGAGCTGAATATGTCTTTCAGCAAGATGGAGCACCTTGCCACACAGCAAGAACGACAATGGCGTGGTTTGAGAGACATAGCGTGCCTGTAATCCATCCATGGCCACCTCAGAGTGCTGATTTAAATCCTATAGAGCATCTTTGGGATGAAATGAAACGCCGACTAGAGAAGGAACCCTGCAGGAACAAGCAAGAGTTGACAGCAGCTGTTTTCCAAGTGTGGAATACCACCACCAGGGCTGTTACCACAAACCTTGTAGATTCGATGCCTTGCAGGTGTGCTGCAGTAATTGCTGCTCATGGAGGACACACTAAGTACTAAACAATATTTCTTTGTCAAGATTACTTGTGAGTAGTATGCAAGATGTTTTTTGTTGTTTGTGATACAATAAAGCTGTAGCTGTTGACTGTAGTCCACTTTCTTCCTCCAGATTAGTGAAGTAAACAGGGTGACCTAAAACTTTTGTATTCATCATCATCATCATCATCATCATCATCATCATCATCATCATCATCATCATCATCATCATTATCATCATCATCATCATCATTATCATCACCATCATCATCATCATCATCATCATCATCATCATCATCATCTGAGATCTTTGGTCAATGGTGGTCTAAATCGGCACACACAAGCAAACACAAACAAACTGAATCGCGCTCTAAGCTACATAGTCTTAGTCTCTAACATAGTCTGGCTTGGCATCATTGACAACTTGGGTTTGCTTTAAAGCTGTAAAATACTGTACAAGAATTTTTAGAGCTACATAATTATAATTCTTTTCACAGAGTTTTGATGCTTCCATGTAATTTGCACTGACAGCTGAATGTCATTGTGACATGTCTACTAGACGTGTTGCACTTTGAACCTGGATCCAAGTAGCTGCTAGTGTAACACTATCGTAGCAATATGCAACGCAAACAAAGGTCAAAGACAAAGAGGACATCCTGTGATGCTATTCTTGGTAGCATTGTATTACGAACACAGGTACAAGCACCATCGTAGCAGAAAGTGGCATACGTCAATATCTTTCTAGAGAAAACTAAAATTCTTAGTAGCTTTCAAAGTAATAGATCATTTCTGTGGGTATTACGTTGTCACTGTAGATAACTTAATTTTAGATGTAGCTCTCTAGATCGTGCTTGTACACGTACACTAATTGCCTGAATCGCGGCGATAGTGCAATAGGTACATTAACTTTTTTCCTAGCGCGATAGCACGGACATCCAGTATTCCTGTGGACTCTGTACCCTTGCATTGACCAAGGTGGCGCCGTGGTGCACCCCGCTGTCATGCAGACACATCATTATTTATATCGTGTTTCAGCGGTATTTTTTTATTAGTACATGAACAAACAACAGGGCTATGCTCTCATTTGAAAACTACTAACTAAAACAACGCAGCGACTCCAAACTTGTTCTGTCGTCTTCTCTTATTTTTTGGAGTCTGCGAAAAATAGTTGCAAAGCGATCTGCAGAGGAGAACATGTGGGATCCCATTTGCACGAAGTTTCGTGCAAACGGGATCCTTTTTGTAGTAAATCGAGGAAACAACGCAGCGACTCCAAACTTGTTCTGTCGTCTTCTCTAATTTTTTAGAGTCTGCGAAAAATAGTTGCAAAGCGATCTGCAGAGGAGATCGCGCTTCACAGTATTTCCCGTGCACGTACATCGCTCTCTAGCTACGACGAATTAATTTTAACGGAACGAAAGATGATAGCAACGGCTCAACGAAAGCATGATAATTGTGTCCACCTCAAGTGACGCAAGCAAGAGCGCTACATGCAGAATTGAGAAATAACGTGGTTATCATAACAAGCACGCTCCGTGCAAGAGACGCAGCTGTCACGCATGTGCATGTACTGAATTTGAAGTGTAGTGTGAAACATTGATGATATTTATTTAATTATCTTTAATCACATCGATGCATCCCTGTGTTTTCAAATAATTATCAATGTAAATTTTATTAATTTTTGTCTATTTATTATTATTTAATCATTAGCTTGTTGCTAGAATGTATGGTTTTCACAATAAATACACCACACACACACACACACACACACACACACACACACACACACACACACACACACACACACACACACACACACACACACACACACACACACACACACACACACACTTGTGGCTCTGAAGCGACGGTGTAAACACAGCTTCATTTACTAGTTCTACACCAGTTATATATAAACTGTAATTGTTTCTCATTAACCCTTTACTGCAACTAAACTACGCAGAGTAGATAATACCGCCCACATCCGTCTATCAACCCGCCCACATCCGGCTAGTCGTGGAGGCGTCGCGGTGTTACTGTAACCCTTGAGCTTTGAAGGCGTGGCATCTTCCTGAGCATGACAGGCATAGCCACGCCTCCACACATCCACACAATCGCAAACGGGGAGTCATTCAAGCCATCTTCGAGTGTACACTATTTGCTAAGTCATGTGGCCTAAACAAATTCCCGTTTTTATTAGCTGAAATGACATTCTACTAGAAAGGAAAAGTCCTACAAGTGTGACTGTAGTTACTAGACTCCTATAGTAAATACGATTTTGATATACAATGTAGTGTTATGCCATGACGAGTAGTGACCGAAAACTAAATGGTCAGATCTGTTCATTGGAATCATCTCGTCGACACCTCTGAAAGAATTAGAACACACGCATGCGTGACACTTCGCAACGTTTGCGTGTGCAGATATTTTTCAAATTCCGTCATCTCTTGTCAAATATTACAACCCAATTCTCATCAGCACGACAACCGGAAACCAACAGGTCACACAACAATCTCAACAAAACTTGCTAGGTAACTACAATTTACCAAACTGATGTACTGCTTTCAGACTAAACCTTCGATTGAAACAAATCTAACTACTGCAGGACTAAACGGTACATTTGCAGTCTCGGCGCTTTCGCACCACCTAGCTGGTGCCGGCGCGGGAAGAGCTGCCGTCGCTGGTGACTCCGAAAGTCTGTGCGACAACATTGAGCTGCTCAACTCTCTTCTGCCACCAAGAGAATGGAAGAAAGACGGAGAGATGTGGGTACAAAAAGTATGCTCCGTACCGGCAACCACGACTGACGTTGCCAACCTTGAGGTAACACTCGCTTGAAGGAATGCATGCTGATTGGCTGTGCTCTTAGCCTCGGCCTCCCAGACCTGTGTAGCGTTGATTCAAAACGCTTTTTTTAAATCGGCTCTACACGGGTCTGGGAGGCCGAGGCTACAAAATTTGGTTTAGTTAGAGTTGAAAACGCTGAAGTAGGCACTTCAATCTGTTCGTCAGACAGCGAGCACAACCTTATAGAACTACGGATTCTGTTTTTTTAAGTTTCTCGAATGTTTATCCGTAAAATCCGCTTAGTAGCGTTCGCGGACGGTCCGAAATTGCTAGCCTGTAGGCATTTGAAGCATACAGTAGTACGTATGGAAGCGTTGCAGAGGGCAACTGTAGTAGATAGCGTGCGCTACGTCACGTGACTCCTTATATTGTTATAGTTTGCTTGTACTTGTAGTAGTTGCGTCTGTGTTATACTTGAGTAATAAGGTATTATACGTTACCCTAATCCACGGCTACGACAATGGCGACGAGGATGCTTCCTTCAATACCCCCGTTTGAGATATTCAATGAAGCTCAAGATGACTGGAACGCGTGGAGCCGGCGTTTTGACCAATGGCTGCTAATTCATCCAGAAGACATTTTAGCTGAAAGGAAACGAGCTTTTCTTTGTACGTACATTGGTTCGAACATGTTCCGACTTTTGTGTAGTCTATGTGTACCCCTCCAACCGGAAGAGCTAGATTACAGCGAACTACGAGAGAAACTGAATGCACAATTTGGAGTGAAGAGGTTAGTTTTGGCTGAACGTTACAAATTTTTCTCATACATTCAACAGGAAAGTCAAACTATTACGACGTACTTGACTGAACTTCGCCGACTATCCATGACATGTGACTGGCGAGAAAGCCATTTAGAGGAAAATCTTCGCGACAAGTTCGTAATGGGAATGCGCAAAGAGCGTCTTAGACAGCATATGCTAATGCAGGACCATCAAAAAAGTCTAGACGAGATTCTTCAGATTGCGCTTACATTTGAAGCAGCGGAACGTGGAGTAAGTCATGGGATGACTACACAAGACGATTCACATCAGCGAGACGATTCTAGTACAATAAACGTTGCAACAATCCGAAGTCAGAAGTCCAGGTTGTTCAAACAACCAGAAAAGAAGACTCAACCTTTTGGTAAGAAGTCACAGACTCAGAGTAATCGTTGTTATAGCTGTGGAGGATATCATTTGCGCAGCCGGTGCAAGTTTCGCAATGCTAAATGCTATCGCTGCAATAAGACTGGTCATATTAGTAAGGTATGCCGATCGGTAACAGCTATTGTCCAAACACTACAAGAAACGGAATCTGGAGTAATTACAGTACTAGCTCCTGTGCAAGAAAAAAAGACAGACTCATTACCACCCTATCAAGTAGTGCAGTTACCTAAATTTGGTAAACGCCTACGTCTGATAGTGGATACTGCTTCATCAATCACGTTTATCAATGCTAAGACATGGATTGATATTGGAAAGCCCAAATTGTCATCAACATCAAGAGTACTTGGAGCATTTGAAGGTCAGAAAATTATACCTATTGGTTACTTTGAAACATCAGTGTGTCGGGATGACAATCCTTCAATTATCAAGGTCATGCAATTTTATGTTTCCAACAACGGAGTAAATATTATTGGTAGAGATGGCCAACAGACGTTAAATATTCAAGTCCATCCCCAACAGTTCAGTACAGTTGCAGTGACAACTGGGAGTACACTTAACCTAAAAGACATTTTGCAAGTACATTCAGAACTTTTCAAGACAGAGTTAGGATGTTGTACTCTAACTAAAGCACAGTTAGAAATACGTGAAGAAGTTTCTCCAAAGTACTTTAAACCTAGGAAACTACCATTCGCTTTCAAACCTATTGTGGGAGCAGAATTAGATCATCTGGAGAAAGCAGGTGTGATAGAAAAAGTTAGTCATTCAGACTGGGCTACACCAATTGTGACGGTAAAGAAACCTGGAGGCAAAGTAAGAATATGTGGAGACTTTAAAGTATCTGTTAACTTAGCTCTTAAAAAAAACGTCTATCCAATACCATTGAGAGAAGAAATTTTTCAGAAATTAAGTGGAGGACGATGTTTTTCGAAGTTAGATCTTTCAGATGCTTATCTTCAAATTCAATTGCATGAGAAATCACAGGATTTAGTGGTTATCAATACTCACCAGGGATTATACAAATACAAAAGATTACCTTTTGGATTGAATTGTTTACCTGCCGTTTTTCAAAGAATTATGGAACAGGTAGTGAGATATCTTCCAAAGGTTGGTATCTATTTTGATGATATTGTGGTAACTGGTGAAACGGACCAAGAACATTTAGCAAATTTACACAAAGTACTTGATCGATTAAAAGAAGCTGGATTCAAATTGCGACACGAGAAATGTTCTTTCTTTCAGAAAACTATTACTTATCTTGGTTACATTATGGATAAAGATGGAATACGTCCTCATCCAGATAAAATAAAAGCTATCCAAGATATGCCAGAACCTGAAGACAAAGTTCAACTCAGATTATTTCTCGGCATGGTGACATATTATGATTGATTCATACCAGGATTAGCTTCTAAAAATGCTATCCTGAATGAATTATTGCACCAGGGAGTACAATGGAAATGGACAAAAGGGCACATTGAGGCTGTGTGGCATGTAAAAAATTCATTGATGTCTGATCAATCATTAACACATTATAATAGCAATTTGCCTATTACCTTATCATGTGATGCAAGTCCAGTTGACATCGGTGCTGTTATATTTCACACGTATGCAAACGGTCAAGAAAAACCAATAGCATTTGCTTCAAGGAAATTGACATCATCTGAGAAAAATTATGCCCAGATACAAAAAGAAGCATTGGGTATAGTGTATGGTGTGCAAAAATTTCGGCAATATTTACTGGGAAGACAGTTCTGTTTAAGAACTGACCACAAACCATTAGTAACAATATTTCATCCAAAGAAAGGAATATCAGAAGTGGCAGCAAGTCGTCGACAGCGATGGGCAATTATTTTATCTGCTTATGACTACACTGTTGAGTATGAACCAACAAAGAGTCATGGAAATTCTGATGGATTATCGCGGTTGCCTATTGATTCAGGTCAAGAAATACATACTGATGATTCTGAGGATATTGTATGTGCATTGGAACAAGGTCAGATTCAGTTATTGCCAGTCCAAGCAAGAAACATAGCAGAGCTACCACTGAAGATCCAATTTTGTCTCAAGTGTACAATTATACATTATATGGGTGGCCAACATCAATTCAAGCTGTTTCATGTACATTGAGACCATTCTTTGGAAAGCGTTTTCAACTCACTATATCAAATGGATGTTTATTGTGGGGACTTAGAGTTGTTGTACCTGAAAAGTATAAAAACACAAGTTTTGTCACTATTACATGATGGTCATCCAGGAATGACAAGAATGAAGTCACTAAGCAGACTACACGTATGGTGGTCATCTATTGATGCAGATATAGAGAAGACAGTGAGACAATGTCGACATTGTGCAGAAAATGCTAGGGATCCGATTAGAGTACCATTGCATCAATGGGAAGAACCTTTACGACCTTGACAACGAATTCACATAGATTTGGCTGGTCCATTCAAAGGCAAGATGTGGTTAGTACTCGTTGATGTTTACAGTAAGTGGCCAGAAGTCCAGGCAGTAAGACAAACAACAGAAGTCATTATTCACCATCAAAGAAAAATTTTTGCTATAAATGGGTTGCCAGAAATCATTGTATCTGATAATGGACCTCAGTTCAAATAAGAAGATTTCAAAAAATTTTGCAACAATCGAGGAATACAACATATTTTTTCTCCGCCGTACCATCCAAGATCGAACGGTGAGGTAGAACGATTGGTGCAAACATTTAAAGTTGGTGTAAACAAGATCAAGGCACAACACAACAAAGAGGTCGACGAATGTGTTTTGGATTTTCTTGCCAACTATAGAGCAACACCACACACGTCGACAAATCAAACACCTTCAGAGTTGCTGAACGGTAGAAGATTACGAACAAAATTAGATTTGATTCATCCATCTCAACAACAGCTAAGGCTAGAAAGCAGTAATAGACAACAAAGGAATTATAGTCAGAATACGAAATGGCGTCAATTTCAAGTAGGAGATTTGGTTTGGATACGAAACTATAGAGAAGGAAAATTGTGGATACCAGGAATGATCAAATCCAGACAGGGGAATGTCATGTATCATGTACAACAAGAGAATTCAAACATTACGTGGAGACGACATATAAATCAACTAAGAAGTCGCATAGTTAGCAAACCAGAACCTTTATGACCACTGGAGATACATACAACGAACAGAGAGAAACAGAAGGGAACTGTACAAGTGAGACCAGAGGAAAAGGGAAGAGAAAGAGACAATACACCAAGACGGTCAACAAGAAGGAGAATTCCAAGAAAGGCATGGACACCAACTAAATGACTTATTATTGACTTCTAGCCAAAAGAGGAGATGTAGTAGATAGCGTGCGCTACGTCACGTGACTCCTTATTTTGTTATAGTTTGCTTGTACTCGTAGTAGTTGCGTCTGTGTTATACTTGAGTAATAAGGTATTATACGTTACCCTAATCCACGGCTACGACAGCAATGACACCTAGCTAGAGTCTAAACGAGACTGGTGTGGGCGTTCGTTCGAATAAACTGGAAGGTGTAGCATTTGCGCGCGTCATCGAGAAATTATACGCAGGGGTCGGTCCCTCGAGAGGGGCCCCATGCACTGCAATGACAAATTTGAGTAGTCATGGACCTGCTCCGAAGCAAGCGCAGAGATTTGGTGTAAAAATCGATACACATCAACGCTACCATACACATTAGTTATTGCCTAGGCCTATAGTTAGTACCAGTACATGTGTGTACTTACATAATTTACAGCGTTTCTATGTTCAAGTGCTTGTTACAGATGATCTAATTAAGAAATGTGAGGGTCAGTGAATTGGCGCATACGTGTACCCAAAGCTTGTGCAACACAAAGTGACACTAATTAATTAGCAGTAATCAAATATGCATCACATACATGATTGTAGTATAAATATTAACTGACAGACAATAATCATTAGTAGACTATAAAGTAAACCAAAAGCACTAGCCAGAGTACATGCAGTCATTACAGAAATGTACTAATTCGGGTCTAAACTCTGTTCGTTTCGACATTTATTTCTCTGTACATACAGTATGCACACAAAACTCAGAAACAGACTTTAGAGTTTAGTCACACTAAAAACGGGCAAAATTGCTTTTTACAAAACTAAAGTTCGTCATACTTTTGCTTATTAATTAATTGGCTTCTGGTGAACTTATTACTAATAAATACGTGCGTTTTAGGAGGAGCTTGATGTTTAATAGATTGCGAGAACTACATGCTAGGAAGACGGGTCTGTGTTTGATCAGAAGGAAATTGTACTCAGTGTTTTGATGAGTTGATCAGACAAGTCACTATAAGCTGCGCAGAGAGGGGAATGCTACTGGGAAAGTGAGTTAAATTAGTTTTAGTTTCTTTTTCTGCAGCATATCTCCCTTTCACTTATAAGTCTGTCTTCCTGTATCTGTGCAATTAGTAGTGTTACCGTGGTATGTGCAACTTAATTTGTACATGGATATTCCATGCCTATCGTCTTTTCGGCTTACAAGATGTCTACAATGTCTGATTCTGTATTTCTGTGTTTCTCTGTTTATAGGACACTCAATAGTGTGTTTGAGTCTATTCATCATTCTTCAGATAGTCAGTCTGTACGATGTCTCCAGTTACTACAGTCACGACACCTCCGACTGCAACCACGGTCTGACATGCCATTCCATCCGCATCCTGGTAACACAAACTAAACTTTCATTAATTAAAACACGTCGAGATGTCAACACCGAGTGCACTCACCCACAACCAAATGGTCTCTGTAGCAATTGAATGATATACTTCAAACAACAACTAAAAACACAAGAACTAGATTACCGGCACGCAATTGACTGAATTACACGTCGTTGAATTACCCGGATAATGATCCATACCATCGTTCCATCTCTAGAACCGGTCACCCAGCATTAATTGCTTCACATCATTTCATTGCACCTGGGCAATAGAGTCAGTTTAATACACAATTTTATGTTGAAATGGAGAATGACAAATCGCAATTGTGTGACATCACTTTCGTGACCTGGCAGCTAATACAGCAGCCATTTTCATATTACTTCTTGTCTCTGAAAACTTCCATGTAAACAAGTTTGTCAGTTTATGACTAGCATGCCTGCAAACATGGCGGTACCCCAGTCTGTAACATAATAAGATTGTCAACACATGGAGCAGTCGTTTGCATCAGATCAAAATGAAGGACTGAGAAGTCTCAACACTGATAGTGAGGGAATGAAAACCGACCTGACATCTGTAGTTGTGTACGACTCGGGCTCTAGTCATGACCTGTCTATATATAGATATGGCTCATCCCTTCAGTAACACGTACAGACACAGTCAAACATTCACGCAGGAAGGATCGAGATTTTGCAGCAACAAGAAGAGCTAGAGGAAAGAGAACAAGCAAAGTGTAATGTGCAACATCTTGCTAGATTTTCTGCTTCTTATAACCTCTACTCCACGGTTTTTATAACAATTTGGACGGTGCTCACGAGAAACAGCAGCTGAAGACTACCTAGACCCTCTGGCGAGATCATCTCAAGAATGAGGAAGCTTTTAGAGGGTTTGGAAGAAAAGGTTTCAATCATTCTTCGGCGATGCAATTCAAAAGTCATCATGAACAAATTGTCACAGCTCAAAGAGATGAGAACATATAAGACAGAGACATTGGAAGTCATTCGAAGTAGTGTTCACTAGATTGAACCATGCATGCACATGGTGTATTTCTATAGAATTTAGTGATAAAAATGTTCTTTTGCATTTCGATAAAGCCAGCTAGCCAGCCACATTATGTCATAGCCACAAGCGAAAGTCAAGCAACCTCTAGCTAGACATTAAATGCACTCTTTATACTCGTTAAGTGACATGACTTTTACCAGTTCCTTTTCTTCAAGCTCATTAGCTGAAACTAAAATTTGTCAAATGCATGTGTAGAGATGAAACTATTGTCTCGAAAATATATACCCATTTGGAGATCATCTTGTTGGATGTGGTCATGGTTCACGTCGTTTGAATCATCTTAGTTAACGCTTTGTGTGAGACTATTTGGCAATCACTTCTTACTGATTCAAAACAAGTTGTACAAGAACAGAGAAGCTCGAGTGAAACAAAAGACCGGCCAGGGACGTTCTCCAACCAAGTTTCTTGAATAGATGACCTGGATACTTTGACATCACAGTAATTTAGAAACACGTTGCAAGCAACGTAGCACATATCCTTCGAGTTGCTGAAACATCAGATGCAGGAATCGTGGCAGAAGCCGCTGAGATAGACAAGGATCGATGATCGTCACGACGGAAGAGTGTCTTCTGCCGACGGGTTTTTTTACCCTTTGGTGTAGTGGAAACGCTTGCACGAACTTTGGTAGAATGATTTCTAGCCGCATGCTTGCAGAAATGCATAATGTTTTGAGTTGAGACTTTCCTGTATGCACGCGCGCGCACACACACACACACACACACACACACACACACACACACACACACACACACACACACACACACACACACACACACACACCTTGAACCTTGATTCCACCATACCCTTGACTTGCAACTATTCTTTACCATTATATTGCATATATGATAAAATTTCTTTACATGGTTCCTCATGGAATTTACTGATGACAATACACTAGAGCAATCCAGAATAGGACATCTCATGGAATGACCAGACCATGTTATTGTGGTACCAGAAGCAGATTGGATAGCAGTCCGACTACAAACTGAGTTATTAGGGGCAGTCGGAGAGCCCTCAATAACCCCTTCCCGCGAGCACAGCCGCTTGATTGCCGGGTTGCCTCTCAATCTTCGGAGCCCAGTGCTATTCCTGGCGTCACTGGCTCTTTCCCCAGCGTCAGGAGGAACGCGCTCTATTCTGAGTTTAGTAGCAACATATGTTTTAAGTGACCAGCTTGCTAGGCCAGCGCACCCTAGCCTCTCACCATCTTCAACTTGCCGAAGGTTGAAGTTAGCACGTATTTCCTCCCCCGGGCAAGGAAATTACCAGAAATACAAGGTCCCGTGGGGTACCCTCTTGGAGGGTTTAGTGAGAGGACTTTCACCCACCCACCCACCCACCCACCCACGCACACACACACACACACACACACACACACACACACACACACACACACTCACACACACACGCACGCACGCACGTACAAACATCCACCAGCCCGCATTCCATTCCAAAAAAGCAAAGTACCAAAAGGGAATCCTATCCCGCAACTTTGTCGATGTTCTTTGTGCAGGAAATCGGCCCCGAGAGACTCGAAAGTTCTCCGCGGGTTACACAAGTGAGAGACAGCGCAATCCTACGAAGTCCCGGTCTTGCAGCCATGCATGCTTTTCTCACTTGCCGATGTGGCGAGTTACTCAAAGGATAGAAAAATGATAAGCGATGGAACCATAGAGCATCGGAAAATGGTAGGCAACCACGAAGCAATTCAAACTTAGGCACAACACACACGCGCGCGCGCGCGCGCGTTAATGATTCTGAGCTATTGAAATTGTCTATATACTTACGTCATGCAGCATGCATGCAATGTCTTATGCTTTCAATCAACAATCACGTATTCTTATGCACTTGCCATGTTCAAGTTCACGCTTATTATACATATAGTTAGACGCTAAAGAAAACAAGCATACCGCCAACAAACAAAAATAATAACAACAAGTCTAGACGTTATTCCTATATATAACTCTTACTGCCGCCGCGGGCTTCTTTCTGCAACAACACAAAGCAGCAATCGCGTGCTGAAAACTCTTGATCCAAAATATGTACAGCAAACAGTTAACATTATAATTCACCATGAACAATATTGTATTGATTTGCATTACAAAGTATGGTATTTTCTTACGTCGTCCGAGACCACGGCTGACGGTATCAAAGGAAGTCATGCCCACGTATGGCGCTAAGAAAAATATGTTGGTCGCGACGATCAAGACGACGTAGAGGAATACTCTAGACATAATGATCTTCTTAAAATGAGCCGTCGAGTCTTGCTTGTTTTGCTTGCTAGATGAAGACGACGGATGGAAGAAACCTGGCAATTCGACGATCCTGTTGTCCGTGTTAGACGAAGAAGGCTGGCGTTGTCTCTTTTGCTTGATGGCGATGCGAGCAATACAGGAAAGCAGTATTAAGACGAGAATCGAAGGAACAACGTAGTTGACGAAATAGAAAAATGGAAGAAAAGTGGCGCTTGCCAAATCCTTTCCATTCGATCCGGTAGTACAGATGGACACGTCCTTCATCTTCATAAGATTGTAAGAGCTCCATCCTATAATAGGAGGTAGAGATGTAAGAACCGACACGATCCAACTCGTCACGGTGAGTGTCCAAAAGCGTCTTTTGTTGAATTTTTGATCGAAGACGTTTGCAACGGCGTCATAACGACTATACGTAATTATGACGAGAGCCCAGGAAGACCAAGACAACTGAATGTTGTTTACATATCTAAAGAACTTGCAGTATATTTGTTCGCCATTTGAAGGATTGCCGTATTGCATGAAACCCAACGGTATGGAAAGCAAGGTCAAGACGGCTCGTAAGATATCCGACGCAACCAAACCGATAATAGGATAATTGATTACTTTACGAACCGTTGGCAATCGATAGAACGCGTAGAGAACGATTCCACAGAGCACAAGCTGACTGACAGCCGGAATTCTGTAAAGTAGAGACGAAACGTCGAACGTTTCCTCGAGCGTCGTGTTTAGTGACGTGCTGTTGATCGAGACCAGAGATTCGTTCTCCATAGAAATATTTCACAAACGCTTGGATTTCTAGAGATATGAATGTCGGACAGTACTTAAGTATACTGTTACGGGTGACGTCGTTCGTGAGGTATTGCCGACAGGTGCACCGAGTGCACGTTCAGGTGTATGGCGGTTTATTTAGTGCCTTTTTTTCTTGCGTTTCGTTCTATTCGGCGGCGTTTCATTCTATTCGGAGCCGTTTCATATTCAGTGTATGAAACGCCCATTCAATTTCAATTTTGGTTTGGAAATTGACTTCATCTCAAATGGTCTGTAGTAACTGCTAAATCAATTTCTTAAATAAATGAAAAACAGGAATTGAATATTGAATTCACATTGTCAGCAACCATTTTTGTTTGCAATTGAAAATTGAAAATTGATTTACTTCCGGGACCACGCGAATGGCGCCTTGCGGTAATTGATAGCGCTCTGCTAATTCAGTTAATTCATTAGCTAATTAGGGCGGCAATCGGTGGTGTTGCCGGTAAAACCACGGTCTTGTAATTAGATAAATTGCCGAAATTAGATGTCTAGAGAAGTGTCGGATTTAATTTGCGCTGGGTACACGGGTACATCCATATATATATATATATGTGTTGGCTTTGAGCGATGCTAAAAATATAGTTGAGCAAATGGTGATTTTGTGTGTGTGTGTGTGTGTGTGCGTGCGTGTGCGCGCGCGCACGTGCGTGTATCCGAGATGATTTAACGCCCCACCTGACAGATAAAGTTGCTGTTCTCATCGTTGGCCAACAATTCGACAAGCGTGACATTGTTCTGCAAAAGCGCAACGACCAGCTTCGACGAGTCGCCGAAACCCACAGATCCTACGATGCGCTTCAAGTACCCGCTACTCTTCTGTCGCGCCGAAGATGGATATAATTTCGAACTGCGTGAAGTTGACCCAAGAACAGATTTGCCTACCAACAAGAAAGTATCCGCTATGGAATTCTACGCCTACAGAATCATGGCGAGGACCAACGATTTTAACCACCTACTTAGAACCAAAAACCTCTTCCATCAGTTTTTAGTCGATATGTACGTTAAGATCGAGGGAGAGCGTCTCCGGTACGTACGCCACAATCACAGCAAATTGCGAGTCGACGGCTACATCCACCTACTCGCCCAGGATAGCCAAGATACTGAGCTTGGGCGAGCAGTCATTCTTCCATCTTCTTTCACTGGCGGTCTCAGGTACATGCACGAGAAGACTCAAGATGCAATGACGTATGCCAGAAAGTACGGCCGTCCTGACCTGTTTATAACTTTTACATGCAACCCCTCTTGGCCGGAGATAAAAAATGAGCCGATGAGAGGACAAACATCCCAGAACAGACACGACCTTCTGGCCAGAGTATTTCGCCTGAAGTTTAAAAAGCTAATGGAATTTCTAATCAATGGTGCCATCTTTGGCACAACACGCTGTCACATGTCCTCCATCGAGTGGCAAAAGCGGGGCCTCCCCCATTCGCATATCTTGGCGTGGCTTGAAGAGAAACTCCACCCTGCTGGTGTCGACCTTATTATTAGTGCAGAGATACCCAACCCCGAAGAAGACTCAGTGCTCTACAACATCATCAAGAAGCACATGATCCATGAGCCATGCGGTGCACTAACCCGAAAGTCGCCATGCATGAAAGACGGCAAGTGTACGAAACGATATACAAGAGAGCTTCTCCAAGAGGCTCAGACAAGGCACGACGGGTACCCACTTCACCGCAGAAGAAGGTGGGAGATGGTGGCTTTACAGCAAAGTGACAATCTTAGTTGCAACGAAGTGGAAATTGACAACAACTGGGTGGTGCCCTATTGCCCTATTCTGTCCAAGATCTTCAATGCGCACATTAATGTTAAGTACTGCAATACAGTGAAATCGATCAAGTACATATGTAAATACGTCCACAAAGGTAGCGATTAGGCAGTATTTCGGGCTTGAACGGCAAGAAATGAGGAGGGATAAGGTTTCAAGGTACGAGATTGGAAGATACATCTGCAGCAGTGAAGCAACATGGCGTATTCTCGACTTCCCGATTCATCACAGGTATCCACCAGTGGAGCATTTGTACGTGCACCTAGAGAATGGGCAACGTGTATATTTACCGAAGACAACGTAAGAGACAGAATAGCAGAGCCACCTAGAACTACTTTGACAGCATTCTTCGACCCTTGCCGAGAAGACGACTTTGCCAAAACTCTATTGTATTGCGATGTGCCACAATACTACAGATGGGACAGATCCAGTAAGAAATGGAAACGACGCATCCAGGGCATCCACGTGGAAGGACATCCAGGAATCAAGTCATGCGACACTCTTGGTAGGGTGTACACTATCCACCCAAGCGCATTTGAATGCTTGCGCCTTCTTCACATAGTCAGAGGGCCGACATCGTATGAAGATCTTAGAATGGTCAATCAATTCAAGTGTGCAACTTTCAGAGAAGCTTGCTCGATGAGGGGTTTGTTGGAGGATGAAGGTCACTGGAGCGCAACTCTAGAAGAAGCTGCTCTCGGTCGCTCTCCCCGCATGCTAAGAGATCTGTTTGGCACTATGATCGTCACGTGTGGGCTGGGAAACCCAGAAAGCCTGTGGGATAAACATAAAGAGAGCTTAGCGGAAGACATACTACTCGAGGTAAGAATTTGTTACCTATAAACTTACAGGTTACAGCAACTGCAGCTCTAACCTTTCCTTCTCCATTCTTAGGTGCGCTATCAGAGTTTTAGCCAAGAACCTTGCTTCAACCAAGCACTCATACTGTTGGAAGACATAGTTATTAGATTAGAAGGCCACGAGCTTAGAACGTATGGTCTGCCGACACCTCAGAGAGACCAGCAGGCATGCAATTGCAGAGACTTGATCAGAAAGACCAACTATGACCAAGATGAGCTTACAGCGTACGTATCAAGCAACGAACCATTACTGGTGCCAGACGAAGCTGCGGCTTATCACGTCATCCTAGACAACATGCAGAGTGAATCTGATGGTATTATCTTTCTAGATACACCCGGTGGCACAGGCAAGACGTTCCTCCTCAACTTTTACTTGCTAAGGTGAGGCAACAAAAGAAGATTGCTGTTGCTGTTGCTTCATCAGGAATCGACGCAACTGTGCTTACCGGAGGCAGGACTGCCCACTCAGCTTTCAAACTTCCGTTAAACTTGGCACATACGGAGACGCCAACCTGTAACATCCCTAAGGGTACTGGAATGGCGACAATACTAAAGCAATGTCAGCTGATTGTGTGGGATGAGTGCACAATGGCAAACAAGTTGGCGCTGGAGGCTCTTGATCGCACGCTAAGAGATATCAGAGAAACACAACAAACAGCTTTTGGCGGTGTAACCGTTATACTTGCTGGTGATTTTCGGCAAACTTTGCCAATCATACAGAGGGGAACCCCGGCAGATAAACTTTCAGCTTGCCTTAGATCTTCTTTTCTATGGCAGCAAGTCCAAACTCTCACCCTGTCTACTAACATGAGAGTGTATCTTGAAGGGGACGCAACAGCGGGAGAGTTTTCATCGATGCTGCTATCAATTGGAAACGGCGAACTGATTGCTGACGAGAGCGGACTGGTAACCATACCACCCGGATGTGAAGAATTAGTTAACGGTGTAGAGGCACTTAGCGGAAAAGTCTTCCCCAACTTGGCTGTAAACTACAAGAACCACAAGTGGTTGTGCGAGCGTGCCATCCTTGCACCAAGAAATGACATTGCCAGCAAAATCAATGAAAAACTGCTTATGCAATTGCCTGGAAAAGAACAGCTGCTAAAGTCTATTGACACAGTTGTGGACATGTCGGATTCTGTGCAGTATCCAACCGAGTTCCTAAATTCCTTAGACCTTCCTGGCATGCCACCGCATAATCTTAAATTGAAAGTGGGGTGCCCGGTTATGCTTCTCCGAAATCTGGATGCTCCCGATCTTTGCAATGGAACACGACTCATCGTTAAACAGATTTTGCCACACGTTCTTGAAGCCACCATACTGACAGGACAAGCTCAAGGAAAAGACATCTTCATACCAAGAATACCACTCATACCCTCGGACCTTCCCTTTCAATTCAAACGACTGCAGATTCCACTAAAAGTTTGCTTTGCAATATTCATCAATAAATCACAAGGTCAATCATTGAAAGTTGTTGGGTTAGACTTGCAAACACCTTGCTTTTCGCACGGGCAACTGTACGTTGGGTGCTCAAGAGTTGGCAGACCTAGCAGCCTCTTTATCAAAGCACCGGAGCGAAAAACAAAAAAATGTAGTATATTATCATAGAGCGTTGCAGTGAATGTTGACATGAAGAACTACTGACAGTCTTTTAGTCTATGTACATGAAGAAAAAACGAAAACAATGTGTATGCAAAAGCACTACAGTCAAATGATAGTATTCCACCAAATCTTTAAAAACCGGCTTTTTAAAAGCCACTAAACACGCTCAGAGAGAGTCAGATACCTAGGCTACTGACGTGTGTTGCCATTGTGCTACTCTCTTCATACTGCTAGGACTTAGTACCAGTAAACTGTGCAGCAAGTATAGGAAAGAAACACCCACACATCTATAGTTGTAACTTTTGCCTGCTAATGTAGCCCGTGCAACGAACGGGTTCAGAATCCGGGACCTCGCAACAAAGATTGCACGTGACGTGTTCACAGACCTATACAGTATCTTGCCCGTACGAAGGACGAGCCATGTATCTATATATTATAAAAAAGAAACCATAAAATACTAAGCAATGCAAGAAATTTTATTCAAGTGTTAGTTCAAATATCTATAATGTGACCATAGAAAGCACTCAAATGTAACAATGTCATATATTATCTTAAAAACATATTGTCCTACACACCCTTTCTATAGAAAATAGAAGAAGCTACAGTCATTCATCCACCCCAAGTGCAGACCAGCCAGCCATCTGGCTGGGGGCGTAACCGCAACAAACAGCAGCTTCCTATCCATTTGCCATTTGTGTTAGGTAATTAATGCTTCCCTAACTTAGAGCCAGACATACACATACAGAATAGAAAAAAAACCTAAAACACGTCTAAATACGACTAAGACACTACACACCACACAGATTCCTTTAATTAATTAATAGGAAACTCTTATTTTCCTCCCAGCACCGGTGTGTGGTCCTCCAGTTTGGAAGCTAATAAATTAGATCGCAAACCACGGGCATTTTCCACTTGCAAAGCTGCGCCCATTTTCTACTTTTCCAGCTCGCAGTTTGTAGACATCTAAGTAAATAGTATCAATTTCAGATTACACATAAACCGAGGGACTGATTTCCATCGGTATTCGTATAAAGGAGTGGAAACACTATTACAGTCTGTGTCGAAAAGGTTTTCATGGCTCACTGCGGTCGACAAATTAAAGAGCATCTCAATGACAATGGAATTTAGAAGACTAAAACAGTGCAAACGGCTTTGACCAATTTTAGCATTTCGTAATATAGCGAGCAATATAGGTCTAGCTAGTTAGAATAACATGTGGAGAAAGTACCGTGGAGTGCAAGCAAATCACTAGGTAGCGGAGCTGCAGGAGATTCCATTCTCCGGTCAATTGGGTTGTCGACCTTAACTTTAGACTTACTTGAAAAACAATTGATGGATAGGCTTCTTTTGATTGCCATTACTGGATAACGTAGAAAACGTCTCAAATAAGTGATGCGCACTTTACGTGTCCATGCACGACTACTCGACACACTGGTTTTATGATACTGAAATGATGACGTGTATTGTCAAAGAGAGTAACGTCGTCGATCGTCAACAGACTACTCTGAGACTAAACGGACTGTCACTGTTTAGCTAATTAGTGACTTAATTAAAATTATAGTTCTGCTTGAAGCGGAGTGACACGCCCAAAATGTTTGGGGCTATAGCCTCCCCCGGCCCCCCCAGCCCCCCACGCTACGCCGGTCAGAGTCCCAGAACTGCCGTATAGGTGTCTTGTACAACCGTTTAATTAAAATTAACACGAAAATGTCAATTATCTATAAATTAACTAACCCGAGCTCTCACCATGACTTCAAGCGTCCACAGAGCAGAATAGCCTCGTCCCCAGACTCTCTCGCGCTAGCCTTGTTCAGTGCCCGTATGACAATTCCAGGCGCGAGACTGGAATTGTCATACGAGCATCGGACAAGACTAGTGCGAGAGAGTCTGGGGACGAGGCTAGAGCAGAAGAGGTCATGAAGTCTGACACAGCCGTCAATGTCATAACGCCGGCTACGATTCCAGTGTGCCAAAAGACGTAGACGGAATACCCAAAAGCCGGTCCCCACGATGTAATTGATGATGAAGAAAAATCCGACGGAAGGACTGTACGTTCTCACCACTTCGTCCGACATTGACTCACTAGGACAGTTCTTACTGCAAAGTAGATAATGCCGCCCACATCCGTCTATCAACCGGCTAGTCCTGGAGTCGTCGCGGTGTTACTGTTAGTCGTCGCGCTTTTGAAGGCGCGGTATCTTCCTGAGCATGACAGGCACAGCGACACAGCCACACATCCACACACAGTCACAAACGGGAGTCATTCAAGCCATCTTCGAGTGTACACTACATGTATTTGCTAAGTCACGTGACCTTTACAATTTCCCGATTTATGGCTCATAGCTGACATGTAATTCTACTAGAAAGCAAAAGTCCTACAAGTGTGACTGTAGGTACAATGACTCCTATAGTAAGTACAGTTTGATAGTGTACTTCCGTACAGTTTGATTTCAATCATTGAATAACTGATCACTGCTCTGAACCAAGCTCTATTCTAGTGAGTAAGCCTCGTTGAATAGCTGATTGTCTAGCGCTCCAAAAGAAACAAAAGAAACGGCCGGTGTTATCGTTTGTAGAATCTAGACAGCGATTTCTGAGCGAAGGTACCACATCTGCTGACTTGTCTGGTTTCTAACTTTCAAGAACAAAGCTCATTCTGCAAATCTTTTTGTAGCCGTAGTATCTAGCCTTCGATGCTACAGTCTGTCAGCGGTAAACTCGCTCGAGAGATAAGACTTGCTATTAGCGAGCCATCCATGCAATATTGCGGGGGCGTATCCCTACCTGGCGCTCCGCTCAATCACGACAATGTTGTAAGTTCCAGCTCTGATAACTGTAAAAATTGATGACGTAGGTTTAGTTTCCAGGTCGTACATCTCATTGACCATGTATTTCTACGCTGTGTTGACTAGACGCTAATTGTACATCTCAGAAAGACACGCAGACTCGATTTGTAAGTGTTAGTGCGCGTTGCTAAATTGCCCCTACCCACCAAATCTGACCTTCCCTCGCACTATATCCAGTTTCTAATCGAGGTGAACAAGGACACGACCACGAAATTTCCTCTTAGTAGTGTAGTGACCAATGCTAACGGCAGATACAACAACAAGTTAATTAAAATGACGCGTTGCCTACACGATACGGGTCACCAAAGACAAACGTGTGTATGGAATTACCCCGGATTACCCTATACAATGTAGTGCTGTACCATGACGAGTAGAGAGTGTTGCTGTGACCTAAAACTCAATGGTATGATCTGTTGATTGGAATCATCTCGTGTTCGACACCTTCGACAGAATTAGAACACACGCATGCGTGACACTCGGCAACGTTAGGGTGTGCAGTCGTCATGTTTCAAATTCCGTCATCTCTTGTCAAATATTACAACCCAATTCTCATCAGCACGACAACCGGAAACCAACAGGTCACACAACAATCTCAACAAAACTTGTTACGTAACTACAATCTATCAAACTGATGTACTGCTTTCAGACTAAACCTTCGATTGAAACAAATCTAGCTACTGCAGGACTAAACGGTACATCTGCGATCTCAGCGCTTTCGCACCACCTAGCTGGTGTCGTCGCGGGAAGAGCTCCAGTCGCTGGTGACTCCGAAAGTCCGTGCGACAACATTGAGCTGCTCAACTCTCTTCTGCCACCAAGAGAATGGAAGAAAGACGGAGAGATGTGGGTACAAAAAGTATGCTCCGTACCGGCGACCACCACCGACGTTGCCAACCTTGAGGTAACACTAGCTTGAAGGAATGCATGCTGATTGGCTGTGCTGTCATTGTAGTTGCCGCAAATTTCTTAGCCTCGGCCTCCCAGACCCGTGTAGCGTTGATTCAAAACGCTTTTAAAAAAATCGGCGCTACACGGGTCTGGGAGGCCGAGGCTACAAATTTGCTTTATCTAGGCATTTGAAGCTTAGATTAGTACGTATGGAAGCGTTGCGGTGGGCAACGACACCTAGCTAGAGTCTAAACGGGACTGGTGTGGGCGTTCGTTCGAATGAACTGGAAGGTGTAGCGTTTGCGCGCGTCATCGAGAAACTATACGCAGGGGTCGGTCCCTCGAGAGGGGCCCCATGCACTGCAATGACAAATTTGAGTAGTCATGGACCTGCTCCGAAGCAAGCGCAGAGATTTGGTGTAAAAATCGATACACACCAACGCTACCATACACATTAGTTACAGAGTTGCCAGCTCACACGCAGCTTGCGTGAGTCTCACGCAAGTTTTTTCAGGTCACACGCTCACACGCAAGAAACCCAGATCTTACGCAACTTCTAGATTGTTGGAACTAGATCCAGGCAGACATGTACAGTGAACCTGTAGCTACACACCGTAGATTACGCAAAAATCTGTAGTGTCTGATAGTAACTAAAACTGTAAAATCTAGTCTGGAAATCGAGGACGCATACAATAGTCCCGTATATTGCAGCTCGCGATACATATGCAATTAGGGAACATTACGCCACACGATCTCAAGGTAGCGACCAACAGTGAACACCCAGCAATATAGTTTACTGTTTGTAAAAACATCAAGTATTTAGTTGTTCGTGGCCACGCCCATATGCAGATATAGTTACTAATGAAAATCTGAGATCTCACGCATTTTCAGTATTCCTAGTTGACAACTTTGTAGTTATTGCCTAGGCCTATAGCTTGTACCAGTACTACATGTGTGTACTTACATAATTTACAGCGTTTCTATGTTCAAGTGCTTGTTACAGATGATCTAATTAAGAAATGTGAGGGTCAGTGAATTGGCGCATACGTGTACCCAAAGCTTGTGCAACACAAAGTGACACTAATTAATTAGCAGTAATCAAATATGCATCACTTCATACATGATTGTAGTATAAATATTAACGGACAGACAATAATCATTAGTAGACTATAAAGTAAACCAAAAGCACTAGCCAGAGTACATGCAGTCATCACAGAAATGTACTAATTCGGGTCTAAACTCTGTTCGTTTCGACATTCTTTTCTCTGTACATACAGTATGCACACAAAACTCAGAAATAGACTTCAGAGTTTAGTCATACTAAAAACGGGCAAAATTGCTTTTTACAAAACTAAAGTTCGTCATACTTTTGCTTATTAATTAATTGGCTCCTGGTAAACTTATTACTAATAAATACGTGCGTTTTAGGAGGAGCTTGATGTTAGATTGCGAGAACTACATGCTAGGGAGACGGGTCTGTGTTTGATCAGAAGAGAATTGTACTCACAATGCTTTGATGAGTTGATCAGACAAGTCACTATAAGCTGCGCAGAGAGGGGAATGCTACTGGGAAAGTGAGTTAAATTAGTTTTAGTTTCTTTTTTCTGCAGCATATCTCCCTTTCACTTGTATGTCTGTCTTCCTGTATCTGTTCAATTAGTAGTGTTACCGTGGTATGTGCAACTTAATTCGTACATGGATATTCCATGCCTATCGTCTTTTCTGCTTACAAGATGTCTACAATGTCTGATTCTGTATTTCTGCGTTTCTCTGTTTATAGGACACTCAATAGTGTGTTTGAGTCTATCCATCATTCTTCAGATAGTCAGTCTGTACATTGTCTCCAGTTACTACAGTAGTTAGGCTTTAAAGACTCTGACTGTCTGTCTGTGTGTCTGCCTGTGTGTCTGTCTGTCTCAATACATATATTTTCCATTAAATCAAACGTTTACATCATGAGCAACCTAACGCTAACACAACAGGACCATTACGGTCCTGAGTCTGTCTGTCTGTCTGTTTGTCGCCACTTATTTCTTACATCAAACTAAAAGTATCATACATTTCTGCAGCTGCAGAAAACTAAAATGACTACAACTGGACTAGTCCGTCTGTCTGTCTGTTGGTGTTTGTGTCATTTGTCGATATGTTACTGCGTTCATTTGTTTGCTGATTGTCTGTCCGTTTGTCTGTCTGTCCATCTATCCGTTTCTTTGTCTGTGCTGGCCTCTCTCTCTGTCTGTCTCCACATATGTTACATCATATCAAATTTACAACTGCCTAGTATAGCTCTAGAGTGACACTGTGTATATATACTTTGCGGTTTGAGTCAACATAAAAATAATAAATCTCTTGTTTGTCCGTCTTTTAATTGCTAGTTTGCCTGTCTGTTGTCTGTTTGTCCGACTTGTCTACTACAAAACAGTCTTACAATGCATTGCTTCAACCACACAGAATACGCGAAGAGCTTCAGACAACCATAACTGGCTACCAAGAGGTGTATGAAAGCAACATGGCGTTTGGTGCACGAAAAGCCCTGCTAGCAAAACAGAGAATAGAAAACTTTGAGAAAACGGTGCAGAAGCTTGAGGAACAAAAACAGGAAATAAGACAGAAGATAAAAGAGCTAAAGACAGACTCGGAGACAACAGGAAAACTTCAAAAGAGACGACAAATGTCAGAAGAAAGCAAACGAGCAGAAGAGATAGAGCGTCTCAAGAAACAAGTTCAGTATCAGAGGAATGAGCTCTCAGCCATTCTTGCTTCATCCAAAAAGCAATAAATACCAGTTACCGAAATGCCATACAAGCAATAAATGAGAGTTATTAGAAGAGCTACTTGACTAATCTAGTCTGTACAATGAGAAGACACATGGTATTTAGTTAAGACTTTCCCTACCTAACACTACACACAAAACTCATTTTTGTTTCATTTCCCTGACCCTAGGCTTGAGTGTCCAGCCGTTCATTTCCCCGTCCTTTCTCCTCCACCGGGGAGATGGCCGGCTGGACACTTGAACCTACTATGGGGCCGGATCTATCAGGAAGAGAGTAAATGCATGCATTGTCCAACTGTACGTGAGACTAGTAATAGGCTCAGACTACTGTAGTGGTTCACGTGGATGGCAGCGCATTCGGAAATGCAGTCACCGGTACTGCTAAATCCCCGGAACTAAAACTGTCTAGTACAGTCTCGCCGTCGTCATTTCCGGATGTCTAATCCTGATATGTTCAATCCTCATTCGGGAATGGCGAAAGTGCGGCGCTGGTCTACTTCTTAGTAGTTACTGCTGGTTGTACACTCTGCAAGAGTCTAGGACTGCAAGGGAAGTCAAAGACAGCCCCACCAGC
>CAXXBX010000247.1:0-8659 GCA_964274945.1 Dehalococcoidia bacterium | reverse complement strand
TGCCCATCCATCCCAAATTTATGTGCCACCCATAGAGCCTCTTGGAATCAACTATTGAAATTTTCTGGTTTTAACAGTATGTATAAATATAGCACACGTGTCACTTACAGTTCCACAAATACAGGTCCAAACCACAGGGCACATTGCAAGTACATTGATGTTACCAGCAAAACAATATTACAATACAATATTCATCGTCATTGATTTACATAACTTTGTGTTTAGCTAAGAAACAATCAAGTATGATATTACGGTGCAGTGGTTAATTGGTATAATCTGATAATAAATATTAACGCAATTGCAAGAATACCTCTTACAGGTTGATTGCTCTTGCATAGTAGCATCAAATGGGTTTCAGCAAAACTGCATAAACACTAACAACTAAAAGTGGATGTTCTTCTGACATGCTCAACAAAATTCTCAACCATCACAGTTAAACTTCATTTAGAGCACCCCCACTGCACAGACTACAGTTGTTACCTAGTGTTTTATGTTTAGGATGCTATATGGTATGACAAGCATTCTTAGCAAGACATTTTCAAATAGTTGAGTTCTATATACATAAAACACAATTTTTGGACATACCTTCAAAGTTTGTTCTGGGCGCTTTCCCACCATGATGGCTCTATCTGCTTCATGTCCTTCAAGCTTCCATAAAGGACGTTTCATTGAAACGACATAGTATGCCAACATTCCAAAGGAGAACACATCAACCTGCAAAATCAGTTCAAATAAAAGAATGACTTTGTGAAAGCAACAACTGCCAACTATTGTTACACTTGACACAAGAGTGAGCTCACCTTGTCACTGTAGGATACTTGTCCAGCATGTTGAAGCAACTCAGGAGCTGTATAGCGAGGACTATGGGCCCCATCATCTCTGCTCCCGAGGCGTCCAGCAATTCGACTAATGCCATAGTCAGATAGTTTTACCTGAACTTTGTGCTGGGTTTGATCTTCATCTTGATGTGCAAATGGGAAAGACCATACCAACACATTCTCAGGCTTCAGGTCACGATGAATTATTGTTTGGTCGTGCAAGTAAGAAACAGCAGCAGCCACCTTGAATTTAATAACCAGTAATATTAAACTCAGAAAAGAACGACTTACTGGGTGACTGACCTGAGACAATGTCTGCTGGACTGTCGTAATCCTAAGTTGAACTCCAGCTTCTCTAAAGACATTTATAACTTCCTCCAAATTACCTCTGTCAGCACATTCTAAGATCAGAGATAAAGGGTTCAGTCCAACTCCTCGAAGCAGCACAATGTTGTTGTGCCTAAAGTGAATTAGAATGTCAAGCTCTTTGCGAATTTCATTGTATTCTTGAAGTAGGGCATTCGGATTATTGTATTTATTCCCACCATTGGATGTACCATTATGAAAAACTTTGACAGCAACTTTGTGAGTTCTGCCAGTTTTCTGAAAAAAGAAATGGCAATCACATGCAGCAATTATAAGAACAAATGTACTGTATCTACTGCATCTTGCATCCTAGCTCGATAAACACTGGCAAATCCTCCACTGCCAAGCAACGTTTGGTCAAGCTCGTCCGTATAAAGAGAAGGCGACTCTGGAGAAATGATGTGGATGTCAGGAGGAAGATCAGCAAATACCTGTACAAATAAAACAAGTAGTGTGTATGAAGTCATAGTGCATGCATTACATGCAATCTCACCAAATCGGGAGCTGCTGATGCTAAGCTGATCAATCCATGTTTCTTACATCGAAATTCTTTTTTGGATTTCCCAACTCCAGTTTCAAATGTAATCCCATTGACAGAGCGTCCAAGAAACTCATTCCATGCCAAAGAATCAACATTGACCCAGCTTTCTGATCTGAGACGAAAGGGATTTTCAATAGTGCCATAGCCTGTGTCATCAGTAGCTATGGAACTGCCTGTACTTTCATTTGGCTCAGTACTGCTGCTACATGTAGAGCTGGTAGAAGTATCTGGTAAAATTGCATTTGAATTCTGCATCTTCCCCAGCCCAACAGAAGACAGAGAATGTGCAGTCTCTTCTGTGTGTGGTTGCTCTAGAAAGTCTACTTGACTTTGTGGCAGTACCAGCATACACTGAGTGCATGGTATAATACAATGAACAAAGTCCACAAGGCCAGGATACCAATCATTAATAAGGGAATGAATATGTCGCGACACAATTACTAGAATCTCAGCCGCAACTCGTCGAGCAATTGTCAACGTATTGACGTCTACATTTGCCGGGTCCAAGTACAAACTCGGTGTACCTTCAACGTGTGCTACAGCTGTCACTTCCCTCTTATACTGTAGTTGACGTAAGTTGTCAACAAATATGGTGAGCTGTACAGAGCAACCTAGATGACATTGTTTTGAATTGCTGAATTTGGAAATTCCTTCAATACTAGGAGCTGCTTTCTGGCAAAGTTCCAAAATGAGCAGATCACCACTAAACAACTGAATGCCGGAAGAAGACAACAACCAATCAGCCATGCAGAATTGATTCTTATTCTTTTCACCATCTAGCTGTTCGGTGTCCAAAATTTCTACAGCTAGAGCTTGCTTTAGTCGGTCGTCTAGTGTTATTTTACAAGTCAGTCTTGGCCAGAAACCGCTGGGAATGTAACTCATTACCCACAACCGAAAATGTGAACGCAATTCATCTCTTGTTATAGTGTTTTCCAAACAAAAATCTTCCACACTGTTTGCTGACTGATTTACTAAATGGTCTCTTGGTAGTTGTACATCTACTTCAGCTTGGTGGGAAAATTGCTGCTGAAGATCTTGGTAATCAGAAGAAACGCAGGTTGATTGGGTCTCTGGTAAATATAATTCCACAGAAGATTGCTTCAAAGACTGACAAAGTACTGCAGAACGAACTAGACTGCTCTTCTCCAAACTGGGTGGAAGATGCGATGGAATCAAAAGTGAGTTGTCACTTAAAGGCATGGCCACTTCAAATTTACTCATCAAATTGATGAACACTTCTAGTTTATCATCAGCAATTTGCCTGTCTCTAAACAAATTGATCAAATCTTCTCGTTTGATCAAACCTAAATGCAGAAAATAATGCAAAGGAAATTATTTATTTTTCACTCTTCCAAAACACATTTTTCAATGTATGTAGTTACCGAAAGCTATGTACGAATTCTCTTCATGTGTTGTGATGACGTTGGCTAGCATCTTACTAAGCCACTGAGGATCGAGAAAGTACATGCTTGCTAATGCAGGCTCATCGTAGTGGAGCAAAACTCCTAAACAAAAAAAAGAGTACAGAGTGTACTCTCAATGCATTTGTAACACATAAGAGAAACTGTTTATACAAAACCTCTTTGATGCAAAAACCCAACAGCCTGGTTCATTTCCTCATCATCTTCAAACAATGATTGACACATGCTCCTGGCAGAAGCATCAAGTTATCTCAGACCATGTTTCTTACTTGATATGTGAAAACCTGAAATTATCTTCATACACAATTGGATCGTCATTGGAGGTTATAAGAGAAGTAGCCTTTTGCTTCACTATATCTTGTAGTTTGAAGTAACTAGCAGGTACTTTTTGTTGTAGCAGCAAGTGGCTTCCTTCTTCATGTGTTGCTTTGCATAATACTTGAGAACATTATGAAAGTGAGTATATGGTACAAATCTACGAAAACAGCACTTGTTTACATTACCTTTTCCATTGCCATCAATTTCCAGATTTACAGCCACATCGTAAATTAATCTCCTTAGCTCCTCTATACCATTAGAAAACTTTGCTGTACAGCTGACCTCCACCATACCCAAGACAGCTGGATATTGCTTCGATGAGTTTTCTTGGTAAGTAGTTTTTATCAACATATTCATGCGCTGTAGGTACACTCTAGACTTTCCTGAAAGGAGATCTAGATGTGTCCCAACTATAATGACAGGAGATCCAGGAGCCCGAGCCTATGTATATAGCAACCGTTATACGAAGCAAACTTACACAAAGTTATTGGACAAACACACATGACTGAATTAGCTAAGCTAAGAAATGGTTCACAATTAATTAATTAAGCTGCATTTTTACAAGTATACAAACCGTACATTGTTTGCTACCACTCCATTTCTACAAAAGTGCAAACTAAAATTCAAATGTTGACACTTCAATCCAATAATCCTTTTAAATGCACATGGTGAACTCTATATTCTTGTACCACTCTGTTTCAATACTTAGACAGCACACTACAACTATGAAAATGGAATGAGTTATGCATCTCATCTTGTGATGGACCCCTACCAGTAAATGCCTTTGAAGCTGAAAACATTTTGACTATAAAGAAAGTGTAATGTTTTGCATATATAACAACCACACAAATGCAACATTTCAACTCGTTGCTGACGATTCTTAATTTTTTGTTGCAGATTCAAGCAAAATGTGCAGTTGTCTTTTCCAGTCACTGTTCACTTCGCCTGGCCTACACACACTGTATCCCTTCATCATTAATGTTTGCATTTGAAAACAATGACATTCGTGTTATGGCAAAAGGGCACTTGCATATGTTGCAACTAAAATAGAAGCCAGTCAACTGGTTTTGAAAAGGGTTGGCCGCTTTAATTAACCAGATGTGCAAATAGTAGTAGCCAATGGGCCTGTTATATCCTTCCTGTGCCAATTTGTAACTGTGGTTAGTCTGTGTAGCAGATCATAAGTAGAAAAAGCAGTGGTGACTTAGTCAAAGGTTACAAATTGTGTTGTAACACATAAAATCGTCAGGTGACTCAAGCAGTAGTGAAACAAAGCTAGAAGTCTTGAAACCCTCTTTACAGACTGCATACAAAATGTCCAACATATGTTGCTGAGCATTGCTTGCTACAGTCAGAAGGTAAATAGACCAACAACTTGATGATCCTTTTATGAAGCATACATCAGCTATATAGCATGTAAACCATCCCGGCCTACCTATCTCTGTCACATAACAAAAACTATCACCTGAATATTCAGCAGCCACTGCCCGATGCGCATCAATTCCTCTTCTCCACCCATAACATTCCATACCACCAGATACAGTGATTGCTCAGATAGGAAGCACTGATGAGTGGCATAATACTCATTCTACAAAAACACAGTCTCACCTAATTTAACCAACCTAAAGAAGACCAAACTTACTTGTCCTGCAAAGTCGTAAGTGATGAAAATTACATGATCTTGCTTTTCGCATTTTTTGTAAGTCCACTTAGAATTTCGAGGGTTGTGTAGAATCCATTCTCTGACATCAATTCCTTTAGTAGATGGCTGCTTCTTATTCGCTTTATCACGTTGAAGTCTCGCAAGAAGACTGGTCTTCCCACGTCTTTCATAACCGACGACGGTTAGTTTCAGCTGTCGGTGTTCGGTTGATCTGCAATATAAATATATTTACACAATTGATAAAAACAGCAGTATCAATACTTACTCTTGTTCAAGAGAATAAAGGTATGTTAGAATCTGCCGCGAATTCCCCCTTGCTATTGGAGGTGGAGGAAGATGCATTTGATTGGCATCTAATTTTAAATTGTAGGTCACACCTTTGAGACGACCAAGTTGCAGAGGAAGCTCAGTTAGATTAGGATTTTGATCCACATGTAGTAAACGAAGATGTTTCTGAAACCCCAAGGATGATGGCAAAGATTTTAATCTATTTTGACCTATCCGCAGCTCCTCTAAAGATGGATACAGCATCTTTAGTTGCTGGACCTGTATGTCCTCTCCTTGATTATCTCGACAACGATAATGAGCACTAAGCAATCGCCTCCGACTTTTCATTGCTGATTCAGGCAACTGCAGACAAACAGTTGACAATAAGTTCTTGTTCAAGTTCAGTTTTCTTAATTTAGTCAAAGTCTGGTGACATTGATGAGCACAACGGCTGTCTTCAGCCATATCCTCTTTGTCAGGGTTACAACACACACGATGATGCCATAATGGGTTTTCCACTTCTGTAGTTACAAGCTGATTGTCAGAAAGATTGAGAGTTTTAAGCTGAGCAGGGTAATGACACAAAGGACCAAGCCGATAAATTTCATTATGAGACAGATCCAATTCAGTGAGATTGGGAGCAAGACAAACCAAACCTGTTGGAGGTCCACCAAACTTGTTACCAGACAAATTGAGTGACGTTAGCCCTGATTCACTCTCCGTCGATTTCTCTTCTGTTGCGTTTTCACTAATGGGCCAATACGATGTCAACTCTGGTTTTTCCTTACCAGGCATTAGAGTTGTGCCCTTGCTAACAATCTCAAACTCATTGTTGCCATGTGAACGTTTGGACAACTGACTGTCGCTTTGCTTAGTAACCTCAACCCACGAACTATTAGTCAACACTTTCTCTGTATATGCAGCAGCTGTCCAATTACTAGGGTCACCACCATAATACCGAGCCCTAGTGATAGGAGTAGTCGAAGATGAGACTTCTTTCAGTTTTATGTCCAATGCCACTGATTTATCAGGAAGAGCTGATAAACAGTTGTTGGACAAGTTTAGTGAACGAAGAGATGCTGCTGTCCACATACTAGCAGGAACACTACTTATCTCATTTTTGCTAGCATTTAGTTTTTCTAAAAGCGGACAGCTAAATAATAGCGGAGACAGCACTGTAAGACGGTTTTCTCTTACATTCAAAGTCTCCAGCTTCTGCCATACATCATAAGTGCTGTTTTCTTTACCATATCTTTCTAGACATGTCAGCTGATTGTTAGCCACATTCAAGTAAGTAAGCTCAGTTAATGACCACAAACTCTGAGGAACATCTATCAGTCTATTTCTGCTCACATTCAAAGAAGTCAACAACTTACAGGTCCATCTGTGTGACTGACAGCCACCGGGAAGCTCAACAAGTAAGTTGCTAGACAAGTCTAAGAAAAGCAAGTTGTCTATCTGAAACACTTCTACGGGCACTTGCAACAGTCGATTTGAGCTTAAATTCAGCCATGTTATAGGTGTTAGTTGATTCATTTCTAGATGCTCCTGACACGACTTTTCAAAATATGAAATAATGGCTGGTGACACAGCATCTTCGAGTGTATCAATAAGAGAGAAAGAGTCTTCACTACCCATTTTGCCTTCCTCTAGGTACTCACCACTGAGCCATTCTGGGTCAATTTCTACCAAACGCAGCCCTTTCCAAGAAACAGCAATAGCATTTGTCTTGTCAATTTTGTCTTGTCGTCCTCGTACCTTGCTTGAATGTATTCGATGCTGCCGAGACAGCAATCGTTTTGTTATTGTTTCATGACCATTAAAGATTGAAACACACAAAGCAAGCCCATGTTTATCAGTTGCACCATGCCGTAGTAAGCAGTCTACTATCTCTATTTCACCTCGCAAACATGCCTCTACAAGTGGACTGACTTTGTTTGTATCAGTCTCTTTGTGTTCCAAAGCTGCTGCACTGACAGAACGTTTACTTTTGAGTCTTGAACTGTCTTTACTTTGTTTACAAAAGTGATCAAACGTTGAAGAGGAAGTTCTATTTGTCACTTGTCCTAAAAGGTCATTACCAGAAGTGACTGGCATATTATTACTTGAACTGTCGGTTGCAGTGTCTTCAAACTGACTGCATCTGTTATAGTCATCGTGGCAATCATTACATTTGCCAACAGCTTGAGTCTGATTTCCTACACCATTACCAAGAGTAACTGCACTACTCAGATAATTGGAAGATTTTTTCTCTTGTTTATGTCTTTGAGTCTCCAATCTGGCATAGTCTGCTGCTTCGTCAATGATTCTTTCCACCTCAGGAGTGGGATTTGCCAAAGCATTCACATCTGCTTCATGTTCTATTAACATCTCTACTAGTTTAAGTTTCCCATTCCAAACAGCCTCATGAAGTGGTGTGCGACCTGTCTTAGCAAAGCAATTTACATTGATTGGTAGCGTGGCATTAGTAAAAGTTGCTTTGCGTTTCCTTGCTTCCACTAGAAGCAACTCTGCCACAAAGAAACTGTCATTTGCGCATGCCAAGTACAAAGGGGTGCGTCCACATTTGTCTAGTGCGTTCAAGTCTGACATGACCAGTGATTGATCCACATCTTCACTATCGCCAGCTGTAGCACAGGGTGTAACAAACAGCTTGACTATATCTACTTTACCTAGAGATATAGCCACATGAAGAGGAGTTGAGTTCTCACTGTCAGTTAGGTTGACCATTTTGGGAAAGTGACTAAATACTGTAGATATTACTTGATCACTGCAGTAACGGCAAGCAAAATGCAATAAACTTGAATCAGACGAGAGTGAATGGGGAGGTGGACCAACATGACTGATACACTTGGATAAGAACAAGTGACGATCAGCTTTTGCAAGCCTAAACCCAAATCGTTGTGAATAAACATTTTCTGTAGATTAACAAATGCCACAACATACCGTAAGATGAGGCTTTGTTTTGTTTCATCAATTGGTTCATAAATTGCCTTCCTGATTATTCTCTTTGAGTAACTGTCAAAAGCTTGGTTTACACCACTCATAGAATTATTCAAGCATGCATTCTCCAACTCAGTACGAGCAGCTAGTAAGTAAAATGCATGTGTTAAATATACATGTACACATGAAATGAAACTAGAAATTGCTGTCAAACCTGCAACCTGGCTTTTCACTTTTTCCTCTTGTTGTGTAATATTTCTGTAAGTTTCTATATTATAAAAGCTTGATATAACGAGTTTGTCTCATAGATAAACTCACC
>CAXXBX010000246.1:0-15290 GCA_964274945.1 Dehalococcoidia bacterium | reverse complement strand
GTTCTAAAAGGCGACTTGGCTCATTAGCACAAAAGCAACACACAAATTAAGCAGGGGCGTAGCGTGACCGCTAGAAATGAGGGGCTAAACTTCACGATGCAACGATACACGCCCACTATATGGACGCGCTCACTTTCATTGGCTCCTAATTGACTGATACGATAGAATTAGTGGCAGATCAAGACTGGGAAAAAGGTGGTGTATATACTATATACAGCTTTGGTCTTTACACGTATTTACAGTCCACAATTTTTATGACCACGCCTACAAATGATAGGAGGCTATAGCCCGGTCTAGCCCATGCCACGTTACGCCACTGAATTAAGTCTAGATATATACTGTAGATTCGACGCAACATACTAGAGTCTACAGTTGAAAAAATAAAACCTGCTATAAGCTGCCTGGCAGTTGCTAGAATACTATGTTCTGAATGCTGTGCTACGTATTAATTAAGTTAAACTACTAGCCTATTTCAAAACTACATGTATGTTTAATTAAGTAAAATTAGAATAAAAGTATTGTGTCAACTTTTCTTCAAAAGATAATAAAGCAACATTTGTCCAGTAGGGCGTTAGATCGGTAATTGAAAAACAATTACAATCTATATATACCGGTATATATAGATTTTTTCCTTTATTCTACTATTTTAATTCTTCCAACCCCAACACCACCACAACTATCAAAAAGTAACCCAAAAATATCGTCACTATAGACTGTCCAATGCTAGTCTCTCTAGGCCATCTTAGAATTATATAGCCACAGTTTGCTGAACAACTGTTGATGGAGGTATAAGGTCAGTCTCGCGTAGCCAGCTCTCCTTTTCTATTTTTGGTAAAGCGGAGACAAAATATAGAAAGGGGAAGGGGCTGGGTACGCGAAACTCTATGAGGTGGCTTAATTAATTGGCTAACGGTCAGGTGGTTATGCATACTGAGCTCTGTGCAATTGATTTCAAAGCTTCGAGACTGTGAGACGACCATGCAGAGGCCGAAAGTTTCAACCACGATAGGGTGGAATATTCCTCCAACTGCTGTTACGTGTACATGCTTGGTATAAATCGTCTTTTGCCTCCTCTCTTGCTCCAGCTGCAAGGCCTGACTGATTTGAAGCTCTTACGACTAAAGAAGATTGAAAGGAGTTTTTACAGTGATGTCGAAATACGTGGGGCGTCGACCTTGCTCGAAATCCAGATGGTAAATGTCTCTCCGTCTGTTTAAATATCCATTGCATCTTTGTTCCATTCGACAGTTTGCATTGTCGTTACCGTGTGAAAAATTACTTCAGCTAGAGCGTACGTTGTTGACGTCCTAATTATTCGAATACAGAGCTTGACATTTCTTAAGAGATGACGACCATGTATATCTAAAACCTGCCCGCAAGACATCTATGGGATCCAGACGTCATGACGCTCTTCGAGACGTCATCTATCTATCACACGTTACTTGTTGATGATGCTGGTTCGCGCCTTGAGGAGCGTTGCAGTAGCACGTCTTTCAATCGTCCTGGGGATGTCTGTCATCCCAATTTCACAAACGGCAAGCCTGCTTGTTTTGATGTTTCCAGTTGAAATACCATGCAGCCCCCGCACATTGTACCATCTTCAACTTTGGCTGGAGCTGCAGCATTTGCTGGAGAGGAAGAAAAAGATGCTCATCACCAGGCAGACGTGGAAGCTGCAGGCGGATGTTTCTACCCTTTGATAGTTGAAACGTTTGGTTTTTGGACACCTGCTAGTTTAGTTACACTATTAAAGAATAATTACGTCTAGAACGATGACAAAACTAGACTTTTATTTAGTCAAGTGTTTAGTAATTGTTAGAACAATTATTTCTTCGTCTTTGGCAGTTTAATGCTAGAATATTATATACATTTATTTTTTATTTTTTTATATTTTACCCACTAACAGTGGGCAAACAAATCACACATACTCCCACATAACATTGTCAACATTACAGATGGCTAAGTCCGTCCAGGATCAGTTTAGTATTATACAGCCAAAGACTAAAAGAAAGTTGTTGCAGTAAATGCTGGATAGCTCTAGAGACCGTTGTCCCTGTAGTTAAAACAGTTCTTCTTGCTATAACTTTTGAAATTTCTAAAGAACCAGGAGACCAAACTCCCAGTGTCTCTACAACTGGAGGATAGATATCACATCCCATACATACATACATACATACATACATGCATACATACATACATACATACATACATACATACATACATACATACATACATACATGCATGCATACATACATACATGCATACATACGTACATACATACATACATACATACATACATACATACATACATACATACATACATACATACATACATACCTACATACATACATACATACATACATATATACATACATACATACATACATACATATATATATATATATATATATATATATATATATATATATATATATATATATATATATATATATATATATATATACTAGCCCTCACCCGCCATATGGGTGGTAGGAATCGCGCTAACACCTAGATAGTAGCTACATCTAAGCGAAGAAAACGTAAAATTAACTTTCGCCAGTCGTTCAATATTTGGCACTTAGAGTAGCCCCATCTCACAATCTAACTGTAGGGCGGGTCCATGTGTTATTCTAGACAAAATATACACACACGCGCACACACACACTCGCACGCACACACGCACGCACGAACGCACGCACTCACGCATGCACACCCCACTTACTTGGCAAGTTTTCAATCTACCCAGCTGCAGCACGCGTTAGAACGTACAATACACATTGCTTTAGCTAAACTCTGACTGCAGCGGGCCCATCTTGCACTCTACCATTAGAGGACGGCGTGACTGGAGAGCCCACGTCACATCGCCCGCCCTATGGGCGGTAGCAATTTATCTTTGCGCGTTACAATACACGTCTTATTACTTTATGCATCTTAATACACACTCCAGACAGCGCAGTTTGGACTCTACGCATTCCCCCTCTCACATAAAACGTCAGGATCTATTCGAATGACGCCAATTCCGCAATGAAGACGCACCTTCCGTGACCTACGGACACATAGCTGCTCATTGGGCGTCTCTGCCGGCTTCCTCGGACTTACCATACTGCGCAGAAGGTGATAGGTTTGTTTACCACATGAATGCAATAAAATGGCGCGCTTCCGGTTTTGATCCTCAGAATGAAATCGTTCGTCACGAAGAATTGCTCTAACCTTTCTTGATAGACTTCCACTCTTCTGTGGCAGCGTCAAACGCCTCAAACTTGCGGATTGGAAACTGAACGCCCAGCCACGTTGGAAAACTTGCAACAGCTGGTGTCCCGTGTCCCGATGGTACTTGCCCTGGGTCGCTTCCAGATGACGCTGTCGCATCCTGTTGTTTGCCTCGAAAAGACCGAATCCGTCATTCTCGTCGCCAATGTGATATATTCTTATTTACTACGTTGCGCGCCCAGTCCTCTACGTACAACACTACCCGATATCTCTCTTGGAGTCTAAACTACTACATAAGTTCAACACGTAAGTAAAATAATAGCGATACTATAGAAACAACATATGTATACTGTGATGTCTAGATAGACATTATTTATTAGCAGCTAATCAAGTAGAAAGTCCATTGAGTATTACGACGATTGATTAACTAGACAGGAAATATCTTTGATTCAATACCAAAACAGGTGATCAATATCATAGATAAACAGTATTATTAATATAACAATTGCTTACACTTTTCAGGTCAGCGGTACGTGTCCTCAGCACGTACTGCATCAGACTAGCCTCGTACCAGACCCTCTCGCGGCGTTGTCATGTTATACGGGACCGGGCCAGGGGCGTACGCAGGATTTCTCTAGAGGGGGTTCGTAACTAAGTTGCCGAAAAGTTAAGTGCTGTACTACTTTATAGATTTATATTATTTTTTACAGATAATTTCAATGTATCCAAAATCGGGAGTCTCGTTGTGTCTTCTGCTGTCCCCATATGTAATGGTGCTGTGTAGTTGCGCTCATGCGGCATTGCCTAATTCGAATTCCGCCATTACCTACCGCCTAGAGGGGGTTCGTCCGAACCCCCTCGAACCCCCTCTGCGTACGCCCCTGCGGGCACGACGACGTGAGAGAGTCTGGGTACGAGACCTAGCCTCGTGCCCAGGCTCTCTTGGGCGCGTAAGAGGGCCTGGGTACACATCGAATCAATCAAGCGATGCAAAGACGCAAGCTTGTTTCTGACAGATTTTCTATATTTCGATGAGGTCGAACACTCGGGACAGTAAAGATCAGCAACAGCTCAACAGAGGACAACCAGACACAGTGCGGGACTAGCCGAAACCTCTCCATTATCATGATGCGGCGTTTGTTTCACGCTGCTAGATTTGCATCACTACGCTAGCAGTCAAAGGTAACTCAAGCCAACAAATGAATGTTTGCCAAAATGCTAGAATGTGCATGCAGGAACAAACACGTAACACGCGACGATCGCAAATCAAAGGACGAATGTGTTAGCTAACTCTTGTCTGTCGGCAAGTTGTAGAAACAAAACTAGTAAACTCCCAGTCCTGCCAACCTAGCTGAATCAAAATGGTTGAGTTTACATGAAAAAAATGTTGGAGAATGTAAGTTTAAAATTGTTGACACGCCTATAGTAGCATTAATATCAATAAATCTTTATATCGTAATAAGTGTTAAATCTCTATATATATATATATATATATATATATATATATATATATATATATATATATATTACAGTACACTTGAATAAGCAAAGAGCAACAAATGTAAAAGCACAGAACTTGTACGTACTACTGCCTGTTATTAGAGTATAAGACTAGATTAATTAGATATAACAACGAGGTATATACAAATTCTCGCGGCCAGTTGGGATGTTCTAGATTCTATTGTTTTGTGGCCTTCTTCGATCACTTTTCTAGCAATACAACTCTTCGGTAGCCTGGGATAACCAGCCCCTCCCACTTCCGGACACTTTTGCTTCTTCTATGTTATTGTGACCAAGCATGCATGGAATAGCCGGATGGAGAGAAGGGCTGGCACATACAGATTGATATCCGGACATCAAGTATCTAGTAACTTAATTAATTAGGGGTACAATGCATGGTTACCCAGAATAGGCACGCCCACTGTGATAGAACCTTGTCTACTACGTTGCGCGCCAGTTCTCTACGTACAACACTACCGTGGATCTGCCTTGAAGTCTCGAATATTACATCTCTCCTCTTCCACAAAAATTATTTAAAAAATCAGAAAGAAACATACTCAGCTTAAACTACTTTGTTCTTACAACAGCTGCCCTCATAAATCTTAGAAAGCGAGTCTTTTCGGTGCTTTGCGCTCTCTTCCCGATCGTCATACTCCAGACGCCTCTGTTGGTTGCATCTGCAAATGCCTCCTGCCTTTTTCCAAAGTATCTGTAGCTGAAATGGATGTGCCAGCCTCTTCTTGAGCCTCTGCTTCCGGTTGAATCAAGATATTCCTGGTTGTGGGTCGTTCCATAAAAGCTACATCATCAACATTTGGTTCTGTCTCTCCAAAATTGGATGTTGCTGGAACCCTTCCATCGACTTGAGTAGGGTTTAGAACTGGTTCTTACAACCTGTCCCGCACAGGAGCTAATGGTTCCCCTTGATTGGTGAGTGTTGTGTCACCATTGTCTGTTGGACTGGAATAGCGTAACTTCAAATGATCCTGGTTGCGCCGCCAAATTTTGTTGTTCACCCTTTGCATGTAAATGAGAAAGGGCCCTGTTGGTATATGATCTGTGCTGGAAGCCATTGTGGACCCGAGCCAAAATTTCAGACGTACAATAGTTGTCCACGGGAAAATCCGGTCATTGCTGAAAGGTCGTGGTCTATCTTGTGTTTTGTCGGTTTTTAATGCACAATCTGTCAAGTTCGGCTTGACTAAATCAAGAAGTGTTTTTGGCCGTCGTCCCAGCAGCAATTCTGCTGTTTCTAGGCCAGTTGTCGTATGTGGTGTGTTAGGCATAACCATCAACACCTTTTGTAGTTTGTCTGAGAATGTCTGTCCTTTCGTTCTTCTTAGTGCTTGTTTTATGGACTGCACCGCTCACTCTGCAAGCCAATTAGTTGTGGGATAGTATGGAGCAGAGTCTAGATGCGCAATGCCCTTCTATTTGCGGAAGAGCTCAAACTCCCCAATGGTGAAAAATAAACCATTGTTTGATACCAGAGTATCCGGCATTCCATGGATAGCGATGTTAATTCGAAAGGCATCTATGGTTGCCCGAGAAGTGGCTGACGTTGCTGAATGTACATCCACCTATTATCACCAGGCGTCAACTATCACATGTATTATCCTGCCCATAAACGGTCCGCGTAATCCACATGCAGTCTCGACCATGGTCGGGTTGACTATTCCCAAGGGTGTAGCGGAGCTTCTGCAGGCACCTGCTATATTCCTGACATTGAACACAAGATCTCACTGCTCGTTCTAGGTCCTCATCAATCTTTGGCCACCAAATATATTCCCGTGCCAAATCCTTAGATTTGAAATGCCTGGGTGGTCTTCATGTAATACGTCCAACATCCTTGGTCTTGCCTTCGATGGAATTACCACCCTATGAACCCACATCACGCATCCGTCATGTACCGATAACTCATGCCTGCGTTGCCAATAAGACTTGAACTCGTGTTGGTTAGCATATTCTGTCTTCTCTAAGCCTGTAGCTATCCTGACCTTATCCATTCCCGTGCCCACTGCCAACACGGGTCATTTCCTGTCTGGGCTCACTTGGCGAGCTGTCACTAAAGATGTGTCCAGTTGTTCTATGGCCAAGACAATCTCTCCGTCCGTATCGTCCTCGATTGGCTTGCTCTTCCTAACAGCCCCAGCAGAGGTTTGTGATCTGTCAGTAAAGAAAAAGGTTGGCCAAATGTGTACTTGTGGAATTTTCCTCCACATGTACTAATGCCAAGGACTCTCTGTCTATTTGTGCATACTCTTCTCAGTGTCGTTCAAAGATCAAGAGGCAAAAGCTAATGGACGCTCCATCCCATTTGGCCACTTATGTGACAGAACAAAGCGCCCACACCATATGGTGAAGTGTCACAGGCCAAGACAATATCAAAGTTCGAATCATAGAAAGCCAACACCTGATGCGATAACAGGGCTTACTTGGTCTTTGAAATGCTGTTTGTTGTTGTCGACCCAGTTTCATTTTGCTCCCTGTTTCAGCAGCTGATACAGAGGTGCTAACATGGTAGATAGCTGTGGAACAAATCGATTTGTAACAATTCAGGAGTCCCCAAATCTGCGTAATGCTTGACTATTAATCAGAACTGGGACATCTCGCATCGTTTTGCACTATTACCGGTCTGGATGAATTGCTTGGCTGTCAATGTGGTGTTCTAAATATGAAGCAGATGTTGGCATGAATGTACAGATGTCTCTTCTCAGACAAAATCCAGCCTTGCTAAAGCGCCGTAGCACTGCATCAAACTGTTTCAAGTGTTCGATCCGTTGCAATTAGAATGTCATCGAGGTAGTTGTCTGTCTCCTGTGTGCCCTGTAGTACCGACTCCAACACTCGCTAAAATATGCTAAGTGGTGAGGAGATGCCAAAAGGTAGTCGCGTGTATTGAAAAAGTCCTCTGGATGTGTTAATGGTCGTGTATTGTTGTGATTCTTCTGACAGCGGCAGTTGGTTGTATACTTGCCTTTAGCTAGTCTAGCTAGCAGAGTTTCTACCCGAGCAATTGGGAACTTGTTCACACGAGTTGCACGGGTGATCGTTTATTTGAAATCTTCGCATATTCTAATTGACTTGTCAGGTTGACGGGTACTATGGGTGCTGCCAAGTTGGCATGGTCACCCGGTTTGAAAATTCTTTCGCGTTCCAGGAGTTTCAGCTGACCTTCTTCCTGCTGCCTGAGAGCATACGGTGCACTCCTTGCTTTACAAAACCGTGGAGGCTCTGCCGGATCGATCAAAATTCTAGCTTGGGACCTTTATGCTCTCCTATTTCTTCTGAGATCAAAGACTGATAACGAGCCAATATTTCATCCAGTTTTGATGAATTGCCAATTGTGATGAGTTTAACTTCAGAAGCAGACGCCAGATTCTTCCCAATAGGCTTGGTCCCTGTTCTTTTACCTCTAACAATGGCAATTTCACCTTGCTTTCCCAAGGGTTGACTCTAACCAAAACCTGGGTTTCTCCAATCACTGCTATCTGTCATTAGTGTAGGTTTTGATTCTTTTCTTTGTTGTTTCAATTTTGGTGCCTTTCCTTTAGTCTACATTTTCTTGTACGTTTCCTCTGAGATCGGTCACACAGGATCCTGTGTCTATTTCCATCTTCAGCTATATTCCATTTTGCTTCAACTGTTACCCAAAGGGGATTCACCCGATTCTGGTGGTCATTTTCTTGACGTAATTTGTATCTTCCTCCTCTTCCTTGTCTCCAACTTCATCCTCGTCGACTTTCTTTGCTTCATAAGCAGAACGGGTTTTTTCTAGTAAAGCTTGATATAGCTCTCTGTTTTACTCGTCATGCTCAGGCAATGTGCCTCCGTGCCTTGCAATGATAATATTCTGCAATTTTGAATCTACACCCACTTGGTAAGTGGTTGATTCCCCACATCTGTAACAGACCAGAGTCACTGCTTGTTCACCACTATCACGCTTAATGCCCTGTCGTGCCTTGACCACCAAATGTGCAGTTTCCTCTTGTCCTTCTTTCTGACTCTCATTCTGTAGGGCCTCTACATTCTTTTTGGCTGTCTTCATTGCTCTTGATATCTTCCAAGCTGAGTAAAGGGATAGCTTACTTTCCGTAAACAAACGCCATTTTTTGCTCATGCCGCAGTCCACACACCAACCGTTCTCTCAAATGCTCATCTAGCTTCTACCCAAATTCACAGAATTTGCTAGTTACCTCCACTTAGCCACAAGCGTGGTGAAATCCTCCCCAGGAAGCTGCATGCGACTATTGAATTTGTATCTCTGTGCCGTTACCGTTGGTCTGTGGTTGAAATGTGTTTGTAGGGTGTCACATAGCTGCTCATAGGGCGTCTCTGCCAGCTTCCTTGGACTCACATAATTGCGCAAAAGGTAGTAGATTTGTTTACCACATGAACGCACTAAAATGGCGCGCTTCTGGTTTTGATCCTCATAGTATGCCTTTCGCCACGAAGAATTGCTCTAACCCTTCTTGATAGACTCCCCACTCTTCTGTGGCGACATCAAACGCCTCAAACTTCCTGACTGGAAACTGAACTCTCGGCCACGTTGGAAGACTTGCAACCGCTGGCGACCGTGTCCCGATGGTACTTGCGCTGGGTCACTTCCAGATGACGCTGTCGCATCCTGTTGTTGCCCCGAACCCGTCATCCTCATGGAAATATTCTTATCTACTATAGGTTACACGCCTAGTCGTCTACGTACAACACTGCCACGGATATACCTTGGAGTCCAGACTACAACACCCAAAATGGTCAGTCTCTGCGGGAGATTTGGTGGAGAATTAAGGGTCCCATATGCGGGAGTTTCCCGCTCAACGCGGGAGAGTTGGCGGCCTATAAACTCCATCGGTTCAAAAAATTGCCTAGAAACACAAAACCACTATTTCCACAGCAATTCTGCTTGCTGGACGTTTGCAACACGCGCCTAGACTCAAGCCAGTCTCCCGGCCTTCGTCAAACAAACGGCGGGGCAGGGAGAGACTGGCTCGAGTCTAGCACGTGCAATCTGAGACAGACGAACAGATAGAATGTTGTCTCCTCGTGCAAAGCTGTGGCTGACACTGTTGCTTAGCTATAATAGTATATTTATAGAAAAATGCTGTTTATAAAGCTCAGATGGCAAAAACTCATCGCACGATTGCATTAGCTATTCAAAAATGAGGTGACAAACAATATTAATATCAAATAATTATAAGTAAATATGTAAAAATTTAATTTTTTCTGCATTTGATAAAGATAGCTTTCGTTGCACCAAACATTCCGTATTCACCATAGGGTCAGTCGCATACGCTTAGTAACATACATGCACTAAATAAGCGCCGTAACCAAAATTTGAAATAAATAAACTTGGTAGCATTTACGAAAGACGGTGTCGTAAATACTCAACTCAGACTAGACTGTGCCATAAATTGATATTAATATACCTACTTACTGAGTCCTGATACGATTAACTGCTACGGACTACTAACTGAGAATATATCAGCATAGTATATATCTATCTTCAATGGCATGCTACTTTTAGTCTTCTTGAATGAAGAAACATGCTGCTTTTATTATAACTCTGCGAACGAGCTAGCTAACTAACACTTTATACCTTGAACTTTACAAGGTATAGTCAAACATCTGTCTTGATATCTATCTACTACAACTATAACTAAGTAAATGTAGTCGCATTCTACTGTCGGTCGTCTTGATTGTTAATGACTGCCACATTGTACGCTGGATTATTGCCCACGGATGATTTTGCATACCCTGGATTCGTTGTCAGTACGTCGGAGAGATGAGCAGGGACAGACACTGCCTCATATTCAATAGCACGGCGCGTTTCTTCTTGTTTGTCCATTTCTATTTCCATTGTGTTACATTCGTTTTCACCTCCTACATCACTAAACACATTAGGTAGAATATGAAATAACGTAAAGTGTTAACAATTTACGTAAATACTTACATGAAGTGTTTTCGTAGATAGATAAAGTACACGGCAAGTACTAACAGAATGACACCGAAAAAGAACAGCGTACAGACTCCACCTATTAGTAGTCCCACATTCTTTTTCCCATCTGAATGCAAAATATTTCAAGGCATAGAACTGTTGGTAGATTTGCAAACGCGAGTAGAACGCAGGTAAAAAAGGAAAGCAACAATCCGTGTTTATATGAATATGTGTTTAATTGCTTCCAATTTAACTGTATAGGTGCAGTATCTTTAATCTGTCGAGTGCTCGCGCGCGTTCACGTGAGCGTGTTTGTGTGTGCGTGCGTGCGTGCGTGCGTGCATGCGATTTTCTTAATTTTGAATATCTGTATCAGAGTTTAAAATTTTCCAAATTCGGTGTTTGTTAGACATATTAAACGTAACACCACGACTACTTTTTGTTGACCACGCCCACTTTATTTACAGCCACGCCTACTTTCCTATTTTAGCCCGCGTATGTATACTTGTAACTGGAACTGAAACCTAACATCCGAGGATTAGTAGGTGTGGTTTTCTTTTCTCCCTACTGACACTTGTAGAAATTAAATGTGATTTAAATTAGATGTAACAAAGCAGCTACCTATCTATAAAATCTGCTGTAAGCCCTCCTAATCTCTGTTCACATTGACCTGGCCGTGGAAAGTCTATGAGAAAGACCAAGCTATTACATGTATTTATATCTCGTCACGTGAAAAGGTTTGACATATTGAGGTAATTAGCCCAACCCACTGTCTCAGCTAATGTTTCCAATCACTTCCAGATGTCTTGGGAGAGTAAACAGGAGGTGGTAGAGTTAGATAGTAGCGCTGAGCTGTAACTTACAGCCTACCTGCAGCAAAACAGGTCAGTCGCTTGGTCCGACAAACTGACGCGCCATCATGCACAATTCCCCTTCGTAATGCCCGTTGCGATCTGTCTGTTTCCTAGACACCGCTAAAATCCTGTCACGTATGCGCAAACTTCAGAACTCAAGCGGCCCTGTGAATAGATATCTTTTCTGTTGTTATTGTAGTACAAATGGGAGATTCTGCGATTTTACACAGTCGGCCAGACCAACGCAACGAAGAGTAGGATGACAATGCCGCATTGAAGATTTATGCAACCAAATGGTCCACGTTTACTCGCCAAATCGCAAGTGCTAGTCGCCAATGGCGAGGAGGCGACCGAAATTTTAAACCCTGTGTATATGCATACCTGAAACAGGCTTTGATATCACTGGCGGACTTGTTGTTGCACGCACTAAAAAACACGAGTATAAATCAAGTTGCTATGTACGTACGTACTCAAACGAAAAGACGAGTCTGTGGAATGTGACGTACACTTAAAAACATAGTTTTGCGCTGGTATGCGCGTGCATGTGCAGTTTTCAGACGTTCGCTATAACACAATTGCTGTTCTGTTGTAAGTAGACAATGACATGCAATCGTATCTACAGTATGTATCTGAATACCTGATATAACTGGTGGACTTGTTGTTGCACGCACTAACAAAAACGAGATTAAATGTACATCATCAAATTGCCATGTAATCATACAGACAGATAAATGTATGAAGTATAGTGTAGTGTTGCCCAGGGTTGCCGCCATTTATTGAGCATGTGCAGTCCAGACATTCATGTTATAATACGTACGACTAGCTGAATAACCCATTCTCCGCAAGGAAAGATTAGATTATTAGTAGTTAGTTAGTTAATTCATTGTTGTATCAAATTTGTGTTGTTGCATGAACTTTTCATAAAGATTATCTCATGCATTCACAGAATTAGCAGCCGCCGACAGAATCGTCATAAAGTATTTCGTTTAGAGTTACACCCCGTTCAATTATATTTATTAGATCCCGTTCTGAAAAATTGACAGTGATGAAGTATCCCAAAGTAGATATGCCGTTATAGATCCCGTTCTTTGAATTCGCCCAGAATGATTAGATTATTGATTGTTAGTTAATATCCCGTTGCAATGTGGCATCTATTCGACGAGTGTACTCGGGCAGATCTCGTCTCGTAGCCATTTCGACAGTCCCGTTGGACGCCGTCACTTCGAAGACGTTGCTGCCGCTTGATGAGATCCCGTCCTTCGCCCCGGCTGATTAGGTTACCGTATTGTCTCTAACATAAACACGTCCTTCTTATTTTTTCAAAGACCCTGATAGATGTGTGTCTTTACTAGAGAGGTGTCTTTTTGTTGGAGGCTGTGTTTTATGTAATTTCAATGTTGTTTGACTCAACTGTGCTTACACTAACAACGAAATAGGACGTGTGATTTAAGGACACTGTGACTTATGTTCTTTCGATGAAGTCCTGTAGCGTGCATTTATTGGAGGCGTAACTGTATTGGAGACCTGTGTTTATGTTAGAGATAATACGGTATTGATCTGTTAATATCCCGTTGAAGACAAATGAAATGTAGCCGAGTGTCCGTTTAAGACAATCAAGTTCAGAAATATATATATCCGGGCAGCAGGAAGTTAAAAGTCACGTAAAACCGAACAATCTGTGCCTCGTATGTTTACCAAGTCACATCTCATCTGGCTCTCGCCATTTCGACAGTCACGTTGGACGTCGTCGCTTCGAAGACGTTGCTGCAATTACGAGAAACAAGCGTATTAAACATGTCAGCTATTCGACGCGCGTACACGGAAAACACTTTAGGCATATTTATCAAGCACCCAGATATTGCCTTCTTCAACGTCGCCGGCAAAAATTTACACGCTCCGTGCGTCGCTTCCGAGGTCAAGAACGGGAATTTTAAATTCTGTGGAGATTCGATGCGCTGTTCCAGAGAAATTCGCGCGCGAGTGGAGGCGGATTCGATCGCCAGGAAATCGCGTCGTCCCGAGAAAGTCCGGAAAACGGCAAAAATCTTACGGTCGAGCTTCATAGATTCGGTGCGAGATCGAAATTCGGTGGCGTGGCCGTGTGACTAATCTTTCTTGGAGATCCACTCTTACATATACGAACACACACGCGCGCGCGCGCACACACACACACACACACACACACACACACACACGAGGCAGTTGATGTAGATGCTGACGACGACGAGGCAGTCGATGTGGTCGCTGGCGATGATGATGGGGTCAATGTCGACGGTGACAAAGACAACAAGAATGTCGGCGATGGTGCTGCTACAGTAACCAATTCAGTTGGAATTGGTTTAGTTGAATATACTACACATTTGCAAAATATCAAATAGAAATAAATGAGGCAATCGACTAAATGTAGAACAGAGTCCTACTAGTGGCTTTACTGGTTGATGTCAGCTTTCTCGTAGAATTCTGTAGACACATGTTAAAAATTAATTAATTAAAAATCAAACCATTTTAGTAAATGTTAAGTCAGCGTAAGTTATTATTTTATCATGATCTTAATTAATCTAGTTATATAGAGAAATATAACATACGAACCTTTACTATCCATCGAAGATAGAAAGCGTATGAAGTGCCTGCTTTGAGCATCGGAATTTTACTTGTCTTTGCTCCAGTCAAAATCGTTTTGTCTGCTTTATTTGGTGGAATGGTGAATACTGTAATGTTGACAACGCCATCAGTTTTGCCCTTGGGAAGAGGTTTGTCGTGGGACCACACCACTCCAGATTTTAGTTCGACAACGATGATCTCAACAACTCTACGCAGAATGCCAATGGTCTATCTCGAATGTACCAAACAACAACAAACTAAACTAACTCGATTGGACCGTTTGTATTGTTAATACCAGGAATAGTGATCAACACCTTCCCTTCATAATCCTTCGTTAGGTTTGATGCAATCGAAAGGTTTCTGGGAACTGGAGGTTCTGCATAGATAGAATTGCAATTACTTGAACCAACGTTGAAAACGTCAGTTTTGCAATTTCATTTTTAACAGAAATGTTTTTAAAGCTTGAAAATATTATTAGTATTATATACCCGAGTAATATACAACTAGCTCTATATGTTATGTAATTCGTTAATAATTAAGAAGCAAATAGAACTAGTTATTGAAATAGACGACTTGACACAAACTACGAGTACAATCGATATATATTGCATTCTCATCTAAGCACTATTTCAATATCATTAATATCTAGATAAAACAGACCGTTTGTGTGACAATTACTTGATGAATGTAGGAACATCGCTACCATACAACAAACAATAATATAACAATAATGTTAATTAAATATTGACATGCCCTCTTGTCATTTAATAACAAAAATAAACAAAAATAAACAAAAATAAACAAAAATAAATAAACTAACACATTTATACTTTGTTATGTAGTATCTAGTCTTCAATACACTTACGGATATTTTTCATAACTCCAATACGGTAATTTAACTTATTGATAAATTTTGAGTACAATACATGTTTTGTATTCCACTACTATATAATTACAAGAATACACAATTTCGTGAGGTGGGCTGTTAGGTACGCGATTATTAGGTAATTATTAATTAAAATAAAACTGGCAAATTTAATAATATAGAATAAAATAAAATAGAATACATTAAAATAAAACTGATATTTACAAATTACCAGACACATCTGTGGTAAACTTGTTACTATTAGAGTTACTCCACAGATAGTGAGAAGAATTGGTGGGAATTTCTGTACCAGCTCGCACTTTAA
>CAXXBX010000245.1:0-3040 GCA_964274945.1 Dehalococcoidia bacterium | reverse complement strand
TCAACCATAATTCCATGACCACACCATTGACTGACATCACAGAATACTTGAGCGTAGACATGGTACATCCCTTCCATAGGAACCTCTAGAGCACCATCACTGTACTCCATTCCATTCATAACATTAGGACGGACTCTCAATTCCCCCCCCCCCAGTGGGTCAGCGTTGTACCTGTAAACAGTGTATATACACTACCAATTAATCTACTAAACAGCATATTACATATATAACAAAACTACATACCACTGCTCAGGTTGACTTCGACGTCAGCACCATACAAAAGACCAGCAGGCTGCGCAGACCTAAGACATAATTATTATTGAGGAAACTATAACTGGCTTTCCATTGATCGTTTTACTAACTTGCAAGTTTACATGCTATTCAACGTATTATAACAAATTCAGATTTACTTCAGATGTTCACAGCAAAAGGGACGCACAATCAAATGTCCGCATGGTTCATATCATCAGTGTATTAGCTAAACACGCGAAATTGCTCACTGAGAATACAATTTGTAAGGACTGCATACATGTACTGTAGTGGATCACATTAGCTAACAGCTACAATCATTAAAACATCTAAAGCTGGCAACCACACGTTCAATTGTCAATGTTTTTGGCGTATTCATCCGGATTGGCGAATACCATCAAAAGAAGGTACGAGGCGCGATGTAGTAGTACTTTACTTTTCCAATGTTTCGTGCTACGGCCGTCACTTTATCGTTTCTGTTCGAATAGATATCCACTGCAGTATAGCATGATTCTCTAGCGCCTCCTGTTGTCTGATTATCTGCAGTCATGGTAACCCAATCACCATTAACCTTAATTCCGTGACCACACCATTGCCGGGCGTCTCAGAACACTTATACATGGTACATTCCTTGTACAGGAACCACAAGAGCACCTCCAACGTAGGTCATTCCATTCATAAGATAAGCATGCAGTACTCACAATTTGTCCCCAGTGGATCAGCGTTGCACCTGCATAGAGTATACACTAAAATCAATCTATCAAACAGCATTTTTAACAAAACTATATAAACCGTTGCTCAGAGTGACAGTAACATTTGCACCGTACAAAAGACCAGCAGGTTGCACAAAATTCTAGAACACATAATTGTTATTTGTTAGGAAGTAACGAAAAGGTAAGCTGGCTTTCAATGGAATGTTTTACTGATAGGTATAGAGTTTGTTTACACGCTATCAGCGTATTTTAGCAAATTCAGATTTACGTCAGATGTGTATAGTGAAACGGTCGCACAATCAAATGTCTGCATGGTTCATCGGTGTGTGTATACATGCACCTATAGGTAAATACGCGAAATCGCTCACTGTACTGAGGATAATTGTAATTACAAGGACTGTACAGCTGTACTGCAGTGAAACCACACCTTACGTAGGGATCGACCGCCCTTTGTAGCTACCCAGCAGCGGAGTACATTGGTATTGGTATCAGGAGTGCGACTCTCAGTGGCCGAGAGTGTGTAGAGAGACTCAAGAGAGAACGTGAGAAGCCTGTCTAGTGAACCATGTCTGATGGTAAAGCGCAGATAAGTGCTGACGACGATTCTTCTCGAACCCCGGCAGCAGCAATTCACACGCACTTTGCTACCAAAGCTCAAGTTGGGTGGTGACCTTCGACGGACATAGCCTATGGAAGATCGAACCGGCGCGCCAGATTTGATGAGATTACATTGTTTCTCTAGCTAGAGGCTCGCATAAGAGACTGAGTTGCACAACAACGCTTACGCTATAAGGGTATTGAGACAGCTAGCTAGGCCTCTCGTTGCTTTATTTCTGCTCTTCTTCGTCTTCTTTCTCACTGAACTTCAGAAGATGCACCAGCTGTACGTGACAGTACGTGATAGGTTACTAAAATCTCTTTAATTAATTAACAAAGCCTGCGTATACAACATGCGTAGTTACGTGCATGCATGCATGTGAGCCAGAACGCGAGAGTATACTTGTTGTTGTGTTTACTATATAGTCCAATAAACCTAGTAAAACATCATGCCATGCATGCATGGTGTCAGGATGGAAGACTAACCCGGCCCATCTGAAATCTCGTTCTCAGAAGTTAGCTAGCTAGACCTGGCGGGACATGAGATTGAGCACTTTTACTTTCAAACGTCCGAACTGGACAAGAAATCACCAGCCATGCACTCAGACGGCAATACTTCACGTTGCGGGACGTTTACCATGCAGAAACGCAGGAAATATACCAGACGTATGTTTTCGACACTGGATCGGAAGAACAGCCTTCATACCCCGGTCTATGTTCCGTGCGTGTCTCTAGAGACTACTGCAACCCCAGGCGCAACACCATGGCATAGAGACGATGCAGGTTCTGGTCGCGCATGAGACCAGCACCGTCGTAGCGTGGTCCTCAAGTTTGGGAAGCCGGTAGATTAGACCGCAAACCACGCCCATTTTCTACTTTTCTAGCTTGCGGTTTGTAGACATCTAAGTAAAATAGTATCAATTTCAGGTTACAAATAAACTGTGGAACTGAGTACCGTCAGTTTGCGTATAAAGGAGTGGAAACACTGTTAACGTCCGTGCTAAATAGGTTTTCATGGCTGGCTGCGATCGTCAAAATTAAATGGCATCTCGATGACAATAGAATCTAGAAGAGCAATTCAGTGCAAACGACGTTGACCAATTTTATCATTTCGTAATCTAGCTAGCAATATCAGTCTAGCTATAGTTTTTAATTAATAGATAGAATAAACCTGTGGAGATACTGTAGTACCGTGGAGTGCAAGAAAATCATTAGGTAGCAGAGCTGCAGGAGATTCCATTCTCCGGTCAATCGGGTTGTCGACTGTAATTAACTAGACTTACTTGAAAAAGAATTGATGAATAGACTTCTGCATGTCTTTTTAATGCGGTCTTCTTTGACTCTGCCATTGCCGGATAGCGACGTCTCAAATAAGTGATGGTCATGCGCACTCTAACTAAGTGTCCCCGACTTCTCGACACTGGTTTTATCATACTGAAATGATGATGTGTATTGTCACAGAGACATAGTTAACGTCGTCG
>CAXXBX010000244.1:17500-25060 GCA_964274945.1 Dehalococcoidia bacterium | reverse complement strand
AAACAACAGGATGTTCGATGTCCTAGTAACGGAATTATAGTCTCGTGTTGTATGACGTTGTGCCATCACGAGGCATTGCATCACTCCGCACGTGAGCCATTGGACGTTCCCGGGGACAAACGTACTACTCCTCCATAAAAGAGCCGCGCAGAGTGCAATACGATTAAATCGCAGTACAGCTCTACTATAGACACAAGAGAAGGATATGGGATTGCTGTCGAGTGCAACGTTTGCCGTCATCGTTCTTGTTTTCCTCATCCAATGTTTTGCTCAAAACCATGCCGTATCCAGCAGCAGCAACTTTCAAATTGAACAATGCTTGAGAAACACCAATTTGTCTTCAGTAGCGGACACAGATGGGCGAAGGCAAAAGCAGGTCAGTCTACTACAGTGTTTGTCTATATACAATAAGTTTTTAATTTATAAAAATGTTACTGTACTACACAATTTTGTACTACTCTAGATGATAATAGTTTGAGCAAGCTATATAGTATTTTAGGTCTCGAACAGCAAGAAGTCAGGAAGTAGAGGTTTCAAAAAGGATGCATATTGTATTTAGGGGAATACCCTAGTTGACCTGTTAGGGTGGGGCTGGCAATTTTGCTGCAAAGCATATAGCACTTTGCCGTCTTTCTGCGTCGACCAAACCATCTAAACCTTAGTTCACAAATGTAGAGAAATTGTTGGCGAGAAAGCCACCTAGATATCACACCCAATGTGCTAGGCGTGAGATGGTAATTTGATTACAGTGGGTTCACGCAGACAAAAATGAAAGTATAGTTTGACTTCTTCAAAACAAGACTATATATAGAGCCGCATATGATGCAACTCTGTCGAAACTATGTGTTCAGTACAGTATACGATCGATCTTGGTTTACGGTTTATTAATTAATAAATAGAATTAGTTTTCTGTATTGAATGCTTGTATATTTTCAATTAACTTCGAAACGTCATATGTCAGCTGACTGCGAACAAGTTTTAATTTTATAAATAGGATAATACACCATGCACTCACGCACACACGCACGCACGCACGCACACACACACACACACACACACACACACACACACACACACACACACACGCAACCGCCCCTTACGCGTAGTTAAGGGCAAATATCTAACAGAATATTATAGTATTACATGAGCTTTTGTTTAGAAATATTTAAGTCAAAACAAAAAGGAAAATGACGTCATCAAAAATATGGGAATTTTTGCCGAATACTCTTACGTCCACTCCTGCAACAGATTCGACTTGATGTACTACAAGAACGTTATGTTTTCGTCAATGTTTTGTCAATCGATTTCAGACACAACAATATCAGTGGAAGGTCAACATTCAATTTGGTCTCCACGTCAGAGTTTTGATACTTCCCAGTGCGATTCAAAGTTTCCTCTCGGTACATGTGGATCATTGAAATGGACTAATGAACAAGGATTGCAAAATTTGCAGCTGTGCATTACTGATTGGGCTACAGAAGGAAAGATTAACATTCCTTACTGTGGACCTCCCAATCAGGTTTGCGTAATAGTTGGAGTAAAGAGAACAAAGGCAGGCAAGCCACTGCGATGCACTGTAAAGTCTTACTCTACAATCAAACCTCCGAGGAGAAAAAACTTGCCGTGGAGGACATGGGTAATGGAAGTAGGAGAAGGATGTGAATGCAAAGCGGCTTGTTATAATGCTGACAAACTGGAGTACACAGTGATCAATCCAGGTAGAGAGTTTTCGATAATATTTGCTTGGTTGATGTAGTTGCATAAAATGTATAATTGATTTACGACAAATTATAGTATGACAAATAATAATGTAATCTCTGACGAATTGGACATCAAAATGCTGCTATCTCCATTGAATATGACTTATACTTAATAGAGTTTAGATATTTATATATAAAAATTGCTTATACCTTGACTTCAGGTTTTCTTAATTGTTTACAAAATCAATAGAGTAGCCAGGATATTTTCCAACCATAACCATAAATATCAAAAATGTTTTGTCTGTAGCTAATGCTGTAGTGGTGTTTATCTGTAGTGTTCCGTCCATATAGTTCTGTTATATATTTAAATGATTTATTTATATTTATAAAACTGCACTAATAATATATAAACTTAAAATAAATTTTTTAAATCCCAATATGCTCACTATTTTAAAATTTTAATTTTAATTTTAATTTTATTCTCAAATACCAAATTTAGAAACGTATGAATGGTTTAAGTATGTATACATGCAGGAATTTACGTCTTCATTATTTATTAATTAATTAAACAATAGAGAAAAAAATCGGCAAGCAAGATTCTAATTAGAGGAATTGCACCATAGTGATATATTATCTCAGAACGTCGACATGTAGCTGGACCATGTGTAAATATATCTTCTATTACTGCTTTACTGCCTCATGCCAAGCAATACTTCAAATGTTGTAAAGCAAAAGCACTGTATTAGGTGTTAACTAATAACGTATCTTTTATCTTAATTAATTTGAAACTCTGCCAATCAAGACGATTAACTTGGCATCTTATAGTTATCAATTTGAATTTACAAATTTGGTATGTATTTAAATAATAGGTCGTAATAATGTGTGTTCAGCAATATGATATTTATTAATTTTATGCTGTATGTTACGTCTATTCATTAAACTTTTATTATTGTTATCTCAAATATTTCTAATGTCGTTTTGATTATTTATATCTCTGGTGATTGCCATGACATTCGAATTTTTTTGATTAGCTACAGAATCTTCATCCTATTTGGAGATATTTGCAGTGAATGTTGAAATAAAAGAAAAAATATTGCCACTTTAAATAATCGATAACCGTTTACGTGAGAAAAGAGTACATTTTTCAATATTTTTTATTTACTTTATTTGATAAGCAATTAATTAACTCAAAAACAGAAAATTATTTAACAAATTGTAAAGTTTTTGCCAAAAGCAACTGTGCAATAAAGGTATCTCTTTGAATTTTGTATCGTCTGACAGAATTCAGGGGGGAAAGCAGTGCTCCTATGTGCTTTCCGGGAGAAATGGAATTCACGGCAGCTGAGAGCGCATGTAGATTTGGTAATGACAGCGGTGAATGGCAAATTGAAGGCGACTGCACAGGACGTTGCTACAGCAAGAGATGTAAGCAATTTAACTGACTCTTAATTTCAGATACTTTTGAATAATTATTATTGATTTAAATATTTATGTGATTTAATTTTATTTTTATCGATACTTATTGTATAGTCGCGTGATTTTGTTATTACTAACCTTGTATTTAGTAAACAACATGAAAGGTCTCCAAATAGTTCATCAAGAAGGACGACTGTTGAACGAACATGAAGTGTGCTTTCTCAGCTACGTCGAACAGGAACATCAAGAATCAGCCGAATGTCAGATAGAGAACATAAATGGGTTGTGGTATTTCCACTATGACGGTTTCAAATGTCAAGCCTTGTGCAACTGCGATCCGGATATCTTTCCATGGCAATGCAAGTCTCTAGACTAATCGACTCAATTTAGCCAACAACAATGTGTTCTGCAGACAGGTGCATGCAAGGCATGTCTTATGATTTAAATGCTGTTGTGCGAGGCGAAGAATTCAGTAGCAAATCAATTGCATCTCAAATTTCTGCATATGCAATAGACGTTTCAGTAAACACATGCACGTGAATACAATCTTGATTTTATTAATTTATTAAAGACCGCGCGTCTCATCGCCGCGAAGTATGGATGCCACCAACAAAACCTGCAAACTCAATTTAACTTTTATGTTGTAGCTATTATCTCGTTTCTGTTTTCTTGCACAGTCTTTGGCAGCTCCAGAATTTTGGACACACAAAACAACATTGAAAGCTGGCTTCATTCCTGGTGTCTCCTTCGACGCTAGGCCATCTTTGCCTTTCGTAGCGGACGAACGTGATTATCTGTAGGGTTCAATGACCGGAAACAAAGTTGCTACGGCAAGGCGAAGAGTGGCCTATATAATGACACATTATATCACGTGACTAGCTTATCACGTGATAGCTTTTCATGATGCGATTGCTTGTTCAAACGTTATGTATTAAATTTGCTTGATGATTGTTATTAGGAGATAAGCAATAGAATGGCGGGTGTAGAAGAAATGAGGTGTGAGATCGCAGAGATCGAAAAGAGAAATATAAACGAAATACTACGTCTATGCGTACACACATTTCGTTTTGCGAGTGTAATTCTACTACCCATGCCTCCGAAGATTCGGTGAATATATATGTGTATATATATATATATATATATATATATATATATATATATATATATATATATATATATATATATATATATGTATATATACTTTATATATATGACAGACCAGACGACGTTTTTTAATTCTCTAACAGAAAGGCTGCCAAATTTGATGCAAAATTCAGTTTTCTTCATCATATGTCATAACGGCGACTGTAAACAATTGTGCAGCAGCTCAAGCTGGGGAATTGGAGAATAATGAACGCCACTACTCCAATGTTTCATTTTATGGCTGCTTGTTCGATCCTCTAGTTGTTGAGATATACATAAGGAGTCTGGTCAGGCCATAGTCTAGAACAGCTGAAGTCCATTGCCAGAGAGTTTACTATGTCTACAGGTCAAACTTTAGCAAAGCTACCATGACTAACATACATGAACAATTGTCTGCAAAACTGTGGCAATACAACTCGCGAATGATAGCTGAACATATAGAAGTTTTATCTGTAGCTACTATTTGGTGTTTATCTGTAATGTTTTGTCTACACGACGGTTATAAAGATGCAGATAATTAATTTTGGGAGAATATATATCACCGGCGTAGTGTCGGGGGGGGGGGGGGAGAATATAGCCCCAAACATTTAGGGTGTGTCACTTCGCTTCAAGCAGAACTATTGCTAAACAATGGCAGTTCGCTTAATCTCAGAGTAGTATGTTGACGATCGACGACGACGTTAACCATATCTCTGTGACAATACAAATCATCATTTCAGTATGATAAAACCAGTGTCGAGAAGTCGCATGACCATCACTTATTGAAGACTTCACTATCCAGCAATGGCAGAGTGAAAGAAGACCGCATCAAAAAGGCATGCAGAAGCCTATAGATCAATTCCTTTTTTCAAGTAAGTCTAGCTAATTAGGGTCGATAACCAGATTGACCGGAGAATGGAATCTCATGCGGCTCATCTACCTAATAATTTGGTTGCACTCCACGATACCTTTTCCACAGGTTTATTCTATCTAGTAATTAAAAACTATAGCTAGTCGACCTATATTGCTTGCTAGACTACGAAATGCTAAAATTGGTCAACGTCGTTTGCTCGGAATTGGTCTTCTAGATTCTATTGTCATCGAGATGCCATTTAATATTGACGATCGCAGCGAGTCGTTATAACTTTTCTGATACAGACGGTAACAATGTTTCCACTCCTTTATACGCACACTGACGGTACTCAGTCCCACAGTATATTTGTAACCTAAAATTGATAATAATTTAATTAGATCTCTACAACTGCGAGCCGGAAAGTAAACAATAGGCGTGGCTTTGCGTTTGAGAAATGGGCTTGGTTTGCGATCTTCAAACTTGAGGACCCCGCCAACCTTGAAGAACACTCTACGCCGGTGACTCGCAGAGTCGTAGGGACTGCCCCGGCTGCCCTGGCCATGGCCCGGGCAATACTTTAAATTTGTACTTTCGTCTGTCGACGATTTCTTGAAACTTCCAGTTAACAGTTATGTGATTAAATGATATCAATTCATTATTCATCTGATAAAAGTTTTCGTCTGTTTCACTACATCACGGCTTAGTTTACAGAACGGGCAGATATACTGTTACTTCGTATACGGGAACGTAACCCTCACGGAAGTGACCCGGATTATCGTTGCTACCACGTGCGAGATGACGTATAATTTCTCCATCTTCAGGACTTGCAGATATTGATAGAGAGTGAGAGTTTCTCTTTGATGACGCTATCCAAGTACGCTGCTAGTGACTTGCCCCAATAAGAGACCCCCACTAGCCTCCAAGTTTTTACTTTCCACAGCGGGAGTACGATATCACAGCTACAATGAAGAGAAGTTTTCAGCCCGGTTAGTTTGAAAGATGGAAGTGGCTCCATTACTGTGAATCCACTGATAGCGTGTTCTGTCACACATGCTTGAAAGCCATCAAGGAACTCAAGATGTGGTCTAGACAATACGACGAGGCTTTCACTGCCAAAGGATTTCACAATTGGAAAATGCCACTTGTGCGTTTCGTGATCGTGACACAATTTCCAGCCATAGAGAATCTGTAGAAAAGACCTTGACTCTTCCAGCGAAAATGAGAGATAGGTGACTCATTGTCTCTAGCACACAAAAGAGAGAAGCATGACAACGGTCAGTGCTTGCTAAAGATAATCTCTAAACTCAGATTTTTTAGCTAGGCAGTCTTGTGCGTTGAGAGGTGGCGGAGATGAGAGTGACAGCAAATTTAATCAATTGCTAAGACTGCGTGGAGAGGACGATTCTAAAGTCATTGACTGGATGAAGAAACGAGCAAAAAGTACACGAGTCCCGAAATGCAAAATGATTTGATAAATTATGGCAGTGAAAGTACTAAGAGGTGTATCTGATCGCCTGCTCATTTCTCCTTTCTATGCTATAATGGCTGACGAGGCAACGAATTCTGCTAGCAAAGAGCAAGTGGTTGTTGTTCTTAGATGGGTAGATACCAGGGACTTCACTGTGCATGAGGATTTCATAGGTCTATATGACGTGGCATCTACCCGTTATAACTCACTTGTTTCTGTCATTAAAGACACACTGTGTAGATTAAATTTGTCTGTTATGAAATGTAGAGGTCAGTGTAATGACGAAACAAGTAACATGAGTGGAGTTAGGAATGGCGTTGCAAGTCAGATACGTAGAGAGGAGCCAAGAGCTATCTACATGCATTGTTATAATAGTCATTCTCTGAATTTCGCAACTGCTGATGCTATAAAAAACTTCAAATTAATGAAGTCTTCTGTGGACACAGCCCACAAAATCAACAAACTGATTAAGTATTTTTCTCGCCGAGATGCTATCTTTCAACGGTTAAAATTACAACTTGCTTGTAATGATCGTGGAAGTGTTAGAGTTCTGTGTCCAACTAGGTGGACTGTTCGGGCCGATCCATTGCATAGTATTATATCAAACTGGCAAGTGTTAACCCAGCTGTGAGAAGAGAGCCTGGAAAGTACGAATGACTTTGAAGCTGTTAATATAATAAGGGGTGTTGCTTCTCAGATGCCCTGCTTTACATTCCTCCGTGTTAAACTAGGAGAACACATTTTACGACACACAGATAACCTTAGCAGAAAACTGCAACATAATGAGTTATCTACATCCGAGAGCAAAGAATTAGCAGGGTTAACTGTTGCAACGCTACAGACATTGCGAAATGACGAGAGTTATCAGCTGTTCTGGAAACAGCTTGAAAATTGAGAGAAGTTCTTTCGAACTGGGAGAACCAACTGTTCCAAGAAAGAGAAAGGTTGTCAGACGGATTGAAGACGGACCGTCTGTTGCTGATCATTATGATTCTTCTAAA
>CAXXBX010000244.1:0-12500 GCA_964274945.1 Dehalococcoidia bacterium | reverse complement strand
AAACACATTTATTTGAACATTTTATCCAGCATACATTTCTGCAATGCAAATAGCTATATATGTTGTCCAACTACTCTCAATGCTCGTGAACTAAACTAAATTCAGTCTGTCTGTCTGTCTGTCTGTCTGCCTGTCTATAGGTATGTATGTATGTATGCATGCATGTATGTATGTATGTATGTATGTATGTATGTATGTATGTATGTATGTATGTATGTATGCATGTATGTATGTATGTAGGTATGTAGGTAGGTAGGTAGGTAAATAGGTAGGTAGGTAGGTAGGTAGGTAGGTAGGTAGGTAGGTAGGTAGGTAGGTAGGTAGGTAGGTAGGTAGGTAGGTAGGTAGGTAGGTAGGTAGGTAGGTAGGTAGGTAGGTAGGTAGGTAGGTAGGTAGGTAGGTAGGTAGGTAGGTATGTATGTATGTATGTATGTATGTATGTATGTATGTATGTATGTATGTAGGTATGTAGGTATGTAGGTATGTAGGTATGTATGTATGTCTTTCTGCATGTTTGGAAGTTTGCTACTTGAACGTCTGTCATTAAAATCGTTCCTAAAACCTGCCAATACATCAATTATTATGTCATCGCATGAATTGTGCAATTTTCAAATAGAACTTGACGGCTGATACATCTCAATATATAAACAATGTTATTACATAATATGTTATTGTTATCACTATGAATATATATAGGTCTGGTTAAATAACAAAATTTGCCTTCAAGTAATAATGCTCTAATAAAATCTATAAGAGAAACTGGTTTATCCTTTTTAAAAGTTTTGTTTATGTGTAACATTTTTATACAATAATCTGTCCAATATATTATCCTACTGACCTTTTAACCCAAAACCTCTCAGGAGTTACCATTTTGCTTATATAATATTTTCTTTATGCAAATGTAACGTGACACACTTGTATTGATCATTTGCTAATACATGTTATTTCTGTTTAGAGTTTTGTGAGCCTCCTAAACTCGCGAATGGATACCTTGAATTTATTGACAAAAAGGGAATGCTTGGTGCTACAGTGCGGTATCATTGTAATCTAGGCTTCCAGTTATCTGACCAGAAATTTAAAACAAGGAGATGCCAAAAAAACAGAAATTGGTCAGGAACGGCACCAACTTGCACTCGTAAGTATCCTAGAGTACGGCGGCGGAGCAACTTGCTAGTAGGGGAAAGGGCATAAAAGAATCCTGGAGTACATTAACTAGGGGGCCCAATCTTGCTTGACTGCAGCTCTATTGGCTTACAAAAGGTTATGCTCAACGTTACCTGCCCACCATACTTCCCAGCTCCGCCGCCACTGTTAAAAGGTGTTGTCCGAACAATTTGTTCTAGTATAAACTTCTATTCTAGCTGTCAACTGTGGAGCACCTACAGTTTCGAAGAACGGCTACTTTAGTGGACAGACGACATACCAATCTATTATCACATTTGGTTGCAACGATGGCTACTACATTGTCGGTGCTAGGAATGCCAGATGTCTTTATACCAAGTCGTGGAACAAGAAGGCACCAAAATGTATCTGTAAGTAAACTTGATACATTCAAGGGCAGATCAAGGATTTTTAGATTAGGGCTTCTGTCAGTCAAATATATAAATTGGCATTTAACTTTACTTTAAGATTTCTCAAAACTATTGATAATATGTTAATATTTATAAGGAGAGCAATTAACAAAACCGTACCTCAACTTGATACTTTTAATATCTTTGTTGCAAAAAGTAAGACTTTGATGATTGGCTTATGTCCAAATTTCAATGTAGCGTTTTGTGAGCCTCCAGTACTAAGGAATGGACGCCTTCAATTTAGTGACAATAAAGGAAAGCACGACGTTCGCAGTACAGTAACGTATAGTTGTAATCGAGGGTTTGAGTTATCTGACAAAATAAAAACAAGACGATGCCTAGAAAGCAGACAATGGTCAGGAACGGCACCAACTTGTACTCGTAAGTATCTTACCAAGTTTTGTATAAGAAAATATTTCGCAGCAACGTTTACTCTAGGTGTCGACTGCGTAGCACCTAGAGTTTCAGAGAACGGCTACTATAATGGACAGACCACCTACCAGTCTATGATCGAGTTTGGTTGCAACAAAGGTTATTACATAGACGGTGCTACAACGGCCAGATGTCTTCATACAAGAGAGTGGGACAACAAAGCGCCAAAGTGCCAAAGTAAGAGTGTAAATACCAGATCTTGACATACTACTTGCAGCATGATTATATTTTAGGGGGAGACTGCGGGAGAGCTGATCAAGTAGAAAACGGCTTTTGTAAATATACGCACAGTTATATGGACGGTGTAAGAGCGTGCGAATGCAACTATGGCTACAAGTTTTCTGATTCTCTACATCGACTCAAATTTGCGTTTTGTAACATCACAACAAATGGCGCAAAATGGAGCAACTCTCTTCCAGCATGCAAAAGTATCAAGGTTTTCTTTGTTAACTGTCTTATGTACACGATCTTGTACATGTGTAGAGATAATGTGTCCGCCATTGATCGAAGATAAATTATCAAACGCAGATTTGAACTACACTGGAAATCATTACAAAAACCTTTCGACTTATAGTTGTCTATCTGGCTATAAACCAGTAACAGGTCACTTCGAGAGACGTTGCCAATACAACGAAATGTGGACAAACCAATCACTGCAGTGTGCCAGTTAGTAATCTGATGACCTTGTATCTATACGGTAATGTATCGCTATGGTATCATTCCTTAGAAAAGACGTGCGGTCGTTTAGAAAATCCTACAAATGGCTTTGTAATACACTTAGGACAAACAAAAGGTGATGAGTACGGTAGCAAAGTCACTTACATCTGTTCCAAAGGGTTCCAGCTCAAAGGGTCTAGGGAAAGAACATGTAATGCTTCCGGACTATGGGACGGAGAAGAGCCAATTTGCCAACGTAAGTATCAAACATGTCGTAGTTACAGTATCTGCATTCTTTACTATTTTTGTGCTAGAGTTAAGAAATTTTTTGCATGTGAGAGATTTAGAATATATTTATGACTATTACATAGTATATTACGTAATATATCTAATAGCGGTGTGAAACGCTCGCCACTTCATCAGCAAAACTGATTTAGTACAAGGTATAAAACCTCAACTTTGTTTTTTCAACATTACGAATTATACATAAGACTGTTATTTTCAATATTAACTATACATTCAACTTTTTAGTCATGTTAACTGTTAGTGCCAGAGAATGTGCAAACCCTTTCGAGTTTGACATTGATGCCTACTTCCTGAACACAGAACTTTTTTGTTTATTATCTAATTATTGAATTTGTGATTCCACACGGTTCACAGACGTAAAATTAGTTTAAAATAGAGCTGGTTTTATGAAAAAATTTTATATTTTACATTTACTTACAGTAAATCATTTTTGAATGACTCAAACTCAAAATGAAAACGGAGAAAACTTGCATGTCTACTTAAAGTCAAAGACAATCGAGGATATATAGCTAAGCAAGCATATACTGAGAGAACCTGTCTAATACAATTGCTTTTGTCAAACCAAACAAGCTATTTATTGTATTTCAGGCTACAGCCTAATAGCATAGATATGCTAGTATAAAAGGCATGACTGTGTATTTATGGATGAACGTTCAATATAATGACTTACCAACCGTTTCACTATAAACATTATTGAGAGAGGTAGACAATACGTTCTTACCTAAAAGTGTCCAGAGAAAGAATTTGTAAAGAGGATGATAGTGAATTCTAGATCTTGCAACTTGTAAACATATGGAGAAAAAGAAAGCTTTTAGCAAGTTTGCTCTTGGTCTTGATGGTTTCACTTCTGTAGAGTGTTTTGTATTGTGGGAGTAGAATTGATTTCTTTGAAACAAACAATAGCAGTTGAAAATATGACTGGGTACATACAGATGTTTCACTAGCAACCTTGTGAGCAAGCCATGCCGATGCTATTTGCCTTCTTACACATGGCAATCGCACTGACATTCGCAGTTTCAACGTCGTCGCTGGAAACCACCTTTAATTCAAATTTGTACATAATAATTAATTAAAATATGTTTTTGATGAATAGTTTGGTCCTATACTGTGAGTGCCTACGCCCCTTTTTAATATGTTGTGGCTATTAATATCAAAGATATGATTAACGTATTGCTACTTTGTATGAGAAATCTTTCATTGACTCACAGGTATTTTAATATATATATATATATATATATATATATATATATATATATATATATATATATATATATATATATATATAAAGCATGCACTTTATCAAATTGTTGGCTTATTCGTTGGTTTGTTACTAAGTGCGCGGCAGACGGAAAAATGTCACGTTAACGTGTGATAAAACTTCTTTAGGTAACAACTGCGAATCACTTTCTTCGCCAAATAACGGCAACGTTACAACTCAGGAGATACACACTACTGTTATAGCAACGTACTCTTGCAAGTCAGGATATCTATTGAAAGACGGAGACAGTACTAGAATTTGTTTGCCAAGTGGGCTGTGGAGTGGCACTCATCCCTCATGTGAAGGTGTGTATGAGAAACATTAGAACATGCATGGGCATTCCTATAGAAGTAAGTTTGAGGCTAGATTTTATGGGCATCTGATGCCGCTAATCGTGCATACTATACACAATGTTACTGTATATTACAATTGCATGGTGTATGGTTCTTGGCCACGTACACGGCTGCTTGAAATCATTAATATGTTAAACCACGTGTGGAGAAAGACTAGACATTATACTTGTACCAACCGAGCCAGAGTCTAGATATAGACCAAATCCGAGGAAGCAGGTGCATTAAAGTGAGAAGGTCTGGTAAGAGTCTAGAGCCGCGTTGATACGGGGCCGCTAAATTTAATTGTATCCCGGGCTCGAGCTCGACCCGGGCCTGTAGCCCCGACCCGTGCCCGTAGTCCCCGCCAGGCCATGCACGTTTTGCTTTCACACGTCCATACTCACCGGTCGACCATAGGCTCAGCTAGAGGCGCAGGGTCTGACGTGTGAGTCAATTGCGTGGTGTAAGCACAATTTACCTTAATAGTGGAACGCAGAAGCGTACTCTACGTAGACTGACGAAAAGGTGACGGCACTCATGATCAGAACGTGCAAAACCAGCTAGACGGCATAACTCAAATCACTTGAAAAGCACGCGAATGAGCATTCGAAAGTGAGCCGTTCCCGTGGGCCTGTGCCCGCCTCTTCCCGAATAATTGTCGTGTAAACACACGGTTCCGGATACGGTTCGGGTTGCGCATGTGTCTCACAATGTTGTGTTAACAGGGCTTAGGTACACCGCCACTAGGGAGATGTTATTGGCTAGACTGGTGTGTGCTTGAGGGCAATTTGTAATAGTTTTGCCAAATTTAAAATATCTGTATCTACAGAGTAAATAAAGTACAAAATACATATATTAATAATTATTGCTCGGGTTGCAAATCTAGACGGTCGACAGTTGGGCCGCACAAACTATTTACATGATAAAATGTTCAATTATTAGGTTCAGTTCCTTTAACTGTTTTGTTATTTCCAAAGCACTATAATTACTTCAGTACTTTGTGAAGTAGTGCAAGCGCGGATCTACCCGACGTCCCTATAGTATAGGCACCAACGTCCATAGGGTTGTGTCACTCATTTCCTGGATGTTTCCCGGCAAACTAGCTTAGACCGACTACGAGGCTATATTAATTAATGACTTTGCTGGCGTAGAATAATATTCAAAGCATTATTGCTAAGGAATTTTGATGGATAGTTTCTAGTGGTAGCCGTTATTGCGTTGTTGTCAGTTTAACACTTTATTAATATTATAGTTGGGCACCAAGGAAAATTGAATACTGGATCCTAGGCTGTTGTGTATACGCAACCGTCGAAAATGATACTGTAGCTACTCCACTGCATTCAGCGTAATAGAACTACAAAAAATTGCAAATAAAACTCCATACTTTGTTATTTTGGTTTTCGGATTTGTTTCCAAATTGACAAACTAATACATTTGTAGCCAACTGATGACCTGAAGAAAGGAGCATGCGATCTCTACTTGTATTGAATTTGATACAACAAATTGTATTAATTAATTATTATGCAAATTAATGCAATTAAAATTAAAATTTGAACAAAGTGTTATCATTTTGTTTATTATGTTAGCGTATGCATGCAGCTGCGATTCTACTCAATCCCGTCGAGATGCTAACAAGAAACGACACGCTGGTATACAAAACTTGCTAACGATTGACTGTTGTTAAGTGAAATACTTTCTTCTTACATTGTAGTTGTTTTGTTGCAAATAACATCTTTACGCCAAGAAAGGAAAGGGCAAGTATTATACAAAGCTAAAGTAAAAAACGTCTGCCGCGCCAACAATGCCATAGCACGCAAGATAAAGTCTGGAAATTTGGCTTTGCTGGCCGTCACACAAATAACTCAGCATCAAACATGCAGCTGCCCGGACTTTCAGAGAGATGCCATGTACACAGTAGCTGTCAACGTCAATGGAAAATACGGAAAGAGTTGGAATCTAGAAGTTCCTCGAAACTTTTACGTTACAGAATCATCAGTATGCTAACAACAAACTTGATGTTTTGCTTCTGATGTAAGTGAGTGTATGGTTGGTCATAAAAAGACGGATTTAGATTCCGCAAACTTTGTTGAAGTTAGAAACGGCTGTAAAAACCGCTTTTCAAAAATGTGATCGTGTAGCCATTATGGTAATGCGCATGCGTTAGCTGATATTTTGGCGATTAGTCTAGGCTGCTGCACTAAATCTACTTCTGAATGATTGAGCACTTCATCACATGGGGTTGAGGTCCATTGGTTTCAGATTGGGCAATCTACGAGCCCCACCAGCATTTGACTTTGGAGCGAGCAACGCTGCAAATGCATGTAGACGACGGCAACAGCACAGGCACAGGCCCGTATATAGCTCGCCCCGTGAGGGTTTAAAATTTACAAAATCGGACTTCTGTGACGTCTTCCAATGTAACGTGACATTAAACATTAGACAAGTTATAAAACGCCTATACGTACTTACAGCACCAAGCTTAGCTGTACTGCATCTAATTACCTATAGTAGAAGAACAGACTAGCAATCATCAAAGTTCGAAATCATGTGGTCAAGAACCACATTGTTTTTGAAGTAGTCAAAAACGGACTTTGCAGCAGAGTTTCTGCGGTATGTCTGTCTTTCTAGTATTCTTTGCATACTTGGACTATCCTAATCCTCACTCATTCTGCTATAGTGAAAGACTAGTGGTAAACTGGCAGAAAACTTTCATCAACATTTCTGAGCTTTTTCCGCATACTCGATAGCTAACCATTAGTCCTTCGACCATTAGATTGGGCTTCGATGTATCCAACGCCTCAAGAAAAGAACTGTGATCCTGTAAAAGGAAACGTCCTTGTACACTTTGCCTCGGCCAGCGGGAAGATATACCTTCCGCACTCCCCAGCCTACAGAAGGCTAAATGTATTATTAATTAATTAATCATGGTTATGTATATGCATACTACACAGCAAAAACAGGAAACAAACATTAACACTATAGTGTTAGTGCAGTAATACTGCATGTCAGTGTATCAGTATCTACGTCTGTCATCGTTATATATTAGCAGGTCACGTGACAGCTGGAAAAGTTGAGGGGGAAGTGCCGCTAGTGCCTCTGTGACGCCAGTGCCCTTGTTCTTAAAAGCCTATGTGTCCTATCAAGCAGCACAATTGTCAAGGAAAGATAAGGTAATCCAAGCGGCTATTTTATAACGTGGCTGGAGTAGATGGAGGGGCAAAAGGTTTACGACACGTTCACGTATGAAGACGGCACAGACAGAGACAAATTCGGAGACATACGTACTCAGCCAATTTGACACCTATTGCAATCCCCGCAGGAATACAGTGTTCGAATGTCATTTTTGGTCTAGCGCGAATAACTGGAAGGAGAAACAGTAGATCAAAGGCTTACAAACCTCCACACTCTAGCAGCTAGCCACGTGTAAGTGTGGTGATAAGAAAGACTACTTCATCTGGGACAAGATGGTATTTTGCATCCGTGAGATGAACGGGTAGAGAGTCTACCATGACAATCAAAGTCTTCAGAGCGAGACTTTTTCAGAAAACCCAATCTCACTCTAGAGACCCATGGACACATGTAAAGCGGCGGAAAGAAGTCGCCATCAAGCAAAAATCATGGTCAATGAGATTTCACGAGTATATGTAGAAGCTGGGATGCTTACACGAGTTTCGCAACAGCAGGTCTTGACTGTAAGAAGGAAAGCGTCCTTAGGGCACCGACCCCATATCGCCCACATGCAATACTGCGGTCAAAATCACAAGCCACGTCAATGCCCTGCCTATGCATTTGTGTGCTCAACTGAAACAAGCGCAACGATCTGGCCAGTGCTGGTTTGGTTCCCGAGCACAGCAATCCACGACACTCTGTAGACAAGCGAATACAATTCAACGCCAAGTAGAATGAATCGAGAGAAACATTATCAACTTTCAGGCGCAAGTCATATTCCAGCTATCTAAGCGAGCAGACACCAATCTTATACCATACAATGTTCCTAGAGTTTGTAGACATAAAGCAACAGAAAGAACGGGCGGTTAAGTACCTGCTGACTCCAACCAACAACAGCCTTGCAGCAGGCATTGGCGCAACGGCAATGTGGTAGATGATAACTTGGAGACTCAGAAATTGGGAATACAACCTCGTGCCACAATCGGCTTGCTTAAGAGAATACGGATAGTAGCCATTTCAGTCCCTGTTGAGACAAAGCGGCCATTACAGAATATCTCTAGACACTATGATGTATTCACCAGGTTGGGCTGCTATGATTTGCACGTTGAGCACCATGCAATGTTCTTCGTTCAGCCTATTAGAACTATACCACATGCCAAACCAATGAACTGAGAGATACGTTGGACAACTTCGAAAGGCAAGGGATCTTAGCATCGGTATCTGACCTACAGACTGGGTGCGCAATCTGGTGGTCACTGCAAAAAGAACAGAATAATGAGAATCTGCCTCGATCCAAGGCCACTAATTTGTGGGTTGTGGACAAATTAGTGGATATGTATTTGTATATAGTCAAATATAAATATAGTCAAATACCATGTACATCTGGACACGTTATTTGAGTCTAGCTAGTATTTCTAAGCGAATTTCTGCTGTATGTAAGGCTATTTCTGATTATTCTACTGTAATAAAAACTAGTGTCATTAGTAATATTCATATCTAATCTGCCCGTGCTGAGAACGGGATGGTGAGCTGGTCTCGCTCTCTAAGGAGAGCTGTGTGTCTGTCTGTATTGTGTACGCGCGTATCTCCGCTGCCACGTGTCCGATCTCCGCCGAATTTGTCTCTCGCACGCCAAACCTGGAAACCGCCGACAGCAACGTGGCCGGATTTCTCCGCGGAGTCCCCTTTTGATGGTTCGACGCCGAGATTAAAATTTCTCGACGACGCGAACCCTACACCCTCGGGTTCATTTGAAACCACCCCAGCACCATGCAGTTCCGTGTGGACTGTACGCATCGTTGTCATTCCTAATACTTCCGGCGATTAATCGACGATTTGCTGAAGATTGAAGTCGTTCTTGCTAGAGGTTGCGTTTCTTTCCAAATTCTGATTACATTTGCACGAAATCTGACATAAGCGTTTCCTCCGCCGATGCCTACACGGGAGTGTATCGATTTCTACCGAATAAATTGAAAAGAGAAAGATTCAGCTCGCGTGTCAAGCCACATATACGGGTGAGTAGATAACTGCACGTGACTTCCGGGACAGGATATTCGATCCTTGCTAATTTCTCAGAATGGATATAATTAAACGGGATATAACTCTGAACGAAATCCTTTATAAGAATTCTGTCGGTCTGCTAATTCTTCAGAACGGAAGAAAAATTCATGAATTTGCATATAAGGTTAAATTAATTGACTAAAATTAATAATCTTACTAATCTCCCCTTGAAAAGAATGGGCTATTCAGCATACAATTCACGAGATTTAGAATGTATAACAATGGAACAATTAGAGAGCACTAATTACTGTATTGCTAAATTCCGGTTAAAATAGTCTCATTGATAACAAACTAAACTAAGAATGTGAGACACTTGTACGGACATAACATAGTCGGACTGGTGGACGGGCTCTGGATTTGGACAAGCAGCAACCATGTCAAATATGTCGTACACAATTATGCCAAGGTTCGCTGCCTTGATCACGTCTGTAGCTATTTCATTGTACCATCTAATGCGAAAAGCATTAATATGGAAAGAATCGAACGAGCGACCATTATCAGCACGAAACACGATCGGAATCTTGCTGCCTTTGTTTCTCCGCTTCAGACGGCGTATTGCATCCAAGATGTCTTCCATGCGCTTCCGAAATCCGTCTGGAGTTAAATCAACAAAATGATGTACCAAACTGATAACCACTATCTCATTTCCGTTTCCTTCTAGCTTGTCGATATGGTCAGCTGTAAAGACAGATGCAGAAAAGTTCATAGCAGTCTTAGTCATTTGGGGAAGACCATGTGGTCTGTAGCGAACTGAAGCATTGTACTGCTTAAAGAATTTGTTGAAGTCCCATGATGGTATGAATAGCCACGGCATGCGCACTCCAAACCCTTCCAATACGGAAGTGTACAGTTGCCTAAATGTAGAAGCACCAATCAAATACAGATCTTTGCCAGACAAACAATCACGCCACTTTTCGTTGGTGTTGCAAGAGAACAAGCAGTCTGTGTTGATCCACTGTTTACCCAACCAATACCCTTTCGGCCTGACTACAGGCTGTGGTTTGCACGGGTTGATGCTGCTCGCCTTTCCCTCACTCCTGTCACCCTTTATTATCATAACAGACTTGGTATTTCCGTATATAATACCTGCGTTACTACTTTCTTTACTTTCCTTTTTGTTCCTTGCTTTCATAGAGTCATCGTATACACACCACTGAACAGGAACACATTCCTTAGACTGACCAGCGCGAGGACCGTCACAGACCCCATACCAATGATATTTACTGGGGAAACGCATTTCGCACGTTTTATCGGACCTCCAAGGTATGTTAGGTTGCGCATCCATGTGACAGATACCTAGTCCTTGGTGTTTAGCTTTCATAGATTGGACGCGTAGAAGATCCTCTCGTTTCATTTCACCATGAAAATTTACGTTAATACCAAGACTGTCACCAAACGTACACAGAAACGCATAGTTGGCATCGAGATGGCTTCGACAAATCTGCACAATACGGTCGGTCAGCCACATCTTAACTACTATTGTTGCAGTTCCACTCCACGGACAAACAAACGTGATAACATAGGATCCATTATTTAAATCAGATACAACGCCCGAGACTGAAGCCGATTCTACACCACGACTCTTCTCTCTGACCAAAGTAGCAATAATAAAATCACCACCGTGTGTCTTCTTGTTTCCTTGTGTATCTCTTGTAGTAACCATGACATAGAAGGGTCTGTCTTCGTAAATTCTTGTGTTTGATACAGACCAGAATGATCTCTTCGCACTAGTTTCAGTCTTTGTATCTATTTCAATCAAAGGTGTTGAAGGTAGTGCAATGATGGGAGCTGTGTTTGGTTGTTGTTGTTGTTGTTGTTGTTGTTGTCCTCGCTGTTGTACAGTGACCAGTTCTTTCGCGCTCTGAGGTAAACGATGATCATAGATTGGTTCATAGGAAGACATTCCACGTCGAGAGCCGAGTCCATAAACTACAAATATAATGACGGCAGCAGCAGCAGCAGAAAGCACTAATAATAATCGAATGACCTTCATTTTCACTGTTGCAACAGATCTATACAACACGAAAATAAAATAAACCGAATTAAGTACTATCAAGTAAAACGGCATACTACCACACTATATAATCCCTAAACTCACTCAGGAAAGGTGATGGCAGTGAAGCAGCCTAAGATGTAATACTAAGACATAATTATGGCTCGAGCACTAAAATTTGGTATTTACAGAGACTCAGAAAAGTAGCCCGCTATTATCAGGTTTTGATGGTAATGAATATATATATATATATATATATATATATATATATATATATATATATGTATATATATATACTATAGATAGAGTACACACACACACACACACACACACACACACACACACACGCACGCACGCACACACACACACACACACACACACACACACACACACACACACACATATACACACACATATAACCTCATTTGGGTCTCACTCTATTGTAGAGCAGTAGCAATAGTGCCAAAAGTCAATAGCATCGCTGCCTTTCATCTCTATGTTTATCAAGTTAAACCCTTCAAACTGTTTGTGTTTACCGTATATTTGTGATAGACCGCATTTTGTTCTACTAAGTCCCTTTCTTCTGATTGCTTTCTCTAACTTAACGGAATACGTTTCTTTGTTGAGAGGTATCCTGGGTAGAAGCGCCTTTTCTCTGTTTTCCGATCAGTACAAAATACAGCTATCACAATTCAATTGGTGTGAGCATCGCTGCATGTCTT
>CAXXBX010000243.1:0-11337 GCA_964274945.1 Dehalococcoidia bacterium | reverse complement strand
ACACGTTGGACCTGAAATATTAAAACAGTTGAAACAGTTGAAAATCTGTATATCAAAGCCGTCAAACACTTTTTACAAAGTATGCAAATTATATATTTATTAGCTTACCTGGTGGTACAGAAAGCTCCTCTTTTGACGCTTCTGTAAAATCAAGTATTTCTATCTCTTGTCTTGTTAGAGGCTTTAGAGGATGGCCGCTCTTGCGAGACAAGCCCAGAGCAGTGTCTCCTCGTGCATCACGTATATACATGTCCGCACCTTAATTCATAACCATAAAAGTCCACAGCGTAATAGTTAACATCTACAATAATAAATATTCCTACCGTTTTCAACGAGCAATTTGGCTAGATGAGGATTACTAATGGCTGCGTAATGTAGAGGTGTTTTTCCTTCTATGTCAAGAGCATTAACGACCACTCCGGCATCCAACAACATTTTTAAAAGCTTGTCATAACCGTTTTTTGAAGCGTAATGAAGCGCAGTCTGCAAAAATGCATACCATTCAAAGTTTTATAGAATTAGCAAAAATGCGCAAAACTTTTTGCTAGTTTTACGTACCAATCCTCTGACATCCGAGGCATTAGCGTCTGCTCTCTTTCGAAGTAGACTCTCCGACAGAGCCTCAAAGTTACAATCAAGTGCAACTAGAAGTGGGGATCTTCCTTCGTTGTCTCGTGCATTCACATCTGCCCCAGCTTCATTCGTGAGTAAGTCAACCACTTGTGTGTTGTTCATCAAAACTGCCACATGTAGCGGTGTCTTGCCTGCCTCATCTTTGGCATCAACTTCTGCACCTCTTGAAACAAGCTTGCGTGCTGCTTCTTTTCTGTCTGGGTCAGTAGCTATTGAACGCACACAAAAGCTTGGCAATAAAATATGGTTTTTTGTAAGAGCCAGTGCTGCTCTGTGCTCTATTACCAGCTGCGTGAAGAGGTGTACGTCTCACTTTATTCCTGTGACAAGGATCTGCTCCTAGGTCGACTAACATGTCGACGCTCTCGCCCGTATAGCAATGGCTCAGTGAAGTGTCACCATCGTCGTTTTCAGCTGTGACTGTTTCGGGTGCTTTTTGCGCAATAGCCACAATACAAGAAATAGAATCTTCTTTAGCTCCTACCTACACAATTAAGAATTAAATGAAGGGCATTACATAACGTGTGTGTGTGTGTGTGTGTGTGTGTGTGTGTGTGTGTGTGTGTGTGTGCGCGCGCGCTTGTGTGAATAGAACTCACGTCCAAAGCAGATTCACCAAGATCACTTCTGAGATTCAAATCAGCACCCAATTTTGCGGCTGTTGTGATGATTTCTGGGTTATCACAAGAAGCAGCAACAAACACAGCAGACTCGCCTAAGCTGTTTGTTGCATTGATGTTTGCTGTAAAACAGTCATTAACTATTAGTTAAAACAGTTATTAGATATTATTTATCATTCATTAGTAAAACATTGGTTATAGGCACACACACGCACACGCACGCACACAGTACAGCCTACAATCACGCATACATGCACTACATGCGTGTATCTGGTTTACAACTCACAGACGCTGACAAATTACCGTTATGCTGAGTGTGTAAAAACTCCATCACGTTTGTGCGGTTCTCTTCTGCTGCATGATGTAATGGAGTAGCTTTACTTTCTGTTTGATCTTTCAACTCAGCATTAGAGCGATCATGAGACACTAAAGCTTGTAACGCAGGCAAATTTCCCGTTCTTGCAGCAACGTGAACAGGAGCAACACCTTTCTAAAACGTCACTCTACATGTAAATAAAAGTCATCTTAAACAAAAGCTTTGATTTTCTAACCTTGTCAAACACTTTACTACTAGCGCCATGCTGAAGAAGAAGCTCTACAGCGTCAGAACTAGAAAATTTTGCTGCCGTGTGCAGGGCAGTACAGCCATCAATATCTCTTTCATTGATATCAATCGTATCTTTGATTATCGTTCTTGCTAAGTCGAGATTATCTTGCAGAATACTTTTCTAAAGTAGATAACCGAGATTAATACATATAACAATATTTATAGAGTACATAGCGCTAAACAGTGTACTTGCAATGGTCCTAAACCAGTTGATTTATCTATCAGCAGCTGCATGTCCTTGACACTTCCACCAGTAGATCGACGCTCTCGACTATTTGGTTCTTCATCAAGCCTGATGGAGAACATCAGAATAGGAACTCGTCAAGACAAAGTGTAATAATAGTTCATAATATACTACACCGTACTTTTCTAAAATATAGTGTCTGTCTTTTTCATGATGACAATCCATGCATGTTTTGATCTCCTCACCAGCTGAACTGCTTTTCAAATCCCACTTCTTCTCTTTGTATTCCATGCATTTACATTCCGTTTCACGACAGCATTTCACTCTTTCAAACGGAAATCCAAATGTCTTGCATGCATCATTCATCTTGGAAGCAGCAACAAACTTTCCTCCTGCGACTCCTAACGTTTTGAACAATAAATTAAACTTCATCCAAATACTGACCATACAGCATCTCACCAATAAATGCTCTGATAATAAGCTCAGCGTCTTTGTCAAGTAGATAAGACTTTTTCTTGTATGCTGCCAGCCACCTTTCCCATTCTACTTGAACTTCCTAGTCATTCGTAAAACAAGTCGAATAGCCTGTTCTTAGTTTGGACAAATTAGAATATTAATAGTTAATCAATTTATTGTTTGTGAGTGTCTCAATTTATGCATCCTACATTGTTTGGTTTTTGTATGATAAGCTTAATCGTGATTTGCATATCTCCAATTGCGAGAAATTGGCAGGTATTATAGGACCCAGATATAACGACCCGAATAACATGTATCTTTCGCCTATAAACTCTACGGTACCGTTCTTGACATTGATGCGTTCTTCTTCAAACAGTAGATCAAAAAGTCTCAAGGACTCAAAACAGAAAAAACCTTGCAAAGACCTGTACCTGAGAAACAAATCCGGCCATTTTGGTAGAAATCTGTTCCAGCACTAGAATCACAACCGAAAATGGACAGCTGACAGGCCATTGTAGGACGTAAGTAATAGGGGCATATGCACCATTGTAAACCTCTCTTTCTCCTTTATCCAATTATATGTTTGTACCTCTATTAGTATACATAATACTATAGAAAAGAGATCTATAGCATACTTCCGCGAAGAACGAATAGCAAGGTGCCATGGAGTCTTGTCAATTAATACATGTGAAATTCGATTCACAGGAATTGTCATGGGACTGTAATGTACCCTTTACCATACATCAACTGTCTCTACTGACTCTTGTTATATTAGTGTACCAGTCATGCAATATACTTGTTTCCAAATAGATGCCTAAATACACCACTGTCTAGAACATTTTCCTAATTTTCTAATGCATGTGTCAATGATCGTCTTTCACAACATCTTTCCAGAGATAAAGTCATTAAAATGTATTTCGTCATGCCAGTCTCGTCTGAAAGAATAATTTGTCACTTATGTTGTCTCAAACGTGATTCTGAAGCACAATGGGCCAAGAGCAGCTAACCTCATATTAGCAGAGAAGAAAGCCGAGAGTTAGAGGTAAATATTGACGACAGTGTTACGGAAGTTGTAGAAACGTAAACCGCAAGCTGATGTTCAAAAATAGTTATTATATTTAGATACCCGTCGCTAAAATCTTGATATTATCTTGCCAACTTTTTGTGTGGCAGGAATCTGGATTGCTGATTGAATTTGACTGAGGGCCATCGTTGTAGCCTCAAAGAATACTTTGAGGACACACATGGCAAAATTAATTGGCGAGCGAAGCGAGCCTCTCTCTTGTCATGTCAATTGAGCTCGAGATATATTATATTTATATATTTATATATTTATATATATATACGTACGTCAGCACATGGATTTACGGCAAAACACAAAGACAAATCAACAAAACGACGATGCCAGATGAATGCAATTTTGGCTCCGTAACATATGCGCTAAAAATTGAAGCATGGGACCTCTTTTGAGGGGTCGACTCAATTGTAATTTCTTGGCGAGGAGAGTCAAACGACTCTCGATTTTGCTCCCTTACGCGACTAAAGAGAAAAGGAGACTGATTTGTGACAAACGGAATGAAAAATAAAAGCTAAAAGAAGAGAAAAGTCTGTTTTTTGAGTTTCCGCGCGTTACTTTGATAGAAATTATTGCTACGCAACCATTATCACGTGACTATGCGATCATCGTTACGCGACTATCTCAGTAAACGAGTGAGACGATTGAAGCGTGAACGAAGAATTGAAGACAACTAGAGTATTTTGCGTTCAATTATCCGAACTCGGCGTTCAGTTACCCGGTTCAGGCAAGCAATTATCCGAATTGGGCGTTCAGTTATTCGATTCGGGCATTCAGTTATCCGATGTTCTGTCCTAATTAGAAGTACCAAATATAGAAATAACTAGTAAATGCTCGGTTAGCATTGTGTTTGGCGAGCGATGGTGTTCTGTCTTTACCAATTCGCGTAACAATGGTTGCGTTACTTAGCAATAGTTTTTGTCAAACAAACGCGGGAACTCAGGAAACAGACTTTCAGTTGCTCTTCTAAAGTATTTTGTGTTCAATTAACCGATTCAGGCGTTCAATTATCCGTTGCTTACGGCTGTTGTGCAACTAAATAACTTACATAGTCTGCGGTTGGGCAGCTGCTCAAATATCATCATTCATCAGCTGTATAGACGCAATAATTTGTAATTAATCTTGACTTTAGCGTGAATTTTTAGCGTGTGTTGTAGGATAATTTCTTTGCACTAATCTTGGTGTCCCACGTTTCCGCGGAGGTCTAACTAAGCTGTTGTGAGCGAACTAAATCTACATATCTAGGAAGCCTACAACAACGCCTTGCTCCGTCAATCGTGGTGTAATCCGCATACTTTGTAAATCGCGCGTCTTGCGTGATACCATGCAACAGTCCATCATGCGTCGCAGCTGGTTTTTAGCTAATGAAGAGCTCGAATTTCACTACTTCACCTTCCCACCTTTCTTGAATCAATCATTTATTGTTCAGCTGAAACGTGAGTGAGCATCCTAGAAAGACGTCATGAAAGAAATGTGCGACTAAAATAATTATTTCTATATTTGGTACTTCTAATTAGGACAGAACATCGGATAATTGAATGCCCGAATCGGATAACTGAACGCCCAATTCGGATAATTGCTTGCCTGAATTGGGTAACTGAACGCCGAGTTCAGATAATTGAACGCAAAACACTCTAGTTGTCTTCAATTCTTCGTTCACGCTTCAGTCGTCTCACTCGTTTACTGAGATAGTCGCGTAACAATGATCGCATAGTCACGTGATAATGGTTGCGTAGCAATAATTTCTATCAAAGTAACGCGCGGAAACTCAAAAAACAGACTTTTCTCTTCTTTTAGCTTTTATTTTTCATTCCGTTTGTCACAAATCAGTCTCCTTTTCTCTTTAGTCGCGTAAGGGAGCAAAATCGAGAGTCGTTTGACTCTCCTCGCCAAGAAATTACAATTGAGTCGACCCCTCAAAAGAGGTCCCATGCTTCAATTTTTAGCGCATATGTTACGGAGCCAAAATTGCATTCATCTGGCATCGTCGTTTTGTTGATTTGTCTTTGTGTTTTGCCGTAAATCCATGTGCTGACGTACGTATATATATAAATATATAAATATATAAATAAAATATATCTTGAGCTCAATTGACATGACAAGAGAGAGGCTCGCTTCGCTCGCCAATTATTTTAGTCGCACATTTCTTTCATGACGTTTTTCTATGGTGCTCACTCACGTTTCAGCTGAACAATAAATGATTGATTCAAGAAAGGTGGGAAGGCGAAGTAGTGAATTCGAAATTTGAGCTCTTGATTAGCTAAAAACCCGCTACAACGCATGACGGACTGTTGCATGGTATCACGCAGGACGCTCGGTTTACAAAGTATGCGGATTACACCACGATTGACGGAGCAAGGCGCTGTTGTAGACTCCCTAAATATGTAGATTCATTTCGCTCACAACAGCTTAGTTAGACCTCCGCGGAAACGTGGGACACCAAGATTAGTGCAAAAGAAATTATCCTACAACACACGATCAAATTCACGCTAAAGTCAAGATTAATTACAAATTATTGCGTCTAGACAGCTAATGAATGATGATACTTGAGCAGCTGCCCAACCGCAGACTATGTAAATTATTTAGTTGCACAACAGCCGTAAGCAACAGATAATTGAACGCCTGAATCGGATAATTGAACGCATAATACTATAGAAGAGCAACTGAGAGTTTGTTTCCTGAGGTCCCGCGTTTGATTGACAGAAACTATTGCTACGTAACGCAACCATTGTTACGCGAATAGGTAAAGACACAACACCATCGCTCGCCAAACACAATGCTAACCGAGCATTTACTAGTTTTAACGTGCAAAATTTGTACTGACATGACAGAACTGCTGTAAAATACAGACTAGCCAAATACATCTATGCATGCCATTACGTTGTTACAAACTGCATGGACAGTATACCAATAATAGTTTTGACTTTTAAAATAGTTAATTACCATTCTCTTTTGTTTGGGGTCACAACTTTTAGCCTGGGCCCATAATGTACTCCATCCATCACCATGGACACAGCAACTCCCATCATGAAACGTACAGTAGGCTTAGCCTCGAACTTCCAGACCAGAGAGTGCGAGAACTCTAGTCTGGACCAGAACGGTACTGAAATGATTTCGGAAATAGCCTTCTAAGCCAATCAGCGTCTTAACAAGTGCACGAAGAGCCGTAAACGGAGACTCTGGCGCACGCACGCGTCTTTTTAAGCTTGCGGTTACAGTACATATACAGCAGCCTCGCTAGACACCTTTGACAAGTGGTCGAACGGTGGTCTCGCTAGTCGAGCGGTTAGATTAGCTAGCGTTCTACCGCAGAATCAAAGAGTCGTCGTTTCATGCCGTCCACCAAGATATCGCCGCAAACACGGCAGACGTCTGTTCTTTGTTAATGAGATCTCATGGCATTTACAAATGATATGTTTGTGTAGTGCGAAAGCACGGTATCTTTCCATCTCATTACTGAACTCGGTAACTCAATCCTAGGCTGTTAGTTAGACTACACTTTAGCATCGCTTTTTGATAAGTACACCCGAAATCATTTTAGTATCGTTTTGATTCAGACTACAGTAGAGTTCGCGCGCTCTCTGGTCTGGAAGTTCGAAGCTACCGTATCATAAAAGGGGCGTAATCTCCTGACAACTTTCGTCGCTATACGCTCACTAAATCTTACGTTTTAATACTCACAATATTTATGATATACATACCTTGCTTCCAAATGAGTCACACCAAAACGTCTTCGCTTCTAAGTTTGTAAAAATGGCCGCGGCAGAGACAGAGGAGCCATCTTGGCTTTTCATGCGGAAATGCAAATTGTTCATGTCGTCGAGACTTGTTTTCAGGCCTTCTAACTGCCATTCATCAAGATGTTTAGGGCTTTTAGCCAGCCTCCTCAGCTTCTTCGTGGTTTTGTTCAGCAGATCTCGAAATTTGCTGATGTGGTCAGCCTGAACTACACCAGACGAAGAGCCTTGAGCGATATCACGTGCCTTCTCTTGCAAACGTTGGGCGATTTCACGAAACTTTTGTGGCACCTTCGTGTTGACAAAACAGGCGTCGACTTCTCTTTTCATAGAATCTAGCAAGTCATCAAACGTTTCTCTGGATGCCATCATAATTCCGTGTCAGAATCTTGGTGCAGACTGATTCCAACTAGAAGACAGCGTAAATCTAAAGAATGCAAGCCTCAAGATTGAACCAGCACTTCCTAGTCAGCTTGCACCTTCTCAGTCAATCCCAGGGCCGTAAGCAAAGTTAAAACTTACACGGCTTGGCGCGTGGCCTCTATGTATGTAACGCCCTTGTCAGGTGCCCTTAATTAATTAATTGTCTGCTCCATTGATATTAACACGAATCTTACAACTTGTCTCGCAGCGTTTCAAAGCAGCAGACAAAGTGGCTAGGCAATGTACTCTCTATGCACGTGCATTACAGTTTACTAGTAATACCCTTAAAATATATCACCTATTTAGCAGTTTTTGTGACGCAACTGCATGAAAACATGAACGGCCATGGCAGCACAGGCTGTGTGATGTCCTACGGCCCTGAATTATCAGCCGAGTGGGCTACGGCGGCCTTTTTCTAGAAGTCACCCACGCCTCCGTAAAAGAGTGCACGTGAAAACAAGCGAATCCTCTAGGTAGCCATAAACTAGTTACTCTAGACCTTACAGCTATTCTAGATTCCATAAATGCTTTTGAAATATTGCAAGTATTCCTGACATAGTTTGCTATTATTCACGCTCTAAAAAGTTTATAAAAGTTCTATATAACCAATTGTCTTCATAATTAGTTGCCAAGTCACGTGGTTCCCTAGCTTTGCGTATCGAGACTGTAAATGTGATTGTGGAGTGATCACATCGGATGCGTCATAAAACGTGTGTGGGAGTTGGCCGCCCAGCACTCGTGCATGCACCATGAGTAGCACTGCCTGTTTGCATCTCCTCCTTCTATCCGCACTGTCAGCGGCGCCTTGCGCTCTCTCCGCAGACAAGAAAAATGTTCTATTCTTCGTGTCAGACGACATGCGTCCGGAGCTGACGGTCTACGATGGTCCCGACTTTCCCTCACCGGTTCATCCCAAAATGCATTCTCCAAATCTCGACGCCCTGGCCGCCAAGAGCCTTCTTCTCAAACGAGCGTACGTGCAGCAAGCGGTCTGTTCTCCCAGTCGAACCTCTCTACTCACTGGACGCCGACCCGACACCACCCACGTGTACGACCTGGTTCACTACTTCAGGAAAGTGGGAGGAAACTTCACGACGATACCGCAATATTTCAAGCAAAACGGATACCTGTCCATCGGGATGGGCAAGATTTTTCACGTAAGCATAATATGTGCGGATCCACTCATCTAACAATTCTAAACGGTAAAATATTAAATTATGTCTCAGTGCGCATGCTCAGCGAAAGCATAGCCTGGTCTGCCTGTTACCGCTGTATCTACTTGCACGGTGAATTTTAACGATAAAATGGGCAAGATGTTTTCTTTAAAGTTTGGTTCGTGCGTTTGCTAGCTAGAGCTTCGTTTTTTGAGTTTTAGGGGTAATTTCTTGGTAGCGCATGCGTTACCGCTGTCAATTATATTTTTACAGTTGTACAGTGGATTTTAATAAAGTGCGCTTTTTACGGGTGGGTTTTGACTTAGACAAAGCTTTGTTCTTGAGTATGGGTGATTCTCAATGCTCGTTCGCAGCAGTACGATAGACATGACTTGTGTGTTGCTTTAATTCAACTGACTTTTGAACCTAATAAAAAGTGATGCCCAGTTGATTGTGAAACGAGGCAGCGGCACCCAGGTGTTTACGCTACTCTCTATTCCTGATCTAATGAGTTTAATTAATGTGTAGCCGGGAAGTGCATCCGACAATGATGATCCAATTTCTTGGTCTGAACCCTACTTTCACGCCAACGATTCCTTCTGGGGCAAGTTCGGACACATGCACAGCCACATGGCAGTCAACAACAGCCTCCAAAAGTCACAACCCTTGCCAGACCAACAGATTGCTGATCATGCCGTCGAGGTACTGAAGAGAGTTGCACCGGCCGCCAAAAGTGGAAAGCAGCCCTTCTTCGTCGCCGTAGGATTTCACAGGCCCCATCTTCCCTTCATCTATCCGGATGAATTTCAACAGTATTATCCTGAATCAGAAATCCGTTTGCCGGACAATGAATATGCTCCTATCAATATGCCACCCATTGCATGGTCCAACTATGGTGAGCTACTCAAGTATGGAGATATCTCCAAACTGCATGCATCTGGAGCAATCAACTCTAGTCTACCGCCCGATGTGGTTAAATCTCTGAGACGTGATTACTATGGCGCACTCAGCTTCACGGATTCATTGATTGGTAAAGTGATGGAAGAGTTGGAGAATTTGGGATTGGCGAAAAATACCATTATCAGTTTTTGGGGTGATCACGGATGGTATGTATAACACATATTTTTTATAACCAAATCAACTCTGAATTTTTATTGCACAGGCAGCTGGGTGAGCACGGCGAATGGTAAGAAATAGATGATGTCAATATAGACTCTCTGTCTGCACGTCCTCTGTCTATATCTGCCTGTTTGTCTGCTTCTTGGCAGGGCAACTGCTATTACACTCAATAGATATCATGCACTATATTATCTACTCTCTTATTCTTGCTAGAGACTACAATCAGTAGAGTCTTTTCGAATAAGCTGCTACTCTATCTATCTATATTGGATTTCTGCCTCCCAGCCTGCCTGTCTCTGTCTGTCTGTCTGTCAATACATATTTTCCATTTAAATCACGCCTTTACATCGTGAGCAACTAAAAGAGAAACGTCCACTGCAGCTAATAACACAACTAGACCACTACGGTCCTAGAGCTGTCTGTCTGTCTACAATAGCAAATAGCTAATTACTTTGCTTCTGTGACAAATAACATCTAAGCGAATAACTAATTTATTAAACTAATTGACTAATGGGATCCTGTAATCCCATTTCTCTAAAAAGTCTACAGGTCAACAGCGCATTTGCCCTTTCCTGACAAAGCATTGGAAACTTTCTAAGAGCACATTGGCATTGCATCTTAGCAATTGAATTATTGACACCAGTAGTCTTTAAACCAGTGGTTCTTAACCTTGTTGGAGGTACTGACCCCCACCAGTTTCATATGCGCATTCACCGAACCCTTCTTAATTGGAAAAATAAAATTCAAAACATAGTCATAGGTATATATTTTACTGATGCACAAAATGAACCGTGCATCAACATCAGTGTTCAAAGAACAAAACCATTAAAACATGATTTTCACACAAAAACAAAAACATAATAATGAATATTTACTGCAAATCAGTGTGACTTCTGCTGTTGCCTTTCAGAGACCAGTTCAGAAATGCGCGGCTTCACCTTGGCAAGTGCCACTCTCATGTCATTTTCGCAACAAAGTCTGTTCCTTTTCTTCGTTTTTATGTCCAGCATCCTCGAAAAGAATTGCTCGCAAAGATATGTTGTAACAAACGGTATGAAAATCTCCAGAGCTTTCTTAGCAATAACAGGGTACGTTACCATTTGTTGACACCAAAACGTTGAGAGCGTTGTTGTTCAAAATATTAAGAAAGAAATCACACGACGTACCATCACGACAGTCACAATTCGACTACTGAGCGCGCCAAATTCCCTGCAGCACAGATAGGCCAAGCGATGTTGCGTGATCACCTGCAGCCAATGATGACCAAGCGGGGCGTGTCATCACGAATCATATGAGTCGGGTGTGTGTCTTGACCTCCGCCGAACCCCT
>CAXXBX010000242.1:0-11070 GCA_964274945.1 Dehalococcoidia bacterium | reverse complement strand
TGGTTGCAGCAGCAGCATATTATTAATTAGTCTTTTACTGTGTCAATAAATCTAAATATGTACGAATATACAGTATGCATGCATAGTTCCATAAAAGTGAGGTACTGTAGACGTTATGCATGTAACAGGGCCCAGAATGTTTACACATGTTTGTGCTCTTGCTTCTTGAATGAACTGAAGTCACTATAAATTAAGTCTTTATTGCTGTGATTAGATCTAAGCAAACTATAACAGGAAGCAGACCAAAGCAAATAGTCATCTGCATTAACAGACATCACAATGGCTGCCCTGTTGGCTGCGCCAACCTTATGGTAATTAAGTATTGTCAACATGACCGTTATATTCCGCACTGCAGATACCTCATGTTCAGAACAGCTACATAAGTGCTGCACAATAGGATACTGACCCTTTCTCATTTTACAAATATACGCCAATGTTTCATCGCAATTCTGGTCATACCAGTAGCCATCCCCTGTTCCGATTGATATACACTGCTTGCCATGCTCAGTTACAAAACCTGGTCTCCAGTGTGTATAGGACACAGGCGTGTCATCAATCCACGCATATCCACCTCCAGATGTACGTGATGACAAGCCAATGTAGACAGACTGCAAACTGGAGATGTTGGCTGTTTGAGCTAAGAATCTTACGACAAAGTCTTGTTCTTTACTGGAGTGAATGGACACTAACGAGGCACGTCGTGGACTAGCACTTCCATAGTCACAGCTAAGGTAAGCTGACAACCACGTCGCGGCAGTGTAACTGGTACGACCTTGCAACTGGTAACAATAGCTCGCGTACGACTGCCAGCCAGCAGGACAGGCTGAAAGTCACACATCACATTCACACATGCAGACACGTTGAAAGTCTTTGTTTAACTTACAGGGAGTCGAAGAAGAGCATTGAAGTAAAAGAAAGACTAGAATTGAACAGAATCAAGAGTACAAATGAGAGCCACAGAGGATCCCAGTATGGCAGTCAGGACGTCTAGTGACGTAAATCTGACGTGTGAAAAGCTTACCAAGAGAGCCAAATCCCCAAAGCTTCTTTGATATGTCGGTCTTGTCTCCCGTCATCATCATGATGCGATACGAAAACTCCGCGCCTGCGCACGAAGGGCCATGGTAAAATTTAGTTTTTGTTATCTTTCTGCTTTGTATTAAAGCTAATTAGATATTATAATATTTTGATTCATACCGCTACTTGTACTGTGCTCATTTACAGCGCTCATTAGTTACTCTTGTAGCTAGGCAGGCGCATAAATTTGCGAAGTCCGGCCTATTTCCTGCTCACTTCCGATGTTTAGTACACGTGGAAAGTGTAGTACTACAAAGCTAACGCACGCTAACGATATTGCATAACTAGCTTTTCACTAACACCTATGACTCTGCAAACAGAAACCTCTAAATATCGAGCAACTTCATGACCGCGAACATTTGGTACGCAGCACGATGTGCTAAAACATAGACTAATTGATGATGATGATGAAGCTTTATTTATCCACGGACTAGTCTTCAACTACTAGAGTCGGTCTTCCAGGCACCGTGCAAATGTAAAAATGTAAAAACCAACTCCCCAAAACAACTCCCCCAGACATAGATATTTACAATAAATAGACAATACAATTTCTACAGCGACAATGTCCGTAGAAGCTGTTCTTCTAGCAGAGATTTAGCTAGAGATATTTTTGACATCGATCGAATTTGGGCCGGCAGTGAGTTCCAGAGTATCTGCCCACGGTAGAACGAGGTCCTTTGGAGAGCTGAAGCTCTGGCTGCTGAAATTATTAGTCCTGATCTTGTAAGTCTCGTAATCACTCGGTTAGAGGCGTTAGCAGAGTTGAAGCGCACGCTCACATCTTTAGGGGCTGATCCGTAAAGATAGCGATGAACAACACTGACCAATTGAATGCCATGACGCACCTGTATAGGCAAGAGGTTGTGTCGAGAGTAGAGGAGAGTTAGGTTCCCCGTTGGTTCACGAAAAGAGAGACCAGCTAAAGCACGAACTGTCCACTTTTCAAGTCGAGAGAGGCAGTCAGCAACAGCGTTTGTCCCGATGCTCCACACCGGTGCGCAGTAGTCAAGGTCAGGGAACATGACTGAACGAACAAACGCAGACCTGGCAGCTGTGTTACAAGCTACCAACCTAGTTAATTACTTACCTAACCGGCAAACCATTTTTTGATACGTGGTACGTGTGCGGCCATGGCCGTGCGGCCGATAACCTTCCGATGTCCCTGCATAGCAAGATAGAGTATAGTTGCACTAGAGCTACTCGCCAGTGGCTGCGAGGTAGGGAGATGTTCACCCAACTTGACGATCAACAACTGCAAAGAACTTTTTGTACGCAGTGTTCACCAGAACTATAGATGTTTAAGCGCTTAGTTTCTGTTGCCTAAGCAGGGGCGTACCTAGGCATGTTTCCAGGTTGCCCGGAAACCCCACCAAGAGGTGGGCGTCACCCTCATTTTACCTTCTTTAGATACGTTTTCAATTTTAGAGACGGTACTGTAGATTATCTTAATTAATTAAAAATATTTGTTAGATCCATAAATTGATGCTCTGCAGCTGTAGCAAACAAGATTTAGACGTGATTGACAACTAAGCTGCTTTGCGTTATTCATACTAATATTAATATTAATTTTTGTTAATATTAACTTTGGAAACCCTATCAAATAAATCCTGGGTACGTCCCTGCTAAGAGGAGTGACATCAGAAAGCGCTTTTTGACAGAAAATGCTTACTGAAAGATCACCCTACAGTTCACGTGCTCCGTTGCCCTCCCCCAACTTGCGAGTCGCTCCACGCCCTTACTCTCGTACAAGACAACCGATGTATATGCAATCTCGGCCTTTCCACGTCTCCTGTTTTTATCTACAGAAAGCATCTCATCCTCGATCCTCCTTCATGATGTAGCTGCGAAGTCCGGATACGAAGAAAGGCAGTACGAAAAAGTGCTGCGTGAATTGCACGCCTAACATGTTCTCTGCTCGAAGGAATTATTTGTCCACTCGAAGGAATTATTTGTAATGACAAAGCCAGTGCATGCTTTCATAGATTCAATCGCTTTACACATAATGGATCTAGTAGAGTACCGCCCGCCTTAATTGTTATAAGCAAATATTTGACATCAATGTACATCTACCGTCTAGAGACCAACAACTGCACACCAGCGAATAAAAAGCAAACATGTTCCAAAATATGACGAACAGCTACCCTCAGTGTATTGATTCGTGTATGTTTCGGCATTTAGAAACGTTAGGCCTTCACCAACTCCTCGTCGTCGTCATCTGTAGCATCGCTACGACCCAACAGTCCCTCATCGTGATCATCGCCATCATGCTCCATTGTAGTGTAACGTCCGACAGAAGTTGCGCCTCGACGTTTACGCATAATAATAGTGACAATAACGACAATAATTACAGTCGCAAGCATGCCGATCACGAGTCCAGCTATACCGCCCGATGACAGACCTCCACTGCTCTCTAGAGGTTCAATACAAAATTTCAAGAATTAACATCAATGACTCTGGAGTGTATAAAGGTACAGTATGTGCATTAATTAATGAATAACTACAGCGGTAAGTCAATAGTTGCACTCTACTTGGAAAAACAGACGATAGCAGTACACTGTACTGTACATTAACTATATATTGAGTATAGGGATGCGTCATTAGTTGCACTTACTTTGATGATGAGGAGAAGCAGATAGCGGTATTTCACAAGCGAAAGGATATGGTATCGAGCAATCCTGATCGGTTATTGTGCCATCCGACAGCATAGCGACACAGTTCTGAGTTTTGTTCTTGTCGTTGGGCTCACCCGGCGCCCAATCCAATCCTCTCTCTCCGACCGGACTGCCGTCCGACCAAACGTATGCACCTTCCGTTTTAATGTCATTCAGTCCAATCCACACGTCTCCCCAGCCAAGTCTCGGCAGTACGTATTGTGCTTGTATCAGCTCATTGTAAGTGTTAACACTCGTTAGGTCGGCACCGGGAACCATTGCCATGCATGCTGCACGAGCATTGGACCACGGCAGAAAGCAATCACCGACACAGTCGGGACGAGTAGCCCAGTAACAAGTGTCATCCAGTAACACCCAACCGTCCGGACAACCTCCTGAATAAGGAAATTAGAGCGATTATTTCTCAACTTAATGTTATTGTTAAAGCTAGTATATATCAAACCTTGAATTATTGTAATAGTAGTAGGCACGCCAGTTTCTGTAAATAACAAATGCTGAAATTTTCTTACAAGCGCCTATACACTAAAGCATCTTACCAACGAATTTCTCGCATATGTATCCTGCCACACTGGAACAATCTGCAGTAATCCACGTGCCTGCTTTTTGTCCACCATTAGGATTCATGAGAACACAATTTTGCTTGCTTTGAGAGGAGTAAACAGGTTGACCGTCCCCCCACACGTTAAACTGCAAGGGTGTACCATCCGTCCAAACAAAACTGCCTCTCCGATACTTGTCGATGAGTCCAATCCACACTTGACCAGCTGCGGGTGGCAGCTGAGACTGAACGAATGCCTGCTCCTGCGCGCTATCAACGACAGTGACATAAGCACCAAGAGAACGACACGTTTTTTGAGCTTGAGACCAAGACCGAGACGCAGTGTTTGAACTTGCAACAAACAGATAGCAAGCATGACCATTAGAGATCCAGCCTGGATCACACATACCTGAATGTATACAAGAGATTTAAATAAATATTAAATTATTGGATTATCACTAAATTATTTACCGCCAGATTGCAACTTGAAAGAGAAGGACATGTCTGACAGGCCGTGTGACATTGAGAAGACGCCATTTTCAATTGCAGAACTGTAGAAATCACGACCTTCTAAGGGTAACACGTCAATCACCGTACTACCTGAAATAGACCAGAACAAATTAGATGACACACACACATACAATCACCACACCACACCACACCACGTACGTCACACCACACCACACAATCCCACACCACACCACACCACCACACCACACCACCACACCACAACCAACCATCACACCACCACCACCACCACACCACACCACACCACCACGCCACACCATACCACCACACCACATACCACCACACTACACCATACCACACCACACCACGCACACCACACCACCACACCACACCACCACACCACACCACCACACCACACTACAGCCATCACACCACCATTACACCACACCACACCACCACATGACACCACCACACCACCACACCACAACCAACCATCACACCACCACCACACCACATCACACAACCCACATCACAGTTTAACTCTAGATATATCTTACTAGAATTCTTCATGAGCAATCCTGCCTGAGTTGCGGCACGACAAATACTGGAATCACTACTATAAATCTGCCATCCGTACACATCACCAGTTTGGCAATAGCTTGGACAAGTCACTCGTTGACATCCCTTGTTCGCCCGCACACACTGATCGTACGTTGACACACAAGTTGCCGTATACGCTATCACATAAAAACCAACGTATTGCACACAGCTAAACAAAATTATATATGAATTATTATTACCTGGAGGAACGGATGGAGGAGCTGTGCTCGGATAGTGAACTGTCAAGAAATAAAATTATTCAAATATTAGAATTTATTATGATGGTTTCGAGCCTGTTGCTTACTTTTTGGCATTTTACAAACAAAAGAATATTTACGACCGCATGTGATGTCATTCCAACGACCTTGTGCTCTGTTCATATAAACACAGTTCTGTTGGCCATCATAATCATTAGGTTGATTTCTCCACCAAGAAACTATCATAACCGGTGAACCATCCGTCCACACAAACGTGTGCTCGTTTTCACGATCATTCAAACCAATCCAGGCGTTTTGGACACTATTCATAACGTGGCGCTGGATGAAGGTGCTCTCGGCTGTCGTGAGAATGCTGGTTAAGTGACCACCCGAGGTTACACAAGTTTTCTCAGCGTCAGGCCACGTCATGGCTGCTTTGTTGAGCTGATAGCAATATGATCCGAACGTTTGCCAACCGTCAGGACAATACCCTACATAGACACTTCGTTGTTATTCTAATCATAGACAAGAACTAATTTTACCCCAAATGGTCACGTTGTTGTAGTTGGGAGGGGAAACGGTAACACCACCTTAACAATCAACATCATATCATATTCAATTTCTTATATAATTGGCACGTCATACACTTACTTCTAACAGATTTGCAAATGTATGAGTAAGTTTCTGAGCAAGCAATGTCGTTCCAGTACAATCCTTTCACAAGCTCTACGCAGTCTTCACTCTGAACGTTGTTTGGTTCACCTTGATACCAATAGATGAAGTTTATCGGAGAACCGTCTGACCACTCAAACGTTCCTTCCTTGCCCTGATCGTTTAACCCAATCCATGCGTGAGTTGTGAGAGATGTGTCATTGATGGTCTTGACCGTATTGGCTAAAAATTCTTCTTCATCCAAACTTGTAATGCTGACGAGATGACCGTTGTAATTCGCTTTACAGTCTTGCGAAGCAGCGCTCCAAATTTTTGGATCTTTAACTATTGTATAGCAATAAGGACCGTGAGAATATGTGTTAGACGACGCTGAACACGGATAACCGACTAATATACATACAAACATACAATAACAAGTGAAATTGTGACTGCATGAAGTTTGATCTCACTATACGATGGAGCCGTAGCTGTTGGCATAATCAACGTCTTTCCTACACATGCACAATATGATTATCAACATGTCCGTTTCACTGTGTTATCTCACAATTGTTTCTACCTAACTTGATCTTACAGCCAAAATATCGAAGTTGCTCGCAAGTCTGGTCATTCCAATTTTTGTTGTTTCTAGACAAATAAGCTTCAACGCAGTCTTCTTGTCCGTAGTAGTTGTTTGGTTCATTATTGTTCCAGTTTGTGTATTGCACTGGACTGCCATCCGACCACACGTAACCTCCTTCGACATTGCGATCACCGAGACCAATCCATAGAGATCGCGAGAAGCCAGAACTTATGGCATGCTTCATAACAAAGTTCTGTTCGGCCGTGCTGTGTATGCTAATGAGATCAGCCCCGTACTGTCGACATCGCTGAACGGCTTGAGTCCAACTGAGTCGAAGAAGAGACTTGAACATGTAGCAATAGTTGTTGAAAAGAAGGAGTCCATTAGGACAATTACCGGGCGCTGTAGTGAACATCCTCTATATAGTACTTCATACTCAATGACATTCTCATGCAATATAATATACAAACAACATTACAATACATACATGTACCTGCTGTTGTAGGTTGAGGAGCCGTAGTTGGACGAGCGTTTGCTGCAAATTTAATTAAATAACAAAATTTTATTCAAATTGCTCTCAAACAAACACTCGACAACTCTAGCTCACTCTGTCGTCGTTCACACAAGACTCCCAACTTCTGGTTGCAAAACAGATCATTCCACACACCGTTGATCAGACGAGACGACGGAAGCAAAAAGAACTCAACGCAGTCTTCTCCGTGATTATAATCATTCGGTTCTCCTTTCCTCCACGACGTGATCTCGACAGGATAACCGTCCGTCCACGTGTAAAGTCCTTCAGTTTTTAGATCATTGAGTCCGATCCAAAAGTGAGTAGAGCGATTGTTTCTAATAGGCATGCCTCCAACCAACGGATACTGACTAGCGATCCAAGCGTTCTCATAGATATCATTGATATGAGCAAGATGAGAATTTTGAGACACACAGTACGACTGGGCCATCGTGTTGTTCAAATTGGCATGAGCATTAAAGAAATAGCAGTGACCGTTGTATGAAAGCCAGCCAGTTGGACAATTTGTTGCTGAAATAATATTCATATAATTATACTAGAGTAATAATATTATTTATAATATACATAATAATAATAATAATAATAATAATAATAATAATAATAACTGTCACCACCGTGGCTTAGTGGTAGCGACAATGGCTACCACTCCATGGTTTGGGTGTTCAAACCCGATAGTAAATTATGAAATTTGTCTGTCTTTCTCTCTCATGTTTCTCTAGCTTTATCCATGAGACTATGACTCGTTTCAGTCGTTGGGGAGTTTCTGTGGTCTGGCGAACGGTCCGTTGACGATGACGTTCAGTGCTTTCCTGGTGGTCGTTGATATCCACTAGGCGTGCTGTCCACGAGTTCGCGGTCACCGTAATGCCTGCAATCTATATCGAATTGGCTAGTCATTGATCGCCGTATGGACTACACGAAAACATGTACCCCGCTGGGCTCACCTGCGGGGTGGTGGGTACTATGAGTGCATGACTCGGTACTATGAGTGCAAGATTCTACATCGTGATGTCAGTCCTACTTGCCGCATGTGCAGTGTAGGCCTGGAAACAGTCGACCACATTGTGGCAGGCTGTAGTGCTTTGGCACCGATGGACTACACTGATCGACACAATCAGGTGGCCTCCATCATTCACTGGGATGTTTGTCGCCATTTTGGGGTTCCAGTGGAGAGCAGATGGTACCGGCATCATCCTGATAGACTTGTGGAGACGGATGACATTACTATGATGTGAGATACCACCATCCCCACTGCCAGGAAGATCAAAGCCAATCGTCCAGACATCTGTCTCAGAAATAGGAAGACAAACAATTGATATCAGCTGTCCTGCTGATGGCAACATTGGCAAGAAACATGCTGAGAAGTTGGCGAAGTACAGCGACTTGCGAGTGGAGATAAGCCGCATGTGGCATTGTCGAACACTGGTGGTTCCGGTGGTCTTGGGAGCTTTGGGCACAGTGCACGCAGGTATTGCACGGTGGCTGGACATTATTCCAGGTCATCACAACCTGCAGCACTTACAGAAAACAGTGCTTCTGGGATCTACTCGGATCCTTCGTAAAGTCGTGTCTTCTTTCTAGACAGCCGTGATGGTCTAAGTACTTCTGAAGCAGGGTTTGCTCCGGTACTTGTAATAGACTTTACAAACCAGACTGATCTGGTTGAGCACGACACACATAATAATAATAATATAAGTACTTCTGAAGTAGTCTAAGTACTTCTGAAGCAGGGTTTGCTTTCGGTACTTGTAATAGACTATACAAACCGGACTGATCTGGTTGAGCACGACACACATACTAATAATAATATAAGTACTTCTGAAGTGGTCTAAGTACTTCTGAAGCAGGGTTTGCTTTCGGTACTTGTAATAGACTATACAAACCAGACTGATCTGGTTGAGGACGACAATAAGTTTTTTTATAATATATATAATAATAATATTATTTATAATATAACATAATAAAAAATATTATTTATAATATACATAATAATACGTGCGGCATTACCTGTAGATGCAGGAGGGTATATTTGAGCTGTAAAATAGAGTAAAGATAAGAGAGAAGACCTCAACACATGTCGACGACGGAATTATCACTCACTTGCGGCCTTCTCACACATGTAAGAGAGTGTTCCCGAACACACGCGATCATTCCAAAGCCCCGTACTCGCCGTCAACTCGACACAGTCTTCGTGGTCTGCGTGACTGTTCGGCTCGCCAAATCCCCAATCGGTAAATCTAAAACAAACACCAAAAATTTGTTTTTACGCGCGAACGCGTTCTTACAAACGACATGCACTCAAACTGACGAGACGTCACTGCCATCTGTCCATACGTATTCGCCTTCTCTGCTGATATCATTCAGTCCGAGCCAAACGTTGCCTTTTCCACGCAATTTCGCCAACACGTACGCTTGTTCGTACACGCTGTTGATACTGACGAGATCTCCACCTCTCGCCTGACAGTACGAGATGGCCGTGTCGTAGGTCGCACGATTAGAATTGCTGTACCAATAGCAACGGTCGGCATACTGATCCCAGCCGGACGGGCAATAGACACTCGCTATACAAGCGTGATGTCAAAAGTGAAGGCAAAACGACAGCAAACAACGTACGCCATTTTTCATACCTTTCGTAGGAGGAGCCCGAGTTGGTGAGACGGTCGAGTTAACTAGAAATGCGACATTAGACTCGCATGGTGTGCATAAGTCATCAACAAAATGACGAGTAACGTACTCATCCTCATTTTGCATACATAAGCCGCCCTGTCGTCGCAGTTTCTGTCGTTCCAGTATCCGTTGCTCGTTCCAATTGCGATGCACTGCTTGCCCTGCTCGGTGACGAAACCGGACTTCCAGTGTGTGTACGACACGGCCGTGCCGTCGCTCCATCCGTAGCCACCGCTCGACCTGCGCGACGACAAACCAAGAAAGACGGACTGCACGTTAGAAATGTTGACGGTCCCCTGTATCATCGTTTGCACGAAGTTCTGTTCTTGTTGCGAGTGTATGCTTGCCAAGTAGCCCGTGGCCATCGGCGTGTTTCTGCGGCAATCAGAACGCGCAGCGACCCAGATTTTTGCAGTGAAGCTCGTTTGCCCGCGTAGCTGGTAGCACGAGTTCATGTACGGCGTCCATTGAGCAGGACAATCTGCATCACAAGACACAAATCGTTGCTTTAAACTGCATGCGAACACGCGCATGCATCGAGCACAACGTATAGGGATCAGCTTACATGGGTTTGCATTGGTGCATCGCAGAGAAGAACAAACTAGAAGAAAATGCAGCTGTGAGTGTCACAATCGGTGTGCATTATAGTTTTGAGTGCACCACAAATGTCCGATATCTTACCAAGACACAGTACTGGCAATATGCTCCGCCAAAACATTGTCTTCGAGCCTGCTGTCTCAAACCACGCTCTGGAGATGGAGGCGGCGGCTGGCAATGAATACAGTCGCTCACGTGCTAGTAACACATGGAGATGTGCACGACTCAGCTGCAAGTCGGCACGCACTGCTTTGTGAGCGCGGACACTAAAGTACACTCCGATATCGCAATTACACAAGATTAATTTAACTGTCGACCCTTGGAGTGGCAATCTCTAGCTGTGTGTGATGCGTGACGTCAGTTGTGCTAGACTCTAGAGTGGAGGGTATACTGTACTGTACGCATCATTTTGAGATGTCCACTATAGAGCAAAGCTCCCATAGTATATAGTTAGGTGAGTGCATTAAAAGCCAATTGCTGCCTAGTAACAG
>CAXXBX010000241.1:0-15503 GCA_964274945.1 Dehalococcoidia bacterium | reverse complement strand
GACGTATTCTGCAACCCATCCATCGCCATAGCTTACGCCAAGCTTCCACAGATCCAAATTACATAATCGAGCCAAAACAGATTTTCGTCTTGGGTGACAGTCAGTGCGTATGGATGACGTCTTTCTCACCTTAATTGCAGGCAGCGTCTCCTTGTCATAATAACAGTATGAAAAATCATCTTTGGAATCACATGCGCCATCAGCTAGAACCTTTGCTATTTTGCTACCGTTTTTCTCTGCCTGCTCTACCAGAGAGGGCAAGTGCTGGGCATCATGGGAACGCTCGTCTGTTATTTTTAGCGAAAGAATCTTTTTTGTTTTGACATCAGCTGCTGCATGGATTTTCAGAAATCCGCGCCTCATGTCCCATTTTTGCCTCATCCATCCTCTCCTCTATCTGCCACTTTGATTCCCGTACTATCAATTGCAATTATCACATCATCATCGCCAACTTTTTGGTTTAATTTGACGTGTAACTTGTTTACTCTTCTTTGCATGGTGGAATAATTGGTACATCAGGAATGTGCTTTGCATGTGATTTTACCATTCCTTGGGTAAGGGCAAAGAAGGAAAAAAGTTTGCGTATCCTGAATCATTCATGAATGCGCTATCTTATGCTAGAGCATGCTTTGGATTGCCATTTAGGCTTGTTCATCTCATCTAGTTCTTCTTGCCATGAGTCAATAACATCCCATGACATGATTAGTTCACCTCTAGTTACTAGTGACTTGTTGATTGTCTTCCAATTTCTGTTCATAAGAAATGAAAATAGTTGAGATCTAAAGCTAAATTGGTTCAATAATTTGGATCAGATGGTTAGTTGTGCAACACAGTACAGTGCACTATAAAAGGAACAAGACTGAAACGATATTTTCTGTAATTAAGAGGAGATGTAACTGAGATCAGATCACATAGCAATACCATGAAGACAAAGGAGTTGCTACTGTATCGGGTGCGGCTTACAATTGCCACAGAATGAAGTCACCTACATGATTTGCATGTTGGCCAAACAGACCAGCTGTATCGGGTGCGGCTTACAATTGCCACAGAATGTGTCTAATTTCTTTATTTTTCATGATGATTTCTATGAAGCCTGTCAAGTATACTGGATGCTCTCTTACGTATTTGGCAGTCGTCATGCCTCGACAGACAGGTCAGGATGTCTTTGGTTTCATTATATGCATTGATACGATCTGATTTTTTAATAATCTCATCAAGGCAATCAGTCACCTGCCCCGGATACTCGTCCACATATTCACATAGTATCTCTATCTGTGGAGGAAATACATAAAATCGACCTGGATACTGTTTAAGATAATCCGAGTATAAGAAGATGGTGACTTTCTTGTCTAGTGGACTGACCTCAAACCACCTGGTCAGATCATGCTGCCTGATACATGAACGTTTCCACAGATTTGTCAATCGCTCTTTATTAAAATCAGAGTTATCTTTCTTGCCCCGGATTATTGTGCCGGCACGCAACACGCAGTGCTTTGTGAGCTCTACATATACTTTAGAATCGTCATCAGCCCTCTTAAGAAAATCGTCAAAAATTCTATCCGCTCCTTTTAGATCATACAAATATGCTAGTAGTACGTGATCTATTGTAGAGTGGCACACATTGATTAACACGCGATTATCCCGAGGTGGAGGGCGTAGGAATTCAGAGTACCAAGAAGTCAAAACATCAAAGGTGAATCTGTACACTTTGTTATAGTTCACATATGCATCCCAAAACGCAACAGCCATTGTTTTACCACTCTGATTAATCTCTTTAAGGATCTTTTGGCCAAAGTCTCTATCCTTGTCATAGAAATCAGTAAAAAACAATCCAATAACTGCATGCCTCGAGACCGTGTGGCATTTAGGATTCTTCAGGTAACTTTCAAAAATTTCACGAACCTCTAACTCAAGCGGTTCTTTACCATCGTTCTTTCTACACCATAGTGCATAATTAGAAAGGACATGAAACGATAAACCGTTAATGTCGTTGATGGACACGGACAGCGAGTCTAGATCATGAGGATAACTAGCACCTTCTCTATTCAGCGAGCCGATTTCAACTAGTCTTTTTACCACTGCCCGGACCCTATCTTTTAGCGTATAATCTACAGAATTGTTTCCTAACCCCCTCCTCATCAAATGACAAATCCCATTACCAATCTTATAGTGTCTACGCAGAGTGTCACTGTTTGGTACTTCCCAAACGATCTTTTCAACTAACTTTAAAAGATCTTCTCCCCATTCTACCTTCTTTTCATCTAGTATGGCGCTCTCTAGGCCTGAAAGCAGATCACTTATGATCTCATCTCCTCCATATTCCAAAATCATGCAATTTTTAGAGCATTCTATGGAGTTGTCTCTTACATATTCAGAAAAATTCTCTACATATTCAACGTATGTCTCTGTGTCGCCTGATGACGGAAAGCCACGAGCGGCCGCAGAGAGCACCTTTTTTACGGTCTCTCCCTCAATCGGCATATCATCAGCATTATTCTCTGTCACATCAAGTTCTCCTCTCGGGTGTAGTATCAATTCCGTTTGTTGGACTGTTATGATCTACTCTAGTTTGAGGTTCAAGCAGATCTGACAAAATGCCATTCACATGAGACAACCTTTTATCTGGTGATAAACTGTCCTCATCATGTGTGTGTTCGCAGTGATGCGCAATCTTGCTGAGCTTTCTATATTCATTGTCAAGTTCTTTACATTCTTCACGGTTTCTGTTTTTTCCTTTGGGATCAAATGTGTGCATAAGACACTCTAATCTTTTCTTTCCCCGAGGCCATTTATCGATATCAGACTCTGGCATACTTTTTTTTGCAAGCAATTCGATAACTTCTCTCAACGAGTGTGCAAAATGAACGACCCTGTCAGGATACTCTTTTTGTGTTATTGCATGGATGCACCCACAATATGCATCGCTGGCAAGATTGAAGTTACGCTTCAAAAGCTGATACGCAATCTCTTGTTGTTCCTGCGTCATGTCATGAACGTCCACGAATGATTAATTTCTACCCCATATTTATTTGAGACTTGGGCATAATGGTTTACAAAAATAAAGTCTAAAATCATTCAACAGCAAGGCATTCTCTTTACAATTCTTGGATGATTCTCTGCACCGACATGCAATTGCAATACGCTGCCAACTGTACACCAAAACGCAGATCAACACAGATGATTTCACATTGCATAATCCCCTTACGGAAACTCTCTGATGCCAAGCGCGTCTTTGAATGTCTCAAAGAGCGGTTCAATTGAAGTCTTTCTATCCGCATACAACTCCTGACCAATCGCAGAATTGCAAAATTCCACAAGTTTGACTCTTTCTGGGGGCGTACGCGGGCATGTCTTATCGAAGTGATAACCCCGGATGTTTTTTGCCGCACGAATCATGCAGTTTGGAATCATCGTATGCAGGATCTGCTAAAATATTCTGTATGATTCCTGAAAGTGATTTTATCAATGCATCAAACGTCCTGCCATCACGAATATTTGCAGTACTGGCACCGGCGGGCAACGGACCAATCAACTTGCCGGTGCTGCAACTCATGTGCAGTTTATACCCGAATATCCGACCCTTTGATTTGGAGAATCCCCATCTTGCATCCGTATCAATTCCTGAAATTGGCAAACGATTATTCTTCATGTCGGATTTGTGCCATACAGGACCATTTGCTTTTAGCATCGAACTGTCCACTGATGCAGACGTGTCATCAGCCATTCCTTCTGATACGAACAGGTTTCCCATCGTCCCGATGATGTCCCCAATGGGCAGGTTCTGAAATCGCCTGTCAATAGTACGTCTGTCTGGGATTTGAGTCAGTCTGCAGACCTTGAACAATTTGTCATTGTTGCATTTGATTGATAAAAAATAATGAAGTGTGTTGTTGCTTGGAATTCTCATCCAAGATTTTATGATGAATAATTGCACCATCAGAACAGTTGAACAGGCATACGGTCTGCCAGGTCTGAATATCTCCCCATGCAGAGTTAATGTTCTAACCAAATACAAAACACCGATAAGAAATGACTCTGATAAAATCTTGCTGGGGATTTTTACGTTCATGCTGCAATGAAATGATATTGTAAGGATCCTTGGCTTTTTTCATTTGAATGGTTTGAGAAACTGATTAAAAATTAGGATTAGTTATGCCCAAGTCTCAGATAATTTGGATCTGTGGAAGCTTAGCGTAAGCTATGGCGATGGATGGATTGTAGAATCTGTCTTCTCATCATTCAAACGTTTCTTTGGTGAGCATGTTATGGCACACAAATATTCTAACAGGGTAAAGGAATTGGAATTAAAAGTGGCGTTGTATAATTTGTTTGCAAGTATATGATTAAACAAATATTTCATTAGTGTAAACTGTAAGAAAAATTACTTAGTTGTGCAACACAGTAGCGTTGACGACAATGATGATGATGATGATATCTGACTGATTATGAAACGGATTCTGCTAGGAAGCCCACCAAAGAAAGTCCCAACCGTCTCTTTTCTTTTTACAGTATTTACAGAATTGTAGATCTCCTGTTCCTTCACAATAATGAGCAATTCCTAAATCACACAAACATCATATTTATTTGAGAACGCAGTTGCCCAATTTGCCAGTTTCTTCATCAATTGTCATACTACCTGTAATCATTCTACAATATCTTTCTGTGATGTTTAAACATTCTCGTGTATCTTCGGCCCAAAATCCTTCTACTGATTCGCAAAATCCTTCTTCATTTCCAACAACTAATTCTGCCACATCAAATTGCCCTTGGCCTTGATTGTCTTGAAAATTTTTTACAGATAAAATATGAAATATGTATCCAACATAGCTATTAAACAGTCTGAAATCGTTTTGTAAATTTTGTAGACTGATAGATGTAATTGCAAGTAAAGATATCAATGCCAAAAATCCCATGATTATCAAAATATTTTTTCGATTCATATTAAAAAAAGAAAAATGAAATCAAAATTGATCATGTCCCGTAGTAGGTGTTAGTTCTCCAGTGAAGGCTATCCCAAGGGAATTGTAAGCCGCCTGTCGCACCCCACCCAGGGAATGTCGGGCCAATCTCCCATTGATGATCATTGTAACTAGAACCGCCCATTTCAAAGTCTACTCCAGAATAGATATTTGGTATAATACACCAATCATAGTAAGTCCATGCTCCTGCAACATTGGCACTTACGGATCTCCAATAGTTTCCAATGGTAGTTGCATCAGCTGCACCATACATTGATGCAGTTGTTCCATATAGGCCACAATTCACTGCAAAAGTATCGCTACCATCAACAAAATTATTGTTGATTGTTTTGGTTACTTCCATTGTGAATTTCTTGGTTCCGACAGTTGCATCGGCAACAGGAATTGGGAACATCTGTTCTGGTTTAATAATGAATTCTAATCCATTATGGTCTTTGGCGGTAGATTTGTCAGAGGATTTTGCATCAGGCACATGTACATATAGTGAGCCATCTCGTTTTTCAGTAACAAAGTAGACTACGTATGATGTTTCACTCTCACCGCTTTTATCAGTAACATTTACTGTGGTTTTTACTTTGTACTTGTTTTCACCTAGGTCGGTAACATTGTTGGTTTCTTCAACTTCAAGACCATTATCTCCGGTTCTGGATTTTTGTTTTTCACCATCACTGCTAATAATGCCGTTAACATAGGCAAGTGTTGCATCACTGTATAGATCAGATACTTGTGCAAATCTATCGTCAATATCTTTTTGTTTGATTGCTTTGTCTGCATCAGCAAAACCCATTCCAGACAAGGGAATAGCAAGTGTTGCAATCAAAGAAGCAAACAATATTGTTTGCGTTTTCTTTATTTTGTTATTCATGTTATTACAGCACCGCTATACAAGCTACTATTTAAGCTAAGATAGCACTCTAAATTAGTATTCTGACTCTAGAATAAGAAAAAAGAGTTTATCCATGACACTCAAATGAAATTAAATCATCAACCGACATCCAACAGCCTCAAAACAACCGAAGACCCAACAGAACCGTAATTTCAATTCTCAATATCAAAATTACTTTGCTGTAGGGATTTTTAAAATATCAGCAATTAATATCTGCAATGCGATCAGGTTGAAAACATGTCAGTGATAACAAAACATGAAAAAATAGAAAAGCTGACAAGTATGCCTAGAAACGCCAATGTACCAGCGCAATATTTCGGCTATGCTGCATGATTATGGCAAAAAATCGCGATTCCGTTGCAAGGCCGTGATCCGATGGCCGTCTGGCACGAGATGCGGATCTTCAAATCGGATTTTCCCCTTTTATGCAAAATTATCATCATACTTTCGTGAAGACCGCCAAGGAGGAGAAAATAAACTCCTATCTTCTAAAGCCGCAGAACTTTTTCTATTCCTCGCAAGAGCCGTCCGTTGCCGAAATATCCGAGCAGGACGTGCTTGTCACGAGATTCATCGACTTTATCAACGGGTTGCAGAGGCCGTTCTCGCTTGAGATGATAAAGGACTATGATGATCTGATGTTTCACAAGTCGATGAGGAGATGCGTGTTTGACAGGGTGATTCTGAACACCGCCGAGGATGCGGCGGCAATGCTTGACTCGTCTGACATCAGATACGAGTCAACCCCTACGAGAAGGCGAGAGATTCGGGACGAGTCGCCAGGCCATGTGATTCTGAAGGACGGACTGTACTGCAAAACGTATGCGCTTACCGCAATGCCAAGCGAGATACAGTCAGGATGGTTCTATCACATGTACAGCATGTCAGACGCGCTAAGGCTTCACGTGTGTCCGATTCCCGATGACAAGCGCAAGTCGGTAATCAACAACCACAAGTCATCCGAACTCTCTGCCGCATCGACATCGGATCTTGCAGATGCCGATGACATCATGGCAATGCGCGAGCTGGTCCTGAAAAGAAGCGATAACGAGGGACTGTTTCTGATCAAGATCAGCGTGTCGATACTTTCCGACAGCCTTGACGGGCTGCAAAAGAGGCAGAGGTCATTCGAGCAGAAGACGCGGTCCAGGTTCTCGTTGCACACGTCAAGCCACGTGCAAAAATCACTGCTTGACGGAACCATTGGCTATCCGTTTCTGGTGATCAGAAGCACGTTTGCCGCACTGATCCCGTTTCATACCTCGGAACTTGACGAGGATGGCGGATTTCTGATCGGCGTCAACAACAAGACCGGGCATCCGTTCCAATGGAACCCGCAAAACAGGATGAACAAGAACACGGTCCTTGTCGCGCCTTCGGGTTCCGGAAAGACCACCACCGCGATGATGATAATTCACTGCTTTGAGAAGACGTATCCCGAGTCCCTGCTTTTTGGATTATCTCAAAGGATCACACAAAAAGTTTGGCAAGATTTTAGCTTATACTTCCTAACAAAACTTTATGATCTATTGATCTGACTTATCACGCCAAACAGAATACGGATCATAACATCATACATCAAGCCATGAATGAGCAAGAACTGATTCAGGCATACAAAAGCGAGAAAGATGTCAAAACAAAAGAGAGGCTATTTCTGGCAAGGCAGGTCTTCTTTGATAATCAGATTGCCTCGCATGTTGCAAAGAATCTCGGGCATGTGCGTTCTTGGCCATACAAGTGGCCGGGCAGGTTCAAAGAACATGGGATGGACGGTCCTCATGACAGACAAAGAGCAGGAAGACCGCCAAAGATGCCAAAAGACAGACTAGTCGCAATGGAAAGACAGGTTGCAGGGAATCCTGCAGGTTGGAGCGCAAAGCAGGTGATGAGTCTCATTTATGAAAAATCAGGAGCAAGATACCATGAGGTTCACGTGTACAGGCTGCTTCGCAATTGGGGATACGCATCAAAGGTTGCACAGAAAAGATTCGCAAGCTCTGCAACTGCACGGGAAAAACTTTGGTTTAAAAAAAATCTCAGGAAAAAATAGCCTCAAAAATAGCAAAAGGATTCACCATACTGTCACAGGATGAATCAATCCTTGCTGCAGATTCAATATTCAGAAAAAAGATGCGGGCAAAGAGAGGAACGCGTCCAGTAATTCTGGTAAATGGGAATATATCATCAAAAGACGATCATCTTTGGGGCATTGGCTCATGATGGCAGACAGCTATTCAGGACAGTATGACAGATTTGATCAGTACTGCTTTTTGGATTATCCCAAGGAATTACGCAAAAAGTTTGGCAAGATTTTAGCTGTATGCAGACAGGGCACCGCAACACAAATCAAAACTGATACAAAAATATCTTGATGAGAATCATGATGTCGTATTGGACTGGTTCCCAAAAGGTTCACCGCAGTTTAATGCAGTTGAAGAAGTATGGAAACAGGGAAAATACGATTTGTCGGTCTCACAATATCAGCCATCGCTGAATAATCTGAAGAGCAGGATTTCCAAACATTGCAGAACTGCCAGATTCAATTTGGATATCATCAAGTACATGCGACGAGGAGAGGGTTGACGAACTTATGTTAGAGAGTATACACCATGCCTAAAGCGTAAGCAAATGAGATCAAATTCGGAAAGAAAACAAAAAGCGACTCGGATTTTGGTTCTGGTGCATTATGATGATCTAATACATAAGTCATGAGATACAGATCTTCTCTAAACTGGACTTGGTAATTTTGATGTATGGTTATTAGAAAATTGTCAGTATGGAACCCTGCTGGTGCATTTTGGTGATCTTTGGATAATTTGGTTCTGAGAATATTTTTATCATAATCTTTTCGAAAAATCTTCTTTTTTGATTTGCGCAAGAGACAAAATACCAAAAATAGTCCCAACCTTTACCTCTTTGTGCAATGGAATTATTGTGACTATTTTTCTACCCTTTACAAATTTATACAAAACAATATGGCTTCCTCTCTGACGTGAGACTTGAAAATCAAATTTATCTACAAGAATCTTTACTATCTTGCTTCCTGCAAATTTAGGGAATTTCGACACTTAATGCACCTATCATGTCCATGTTTTGGATGGATTCTTTTGCATCTGGCATCTCCTCCAAATAAAGGCTTACTGCCTCTTTGATATTTGTCATTACCTCTTCAATTGTATTGCCTTGCGTGATCACACCTGTGGCTACCTCCTTTATCACATACACATCATCTTCTTTCCAAAATATTGTCTGCAGTTTCATACTTTGTCTTAAAGAACAAATCATTTTAATCTTTTTGGTTTGATTGTTCATGCATCTATAGCAGGATCCTTTTATAATGTGCTGCTACTGCCGATACATGCCAAAAATATTCAATGGATTGGAATTGTGTTCGGGCCCGGGCGGTTTGTCTGAGGGATTCATGGGTGTAAAATACAACAATGCCAAATTCTTTGTTGCAGTTGCCAATGACGCAGACGAAAATGTATCTCTCACATACACAAATAATCACAAAAATACCAATTTTGTATTGGGAAGTCTTGTTTCTGAAAAAATAAAAAAAGACATAGAAAAAGCAATTGAAAATACTGCGGGTCTTTCAAATCTGGATATAGTCATTGGTGGGCCCCCCTGTCAGGGATTCTCTCATGCAAACAAGAAAACACGAACGGCGGCAAATCCGTTGAACAGACTTGCTCTTGATTTTTTTGAGATGGTAAGGCGAACAAAGCCGTTCTCATTTGTTCTGGAAAACGTTCCAGGCATACTCTCTATGCAAAATGGAAAAGTCATGGAGCGAATCATACGGAATTTTCAATCTTTAGGATATGCAAATACTGAATATTGGATTCTAAATGCTGTTGATTACGGCGTGCCACAAAAGAGAAAGCGTGTTTTTGTAGTTGGGAGTAAAAATTCAAATAAAATTACGCCTCCAAAACCTACACATGGAAAAATTAAATCAAATGAACACGTTACAGTATGGGATGCATTATCAGACTTGCCAGCAATACGTTCCGGAGGGAAGACATCCAATTCAAACAAATACAGGCATGCGGCAAATACTAATTTACAAAAAGAACTACGCAACAGATCTAACATTGTAAAAAATCATATTGTTACGGCAAGTAATGATACGGTCATCAAAAGATTTCAATGTGTTCCACCAGGAGGAAACTGGAAGGACATACCAAAAAAGAAAATGTCTACAAAAGGACAATACAAGAATATGAAAAGCACACATAGTGTAGATTGTAGCGTAACTCTTTTAGCTTGGTACATACCGACATAATTCATGCCAGCTAACAAATCATGGAAACAACACAACGAATCCCTCGTTAGCAGAGGAACTTGCCTGATAGACGTATCTTTTTTGAAAAAACAAAGACAGGAATTGGAAAAAACGAGCAGAAATAAAATCGGTGCCCCATACAGATGCACGGACTCGCAAATCGGTCTTCTTACGGGACTATATCGGGTTTGGCACCGCCTACAGAACGGTTCAGGGAGTATGCAGGGGACTCTCCGAGGTCGTGAGGATCCCTGAGATTCATTTCACGCAAATCAGAAGAAGAATACTACAGCTGCGGCCGGAAATTAGCAATCCGAATCTGGAGGATGCCGTTGGTTTGGCCTTTGACTCTTCAGGACCGTCCGTCACAAACAACGGAACCTGTCTGGAGCACAAATGGAAGAGGCAGGGACGCGAATATGCCAGACTGCACGTATCATCTGATCTGAAATCAGAAAAGATCGCATCCTACAGGACAACGCACGGGAACGGCTCTGATACGAAGCAGTCTGTTCCCTTGCTTGGGGATGCAAAGAGACACTGCACCGTGATAAAATCCGCTCACGCAGGCAAGGCACATGACGATCAGAATAATTTCGAGTGCTGCGAGACAAGCAAGACAGTTCCTGCAATCAGAATAAGGAAAAACGCCGTGCCGCACATAGCAAAATCCAAACTGAGAAGAAAAGGGATTTTGCATGTCAGCAGGCACGGTCTTGATGAATGGAAGGGGCTCAAGGATGCGGGAAAAAGATGGATAGTCGAGATTGCGTATTCTGCGCTAAAGCGAGTGCTAGGCGAGAAGCTGCGCTCCAGGAGGTTTGATGCGCAATGCGTGGAGGCAGGACTCAAAGTGCTGCTGTACAACAGGTTTTTGGATGCGTGATTTTGAGTTTTGTGATTTGGCATGTGGAAGATGAAACGAGAATGCCACGTTAATTGTTTGGAATTAAGCTACAAACTACCTATTTACGGGGATAACCCCAAAAATATTCGTGATATTTTATATCAGTATTCTGAATCGTCAGGTGAAATTCATGAAGCGGGGGAAATTCATGAGTTAAACGGTGTCATAACTGCCTCTATTCAATCTCTTTACAAAATTTATCAAAATGATGACAAGGGTTCCTTACCAGAGTTAGGCAAATACGCTTCAATGGCGGTAATAGACGAGGCTCATCATGTTATTTCCTCAAACAAGAGTTATTCCAATGTCTTCTGTGAGTTGGGGTTTGAATTCAAGAATGTATTAAAAAAAGGAGTTGATATCAATAAAAACAAAATTTGTCTTCTTGCCTAACAGCTAGCTGCACGACGAACAATACATGACCCTCCGCTTCAGTTCACCAAGACCCTTGGGGAATGCGCAACCAGTTGCATCGACTGTAAGACCTGCGGCATCCACGTCGTTTTGGCCTTTTTTGGGATATGGCCGTAGTCACTGACTACTGTCCCTAGGCAAAACGGCTATGGCAGATTTGATCTTATTACAATCTCAAATGGGTCACTTCTGACCGAGCTGTCATCAGCTGCCCTGGCTTCCAGGTGGAATGTGTTGTCCCCTGGCTGCAGGCCGCCGATTGCCTGTCTCCACGAGGTGGTGTCAGCGTTTCCGGCAGGCAGTATGTGCCTGACATAGTTCATATCTGAATCCCTCAGTACCAGCTCGCCTGCAGGAGCTATGGTGCCGGTGAGCATGATGCTGTCAGAGTCGACCTCGATTGTACCGCCCGGACTGACGGTACCCGTGCCGTCAGTAGCAGTGACAGTGATAGCTGGAACCTGTGGCGGGTCTGCGCGTATTGTAATCTCAACTGGGTCACTTCTGACCGAGCTGTCAGCCGATGACCTGGCTTCCAGGTGGAATGTGTTGTCCCCTGGCTGCAGGCCGCTGATTGCCTGTCTCCACGAGGTGGTGTCAGCGTTTCCGGCAGGCAGTATGTGCCTGACATAGTTTAGCTCAGAGTCCCTCAGTACCAGCTCGCCTGCAGGAGCTATGGTACCGGTGAGCATGATGCTGTCAGAGTCGACCTCGATTGTACCGCCAGGAGTGACGGTGTTTGTAACCGTGATAACAGGTGCCTGAAGTGCCGCAGCTGTAGCAGCAGATGATTCAGCTGTACCCTCACTGTCTGCAACTTCGGTTGCCGTGGCAGCAGTATCGGCGGTATCAGCCTGCGGCGTAAAGGTGATAACATCAGATGGGAGGCCCTGGCCGATGCTGTTTGTGGCAGTGACCTTGAAATTGTAACTTACCCCGGTATCAAGGTCCGGTATGACGACAGAGGTGTCGGTTTTTACGCCGTCAGCAAACGTGGTCCACGTACTGCCAGAGTCGGCCGAATATTCTACAATATAATCAGATATGGCCTCCCCGCCGTCATGGATAGGCGCATCCCAGCTCAATGTGACAGAGTCTTGCACGTCACTTGCGCTTGCAACGAGATTTTCAACCTTGTAGGGTTCGGAGGCAGGAATAGTTGCGGTGACAGTATCTGAGACAGGGCCTGTACCTGCCTGGTTTACTGCCTTTACATGAAAGACGTAATCACGGCCGTTTAGCAGGTCACCAAATGCGGCCATCGTATCCGTACTGCCCGTATCACGTGTCTCCAAAGGCGACGTATCATCGTCATCATCATCATCAACGGCATACCCTATGACATATCCGGTAATGGGTGCGCCGCCTGTGTCAGCAGGCGCAGCCCATTGCAGCATTGCCCCTGCGGGGCTAGAGGTTGCAAAAAGTCCCGTCGGTGCGGCCGGAACGGTTCTGGGTATTGCCGTTTTTATATCGGAATGAGGACCGATGCCTGCGCCGCCTGTCGCAGCCACGCGGAAAGAATACTCTTGGCCCTTCACAAGCGGGGTGACTGTCGTAGTCGTGTCGTCACTGACACCGTCATCAAAGGTAGTCCAGTCACCAGTGCCACGTTTGTACTCTATCACATAGTCTGTAATGGGCGGGTCACCCAAAGACGTAGGCACACTCCAACTCAGTTCGACCTGCGTGGCGCCGGGGGTCAGGGTTAGGCCAGTGGGTGCACTGGGGGGGATGTGTGGCGTGGCCTCAATCGGAACTGAAAGATCGTTGAAGTTCAGACTGAAGAGCTCGGTGCCGACGGCTACGGCAAACTCGTACGTCTCGCCGTTTGTCAGTCCTTCCACGGTGTACGTGGTGTCCGCGGTCGTCTCGGTATGCCCCCAGTCGGATGCGCCCTTGATCTTGTGGTGCACCTCGTATCCCGTTATGGGGGATCCCCCGTCACCCGGCGCCGTCCACGTCAGCGTGACCTCAGAGTCGCCCGGCGCGGCCGATAGGTCGCCTATGGTGTCAGGTTTTCCTGCGACCTTGACGGTCCTAGTCTCAGTGGCCGGGTTTCCGGCACTGTCTGTCGCTGTGTAAGTGATGGTGGTTGATCCAATGACTGCGGTATTCACCGTGCCCGTAACGGTCACAGCAACGGTAGAGTCCATGTCATCGGTCGCCGTATATCCCGGAGGTGCATAGGAACCACCCTGTTTTACATAGATCAGCTTGTCACCATTCAGCGCAATTATTGGCGGTGCCTTGTCCAGGACGTCAGAATAAGCACCCTTGCCTGCCACGTTTTCTGCTACGACCCTGAAGGAATAGCCGTCACCGTTGCCCATGGATGTTAATCCGAATTCTGTCTGTGAGCGGCCGGCTATTTTGACCCAGTCATCATCACCTGCCTTGCGGTGTTCTGGGTAGTATTTGGTAATGGTAAACCCTCCGTCGTCATCAGGCTTTTCCCATGAGAGTATGTAGTTGTTGCCATCTTTTTCTATCTGCAGGTTCTTAGGTGCTCCCGGTTTTGTTGGTAGGGGGGTCGGTTTGGCCATGTCTACGTTGGTTTCAGCCGGGTCTCCATCGCCATGAGCGTTTGTTGCAGTTACCCTGAAGGCGTATTTTTCGTTTTTTGACAGTTTTTTGATTTCTGCAGAAGTGCCGGTGATTACAACCTTGCGGCTGCCCCAGTCGGCTATTACGTCTTCTATTGTTCCTTTTTTGTATTCTACCTTATACCTCTCGACAGGACCTCCTGTGGTTGGCGGAGCCCATCTTAGTTCGAAATTAATGAACCCAGATTTTGGGTCTGCCCTAGGAGATATGGTGTAATCGATGAGTGTCGGCTGTCCTGGCGGTTGCGCATTGGGGTCAAAAGGCGTTGCCGTAAGGGCAGCACCAGGGAAACTAGTCTGGTGTTCCTCCGTCACTATATGTAGATAGAATTTATACTCCTTGTCGTTATCCAGATCTTTCCATAGGTATGAGGTTGTGTCAATGTTGGAAATAGAATGAGTGGTCCGGCCGGATTGTTCGGCGTTGTCGTGAGCTAGCATATAATTCTTGAATGTTATTCCCGCTGGGAGTACTGGCTTTTCCCATTCCAACGTTACCTCTCCGTTGCCTGGTGTTGCTTTACTTAATGAAAATGTCGCCTTATAATGACGGGGACCATGAGCCCCATACGCCTCAGTCGGCGGCGCGACCATTAGAACTGTAGAGCTTAAAAGAATTATACCGAGAAATACGGATGCAATGGCCTTGGACTTTGCACCACTACTTCTCCCCCCCCCCCCCGGGAAGTAAGGCCATGGGAGGAGCTTGCGGGTCTTCTGCCTGCAGTATGATTAAATAATTTCAATGCGCATACGAGTTGGATTCCAACTGCAATATAAATGGATCCCAGCAAAGACATTGCTTAGCACGGATGCCATTTCTAGTCGCCCCCTTTTCTGCCAGCCCGTCGCTTTTTGCGTAGCCCGCACCAGTCTCTGCAATTCTGCCGCATTCCCTACAACTACCGTTTCCCTCTTTTCCGTACCCTGATTGCATTTTGCGCGGCATGCAACGATGTCGGGTCTTCTTGCGTATTTCCCTCTTCTTCTGTTTTAGTGCCTCGTGGTTCTCGTCACAGTACTCTTTCTGGTACTGTTTGAGAATGCTGGTAGATGCACGGAGCATCATTCCTTTAAACAAGACATATTCACATTTCATAATTCCACAATGCTGAAAATTAACGCTTCCAATATTGAAATTATACAAAGACGGTAAGAAATCCCATGGAAGTGAACTGGCTAAAATTCTTGCTGGTGAGTTTGAATTAACGTCAGAGGAACGTGACCAAATGAAACCAAGCGGTGGACAAACATTATTTGAAAATAGAGGTGGTTGGGCTGCATTTGATATGAAAAAAACAGGCCTAGCCAATAGAGAAAATGCAACAGTGTCAATAACAGATGAAGGTAAAAAACACTAGAGCAAAATCCGCCTCATCTGGATCGAAAATTCCTGCATACAATTCCAAAATACCAAGAG
>CAXXBX010000240.1:0-23417 GCA_964274945.1 Dehalococcoidia bacterium | reverse complement strand
GGCCATCTGTCTGTCTGTCTGTCTTGTCTGTCTGTTTGTGTGTTTGTTTGCTGTTAGAATAGAATTTTATATTATAGAATACAATCCAATTGTAAGATTTGTTGAATTCTGAAAATACTACAAAACTCATTTAGTTATAGGGGAAGTCCAACAAAAATGAACTTAACTTGTATGAGTAGATCTTACGAAGACAAATCGATCGGTATAAGTTACTCCGCTATCTTCCCTTTTGTATACGAGGACGAGTGATGTGTCTGTGATGTGTAACGCTCACGCACCTGCTCTGCACTTCCTGGTGGATTAAGCTCTGCCCACTACAAACGAATCAATGCGTTTACGGATGACTGCTACGAATATATGAAGAATGCCGAATGTGAATGCGAAGATATCGTGAAGATCTGCCTTCTTGCCGTCAGTGGTTCCTCTCTAAAGTAAAATGGTGTCGGTAGAGCTGTTTTCCCGTCAGACTTTCAAGCAGAATTCCTCAATACCACGGCTTACCTAGAGAACGTGCTTGTGCTTGAGTATTTGTTTATCCTTGTTCTTTTAATATCCGAAGAGAAACGTTCAGCTCGTTGTCTAGCGTGTATAGTACCACAGATTTTTACATCCGGGATTGTAACCTTCTACCAATCAGCGGCAAAAGAAAGTGAGCAGACCGGATGTGAAAATAGGAATGTCCTCTGTAGCACAAAACTCCAGACGGCGCGCTGAACGTTTCTCTTTGGATATTAAAAGAACAAGGATAAAAATACTCAAGCACAAGCGCGTTCTCTAGGTAAGCCGTGGTATTGAGGAATTCTGCTTGAAAGTCTGGCGGGAAAACAGCTCTACCGACACCATTTTACTTTAGAGAGGAACCACTGACGGCAAGAAGGCAGATCTTTATATATCTTCGCATTCACATTCGGCATTCTCGATATATTCGTAGCAGTCATCTGTGAACGCATTGATTCGTTCGCAGTGGGCGGAGCTTAACCCACCAGAAAAAGCAGGTGCGTGGGCGTTGCACATCACAGAAACATCGCTCGTTCTCGTATACAAAAGCGAAGATAGCGGAGTAACTTATACCGATCGATTTGTCTTCGTAAGATCTACTCATACAAGTTAAGTTCAGTTTTGTTGGACTTCCCCTCTAGGCCCTGTGAAAACATTGTCTTTTACAAATTATGCCACTGCCGTACGTGTCTATGCTAACTGTCAACTTACAACAGTTGTGTGTGTGTGTGTGTGTGTGTGTGTGTGTGTGTGTGTGTGTGTGTGTGTGTGTGTGTGTGTTTGTGTGCGTGTGTATGTGTGTGTGTGTGTGTGTGTGTGTGTGTGTGTGCGTGCGTGCGTGCGTGTGTGTGTGTGTGTGTGTGTGTGTGTGTGTGTTTTGGTAAGTTAGTTTATTGTACTCTAGCTTTCTTCATTTTAAACACATACACATCTTCCTCTTTAGGAGCCATTTGCTGCACGTACTATCTACAAACATCTAGTAAATAATTTTTGTAGGATCTCTGCTACTTAATGAATCTTGATTTCTAAACCTTAACTCTTTGCATGCACATTCTTGTCCTTTCACATTTCTATATGATCCATTCTTTTCACCGGAATTCGAGCTAACAGACTTACGCATTGTGTAAGAGAGTCGAGGACGCACACACTCGATCAATATTATCAATTACCCGTAGCGACGGCGTCGTAACCACAGCGTGGGTTGTACCCACACAATACACAACCGCAAAATTCTCCCGTCACCGTCTGCCTTACTACCGGCGATAAATTGAATATGACGGGTCCGACACGGAAGACAAATTTCTGTTTTACAGCCACCTCGCCCTAACGTCGTACTTTCGCGCAGTCTAGTTACCGGGTTATCAGCCGGCCACACGTGAGTAGGCGTGGTTTGCAGCTACAATCATTTCTAATACAATCATGCATGCAGAAGATAGCGAACTCCATTCAATCAAGTTCGAACTTGCTTCGAGTCAGACAACAATGGTGCATCTGATCATGATGGTCTGCAGTGGCGGGCGCGCCACCCACGCTCGAAAGGTCAAACCACGTCGAGTCCCACTTCCTGATCGTTCAGAACAGACAAGGATTTCGCGGCGTGGGATTATCTGATTCTGCGGCTTTTAACCGTGTTAGATGGAATGTTTTGATGCATGGCAATCCCTGCCGTGAATATCTTTAATTAATTAATTAATTGATGCCATCACCGTCGCACTACTTAAGAATCGGATTGCCTAGTCATTGTCAGTTCCCGTTGGTTTGATTACGCATTCTACAGGATTTGTAGACAACAAGATGAATAGTCTTCTGTCGTTTGCTACTGTAATGGTGTGCCTCTCTACTGTTTTTGCACAAGGTCCCTACAACAATGGTGAGGGATTCTTGGCAGTGGTGTTTAATTAACGTGCCTAGCTGGTTGGGATGAACATGATACATATCTAAATGGCTCTTATAGCTGCTTCAGTGCATTCAACTTGAGCTTGCACTCTTGCATGATATATGCTGTAGTACTTTAAAGTTAGACTAAAGGTATTGGACATGCAGTCGTTGCGAGGGCTGTCTTAGGAGTGATACTATACTTGCAATGACATTGTCAAGTTGAAGTGTATTTCTGTGTTCAGGTTGTTCTTACTTGAGCAATCCTGCAAATGGTGAGGTGTCTGTGTTGTACAACGTTGCCACCTACTCCTGCAACCGGGGTTACCATTTGCGTGGTGATGCAAAGAGAACTTGTGTCTACAGTGAGTGGAAGGGCACAGAGCCGATTTGTCTACCAGGTCAGTGTTGCACGTAGAGACAACTCTCAAAAGAGCTCAGTTTTACTCATTGTGTTTTATTGTAAATACAGTTTGTCCTGTTCTTGGAGATCCCCGAAATGGTGAAGTTAGTGTGTCTGCATATGGTACTACTGCTACTTACTCGTGCGACAGAGGCTACAAACTCGAAGGAAACAAACAGAGAACTTGTTCTTATGGTGTGTGGTCAGGGTCAGAACCACACTGCAAGAAAGGTAAGCATATGACTTCTGGAGGATTGCTGCTATGGATGGTTGTGTTGATTTTGTTGATGTGATGATGCAGAGTGTCCCAACCTTAGCAATCCTACATATGGTGAAGTGACAGTTGCATATAATGTGGCCACTTACTCATGTCGAAATGGATACAAGCTCAAGGGAGATAAAAGGAGAACATGTTCATATGGTGTGTGGTCAGGTTCTGAACCCTGTTGTGAGAAATGTAAGGACCAAATTGTACACGTGACCGTTGTTTGTAGTCACATGATTTTTTGATGTCATAATTGCAGTGTGTCCCAAGCTTGCCAATCCCACAAATGGTGAAGTGACAGTTGCATATAATGGAGCTACTGGTTCATGTCAGTATGGCGGTGTGGCTACTTACTCATGTCGGTCGGGATACAAGCTCAAGGGAAATAGAAAGAGAACTTGTTCATATGGTAGGTGGTCAGGATCTCAACCTCGCTGTGAAAAATGTAAGGATTGTCTGTAGATCGACATTGGTGTGAAAGCTGATTGTATAATATTGGTTTGTTGATGTCATATGCTGCAGTGTGCCCTGAGCTTCGTGATCCTGCACACGGTGAAGTGAATGTTGCATATAATGTAGCCACCTACTCATGTGATAGAGGGTACCAACTCAAGGGAAGTAACAGGAGAACTTGTCAATATGGTGTGTGGTCAGGCTCACAACCAGAGTGTGGTAAGTGCCTTTTATATAGGTTGTACATGTGAGAATTGGTTTGTACTGATTTGTGATATCATAATGCATGCAGTGTGTCCCAAGCTTAGCGATCCTGCATATGGTGAAGTGACAGTTGCATACGACGTGGCTACTTACTCATGTCAGTATGGATACAAACTGAAAGGAGATAAAAAGAGAACTTGTTCATATGGTGTGTGGTCAGGATCACAACCACGCTGTGAAAAATGTAAGAATCATCTTACACATGTGGTAGTCAATTGCATTACTGATTGTTGTGTCGCAATCTATAGTGTGTCCCAAGCTTAGCGATCCTGCATATGGTGAAGTAGATGTTGCTTATAATGTGGCCACTTACTCATGTCAATATGGATACAAACTGAAGGGAGATGAACAGAGAACGTGTTCCAATGGTGTGTGGTCAGGATCTGAGCCATCTTGTTTCAAATGTGAGAACTGATGGTGTCATAGTTGATATCAATATTTGATTTTGCTATTACACCTACAGTGTGTCGTACACTTGCAAATCCTAGATACGGTAAGGTCAGAGCTTCATACAATTCAGCTTTCTACTTGTGCAACTCCGGATACGAGCTCAAGGGAAACGTATGGAGGGTTTGCAAGAATGGTGAATGGACAGGAGAAGAGCCGTACTGTAGAAGAAGTAAGGGCTAATGTATGCATTGTGGCTGTGTAAGTTGATTAATTGTACTGTTTGTCTCTTTTTGCAATTACAGAATGTCCTAAGCTTACCGATCCTGCACATGGTGAAGTGACAGTTGTATATGATGTGGCCAATTACTCATGTGACTATGGATACTACCTCAAGGGAAATGAAAATCGAAACTGTTCATATGGTGTGTGGTCAGGGTCACAACCAAACTGCGAAAAATGTAACGACTGACTTTTACTCGATTGATGTGGTAGTTGTCTGTACTGATTTGTTGATGTCACAATGCAGTGTGTCCAGAGCTCAGCAGTCCTGCATACGGCAAAGTAACAGTCGGATATAATGTGGCTACTTACTCATGCCGGTATGGATACAAACTGAAAGGAGATAAAAAGAGAACTTGTTCATATGGTAGGTGGACAGGGTCTCAACCTCGCTGTGAAAAACGTAAGGACTGATCGACATTGGTGTGAAAACTGATTGTATAATATTGGTTTGTTGATGTCATATGCTGCAGTGTGCCCTGAGCTTCGTGATCCTGCACACGGTGAAGTGAATGTTGCATATAATGTAGCCACCTACTCATGTGATAGAGGGTACCAACTCAAGGGAAGTAACAGGAGAACTTGTCAATATGGTGTGTGGTCAGGCTCACAACCAGAGTGTGGTAAGTGCCTTTTATATAGGTTGTACATGTGAGAATTGGTTTGTACTGATTTGTGATATCATAATGCATGCAGTGTGTCCCAAGCTTAGCAATCCTGCATATGGTGAAGTGACAGTTGCATACGACGTGGCTACTTACTCATGTCGGTATGGATACAAACTCAAGGGAAATAAGAAGAGATCATGTTCATATGGTGTGTGGTCAGGGTCACAACCAAACTGCGAAAAATGTAACGACTGACTTTTACTCGATTGATGCTGTGGTTGGTTGTACTGATTTGTTGATGTCACAATGCAGTGTGTCCAGAGCTCAGCAGTCCTGCATATGGCGAAGTAACAGTTGGATACAATGTGGCTACTTACTCATGCCAGTATGGATACAAACTGAAAGGAGATAAAAAGAGAACTTGTTCATATGGTGTGTGGTCAGGTTCAGAGCCATCTTGTGTAAAAGGTGGGACTACAATGGTGTTTTTTGAATTCCAATGTCTTAATGACATTTTTGTAATATAGAGTGTCGTCAGCTTGCAAATCCAGCATATGGTCAAGTGAGTATCACATACAACGAAGCTACTTACTCATGTGACTATGGATACAAACTCAACGGAAACAAGAAACGAACTTGCAGTGCATATGGTGTGTGGTCAGGGTCAGAGCCATCTTGTGATGAAAGTGAGTTTGATGGAAAAAATTTGTGTTGATAATAGTTTGATTGATTGTCTTATGTTTCATGTATAGGTTGTGATGAACTGGTTAATCCTGTTTATGGCTCAGTTCAAGTATCAGGCGACACAGCTACCTATCGATGTATTTATGGTTACAGACTTGTGGGAAGCAATACTAGAACATGCGTTTATGGAAGCTGGGATGGGTATCAGCCTCATTGTGTAAAAGGTTTGCCTGTTTTCTTATTTTCAAATTTGTTCTATTAAATTTAATTTTTTTGTAGATTGTTCGTATCCTGGTAGTCCGAGATATGGTCATGCAGAAGTTGAGAATGATCGTGTGACCTACCATTGTGACAAGGGATATGTTCTACAGGGTCAGAAATATCGAGACTGCAGGGATGGACGATGGCGTGGACAGGAACCTCGCTGTACCATTTCTTATAATTGAGTGATTGCAAGAGGCTTGTATAGGCTGGATTGATTGAATTTGCAGTCAAGTAGTTTGTTGGTTGAAAAGTTTTGACTTCAGTTTTGATTTACTCAAGATTCTCGATTATCTTGTAGCTAGTATAGTTGCCCATGCAAATACAAATTGATGGCATCATATCATGCAAAGTGCTTGCCATGCAGCGTCTGTGGACCACTGCATAGATCTTTTTCTGTCGTTGTCTATAAATTAGATTTGTTGTAATGAGTATAGTAAGGTACTATAACTAAACCCCAAGATCCTGCAAGGAAGCTCTAAGAAACTCTCTATTAAGGATCTTGGTGCCCGGACTGCGGTCACTTTCGGGTCTATATCCATGTATCCACTATTTGCGTACATAAATGCATATAACCACTACTGGGCCATGCCTATCTAGAAAATTAATTTTCTGATATTTCCAACTCACTACGAGGTAGCAAATAATTGCCGAGCGTAGTTTAATTTAATCTTGCATACTGCACAATTCTATTTCCTAATTACGACGTCTTAAGAACCGGCAGTGCAACAAGGTTTTACTTGGTAACGCGCATTGACTATTGCATCAATATCACGTGGTTACTGAGTGCGTTTCGACGGCTGATTCATGAAAGAATTGGCAAGAGCATGCACTCAGCTGACAGCGAGAGCCTGAATCGAGAGCCCAAGAAGAGTTACAAAGCCATTCCGAAGAGTGCTGTGTAACGAACGTGAATGTTGGAAAAACAAATCTCAAGATCGTTTAGATGTAAGGTGAGAATGGAGCTAAAACTCATTAATTATTTAAAATGTTTGATTGGCCACTTACTGTCATAGATTTCCATGAAAGAACTTGATACGTTTGCATGCATGGTTGCTCATCTGGTTGCTCATCTAGTACAAACTGGTGGGCTTTCCTCATTTTGTACCAGAAATCTTGTCAATAGCTTCTGACTGCGAATGACTACGTGCCAATATTAGTACTGATGAGGTGTAGAGTCCCGGATCTAATCTCGGTCATTTCCTAATCTCGGTCACCGTTCTCTGCCAAATAGCTGCAGCCAGACCTAGCTGCTACGCTAGCGCCATAGTCCTACTGGATATCAACTAGGTAGAGCGGGTCATGTCAGTATCCGTCGTAACGTTGCTGCTGTAGAACTTGAAAGCTGATGGCACCTATTCTCGGTCACAGAGTATCATATCTCGGTCAGTGCTTGCCATCTCGTTTCTACAACTCCGTTTCAGACGCAAGTCATCTCCGTCGATAGGCTCCTTATATGACTTCCTTTCGCCAAATTGTTGGTTTTGTCTTGTCAACCTCTACTCTCGCAGACAACGAAGAAGACGGATGACTCACGGGACATATTCTCGGTCACCTGATCTCGAGTGATTTTCTCTCTTCAGACACAGATGTGAGGCGTTCTTTTGGCTAATGTTATAGTCATCACCGCTGGCTACTATACCTACGGGGTGGTGTTAGTGCTCATCGTATTGTTGTTACGGCAGAACGTGAAATGTGAGAGACAAATACTCTGGCATCCGGGATCATATCTCGGTCAGTCGCTTTCATCGCGTTTCTACAAGACGAATTGAGACGTGAGTAATGTCTGTTGAAAGGTTCGCTTTGGATGTTTATGCCACTGAATAGCCAGTTTTGTCTCTTCAGTTTTTCTGTTGCAGGACGGCGGGAAAGGTGATCGACCTATGGGACGTAATCTCGGTCACAGTATGAGCGCACTTGTTGGGTTCTACAGCTTTCAGGTAAGTGGTCTTACCTTCATTGGGCATTGTCCATACGGTCACAGTCGACTAAGGCTGATTGAAAGTGTTTTGTATTGAGTTTGTAGAACTCTAGCAGATTCTAGTAACTAGACGTGTGTTGGCAAACGTTAGTTGTCCTGTCTATGAATAATAATTAAGATAACCTTTATTTAGAACATGTGGTTTAGTGCTAGTTAGCAAATTTTGTGAGTGATAGATTGATCATCATGGAGATAAACATTGAATCTATTCTGGCACAAGTTGAATGTCACAAGAGTATGCCAGGACTCTGCATACTTGTAACCTGTGTACGTACTACAATCTTGTTGATTGTAAGGTTTTAGCTACATCAGTTATTATCAACAACATACACTGCTTTGCAAGTTTGAAGTGCTAAAAACAGTACGTTAAACACACACATTCGTGACAATATAGCTCTAGAACAACAGTAGACTAAAAATCACACAATACAACCTACTCAGTAACCCGTCTTTCTCAAAATCGCGTGACCGAGATTATGTCCCGTACTCAATCACCTTTCTCACCGCCCTGCAACAGTAAAAACTGAAGAGACAAAACCGGCTATTCAGTGGCATAAACATCAAAGCAAACCTTTCAACAGACATGACTAACGTCTCAATTCGTCTTGTAGAAACGCGATGAAAGCGACTGACCAAGATATGATCCCGGATGTCAGAGTATTTGTCTCTCACATTTCACGTTCTGCCGTAACAACAGTACGATGAGCACTAACATCACCCCGTAGGTATAGTAGCCAGCGGTGATGACTATAACATTAGCCAAAAGAACGCCTCAGATCTGCGTCTGAAGAGAGAAAATCACTCGAGATCAGGTGACCGAGATTATGTCCCGTGAGTCATCCGTCTTCTTCGTTGTCTGCGAGAGTAGAGGTTGACAAGACAAAACCAACAATTTGGCGAAAGGAAGTCATATAAGGAGCCTATCGACGGAGATGACTTGTGTCTGAAACGGAGTTGTAGAAACGAGATGGCAAGCACTGACCGAGATATGATACTCTGTGACCGAGAATAGGTGCGATCAGTTTTCAAGTTCTACAGCAACAACGTTACGACGGATACTGACATGACCCGCTCTACCTAGTTGATATCCAGTAGGACTATGGCGCTAGCGTAGCAGCTAGGTCTGGCTGCAGCTATTTGGCAGAGAACGGTGACCGAGATTAGGAAATGACCGAGATTAGATCCGGGACTCTACACCTCATCAGTACTAATATTGGCACGTAGTCATTCGCAGTCAGAAGCTATTGACAAGATTTCTGGTACAAAATGAGGAAAGCCCACCAGTTTGTACTAGATGAGCAACCAGATAAGCAACCAGATGAGCAACCATGCATGCAAACGTATCAAGTTCTTTTATAGAAATCTATGACAGTAAGTGGCCAATCAAACATTTTAAATAATTAATGAGTTTTAGCTCCATTCTTACCTTACATCTAAACGATCTTGAGATTTGTTTTTCCAACATTCACCTTCGTTACACAGCACTCTTCGGAATGGCTTTGTAACTCTTCTTGGGCTCTCGATTCAGGTTCTCGCTGTCAGCTGAGTGCATGCTCTTGCCAATTCTTTCATGAATCAGCCGTCGAAACGCACTCAGTAACCACGTGATATTGATGCAATAGTCAATGCGCGTTACCAAGTAAAACCTTGTTGCACTGCCGGTTCTTAAGACGTCGTAATTAGGAAATAGAATTGTGCAGTATGCAAGATTAAATTAAACTACGCTCGGCAATTATTTGCTACCTCGTAGTGAGTTGGAAATATCAGAAAATTAATTTTCTAGATAGGCATGGCCCAGTAGTGGTTATATGCATTTATGTACGCAAATAGTGGATACATGGATGTAGACCCGAAAGTGACCGCAGTCCGGGCACCAAGATCCTTAATAGAGGGTTTCTTAGAGCTTCCTTGCAGGATCTTTGGGTTTAGAGTACCTTACTATACTCATTACAACAAATCTAATTTATAGACAACACGACAGAAAAAGATCCATGCAGTGGTCCACAGACGCTGCATGGCAAGCACTTTGCATGATAATCGAGAATCTTGAGTAAATCAAAACTGAAGTCAAAACTTTTCAACCAACAAACTACTTGACTGCAAATTCAATCAATCCAGCCTATACAAGCCTCTTGCAATCACTCAATTATAAGATATGATACAGCGAGGTTCCTGTCCACGCCATCGTCCATCCCTGCAGTCTCGATATTTCTGACCCTGTAGAACATATCCCTTGTCACAATGGTAGGTCACACGATCATTCTCAACTTCTGCATGACCATATCTCGGACTACCAGGATACAAACAATCTACAAAAAAATTAAATTTAATAGAACAAATTTGAAAATAAGAAAACAGGCAAACCTTTTACACAATGAGGCTGATACCCATCCCAGCTTCCATAAACGCATGTTCTAGTCTTGCTTCCCACAAGTCTGTAACCATAAATACATCGATAGATAGCTGTGTCGCCTGATACTTGAACTGAGCCATAAGTAGGATTAACCAGTTCATCACAACCTATACATGAAACATAAGACAATCAATCAAACTATTATCAACACAAATTTTTTCCATCAAACTCACTTTCATCACAAGATGGCTCTGACCCTGACCACACACCATATGCACTGCAAGTTCGTTTCTTGTTTCCGTTGAGTTTGTATCCATAGTCACATGAGTAAGTAGCTTCGTTGTATGTGATACTCACTTGACCATATGCTGGATTTGCAAGCTGACGACACTCTATATTACAAAAATGTCATTAAGACATTGGAATTCAAAAAACACCATTGTAGTCCCACCTTTTACACAAGATGGCTCTGAACCTGACCACACACCATATGAACAAGTTCTCTTTTTATCTCCTTTCAGTTTGTATCCATACTGGCATGAGTAAGTAGCCACATTGTATCCAACTGTTACTTCGCCATATGCAGGACTGCTGAGCTCTGGACACACTGCATTGTGACATCAACAAATCAGTACAACCAACCACAGCATCAATCGAGTAAAAGTCAGTCGTTACATTTTTCGCAGTTTGGTTGTGACCCTGACCACACACCATATGAACATGATCTCTTCTTATTTCCCTTGAGTTTGTATCCATACTGACATGAGTAAGTAGCCACGTCGTATGCAACTGTCACTTCACCATATGCAGGATTGCTAAGCTTGGGACACACTGTATGCATTATCATATCACAAATCAGTACAAACCAATTCTCACATGTACAACCTATATAAAAGGCACTTACCACACTCTGGTTGTGAGCCTGACCACACACCATATTCACAAGTTCTCCTGTTACTTCCCTTGAGTTGGTACCCTCTATCACATGAGTAGATGGCTACATTATATGCAACATTCACTTCACCGTGTGCAGGATCACGAAGCTCAGGGCACACTGCAGCATATGACATCAACAAACCAATATTATACAATCAGTTTTCACACCAATGTCGATCAGTCCTTACGTTTTTCACAGCGAGGTTGAGACCCTGTCCACCTACCGTATGAACAAGTTCTCTTTTTATCTCCTTTCAGTTTGTATCCATACCGGCATGAGTAAGTAGCCACATTATATCCAACTGTTACTGTGCCGTATGCAGGACCGCTGAGCTCTGGACACACTGCATTGTGACATCAACAAATCAGTACAGACAACTACCACATCAATCGAGTAAAAGTCAGTCGTTACATTTTTCGCAGTTTGGTTGTGACCCTGACCACACACCATATGAACAGTTTCGATTTTCATTTCCCTTGAGGTAGTATCCATAGTCACATGAGTAATTGGCCACATCATATACAACTGTCACTTCACCATGTGCAGGATCGGTAAGCTTAGGACATTCTGTAATTGCAAAAAGAGACAAACAGTACAATTAATCAACTTACACAGCCACAATGCATACATTAGCCCTTACTTCTTCTACAGTACGGCTCTTCTCCTGTCCATTCACCATTCTTGCAAACCCTCCATACGTTTCCCTTGAGCTCGTATCCGGAGTTGCACAAGTAGAAAGCTGAATTGTATGAAGCTCTGACCTTACCGTATCTAGGATTTGCAAGTGTACGACACACTGTAGGTGTAATAGCAAAATCAAATATTGATATCAACTATGACACCATCAGTTCTCACATTTGAAACAAGATGGCTCAGATCCTGACCACACACCATTGGAACACGTTCTCTGTTCATCTCCCTTCAGTTTGTATCCATATTGACATGAGTAAGTGGCCACATTATAAGCAACATCTACTTCACCATATGCAGGATCGCTAAGCTTGGGACACACTATAGATTGCCACACAACAATCAGTAATGCAATTGACTACCACATGTGTAAGATGATTCTTACATTTTTCACAGCGTGGTTGTGATCCTGACCACACACCATATGAACAAGTTCTCTTCTTACTTCCCTTGAGTTTGTATCCATATTGACATGAGTAAGTAGCCACATCGTATGCAACTGTCACTTCACCATATGCAGGATCGCTAAGCTTGGGACACACTGCATGCATTATGATATCGCAAATCAGTACAAACCAATTCTCACATGTACAACCTATATAAAAGGTACTTACCACACTCTGGTCGTGAGCCTGACCACACACCATATGAGCAAGTTCTCCATTTATTTCCCTTGAGTTGGTACCCTCTATCACATGAGTAGGTGGCTACATTATATGCAACATTCACTTCACCGTGTGCAGGATCACGAAGCTCAGGGCACACTGCAGCATATGACATCAACAAACCAATATTATACAATCAGCTTTCACACCAATGTTGATCTTCAGGCAATCCTTACATTTTTCACAGCGAGGTTGAGATCCTGACCACCTACCATATGAACAAGTTCTCTTTCTATTTCCCTTGAGCTTGTATCCCGACCGACATGAGTAAGTAGCCACACCGCCATACCGACATGAACCAGTAGCTCCATTATATGCAACTGTCACTTCACCATTTGCGGGATTGCCAAGCTTGGGACACACTGCAATTATGACATGAAAAAATCATGTGACTACAAACAACGATCACGTGTACAATTTGGTCCTTACATTTTTCACAACAGGGTTCAGAACCTGACCACACACCATATGAACATGTTCTCCTTTTATCTCCCTTTAGTTTGTATCCATACTCGCATGAGTAAGTAGCCACACCACCATACCGACATGAACCATTAGCTCCATTATATGCAACTGTCACTTCACCATTTGTGAGATTGGCAAGCTTGGGACACACTGCAATTATGACATCAACAAATCATGTGACTACAAACAACGATCACGTGTGCAATTTGGTCCTTACATTTCTCACAACAGGGTTCAGAACCTGACCACACACCATATGAACATGTTCTCCTTTTATCTCCCTTAAGTTTGTATCCATACTGGCATGAGTAAGTAGCCACACCACCATACCGACATGAACCAGTAGTTCCATTATATGCAACTGTCACTTCACCATTTGTGAGATTGGCAAGCTCGGGACACACTGCAATTATGACATCAAAAAATCATGTGACTACAAACAACGATCACGTGTACAATTTGGTCCTTACATTTTTCACAGCAGGGTTCAGAACCTGACCACACACCATATGAACAAGTTCTCCTTTTATCTCCCTTTAGTTTGTATCCATACTCGCATGAGTAAGTAGCCACACCACCATACCGACAAGAACCATTAGCTCCATTATATGCAACTGTCACTTCACCATTTGTGAGATTGGCAAGCTTGGGACACACTGCAATTATGACATCAACAAATCATGTGACTACAAACAACGATCACGTGTACAATTTGGTCCTTACATTTCTCACAACAGGGTTCAGAACCTGACCACACACCATATGAACATGTTCTCCTTTTATCTCCCTTTAGTTTGTATCCATACTCGCATGAGTAAGTAGCCACACCACCATACCGACATGAACCATTAGCTCCATTATATGCAACTGTCACTTCACCATTTGTGAGATTGGCAAGCTTGGGACACACTGCAATTATGACATCAACAAATCATGTGACTACAAACAACGATCACGTGTGCAATTTGGTCCTTACATTTCTCACAACAGGGTTCAGAACCTGACCACACACCATATGAACATGTTCTCCTTTTATCTCCCTTAAGTTTGTATCCATACTGGCATGAGTAAGTAGCCACACCACCATACCGACATGAACCAGTAGTTCCATTATATGCAACTGTCACTTCACCATTTGTGAGATTGGCAAGCTCGGGACACACTGCAATTATGACATCAAAAAATCATGTGACTACAAACAACGATCACGTGTACAATTTGGTCCTTACATTTTTCACAGCAGGGTTCAGAACCTGACCACACACCATATGAACAAGTTCTCTTCTTACTTCCCTTGAGTTTGTATCCATATTGACATGAGTAAGTAGCCACATCGTATGCAACTGTCACTTCACCATATGCAGGATCGCTAAGCTTGGGACACACTGCATGCATTATGATATCGCAAATCAGTACAAACCAATTCTCACATGTACAACCTATATAAAAGGTACTTACCACACTCTGGTCGTGAGCCTGACCACACACCATATGAGCAAGTTCTCCATTTATTTCCCTTGAGTTGGTACCCTCTATCACATGAGTAGGTGGCTACATTATATGCAACATTTACTTCACCGTGTGCAGGATCACGAAGCTCAGGGCACACTGCAGCATATGACATCAACAAACCAATATTATACAATCAGCTTTCACACCAATGTTGATCTTCAGGCAATCCTTACATTTTTCACAGCGAGGTTGAGATCCTGACCACCTACCATATGAACAAGTTCTCTTTCTATTTCCCTTGAGCTTGTATCCCGACCGACATGAGTAAGTAGCCACACCGCCATACCGACATGAACCAGTAGCTCCATTATATGCAACTGTCACTTCACCATTTGCGGGATTGCCAAGCTTGGGACACACTGCAATTATGACATGAAAAAATCATGTGACTACAAACAACGATCACGTGTACAATTTGGTCCTTACATTTTTCACAACAGGGTTCAGAACCTGACCACACACCATATGAACATGTTCTCCTTTTATCTCCCTTTAGTTTGTATCCATACTCGCATGAGTAAGTAGCCACACCACCATACCGACATGAACCATTAGCTCCATTATATGCAACTGTCACTTCACCATTTGTGAGATTGGCAAGCTTGGGACACACTGCAATTATGACATCAACAAATCATGTGACTACAAACAACGATCAAGTGTACAATTTGGTCCTTACATTTCTCACAACAGGGTTCAGAACCTGACCACACACCATATGAACATGTTCTCCTTTTATCTCCCTTAAGTTTGTATCCATACTGGCATGAGTAAGTAGCCACACCACCATACCGACATGAACCAGTAGTTCCATTATATGCAACTGTCACTTCACCATTTGTGAGATTGGCAAGCTCGGGACACACTGCAATTATGACATCAAAAAATCATGTGACTACAAACAACGATCACGTGTACAATTTGGTCCTTACATTTTTCACAACAGGGTTCAGAACCTGACCACACACCATATGAACATGTTCTCTTTTTATCTCCTTTCAGTTCGTATCCATACTGACATGAGTAAGTAGCCACGTCGTATGCAACTGTCACTTCACCATATGCAGGATCGCTAAGCTTGAGACACTCTGCATCATCACATCAACAAAATCAACACAACCATCCATAGCAGCAATCCTCCAGAAGTCATATGCTTACCTTTCTTACAGTGTGGTTCTGACCCTGACCACACACCATAAGAACAAGTTCTCTGTTTGTTTCCTTCGAGTTTGTAGCCTCTGTCGCATGAGTAAGTAGCAGTAGTACCATATGCAGACACACTAACTTCACCATTTCGGGGATCTCCAAGAACAGGACAAACTGTATTTACAATAAAACACAATGAGTAAAACTGAGCTCTTTGAGAGTTGTCTCTACGTGCAACACTGACCTGGTAGACAAGTCGGCTCTGTGCCCTTCCACTCATTGTAGACACAAGTTCTCTTTGCATCACCACGCAACTGATAACCCCGGTTGCAGGAGTAGGTGGCAACGTTGTACAACACAGACACCTCACCATTTGCAGGATCGCTCAAGTAAGAACAACCTGAACACAGAAAAACACTTCAATTTGACAATGTCATTGCAAGTATAGTATCACTCCTAAGACAGCCCTCGCAATGACTGCATATCCAATACCTTTAGTCTAACTTTAAAGTACTACAGCATATATCATGCAAGAGTGCAAGTTCAAGTTGAATGCACTGAAGCAGCTATAAGGGCCATTTAAATATGTATCATGTTCATCCCAACCAGCTAGGCACCTTAATTAAACACCACTGCTAAGAATCCCTCACCATTGTTGTAGGGACCTTGTGCAAAAACAGTAGAAAGGCACACAACTACAGCAAACAACAGAAGACTATTCATCTTGTTGACTATAGACAACTGCTGCAGAATGCGTAATTTAGCCAACTGGAACTGACAATGACTAGCTAGGCAATCCCGTTCTTAAGTAGTGCGACGGTGATGGCATCAATTAATTAATTAATTAATTGAAGAAATTCACAGCAGGCTTGCCATGTGTCAAAACACTCTATCTCACACAAACTAAATGCCACAGAAGCGGATACTCCCACGTCATGAAATCCATCTCTGTTCTGAACGATCTTGAGGTCAGACTCGACGTGGTTTGACCTTCCGTGCGTGGGTGGCGGCGCCCGCCACCGCAGACCATCCTGATCAGATCCACCATTGTTGTCCGACGTGAAGCAAATCCGAGCCAACCACGCCTACTCACGTATGGCCGGTTCCTCCATGATAACCCTGTAACTAGACTGCGCGAAAGTACAGCGCTAGGGCGAGGTGGCTGTAAAACAGAAATTTGTCTTACGTGTCGGACGGTTATATTCATATGATCGCCGGTAATTGGTCAGACAACAAGGAAAGAATTTTGCGGGTGTGTATTGTGTGGGTGTAACCCACGCTGTGGTTACGACGCCGTGGTTACGACGCCGTCGCTACAGGCAATTGATAACACTGATCGAGTGTGTGCACTTTCGGCGTCCTCGACGCTCCTAAACAATGCGTAGTCTGTTAGCTCGAATTCCGGTGAAAAGAATGGATCATGTAGAAATGTACGTGAAAGGACAGGAATGTGCATGCAAAGAGTTAAGGTACTCCGGGACTTGTTCTTTGAAATCAAGATTCACTAAATGTTTTTAGAAATCAAGATTCATTAAATAGCAGAGATTCTACAAGAAACTATTCACCAGATATTTGTAGATAGCACTTAATTGCAGCAAATGGTATAGAGAAAGATGTGTGTTTCTAGACCTGTACGCCGCTTCAGACAGTTAGTAGTAACTCGAAGTGCATGGTCGCGTCATTACTGTAGATACGATTGGCCCAACTGCAAGTTGCACCTCGTTTCTAGATTTTGTACATCACATAGAACACTACCCGATAGCGCAGATAGATAGAAATGTGTTTAATATTAATAAAGAAGGCTAAAGCACAATAAACCAACTTACCAAAAAAACACGCACGCACACGCACGCACACGCACGCACGCACAACTCTTGTAAGATTACGAGACAGTGTAAGATTGAGACAGATAGCATAGACACGTATAGGCTCGAGTGTCCAGCCGGTCATCTCCCCCCGCGGCGGAGAAAGAACGGCTGGAGACATTCGCCACTCAAACAAACCGCCGACTCTCTATCCTCCAATCAGAGTGCCGTTCAATGTTTGTGCATCCTCGATAGGGATGCACGTCTCTATTGGCTCTTTGCTGATATGATTTTGCAAGTACGTGTAGTCTCGACACGTGCCATCCAAGTCTACAACCAACAGGTCGACTCTCTCCAGCTCTTCTCGTTGTCTGTCTGTCATTCTAAGATCGCTAGACTCAAAGTTTACCACAGAAGCCAACCAAGGGTCGACCGCAATGTACGCAAATCATAGGTCTGCACGTCGCCCTGCGTTCAGTGCAAATACCACGCTGTGTAGAAGGTCTACCCGTTCAATGCATGCAGCATACGACGACTAGAAGTTGTTTTGCATGCGCTGCCTATTCCTCCAAGTACGAAACGGAAGGCAAAAGAGAAGACGACATGCAAGTGTAGCTCACATGCTAACGAAATGTGATATCAGACGGTAAAAGCAATTGACTACTCAGTTACAAAGCATTAGTAGAGAGCCAATAGTGACGGGCATTGCTATCAGCAGTTATCGTGAATGCACGTCCATGCACAAACACTAACCAAACGTGTAAAATCGTGATTGGAGGATAGAGAGGCAGCGGTTTCCTTTGAGTGGCGAATGTCTCCAGCCGGTCTTTCTCCGCCGCGGGGGGAGTGACCGGCTGGACACTCGAGCCTAAGACACGTATGGCAGTAGCATGATTTGTAAAAGACAATGTTTTCACAGGCTGTAACTAAATGAGTTTTGTAGTATTTTCAGAATTCAAGAAAGTTTACAGTTGGATTGTATTTTATAATATAAAATTCTATTCTAACAGCAAACAGACTCACAGGCAGACAAGACAGACAGACAGACAGACATTTTTAATCAATTAGTAGTTAAATATATATTGTGGTTAGTTGTTAGTTGTTTTCTCTTACTTTTTATTGTCATAGGACAAACGTAGTTAGCCATTTGCTATTGTATCCTAATTCAAATATGAAAAATATATGTATTGACAGACAGACAGACAGACATTTTTAATCAATTAGTAGTTAAATATATATTGTGGTTAGTTGTTAGTTGTTTTCTCTTACTTTTTATTGTCATAGGACAAACGTAGTTAGCCATTTGCTATTGTATCCTAATTCAAATATGAAAAATATATGTATTGACAGACAGACAGACAGACATTTTTAATCAATTAGTAGTTAAATATATTGTATTTAGTTGTTAGTTGTTTTTTTTCTTGCTTTTATTGTCATAGGACAAAACGTAGTTAGCCATTTGCTATTGTATCCTAATTCAAATATGAAAAATATATGTATTGACAGACAGACAGACAGACAGGCAGACAGACAGACAGACATAAGGTTAGAGATTCCTGTCTCCTTTCCTGAGTGGGTCAACAAGTGTGATTGTGGTCGAACTTTAGATATAAACGGCTCTGAAGCAGATGGATTACACCTCCTAACATGCAAGAATGGTGGCGGCCCTGCGTGGACCCATGATTCAATGATGTCAGTATATGGTCTGAGTGCTTGAGTTCAGTATATGGTCTGAGTGCTTGAGTTCAGTTCATCTGCCCCACAAGTGTGAGCCTAGAGACCGCTACACACATTCGAACAACCGGCCTGACATCCTAGTATGACTCGGAGACAGGATCTAACGTTGAGTTTAGACGTGGCACTCGCTCACCCATGGACATCAGACATCTTACCTAGTGCAGCTACAACTGGGGGAAGCGCGGCAATGAGAAGGGAGCAAATCAAGGAAAACAAGTACGCCCAGGAACGACTACCCGGTGGATATTCTGCAACAGTCGAGCCTCTTGTATTTGAACATTTCGGCCGTTGGGGGAAGAAAGCGTCTGAGTACTTGAGGGTCCTCTCTGCTTTGTGGAGGGATGACAATGGACGATCTAACATTGCTGAGTTCAAAACACACTGGAGACGACGATTTTCGATCAAGCTGCAGCAATGCGATTCAAGTGTGATCTCTAGGAAGATGGCAGTAATTTCAGCTGGACAAAAATCTTGCAGTGTACTTGTCAAATATCAATTTGTTTTAAACTGAGTGGTTAGATGTATTCTGACACCCCTATGGTGTCATCAGACTAGCTTTAAGCTCTTGATGGAAATTTCTTTGGATTTGAAATATATGTATTTGACACCTGCAGACAGACAGACAGACAGACAGACAGACAGACAGACAGACAGACAGACAGACAGACATCAGAGGCATGCAACTGCAGTGCACCACTGGATGACAGCGGATACCACCTACTCACATGCAAGACCGGTGGAGGCCCTATTTGGTCTCACGAATCAATTGCTGGGGTGTGGTCTGAGTGCCTTAGGAGCCTCCAAATCCACCATCGACGGGAGCCAAGGAACAGATATGTCACTTCAGATTGCAGGCCTGACATTGTCATGTTCGATTCTGAATCAGCTTCCAACCTCGACCTGGACATCTCTCTAGCCCACCCTTGGAGTGCGGATGCATTTCCAAGCTCTGCTGATAGAACAGGCGTCGCTGCTAAACAACGTGAGAATAGGAAGGCGGCAAAATACAGCCAACAAAAGCTCCCTGGGACTTCAGTTCTCAAAGCCATCCCCTTGGTATTCGAACATTTCGGTGCATGGGGAGAAGAGGCCAGGAACTTCTTGCGAAAGCTAGCAGCTTTCTCATCAGACGAAGTTGGTCAGCCAAACGCACCGGAATTTGTGGACTTCTGGCGTAAACGCTTTTCAGTGCAGCTGCAAAAGTGCAACGCACGGGTCATTCAGAAGAAATTGAATGTGTTGTGTGGTGGGTGTCAGATTCCCGAGTCACTCAGCACTCAATTCTTTTATCATTAGTGTACTTTTAGTTGTCTCTTTTGCCTCAGAAAATATGTATACACTTACCTATGAACACTATAAAGCATTTAGCTTTAGTCGAGTAGTTTCTGCTGTGATGTATGATAGTGTGATTGTAAGAAATAAATGATTTGACAGACAGACAGACAGACAGACAGACAGACAGACAGACAGGTATTTCCAAATTGTCGAATTTGTTGCCTAAGACACAAAAAAGTTGCAGCATCAGCAGACATGACAACAGAATATGTACAATCAAACACAGATCAGTTGATTGAAACTGATTCTAACCGAGATGCAGCACGATTGCATTCAATTAGAGGTAAAGAAGCAGGAGCATGGTTAGATTCCATTTCATCTTCAGAGAAGTTTGCACTTTCATCTGACACTTAATTTGTCTTGGCAGCTTTTCTCAGATTGGGTCTACCTTTGTCTTTACCACCTTGGGCCTCTAAATGTGAATGTGGAAAGACACTAGATGTTGAAGGGTGCCATTTGCCAACATGCAAAATGGGTGAAGGGCCAGTTTGGTCTCATAATTCTGTTGTTTCATGCTGGTCCGAATGCCTGAGCAGTCTACAGTGCTGACATCAAATCGAAACAAAAGATAGAGGGATACATGTTGAGCTTGATGTACGTATACATATACGTGGCCCATGCCTGCTCATGCCTGAAGCCAGGACATTCTGCAAAGTGCAGTGACTCTATAGATGGAGTTGCAGCAAGGAGAGAAGATATTAAACATAGCAATTAAGTATTGTAAAGAGCAGTTGCCTGGAGGGTACACTCCTGCCCTAGCTTATTCCACTAGTTTCCAGCACGTTGATGGAGAAACATATATCAACGTTCCTCAATAAACTTTCCAAACTATATAGAGATGAAGAAGGAAGAAACAATCCCTCAGATTTTAAGACTCGTTGAAGAAGACGCTTGTCAGCGTTGCAATGCCTCGGTGATGGCTAGAGAGATGATCAGAGTAACATATGAACAAAAAGCTGGCCAGAGTCTAGATGTTGTGTTCCATTTTCAATTCAGTAAACTACGTTTAGGTTTGTAGGCTCCATAAGAGAGCTTTTTAATTCTATTTGTTATGTATTTGTGTAATCTGTACTTGTAGTTGTGACAGTTATGGTTCATTAGCTGTTACTGTAGTTTCACCTGTATTAGTTTTGATGTATAAAAATATATGAAGATTTGACAGACAGACAGACAGATAATGTCTATTCTCAACAGATTCTACTTGTTCATATGCTAGGATTTTCTAAATACAAATCAGTCCTTGCAAACAACAAAGTCATTAACTATTGGACTTTACTTTGAATGTCAAAATCAAATAATCTATCTAAATCACCATGATTAGGTGACAGTTTTGAAAGTTTTGTAAGGATAACTTTGCCATTGCATCTTTGCAGAATTGTATAAAATCTTTTTCTCCAATACGACATGAACATGGAAGCCTTAAAATTGGCTTCTAGATTTGCTGACTGTTGTGACAAATGCTGCAAAAAAATTTCTGCCATTGTACCCCACCTCCCAAAATGTTCTATCACAAGAGGAACACATCTTGATACATATCCTCCTGGAACAAGCTCTTCTAAAAATTTTTCATTTTCCTTTCTTCTCTTGTCGCGGCAGCATGACCATTTTCCTTGCTAGTCCTCCTAATAATGTCCTGACTCTATGGATGAGACAGGGACACATCAATATCCAAATTCTGTCCAGTATTTGGATCAAGCATTGTAATGTCTGGATGGTCTTCATTGTTGATGTATTGATGTCTTGGTTCTGTTTGATGGGGAAGGTGAAGGTCAGACAGGCATTCACTCCACCCATTTATTAAGACTGAATTTTGAGACCACACAGGTCCACCCCCATATTTACAGGTCAAAAGACGGTATCTGTATTATCCAAATCATGACCACAATCACACTTTTAAATCCAATTGATGAAAAGTAGAGCCACTTCCAACCTCACGTAAGACGCTAAAGAAAATTCATTTTGTTTTTAAAGCGTGCTTAGCAGAAGTGGGGATGACATCCAGCCATGCACCAGCCCCTCGTCCTTGCAGGGTCTCAACCGTGCTGTATCTCTATCAGACTGTGCTTGTATAATAATATCAGTAGCACTATCACTGGCAATCTTTGTGGATAATCGATGCTGTAATTTCTTCGGATATGAAATACAGTCTTCAAGAGACTGCTGTTCTCCATCTTTGTGGTTTGACTTGGGCATTGGTGGTAAAGCTTGATAGAAAGAAGCCACAGTGGAGCCAATTGACCCTGGCAGTGATTAGTGATAGACAGACAGACAAACAGACAGACAAACAGACAGACAGACAGACAAGACAGACAGACAGACAGACAGACAGACAAGACGGACAGACAAGACAGACAGACAGACAGACAGACAGACAGACAGACAGACAGGCAGACAGACAGACAGACAGACAGACAGACAGACAGACAGTAATGTCAAGGAAAACCTATAACATCCTAGGTGGTCAAAAGTGCAGTTCGGAACTGGACACCTTTCAGTTTTTGGTTCATTAGTTAATAAATAGTCATTATAAGACCCTCTCAGGGTAAACTGTAGTGTATCGCGTATTAGACTTTTAGTTAAGAGTTGCGTAGTTTGATTTAGCTTGCAATTATAGTTCTGATTTAGCCTGTAATAGTTCCGATTTATGAAAATATATTTCTTTGACAGACAGACAGACAGACAGACACACAGAAGTAGGTGGGTAAGTTTGGACGCACAACAGCTTTGTGTCTGTGTGGTCTGACTGCTTGAGTGAATTAAAAATGCATTACAAGAGAGAACCAAGAGACAAGTATTCTACTTCAGACAGTT
>CAXXBX010000239.1:2500-32926 GCA_964274945.1 Dehalococcoidia bacterium | reverse complement strand
AACAGCAGTTTGCGAGTAATTACGAAGCAAAAATTCAAAATGGCTGCTCCCATGGGCCTACTTTCCTTTATAGATATAGATTTTAGTGACGGATTCTAGAACAACATCACTGCTCATGCAAAACAAGAAACACAAATGGTGAAGACTTTAGTTGAGATAGAATACAACTAGGTGTATTGCTTGAAGCCTAGATACTACAACAGTAGAGCTATAATTAGATAGTATACAATTCATTAATTCAATTCATCATATGATCTTACCGAGTTACGATCTCACGCTCAACTGCTGACTTGTAATTTACATTTTATTGTGAGCTGAGCCAATCTCCTTATATCTCTGAAATCATGATACAAATGTTGTTATGCAATAAAAAACAGTGGTTACTGCAAAAGTTGTTGCTATATAGCTACGCCAAATCAGGCAAACAATGTACAAATAGCAACCCACTCAATCAGATTCACTCTCGTTGTTTGAACAGAAAAGAGTCAGGGAATTTGAATCGGAAGCCTCTTACGAGACACTAAGATAAGAAACGTCATATGTATATATATATATATATATATATATATATATATATATATATATATATATATATATATATATATATATATATACTGAATGGATTGAAACAGTCAGTCTGTCAGAGTCAAGTACAGCAGAGAAACAACAAATGAGGAGAGAAGCCTTGATTGCAAGTCCATTGTTCATCACCAGATGCCTTAGCTTGGATTCAAGCTAGGATTCTGATACACAGGAAATGTAGAGCTAAAAACACGCAGAGTGTCTTCACCATTGATGTGCTGGCTGGCACAATTAAGGGTGATATTGAAAATTTATTAGCAGAAGTAAGAACGATTCAAAATCACGTGGTCTCAAACAACAACAAGAAGCATATGCCTCTAAGAAAAAATCTAAAGCAACCCAATTTGCTAATTACATGAAAGCAGGAAATGTCAAAGGTGCAAATTGTTTGCTACAAATAGAAATGGAGGTGGTGTTTTTTAAATGCTCAAGTCTCGATCTGATTCACAAATGATACTGCATGTAAAAGATGTACTGTCGGAGAAACATCCAGATGCTGCTCCGCGTACTTTATGTCGAGAGTGTTTGGATGATACTGCCCAGAAGCCTCCTGTACATCCAATTCTTTTTGATAAATTGATGGTCTTCTTATTCGTCAAATATGGCTTTGCAGTCATATGGGACCCGAGCAACATGCAGGTCATCTGGTCTTGATGCAGCCAACTGGAGAAGTCTGTGTATAGAATTTGGAGGACAGTCAATTGAGCCACGGGCGTAGCGTGACCTTTAGAATGGGGGGGGAGTTCACGATGCTACTGGACATGCTCATTTCTACGGACACGCCCATATTTATTGGTTTCTAATTGACTGTAGTCATAGGGTAGAATTACTGGCAGATCCAGACTGGAAAAAGGGTGGTGTATAAACTATATACAGCTTTGGTCATTACACATATTTACAGTCCACAATATTATGACCACGCCTACAAATGATGGGCTATAGCCCGGTCTAGCCCATGCCACATTATGGCCCTGATTGAGCTATGTAATTTTGTTACCACTCTAACTCGTAGATTATGCACAGAGTTTGTTGATCCTGCCAGCATCAAAGCTTCATGCATTTAGTTATACTTAGAAAGCTGCCATATAGCATGCACTCCTTAGTTGATAACCCCAATACAGATGCTATCTTGTTAGTTAATTGATGCAAGCAACGCTTTCACAACAACTTCAACTGGAAAGTTGCATTGAGAAGCACTGCATCAGTGAATTGTCCTGCAATCTTTCCGATTTTTACAAATACTTACAGGGGACTACTTCTTTTGTAAGTCGGTTGTTTGTTGATGCTGATGTTTTATTATCTAATGAAGGGACTATTTTATGTATGCACTAAGAACCGCATACTGCTCATTCAAAAAATCAAAACACCAAATAGCAAACACATTTGTCATGCTGATGATGCAGCTTGTGGCGGCAAAATACAAAATGTCAAAGACTGGTGGAACAAACTTAATAATTTTCCAATGGCAAGAAGTCTTGGCTAATTATAAAACCAGAACATCAACAACTTAATTGCCACATAAATATTTAAGGGATCCAATATTAACATCGACAAATGGTCGTCCGTACTTATAAGGGCACCCATTAGTTTGGACACATACTGCATGTACTAACTTCTTATGACAGAAGATTACAGTTTGGTCTCAACAAGTTGACCATGCAGTATAGCAAAGTCGCAACCTCATGCTGCCTATTCTGCTCTCATTCCCGGAATTATTGGAAGATGGACATGTTCACAGCTAATTATAAAGACAAACAATCAACTTGCTGCATGAGCCTTTAAGAGACCACAATAACCTCAAACTTATCCCTGCAATAACAAATTGCCCTATGCCTGGAGACCGAGGTGGACAGATTAGAAGCCTTTTTGTGCTACCATGTCATCATGGAGTCCTTGGGATAATAAATCCTATATATCCCTCTCATCAGAGTATAACTACTCCAAAATCATATGACTGCATATATGCTCCTTTCACGGAAGTCATCTTTGACGAAGGAAAAGACATAACTGAGGCGATTCATCAACAATCAGTAGCGAAAAGGTTAAACAAAGAAGCAAGACAATTGACAAAGGCTGCTAACAGGAACAACTAGAGATCATGCAATATTCACCTCAAGCATCCTATAGAATTAGCAAAACAGAAAGGTGCATCAAACTGGCCGACAGCCTTTCCTCTGGAACAATACGGATGTTGGTGACCAGAGCTGTGATGCTTTAATTTGCTTTACTATACGCTATGCATGAACGGCGTCCTTTGAATCTTGTTGATCAATATGCCTGTGGAGCTGATTATTCTGTCACTCATGCTCTAATTGTCTTGCACAGATGCCACAATGAAGTTCGAGATTTTTTAAACTGGTTTGCTAGGAGAGATATGCTAGGATGTTCAGTATGAGCCAGTTTTGCATTCGTATAAGTTCTATTATCTATTTCTCAGAAGACTAATTTTAGCTCTATATTGACGATTATGTGAGATTGGATATTGAAACTTGTGGATTCTTGGAAAGTTGTTTTGAAGAAATTACTTTGATGTTCGAGTTTTTAATCCGAATGCAGAGTTTTGCAGCACAACCAGTCTAGCATCTTGTTAGATATATTATAACACAAGCTCGATCGAAAGGTCAAATTGATTAAAGAGGTTAGGTATACAAGGAACCGATCCGAAAAGTGGAACAAGCATCATTTAAATTTTATGATTTATGCCTCTTGTGTTTGCTTGTGTTTGCTGCACTCTACTTTTCTTAGACAATTAGAATTATCATCACTCCATTCTGAAAAATGAAAACAAGCTACAACATGAACAATTCTTGGATCCATTGTCAAATTTCCTTTGCTTTACTGAGAGCATAATTCTCTCATGTCTACGTGGCACCAAATCAAGAAAGCTTTCTGTAGTAAGATACAGGATGGAAATGCGCGGTTTATCCGTGACGTGGTTAGAAGGCGCGAAGACGCTCTAGAGAGTAGACTTGAAGCGATAGCTACGCCGGTAGTATAAAATATTACATTTGGCGACGAGGACGGGATCGAGACTAACCGATAGCAGATGAAGGCGTTGTTCGGTCAGGTGGGGCCCTTCAAAGAAGAATGGACAAATAGCCATTCTGCTGAGTACACGTGCGCCTCAAACGTACCAACTGGCGAGAACATTGGCTGCATCAGAAGGAATATATAGCGAGCAAAGGATAAGCAGACCTCGTGAAATTGCTGAAAGAACACCAAAACCCCGAAGCCCTTCATTACCGTGCAAAGGTATCGATTTAACAGTCGTCGGAAAGAGGAGGAAAGTATATCAGATTATGTGGTGGCACTGAGGAATTAATTAAACTAAGAGAATGAGTGATATATTGCGTGATAGATTGGTATGCGGAGTCAAACATGATAGAATACAACGGTCTTTGTTGGCAGAAGTGTCATTGGATTTTGAAACAGCTCTCACCATAGGAGCAGCAGTAAAGAACTGAAAAGAGATGAAAAGACCACACCACACCACGGGGGGGGTACATGAAGAGACAACTTATGTAAAGCAATCAAAGTTGAAGAGCAACTGTTACCGTTGCAATGGTAACCATCCGTTCGCCACCTGTCGTTTCAAGGATATCACGTGCCGGAAATGTCGAAAAACAGGCCATATTGCGCAAGAGCTTGCAAGACGCAACGACCAAAATTTGAAAAAAAGGTAGAAGCAGCTGCAAATTGTTTGGGATGAGTGACAATGACGAGGAAGACGAAAACGAGGAGGAAGTTCAAACTATCTACCACCTGGGAAATCACAAAAGCAGGTCCCCTTACTGGAAAAGATAACCATCAACAAGGAGATACTGATGGAAGCCGACACAGGGGCTTCAGTGTCCATAATCAGTGAGGAGACGTTTGGAAAACTGTGGAAACTTCGAGAAGCACCAGGACTCAGGAAAACAGGATAACCTTGAGAACATACCGGTGAAGATGGACGGTGTTAGGAGAAGTCAAAGTCATCGCAAAGTGTGAAGGACACACTGTGTGACACAGCAAGGGTACCTCTCTTGGTAGTCGAAGGAAACGGTCCAAGTCTTCTGGGAAAGGATTGGTTGAGAAAATTCAAGTCTGCGGAAGATTACCGCCAAGTCATTGAAATGTATGCAGAAGTTTTAAGGAGACTTTACAGGGAACCAAAGCCACCCTTTACGTAAATCCCCAGGCCAAGTCTCGATATTTCAAGGCCCGAACAATGCCATATGCGTTCAAAGAAAGTATTGAACGGGGACTAGAGAGAATCCAAGAGGAAGGCACTTTGGAACCAGTAAGGTTCTCAAATTGGGCGGCCCCCGTAGTGCCAATTTTGAAACCAGATGGGTCCGTTAGGATATGTGAGGATTCTCAAGTAACGGTCTACCAAGCCTTAAGCCGAGATCAGTATTCAGTGCCAAGGATAGAGGATTTATTCAGTATGTCAGCTGGTGGAAAACGATGAGACAGTAGTTGGGCTCACCAACGGGTTCTTTTGGATGGAGCAGCTAAGCCATATTTGACTATCAATACCCGTCGTGGATTGTTTCAATACAACCGGATGCCTTTCGGGGTGTCATCGGCACCTTCATTTTCAGAGAATTATGGAAAATCTGTTGCAAGGGATAAAACAAGTCATCGTATATACCTGGAAGAAATATATCCTGATCACGTGAAAAAAGAAGAACACTTGAGAAAGTTAGAGGAAGTCCTAAAGAGACTACAGCAAGCAGGGTTAATTACGAGTGAAGTTGAAAGAGTGCAGATTTTGCAAGTCTCGGTCCAGTTCTTGGGGCATTAAATCGATGAAGAAGGAGTGCACCCTATGGATAAGAAAGTGAAGGCAATCAAGGACACTCCCTCGACCCACAAACGTAGGCCAACTGAAGTCAACCTAGGGTTGGTAAACCAAAATATAATGGTAGATTTCTACCTGAGGTAGCCACTTGTTTAACACTCTTGTATGAACTACTGAAGAAGGAGACTGACTGGCAGTGGGGGCAAAGTCAAGAAAAAGCATTCAGTGCCTCCCAACGATGGCTCCATTGGAAGAGAGTCTTAGTGCATTTTGATCCGAAAAAGCCATTAGTCATGTTTAGTGATGCATCTTCTTACAGGGGAGTTGTTTTATGTCACAGATTAGCAGACAATGTTGATAAGCAAATAGCTTTTGCATCTCGTACCTTGTCTGCATCAGGAAAAAATTATTTGCATCTCGAAAAAGAGTGATTGGCTGTTATTTTTTTGTGTCAAGCGTTTTCACCAATGTTTGTTGGGACAGAGTTTACCATCGTCACCGATTACAAGCCGTTACTGGGACTACTGGGGAAACGCCAGCTGTCTCACCAATAGCGGCAGCGCGGATACAACGATGTGCCATGTTTTTTAGCAAGATACCAGTATCAGATAATAATATATAGACCAGGAGTACAGAACGGGAACGCTGATACATTGAGCATACTGCCTCCGGAAGACACTGAGAGTGAAGAAGAAGAAGAAGAAACACCAGAGGAAGTAATTTTGGCATTAAAAACGTTGGCAGGCGGTGGTCCCATACTATCCAGAGTGCGGAATTTTGTGTTACATGGATGGTCCGAAAGGAGGTGCACGGAGATAGACCTACAACCGTATCATCGTAGACTCGAGCCAGTCTCTCCCCGCCTTCGTCATTCCCCGGAGGGCGAGGATTCCCCGGAGAGGCGAGGATTGACTATCCGGGGAATGACGAAGGCTGGGAGAGACTGGCTCGAGTCTAAAGTGCGTTCACGAATTAGAGCGACTGGTGGAATGTAGTTTACACCCTAATGCGTGGCATAGTGCTTGTGCAAACGGATGTTATGTTGTCACAGGAGGCAATTAACATCTACGTTTCAGAGCATATGGTGTCAATGACAAATTAGGTAACTATATTGTTACGTGACTGAAAGTGTACATATGAACGTGTTGCCTCTGGCTGCCTCGCTGGCTTGAAACGCGGTTTGCTTCATGATGCAATGATATACTAAAAATTGTACTTTTGCTATAACCCATAACAACAGACCTGGACGTTTCTATGCGCTCACTGGTTGTATGTGTCAGTTGCCTCTTTTAGGAAAAGCTATATGTACCAGATACATACACTCATTCACTTCTGGCTCAGAGAAGCGTCTGGAAACCACGAGAACTTGACTAATTTGACCATATCAGAACCAAACTGAGCAGCCATTTAGTGCATTCTTGAGCATAGATGACATCACTATGAGGACTTTGACCTTCTGCTTCCTCTGACCTACAGTTATGCTGTACAGCACAACACAGGGATTGCTGGGTTTGCGATGGAAAACATCAAGCGCCTTGCAGAGAAGGTCTAGCAAACGTTACTGTGGAAAAGTGGGCAAACTGCGTGAGGCACGTACGTGAGACGGTGGAAGCATTACAGGGCAATACACAGTGCGTTAGACGACGTTGTAGAGGAGATGATCATCGAAGTTGTTCCTGAATCAGAAGATTCCTCGTCATCTGAAACTGAAAGTTCCAAGAATGATTATGAAGACTAGAAACGGATCCTAGACGCACTCTTTCTTAGCTAACCGACACCCCAACTGGGAAGTTTACTGTGTTGGGTTACTGCTAACAGCCTGCTAGCTATAACAATTATGTACTTAGCCTTATGCAATTAACCCTAATCCCGCCTTAGTCCCACCTTTCTCCGCCCTCTAACTCATTAAAATACAGGAAATTGGCACTATTAACTTCCGTTACGTCTCTAGCCCAATGGTGAGTGTAATTAGATCCGGCAAGTGAAGAGCTTTCAATTGATACCAATATCCGCTCGGAGGGCAACACCTTTGTTGCGCAAATGGCCACATTCCACCAGTCTCTCTAATGCGTGAACGCACTTTAGTATCATCGTAGAAGAGAAGAACTGAGCGCGATAGACGGGTATTTGCTATGGGTATCGCACGTAGTAATCCCCCTCCTCCCCCCGAAGGTCAACAGCAAATACTAGAGGAATTACATGAAGGCCATCCGGGCATAGCACGGATGAGGTCCTTGGGAAGGAGTTAGTTATGTCTGGTGGCCCAAAATGGATGGGCAAATCGAAGAAAGAGTCCAGCAGTGTCCCACTTGCCAAGTACACCGTCATGCACCCCGGAGTCACCTTTACACTCATAGAGTGACCTGACCGTCCGTGGGCGCGGCTACATTTGGATTTTGCCTGACATATCGGTTTGCCGAGGCAGGAAATGCCTACGTAAACAGTTCCTGTTCCAACCGCAAACGAGGTGCCGTGGGTAGCGCACAAGACAGTCACTGTGTAAGATCATTTCCTGTTGCAAATTCCTTGGCTATAACAACCTGTCCCGATCTTCCTTGAGTAGTCTGAGAGAATTTGAGTCTCGAATTCGACTACGGTAGGTTGTGAAACAAAGCGAGGTGCATGGGTTGACTATTTCGATCTGCATGTCGTTGTTGTTCTAGTCTACTAGATATAGTGTCAATGGTTGAACTTACGGTTGTTCACTGCATGCGTTAATTCAGTCATTCGCGTTTGTGTAGATGACTTTGGACTTAATGCTGGCTCCCGTTGACGTGGAAGACAGGTTTTCAACTGAACGAAGACACCTGCCAGGAGGTGAGCCGCCGTATACGTCCAGTTGGATTGTGCGACAACCTCAAGCCCCATTTGTCTTGTTTACAACACCAGCCGTTAACAGTAGACTACAACCGCTTCATGTTATTTGCGTATAGCTTGTTCTCTCGGGTAGTGGCTATGTGGGTGTGATCGATCGAGTCACATGCTGCATGTTGTTGCCTGTTCATAAATAATTCATGCATGGTTGTACAGTATCTTCAGGAACTCTAGATTACTAGTAGCGATCGATGTTAGTACTGTACTCGCTGCGGCCTAGGCAATGCGTGCAAATACCATTACTACTGCAGCCTAGCTGTTACTCCCGTTATTCAAGCGTGGCAAGTCATAACTGTCCGTACTTTAATTTGTTAGTTATAATTATACCAGTCACTGTACTGTTCGGAATTCGCACGTTATTTCCGCTTTCGTTCTTGCAGATCCTCGTTCATGGTCTAGGGATGATGTCAGCAGATGGTTAAATCTAATGGAAGAGAGATACCATCTATCACCAATTGACAGGAATAGATTTTCTATGAGTGGACGAGCCCTATGTCTCATGCAGAAAGAAATGTTTAGTGCCAGAGTACCAGAAGCAGGGCAGCTGCTGTATGACGATTTCCAGCTTCGGCTCCGGTTTGTGCTAGGTCTGGCTGTGTGCAAAATGAAACAAAGTAGTAGCAGCTTTTGAATTGCTGAGGATTAATTCAGGTGTAACAAACATACTTAATTAAGTTACTTTGCTAGCGTACTATGTATAAAGAGTAGCCTAGTCATCTAAACTTTGTAACAATTATATATATATCTATATATATATATATATATATATATATATATATATATATAGTACTTTGCATAATTAATTGTTGTGAAGGAAATGAATCATCACACTCCTACACCAAGGAGAAATGGATACATATGCCTGCATGCACATATACATCAGCAAACTACTCCTTTCTAAACTTGCATGGCTTGATAGAATTAAGTTCCAAGAGACTGCTGTAAATCTTACACAGCTCAATAGCACAATACATTGTAATTCTGATGGCAGATTCAACAATGTCTTGCAATCTATCTGCTAATGACACACAGAGTGAGGTACAACAATGGTTCTGCAATGGTACAGATTACACAGTACCTTAAATGTAATAACAAAACACGCTGAATTACATGCTATGGTGGAAGGACATGTGCCTACTAGTTGTTTCTAATGAGCAGATAGATGGTTTCAAAAATCACATGTGATTCCATGCATGCAGTCTCGATCCTGCTAAAGTTAATTTTTACCAATAACAAGTGATGACTTGACATACCTTACAACCTTTCTCTTCTTTGTGGAGTTGTAAACAATGATGCCAAGTGCAATAAATGGCAAGGTGTGCTCAGAGTGTGAGAACAGGGGCTTGGCCAGATCGAGTCCAAGATTTGGGGGCACAATAAAAAACTTTCTCAAATCTGTATTTCTATACTTCTACTTTAATTAACCGTCTAGTTTTCATTTTTCAAGCTTAAAGTCTTTTGTTTTTGTCTACTGCAGCAAACCTGTCTACACAGCCGAGAGTTCTAGCTAGGGTAGTCTTCGGTCTCTTCAAACATGAAAACAAATGTTCACATGACGCGGTAGATATACATGCACCTGTATATATAGTGTCAATACAATTTGAGCAGGTGTACGAAAGCCTCCTTGCCTGTCATGGTAAGAGATGATCTTTTATGATGCCCGGTAAACGTCGCACTGGACTTCTAGCATGCGTTCCCTCTAGGGCACGTGCAATGCATACGTGCATTACCACGTTGACGCGCGAACATTTGAGAGTCATTTCCATAACAACAGAAGGTTCAGTACTCAGAAATTGGTACGTGTCTACATCAGTTACATGTTGTCTGTTTTTCATTCTGTAGCTGAACTTGAGCTCTAATCTAGACTTGTCATGAGCTTGGCTATGTTCTTTTGCTAACGGCCTCAATGCACTAGCTCCTTTTCATCTGATACAGAATGGAAACAGCACGAAGAAGAGCACAGAAAGGTACATATGATGTCTACCAGGTTCCTAGCTGTAGTGTCTGTCCGTCTGTGTTGTCCTGTGCACCTGCATGTACATGTGTACCCGTCAAAAGACTGGATGTCCTAGGACACTACTTGGAACTTCTTGTCATTACGGTTCCACTGAGTTTTTCACCTGCTACTGAGACTGTCCTTGAAGCTACAAAGTACGTGGAACACCAAAAGTAATCATGAAGAAGCTAGATGACAAGAATCAAATTTACTATGAATAATAGCACTGTTTAATTAATTAACTCAGGTATATGAATCTTCAAAACTTTGATAGCTAGTTCTAGCTTCCGGCTGTACAGTTAAAGGGAACACCAACATAGGTACTATGATGGACTGAGCTGTTGATTTCGACAAGTCTCATTAATGAATTTGTCTGTGCCAAAATAGCCCAATACGTGATCCACAGACACGACCACAGATGTCACAGGTGTTTGGGTGCTGCAATGGTAGTTCCCTACCTTTCAGCATTGTGTCTTCATTATCTTAGCTTCACAGTGATCGTCTTCAAATTGTTGGATTGCAGTACTGCATGTTGATCTCCATAGAGACCTATCATTAGCTATTTTTCCCACTGTAGAGGATCTATGTGGCAAGATTTCAAGTTCGTCTTGAGACTGTCTTTGAATCTTTGGTTTGAACTCCCTGTAAACGTGCTCCCTCTAGTTGTCCGTAGAACACAGTCTTCGGTATTCTGTCATCATTCACACGAAGCAAGTGCCCTGACTAACTAGATAGAAGGACTGTCTCGATACCATTCATGTTGCAGATTTTAAGAACTTCCTTATTAGGAACCAAATTCTGCCATCTGGTACCAGCAATCTTGCACAGACACATCATTTGAAAACGGTCTAAAGTTTTGACGTGCCTGCAATAGGTACGTATTATGTGCACTAACATACATGATACATACATAACTTTACTAGTAGGTACTATGCACTAACATACATACATACATACGTATAGATAACATAGGTACTATGTCCACCAACGTACATACAGAACATAGGTACTGTACTATATGCACTAACATACATTTTTTGTATTATATCAGAGTCTGTACGACTACAATAAAAGAGGTACTAAAATTACATCAAATACACAACTAAACTATACAGAAAGAAGGAAGAACATACTTACAATACACTATGAAACCTAAGTGGTGTAATGGTGTCTCTGATCCTTTACGTCTGTACCAGCAATGTCTAATACATACATACGTTTACAAGAGCCTCTACGGCCCAGGTTAGGTACAACAGTCACTATGAACTTGCTACAATGTAACTCTAGAACCAACAGTCACTATATGTACTTGCTAGAATGAGCAATAGTCACTATGTACTTGTTTTGACAGAAGCAACACTCCATAGATAGAGGCAATTGCATATGAAATCCTTGCGTAAGGGAAATGTCTGTGCCCATCCCATACATGAACTTCTGACCCATACATACATACATGCATTCATACATACATAGTACATACATACATGTAGACATACAATTAATAATGCTTAAATAAATTCAAATTGAAAACCATTGCTAAGCAATCAGTCTTATGCACATCATTTCTAATCACTCTGTCTGTAATTCATGCAAACGATTCTTGTTGGTGGTTAGTGGAAAAGCAATGTCAATTTTGCAGAGTCTTTTGTAACTGAAGAATGTTACTTAGTAACCCCAGAATTTAACTGCATAGTAGCTATTGAAAGACAACATACCAGAATTCTCTAGTTGTCTATGTGCAAGCGCATGCACCACACACAAATGTGTGGTTATAGTTTTAGTAAGTAAACATGTATCTTGTCTTTAGGATGATTTATTGCTCAATAATAGTGCATTGTCATCTGTTGAGAGCACACAAAAGGAAGCCAGAAATAAATGCCTTGACTGTGGGGCTCAGTATAAGACACAGCAAACACTAACGACACAGGAGGAAACAACATGGTTCTGGCTACGAGAAAGATATTTGGCATAAATGCATGGTTGAAGAATGTGGTTTGAAATTTATGCAAGTGAAGAGTCTAACAGAACACATGGTGTCACATCATAACATGGACATGGGTATGTTGTACTTTCACCCTATATTCATGTCAGAGATAATGCCATATGGACGTATTTGTACCATCCACAAGAATATGTGAACTTGAATTCAATAGCAGTGATGAATTTTTTGAGTGGAAAAGGGAGGAAGAGAGGAAGACATGCACATACTACAGAAGAGTGAGGTCAAAGAAGGCAACCCAAGGTTGTAGCACAATTTTAGTATGTACTACGCTTACTACATAGGCATAAGAAACGAGGGGGGGGGAGAGAAACGGGGCACGTGCCTCTTCAACTTCCAGCAAACTGAGTAGATCTTGTCAAGTCGCATAATGCTGTAAACATGCCTGACATTCACGCATGCTGCTTTGCTGTGTTAGCTGTATAAGACTTGTGATATAGACATACAATCAGCCCAGTTGTTGTTCTGTACCATGCCCTGGTAGACAGACGTGTGTCCCTCTAACTGAATTAGATTCCTATACCTATGTATTGTGCTTGATATATACAGCTATAATTTGATATAATTGCCACTGTAATTGTAGAGTGTCAGACCCTGTACTTTGTCTGCTGTCGAAGTCACAAAGCAAACAAAAAAGACAGCGAAAACAAGAGGAACCAAGAATGCAAAAACGAATGGAAACAATTTGTCTCTCCAGGATCAATGCAAAATTTTATCCACACGGCAAAGTCAACGTATGGTATGTGAATGGACATACCAATCACTCTCCAAATCTATCCGAAATGCCATACATCCCCTTGCCAGATGATGTCAAAGACATTGTTTCACAAAAGCTGGCAATGGGAGTGGCAGTAGAGAGAATTCTTGACATTGTACAGTTGATAATACCTGACTGAGTTTTCTCTGTAAATACAGTGGTTGTTTTGGTACACCCAGATATATGGAGTGGTGTTGGAGATCGAGCAGAGAGACACAATTTAACAGCATAGCACAGAGAGAGCACTTCATAACATGGCAGGACATTAGGAATATTTCCAAGTCAGTTGTAGATATGTCTACAGTGAACCGTGCCGATGATGCACAGTCTGTCGTTGCAATTGTGAAAAAACTAGCCATGAGCAATATAACCCTGTCTTGTTGCACAAACCATTTGGCGTGAAGGATGATAATTTCCCTGAATTACCACAAGATTCATTCATGTTAGTGATTCAGACAGAGCATCAGTAAGAGCTCTTTGAAAAATTCAGTTCTGGAGTGGTTTGTGTTGACTCAATGCACAAAACATATCAATACAACTATAACTTATTACCCTGATGATCAGACATGATCATGGTCAAGGTAAAGACATTTTAGCCACGCAATCAGTCATTGAAGAAATTTTTCTAATTCTAAAGTCATTTGCCACACTTCATAGGTCGCACAGTAGCTTGGGCAATAAGCAGCAAGGAAGATCGCCCTTACATGTACCAGGTCTTTCAAGCTGTCAAAACTGCATCACCAAATGCTGTTGTGACAACATTAATGAGTGATGATGGTATAAAGTATATCAGTTGATATTTTCACAAAATATTGTTTGCATTCATGTCCTATAGACAATGCTGCATGGACTGCTGCCAAGGCTGTATTTGGAAACAACATGAAGCGTCTCCTATGCAGATGGCATGTTGACAGGTTTACAATGTGTACATACTGTATGCAAAGTGCTTTTTATGTTTTTAGCTATTTGCATCTAGAAACTTTAGGAATTTATATGCAAAAAGTAAAGAACAAACTTCATCAGGTTGCTCTGTACCAAGGCTTGTACCTCATCCTAAGTGAAACAGACCGAACAAAATTTCATGGGTACATGAATTCTTTTGTTCATACATGGCTGCTAAAAGAACCCGGCTTCATTGATTATTTCAAGACACACTACAGCAACAGGCCAGGTAGTACAATCTGTTGATGCAAGTGGTATGACTGCTAAATATTGTTGACTCTTACAGAGGTGTGGGCAATGGCATACAGAGATTACGATCATGTTGACACAGACACAAACATGGTTGTGGAAAAGTAAGTACTATTTGACATTACAGTAAGCAAAACCAGAACTCTTTATTTCAGAACCACTGTATGTATGTACTTGTAACAATAGAAATGAGGGTAATTTAGGAATATGGGGCATAAATTCATGCCACTCTATTTGAGAAAGTTGTACCTATTCCTACACTTCTGTTATCTGTCTAGCCACTCCATAGCCGAACACAAATCACTCTACACTAGAACTGATTTCAGGATGTAACTGGATAAGCTAGAGAGCTGGCAAACTGACAGTGATGAGCCAATAACTAAATACTGTTGACTATTACAACTATGGAAGTGTATTTGGAAAGATTTACTTGCAACAGAGTTGTAAATGCTAAGTTGCTATCTTGTCAACAATGATCAATCAAGGCTTATAGAACCCTCATTTCAATGCACTTGAGCATATATATATATATACCCTGGGTTAAATGCACTTGACCAATCATTGTAGATTACAAATTATGTACCTTGACTATCAAGGAACACTCGATGCGTGGTCACTAAAACATCACCCTTGATTTCACAGTAGCTGATGTATACTGTTTCTTTCTTGCAGTTTCCACAGCAAACTGAAGAGACACCCCTCTTGTTTGGCAAACAGCTCTAATAGACGAATAGATCATTTGGTCAATGTTCTTCTAAAAATGGAAGAAGACCAATACCTTGATGTACAGAAAAAACAGCGCTGGCATACACTCAATCCTAGGACAAAACAAGAAGAGACACAACATGACCGGGAAGTTCTGATCAGTGATGCAGATATGGAGGTACATAAATGCAAATAGCTAAGTTTACACACCCATTATAAACTGAATATCACACATACACACAGGAATGTGAAAGAAACATCTGGACTGTACAATCTCAATCAAAGGCTGAAATCATTTACCATGTTAAACAGCTTCACCCATGTTGTCCCAACTCCAGTTGTGCATCTTTCACATGTGTCATCTGTGGCTTCTGTTGGCACATGTTTCAGTGTAGCTGCTACGACTTTGCAACAGGGCACCTTTGCAAACATATCCACAAAGCGTGTGCAAAACATTGTCTAACTGCTTGTGTGGCAACATTACCAGATACAAGTGCCAATGAAACGGATGACAAACAGAGTTCTCGTCTCAAAGTTGTGATACCACAAGCAGAAGTCAGCACTAGAAGGGTTGAAGGTAGCACTACATTATGACAGACAGCAAAAACAATGCCATGTCTAATAAACACACTGACTGATTAACTTCATGTCTACCGTCTACTAAACAATTAAACTCAAACGGGTACCTACAGAACTAGTAAATGTAAGATGTCATTAGTCCACAAGAACTGTACAATGCAAATGTCTAACAAAGGTCTAGACTACAGACATCAAATCATCGACATTCTACATCACAATCAAGGAGGCACACAGACAGACAGACTGAATGACTGACTGACTGACTGACATACAAACATACTGATAACATGCAGTAGTAATTGATTGTCTCTGACAGGAAAAGCAGCAGCCACAGCTGCAAAGCTATCTTTTGCAAAATCTTTGTGTCGCACCATATGCCAAAGACTAGATAGTGGAAGTTTCAATAGTGTGTACTTGCCAACTGTCCTATCACACCTAAAACAGGCTGAGCTGATAAGCAGGCTTGACCAACACACATCAACAACAAAGTATGAGAAGAAAAGGATAATAGCACCTGGCCAAAAACATGAAAAGCAGCCCAAACAGTTCTACCGGGTTTTGAGTAAACCAGGTCACAAAAGGAAGGCAGAAATATTGAGGTACCATTTGTATACATGAACCAATTGAAACATCTGCTTAATTTGTATTGCCTACATCAGAGCTCCAAACCCACATGAAGCGAAACGGTTATGTGAAACAACATTGGAAAGACTGTGGTATGTTTCTTTTATATAGATTGGGAGGAGTTTGTTCGAATGATGATATGTGGATGAAAAATTAAGTCACTGATACCCAGTTATTCCCAATTTTGAGTTTTGGGTGCCATTTATGGAATATAGAGAACTCAACAAGCCTATAATGACTACAGTCAATATACTGCGTACAATATAGAAAAGAAATTATATAGGAAGGCTTTTGGAATGAAGTCCAGAGACTCCATCTCAGAAGGATTTGACGGCAAGTTTCAGGAGGTTTCTTCCAGGATCTATAATGCTTGCAGAATTTGTTTATATGGAGGGCTATTGTTTCCAGAAACTCTCTAACACGTGGATTAATGGCTGCATGTTTATCAGGGACTGTACGCGTATAGGCCTAACAGCTAGTATTTATGCAGAGTTTTTATAGTTTGCATGTTTGCGTTATCTTACAAGGAACTACTGCAAGCACTATATGTACACATACACTCTGCATGCTCCATAGTATTTTGTAATTCTTTCCTTTACCATATTGCCACCGTGCAGATTCATATCCCTAGGATGCCCAAATGTTTCATAATATCAGTGTAAGCAATTAAGCAATTAAGCAATTAAGGTTTTCTCCACCCAGATGATCGAAACCTGGGATCAGCAATAAAGTAACTTTTGTTTGTTTTCCTAAAAATCGCAGCTATGCTCGCTCTTCTTTACATTAAATACCAAATTATTTTTACTGCAAAAGAACCACAAATATCATAGTACCAATCCTTGCACTATCCAGAAACTGATAATTCCTTCAACCAGTAGATTGTCCACATAAATATTAAAAAGAAATGACGAAAATACACTTCTCTGTCTGACTCCATTTCTTACACCACAACCATAAGAGATCGAGCTTACATATACCGTTCCACCTTATCATTACTTGCATAGTTTTTGATGAACGTGCAGGACTGTAATTTGTAACGTTCTGTTACAATTGAATGTACAGTTAACAACATAGAGAGAAACATCTTTCTTCAATAGTTTGTTGAAGACAAGCGATAGCAAGAGACCCTATCAAATGTTTTGATAGATCTAAATCTCAACCATAAACATGCATGTAGACCTGCTGAAGTTGTATGTAACATTTTATAGTTTCTTTAACTACAATTAAATGAACAATCACCACAACTATTGCTTAAAAACTAAACTGTTGGTCTGACGACCATACGTCTTTGCTATATATACGGCGGCCAAGAAGGATAATCTCTATAATGCCTTTGAGACTCTAGACTGATGACAAAGTTAGCAATCCCTCGATCTGTAATTGTTCTTGTCTGTGACATCACCCAACTTCTCTTTCACACTATAGGACATATATGAGGTGAGAAACTGCATGACTGGGAACAAAGGAGTACGTGTCTCAGGGATGCAGTGCAATACTGAAGTATGGTTTTATCAGATATGTTTTATCCCTGATTTAATCCTTCTCCAGAAATCAGCCTGATCATTTTGAACCAAATTGTCAGAGACCTTCTCTAAAGAAGACCTCTCTTTTTTTTTTTCACCAACCTCAGCTTGCGTTGAATAGTCTCCGAAATCTACACATTGAGGTAAATATATAATCTAGGTTTTCCAGCAGATTGACTTCCAGTGCATGCATGCATATGTGCATAATCAGCCCTGGCATTGTCTTTCAGCTCCTTCAAATCACTGTTCCACCCAACAAACTATAGCTTTCCACACTTAAGCTTCCTCTTCCATTTAGGTACTTCATTCCCAGACTTAATCCTTTATCACTAACCATGCATGCACGCAGAGCATCATAGAAGATCTGTAGGTCTCGCTTATGCACACAATTTATCAGGATCATTAGAAACGGTAGCGTCTACTGGTGCATGTATAAATGCAACTGATTTCCTTCTCTACACAGTCTCTGCATCTAGCAAGGTCCATGGGAGTAGCCTAGCTCATTCCACCGCAACTGTACAAGAGGTAGCTATAGGTCGTATGAGTGTTTGATTGTATACTTGCAACGTCCACACTATATAAGTTGGACAGACATGATCGATGATTAATTGGCCAATGATGATCTGATGTTACATATTATTCATAAGAGATGGTTAACTTTGCACAGACTAAATCAGTTCTCTTTTAAGAGCATAATAAAGCTCAATTGGGGATAATCCAAACTGATCAATTCTTCTTGTGCTTCAAGTACTTGGTCAACATATTTTTATGTGTCATTGAATGGACTGAATTGGTACGATTACTGATAATCTTATTATATATATATATAAGTGTTAAACTTTAAAAATTATTGATCTCCAGAGGCCAAGAAATGCACACTTGTTGATTGATGTTGCTATAGAAACCAAAACTGAGGACCTTTGCATGCAAATAAATTTGATAAGAAACTGCTTCATGTGAGCCAATAAAGTACCATCTAGATGTTAGAGTTGCAGAAGGAGACTACAAGTATATGATTATGATATAGAAATAACAGCGGACCCTTGGGATCACCTTGTTGGAGTAGATCCGTTATAGAAACCTGCATTGTTTTCATAAAGAGTTTGCTTGTTGAATAGTAGTTCTACTCAGTCCAAGCTTGTAGTTCTGGAAAATCTTTTGCCATGCAGACATATATGCATATATAGTAAAGTTGTTATCACACTCATGCTGAACACATTATATCTATTTCTTCATGCATGTCCACAGGTAGACATATACAACACAATGCATGTTTTCTTTATCGTTATAGTCACAGATATTAATATCCTATAGCGGTGTGACTGTGAATGAATAGCATCTTCTAAGCTATCTATACTACGCACTCGATCCTATACTTGCCCATAAAGGAAATGTTTGTATACATGAAAGCTAGTCCACAGCACAATTAAGTTTCACAGAAAGCCACAACAATGACTGACCACTTCTCTGAATGCATGAGCTGGGTATATTAGACTTTCCAGATTCTTGTGTATAAGACGGTGAGTGGTCTACTCCATGTATCTATACCCAAGGTGAGATTTGCTTAATTGTCAATTAATTAATTAAGTCTTTCATGCACTGTACTATTATAGGCATACAATTAGTATAGTCTGCCTCAACTTTTTTACAAAAGGCAAACATACCTAAATGATAAAAAGGTCAGTGAATAATTCAAAGATCTTTAATCAAGTCATTGCTCTGTACGAAGTCTAAGTGGTGCTATAGTGTATTGAGATTTTGGCAAAACCCTAACCTGCCATAGTCAAATGCATGCAGTTTCTATAGGTTTGTGTGTAAGTTTATTACTTTACTAATCGAATAATTACCATTTTGAAAAATAGTTCAAAGTGTATCTTTGGTCTTATAGACTTTGATGAGTCTTAGTTTTCTGTGTGCCATTTTGACTGCTCTCTCTCTCTCTCTCTCTCTCTCTACATACACACACAGTAGAACACCACTTATCCAACGAGCATGGGACCAAAAGGACGTCAGATAACTGAAAACGTCAGATAATTGAAAACGTCCGATAACTGACGCATTTTGAAAAGCAACTGCAGAATAACTTCTTTGACTAGGGAGAACACTAATGGGAACTGTCAAGACTTAAAGTAACCACTAATCTTAGTCTGGATCAATGCTTTCGCTCTTCTTGCTGTAGTTTTCATCAGCAGCCCATTCAGTAGGACCATTGTGCTTACTAAAACTTCAGGTTGTTCTTCCAGGTACTGAAGAACCGTTTCTAGAGCTTCACATCTAATTTGATAACACGTGGATCACGGATTCAGTACTGTACACACAGGAATCGTATATCCTAGCGTGTGCACAGCCTAGCAGTTCAGACAAGCCATGTACCGTCGGATAATCCGTGCTGTTGTATAACTAAAAGTGTCCGATAAGTGGTTTCCTACTATATATTACATACATGAACGTTCCCCATCCAAACATCAACAACTCAAGTATGCATGTCCCAACTACGTACGTCCTCTATCTCTAAATTGAAATGTTGTAAAACCAATCTAGTATTATATGACCATAATTTCACACATTTGTTTTAATAAGTTGTTTAATTAAAAACTTTGAAAATGTCATGTGACTTATTGCAGAAATTCTTATATATATATATATATATATATATATATATATATATATATATATATATATATTAGGTGACCAAACATAGCATTGATAATATGTTGGCATTCCCTAGACATGCTTCAATCACCCCTAGCTAGAGATTGGCATAATACATGTATATTGCATATATATTTATTCTTTTATCTTGTCTAGGTAAAGAATTACTACTGCACCAATATGTACGGGGTTGCACTAAGCTTTTAGCAAAGCAATTGTGCCCTAGGTCATCAACATGATGTCCTCCCATATAATAAAGTCTCAACACTAGATACAGTATTGGTGCAATTTGTAGTGAATTTGTACCTAGGTAACAAGTCTTGAACGACATGACACTCGTTTTGCGGTGGTATTAGCAGGGTTTTAGTGTAATCATTTATCATTTACATGGCACGCTGCATGTTATAGAGATGACCTTTACACCCAGTTTCTGAATATAGCCTGTGATTTACTTTATCAATGACGTCACGTTACTCCGTAAATCATTTGCGCTATCTGCCTTCCTGGCCTAAGAATACCTGTTTCTCTGCTTCTTCATAAAAGCGATGTTGGGTGCTGCAGTCTCTTTCGTGCTTCACTTCACAAACTAATATGCAGCATTGTCTTGGTAAAAATAGTTCTTCAAAGTGTACGCGTCAAGCATGCCAACCACAGTTGCCTCGATTGCTTTGGATGTCACTTCTTGATGGACGTTCTGTCTATTGGTCTAGCTAGAGTTCTCGATCACCACTTCGTGTTTGCAAGAGTCGGATGACGACGTATGTGCAGGCATGCTCGTCTGCTACGACAGGTATGATATAAATGCATTGGCAAACAGGCCGCGGTAGCTCTGGTATGTCACCGCCCTCCGCCATTAATACGCGCCATTGTGTGGTCCTGTGAGTGATTGTGGTGGTGTGAAAGTGAGTGTGCCACTTAGTGTGGTAAGCAATTGGTTAGATGTACTTCTTGTGAACTTCTGACGAGTGAAATGTTTGATGTGGTCGTTTTAGACCGCACTCGTGGTTGATACAGCAGACCGCAAACCGCATTAATCACGTGTCAAGTTGATGGGGAATACCCAAGCGTAATTTTGGAGGAGAAAGCACTAAAATATGCTGTAGAATATGAGATGAACTACTACAGTAGTACCGTAGTATACCGTCTGAAAATGCCATCCAGAGTCGAGTCAATGATGTCGTTGTTTCTCCGTTGGTATTCTATTTCTTTCTGCGCCGTTAGCGCCTAGAAGGGTGTCAATGAATGAACGACAGACTTCCTGCCAGACAACAGACACCACCAGAGTCTTCGGCATTCAAACCGACGAGGTGTTTTGTTAGCTAGACGTGAGGATCTAATCTGAGATGCAGACGACACTAAAAATAATCTTGCTTTCCACTAGCTAGTACGATCATTTACGATTCTGCTTATAGTTCACCAAAGCGCAAAGACAGTAAAGCGCAAAGACAGTTAGCTACAACAAGATCGTAGTCGTAGGGCCGCTTGGGGTTTCGCTGTCTATCCTCTACACATAGGAGAATTGCTACACCATATGCTTTCAGAGAAGTAGACATTCAAGCGCTACAACACTTGAGCGTTTATCCAGACGGTTGCTAATTTGGTTCCTTCAAAAGTGCAAATGTTGAGTGCAAACGAAGTGAAGATTCAATCACATGATCTGGTACCGCCAGCTGACGCCCACGCTCGTGGGTGGGTCTGTTTACCAGAAGCAATCAGTGCAAGATGGTAGCAGACCGCGCCAGCCATCCTTTTTTCCAGCCTCGCCAAATCTACGTTACTGTTCGCTTTGGTCGATTTATCGAATTGTGTCGTAAGGCAGTCGAAAGTTGGTGTCACGTGCCAAAACCGCAAGTAGGCGTAACGTCACGGCGTCTGCCGTAAATGGCAGAGAACCGTGTGACGCAACACGTTAGGGTCAAAAGTACACCGCCATGTTGTTTACAATGGAGCAGTTCTTACGTAAGTAATTAGCATGAATGCGTCTAGTGTTTCTCCAATTAAGCAAACACCGCAATGTCCAGCCCATAGGCTACACATTCAGTCTATCTGGTGTTACCATCACAGATTCCCTAAATAGTTTACGTCTCGACACAAACCGCAACCGTGCCGTCGCACTCACCAAGTTACGTCATTGTGACGACCTCGAGATAATCCGTCCCACGTTGGCTCGCCGATAAGACAGGGCAGCCTTACAGAGAACTGCTCAGTTGTGCACATCTGTCTGTTGTAGAAACATTAGGTTGCAAACGATAGGAAGTCGCTAGAAGCAAGAAGGTAGGAGGAATCACCGATCCTTCCTGTTTTCAAATGCCTACTGTGCAATCTACTCTCGTATTTCCACATGTCGATTGTGTCTCATGGTGTTTGTTGTCTTAAATTTGTAGGCGTTCATGTATACCGTATCTGAGATGGATTCTCCCAGCCGTGTGCAACATGCTGGATCTTGTCATACTTACGGCTTGTCTGCTAGTTCGGCCAACGTATCACTGACCACTAGAGCGGTGGCGTTACCCGCAGCCTCGTGTCGGATCTCGAGCTCGGGCGCCCCGCAGATCAGCGTGACAATGGACGTGAGTCGAGGTGAGAACCACAGTCGGTGCCTCAAGCCCTGCCCTGTCGTCGTCTGTCTGCTTGCGACTTCGCTATCTGGATCCCCACCTAGGCGACACGCGGGTGGAAGGTGGCGAGATTGCGACAATGGCTTCAATGGAAGTGTGCCAGCATACGTGTTGGTACTCGTGGTCGCCGTCTTTCGGCTTCTTTTCCATTACGTGCGACGAAGCCCGGAAAGCGAATCGGTCACTGCCGCGTGTTGTCACATATCGCGTGTGTTGTCACTTGCTTATTGTCAGTTTCATCATTTTCGTTTCGATTTCAGGACACCACACACCGACAATGTACACCGACGGGCTATTGAGCAGATTCGGCTACGAGCCCCGAGCTCGTCATTCGCAAGTGGGCGATTTGGATTACCTCGTCAGGATGTTATGCGACAACTTTACGTACGAGCGTGAACGAGTCGGCATGGAGCAAGGTACAGTACTCGCTACTCTAGTAAATTAATATCATTCGGCCTTGCATCTCTGTAATTTGCTCGTGACATCGAAAATCTAAGCTAAAGTCGTTGTGTGCTCAAAGTTACTGGTTGAAATTGACGAAACTGTTCTGTTGGAACTTTTCAGATCCAATGAAGTGGTCTGTTTCCGAAGTTCAGATCTGGCTGGCCTGGGCTATACACGAATTTCACTTGGAACGCATCGAACGAGACAACTTCAGAGTAGACGGTCCAACTTTGTGTGCGATGTCGCAACAAGATTTTCTCAGGCGGACTCCACAGTTTATGGGAGATATTTTGTATGCGCACATCCAGCACCTTCGCTCAGGTGAGCTATGATATCATAATCAATGTATTTTAGGAAGAAGGCATCCGTTTGCCTAATTTTACTCCTTATTTTGTAGTAGTCTGTGTTTCTTTAGCTTGCCAGAAACAGATTGACACTGTCTAATTGAATTTTGATTATAGCAAGCGCTTCATCTGTTAGTCAACCATACAGCAGTGCTGATGAGATAGATCAACTGGTACAAACGTTGGTTCCTGAAATCACAGTTAGTGCACACTCTGCTGCTGTGGGCGGTCAGTTGCAACCTCCAGCACCATCTTACAGTCCCGAGACACCACCCAAGTCTCCATCCAATGATGATCTATTACAGTATGAAGACAGGTCATCTCCATCCACAGCAACCAGAACAAATCTTCTTCCTCCTCCTTACAGACAAGGTAAATGTGGAACTTATGATTGTTGATGTGAAACTGTTTCCAATTGGGCATTTTGTTTGCAGTTCCTAGCCCTACTTCATGTGGTAGCTCTTGTCAATCTGGGCTCAGCTCACCTCGAGTCTCACCGTGTGCATCTCCAGCTCCCCCTGGTCCTTCTATGTCGGTACAGGCTGCTATGACTGCTGCGTACACAGAAAGTAGTGGTCCGATTCAACTTTGGCAATTTCTTTTGGAACTCTTGACTGACAAAAAGAACATGGACTGTATTGTGTGGACAGGACGGGAATGGGAATTCAAACTGACTGATCCTGAACTGGTTGCTCAGAGATGGGGAAAGCGGAAAAACAAACCCAAGATGAATTACGAGAAGCTTAGTAGAGGACTTCGATATTATTATGACAAAAACATCATCCACAAAGTTCCAGGGAAACGTTACGTTTACAAGTTTGTTTGTGATCTGGAATCACTACTAGGATGTTCAGCAGCAGAGCTGCAAGCTCGATACAACAGTGATGTAGTGAACATGTTCTCCCACCAGCAATTGCAACAGCCTTTATCTTCTTATAGCTACACCACCTCCCTTCCCTCAGTACCTATGAACAGTCATCCTTACTCATCTTACTGGCAACCTTCATGTCAGACTTCATCTTTCCCAGCCACTTACTACGCATGACCTGCTGGTAAACTCTATGAAGACAAGGGCTTTTCTTTTGAGAAACCATGGCCGGATTGATGTTTCAGTTACAGTGTATATCAAAGTGAAAGATTATTATGTCTTTAATACTAGTGAAGCTTGTTTTTTCACAACAGACTATTATTATAGAGTTTGGAGAGGTCCTGACTGAGCTGTCACCTTGGTGACTTAATTAAGTTTCAACTGAATAGTTGGTTCAGTTTCATTTTCATTTCTGAGCCCAGAGGGCAGATTCAGGGAAGTTGTATGTACTACATGTATATATGTATATGGGCAGATTTGTTACAAAGAGCAAGATGTATAGCTGCATGCATGCAGGTGCTGCACACCCACATTAATTTAAGTTAAATAAAATCATTGAACGCGTGTACACGTACAAAAGTGTGTGGCTGGAGCCGTGGGTAGCCTCATGAGCCAAGCCTTCCGTGTTCACTGGCGCGACCTCGCGTGCTGGTCGCCTCCTCGCACGTGGGAGGAGGTGCTTGAGGCGGAATTTGCTCCCTAGAATTGTTAGCCGCGTACGGGAGCAAAGTCCGAGAGTCATTTCGCTCTTCTCGCCAAAAATTATAGTAGAGTCGACCCTTCGAAAGGGAACCCTTGATTCAATTTAGTGCATGTCTTGCGGAGCTCGAGTCAAAATTGCAGTCATCTGGTATCGTCGCTAGGTCGATTCATCTCTCTGTTTTGCTGTAAGGTAGTGGTTATCTAGCCGTGTGCGCCTACTATAGCTACGAGTAGGAGCTATAGGAGTCAATAGCGACACTGTTGCATGCGCTGCATACAACAAATTGTGTACTATTTATTGCAAAGTTATTTCTCCGTGTGCAATTAATTAAATAATATACAATTGATAATAATAAATACAATTAAATAAGTGCAAAATACCGAGGTAATTTAATTATATTTCACAACAACTATACAAGATTTATTAACATGTAAACACTATACAATTAAAGTGACAGCATATGATGTGTGTGTGTACAATATTATCTAGTTGGTATAAACACGTGTACATGACATCATTTAATGCAAACAACATAACAAATTACTAATGCATAGAATATGATGGCTGATGATGACATATTCATAATTCTGCTGGTTGTCACTCAGCTATTATTGAGGTAATCTATATTTAGATCTAGCATTGGTTTAAATTAAATTATTAAGCTAATAACTCCTATTTAAGTTGATGGCATCACTGTATCAGTCATTGCGTTGTTGACACTTATAGGTGTATACATTGGATATGGTTTTTGCCAACTGGCATTCTATATTTCAGACTACACACTATGGCATTGGTTGTTATATAATATATGGTTGGTGACATGAATGACAGTTATATAATTAGATACTGGTGTGTGTGGCGTTCGTAGCTCAGTTGGTTGAGAGTTGCATTTGGAGAATACAAACATCCGGGACGTTGAGGTTTCAGGTTTGCGTATGTGTACAGACGTACTTTCCTTGAGCAATATATTCACGCACAATTGCCTCTCTCGACTCAGGAGTATAAATGAGTACCTGGTCTTTGACTGGGGGCGTATGGACTAGGCAGAACATCCCTCAGTATATAAGGGTACGTGTGGACTTGAGGTCCAGTCCCGCGGCTGCGCCAAAATGGCCACACGCATCAAATGGGGTTCATCAGCGCGTCCGAGTAGCGGTAGTCTTGCGTAGCCAGACCTGAACCTTCCCTCAACATTCCGTGTGAAAATGCAAATGGTTGCCAATTCTTGAGAAACATTTCTGCTAGATGTTACTGGACCAACATTTCTCTCTATAGAGCCAAGATCATTTAGTCTGGGAATCAACAAAATCATTGTCTCGACTGCATGGCCAGCACAGAGTCCAACTTTAAATTCTGTTTGTCCGTCCTACTGTATACTGTCTGTTTGCCTGTCTGTTTGCCTGTCTGTCTGTCTTTCCCTATATGTTCATAAATGAATTAAGTTACATACAGGAATATAGCAAGCAAGGCTAAGTATAGTTCGCACTGTCCAACTGCTAAATACAACTTGTCTGTCTGTTTTTATTGACTGTATTAATCAATGAACATTGACTGTATAAATTGATCAATATTGACTGTACATATCTATCAATATTGAATGTATAAATTGATCAATCAATATTGACTGTATTAATTAATGAATATTGACTGTATAAATCAATCAATATACACGTATAGACCGTGAAATCAATTAGTATATTGATTGATTTATACAGTCAAAATTGATTGATATATACAATCAATATTGATCGATATAAAAACAGTAGATTTCTGCCATGCTGATATGGATCTATGTCAATACATGTTGAAACATAACCAGGTGTCAAGTGGGGTCTTTAATATAAGTAAATCGTTGCATAATCAATAAAGTCAGAAGCTGAAGATGAGCAACAAAACTATTCCTTTACAGGACGTTGCAAGAGATGGTATAAAGCCAATGATCTAAAGACACGACTTGAAGTCAATATTCACTGATTAATAGAGTCAATAAAATAGACAGACAGGTAGACAGATAGACAGTGGCATTTATGTCCCTTTAGTTAATTTGCAAGTTGTATATAGCAGTTGGACAGTGTGAACTACATACCTAGCCTTGCTTGCTATATTGTAGCAAACTTCATTTATGGACATATATAGAAAGACAGACAGACAGGCAAACAGACAGTATACAGTGGGACAGACAAACAGAATTTAAAGTTGGTCTTTGTGCTAGCCATGCAGACAAGACAATGAGTTTGTTGATTCCCAGACTAAAATGATCTTGGCTCCATATAAAGAAATGTTGGTTTCTTTTTCTCAGCAACATATAGCAGGAAGTGTTTCAAGAATTGGCAACCATTTGTATTTCCACACACACACACACACGCACGGACGCACGCATGTACACACACAGTATCTAATTATATAACTGTCATTCATGTCCCCAACCATGTAACAACCAATGCCCTAGTGTGTAGTCTGAAATATAAAATGCCAGTTGGCAAAAGCACATCCAATGTATACACCTTTAAGTGTCAACAACACCATGACTGATACAGTGATACCATCAACTTACCTAAGAGTCATTAGCTCAACTTAAATAATTAACATAATTAATTTAAACCAATGATAGCTCTAAATATAGATTATCTCAATAATAGAACAACCAGCAGAATTATGAATATGCCATCATCATCATCCATCATATTCCATGCATTAAATGATTTCATGTACATGTATATGCCAACTAGATAATATTGTACACACACATACCATATGCTGTCACTTTAATTGTATTTTGTTTATCTGTTAATAAATATTTTGTAGTAGTAAAATATAATTAAATTACCTGAGTATTTTGCACTTTTCTAATTGTATTATTAATTGCATATTAGTTAATTGCACACAGGAAATAACTTCGCAATAAATAGTACACAATTTGTTGTATGCAGTGCATTCAACAGTGTCAATATTGACACCTAGGGATTTGATGACTTCCGTGCTGTTCCCATTGGTTTGAATGGAGGCTCTAGAGCGAGGGGGAGCAAAGCGACTAGTGGGGCGGGAGCACCAAGGTCCGGCAGCCTTACTGGCGTTTAGACAGGCGGTAGCGTCCGCTTCTATCCTGTCTACGGTCAGTGGAACGAGCAGTTGGCAGTTGGTGCGGTGTTACAGCTAGTACACGTACAGTTCGAGATTAATCTAGTTACAAAATGCCCTCCCCACAAGTGGGTTCTGGGGTTGAAGTTAGCTGGGACAGACTTTTTTATAAGTACAATCAGCAAAGACTGCCGGAAAAATAGCATCCGTAACAAAGTAGCTGGTCACGGCTAGATAACTGCCAATGTATAAATAAATTATAAATAAATTATAAATAAAATATAACTCGACATGACAAGAGAGAGGCTTGCTTTGCTCGCCAGTTACATTCAAGCTGCAAACTAAAATTTTAGCTAGGCTATGGCACGTGGAGGGTTTGCGCTGTAGACTATAGAGCTATAGTGCTTGTTCAATTAACAGCTTTAATTTCATGCATTCGGTAGTTAGATTTGTCTAGATAGCGTCACTGCTTGTAGTTTCGGCTCTAGTAGGCAGAAATAGCTGGTACTTTGAACGTCGCACTAAATGAGATTAATTGTCTAGAAAGTGATAAATTAAGTTACAAACATGTGCGCATATATGTTGATAAAAATTACAAATTGACATTTAAATGTTTGATCATAAAAGTGACGCTGCATGAATAGGTAATGTTCTATACCCTCGTCCCCAGACTCACATAAGCCTGGCAGTAAATAAAGTGTTCTTTGTCTTCTGTACAGGGACTATTCTGTTCACGGGAACTATTCTGTTCATAGTTGCTTCTATTCTGTTCACCAGGACTATTTTGTTCATGCAATTTGAACCCACCCTAGCGGGACTATTCTGTTCATGGCGACAATTCTGCATGTTCACACTAGCCAGTGTTCATGGCGACTATCCTGTTCACAGGTGGCTATCCTGTTCACGGCGACTATCCTGTTCACGCCGACTACAACTATTCTATTCACAGCGACTATGTATTCTGTTCACGAGCGACTGTTCTAGCCACTGTTCTGTTCACGGAGTATTCTGTTCATTGTCGACTATTCTGTTCACGTGAACAGAAAAGTCCCCAGTAAACAGGCTAGTCTCCGCTATAGCAGGGACTATTCTGTTTACGGCGACTAGTCTGTTCATGCGCAACTACCCTGTTTACTGCAAGAGATTGTTCTGTTCACGGCGACTATCTGCATGTTCACTAGACATTCTGTTCACTAGCTAGACACTTACCCTAATCTAGCTCTTGCTCAATTTAGCTATCTAGCTAGAACGCTTGGCTGTATGGTACGTGGCTGACAACACTATGATATTGTAGACTCTTCCAATGTGCTCAATCTAACATGGTGGTCCTCTCTGGTGTATACAGATAATAGGAATGTGTGTATTACAACTAATAATTTTCTGATTGTCCATGTGTGATTACGTAATTCCTAGATATCTATACTGTACAGAAAGTTGGCGAGTGGTTGAAAGAAGCTAGTGAGTTTACAGCAACTATAGTGTTTATATAATGCATACTAAGTTGCGTTAGTAACAGGGATGGTTGTAAGCAAGCAGCAGCAAGTCATCTAAGGTAGGGAAATTAATTGAAGATTGAGACTGTGATCTAGCATCACTATTTTCTCGGACACAATAAGCAAGAAATCATTTATATAATATTTAAATTGTGTGTGTGTGTGTGTGTGTGTGTGTGTGTGTGTGTGTGTGTGTGTGTGTGTGTGTGTGTGTGTGTGTGTGTCTGTATGAATTTTAAATGTACAGTTTTGTATGTCCTTATTTAACTGTGAAATATACTGTACGCCTTCAGTAGGCATAAAATAATTCATACATACGAGTACCATACTATAATATCATTTTATATCATACAGAAATTGCCATCCATTGATCGATGTTAGACACAGATTCCAAAAAAGGTCTAGTGTTTTTAGTGTGGGGGAGTTGCATAGGCTATTGTGTGTCCATCAAAAAAGCATCAAAGGCAGAGCGAGTTCCCAACAGCCACAGAAGCAACATTTCTCGGACACCAAATTTGGTGTATCTCATGTCTGAGAAATGTTGCTTCTGTGGCTGTTGGGAACCTGATCTGCCTTTGGTGCTTTTTTGATGGGCACACAATAGCCAATG
>CAXXBX010000238.1:30000-32429 GCA_964274945.1 Dehalococcoidia bacterium | reverse complement strand
CATCTCGGCATTGTTGTACTATATATATATATATATATATATATATATATATATATATATATATATATATATATATATATATATATAAATTTGGTATCCTCGAGTCATATTCTCTGGGGGTCTGAGGCACTAGAGTTTGTATCCCTTGAGGAATTTGATATCCCATACCCATTATGTAGGTAAACTTTCAGTCATCTGACGAACTACCGGTGCACTTCTAAAAAGTATTGTGCGACGCTAAACGTTCATGTGCCACCATGCAACAGCTAGAGTGCACGAACTTACGCTGATGTCATTGTTCTCTAAGATCTACTGTTCGGGGATGCAAATTGTCCCGAAGGGATACCAAATCCCCATAAGATATACTGTTCGGGGATGCAAAACGTCTTGAAGGGATACCAAATTCCCAAGTGAATATGGCTCGGGGATGCCAAATTCCCTATGACACCGGTACAACATTGAGAAGATGCATGCAAAATGAGCCTTAAGGTTGACCAAGTTTTACAGTCGTAAATTTATGCAGGCGTACGTCAACAAGGCTGCGGTTATTGTTCCCATCCTGCATGCATGTGACCGCTGGGAAATTAGTTCAACTAAAATATCAACTGCGTAGAAAAACAAAGTGTCTCTTGCGAGACCACCACAGCGACCAGGAGACTGCTTGCAAATACAATTACAATGAGATCCAACTCAACAAAACAATTTAACTAAATGCAGATAGCTTTAGCTACGATGATTGTCAAACACGCATGCAGCCACATAAACTAGTAATAATGAACCAAACTAACAAACTGATCACAGACCGAGCAAAGTATATGCGAGCATACTAAATTAACATCAGCAAGCAAGTGGTTTACAGTGAAACGTCACGTCAAATCAGTGTGTAGATTACTGTATGTATCTCCATCCTTCAAGGTCACACTGGAACATCTCTGCTAGGGCAGATTGGATGCACTCCCAGATGGCGGTACCAAGGGCATGAGGGTTAACAGGAAAGCTCTCAATTGAAACATGACACTTGAACCAGTTACTTAATGGACGCCAAGTAAATTTATACCCCGAATTGCAGCAATGCACTAGTAACATACACCCGTTAGTCTGATCCATATGGCACCCTCTTCTAACATTATGCCGGTTTCTGCCCTCTCATTTAGGGCGGATAGCCAGATTTCTCATGAGAGATTCTAATTTGGCCAATGGGAACATCACAGGATGACGCAGGACTGTCATCACTTGTGCCATAAGAGCCCGCCGTTACTTAGCTCTCTGATTGTTCGTGGATCTATCTCAGTGTGGCTAGCATGCAAAGAATAGTTAGACAAATGTACTGTTCCTTGTCTCAGTAAACCCAATTCACAGGCATTAAGCATACAAAATGACAGTGCCGATGATAAAGTTGCTACAGTGGTGTTTTTAATTCGAATGTATTCAGAAGTAGGCATAGCCGGTGGAAATGTCGAATTGGGATGTAAACCATCGTCGGGTGAATGCATAGATCGACGCCGTCGCATTTCTACAGCAAGGTACCACTGCTTGAGGAACTTATGGCTGTTGTTTCAGTTGTTGTGTTCAGTTGTTGAACTGAAGACTTAGTTGCTGCTGATCTGGTTGGGGTAGAAGACTTAGTTGTTGTTTCAGTTGCTGTTGTTTCGGTAGTTAAACTGCATGGTTGGGATAGAAGTTATTGAGACAGGGCATCCCTCTATAGTGCAGTACGAAGAGCACCCATCACCGTCCCATCAATTGCCGTCATCACACTCCTCTGAGTCTTTTGTCACAGTGTTACCGCATATTGCACCAATATTTCTATCATCAGTTGTCAACGTTGAGTCATCCAACTCTCTCACATTGTCCGGTATTCACCTCTGTACACTCTTCTCTGTCTAACGACAAATGAAATGCGTTCCTCATCACAGTCTGAGCGTCATCCAAGTCCTGCAGCAATGTAGACCTCTCTCGGTATCCTGGAATGACAACAAGATGTCCCTGACAGCCGCAAAACCGGCGTTGCTTGCTGAATGCGACACAAATGTCTATGCGCTAGACAAGTGGCAGGTAGACAGTCATTCAGCCAGACATTCTCGCAGTGCTTGTAATTAAAAACCCAGTCGCGGCATTGTAGCAGCGGCTTCAAACAAACATGCAGACTGCATGGACATGCATGTGTCTATACAACAGTTACTATGCATGCATAGCCTCTAATTAACTACTCGAGCCATTCACATACTTCTATCTAAGCGAGCATCAGACGACTACGCCTAGAGAAGTTCAGAGAGCGTCTCGACGTTTACACTGATTCGTGCACGGCTACGTACAGATACGTCAAATTTCGTTGTAGATACAGTCACCGAGCTGATGATTTGCATCGTCTCGTTTTATAGATATATACTTTGATCTCTAGATAGCTGTTCGGTACTGCGTCCTATATA
>CAXXBX010000238.1:0-25000 GCA_964274945.1 Dehalococcoidia bacterium | reverse complement strand
TTACAATCCGGGGAATTACAATCCGGGGAATGACGAGGGCAGAGAGGTAAATTGTGGGTTGAGTCTATCAAAACGGTTGAGAAGTAGACTCGATCGTGGTCAGTCTTGCCGCGCTTTCGTCGAGATTGTTCACGAGTCTACGCGCCGAATTCCTGAGTCCCTGTTGGTGGAACGGACTTTTCTGGACAATCCGGGGAATGACGAGGGCGGAGACTGTCGAGCAGCCTCACTGAAAGCTAGATGATCGATTTCTCTAGAACCTTTCGATATTGCTCATAGGCTTGTTTTGTTGTCTCTACAGTTCGACGATCACGTGTCTCTATATAGATAGGCTACCAACACAGAATGCTCGATCCTGATGCTGATCTCGAGCATTCTGATAGCCAACACAACACACGCTACATTCTACTCCGCTCTATAGCATTGTAAGGTGTGTGTTACTATAGACATGTGACAGTATAACCACGCGTCTACACTAACATCTATAGTTTACTAGACTAGACTAAAATTTTTAGTCATGCAAATAGCTACTCTTGCAACATTGAGCAATGCAATCATGTAAACCAGTCAGTATATATATATATATATATATATATATATATATATATATATATATATAGTTGCAACCATGCCCTTGGTTGCGGACCGTTGAGAATTAAACGTCATGATGCTGTATGTGATGTTATCTACCACTGTCTCTTGAAAAAAAATGCTGGTACACGTCGTGAACAAGGATGCTCGACTCTGTCCTTTGATAGACCGGGTGATGTTTATTACCCTGATTTTTCTCAGGGCAAACCTGCCTATTTTGATGTGTTGGTCAGGAATTCATTCGGCTCTTCTCACATTATCAACGCTGCAAGTGAAGCAGGTGTGCTGCTGAAGCTGGGGAATGTGAGAAAGATCTTTGACATGATGAGAACGTTGCAGCTGCTGGGGGGATTTTCTATCCTCTAATAGTTGAAACTTATGGAGTGTGGTCAATGCACAGCCTGGAGGTTTTGAAATCCATTGCGAAGAAAACATCTCTGTTCAACGGATTGATTTTTAGTAAAACTTTATGTAATTTACACGAACAGTTGTCATGTAAGCTTTGGCAGTACAATGCTAAATTGATAGTAGATAAGTTAGCTTTGTTTAGCTATGACATGGATTCTTTTAATATAGTTTAATATATATATATATATATATATATATATATATATATATATATATACGTGTATATACATGTATTTATATATATATATATATATATATATATATATATGCATGTATATATGCATATATATATATATATATATATATATATATATATATATATATATATATATATATATATATATGTGTGTGTGCATTTGTTCGCTAGTATGCAGCATCCCGTTTAGGTACAACATTGAGAAGATGCATGCAAACTGAACCTTAAAATTGACCAAGTTAAAGTTTTACAGCTGTAAATTTATGTAGGCGTACGTCAACAAGGCTGCAGTTATTGTTCCCATCCTGCATGCATGTGACCGCTGGGAAATCAGTTCAACTGAAATATCAACTTCGTAGAAAAACAAAGTGTCTCTTGCGAGACCACCACAGCGACCAGAAACACTGCTTGTGAATACAATTATTACAATGAGATCCAACTCAACAAAACAATCTAACTAGAGATAGCTTTGCTAGCTACCATGGTTGTCAAACACGCATGCAGCCACATAAACTAGTGATAATGAACCAAATTAACAAACTGATCGCAGACCGAGCAAGTCTAAGCCAGCATACTAAATTGACATCAACAAGCAAGTTGTTCACACTGAAACGTCACGTCAAATCAGTGTGTGGAATTACTGTATGTATCTCCATCCTACAAGGTCACACTGGAACATCTCTGCTATGGCAGATTGTAGCCTCGCAAGCCAGGCTCTTTCGCGCAGTCGCTGAGCTAAACGCACGTGAATCACGCGAGGAGGAGGAACTTTTGCCGGAATAGGCGATATTCGGGGGGGGCCGAGCTTCTAGAGCATGCGCAATCTCGAGGGTAACACGCACCTTTCGCCGATCTTGCTGTACACAAAGTCCACGTTTCCATGTCTGCTTCTGAACCGTAGATCATCTTGCCGTTGACTAGGCTTTGTAAGTAAGTTCACTACTTACCATTTCGTGCATCTTGTGAGAGACTTTGCCTGCGTAGAGACGTGTAGGAAGCCATTTCTTGAGTACGGTTTCTCAAGGGTAAGAGACTGCTGTTCAAGCTGAAGTCGCCTGATTCACATTCTGAACAGATACACGTGGAGTGGAAGCACAGACTACTTATTGCCTAGAGATGGATTAGTTTTGGCGAGTGAAATCATGCCACCTGGGAACCGATTTCAGGTAACCAGACATGTAGGCGTTCCGCGTTGTTTCTGGGCAGTCTAGCTTGCTCCTGTATATATGTGATTGGCCAAGTCCAAGTTCTTACTGTGATAACTTGCACTCGATAAGTACACTCACGCGGATCAGAGTACAGTACACGTACTCTGTAGTCTGTTTACAATTAGCACTGCCAGTCTACAAGTCCCAGCAACAGTTATGTGTCTAAAGTAACACAACACATACGCACTATTCCATAGCTGTAATGTCTAAATCAGAAAGCAGAGGCTGTTCTAGGTCAGTGGGTCTTTCGGCCATTTCAAATTTCAAATTTTCAAATTTTTAAATTTTAAATTTTCAAATTTTAATTTTAATTTTTTAATTTCTAATTTCTAATTTTTTACATAACGTTTTTATTTTTTTAAAATTTGCATTACATTTTCAAATTTTAATTTTTAAAAAATCAAAATTTCAAATTTTATTATTTCAAATTTGTAAATTTTTAGGTTCAGTATATTAGAAATTGCTTTGCCTAGGAGAAAGCGGACGTAGTTGTCTAGATGAACTGATGGCCGGATTTGAACTAACAGAAATTGAACGCTCATCCGTTCTTTCAAATAATTTGAGTACATCAGAAAAAGAAAATTGAAAGAGCGAGTAGCAGTGTACGCGGTAGGGAGTCCATTGGACGGCGTAGGGGTGCATTCCAACGCGTGCTGATACATTGATGCAATTAAACTAGGCGCGGTTTCTGCTAATCACATCAGCACGTTTCCTGTACCGTGTTTCTGCACCTGTACGTACGGCGCTTCAGACAGTTACTAATTTTTAGTAACTCGAAGTGCATGGTCGCGTCATTACTGTAGATGTAGGAGTACGATTGGCCCAACTGCAAGTTGCACTTCATGTCTAGATTTTGTACATCACATAGAACACTACCCGACAGCGCAGATAGAACGTCTACAACCTCATGCTGTGTCTCTCCTGTACCGTGAGAACAGAACCCACACTGACTACAAGTGAGAATTACGAGACCAAATACTAGAGGTGGACACGCAAGCAGTGCTCATGGCAGGAGGGCATAGGGAACGTACGTGTACACTCCTGCTGACACGCCCCTCCCCTCGACGGTACCGCGTCCGACTACTACATTTACGTATGTCGTACTGAACCGGCAGAATAACCGCCAATTCAATACCAACTAACTTTACACAAGCAACGTACTGCATGATCGCGTGAATTACGTTTGTACTGTATCGTAACCTTTCTACAGAGTCTCTAATTAGCTAAGAATGCAACAACACGCAGCTAGAGATCCTCTAGTATCGGTATCGACATCTGTTAGGGGTTTCGTTGAAGGACGCACGCACACACAATAAACAACGGATCCGAGTCAAAGACATCGTTTAGCACTCGGTAGGGGTTGATCGGTAGAGCGTGCGTTGAAAGAATGCTGTCACATGTTCGGCAAGATCGCTAGCGTTACGAGGTCGTGGAGGGCACGATCACGTTGGTGGTCGATGGTGCTTTGGAAATACTCCTGGATCATGAGAGCTGGCAGCGCCGACTAACAAATTTCCGGACAGCGAACAACTTGGGGATTCCCCAACTAATTAACTGTAACCTATACCGCCGTGCAGCACATCGCATCAAATTGAGTCACGGGCTAAATTATGGTATTACATCATATTGGCGTATTGTATATGATATTGTAGATGCTATTAGAAGGTAGTTGTAAGGTGATAATAGTAGCGCCAAGAGTCATGTAGTTGCTGCCAACGGCCGTTGACTGTTTCTGAGTAAATGTTATCAAAACTAAATCTCAACGTAAAGGCTTGTAATCTCGCTTGGCGAACATGGTCGCATCTGATGCGGTCCGTACCGAATTCAGAAAGTCTATTTAGAACTCCTCCCTCTCCTTCAAATGATCGAACAGCATCATCTACAGTTGGGATGTCTTGTGCTTGAAGTCTGACAGCCATGGACATCTGAATTCTGTCTCTGGGAATACCCTTTCCTAAATTAATAATGATATCCTAGAAGAGACATTGTCTGGAAAGAGTTCCACCCACTGTACTAGTGGTATACTAGTGCAGCGTAGTGCAAGTACCGCTGTCATTGTGGAACCGCGTAGCTTTGTAGAACCGGATAATGTCAGAGGATGGAATTCGAACGCACTGGTTTCGTGAACCAGCTCTTACATGTGATCACTAAGAGGCCGACACGAGAATATTTGTTCATGCCAAACTTGCATGTTCGACGGAAGATGGTCAAGCGCAGACTGCCGTGATATCGTCGCCAGACACTGATGTCGCAGTCATTGGAATTTACCATTCATTCTCTATTGATGCCTGATTATTGTGGTCGACTGGTACCAAAGAACGTAGACGAATTATTGATTTAGGAGCAATTGCAAACAGCTTAGGTTAAGATCTTGTGATTGCTCTGCCAGGAATGCATGCGTTCGATACTACGTCATGTTTTAGAGGGAAAGGTAAACGAGCCACTTTCCATCTCATACAACAAAAAATTGGATTCTGTTCGGCTGGCAATGTCTGGCCTAGAAAACTCATTGCCCTGCCGTGACGACTTTATGAAACGGTGTGAGGCGTCGGTACGCCATTTGTACAAGCTACCAATGTGCATGTTCATGTTTTGATTCCGGTTTGGGATGCACCGATGTTTGCGGGTGTTGCAATTGTAAAAACCAACGCCAGGAAGAGTGCAACACTCTAGAATCAGAGAAAGCTAACTCCACCTCCGCAAAGTTGGACGATACAGCACTACCTTCTGACTTTGATGAAGATGATTCGGAATCTGATTCAGAGTCTGATATTGAGTGACCATACTACTTTTATAGATTAATCGCAGTATATACGATGTAGTACGTACACTTGACGCAGTAGCTATTTTAGCGTATTTAGTTAACGTTGCGCAACGAGTTTATTTACTTATCACTTAATTAATAAACGGAGTAGTGTAAATACAATTATAAACAACATTAGCTAAATCAAGAAAACTCTGCAAAGCCCGCATTGCGCTCTTCTCACGACGGTCTGGTGTCCAAGGCTTTACTTACTGATTGATATGCTCTAGTGCAGGTGTCGCACATTTCCGACGCTGCCAACATTTAAAATATTTATGTACTACAACATCTCTTTACATCCGTAATAGAAAAACTTGGTATACCCGGGGGTGTGTGAAATGAAATGACACGCTACGAACTTCCGCACAAGGACTATAATGAGATAGGATGCGTGCATACCAGTCTGGTCTTTAGTGAAGCATTTGAGAAACCAAATCCGGTCTTTAGATAGCCGATTTCAGACCCCATTTCGCGCGAAAGGATGACGCGGCGGAATGGGTCTGGCTACGCGAGACTAGATGCGCTGTAGTAGTGGTGATGGCAGCGCACCCGGACTGCAATCCACACTGCGTCTGAGGCGAGACTAGCCTAGAACATGTTTCAACTGACACTTTGACGTAAAAAGTGAGGTAAGTTCCGATTTCATTTTTGCGCTCCCGTACAATCTCCCTGCAAATATTGACGGACAAATTATGTCGTCTAACGGTATGTGTACATGATAGGCAAACACTGCACAAGTGTTTCTAGGTGTACGTCTAACAATCACATTACAATGGTGCTGGGAAGTTAGAGCAAAGAAGGAAAGTTACGTACCGCTGGGAAGTTAGAGCAAAGTGCATGTCTCTTGCGAGACCGTGCACCTCGTACAGCGACCAGACACTCTACTATATATACACATGCTCTGATTGCAAACACACATTAGTACCGAACTCAACAAAACAGTTTAGCTAGAGGTAATGCCAACTATATAGATCGAGCTATATGTTTGCTACCATAATTGTCAAACAAGCAGCCACATAAACTACTGATGATCTAAAAACTAAACAAACTGACAGGCCAAGTAAACTGTATATGCGAGCATACTAATTAATCAGCAAGCAAGTGGTTCACAGTGAAACATCATCTCAAATCAGTGTGTGGAATTACTGTATGTCTAATCTCCATCCTTAGGGGTCGCACTAGAAAATCTCTTTTAATTAACTAGAGCAGACTGGATGCACTCCCATATAGCGGTACCAAGGGCATGAGGGTTAACAGGAGAGCTCTCAATTGAAACATGACACTTGAACTAGTTGCGTACTGGACGCCAAGTAAATCTAGACCCGGAATTTCGCGTGCGGACACCACTCCCTCTCCGCTCCTCGCTCGCGCGTTAAGAGGGGCCGTGCAAGAGACTAAGCAAAACCCTACCTAGAGCCATGAAAAAACAATGTGGGTTTCGCGGCATATTTCCTGTGTCTGATCCCTATAGCTATGGCACCATCTTCTAAGATTACGGCAATAGGATTATAGGTGTCTTCCAGTGCGTCTAGGGCGGTTATAATCAGATTTCTCTTGAGAGAGTCCCATTTGGCCACTGAGAACATCACAAGATGACGCAAGATTGTCATCACTTGTGCCATAAGAGCCCGGATGTTACTCAGCTCACTCACTGTTCGTGGATCTATCTCAGTGTTGTTATCTCAGACGTTCAACAGTTGCATTGGTTCTGTTAGTCTTTTTATCACGCCTACAGGAAATGCTATGAGAGACGTATCGGTTTCGAAAGACTGTCTCTCTAGGCCTAAGGACGCGTACCATCGTGTCCGTGCTCTAGAGACTAACGGAGAAATCGTGGATTTTCAATCGACAAAGTTAACGCGAACAGAGAGTAATACACAGCTTCCCGCCGAGCACAATTTGTCAAATCCGCCTCGCCGCTCACCACGTGTGCACGTGCAATGCGGTAATGCATGAACGTAACGAGAACGATTATTTGAATGTAGCCAGGATGCAGTGCACGTGAATATGCTACTTTGTAGTAAGTCTTGTCAATCAGTTAAACTTAGGTCTATACATTGTAGATAGCTCTAACAAGTCGGTTAGCTAGAACATAGAAACGTACACAGAATGTATTATTTATTAGTTTACTGAACACCTGGTATACCACAACACACACTACGCTCCACCCAGACTCTCTACACGGTAACACCGACTGTCGCTGCAGGCTAGGTTGCATAGGTCTATTCGATCTGAGAGATCTAAGAGATCTCTGCTCAACTTTGTCGGTCATCTCAGCGTTATAGCATTGCTGTACATGTGCTATTCGTTCACACGTCGTATACAGCATCCCATGGCCATTCCGGTACAGAGAATATATGCATGCAAACACTAAAGCTGACAAGTTTTTACTAATGCAAGCATGTAGGTGTACGTCTAGCAAGGTTGCTGTTGTTGTTCTTGCACATCCTGTAACCGCTGGGAGCCAGGAAGGTGGAGCAGTTCTAACAGCGACCAGACACTCTATTACACATGCACTGATTACAATTACAATTACAATGCATGAAATCGAACTCAACAAAACAGTTTATTTCTTATTTAACTACAGCTAGATAGTAGCTACATGCTTTGCTACCAAACACGCGGAGCCACACAAACTCTAGATGATCCACAAACTAACAAAATGACAGGCCAAGCAAACAATTTATACGTGCAGACTAAATTGATCAGTAAGCAAGCGGTTCACAGACGAAGCAGTCAGTTATGCGAGCATACTAAACTAATCAGCAAGCAAGCGGTTCACAGTGAAATATCACGTCAAATCAGTCTGTGGAATTACTGTATGCATCTCCATCCTTCAGGGTCGCACTGGAACATCTCTCCTAGAGCAGACAGGATGCACTCCCATATGGCGGTACCAAGGGCATGAAGGTTAACAGAAGAGCTCTCAATTGAAACATGACACTTGAACCAGTTGTGTACTGGACGCCAAGTTAATTTATACTCGGAATCGCAGCAATGTACAAGTTCACAACATACACCCGTCAGTCTGATCCATATGGCACCATCTTCTAAGCTTACGGCAATAGAGTAGGTGTTTTCCAGTACATCTAGGGCGGTTCTAGCCAGATTTCTCTTGAGGGAGTCTAATTTGGCCACTGGAAACATCACATGATGACGCAGGATTGTCATCACTTGTGCCATAAGAGCCCGGCCGTTACTAAGTTCTCTGATTGTTTGTGGATCTATCTCAGTGTGGTTAGCATGCAAAGCAAAGTTAGACAAATGTACTGTTCCTTGTCTCAGTGAACTCACTACACAGTCATTAAACGCACAAAATGACGGTTGCGCTGGAGTTGCTTCAGAGGTAGGCATAGCCGGCGGCAACGTCGAATTGGGATGTAAACCATCATCAGGTGAATGCATGGATCGACGCCGTCGTGCCATTGCAGTAGGAGCATCACTGCTTGACGAATTTACCGTTGCTGTTTCAGTTGCTGTTGCTTCGGTTGCTGTTGCTTCGGTTGCTGTTGCTTCCGTTGATGATTTACTTTGTTCTTCAGTCGGGGTTGCAGGAATGGTTGGGGTAGAAGTTGTTGAGACAGGGCATCCTTCTATTGTGCAGTACGAAGAGCACCCATCACCGTCCCAATGATTGCCGTCATCACATTCCTCTGAGTTTTCTGTCACAGCGTTACCGCATATTGCACCAATATTTCTGTCATCAGTTGTCAACGTTGAGTTATCCAACTCTCCTTCACATTGTCCGGTATTCACCTCTGTACACTCTACTCTGTCTAACGACAAATGAAATGCGTTCCTCATCACAGTCTGAGCGTCATCCAAGTCCTGCAGCAATGTAGAGTTCTCTCGGTATCCTGGAATGACAACAAGATGTCCCTGACCAGATGAATACAGTATTTGAGCCCATAGACAGTATGCAGCATAGGTGGCTTTGACCACGTTTCTTGCAGCATCCCTGCCACCACCTGCAGCTGCATCCGCAAGCCACTTCAAATGATTAATTTTTTCAGTCCCGTTCTCTGGGAGACATGGTCCAGTCAAGTTCAAAACATCCAGCCATTCATGTAAACCAAATGACCAGTTAGCAACCGCTTGTTCTGACGGAATCAGTTGAGAAGAGAAATTGATCTGAGGCATGGAGGAACCGTCTGATAGTCGGTCATCTCGGCATTGCTGTAGATTATTTGCCCACACGTTGTAGGCAGCATTCCATTCCGGTGCAACAACATTGACCAGAAGGAATGCAAACAACAGCTGAGGCAATAGATGACTTTTAGCTCGAGTTGCGCTACAACAAACAACAGCTAGCTCTAGTTGGTAAGACAACGTACCAGGTAGCGCTCCTTTACCGACTGCATGCATGCGTATACGTATATGCGCTAGACAAGTGGCATCTAGACAATCGTTCAGCCCGACATTCTCGCAGTGCTTGCAATTGAAAAACCAGTCGCGGTACTGTAGCAACGGCTTCAAACTAAACATGATGCAGACTTCATCGGCATGCATGTGTCTACACAACAGTTACTACGCATGCATAGCCTCTAATTAAGTACTCGAGCCATTCGCATGCTGCTACCTAGGCCAGCATCAGACGACTACGCCTAGCTAGAAGTTCAAAGAACGTCTTGACTGTTACACTGATTCGTGCACAGCTAGATACCGATACGTCAAATTGCGTTGTAAATACAGTCACTGACCTGATGATTTGCATCGTCTCGTTTTGTTCGTTCCGGCTGAAACAATGCGACAACGAGAGCCTAAGTGAATGACCCCGACCAGCACGCGGTGTCAAATGCATGTGGCTGTAATAATACCGTGTGACTTGACCATTAAACGTTAAGTTAACGATTCCATGCATGCGTACATGCGCTAGACAAGTGGCAGCTGGACAATCATTCAGCCAGACATTCTCACAGTGCTTGTAATTGAAAAACCAGTCGTGGTACTGTAGCAACGGCTTCAAACTAAACATGTAGACTGCATGTGCATGCATGTGTCTACACAACAGTTAGTATGCATGCATAGCTTCTAATTAGCTACGCGAGCCATTCGCATGCTGCTATCTAGGCCAGCATTAGACGACTACGCCTTGGGAGTTCAAAGAACGTCTCGACTTTACACTGATTCGTGCACAGCTAGATACCGATACGTCAAATTGCGTTGTAGATACAGTCACTGACCTGATGACTTGCATCGTCTCGTTTTTGTTCGTTCCGGCTGAAACAATACGACAGCGAGAGTCTAGGTGAATGACCCAGACCAGCACGCGATGCGTTCTCAAATGTGTGTGCATGTAATAATTAGCAGTTATTACATGGGTGGTAGAGATGTTGGCGTCTCCTAGTACGCCAACATCCCAACCACTCGTGTTATAGTTGATTTAACATATCAACGTGACCGTTTAGTGCACGCCTTAATTGTTAATACTCTGCCAAACTGAGGGTCTATCTAGATAACAAATTCATTATCGCACTGCAGGTGTACTCCGCGAAGTCAGCTATTAACTTATTATATTACCTTCGCCAGATGGTAATATGTTTTTATTAGCGTTGGTGTTTTGCTTGTTTGTGGACAGGATTACCTATGGGCGGCATCAATCTAGATATCTTTGCGCCACTTCAGCGAAGAAGACGCACCTTTCGTGACACACGGACGCATGCACGCACGCACACCAAACGCACGCACACCAAAGAGGCCCGGCGAACCGGCTACTACTCCGACTGCAGTGGGCGCATCTTGCACTCTACCCGTTGTGAGAATGGCTGTCGAGCTAGCCCACGTCACACTAGGCTCGAGAGTCCAGCCGGACATCCCGCGGCGGAGAAAGACCGGCTGGAGACATTCGCCACTCAAAGGAAACCGCTGCCTCTCTTCCTCCAATCGCGATTTACACGTTTAGTTAATCTCTGTTCGCGTTGACTTTGCGCTCGGAAGTGACTGTATGCAGCTGTATTTGTTTACCACACCCAGATGTTAATTAAGTGACATCCCATTAACTGTACATTCTAGAGGTCATATTACAATACAAAGATGTTACGTAACAGTAGAGGAAGTCGCAGGCTATCAAGATGACGCAGAACGAGAAAAGGAGTCAGAAATATCAAGCAACTAGTCGCGAAACAAGAGCAACTGTATGTTGATGTCAAGGCAGCGGACGGTTCAGTGACCTTGTTACTTCCTCTATTAGCAGCATTGTTGTTGTAAGACCAGCCAACGTCCCGTAGGACCTCGCTTAGTTTTCTAGCGCGCCGGTGCGTGCCCCCGCTTAGAGCTCCACGTGCTCCACCACGACGAAATAGGCATTTTATTGCAATACATAAGATAAGACTCATCGGCGGTCCTGGAAGACATGTGTTACATGAATACCGTTAAATAGCGCTATGGACTTGTAGCGCGCGCTACATGGACTTTTGGTCTGAGGACTTGTAGCGTGCGCTTCATGGGCATGACTTCAACGCACGCTATATTTCCAGACAGCAGCGCACACGTGGGAGTGATTTGTTGTGATGGCCAACTGAAACGACGAGACTGGTACCATCAAAAACAGCCAGGAAGACATCACTTCTTAAAGTAAATTTTCCCGTAAAACTGTGGTCTTCGTAGCTACTTGTAAGTTTCAATAATTTAGAATGGCTAAATTACGTGGGAATGACGTGTTCTTGGTTGTTTGAGTGTTCTTGGTTGAATACAAAATGAGTGTATGTTTTTGTGTGACCTGCATACTTCTGGCATCTAGGTTTACTGCTCTGGCTAATATATATACATACATATATATATATATATATATATATATATATATATATATATATTCATATATTTTCTATATATATATATATATATATATATATATACGCACTAGTTTGCAATTTTACACTGAGTGTGACCTTTGGGATTTGTTAGCTGTGGCAAGTGACGAGTAGTTTTAAATGTATTTTAAAAGTAAATGTTACATATATATATATATATATATATATATATATATATATATATATATATATATATATATGTATATGAGTTAACAACTGCAGGGGTTTTGAACGGATATGTAAAAAATAACCCGGTTGCCCCATCATGAAGTCAGGATGATACACATCTCCTGGGCTGCTACTATCACTTATACAACTTACTACTTGCCTTGAAACCTTGAAACCAGCCCGGCCTATTTTGTGGCCTATCAGCCTTTTTTCAAATCAGTACTGTAGTCCCATGGCAAGCAGGCTAACTGAAATAGGTTGCCTAGTGATCCATCAGATCCTCATGGACAGCATGATCGAGTTGCTGCCGCCCCCAACCACTGACTCTTCAAGGGCCCCCTGATTGAATTGATAGAGTTCCCTGAAATGCCTGCATGCTGGCAGGGGTTAACAGCATACTGCATCTATGCAAAGGATGCTCCTTACATGTACAAAAACTGGATTACTGGAAACGTTCACGGATTTACTTCTAAAAAGACATGAGTACTCTGTGGTTTTGTTGTAGACTCGAGCCAGTCTCTCCCCGCTTCTACCGTTCCCCACCCCTACTATTCCCCGCCCCTACCATTCCCCGCCCCTACCTCCCTGCCCCTACCTTTACCTGCCCCTACCTCTTCCCGCCCCTACTTTCCACTCTTACCGTTCCTCCTCCTCGATGTCTCGTCCGAGCTTCGACGAGACATCTGGGGAATGGCAGGGGCGGGAGAGACTGGCTCGAGTCTAGTTGCGTTGCAAGTTGCAAGTGGCTATTTATAAATATTTGTTATATGCATGTATAGGTATATCTGTAAACTTTGACGCTGAAAGTACACATAAACAGATAGCCTGAAGCAACAAGACTACTGTTTTGCTTGCTACGAAGTAATATCATTGGTCAAGTCTCGTAAAAGGAAAAAGTTGAAAACATCCTTACGTGAAGTGCCACAGTATTACTAGCAACTGTTTACTGCTTGTTGTACAAAGTCTGTTGTGTCAACTAACAACCTTGTTCACTCGAACATGTTGGACAGTAAAATGTTCTGCCAGGTGGTTTCAAACAAACACACTTGCAATGGAACCACTCATCACAACGGTTGCACTGGATCATCAGCCTTCCAAAACTGTCTGGCTGCCTGCAAACACAATAAATAGCGAAAGAGGCTACAGAACGCTTACACCTTGTGATGTCACGGCGGCCTCGACAATAACGTGGAAATGGTGTTATATAGCCTTTCTTGACGCACGAGAACAGATGTTTTCTCATGTCAGATTGAATGTAAGTCACATACTCAGGATCAATGCCAGAAGTAACGTCGTGGGCGAAAGCAATTGCAAATAGCCCACAATCATTGCCACCTCTCTGTTGCTGAACTGCTCTTATTGAAACTGTAATCTCCTTCTCATTGCTTCGGTAGATTGATGCAATCTGCTGTTCTAGGTGACTCGATAGCTTGTATCTGACCAAGCTGTCATACAAATGTATACTCCCTTGTTCATCGCTTGACGTCGTTACCCAGTGATTGCCAATGTTATAAATTTGAACTGAATTTTGCCTAGTCATTACAAACTGCAGCTGCTGCGACAAAAGGGTGTTCTGGAGACCGTTCTTTTCCGAAAACCTTTCCTTCAGCATCCGCTGGGCTGAGTTGATAATTCCATCGTCAATCCAGCCAACATTGCTTTGAAAAATTTCTAGATTGCAATTGGACTTGCTGACAACCTTTGTGACTTCACGGCACACTGTGGCTGATGGTACTGCTTCAATTGGCAGTTCTGTGTGAGCACGTGTTGCTATTCTCCCATATGCTGCCCTTGTCTCTGCTGTAGTGGCTGCTCTGGTTTGTTTGATAGTTCTTTGTTTGAGTGATCATGATCCCCATCAACTCTTTGTGCAGCTGCTGAACGGTGGTGATGAGCTGCCTCCATAAAAATTGGCTTCAACGAACAGTGCTTCTGCAATTTAAAACAGATGAAGTACCCCAAACATGGCATTACAACTGCAATTATGTTAGTTATTTATAAACAGATTGTGTACATTAATTGATAACAGGCTGTAATTAGCAATGCCCCTTGAGCCGAATCCAATAATTACATGAAATGCAACTTTGAATGCATCGGCCTTCCATGGCCGACCATTGTGATGTCTGGATGCAGTATCTAGTCTGTCCCAACGTGTATGCCTGTACCCAGCCAGATGTAGCTATTAATCATCTAAGATGATTCAGTGGAGTATCGTCTCCTAACAATGAAGACTGGCCTGCTTTTCTATGCAGCTAACTAGCTCAATGTCATATAGTATGTGAAGGTCTTATGTGTAATCTTAGTCAGAAGTTATAATAGGACTTTGCTAGAGCACAGACAAGACCCAAAGTGCATCGTACCTCATCACTATGTTTCTTCAGACTTCCTGTGACGCGTTTTGCTTCACTCTTGTCTGGTGCTCTGATGTAGAACAGAAAGCATCACGACTCCTTTGGACTAACTCGAGACTTGTCGTTACCTTAGAATCCCTTTTGCTTTTTGTTTTTGTCTTTTTCTGGTTAGCCTCTTGAAGTGGAGCTGCTGCTGTTGAGCTTTCTTTCCTGGTGGTATTCGATGTGTTGTTTTCAGCTCAGCAGCATCGATGTTAACTAATTAAGTTGTCAATATTACAGATAATCGTGAAATATTGGATTGGCTACGTGTGTCGATCGGTATCGGCTTGTATTGGTCTAGATTATCAGTTATTGGAGAATAAGTAAAACTGTTTTATCAGTGCAACTTTAGCAAAAAAAGGGTTTTTGTACATGTTCCAGTGCAGGCGTGTATGTATGTTTTGCCTTTAACAGCCAGTGCTGCAAAAATGGTGCAGCTATACTTTTTTTGTGGTGTCCTTAGACAGACTTGGACAAAATTATAGGGACACCCCGCTGTGGGTATGTAGTAACACAATAATTAGGTCACCATTTACCAACTATCAATATTGTTAAGAACTTAATAGTTACCGCGTTGATTGTTAGGTTTCTTGAGAATACTGTAGACCCTAAATTGTTTTCTTTACGTTTCGCATTGCGGAAAACGAGACCTAAAACTGTATGACGTCATGACTGCGTAAGCGTCGTAAGTTAGACTCTCTCTGATTTTGTTTCGTGGCTTTTAGGAAAGCCGGTTTTAATAATGCGAAGGAAAATTGAAGCCCTTCACCAGTTCCTCAGTACCGAGTGTTCCGCCTCTCGCCGTCCTGATTGCGTCCAGACGTCGCGGAACACTTTCTGCCAAGTTCCGGACACGAGCGACTGGAATCTGCTGCCACGCCTCTTGTAGAGCATTCCAGAGCTCAGTTGCAGTTCTCGGTTCGCGACGGTTGGCAGCAGTTTTGAGTTCATGCCACAAGTTCTCGATTGGATTCGCATCAGGCGATTTTGGCGGCCAGTCCAACAGTGTGACGTCATGTTGGCGTAGCCATTGTCTTGTTGACCGAGACGTGTGGATTGGCGCGTTGTCCTGCTGGAAGACAAAGTCGTCTCCTATCAGTGCCGCTGCGTCTGTAAGCATGTGCTCCTCCAGAACCTGTTGGTACGCCGTGCTGTCCAAACGACCTTCCAGTTTCACCAGAGACCCCACACCATGCCAACACATCGATCCCCACACCATCACACTAGCCGCGTGCTGGACCTTACGGTCACAACATTCAGGGAGAAATTCCTCACCTTTGCGACGCCAAACGTACAGAGCACCATCGTTTCCTATGCTGACTTTTGACTCATCTGTAAAAAGAACAGATTTCCAGTCATCCAAAGTTCATTGTGTGTGAGTGGTTGCCCATCCCAGTCGCAAACGCCGATGGTTTTCTGTTAGCAGTGGGTTTTTCTAGGCCTCCGAGCGTTCACTCCTGTGCTGCCATGGGAAAGCCGTTGCAGGCACTGATGAAACCGAATTCCTGGAGCGGCGGACAAAAGCTGCGATCTGACGCACAGAATGGCCAACTGAGTGAAGGGCTTCAATTTTCCCTCGCGTTTTTGAACTCAACTGTTTGCCTCGAGGCATCGCTGCAACTCGTGAAATATCGCACGGAACAAGACTCTGCAACTGCGTGCAGCTGAACGTTCAGGCTAACTTATCGCCTAAGTTTGGCGGTCTCAAGGGCAGCGGTTTTAGTGCAGCTGACATTTTGGCGGTAGCAGTTTGAGATTTTGCTACGTAAAACGTGGACCGGAAGTGGCATGTCAATGTTCTTTCGTTGCTATACCTTTTTTAGTTTTTGTCTTAGCAGGAGTTTTTGTAATTAATTAGTGTCGCATGATTTTTGAATGCGTTGAAATTTGTTTATTGATTAAAATGGCAAAACAATTCAAATTGTGATGACATGCGCAAAAATCAATGCGCAAAAACAGATGATTCGCCTTTTTTCCATAATGTTGATAAGAGGACCCGCAAAATTGCTTTCACTCTCTACTACAGAGCATTCTTAGATTGTATGCCAAGAATGAGCATCCAAGAGCGATGAACGTGTACAAAGACAAGAAAAGTAGGAATGGCCATCTTCCTTCTTCAAAGCAAACTAGATGCGCAGTAGGTAGTAAGTACAGCTGCAGTCTTAAACACAAGCTATGTTACATACTAACAATGGCGCAATCCATGAAAAAAGAAATTCGAAAAACATTTGGTTTTGGTAAAGAAAAATTCAGTGCCAAAGTGAGACTAGACACAAAAATGCCAGGTGTCCCTATAATTTTGTCCAAGTCTGTATATTGGTCCCTTGAAAATCAATGGTTCAGCGAGTGTGATCCATGTCATTACACTGTACAAGTAACCAGTTCATGTACTGTACAGCCTTTTAATTAATTGATTAATTAAATGAAAAATTTTACTGAAGAAATGCTATGCTTAATATTTTGCATTGTGTACGACATGTGAAGAAGATTGCATATATTTGGAAGGTTGGATCAATGAATGGCATGTCAAAGTAGTGTCCAGCAAAATCATGCCACTATTCAAGCTGCTAGTGCAACAGCTGTGACATTTGTTTACCAGTTTACGATGCTGTATAATTCAATTCTAACCAGTTATAGTTATTACCGGTTGGATATGATAATATAAACACACACACACACACGCGCACACACACACACACACACACACACACACACACACACACACACACCACATGTATAATAAGCTAAGTTTATACTGAGCACTGATAACAATCTGTGGCAAATCAGTACCAGTCAAATAACAACCTGTTTGTAGTTGTGTGTGTACAATGTTACATTTAGTAACTCTTGCATACTGCTTCAAGTGTGCTTTAGCGAATTACGGCTAATTAGTAAAATTCGCGTACATATACCTGGGAGGCAATGGATTTGGCTTCATGTATTGCTTGGAACTCTCTAATTCCTTCAAGATTGAATACGCCAAATAGGAATGCACCGGCTTGAGTGTTGTCTCCAGCCTGCTCTAGACTCGTACCCAGTCCTCCTCCGCGCCAGGTTGCTTACACCACGTGCGCTAGCTGTCACGTGTGTATAGAGGTCCATGTGGTTTCACACGTGTGGTTGGCCTAAGCACGGAGAAGGACTGGGACTATGCTTCGTCACGTGACATGCTTTGAGTCTAATTAAGTTATTTAGCTCAGCCCGCTGGTCTCAGCTAAGATTTCTAATAGGTTGCAAAGGCTCTGCTAAACGACACAGAAGGTGGTAGATTAGCAAGAGTCTAACAACTTGCTTACAACCGGTCAGTCGCCTGGCCTCACAAATCGACGCCATCATGCACATGCACGATCCTCTTCGTAAAACTGCGCCGGCTAGCAGAGTCTAGAGTAGGATAACGCAGCTCATGACGGACATATTTCGTACATTTGACTACCTTCACAAATCTGAAGCAGATCTAAATCTAACTACAAATTCAGATTGTCATACACCCAGATGTGTGTCTCTTTCGTGAGCTGCTGTACATCCTGGTAATCATTCGCCAAGTTCTTTAGTTAGACGTCGCTAAACCTGTTGATATGATTGTGAGACACCAAGATGGTCGAGGTCTGTAATTGCTTGTTTTCCTGTACCGCGAGCAAACAAGCATGTAGGCTGTTAGGAGTGCAATCCCACTGCTTTGGCGATCTCAGAACTTCAGTGCCACAGTGCCGGTGATGAGAGCCTGCAGACGTGTGATGTCAGCATCCTCGTTGGCTTTCCCTTTGACCAGCGCTTGCAAGATGCCAAACAAATGAGGGCTTTGACGACGCATCGTGTCTTCGATGTCTTTCACGGAGAAACGGCGTAAATCTTGCCACGAAACAGGCCCTCAACCAAGAGAACAGCAGTCGGACTTCCGATAACGTTCGATCTATCTCGGACGACAGAGTCGTTTCTACCTAATTGCCAATTGATTGGCGTCTCCGCATAATCTCTTGAGACATGTTGCTTCGCTGGAGTTGGACAAGTCCCACTTGCTTGATTCGAATCTTGTCGATTTCTCCTTGTGACATCTACAGGTCAAACAGGCACTCTGCACGTGCACACCTCTTGTACGCAGTGCGTATTTTACTTGCATAAGGCGAGGGGTGATTCCGCAAGTCTGAAACGTCAGTAGAATGTGCTATAACTCCAACAGAGACTGCTGCGAAGGCAATACCAACGTAGACGTATGTTCTGGTGGCATGGTCCATCCTCAGGCGAGCTTCCGGGAAAGCTTGTCTCACCATACAAGCCACCTCGACGTGACTGATATTAGCTTAAAATTGGTCCAACAAAATCTGCTAGACGTAACTAACAGGGACGCCTGAACGCGGTGCTCTGGCAGATACAGGGATCAGGACCCGTCGCAGCCTTTTGAAAAAGAGAGGCTTTACTTTCACGTACTCCTGTGGCTCGACAGGTATCTAGAAGGTCTAGGCGCACGCGAATGCACTTGCACTTACCATTGAGACCGCTCTTCTCGAAAGTCCTTCTCTGGTCGCACTCTCACGGACAAGGACGCCATCAACAAGTTATCGGCACGTAATGGCTTAGTGGCTCTATAATTGTTGTGTACTTAGTCTTTCTAATTGTGTAATCATGCATTACAAAAGCGCTCCTACGGAAACTATCATGCTAAATAGAAGTAGTATCTACCAATCATGTCACGCCATTTCGGTCACGTTACAAACATGTTTGTCACGTGACGAAGCACCGTGCTTAGGCCAACCACACGTGTGAAACCACATGGACGTATAAACACGTGACAGCTAGCGCACGTGGTGTAAGCAACCTAGCGCGGAGGAGGACTGGGTACGAGTCTAAGCCTGCTCATTGATTCTTCCAGCCAGATTTCTGCAGGCAGACTCACTGGGCATCATTGGGATACTGTGTGGGTCGCTAAAGTGAGTGGCTTTGGGCACAGTGATGAGCTGGCCCTTCTCTCGACTCACTTTGGGAAAGGTCAGTCTCGCACAATCTTGCCTGTTTAGGCGTCTAGCGGACCTAGATGCATTGAAAAAGAAGTAGACACGTGATGGAGTGCAGATTGAGTCTCATGTACGTGTGCATAGGTACGGCTTTACTAGCTAACCTGCCCTTGAATGTCGTAAGAAAAGAGCTCGAAAACTTGGCAAACATGTCGCGAAATCGAAAAGAGCGCGAAAGAAACAGGCGGGACTAAACGCACTTTCGACTGGATTTGGCGCGGATTACGTAAAGCTGGCACGTGAAGGACGGGCTTATGGCACGTGCAGATTACAGCGTATACGGGACGTTTATCCGGGTACTGAAGAAAATGGGCCGAAAAAATTCGCGTGGTGATGGCAGCGCACCCGGACTGCAATCCACACTGCGTCTGGGGCGAGACTAGCCTAGAACATGTTTCAACTGACACTTTGACGTCAAAAGTGAGATAAGTTTCGATTTCATTTTTGCGCTCCTGTACAATCTCCCTGCAAATATTGATGGACAAATTATGTCGTCTAACGGTATGTGTACATGCTAGGCAAAAAGTGCATGTCTCTTGCGCGACCATGCATCACGTACAGCGACCAGACACTCTACTATATACACATGCTCTGATTGCAAACACACAATAATACCAAACTCAACAAAACAGTTTAGCTAGAGGTAATGCCAACTATATAGATCGAGCTATATGTTTGCTACCATAATTGTCAAACAAGCAGCCACATAAACTACTGATGATCTAAAAACTAAACAAACTGACAGGTCAAGCAAACTGTATATGCGAGCATACTAATTAATCAGCAAGCAAGTGGTTCACAGTGAAACATCATCTAAAATCAGTGTGTGGAATTACTGTATGTCTAATCTCCATCCTTAGGAGTCGCACTAAAAAATCTCTTTTAATTAACTAGAGCAGACTGGATGCACTCCCATATAGCGGTACCAAGGACATGAGGGTTAACAGGAGAGGTCTCAATTGAAACATGACACTTGAACTAGTTGCGTACTGGACGCCAAGTAAATCTAGACCCGGAATTTCGCGTGCGGACACCACTCCCTCTCCGCTCCTCGCGCGCGCGTTAAGAGGGGCCGTGCAAGAGACTAAGCAAAACCCTACCTAAAGCCATGAGGAACAATGTGGGTTTCGCGGCATATTTCCTGTGTCTGCTCCCTATAGCTAGGGCACCGTCTTCTAAGATTACGGCAATAGGACTAAAGGTGTCTTCCAGTGCGTCTAGGGCGGTTATAACCAGATTTCTCTTGAGAGAGTCTCATTTGGCCACTGAGAACATCACAGAATGACGCAAGATTGTCATCACTTGTGCCATAAGAGCCCGGATGTTACTCAGCTCACTGACTGTTCGTGGATCTATCTCAGTGTTGTTATCTCAGACGTTCAACAGTTGCATTGGTTCTGTTAGTCTTTTTATCACACCTACAGGAAATGCTATGAGAGACGTATCGGTTTCGAAAGACTGTCTCTCTAAGCCTAAGGACGCGTACCATCGTGTCCGTGCTCTAGAGACTAACGGAGAAATCGTGGATTTTCAATCGACAAAGTTAACGCAAACAGAGAGTAATACACAGCTTTCCGCCGAGCACAATTTGTCAAATCCGCCTCGCCGCTCTCCACGTGTGCACGTGCAATGCGGTAATGCATGAACGTAACGAGAACGATTATTTGAATGTAGCCAGGATGCAGTGCACGTGAATATGCTACTTTGTAGTAAGTCTTGTCAATCGGTTAAACTTAGGTCTATACATTGTAGATAGCTCTAACAAGTCGGTTAGCTAGAACATAGAAACGTACACAGAATGTATTATTTATTAGTTTACTGAACACCTGGTATACCACAACACACACTACGCTCCACCCAGACTCTCTACACGGTAACACCGACTGTCGCTGCAGGCTAGGTTGCATAGGTCTATTCGATCTGAGAGATCTAAGAGATCTCTGCTCAACTTTGTCGGTCATCTCAGCGTTATAGCATTGCTGTACATGTGCTATTCGTTCACACGTCGTATACAGCATCCCATGGCCATTCCGGTACAGAGAACATATGCATGCAAACACTAAAGCTGACAAGTTTTTACTAATGCAAGCATGTAGGTGTACGTCTAGCAAGGTTGCTGTTTTTCTTGCACATCCTGTAACCGCCTGGAGCCAGGAAGGTGGAGCAGTGTCTAACAGCGACCAGACACTCCACTACACATGCACTGATTACAAATACAATTACAACGCATGAAATCGAACTTAACAAACAGTTTATTTTATATTTAACTACAGCTAGATAGTAGCTACATGCTTTGCTACCGAACACGGGCAGCCACACAGACTCTAGATGATCCACAAACTAACAAAATGACAGGCCAAGCAAACAGTTTATACCAGCACACTAAACTAATCAGCAAGCAAGCGGTTCACAGTGAAACATCACGTCAAATCAGTCTGTGGAATTACTGTATGTATCTCCATCCTTCAGGGTCGCACTGGAACATCTCTTCTAGAGCAGACTGGATGCACTCCCATATGGCGGTACCAAGGGCATGAAGGTTAACAGGAGAGCTCTCAATTGAAACATGACACTTGAACCAGTTGTGTACTGGACGCCAAGTAAATTTAGACTCGGAATCGCAGCAATGTACAGGTTCACAACATACACCCGTCAGTCTGATCCATATGGCACCATCTTCTAAGATTACGTCAATAGGGTAGGTGCCTTCCAGTGCATCTTGGGCGGTTATAGCCAGATTTCTCTTGAGAGAGTCTAATTTGGCCACTGGGAACATCACATGATGACGAAGGATTGTCATCACTTGTGCCATAAGAGCCCGGCCGTTACTCAGCTCTCTGATTGTTTGTGGATCTATCTCAGTGTGGTTATGGTTAGCATGCAAAGCAAAGTTAGACAAATGTACTGTTCCTTGTCTCAGTGAACTCACTACACAGTCATTAAATGCACAAAATGACGGTTGCGCTGGAGTTGCTTCAGAGGTAGGCATAGCCGGTGGCAACGTCGAATTGGGATGTAAACCATCATCAGGTGTATGCATGGATCTACGCCGTCGTTCCACTGCAGTAGGAGCATCACCGCTTGAAGAACCTACCGTTGCTGTTTCAGTTGCTGTTGCTTCGGTTGCTGATTCACTTTGTTCTTCAGTCGGGATTGCAGGACTGGTTGGGATAGAAGTTGTTGAGACAGGGCATCCTTCTATTGTGCAGTACGAAGAGCACCCATCATCGTCCCAACGATTGCCGTCATCACATTCTTCTGAGTCTTCTGTCACAGTGTTACCGCATATTGCACCAATATTTCTGTCATCAGTTGTCAACGTTGAGTTATCCAACTCTCCTTCACATTGTCCGGTATTCACCTCTCTGCACTCTTCTCTGTCTAACGACAAATGAAATGCGTTCCTCATTACAGTCTGAGCGTCATCCAAGTCCTGCAGCAATGTAGAGCTCTCTCGGTATCCTGGAATGACAACAAGATGTCCCTGACCGGATGAATACAGTACTTGAGCCCATAGACAGTATGCAGCATAGGTGGCATTGACCACGTTTCTTGCAGCATCCCTGACACCACCTGCAGCTGCATCTGCAAGCCACTTCAAATGATTAATTTCTTCAGTCCCGTTCTCTGGGAGACATGGTCCAGCCAAGTTCAAAACATCCAGCCATTCATGTAAACCAAATGACCAGCTAGCAACCGCTTGCTCTGACGGAATCAGTTGAGAAGAGAAATCGATCTGAGACATAAAGGAAACGTCTGATCGTTGGTCATCACGGCATTGCTGTAGATTATTCTCCCACACGTTGAAGGCAGCATTCCATTCCGGTGCAACAACATTGACCAGAAGGAATGCAAACAACAGCTGAGGCAATAGATGGCTTTTAGCTCGAGTTGCGCTACAACAAACAACAGCTAGCTCTAGTTGGTAAGACAACGTACCAGGTAGCGCTCCTTTACCGACTGCATGCATGCGTATACGTACATGCGCTAGACAAGTGGCATCTAGACAATCGTTCAGCCCGACATTCTCGCAGTTCTTGTAATTGAAAACCCAGTCGCGGTACTGTAGCAACGGCTTCAAACTAAACATGCAGACTTAAGTCATCGGCACGCATGTGTCTACACAACAGTTACTACGCATGCATAGCCTCTAATTAAGTACTCGAGCCATTCGCATGCTGCTATCTAGGCCAGCATTAGACGACTACGCCTAGAGAAGTTCAAAGAACGTCTCGACTGTTACACTGATTCGTGCACAACTAGATACCGATACGTCAAATTGCGTTGTAAATACAGTCACTGACCTGATGATTTGCATCGTCTCGTTTTGTTCGTTCCGGATGAAACAACGCGACAACGAGAGCCTAAGTGAATGACCCCGACCAGCACGCGGTGCGTTCTCAAATGAATGTGGATGTAATAATACCGTGTGACTTGAACACTATACGTTACGTTAACGATTCCATGCATGCGTACATGCGCTAGGCAAGTGGCAGCTAGACAATCATTCAGCCAGATATTCTCGCAGTGCTTGTAATTGAAAACCCAGTCGCGGTACTGTAGCAACGGCTAAACATGCAGACTGCATGCGCATGCATGTGTCTAGAAAACAGTTACTAGGCATGCATAGCCTCTAATTTACTACTCCAGCCATTCGCATGCTGCTATCTAGGCCAGCAATACACGACTACACCTTGGAGTTCAAAGAACGTCTCGACTTTACACTGATTCATGCACGGCTAAATACCGATACGTCAAATTGCGTTGTAGATACAGTCACTGACCTGATGACTTGCATCGTCTCGTTTTGTTTGTTCCGGCTGAAACAATGCGACAACGAGAGCCTAAGTGAATGGCCCGACCAGCACGCGGTGCGTTTACAATGCAGGTGGATGTAATAATACCGTGTGACTTGAACATCATTTTATATGACAAGTTAGAAATGCATTGTAGTAGGAGTGGCTACATAAATCAGCGAAAGCAAACAAACAAGTGCGGATACTCTAATACTCTGCCAAATTGAGGGTATACGAATTCGATATCGCACTGTAGGTAGGGGTAGACGGTCAGTGGACGGTTCGGCCATTTAATTTTCTACATTTCAATTTTCATGTTTTCATTTTTCAATTTTCAATTTTTAGTAATTTTTTTTAATTTTTAATTTTTAATATTTAATTTTTTACTTGCATTCTTATTTAAAATTGTTGTGTTTATTAAATTTTAATTTTTAATTTTTAAATTTTTAATTTTTAATTTTCCATATTTTTGTAAAATGGTTTTCATCTTTTGATGTGTTGATGCTTGTGATCTTTAGATTTATCTTTTAAAATTTGATTTTTAGGCACCTATGTGCTCAAAACTAGAAACTTGATCGCGCTGAACCTTGCATGCTCAAATGCACTAGCAAGCATGCAT
>CAXXBX010000237.1:20000-51768 GCA_964274945.1 Dehalococcoidia bacterium | reverse complement strand
GCTTATGATTGTTCACAATGGCATATAGGCAATATTGCATGGTGTACTGACCTCTAGTCTAGAAACCTTTTTTGTACAGTAACAGTTAGGACGTCCGTTCGTTGTCTGGGCCCAGGAATTTTGCTCTGATTGGTTGAGTCACTGTACACCTTAGTTAGTAGTATACGCATCACCTGACTTCTGGCAGTCTAAAACACGAGTGCTTTGAATGTGGTGTGTTTATTGTATGGGAATGGGAAAGAAGAAAACAGTCGTGCTAGGACAAAATGGAGACAATAGAAAGAAACTGATGTAAATACAAATCAAATCAATCGATGTGTTTGTTATTGCAGCCGTGGATCCTTCGTGTGTGTGCATGTGTGCGTGCGTGCGTGCGTGCGTGTGTGTGTGTGTGTGTGTGTGTGTGTGTGTGTGTGTGTGTGTGTGTGTGTGTGTGTGTGTGTGTTTTACTTGCATACACGTCACTCTCTAGTCCACAACTCCATGTTTGGCTGATTAAAATCTATTCAGTCAAAATCGCACACACAGTAGCTCATAGTCTACACACATTAATTAGTAAAGCATTTAAAGAATAGAAACAAACCTGCTTGTGTGCAGCTATATGAAACACTAAAATCTGCACAACAGGCGTATCTTTGCCATTGGCCGAGAAGATCACAACAGTGAATGTGCAGAGATATCAACCATCCACTCAACAATGCCTTGTATGGTATACCTTGGCCATCAGGAGGTACGTCGCGTTCGTGTGGCAGTCACACAAGTTACTACAGATTACAAGTACATGTCAGACAAAACAGCATAAACATCGACCTCGTTAATCAGCCGAGTGACCGACGACACCCATCTCAACACACTGGATTCCTCCAGACGAGTGACCCTCGATCACTCGTCTATAAGTAAATTCTTCAAAACCTCAAAATCGACAACATCGCTGATCGTCTTTGGTTGTGCCTTACAAACAGCCTCGTCCAGAGCTGCATTCCAATCCTCCATGCATTTTCTGAATCCACATTTTGGCCACAACGAGTTTTCGCTGCTTGTCCCCATGCTGATCATCCATTGTGTGTACGACAGTACTAGATTTTTCATTGTCGTGATCTCGTTCTGTAGACTCACGACGGTTTTCTTCTGATCACGAATTGCAGTTGCAAGTCGTTCTGTGACCTTGTAGATCGACTCTTGATTAGAGTCAGCAAACGCATCTTCGCTCTTCCACTCTTCCATTGATAGACCAGCTACTAGTCCTTCACAGGGAATTCTAGGCCGAACAATGGCCACGCAATCGTTCTGCTCTCTCTCTCTCTCTCTCTCTCTCTCTCTCTCTCTCTCTCTCTCTCTCTCTCTACTCTTGATGGATTGCCGCTGGAATGTGTTTCATATTCCTTTTTCTTCGAACTACCAACAGAATCAACCAGATTAACTGTGATGTTGTCCATATGATGTCGAGTTTCAGATTCTACTTGGCAGGGTTGCATACCATCCAACCGATTTACAGGTGATTCTTCGTTCTGATCAACATCCCTGCCATCATTAGAGACAACAACTGCATTCTCTCTGGCGAACTCTTTTTCACTGATGTCCATCTTCTTTTCCTCACCACTCGATTCGGATTCATCATGCACGTCGACGTGACCTGCATGTCGATAACCGGTGCTAGGAAAACTGTCCGCTAACTCCACAGCCACCGACTGCACACCACGAAATCTCAACAAACCAAAAACATCACTCACATTGAATGCTTCGCATCGAAAGTGACTGAGGAAATGCTCGACTTGCCATGCAGACGACCTGTGAACCAACTCGACGACCTCAAAAGGACTGTCCTTGTATGGCTCAGCGATTACTTGCCACATCCATGCACGCACCTGCTCGGTGACATCCATAAACTCCGGACTGAAATCGTCGTGTGGGACATTACTAGTCGTTCTCATCAGCCGCCTGCATGTCGACCATATTATTCCATCCGTGATGCACAAAACGGCTTTGATGTTCTAGCCAAATCCCAGCAATCTAGTACGCAGATGCGGTGTGCTATATAGTGACTCGCTCAACACATTGCCAAATCTGCCACAGAGTTCTTCCATCTGATGTTGCAAACCTAATTGTTCTTGATTGTTATAAAGCGAATTCGATAGAAACCGTATACGTTGTTTCAGGTTCTTCCATGTCGTAGCGTTGTCGGCGGCGTCAAACAGCCGCAGTCGGGTGGCACACGTTTCGACCGATCTGAGTGCTTGTTGTATGTGAGGATCAAGCTCAGGAATAATGCATGTGTTGAACGGTGTCGACCGTTCATAACTCAACACGCAACCGCACATTGTAAACAAAGTAAGCCACGACGGATGGCACGTCGTCTAGCAAATGCAGAAAAATCTCATTCAATAAAAACGAGGGGGGTGCGCGCGCGCGTGCGTGCGTGTGTGTGTGTGATGTCTGTACGTATGTTTAGCACATAGTTATAACGCATTACACACAAACTCAGCTTGGGACCGACCACTGTCCGTAACTCGAAATTGTCCAGAACTTGGAACACTCCACGGTTCTCAAAGCAGATCTTATTTATTGTACCCTTACATCTATATCTCGATCCATAGTTCAAAGCATGCACTTCGGAATGTCATACCTACATTACACATTTATGCTATGTCACCGTAAACAGTCACTACAACTAAATTTTGGGACAAAAAGTTGATCGACGTTTGCCGGAAGGACTCCCTCTATAGGCCACGTGGTCCAAGTTAGACACACTTGACACAATTAGGTGTCCAGCCTCCCTGGAGATAAGGGTAGTTTGAGTGTATAGAGTGTGTAGAGTGTAGAGCAGATGGGAATTAGTTAATGCCACTTGTTATCATTACCCGTATGACCAGGAAGTTATCAGCTCACCAGCACTCCCGCCGACTCGTTGGTGCCATGGTTTTGGCGTCATCCATGTCATGCAAAAGGCTAGTGACTTTCTGAGCAGGCGCAGTAGCATATGATATCACGTGCATTATACTATGTAGGTGCAGGAGGTGTGTCTGTAACACCCGACTAGGTGTTGACATAGAGTGTCTAACTTTACACCTGAGTGTATGGAGAGTGTTAGTGTGACTGAAACACTCTCTGGTGTTCACAGAACCCATCCGTTGTAGTTAACAGTGTAACGTTCCTGGGACGTTTATTAATTCTTTAGAACTGAACCCAACGTTATTACAAGGCAAAGCTACTGCACGCAAACTATGCACTCAAGCCCGCGAACTCGTCTAGTCTTAATATCAACATAGTACGTCATACCGTCACATCATCTATCACTTGAGTTTCAAAAGTAACGCGGAACTAAGACGCTCAACTAATGACATCACAGCAGTATGATAACATTGACACGTGCAGGTCACACATTGTTAGCAAGTGTTTCCGGTTTGCAATATATGCAACAACACTGACACGCAAAGTCCAATATTTGAAGATGTATTTTTATGTTTAGTATTATTTTTCAGACGTACAAAAAGAGACAGACAGAGTTCGTTGGCAAAGTTTTGACTACTGAATCTAACGAATTACTAGAATTACTTTTCTAAACAGCAAAGTCACACAAAACACGATTTCTAGATTTGTGTTTCGTTATGGCTTGAAAACTTACTACATGCCGTGCAACCTACAACTATAGTAGTGCAATCAAAATGAAATTCCTTTAATATAACTACGACTAACTATAGTAATGTACAAACGTTTTGACAGGTGAAACTATGGTAACGATCTAACAACTACTCGTTATAGTTAATTCGTCTGAAAAACACAAATACATAATGTCTTCATCTATGACTGGAAATCAGTCTGCGCCACTCGAGGAAAAGCGAAATAGGTGATTCCTTGGTTTTATTCGTCGCCTTAGCAAGTGACAAACCTCAACTGCAAATATTTGGCACCTCGTGGTTACACCCAGTTTCGTCTATTACTCAAGTAGCGGGAAATGTCATCAGCTCCTTCTGGTAGCTAATAAAAATTCATTCCATCTTGTCCACTCTTTTGTATTATTGTTGCTTCTTTTGAAATACGGTTTGGGTGTGTCATTGGAATAATACTGCAAGTATAGTACATTACTTTCAATTGTTGCATGTTTGGGTGTTTATTCCGCCGTTGCTAGGATTCTTTTTCTCGTTATATTACACTCCTACCATAGCAACCCAACCACATGTTGTATATTTACCGGTCAATAAACGTTTATTGACCGGTCAATAAACGTATATTGACCGGTCAGAATCTGTATACTGCAAACCAACTAGCAATCAATACATGGGCATACCTATTTTAGATTACAAGCTTATTCTTTACCAATAATAATGTTCACAGTACTGCAGTTTGTAAAGACGCAGTCAGAAATGACAAATGGCGCCGGATTCTGTCTTCCCATTTCAGAAGGCTGTTCAACCTCGACTACTTTCAGCTCATCTGCCTGTTCCGTTGTCTCTCAGGACTCCTTGACTTTTGCGTCAGTGTAATCGGTGTGTCCATGGCCATTGTCCAAAACTTTGCACGCTGCCATTTGCTGCAATTCGGATGGCTCTCGATATTGTCTCAGTGCTTGCAAGGTTTTGTGGCCGGTTCTGCCTTGAATTACATGTTCAGGAACTCCCGCTTGAAACAGCCTTGTCGCACTAGTAGCTCGAAGAGCGTGGTTGGTTCGAACTGGAAGACCAGCTTCAGCTGTCATCACTTTCATCATTGTAGCCAACGTGTTATGACCGATTACTTGCTTTGAATACCAAGGACCAAATGAAGGAGTAGACGACAAAGGTTTATAATAGAAGGCTTCTCGAGAAAATCCTGCTGGCAACTTACTAAGATAGAGATTCAAAATTTTTACGTGGCAACGGTCACCAGCTTCTTCATTAGCGTATTTGATAAACCGCAAACAACAAAATGCTATTACCTTACAGAAACAAGTTGGAGCTTGACTATAATTTACCTTGTGCCTTTTTTGTTTGGATGCCGTAAATCACGTAGTCCACCACTATGATTTTTGGATCCGTGCTCAACATAAATGTAACAGACTTTTGACAATCCGTCTGTAGTTTGGCTGCATCTAGTCACCCGACTCCATTTGAGGCTTCTGTGCTCCGCACCACCTCGAAGAGCAAAGTTTATCCCATTATAAAAGAATACTGCCCTCAGTAGTTTACAGGTGTGTCTAAGCCAATTACTCCCTTCTTCCATAGACTGGCTTCTTCTTCAGCAGTGAATACACTGGAACCCTTGCGGATCGTTCCTAGTCCTTATTGACGTAATTCTCGACAGACTTTATCAAGAGCATTGCGCAAACCTTCAAAACGATGGTCTGCCTTGTCGAAAAAATTAAACGAATCGCTTCTGTGCTGAGCTCGAAGTACACGTTGTAGCCCACACACCAATTGTACGAGAGTTTTTGGAGGATACTTGTCACAGTTGGTCTTCTTCACCTCCAGTAGGAAGCATATTAGCCGCTCTTGCAAAAGTTGTGAATCCTTCGTTGAGAGAATGTCTGTGGGTACATGCTCTTCTTGTGGAGCATCCTTGTTTCGATTGCTTCTCCATGCATCAAATGTTCGCATCGTCCAACTGTTGCAGGCAGTCGTGTTCTTGCAAACCGTACCCTTGCTGTACTCCTGTACTTTGTCCGTACTCGTCTTTTCAGCAAATCTGCTGTCAAGCTGGCTAGTACTAGTGGTAACCTTTTTGGAACCAATGGGTCTCATCTTTGTTGGCGGCTGAAAGTCGTCGTCCTGGTCATTATTACGGTCTTCTTTCTGATCCGACATCACGCTGGCAAAACACGTGGATACTGTACTGTACTAATACTTTTGAGCACGTGGCCTTATGGGGCTGACGTGCACGTCAACAACACTTCACAGCTGTCAAAATGTGGTTGTTTGACATAAAACTCTAGCTGTCATTGCAATACACAACCACTCTAATTCAACTTGAATAATCTATGAACTCTAATTACAGTAGGATGTTAAACATGCAACAAATAGGTTAACGCATGGTAGGGTCGACGATATCCAGTTTATTGACCTCGGAAGCCGAGGCTAATTATCTCGGGAAGCCCCTGAAGACCTCGGTCAATAAACTGGATATCGTCTCCCTACCATGCGTTAACTACTACGTAATGGGAAGGTCAGAAGATGTTTGTCTTCGTCCTACGCTCGAAAATCAAGAAAGTTGTAAAGATCAGTTTGTGTGTTCAAGATACAAACACTAAACTCATATATGGTTTGTTTAGCTTAGCAGCAAATCTACTAACTACATTACACCGCACCAAGTAAATTAAATCAAAAGCGTTGGTTTAATTACTTTGTGTTCAAAACACAATACTGTAAAATACTATACCTTAAAATAGAATTATAAATTAATCAATTACGTCTTCTAGCGCGTATTACACCCGTGCGTTTGCTTCCGCAGGGCTTGCAGTGTGTGCCTATAAAGACTTGATAACTCACAAGTTTGAGCATTCGTTTATGCAGAAACTATTCAGCAACTAATATTTGACAAACGCGTTCACGATAGTACAGGCACTATATGGTTTGACCTTAGAAAATTGCAACACAAACTCTCAACTGTTTCCTACACAGAAAAGTGTGCTCTATAACATACTAAAAGTCTTGGTGAATTCTTTGAGGTGAAGTGAGCGTATCATCTCTGGTAGCATTCAAATCACGCGACCTCCCAAACTGTCTCTTTGTCTAACTTACAGTTCTTCTGAAACACAGATATCGCATTGGGTATTGTAGAAACACTATAGTGAAAAATAAATACCTCACTCGAGACTTGTTCAAGGCTTTTCCGTCGGCGACTAGACTAGGACGTGATCGAAAACGCCGTCGCTTCGAGATTATCGCCGTTTTCTCATGTAGAAACCACTCTGGCAAGGTTAGTATTATCTCTCTGAAATAGTCTACCTTTTTGCTTCTCCGTTACTCACTTTTTCAGACCATGACCGAAATCACGAATAGAAGCCGGCGTCAAAGTTTCCTTATACCGGGAATTTTAGATTTGTCAACGTGGCAATGCAATGGACGAGTTAGAGGTGTCTGAAGATTGTATCATCTGCAAGCAGCCTTTAGAAGGGACATCACCAACTGCTACTCTGGGAGAAAAGGGAAGTGGAAGTATCAACAAGGCAAGTGATTCCAGGAATGACACTATCCACTCTATGGCTGGGCAACAAGTATACACCAAGAATGCCGTCGAAATACTGCAACCCTCAACAAATAGCCAGAATTGTTAAACTAGGCAAGCAAAGACATATATATATATATATATATATATATATATATATATATATATATATATATATATATATATGGTACAGCTGTAGACACTGCAAGGCATCAACTTAGGTCAGCAGAAAAGACTGTTTCTTCTGTGGCACACCAGCGACGTTGGGTAGAAAGAGAAAAAGTTCTAATGTTTTCCCTGTGAAAACAGTTGAATTGAGGGACACAATTTTAGCAATGTGTCATGAAAGAAGTGATACCTGGGAAAATGCTGTACAAGCCAGACTTTTGAATGTTCATGATCTTCAGATGCAGTGTACCACGGAGGGTGTAGTGTAAATTTCCGTACGAAGAAACAAATACCAGCAACTTATCAGCATGAAATGAAAAGGGTAAAATTAGGTCGCCCAAAAGATAAAGAAAGAACAGATGCTTTCATGGAGGTTGCTAGTTTTCTTGAAGAAAATGATGACGAACAGATCACGATCCACGATCTAATTAGCCGTATGGAAGATAATCTGGCTGACTCAGAATACGATGCATACAGCTACCCACACATGCAGCAGAAACTCCAGGAATATTTTGGAGATACTGTCATTGAAACTGAGATCAATGGTAAGTCCAACGTCGTTATATTTAGAAAAGAGGCCAAAAGCGGTGCTCCATGACTTCTACAGTCAGCGGAAAGCTGATCTTGACACAGAAATAATGAAGATGGTAGAAACTGCTGCTAAACTGATTATGGTCGACATCAAAGCAGTGAAAACATCTCACAAAGTCTATTATCAGTAGAAACATCAAACCGCACATCTTGATATTCATTGGAAGACTTCCATCATGACTGGATCGCCAAAGCCAATGTGGTCTGGGATGATGCAAGTTGTGCATCAAGGCTATCACCCTGAGAGATCGTCTGTGATGTTTCTACCAATGATCGACATGAATCACAGTGATGTGCCATGTGTCTACTCAACACTGAAATATGTATGCAAGCATGCACGTCGCCACATTGTTACACTCGTTATCACGTTTGATCAACCACTCTTTTGAAGTCTCTGATGATTATTGTAACTGAGCCAGTGTAAATTGAATTGAAAAATATTGTCCTTCGTCTGAGAGGTTTTCATACATGAATGAGTTACCTTGGGTGTATTGGCTATCTCATGGCTGGATCTGGATTACAAGAACTGTGGCAATTGATTTACGCACCCAGTGCCCATGCTTACTGGCAAGGTAATTTCTCGAGCAGTACGGGGACATCTTATTGGTGATGCAGTTCTCAGTGTCTTAGTGCTGGCCAAAACATTTAACGTGCCTTTACCCAAAAGTTCAGATGACCCAGAATCTGGCAATGTGAAAACAAGAGTTTTTAACTACAACGCCATCACATGAGAAGTCTGCTAGATATCCAGACCTGGATGAAGCTGCTGTTCGCTATGAGAAGGTGATTCAAGGTTCAATGTCTGCAGGTCAAGTTTGCCAGTCTGTGTGATAACCAGAATCGGTGATGCTCTTCAAAGAAAAACCAAATCCATGAAGTTATCTAGGACTGCTACACTTTGGTTGCAGTACGTGGATATAGTTGATATACTTCAAGTATATCCTTGCAGAATGTACTGGCAACTGGGAATTGCATCTCCAAACTGTTTCAGAAATGCTCCTTTACTTGGCCGCATGTGGGCACAACCACTACACAAATCTGCATGGATATATCTGCAGCGAACGTCTAATCTCCACAATGAGCATCTAGATGTGTATCAACATTCTAGAGAAGGTCTCCATGTGGTGAGAAGTGATCGTCATTAGGCTGGCTTGTCCTCGAATCTCATTATCAAGCAAGTGCTCATGAGAAGCCTGAGAACCAGCGGGGGTCTCACAAGAGGAAGAGGGATGACTGAGCAGCAATTAACGCCTGACATGGTTGTTGTCCACGACAGCTTGTACTGACGTGAACTGTGCCATGCATAAGCTGACAGCGGTTAGCTACAACACAGGAGAGCAAAACAGATATAACCAAAGCTAGACAAGCTCGTGACTGGAAAGACACCCACACAAACCTGTTATCTACTTATTATACTTTAGCCTTTACAGGTAAGTAGTTGAAAAAACACAGAAAGTTCAAACACATTTACAATCCCAAAACATTGATATATATATATATACATATATATATATATATATATATATATATATATATATATATATATATATATATATATACAACATAAGATGGTGTAGAATCGGCAACACCTATGTTAGCGTATGACCACTTTTTGACACTTTCCCCTGCAGATATTTCTTAAGACTTTGAGTATGTTATAGAGGACACTTTCCTATGTACAAAACACTTGAAAAAGTTTGTGTTGCAATTACTTTAATTAAGGGTGACTCACAATTTGTCACAAAATGACTGTACTACGAGACAGCATGCAGAATCGTATTCGAAACCGTGCATGGAAAGTCACGATTTCAGACTCGCTCTACATATACGTATCTAACTAGCTGTTGGTTCGTCTGAAACGACACAAGTACATGACATTCTACGACTAGAAATCAGTCTGCACCATTAGAGGAAGAGCGAAATAGGTCATTCCTTGGTTGTTTCCGTCGCCATAGCAAGTGCCAAACCTCAACTGTGCATATTTGGCACCTCGTGGCCACACCCAGTTTCGTCCTCTGAGGTGGGAAAAATTGTCATCAGCTCCGTCCGGAAGTACAAATCCATTCCATCTTGTCCACTCATTTGCATCATTGTTACTTCTTTTGAAATACGGTTTGTTTGTGACATCAGAATAATACTGCAGATAGTCACTTGAAAGTAATGGGAAGGTCAGAAGATTTTTGTCTTTGTCATACGCTCGAAAACCAAAAAGGTTGTGAAGATCGAGTTGTGTGCTTTTGATATAAACACTAAACTCATATGATTTGCTTGAATCAATATCAAATAGATGTGTAATGCCCCACGGAAAATAACATTTTCTCTCTTTCCCCTCCACCATCTTGGCTATAGCAGCATTTGCTATCAACACAGCAAACAAACACGCTTTAGCAACAACGTCCAAGTGCATTGCATATCTATATGTATGTGTATAGTGTATTCAAGAAATAACAAATTTAATTTGCACCAATGTTAAGTAGTCACATAGTAAACAAATGGAATATATTAGGTTTTTGTTTAGCCGTCAATTATACAAATAAACAAGCAGACAAACAGACAGAAAGACAAAGTAAATACAAACAAACAAAAAGATAAACAAGCATCATACACACTAATAAACAAACAAACCTGTGTATATTATTATGTTCTATAAATCTATTTTCAAGTACATAATCATGTAATAACTAGCATAAAAGGCTTGCAACATATAATTAATTACCTTTAGTGTTGTTTGGTTTCGATTCCCATTCACGGAAGTCAGATATGTTAAAGGTCCAAACAACATGTTCAGGACGCCGTGAAGCCTGGAGTTCGCGAAAGCTGAGATTCAAGTACCACGTCTTGTCTACAGCTGGTGTAACAGGTGAAGGTGCAGTAGGAGTTGCAGTTGGAGGTACAGTGTTACTTTCATTTGTAGCAGAAAGTGGGTCAGAGAAGTTCGTAGAAGCAGATTCAGTATCGTCGTTGGTAGGCTCAACATTTACATCTTTTGTTGGCTTGACAGAGTCTGAAGTTGGCACAGAAGTACTATCTATATGTGGAAAGTGCCTACGAACGATGATCTTTTTTGAGTTTTGTCTGTCACCACCACACGATCCAAATCGTGCGGCAACATATTTAGCATCACGTGGCCACTTCCAATCTACTCCGTTTGTTTCATCAAACTGAGAATCCGGTTGGCTGTCACTGTTTGAGTCAGACATGTAGAGAGGAAGAATGTAGCCCGTCCATTTGGTCCACACATTTGAATCGTTATTACTGCTTTTGAAATATGGATCATACAAGTTAGGATTCAATATTATTTCTTTGTTTTTACTGTAAACGTAGAAACCAAACGAGTTTACCATGTCAGATGCCTGAAAATAGACGCATCTTTACAATTTGGTAAATGTTTTCAATAGATATGATCATATCATCTCTGAATCTACACTTAGTTAGCTAACATAAATAGAGATAAACTGAGTAAGACAAACAGATGCTAAACATAAATTAAAATGCAAGAGAAGGACAACCAGCTTACAGAAAGTTGTCACACACGCATACATACAAGCAAGCACAGTTTAAAACATAACCTAAAATATAAATACATAAAATAACTGCTCGTTAACACAGCTTGCAGCATGGCATGATGCTATAGTAATAACCATTTATATAATAAATTGTATTGAGATACGTGTAGTGCGCCATTGCGACAATTAAAAAGCTGTTAACCAAGTCTATGAAGAAGTAAGTGCTAAATCCTGGGTTGCTAGCCTGGGTTACGGAACAGCTGCCGCTCACGTGTACTGGCACATAAAGGGGGTTTGACACATTGACTTGCACGTGGGATTGTGAACATCTGGCTTGTTAACTAATTAACACCTGGTGACCAGCAGAGGTAACAATGAGCGCATGTGCTACATTCCAATTGGCCGGTCGTCTGACCGTCCACCTACTGACACGCTGCTGTCATCCTCGTGCTTGCGCGCCTCAGATTAATAAATTTGTAGAGATTTTCTTTAAATGCTAAGTCAATATCAAGCCGGTGGACGTAAACTACATGCTCTGTTGTAGATTCTAGATACGTCATAGTATGATGTTATGATGTTGAAAACGTGTGGTATGTGATTATTCTATCAAACACGTATATATCCTTACCGTCGACTTGATGTAGATGCTGAATTCATAACCCTTTGTTGGATTAATCGGAACGTAGTCAGTCATCGAGCAACATCCACCATCCACTAGAATTTCAAGACAAAAACGTCAGACGGTCGCTATACTTGCATCCTAATGCATTCTTCTTACTTTGTGCCCCATGACTGTCGCTACACACAGCAGCTAGACGCATTTGCCCGTCTGAGAAAGTTACTTCCTCGAGTCCAGTACCGAAAGACATCCAACTAGACCTGTTGCCTATCTTCCTATCACTACCCGAGGTGAAGAAAGCCTGAGCACAACATTCAAGTCAGTAGACAGTGAAGACTATCAAAAGTGAGCCATTACAAATGTCTATTGTATACCTGATGAAGGAAAAGAAGAATGACAGCAGAGCAAAGCGTCTTCATTGTCAAACTCGAACAACTAGAGAATATTCACTCTGCACCGCTGCTGGAGCAAAAATAGATGAATCGTCTGGCACCTTGTCTAGAGATCGCTTTCTCTAAACAATAGATTGGTTTTTCTGACAGACACTAACTTAGGCGCTTGCAATGCGAGAATAAATTGGTTGTCACGTGACGTCTTAATTCCTTCCTACAAACATGTCTCGTGTCTCTACTGTGTACTGAGAAGTGTTGCAGTGCTCTAGGTATTCGCGTGTTTGATAGGATTTGCTGTGCCACATATTTGTCGCGTGCTGTTGTTCACACTTGTGGGATTCACTCAGCAATCACTTAAGTTCCGAAAAGTAACGCGGAATTAGAAGGCTCGACCAATGACGTCAGGGCAAATGATGAGACACGTGCAGGTCACACGTTATTACCAACTATATCCGGATTCCCAATACATGTGCCACAACATGCAGATTCCAATATTGTAAAATGACACGTTATAATATTTTCCAATATTGTTCTTCTTCAGACGTATGTTGAGTGAGACATGGAACACTGTACACCCTAGTTCGTAGTATACACATCACCTGACTTTCGGCAGTCTAGAACACGAGTGCTTTGAATGTGGTGTGTTTAGTGCATGGGAAGGGGGAAGAAGAAACAAGCAGTCGTGCTAGAACAAAATGGAGACAATGAAAACTGATATAAATAGAAATCAAATTAATCGATGTGTCTAGCTGTTATTGCAGCCGTGGAACCTTCGTGTGTGTGTGTGTGTGTGTGTGTGTGTGTGTGTGTGTGTGTGTGTGTGCGCGCGCGCGCGCGCGCGCTGACACACTACAAACGTCTCTTCATCTGCATTAATTAATTGCACACAGGCAATAAATTTGCAATAAATAGTAAATGATTTGATGTATGCAGTACATGCAACAGTGTCAATATTGACGCATAATTCAATCCAGTTAATTAATAGTGTGCGTAGCACATGCACCAGAAAAAAGATTTTATGAAAAATGAAAATTTGCTTAACTGCGAAGAATAGTAATTATAAATGACTTTACCTGTCCTCTAATTCATTGAAGTTGATTTGTGCCGAGAAAACCACGTTTAGTAGACGACAAAAACTGAGGCTCCCTTTCAATAAACGGCGCAGGTTACTGCTCCAAAGGTGCGCGAAAGACAGCACTTCGTTTATGTCAAAATCGCGGTTGCAAGATGTCCATTGACTGCCGAGCCTCGTACTACCAGACCACTGCAAACCGCGAAGAAGTGCATACGGGAACAGCTAAAGCCACACCCAATGGGGCCCAAAAAATTCGCTCCCTCTATGGGCCACGTGGTCCAATCTAGAAACAAGTGACACGATTAGGTATCCAGCAAAGGAACGTCCCTGGAGATAAGGGTAGTTTGAGTATATAGAGTGTATAGAGTGTATAGAGAGTAAAGTAGATGGAAATTAGTTAATGTTACTTGTTATCATTATCCGTATGACCAGGAAGTTAGCAGCTCACCAGCACTCCCGTTGGTGCCATGTTTTTGGCGTCATCCATATCATGCGAAAGGCTAGTGACTCTCTGAGCAGGCGCAGTAGCATATGATAGCACGTGCATTACTATGTAGGCGCAAGAGGTGTGCCTGTAACACCGTAGAGTTTAAAGCTAGGTTCTGACATAGAGTGTATAACTTTACACCTGGGTGTATGTAGAGTGTTAGTGTGACTGAACACTCCATGGTGTTCACAGAACCCACCTGTTTTAATTAACAGTGTAACGTTCCTGGGACGTTTATTAATTCTGTAGAATTGAACCCAACGTTATTCAAGGCAAAGCTACTGCATGCAAACTATGCACTCAAACCCGTGAACTCGTGTAGTCTAGATATCAATATAGTACGTCATACCGTCACATCATCTATCGCTTGAGTTCCAAAAAGTAATGCGGAAGTAAGACGCTCGACTAATGACATCACAGCAGTATGATGATATTGACACGTGCAGGTCACACGTTGTTAGCAAGTGTTTCCCGTTCGCAATATGTGCAACAACACTGACACGCAAAGTCCAATATTTGAAAATGGTAAGGTTTAGTATTATTTTTCAGACGTACAAAAAGAGACAGACAGAGTTCGTTGGCAAAGTTTTGATTACTTAATCTAACAAATTACTAGAATTACTTCTCTAGACTGCAAAGTCACACGAAACACGATTTCTAGATTTGTTTCCCCTTTGGCTTGAAAACTTACTACGTGCCGTGCAACATACAACTATAGTATAGATAAATCAAAGTATATTTCCTTTCACTACAACTAAATGTACAAACATTTTGACAGGTGCTGCTATGGTAACGATCTAACACTTAATCGTTATAGTTAATTCGTATGAAAAACTCAAATACATAATGTCTTCATCTATAGATGGAAATCAGTCTGCGCCACGTGAGGAAAAGCGAAATATATGATTCCTTAGCTATATTCGTCGCCTATAAAGACTTGAGAACTCACAAGTTTGAGCATTCGTTTATGCAGAAAGTATTCAGCAACTAATAGTTGACAAACGCGTTCACGAAACAGCATGCAGAATCGTATTTGAAAACGTGCATGCAAACGCACGATTTCAGATTCGCTCTACATATACGTATCTAACTAGCTGTTGGTTCGTCTGAAACGACACAAGTACATGACATTCTATGACTAGAAATCAGTCTGCACCACTAGAGGAAGAGCGAAATAGGTGATGCCTTGATCGTTTCCTTTGCCATAGCAAGTGCCAAACCTCAACTGCGCATATTTGGCACCTCGTGGCCACACCCAGTTTCGTCCTTTGAGGTGGGAAAAAATGTCATCAGTTCCGTCTGGAAGTACAAATCCATTCCATCTTGTCCACTCATTTGTATCATTGTTACTTCTTTTGAAATACGGTGTGGTTGTGACATTAGAATAATACTGCTGATAGTCACTTGGAAGTAATGGGTAGGTCAGAACATTTTTGTCTTTGTCATACACTTGAAAACCAAGAAAGTTGTGAAGATCGAGTTGTGTGCTTTTGATATAAACACTAAACTCATATGATTTGCTTGAATCAATGTCAAAACGATGTGTAATGCCCCACGGATAATAACATTTTTCCTCTTTCCCCTCCACCATCTTGGCTATAGCAGTATTTGCTATCAACACAGCAAACAAACACGCTTTAGCAACAACTTTCAATTGCATTGCATATATGTGTAGTGTATTCAACAAAAAGAAATTCAATTTGCACCAATGTTAAGTAGTCACATAGCAAATACATGTAATATATTAGGTTTTGGTTTACCCATCAATTATACAAATAAACAAGCAGACAAACAGACAGAAAGACAAAGTAAATACAAACAAACAAAAAGATAAGCAAACATCATACACACTAATAAACAAACAAACCTGTATATTATTATGTTTTATAAATATATTTTCAAGTACATAATTATGTAATAACTAGCATAAAAGGCTTGCAGCATATAATTGATTACCTTTAGTGTTGTTTGGTTTCGATGCCCATTCATGGAAGTCAGATATGTTAAAGGTCCGGACAACATGTTCAGGACGCCGTGAAGCCTGGAGTTCGCGAAAGCTGAGATTCAAGTACAATGTCTTGTCTAGAGCTGGTGTAACAGGTGGAGGTGAAGTAGGAGGTGAAGTAGAAGGTGCAGTAGAAGGTGAAGTAGGAGGTGCAGTAGAAGGTGAAGTAGGAGGTGAAGTAGGAGGTGCAGTAGAAGGTGAAGTAGGAGGTGAAGTAGGAGGTGCAGTAGAAGGTGAAGTAGGAGGTGCAGTAGAAGGTGAAGTAGGAGGTGCAGTAGAAGGTGAAGTAGGAGGTGCAGTAGGAGCTGCAGTTCCAGGTACAGGGTTACTTTCACTTGTACCAGCAAATGGGCCAGGGGAATCGTCAGTAAGAGTAAATTTAGTATCGTAGCTGGTAGGCGTAACATCTTCATATTCTGTAGACTTGACAGAGTCTGAAGTTGGCACAGAAGTACTATCTATATGTGGAAAGTGCCTACGAACGATGACCCTTTTTGAGTTTTGACTGTCATTAGCACACGATCCAAATCGTACGGCAACATATTTAGCATAACGTGGCCACTTCCAATCTACTCCATTTGCTTCATCAAACTGAGAATCCGGTTGGCTGTCACTGTTCGAGTCAGACATGTGGAAAGGAAGAATGTAGCCCGTCCATTTGGTCCACACATTTGAATCGTTATCACTGTTTTTGAAATATGGATCATTCAAATTAGGATTCAATATTCTTTTTTTGCTTTCATTGTAAACGTAGAAACCAAACGAGTTTAGCATGTCAGATGCCTGAAAATAGACGCATCTTTACAATTTGGTAAGTGTTCTCAATAGATATCAACTCTGAATCTACACTTAGTTAGCTAACATAAACAGAGATAAACTGAGTGAGACAAACAGATGCTAAACATAAATTAAAATGCAAGAGAAGGACAACCAGCTTACAGAAAGTTGTCACACACACACACATACAAGCAAGCACAGTATAAAACATAACCTAAAACATAAATACATAAAATAATTACTCAGTAACACAACTCGCAGCATGGCATGCTGTTATAGTTATAACCCTTTATATAATAAATTGTATTGAGATATGTGCAGTGCGCCATTGCGACAACTAAAAAATGTTAAGCAAGTCTATGTATAACTAATGAAGAAGCATTAAAGTGCTAAATCCTGGGTTGCTAGCCTGCGTTACAGAACAGCTGCCGCTCACGTGTACTGGCACATGAAGGGGTTTGACACATTGACTTGCACGTGGGATTGTGGACACCTGGCACGTTAATTAACACCTGGTAACCAGAGATAACAATGAGCTCATATGCTGCATTCCAATTGGCTGGTCGTGCGACTGTCCATCTACTGACACACTGCTCGTGCATTCCCGCCTAAGATTAATAAATTTGTAGAGACTGTCTCTAAATGCTCAGTCCGTATCAAGCCAGTGGACGTAAACTACATGCTCTGTTGTAGATTCTGGATCGACACGTCATAGTATGATGTCATGATGGTAGAAACTTGTCTACCTAACACGTACGTATCCTTATTACCGTCGATTTGATGTAGATGCTGAATTCATAACCCTTCGTTGGATTAATCGGAATGTAGTCAGACGTTGAGCAACACTCACCATCCACTAGAATTTCAAGACAAAAACGTTTGACGGCTACTTGTCGTCGACTGCATCCTAACACATTCTGCTTACTCTGTGCCCCATGATCACACACAGCAGCTAGACGCATTTGCCCGTCTGTGAAAGTTACTTCCTCGAGTTTAGCACCGAAAGACATCCATCTAGACCTGTTGCCTATCATATCACTAGCCGAGGTGAAGAACACCTGAGCACAACATTTCAGTCAGAAGGCTATCAAAAGTAAGCCATTAACAAATGTCTATTGTATACCTGATGAAGAAAAAGAAGAACGACAGCAGAGAAAGGCGTCTTCATTGTCAAACTCGAACAACTAGAGAATGTCCGCTCTGCACCGTTGCTGGAGCAAAATAAATGAATTTGCATGTATCACTTTCTTTACACAATAGATTCGTATTCTCTGACAGACAATAACACTGCCAAAATTCACAGTTGTACAGGCGCTTGCAATGCGAGAATTATCACGTGACGTCCTAATGCGCCCGAGGTAGGCCTTCTTGTTGCCTTCTGCTGCTTCCTACAAACATGTCTCGCGTTTCTACTGTGTAGTGAGAAGCGTTGCAGCGCTTTTGAGTATCGGCGTGTTGGTTAGGATTTTTTGTGCCGCACGTTTGTCGCGTGCTGTTGTCCACAGTTGTGGGATTCACTCAGCCATCACTTGAGTTCCAAAAAATAACGCGGATTAAGAGGCTAACCAATGACGTCACGGCAGCAGATGATAACATGGACACGTGCAAGTCACACGGTGTTACTAAACGCAATATGTGTGACAACACTACAACACTCAAAGTCTAATATTTGAAATGGTAAGTTATGATATTTTCAGACGTACAAAAAGAGACAGATAGAGTTTGTTGGCAAAGTTTTGATTACTGCTTAAGTCTAAAAATAATCTAACGAATTACTATAATTACTTCTATAGACAGCAGAGTCACAAGAAACACGATTTCTAGATATAATTTTGGCTTGAAAACTCACGTCTCGTGCATGCTACAACTAGTGCAATCAAAATGAAAGTCTTGTAACTAGTACCTCTGCAAACGTCTCGACAGGTGCTGCCATGGTAACGCTCTAACAACTAGAGCGCGGCCCCGTTCCTCGGACACCATCATATTTCGGACGCGAGTTCTCAGTTATCCGTTGTTGAGCGCAGTCCCCACCACATCATAAATGTAGGTATCCAAATTGTAATAGAGCACACCAAAAGAGAGCATTGTACCTCTTCTCTGCTTAGAGTGAGATGGACTGCTGTGCGGAGCCTTGCATACCCCGTTCATCGGACAAACGCATCGTTCACCGGACAGTGGCGTCTAAATTGCACACACGCATTCTTCAGTCTAGTTACTTATATATCGCTAATCAACAAATCTTTACCTACAAATCGTGTTGTTACCCTGCATGTCAGCCAAGATCTGTATGAGTTACAGTCAGTCAAACGACCGTGGTAAAGGCCCCAATCGTCGGACACCCATTCTCTTGCCTTCCTGGCTTCTCAGCAACAGCTCTAGGTTTCAAATAATCGCAGTTGATTAAATTTAGCTATCTGAAACGCCACAGAACGCAGAACACTTGCCCAGAGTGCTTGATGGCAATGCTGAGTTATTTCTCATACAACCACGCCCTCACTAGAACGTGTAAAAGATGTCGCTTGAACAAACTAGCCGTTCAACAAAGAAGACGACAACCGAAACCGATGAAAAGGCACGATTGAAGTGCTAAAACGCTCTTTTACCCTTGCAAAGAAAGTCAATCGCTGCGTAGCGCGCGTTGACAAGAACTTGATGTAATCTAATTCAACTTTACCTAGGAGAAGCAGGGGTGAAGGTTCTAGCTGCTCTGATAGTAAACAAAGTTCCTGCATTCGGTACCGCTGGTTGTACCAACGATGACGTGTTGCACTTCGTGACGGTGTAAGGTCAGGCAAAGGTAGATATCAGACTGAGATAGAAGCACCTGCACACGTCCTATATGCAGAACCAAGTAACAATTTAGGGGCCTTGAAAGGAAAGCACTGGCTGTTCCTGTGCGAGTTGAGAGAATGTGCTCACTGCAAAGCTCGAACATGGATGACGTAAATCATCTGCAACTGCTACATCCGTGTGCATCAAGCCTGTGCAGTTGTGCTGCAAGACACTCGGGAGTTCAAATTCTTACGCTGGGAAGACTAGACAGCACCGGAGGGCCAGTAGATGCCAACAGAGTGAGCTTGTAAAATTTCGCAGTTTTCGCTAATAACCGTTGCTAAGTCAAATAAAGATCAAACGAATTGGGGGCCGTACGATATTTCCTTCCAACTCTCTCTTATGACATTATTACCTGCAGACTGCTGCTGCAAAGAAAAAACGACTGTCCGAAAGAAGGGGCGTTACCACGACTCAATGAGCGTACGCTATCTCTCCTGGAGAGTAGCAAACGGAGACTGTGATAGTGTTGCTGTGTTAGCTAGTCACGTATAAACCTATCTCAGGTGCGAAATTGCAGAATTGCATTTGCGTTTTTATGGGGGAGGTAATCGTCCAGGAGATAAGGGTAGTCTGAGCGTATACAGTGTATAGAGTGTAAAGTAGATGGGAATTAGTTAATGTTACTTGTCATCATTACCCGTATGACCACGAAGTTATCAGCTCACCAGCACTCCCGCCGACCCGTTGGTGCCATGGTTTTGACGTCATCCATGTCATGCGAAAGGCTAGTGACTTTCTGAGCAGGCGCAGTAGCATATGATATCACGTGCATTACTATGTAGGTGCAGGAGGTGTGCCTGTAACACCGTAGAGTGTAAAGCTAGGTTTTGACATGGAGTGTGTAACTTTACACCTGGGTGTATGGAGAGTGTTGCTGTGCCTGAAACACTCCATGGTGTTCACAAAACCCACCTGTTTAATTAACAGTGTAACGTTCATGGGACGTTTATTAATTCTTTAGAACTGAACCCAACGATATTACATGGCTAAACTACTGCGTGCAAACTATGCACTCAAGCCCGCGAATTCGTCTGCTTTAATATCAACATAGTACGTCATACCGTCACATCATCTATCACTTGAGTTTCGAAAAGCAACACGAAATTAGAACGCTCGACCAATGCCATCACAGCAGTATGATGACATTGACACGTGCAGGTCACACGTTGTTAACAAGTGTTTCCCGTTCGCAATATGTGCAACAACACTGACACGCAAAGTCCAATATTTAAAAATGATAAGGTTTAATTTATTTTTGAGACATAAAAAAGAGACAGGCAGAATTCGTTGGCAAAGTTTTGACTACTGAATCTAACGAATTACTAAAATTACTTCTCTAAACAGCAAAGTCACACGAAACACGATTTCTAGATTTGTTTTTCTTTATGGCTTGAAAACTTAGTTCCTACGTGCCATGCAATCTACAACTATAATAGTTCAATCAAAATGAAATGTCTTTAAGTACAACTAACTGTAGTAATGTACAAACGTTTTGACAGGTGCCGCTATGGTAACGCTCTAACAACTACTCGATATAATTAATTCGTCAGAAACACAAATACATAATGTCTTCATCTATGGCTGGAAATCAGTTTGCGCCACTTGAGGAAAAGCGAAATGTGTAATTCATTGGCTGTATTCGTCGCCATAGCAAGTGCCAAACTTCAACTGTGAATATTTGGCACCTCGTGGTTACACCCAGTTTCGTGTATTGCTCAAGTAGCGGGAAATGTCATCAGCTCCTTCTGGTAGCTAGTACAAATCCATTCCAACTTGTCCACTCTTTTGTATTATTGTTGCTTCTTTTGAAATACGGTTTGGGTGTGTCATTGGAATAATACTGCAGATATAGTACGTTACTTTCAAGTAATGGGAAGGTCAGAAGATTTTCGTCTTCGTCATACGCTCGAAAACCAAGAAAGTTGTAAAGATCAGTTTGTGTGTTCAAGATACAAACACTGAACTCATATATGGTTTGTTTAGCTTAGCAGCAAATCTACTAACTATACATTACACCGCGCCAAGTAAATTAAATCAAAAGCGTTGGTTTAATTAATTACTATGTGCTTAAAACACAATACTGTAAAATACAGTAAAATACAGTAACTTAAAATAAAATTATAAATTAATTAATTACGTTTACGTTGATTACGTCTTCTAGTGTACATTAGGCCGTGCATTTGCTTCCGCAAGGCTGCAGTACGTGCCTATAAAGACTTGAGAACTTCCAAGTTTGATCATTCGTTTATGCAGAAACTATTCAGCAACTAATAGTCGACAAACGCGTTTACGAGACAGCACGGAGAATCGTATTCGAAAACGTGCATACAAAGGCACGATTCAGATTCGCTCTACATATACGTATCTAGCTAGCTGTTGGTTCGTCTGAAACGACACAAGTACATGACACTCTATGACTAGAAATCAGTCTTCACCACTAGAGGAAGAGCGAAATAGGTGATTCCTTGGTTGTTTCCTTTGCCATAGCAAGTGCCAAACCTCAACTGCGCATATTTGGCACCTCGTGGCCACACCCAGTTTCGTCCTTTAATAATGAAGTGAGAAGAAATGTCATCAGCTCCTTCTGAAAGTACAAATCCATTCCATCTTGTCCACTCATTTGTATCATTGTTACTTCTTTTGAAATTCGGTTTAGTTGTGACTTTGAAATAATAGTGCTGAAAGTCACTTTCAAGTAATGGGAAGGTCAGAAGATTTTCGTCTTTGTCATACGCTCGAAAACCAAAAAAGTTGTGAAGATCGGTTTGTGTGCTTTTGATCCAAACACTGAACTCATATGATTTGCTTGAATCAATGTCAAAACGATGTGTAATGCCCCACGGATAATAACATTGTCTCTCTTTCCCCTCCACCATCTTGGCTATAGCAGTATTTGCTATCAACACAGCAAGCAAACACGCTTTAGCAACAACTTCCAATTGCATTGCAAATCTATATGTATGTGTATAGTGTATTCAAGAAATAACAAATTCAATTTGCACCAATGTTAAGTAGTCACATAGCAAATACATGAAATATATTAGGTTTTGGTTTAGCCATCAATTATACAAATAAACAAGCAGACAAACAGACAGAAAGACAAAGTAAATACAAACAAACAAAAAGATAAGCAAACATCATACACACAAATAAACAAAGAAACCTGTATATTACTACGTTTTATAAATATATCTTCAAGTACATAATTATGTAATAACTAGCATAAAAGGCTTGCGGCATATAATTGATTACCTTTAGTGTTGTTTGGTTTTGACGCCCATTCACGGAAGTCAGATATGTTAAAGGTCCTGACAACATGTTCAGGACGCCGTGAAGCCTGGAGTTCGCGAAAGCTGATATTTATGTACCATGTCTTGTCTAGAGCTGGTGTAACAGATGGAGGTGAAGTAGGAGGTGAAGTAGAAGGTGCAGTAGAAGGTGAAGTAGGAGGTGCAGTAGAAGGTGAAGTAGGAGGTGCAGTAGAAGGTGAAGTAGGAGGTGCAGTAGAAGGTGAAGTAGGAGGTGCAATAGAAGGTGAAGTAGGAGGTGCAATAGAAGGTGAAGTAGGAGGTGCAATAGAAGGTGAAGTAGGAGGTGCAGTAGAAGGTGAAGTAGGAGGTGCAGTAGGAGCTGCAGTTCCAGGTACAGGGTTACTTTCGTTTGTACCAGGCAATGGGCCAGGGGAATCGTCAGTAGGAGCAAATTTAGTATCGTAGCTGGTAGGCGTAACATCTTCATATTCTATAGACTTGACAGAGTCTGAAGTTGGCACAGTAGTATTATGTGGATACCTACGAACGATGACCTTTTTTGAGTTTTGACTGTCATTAGCACACGATCCAAATCGTACGGCAACATATTTAGCATAACGTGGCCACTTCCAATCTACTCCATTTGCTTCATCAATCTGAGAATCCGGTTGGCTGTCACTGTTCGAGTCATACATGTGGAGAGGAAGAATGTAGCCCGTCCATTTGGTCCACACATTTGAATCGTTATCACTGTTTTTGAAATATGGATCATTCAAGTTAGGATTCAATATTCTTTTTTTGCTCTTATTGTAAACGTAGAAACCAAACGAGTTTAGCATGTCAGATGCCTGAAAATAGACGCATCTTTACAATTTGGTAAGTGTTCTCAATAGATATCAACTCTGAATCTACACTTAGTAAGCTAACATAAACAGAGATAAACTGAGTGAGACAAACAGATGCTAAACATAAATTAAAATGCAAGAGAAGGACAACCAGCTTACAGAAAGTTGTCACACACACACACACATACAAGCAAGCACAGTATAAAACATAACCTAAAACATAAATACATAAAATAATTACTCAGTAACACAACTCGCAGCATGGCATGCTGTTATAGTTATAACCCTTTATATAATAAATTGTATTGAGATATGTGCAGTGCGCCATTGCGACAACTAAAAAATGTTAACCAAGTCTATGTATAACTAATGAAGAAGCATTAAAGTGCTAAATCCTGGGTTGCTAGCCTGCGTTACAGAACAGCTGCCGCTCACGTGTACTGGCACATGAAGGGGTTTGACACATTGACTTGCACGTGGGATTGTGGACACCTGGCACGTTAATTAACACCTGGTGACCAGAGATAACAATGAGCTCATATGCTGCATTCCAATTGGCTGGTCGTGCGACTGTCCATCTACTGACACACTGCTCGTGCATGCGCGCCTAAGATTAATAAATTTGTAGAGACTGTCTCTAAATGCTCAGTCAGTATCAAGCCAGTGGACGTAAACTAGACTCGTGCCCAGTCCTCCTCCGCGCTAGGTTGCTTACACCACGTGCGCTAGCTGTCACGTGTGTATAGGTCCATGTGGTTTCACACGTGTGGTTGGCTTAAGCACGGAGGAGGACTGGGACCATGCTTCGTCACGTGACATGCTTTGAGTCTAATTAAGTTATTTAGCTCAGCCCACTGGTCTCAGCTAAGATTTCTAAGAGGCTCTGCTAAACGACACAGAAGGTGGTAGATTAGCAAGAGCCTAACAACTTGCCTACAACCGGTCAGTCGCCTGGCCTCACAAATCAACGCCATCATGCACATGCACGATCCTCTTCGTAAAACTGCGCCGGCTAGCAGAGTCTAGAGTAGGATAACGCAGCCCATGACGGACATATTTCGTACATTTGACTACCTTCACAAATCTAAAGCAGATCTAAATCTAAATACAAATTCAGATTGTCATACACCCAGATGTGTGTCTCTTTCGTGAGCTGCTGTACATCCTGGTAATCATTCGCCAAGTTCTTTAGTTAGACGTCGCTAAACCTGTTGATATGATTGCGAGACACCAAGATGGTTGAGGTCTGTAATTGCTTGCTTTCCTGTACCGCGAGCAAACAAGCATGTAGGCTGTTAGGAGTGCAATCCCACTGCTTTGGCGATCTCAGAACTTCAGTGCCACAGTGCCGGTGATGAGCGCCTGCAGGCGTGTGCTGTCAGCATCCTCGTTGGCTTTCCCTTTGACCAGCCAGGGGCGTACCGTGGCATGGGCTAAATGGGCTATAGCCCCCCCAGTTTTTGTGGGCGTTTCCCATTTTGTCAGGTGAAAACTAGCGTTACGTAGCTTTTTGTAAGAGTTCTGTGCAAGAGGAAACCGCAGGATGATTTTTCAGTAAATAGGTGCTTGTTTAGTCTGCTCCATACTGTATATATGTATACGAGTAAACGTAATACTTTGTGGTCTGCATTGTTGCTACTAATACAATTTTTGTCAAAGGGGCGTGTCAGTGTTCGGGTATTTCAGCCCCCCCAATTCCAATGGCCACGGTACGCCCCTGGACCAGCGCTTGCAAGATGCCAAACAAATGAGGGCTTTGACGACGCATCGTGTCTTCGATGTCTTTCACGGAGAAACGGCGTAAATCTTGCCACGAAACAGGCCCTCGACCAAGAGAACAGCAGTCGGACTCCCGCAAACGTTCGATCTATCTCGGACGACAGAGTCGTTTCTACTAATTGCCAATAGATTGGCGTCTCCGCATAATCTCTTGAGACATGTTGCTTCGCTGGAGTTGGACAAGTCCCACTTGCTTGATTTGAATCTTGTCGATTTCTCCTTGTGACATTTACAGGTCAGACAGGCACTCTGCAAGTGCACACCTCTTGTACGCAGTGCGTATCTTACTTGCATAAGGCGAGGGGTGATTCCGCAAGTCTGAAACGTCAGTAGAATGTGCTATAACTCCAACAGAGACTGCTGCGAAGGCAATACCAACGTAGACGTATGTTCTGGTGGCATGGTCCATCCTGTGGCGAGCTTCCGGGAAAGCTTACGAGCCACCTCGACGTGACTGATATTAGCTTAAAATTGGTCCAACAAAATCTGCTAGACGTAACTAACAGGGACGCCTGAACGCGGTGCTCTGGCAGATACAGGGATCAGGACCCGTCGCAGCCTTTTGAAAAAGAGAGACTTTACCTTCACGTACTCGTGTGGCTCGACAGGTATGTAGAAGGTCTAGGCGCGCGCGAATGCACTTGCACTTACCATTGAGACCGCTCTTCTCGAAAGTCCTTCTCTGGTCGCACTCTCACGGACAAGGACGCCATCAACAAGTTATCGGCACGTAATGGCTTAGTGGCTCTATAATTGTTGTGTACTTAGTCTTTCTAATTGTGTAATTATGCATTACAAAAGCCCTCCTACGGAAACGATCACGCTAAATAGAAGTAGTATCTACCAATCATGTCACGCCATTTCGGTCACGTTACAAACATGTTTGTCACGTGACGAAGCATGGTCCCAGTCCTCCTCCGTGCTTAGGCCAATCACACGTGTGAAACCACATGAACGTATAAACACGTGACAGCTAGCGCACGTGGTGTAAGCAACCTAGCGCGGTGGAGGACTGGGCACGAGTCTAGATGTAAACTACATGCTCTGTTGTAGATTCTGGATCGACACGTCATAGTATGATGTCATGATGGTAGAAACTTGTCTACCTAACACGTACGTATCCTTATTACCGTCGATTTGATGTAGATGCTGAATTCATAACCCTTCGTTGGATCAATCGGAATGTAGTCAGACGTTGAGCAACACTCACCATCCACTAGAAATTCAAGACAAAAACGTTTGACGGCTACTTGTCGTCGACTGCATCCTAACACATTCTGCTTACTTTGTGCCCCATGATCACACACAGCAGCTAGACGCATTTGCCCGTCTGTGAAAGTTACTTCCTCGAGTTCAGCACCGAAAGACATCCATCTAGACCCGTTGCCTATCATATCACTAGCCGAGGTGAAGAACACCTAAGCACAACATTTCAGTCAGAAGGCTATCAAAAGTGAGCCATTACAAATGTCTATTGTATACCTGATGGAGAAAGAGAAGAACGACAGCAGAGAAAGGCGTCTTCATTGTCAAACTCGAACAACTAGAGAATGTCCGCTCTGCACCGCTGCTGGAGCAAAACTGAATGAATTTGTATTTATCACTTTCTTTACACAATAGATTTGTATTCTCTGACAGACACTAACACTGCCAAGATTCACAGTTGTACAGCCGCGCTTGCATTGCGAGAGTTGTCACGTGACGTCCTAATGAGCCCGAAGCATTCTTGTTGCCTTCTGCTGCTTCCTACAAACATGTCTCGCGTCCCTACTGTGTAGTGAGAAGCGTTGCAGCGCTTTTGAGTATCGGCGTGTTGCTTAGGATTTTTTGTGCCGCACGTTTGTCGCGTGCTGTTGTTCACAGTTGTGGGATTCACTCAGCCATCACTTGAGTTCCAAGAAATAACGCGGATTAAGAGGCTAACCAATGACGTCACGGCAGCAGATGATAACATGGACACGTGCAAGTCACACGGTGTTACCAATCGTATCCGCTTCGCAATATGTGTGACAACACTACAACACTCAACGTCTACTATTTGAAATGGTAAGTTATAATATTTTCAGACGTACAAAAAGAGACAGATAGAGTTTGTTGGCAAAGTTTTGATTACTGCTTAAGTCTAAAAATAATCTAACGAATTACTATAATTACTTCTATAGACAGCAAAGTCACAAGAAACACGATTTCTAGATATAATTTTGGCTTGAAAACTCACGTCCCGTGCATGCTACAACTAGTGCAATCAAAATGAAAGTCTTGTAACTAGTACCTCTGCAAACGTCTTGACAGGTGCTGCCATGGTAACGCTCTAACAACTAGTGCGCGGCCCCGTTCCTCGGACACCATCATATTCCGGACGCGAGTTCTCAGTTATCCGTTGTTGAGCGCAGTCCCCACCACATCATAAATGTAGGTATCCAAATTGTAATAGAGCACACCAAAAGAGAGCATTGTACCTCTTCTCTGCTTAGAGTGAGATTGAAAACTGTGCGGAGCCTTGCATACCCCGTTCATCGGACAAACGCATCGTTCACCGGACAGTGGCGTCTAAATTGCACACACGCATTCTTCAGCCTAGTTACTTATATATTGCTAATCAACAAATCTTTACCTACAAATCGTGTTGTTACCCTGCATGTCAGCCAAGATCTGTATGAGTTACAGTCAGTCAAACGACCGTGGTAAAGGCTCCAATCGTCGAACACCCATTTTCTTGCCTTCCTAGCTTCTCAGCAACAGCTCTAGGTTTTAAATAACTGCATTTCATTAAATTCAGCTATCTGAAACGCCGCAGAACGCAGAACACTTGCCTAGAGTGCTTGATGGCAATTCTGAGTCATTTCTCATACAACCACGCCCTCACTAGGACGTGTAAAAGATGTCGCTTGAACGAACTAGTCGTTCAACAAAGAAGACGACAACCGAAACCGATGAGAGGGCACGATTGAAGTGCTAAAACGCTCTTTTACCCTTGCAAAGAAAGTCAATCGCTGCGTAGCGCGCGTTGACAAGAACTTGATGTAATCTAATTCAACTTTCCTAGGAGAAGCAGGGGTGAAGGTTCTAGCTGCTCTGATAGTAAACAAAGTTCCTGCATTCGGTACCGCTGGTTGTACCAACGATGACGTGTTGCACTTCGTGACGGTGCAAGGTCAGGCAAAGGTAGATATCAGACTGAGATAGAAACACCTGCACACGTCCTATATGCAGAACCAAGTAACAATTTAGGGGCCTTGAAAGGAAAGCACTGGCTGTTCCTGTGGGAGTTGGGAGAATGTGCTCACCGCAAAACTCGAACATGGATGACGTAAATCATCTGCAACTGCTACATCCGTGTGCATCAAGCCTGTGCAGTTGTGCTGCAAGACACTCGGGAGTTCAAATTCTTACGCTGGGAAGACTAGACAGCACCGGAGGGCCAGTAGATGCCAACAGAGTGAGCTTGTAAAATTTCGCAGTTTTCGCTAATAACCGTTGCTAAGTCAAATAAAGTTCAAACGAATTGGGGCCCGTACGATATTTCCTTCCAACTCTCTCTTATGACATTATTACCTACAGACTGCTGCTGCAAAGAAAAACGACTGTCCGAAGGAAGGGGCGTTACCACGACTCAATGAGCGTGCGCTATCTCTCCTGGAGAGTAGCAAACGGAGACTGTGATAGTGTTGTTGTGTTAGCTAGTCACCTATAAACCTATCTCATGTGCGAAATTGCAGAATTGCTTTTGCGTTTTTATGGGGGAGGTCGTGTCCGGTGAATGATGGTGGTGTCCGATGACCGGGGTCTCAGAGAAGGATCACGTTTACCGTCCTAGCATAACCGTTTCAGGCCTTTGGAAGTCCCGCGTCTGGAATCACAGTCTCTACTAATCCTTCTTACTGTGGGCTTTAACAAAGCTCAGTCTTACTTCGTTTACTTCTTGAATGGCTGTCCGATGATTGATGGTGTCCGATAACAGGGGCGTCGCTCTACTCCATATTGTTGGTTTGTCTGAAAAACACAGTACAGTACATGACATAAGTATAAATTCTTCGGTCTACGACTTGAAATCTTTCTGCTCCACTCAAGGAAAAGCAAAATATGTGATTGCCTAATTGGTTGTCTCCGTCGCCATAAAATGTGCCAAACCTCAACTGTGTATATTTGGCACCTCATGGCTACTCCCAGTTTCGTCCATTACTCAAGTAGCAAGAAATGTCGTCAGCTTCTTCTGGTAGTACAAATTCATTCCACTATGTCCACTGTGTTGGATCATCGTTACTTCTGTGGTAATACTGCAGATAGTCACTCTCAAGTAATTGAAAGATCAGAAGATTTTTGTCTTTGCCATAAGCTTAAAAACTAAAAATTTTGTGAAGATCAGTTTGTGTGCTTTTGATCCAAACACTGAACTCATATGATTTGTTTGAATGTCACCCAGTCAGGTGGATGTAGCACGTGATCCAGGTCCTCCAATTCGCTTCGCCCGTTGGCCACCACTCTCCGACTTTTGTTTCATGATGGGAATTGCTAGAAAGCGTACTGAATGAGTCATTCACAATAGCGAGTGCAAAATGATTATTTACTAACTTAAAGCAAAAATTTGCAGCAAATGTACTATAGCTATGCATTACACCGCGCTAAATAAATTATAATTATAGCGTTGGCTTAAATACTATGTGTGCAAAACAAAATGCTGTGAAATATTTTAAAATATAATTATAAATTAATTACGTTTACGATGATTACGCGTGCGCTAGGCCGTGCATTTGCTTCCGCAGAGCTTGCTACTAGACTTGAGAACTCACAAGTTTGAGCATTCGTTTATGCAGAAACTAGGTTCAGCAATTAATAGCTATAGTAGTCGACAAACGCGTTCGCAAAACATCTAGCAGAGTCGTAGTACGGAAACATGCCTCTAGGCACGATTTCAGATTCGCTCTACGTACGTATCACAACTGTTGCTTAGTTTGAAAATACACCAGTACATGACATTCTATGACTAGAAATCAGTCTGTACCACTCGAGGAAGAGCGAAATAGGCGATGTCTTGGTTGTTTCCGCCGCCGTAGCAAGTACGAAACCTCAACTGCGCATATTTGGCACCTCGTGGCCTCACCCAGTTTCGTCCTTTAATAGTATTATTATTATTATTATTATTATTATTATTATTATACATAACAAACGAAAAGAACACAACTTTATCGATATCATACTACGCATAAGCCAACCATATTATAACCAATTTAAAAAGAAAATTACTATTATATCATCATCATAACATCAAAATATTTATCTCAACTGACTGCAGCAGAGAATCTATCAACTCCACTGCATTATTGCATCAAACAGCTCATGCAATGGCCAGCAGCTGCCCAACATAATCACTCAGTTCAGTAATGTACCTCAGTAACCTGGGTTAGTATGTAGAGTTAATAATAACACATAAACTTTCAAATGATCAACTAATTAGACAATTGTAGATCCATTTACTCAACTTCATTAAATTGTCGATTAATTAAAGCATGAAGATACGTTCAAGGAATTTTATGCACATGCAGATCTAAACCAACTGCTACAACAGTCTAGTATAGCCTACAACACAAGTAGAAGACTACAAACAAATTTCTATTCGACATCACTGCATGAGGTAAACCACAAATACCGAACTATTACTAGAGGTCTATACACATTTGATTCTTCAAAAGCGTCAAAAACATGTCTAGATACTCATTCCATACCTTTCACTGTCGTAGCCTGCCCTACGTCTATTCACACTAGATAATTATCTAGTGAATTAATTATCTAGTGATCGGAGAGTACAAGCCACGGCTAGATCGCGACAGTTCACAGCTGCAGGTTGCATATACTACAAAAAAGCCTCTGAAGCCTGTATAAGCTATAGCATGGCCAAAGGAACAGAAATGAATGTTTGACATGTAATACGCATGCGCTAAACAATTTCTAGGTGTCGGCAATTCTACCCCGCCCCGGAACAAATCTGCGCAAGAAGGCAACATAAAACAGCGTCTGGAAATCCGAGGGACAACATGTGCGCAAGCGTGTTGCACACCTTTTAGTTGCTGCGCTTGCGCATTTAATCAACCGGAACAAATCCGCGGCCGGAACAAATTCGCTACAACGGCTTTGATGTTCTGGCCAAATCCCAGCAACGTATACATATATATATATATATATATATATATATATATATATATATATATATATATATATATATATATATATACGCAGACGGTGAGATAGTGACTCGCTCAACACATTGCCAAATCTGCCACAGACTTCTTCCATCTGATGTTGC
>CAXXBX010000237.1:0-17500 GCA_964274945.1 Dehalococcoidia bacterium | reverse complement strand
AGATATAGTACGTTACTTTCAAGTAATGGGAAGTCAGAAGATTTTCGTCTTCGTCATACGCTCGAAAACCAAGAAAGTTGTAAAGATCAGTTTGTGTGTTCAAGATACAAACACTGAACTCATATATGGTTTGTTTAGCCTAGCAGCAAATCTACTAACTATACATTACACCGCGCCAAGTAAATTAAATCAAAAGCGTTGGTTTAATTAATTACTATGTGTTCAAAACACAATACTGTAAAATTCAGTATCTTAAAATAGAATTATAAATTAATTAATTACGTTTACGTTGATTACGTCTTCTAGCGTGCATTAGGCCGTGCATTTGCTTCCGCAGGGCTTCCAGTACGTGCCTATAAAGACTTGAGAACTCACAAGTTTGATCATTCGTTTATGCAGAAAGTATTCAGCAACTAATAGTCGACAAACGCGTTCAGGAGACAGCATGCAGAATCGCATTCGAAAACGTGCATGCAAAGGCGCGATTTCAGATTCGCTCTACATATACGTATCTAATTAGCTGTTGGTTCGTCTGAAACGACACAAGTACATGACATTCTATGACTAGAAATCAGTCTGCACCATTAGAGGAAGAGCGAAATAGGTGATGCCTTGATCGTTTCCTTTGCCATAGCAAGTGCCAAACCTCAACTGCGCATATTTGGCACCTCGTGGCCACACCCAGTTTCGTCCTCTGAGGTGGGAAAAAATGTCATCAGCTCCGTCTGGAAGTACAAATCCATTCCATCTTGTCCACTCATTTGTATCATTGTTACTTCTTTTGAAATACGGTTTGGTTGTGACATTAGAATAATACTGCAGATAGTCACTTGGAAGTAATGGGAAGGTCAGAACATTTTTGTCTTTGTCATACACTCGAAAACCAAAAAGGTTGTGAAGATCGAGTTGTGTGCTTTTGATATAAACACTAAACTCATATGATTTGCTTGAATCAATGTTAAAACGATGTGTAATGCCCCACGGATAATAACATTTTTCCTCTTTCCCCTCAACCATCTTGGCTATAGCAGCATTTGCTATCAACACAGCAAACAAACACGCTTTAGCAACAACTTTCAATTGCATTGCATATATGTGTAGTGTATTCAACAAAAAGAAATTCAATTTGCATCAATGTTAAGTAGTCACATAGCAAATACATGTATTGTATTAGGTTTTTGTTTAGCCGTTAATTACACTAATAAACAAGCACAAAAACAGATAAAAAGACAAAGCAAATACAAACAACCAGATGAACTAATAAACAAAAAGAAAACAAACATTATACACAAAATAAACAAACAAACCTGTATATTATTATGTTCTATAAATCTATTTTCAATTACGTAATCATGTAATAACTAGCATAGGAGGTAGCGCCATATAATTAATTACCTTTAGTGTCATTTGGTTTCGATTCCCATTCACGGAAGTCAGATATGTTAAAGGTCCAGACAACATGTTCAGGATGCTGTGGAGTCTCGAATTCGCGAAAGCTGAGATTCAAGTACCACGTCTTGTTTACAGCTGGTATAGAAGGTACAGTGTTACTTTCATCTGTAGCAAGTACCTCTAAGAAATCCTTAGGAGAACCAGACGCCGTATCGTCGCTGGTGGGCTCAACATCTACATCTTTTGTGGGCTCAACATCTACATCTTTTGTGGACTCAACATCTACATCTTTTGTGGGCTCAACATCTACATCTTTTGTGGGCTCAACATCTACATCTTTTGTAGGCTCAACAGAGTCTGAATTACTAGACGTTGACACAGTTGTCACACTGTGCCTACGAGCGAGAACCTTTCTTGATTTTTTACTGTCACTACCACAGGATCCAAATCGCAAGGCAACATATTTAGCATAACGTGGCCACTTCCAATCTACTCCGTTTGTCTCATCAAACTGAGAATCCGGTTGGCTGTCACTGTTCGAGTCGGACATGTAGAGAGGAAGAATGTACCCTGTCCATTTGGTCCACACATTTGAATCGCTACTACTGTTTTTGAAATATGGATCACGCAAGTTAGGATTCAATATTCTTTCTTTGTTCTTATTGTAAACGTAGAAACCAAACGAGTTTACCATGTCAGATACCTGAAAATAGACGCATCTTTATACAATTTAAGTGTTCACAATAAATATCTAGCAACTCTGAATCTACACTTAGATAATTAACTTAATTAATTACCATAAACAGAGATAAATTGAATGAGACAAACAGATGCTAAAAATAAAGTAAAATGCATGAGTAGGACCACCAGATCACAGAAAGTTGTCAAGCACATATATACTGACGCAAGCAAGCACAGTATACAACATAAATGTATAAAATAACTACTCAGTAACGCTCCATGCAGCGTGGAATGCTGTTATAAAGTTTTATCTCTTTGAGATACGTGTAGTGCGCCATTGCGAGAATTCGAGGTAAACAGATGCTAACCAAGTCTATATACTAGTAATAATGAAGCACTGAAGTGCTAGACCTTCGGCTGCTAGCCGAGGCTAGCACACGTGTACTGGCACCTGCTAATTAACATGAAGGGGCTGGACACATTGACTCGCACGTGGGATTGTCGACATCTGGCACGCTAATTAACACCAGAGATAACAATGAGCGCATGCGCTGCATTCCAATTGACTGATCGTCCGACCGTTCATCTACTGACACACTACTGTCATCCTCACGCATGCGCGCCTCGGATTAATAAATTTGTAGAGATTGTCTCTAGATGCTCAATCAGTATCAAGCCAGTGGACGTAAACTACATGCTCTGTTGTAGATTCTGGATCGACACGTCATAGTATGATGTCATGATGGTAGAAACATTAGTGATTTGTCTACCAAACACGTATCCTTATTACCGTCGATTTGATGTAGATGCTGAATTCATAACCCTTCGTTGGATTAATCGGAATGTAGTCAGACGTTGAGCAACACCCACCATCCACTAGAATTTCAAGACAAAAACGTTTGACGGCTACTAGTCGTCGACTGCATCCTAACACATTCTTCTTACTTTGTGCCCCATAATCACACACAGCAGCTAGACGCATTTGCCTGTCTGTGAAAGTTACTTCCTCGAGTTCAGCACCGAAAGACATCCATCTAGACCTGTCGCCTATCTGCATATCACTAGCCGAGGTGAAGAAAACCTGAGCACAACATTTCAGTCAGAAGGCTATCAAAAGTGAGCCATTACAAATGTCTATTGTATACCTGATGAAGAAAAAGAAGAACGACAGCAGAGAAAGGCGTCTTCATTGTCAAACTCGAACAACTAAGAATGTCCGCTCTGCACCGTTGCTGGAGCAAAAATAAATGAATTTGCATTTATCACTTTCTTTACACAATAGATTCGTATTCTCTGACAGACACTAACACTGCCAAAATTCACAGTTGTACAGGCGCTTGCAATGCGAGAATTATCACGTGACGTCCTAATGCGCCCGAGGTAGGCCTTCTTGTTGCCTTCTGCTGCTTCCTACAAACATGTCTCACGTTTCTACTGTGTAGTGAGAAGCGTTGCAGCGCTTTTGAGTATCGGCGTGTTGGTTAGAATTTGCTGTGCCACACATTTGTCGCGTGCTGTTTTTCACAGTTGTGGGATTCACTCAGCCATCACTTGAGTTCCAAAAAATAACGCGGATTAAGAGGCTAACCAATGACGTCACGGCAGCAGATGATAACATGGACACGTGCAAGTCACACGTTGGTACCAAGTGTATCCGGTTCGCAATATGTGTGATAACACTACAACACTCAAAGTCCAATATTTGAAATGGTAAGTTATAATATTTTCAGACGTACAAAAAGAGACGGATAGAGTTTGTTGGCAAAGTTTTGATTACTGCCTAAGTCTAAAAATAATCTAACGGATTACTATAATTACTTCTATAGACAGCAAAGTAACAAGAAACACGATTTCTAGATATAATTTTGGCTTGAAAACTCACGTCCCGTGCATGCTACAACTAGTGCAATCAAATTGAAAGTCTTATAACTAGTACCTCTGCAAACGTCTAGACAGGTGCTGCCATGGTAACGCTCTAACAACTACTGCTTATTGTTAGTTTGTCTGGAAAACACAGTACAGTACATGACATAAGTATAAATTCTTCGGCCTACGACTTGAAATCATTCTGCTCTACTCAAGGAAAAGCAAAATAGTCAGTCGGCCCAACCCCCAAAAACTTGATTCTAAAAGAAGTTGCGTTGCACCCCTGGCCCGGGGAAAGTTTGACTATTCTAAATAATATAACATCACTACAGTACTCAAATAGCACTTGTTTGCCATTGTCAACCGGGTCGCTAGTCCGCTAGCACAAAAAGTAGGGGCATGTCAAGAATGCGTTCATACAGCAAACCAGCTGCTTCATAACAGCTCAAGAAAGGTAAGATAGCTAAAGCAATTATCGACGTATACAATACAGCAATAGCTACCGGCCTAAATCACAAGAAAGAGCTAAAAAGCTAGCGACAAGAGCACCGGATCCAGCAATTTTTGAAAGAGGGGTTCACTGTTAGCAGTTATTTATAGCATTACTAATTTTCTCTTTTCTAATGAAATTATATGAAATTATTGAACCACGCCTACTAAAAAAGAGAGGTTTCAACCCCCTGAACCCCCTTCTGGATCCGGCCCTGGACAAGTAGGTAAACACACGTCACGTGTTGATTGACCTTCATGTATGCTGTCGAAACTCTTCAGTTTTACGCCTCACAAACATCTCCAAGACACTGAAGTACAACCAAACCAAAGCAGAGTCTACAGGAGTAGTTAAAATAAACCTGGTATCACACTGGCACATGGAAAAAAGACAATTTCTAACGAGCCAGATAAAACTGTGCCGACAACAAAGCTATAAACGTAGTTCATCCTCCTTCCATAATGCCAAAAGGCCTACTAGACTATGTCTATTGGTTGTGAAGCCATAAGCAATCACTTGATACCCCAAACTTGACAAGTTTTAGCAGCCAAGAAATTGTCGTCGTACAGTGTCGTTGTCCTAGCCGACTAGCAAGGAAGCGATCTGCAAGAATCGGGGATTACACACATAAAGCTATAAATAAGGGTAGAGTTTCTCGTAGATACTTACTCTGATTTTTCACAACAGAATGAGAAGTATGCGTGGGTGCGATTACTTTATCCGGGACTTGGAAGTACGGTACCGCTGTTCAGCGATACCGCACATGCAAACTTCCCTTAAACTCTTCTTACGACAAGCCTAGTTGTGTAATAAAAATATCTACGTTAGAATAATGATTTAGACATCTGCTGATTCAATCAGTATGAATGCCAGCCAGATGACTCAAACGAATGTTGACTCAGCCGGATGCTCAATCAGCCGGATGTTGACTGGAGATGTTGACTCAGCCGGATGTTGACATATCCAGATGTCAATGCCGACAATGCGACATGGGCAGCACTTTAAATTCGACACATTTGTAGTGTAGTGGTACAGTCGTTTCTGAACAGCTTTTGACTACGGTAGTTGAGTGCTTGTTTTCAAGTTACCTTTGTGAGCTTACAACATAGCAGCCTTTTCGCCAATATCCATATACGTCTGCGTCGACTTTGCCATATTTGTGTGAGCGTGTTACAGCTTTCTATCTACAGGTTGGAGTGGCTTTGCATTACTGAGTCTACTAAGTTTACAGTGTAAACTTCATTGTTCTCTATCCCTCCAGGTTCCTATCTAGTATATGTTCCTGTTCTCTAGTTGAATTGCATGGAAAGAGTAAAGACAGCAACATTTGATTGGGAGCACTGCTTGTGCCACATTCGACGAGATGCGTCCGGTCCTCTTACTGCGTTCACTAGAACCAGCTGGGCAACGTTGCTACGTGCTGCAAGTATTTGCCAAGACGATGTTTTCACATTTTTAGAAACAGACAATGCAGAATAACTACGAACTTGGTCCGATTCTATGGTCGTTAGCAACAGGTGACGGATGCCTTGTTAAACACAAAAATCCAAGGTCTTAGAAAGTCTGGAGAAAACTATTATTGATTCTCTAGATCACATTCCACCGTGTACCACTACAATGATTGATGCGATGGCGTTGTTGCAAACTATAACTCATGCAGCACCAACATTCGGCGGCATCGCAGAACAAATCTTTTCTATACCACAGACGTATCTGAGGACTCCGGATCTCGAGTTGACTTTACTGCTGATCAATACCGCAGTTCTTATATTAAGGTAAAGCTGGCGAACGCCAAACGAGAGCAAAAGTGCGCGGATCTGTTCGTGTCCGGATTTTGTCGTCTACTCAGAAGACACCTCTCCAGTGGAAAAATTCCTGACAAATTCACACAACAAAACCGACTTGCTTCACTTTCTCGCCGTTGAGTGGTCTTTTCAAGATTACGTTGCCCGGGCTTTGACGGACAGTGACAGAGACGTTTTCTTGACAGATGGTAAGGAATGCTTGCGATTTGCTTGTGAACCCGATGGCCGGTTGCAGACGGTGGTTGTGCCAGACTTGCAATTTAACCACAAAGGAGCGGATACGCGCTTAATTTTTCATGCTTGCCACGCCAGCAAGTTGGTCACAACGTCGTAACCATATCATCGCCGGATACCGACGTAGCCGTTTTCGCAACTGGCCATAGTTACGATATACCTGCAACTTTCTTGTTCCGTACAGGTGCAAAGCATTGCCGTCGCTACATCAACGTGACGCAGGTGGGAAAGACACTAGGCAAAAAATTTTTGGCTTTGCCTTGGTACCATGCCTTCACAGGTTGTGACACGACAAGCGCATTCGTAAGCAAAGGAAAAGCTTTACCGCTGGAACTTGTCTGGAGGAACGAGTAATTTTGCCACGCTATGCAGTTGATTGGACGAATCTTTGACGCTGATCTAGAAACACTGTCAAAAGAATGTCTATCCTCCGTCTGTAAGATGTACGGTCACGATGGGGACGATGTCAATGCTGTGCGGTATTCACTGTTTTGTGCGAAAGCTGCAGAATCAACACAGCTCCCTCCTACGAAAGATGCTCTAGAGCTACATATAAAAGAGCTAACTATCAAGCTGGCATATGGTAAAGAGCTCTGGAAGCTCAGCCAGATATTCCTTTCTTCCATGTACATGGTTTGTTGGTCAACGATGACAATGAAGTGACCATAGAATGGATTACGAAGCCTCCGGCACCGGTAGACGTACTCAAGCCTCTCAGCTGCAGCTGTAAGACCGACTGCAATTCTAGGCGCTGTTCTTGTCAGCGAAGCCAACTGCCATGCATGGATGTATGTCAGCGTGCCAACTGTGACAACACAACAAATGATTTTCACGCTCCTGACACACTGTCCAGAGACACGTTTGAAGACCGTGATAAAATTATAGTAATGACAACAATGAATAAATAGATGAATTGTTTAGGATAGATGCGTTTGCATCCCTTGCCTAGCTCAAATAGGGGCATCTACACAGTTTGCTAGTACTAAAGCTATATTTATATTACACTCTTGAAAACTCCAATTTTATTCTAACTCTCGAAGTTCTTCGCATTGTGAAATATTATTTAGTTATTTATGAAGTTGCAATTACTATCAAGTCTACAAACCGTCAAAGTAGGCGAGATACCTACATCCGGGACCCTAAACCATTCTGCTATTGTAGCTTGAGAAATCAAGTTGCAGGCTGCTGTAGAAGGCCAAAGAAGTCAAGTTTCAATTTTTCAAATCGTTCTGGAACCACGGATGGATAGGAGGAAGAGCACATGTGCGTATAAGGTGAACTTAGCAGGAAATTCGTTGCAGTGACTCGTTAGAGCGAAGATTCTAAGCGCTTTCTCTCTGAATCGTTATTATGCTCATCAACCTAGCTCGGGGTTGTGAAAAGGTACGTCTCTTCTTACTTGATCGTCACAAACTGCAAATTTGCGTGGGCGTGTCACTGTAGCGAACAGACTTCCTATTTTCTCGATAACGGTGTTACGGGCATTTGTGCACCCGGTGATTTGTGTACCCTCGCGCTTTGCTCGCGATTCCAGACCGTTGACTCGATGCTCCAGACCTCATGTCGGGTACACATATCACCGGCCATGATGCAAAGCTGCTGGTGATTTGCGTACCCTTGCGCTGTCCCAAACCGTGACAACGTTTCAAGCAATTGATATTACTGAATACTCGTCTCTAGGCGTCGTTTTGTGAGTGAAGTCTAGTACGTAACCAAGCAATCTGTTGACCAGCCTGACGTTGTTGATGTACGAAGGAGATTCACTCCAACATTAGTTGGAGACGATTGCAGACTCAGCTGCAGGCATAGATGGGTCTACGAGCCTGCAGTTCTCAACTTGCAACTGGAGATCGCTGTAGGAGCATTGATGTGCACTCGTGTATGCCAACTAGAGACTTATGGACGACCTGGTCATGTGTACACACGGACGGACGGAAATCTTAACACAGCTAGCAATTTAAGGTAAGTATATAGAAGATATCGTTGTCAAATGTTTAATTAAGGTTCTAGATTCTGACTTAGTTCACAGTTTCAACTTTGTATATTTAAAGTTGATGTATTAATTGAACAATTTAATACTGAAGCTGTGTATAGCAAGACATTTATCTACATTTAGCGCAAATCCAAGGCTCACTACCTGACAATGTGACACATCTGTCATGATACAAGTTTTCACAGACGTAACACTCTACCATCTTGCCGTGTGTCTTTGGCAACAAACACGTGCAGTACAAAGAAATATAAAAGTGACTTCTGTCACATGTTTCCAATGGCTTGTCTTCTTCCATTGGAAAAGGTGAGAGCTCCTCTCAATCCAAACAGTAAATCAGATGTTGTCGCATTTTGGAAATATCAAAATGCTTGATGGTTGCATCATCTCCTAGAGCTGCATGAAATGCATATGCTATTGCAAATAGCCCGCAATCTTTACCATTTTGTTGCTGTTGCACTGACATTAGTTCTACCATGAGAATGTTGTCTTTGTGAGCCAATTGATAAATTTGCGTCAGCTGTGTTTCCATACAAGGAGACAAGTGTAGGCCAGCATTGCTGTTGTATAGTCGTACTTGTTTGCCAAAGCAGGTTGAAGTCACCCAATGATGACTTCCTGTAAAATGAATCTGAATAGCTGTACAAAAATGCATTTGTTTTATTACAAACCACATGAATACTTATAATATTATTTTAAGTGTAGTGTTGTGTAGTGTTGTGTTGTGTGTGTGTGTGTGTGTCATGTCAGTGAGAGCGGTATTTATTTCATACCATCACTTGTTACATGAGCGAATCCGTAAGTCTGGCAAAGGAGTGTTGACTCTAGTCCACTGATGTAGGGAAACTGCTTTAATAGAAGCTGATGAGCAGCATGCATGTGCTTGTCAGTTAGAAAGCCGTCGGCACACTTGCCTTGTATAATACATTTATCAGTTTCATTGAGATCCAGACCATGTACCCACTGCAGAAGAAAATTTTATAACAAATCTTCTGGTTATTGCCACTGGCAAACTCAGTTGACTTACTCTTTGTGAACTCTCGGCAGCTGATGTTAGACTAGACAATGTTTGAGGCATACTTGCTCTCTTATTAACTACCTCAAACAAACTTCTTCCTTTACTGTTATACAGCTTTCTCATATCATATACCCACAGGCATAGGTCATCAAGTTGAGAGCTGCTGATGTTGACATACACGTTTTGATATCGAGACACCATTGGCAATGAGAGTGCTTTGTCAGTTTCCCAGACCTTAATCAAGTCCACGTCTAGTAGTAATTGCAATTCTGGTGTTATTTCAGCTTTTGCAAAAATCATTGAACTCTTGATGAACAACAGGATTTACTAGCACAAAATCACTAACTCGTTTTAATGTTGGCTTTTTCTCATATGTTCGACAGTCTAGCCACAGAGCCACGTCTACACTGACACTAAGCCAACATTCTTCAACAGAGCTTGTATGTTCAGCAATCTGCAAAACACAAAGTACATGCAGTAACCATAACATAGCTAATCAATTTGTGCCAGTAGCTAGATGTAAGCATAGCTCTCTCTCTCTCTCGTCGTCTTCTTCAGCTTTGCAAGCCTTCCATATTGCTCCTGTGCGCCACAGCCGTAACAGACTTTGATCAATAGCTGACGTTCTATTTGGCTTGCTGTTGCCCTTAATCCTAGTAGCAGCTGATTTATCATCTTTGATTGTCGCATTAGCCAATTCAAAAGACTTCTGTGGTGTATTGTAGATCTTCAGCTGACTAGTATTAACTTTGCGCTTCATTGTTGAATTAGTTTTGATGCAACGAAGGACACAGCCACCAGATGCAGTCATTTCTATAACTCTGTATGGTCCAAGCCAGGTGTCTTTCATCTTATGATCTTTCGTTGTCCTTTTTAGCATATTTAATCGCAAAACAGTCTGTCCAACCTGAATAGAGTTTGCTACCGCTCCTTTTCTTTTTCTGTATTGTTGTTTCTGTCTTTCTGATTGTTTTCAATGTTTTCTTTTACTTGAGGCAAAACTTTTTTTCTCATTTCCTTTAGATGATGTACTGCTTGCTGCACATCACCCAACTGACTGACAGAAGTAATCTCACTGTTTTCAGCTTCTAAAGGAAACCTAGCTTCTCGCCCATGCATTAAAAAGAAGGAGAGAACTTGGTGGACTCTTGAACACTGGTTCGAATAGCAAAGAGAACTGGGTCAATGAGTTCATCCCAGTCTTCTTCATGCTCTATTACCAATTTTTCAAGGCATCTATGTAGTCATAATACTCTGATTGCAATAGAACTACACTTATCTTCTTATATTGTTTATCTTACTTTCTAATTGTTTGATTTGTTCTTTCATCTAGTCCGTTAGACTGAGGATGATAAGCTGCTGTTATTCTTTGCCTGACATTGAATTGACAGTGGAGTACCTTGCACACCTGTTGAAGCAAACACAGTATAAACATCCAACTAGTGGTACGTACACCTACAGGTGAAGCAAAGTTTACATTGGACATACACGATTTAATTAACAAGCACATAGGACATATCTCATACAACCTGGTTATACAACCTGGTTGACAAACTCTCTGCCTTGATCAGTGATAATATCATTTGGTGCTCCATGCCTAAAGTAGGCAGTGTACAAAGCCCTGGCCACTGTAACAGCGGTTTTGTCTGATATGGGGAAAGCTTCAACCCATTTACTGAAATAGCATGTCATTGTTAGTATGTATTGGTTTCCTTGACTTGTCATTGTTAGCGGTCTCATGAGATCAATTCCAACTAGACTCCACACTTCTGAACGAACAGGAATAGGGTGGAGTTCGTTTGACTGCAATTTGAGAACAGAATTCGTCATCTGGCACCTATCACATTTTCTTATCTAGACAACATTAATTGTGCTAGTTAAATTATTTTACAAGATTAGTAACAAAAATTTCTACCTGATTTGCGATATCACTGTACTGGTTTGGCCAGTAGTATCTGCTCCTTATTTTGTCAGTGATTTTAGTTCTTCCCAGATGACCGCCGGTTGGATTTACGTGACACTCCTACATCAATCAACAGAGTGATTCTTCACTCATATGCATAGCTATATTTCAAATAACTGCAACTAATTTTTATTATGATGCACTAGCCTGAAAGGCACGATCTTGCTCATTTTTGCTACCAAGTGCCAGTCTGAGTAAACCTGGAGTCTTTGTGTTGTACAACCTTCCATCTTGAACTGTAAAATCATTTGCTCTTCTTCTAAATGACTTTCGTTTCCTGCTTGGAATATCAGCGTAGTTTGTCCCTCCAGAGACTAGGAACTCTTTGTATGAGTTCACAATGTTTTCCGACCGTTGTTCTGCTGAAGTTACAGTATCTACTTCCTACCACATCTTTAAAGTAATCGTTGCAATTGTTTAGAGCATTTCTCCAATACTAATGCATGCAGATGTCAATCCTATCTTACTGTAGCTTCTACGTCTGACTCTGCATCCGTCAACTCTGGATTGTCCATATGGCTCTATCACGCGCGTCCAGACTGAGACAACTTATTACAAGCCAAATAGAAGCATATTAGTACGAAATCGTAGATACAGCTACAACTTTAGAGTAGATCAACTGTAGCTAACCAAAGAATCAATTCTACGTGCTATGATACCCAACTGCTCGCGACTGTAGACACTCAACTGCACAACTGCAAAAACCTGCATCTGAATCCAGCGCTATAGCTGTGTCTCTAAATATATAGTGTACCCTCGGCATGCCGCAGTCATTATCCGATTGAGTCACATGTGACTGTGATCACAGTCATCTGGTCGAGTCACAGTCACCATCCGGCAGTTTTAGGAGTCAGTCATCATCCGGTTGAGTCACAGTCATCATACATCCGGCTTCTTCTATTCAGTCATCATCCGGCTTCTTCTATTCAGTCATCATCCGGCTTCTTCATGGTCATCTTCCGGCCACGGGTGCGACTATCACGAGATATTCGTTCTCTAGCTAAATGCAGATGTACAATAGATGATTGGGAACAGAGAGCATTTCGTTTGCATTACGATCGCGAGTCCTGTAGCTTGAAAGCAGTCTGAGACGGCGAGGAAAGCACTAGGGTACACACAAATCACCGGGGTCCGAAATCACCAGCAGCTTTGCATCATGGCCGGTGATATTTGTACCCGACATGAGGTCTGGAGCATCGAGTCGACGGTCTGGAATTGCGAGCAAAGCGCGAGGGTACACAAATCAACGGGTGCACAAATCCCCGTGACAACGGCCTCGGTTTCAGATGGCAAACAAGCGCGAATGTACTTGCACAGTTACCTTACGACGATTTCTACATTCGAAACTTCCCCGGGCTTGAGGTGCAACGTAAATTCATCTTTTTGGCCATGGGCCGGCGGACTAAAATAGGTGATTCCCTAATTGGTTGTCTCCGTCACCATAGCAAGTGCCAACCCTCAACTGTGTATATTTGGCACCTCATGGCTACTTCCAGTTTCGTCCATTACTCAAGTAGCGAGAAATGTCATCAGCTTCTTCTGTTAGTACAAATCCATTCCACCATGTCCACTGTGTTGGATCATTGTTACTTCTGTGGTAATACTGCAGATAGTCACTATCAAGTAATGGAAAGGTCAGAAGATTTTGTCTTTGCCATAAGCTCGAAAACCAAAAAAGTTGTGAACATCAGTTTGTGTGCTTTTGATCCAAACACTGAACTCATATGATTTGTTTGAATGTCACCCAGTCAGTTGGATGTAGCACGTGATCCAGGTCCTCCAATTCGCTTCGCCCGTTGGCCACCACTCTCCGACTTGTTTCATGATGGGAATTGCTAGAAAGCGTACTGAATGAGTCATTCACAATAGCGAGTACAAATCATTATTTACTGACTTAGAGCAAAATTGCAGCAAATGTACTATAGCTATGCATTACACCGCGCTAAATAAATTAGAATTAAAGCGTTGGTTTAAATACTAAGTGTGCAAAACACAATACTGTAAAATAATTTGAAATATAATTATAAATTAATTACGGTTACTATGATTACGCATGCGCTAGGCCGTGCATTTGCTTCCGCAGAGCTTGCTACTAGACTTAAGAACTCACAAGTTTGAGCATTCGTTAGTGTAGAAACTATAGAGACGAGGTTCAGCAATTAATAGCTATAGTAGTTGACAAACGCGTTCGCGAGACATCTAGCAGAGTCGTAGTACGGAAACATGCCTATAACTAGGCACGATTTCAGATTTGCCCTACGTACGTATCATAACTGTTGATTAGTTTGAAACACACCAGTACATGACACTCTATGACTAGAAATCAGTCTGCACCACTCGAGGAAAAGCGAAATAGGCGATGCCTTGGTTGTTTCCGCCGCCGTAGCAAGTGCCAAACCTCAACTGCGCATATTTGGCACCTCGTGGCCACACCCAGTTTCGTCCTTTACCAATGAAGTGGGAAGAAATGTCATCAGCTCCGTCTGCAAGTACAAATCCATTCCACCATGTCCACTCTTTTGCATCATTGTTGCTTCTTTTGAAGTACGGTTTGGTTGTGACATTAGAATAGTACTGCCTATATTCACTTGGAAGTAATGGGAAGGTCAGATGATTTTCGTCTTTGTCATACGCTTGAAAACCAAAAAAGTTGTGAAGATCGGGTTGTGTGCTTTTGATCCAAACGCTAAACTCATATAATTTGTTTGAATCAATCTCAAAACGATGTGTAACGCCCCACGGATAATAACATTCTCTCTCTTTCCCCTCAACCATCTTGGCTACAGGAGTATGTGTATCATGTGCTATCAACACAGTAAACAAACACGCTTTAGCAACAACTTCCAATTGCATTGCATATATGTATGTGTATAGTGTATTCAAGAAAAAAGAAATTCAATTTGCACCAATGATAAGTAGTAGCATAGCAAATACATGGACTGTATTAGGTTTTTGTTTAGCCATCAATTATATAATAAACAAACGAACTTGCATATTATTATGTTCTATAAATCTATTTTCAAGTACATAATCATGCAATAGCTAGCAGAAATAGCTTGCGACATATAATTAATTACCTTTAGTGTCGTTTGGTTTCGTTTGCCATTCACGGAAGTCAGATATGTTAAAGGTCCGGACAACAACATGTTCAGGACGCCATGAAGGCTTGAGTTCGCGAAAGCTGAGATTCAAGTACCACGTCTTGTCTACAGCTGGTGTAACAGGTGGAAGTGAAGTAGGAGGTGCAGTAGAAGGTGAAGTAGGAGGTGCAGTAGAAGGTGCAGTAGGAGCTGCGGCTGAAGGTACAGTGTTACTTTCGTTTGTAGCAGAAAGTGGGTCAGAGAAATCCTTAGTAGGAGCAGATTCAGTATTGACGCTAGTAGACTCAATATCTACACGTTTTGTAGGCTTGACAGAGTCTGAAGTTGGCACAGAAGTAAGTACAATGTGCCTACGAACGATGTCCTTTTTTGAGTTTTGACTGTCATTACCACACGATCCAAATCGTGCGGCAACATATCTAGCATTATGTGGCCACTTCCAATCTACTCCATTTGTTTCATCAAACTGAGAATCCGGTTGGCTGTCACTGTTCGAGTCAGACATGTAGAGAGGAAGAATGTAGCTCGTCCATTTGGTCCACACATTTGAATCGTTATCACTGTTTTTGAAGTATGGATCACGCAAGTTAGGATTCAATATTCTTTCTTTGTTCTCATTGTAAACATAAAAACCAAACGAGTTTACCATGTCAGATGCCTGAAAATAGACGCATCTTTACAATTTGGTAAGTGTTCTCAATAGATATGATCATATCAACTTTGAATTTACACTTAGTTAGCTAACATAAACAGAGATAAACTGAGTGAAATACACAGATGCTAAACTACTACTCTTTATAGTAAAATGCATGAGAAAGACAACCAGCTTACAGAAAGTCGTCACACACATACATACAAGCAAGCACAGTATAAAACATAACCTAAAACATAGATACATAAAATAGCTACTCAGTAACACACCTTGCAGCATGGCATGCTGTTGTTTTAACCCTTTATATATTAAATTGTATTGAGATACGTGTAGTGCGCCATTGCGACAACCAAAATGATGTTAACCAAGTCTATGTAACTAATGAAGAGCACTAAAGTGCTAAATGCTCAGTTGCTAGCCTAGGCTACGGAACAGCCGTGTACTGGCACATGAAGGGAGCTGGACACATTGATTTGCATGTGGGATAGTGGACATCTGGCACGCTAATTAACACCTGGTGACCAGAGTTAACAATGAGCGCACGTGCTGCATTCCAATTGGCCAATCGTCTGATCGTCCATCAACTGACACACTACTGTCATCCTCGTGCAAGGACGCCTCGGATTAATAAATTTGTGGAGATTGTCTCCAGTAACCATCGTGTAGACGTAAACTACATGCTCTGTTGTAGATTTTGGACATGTCATAGTATGATGGTATGATGTTGAAAACGTGTGGTATGTGACTTTTCTACCAAACACGTATATATCCTTACCGTCGATTTAATGTAGATGCCGAATTCATAACCCCTCGCTGGATTAATCGGAACGTAGTCAGTCATCGAGCAACATCCACCATCAACTAGAATTTCAAGACAACAACGTCAGACGGTCGCTATTCTTGCATCCTATCACATTCTTCTTACTTTGTGCCCCATGACTGTCGTTACACACAGCAGCTAGACGCATTTGCCCGTCTGTGAAAGTTACTTCCTCGAGTCCAGTACGGAAATACATCCAACTAGACCTGTTGCCCATCTTCCTATCACTACCCGAGGTGAAGAAAGCCTGAGCACAACATTTCAGTCATTAGACAGTGAAGGCTATCAAAAGTGAGCCATTACAAATGTCTATTGTATACCTGATGAAGGAAAAGAAGAATGACAGTATAGCAAAGCGTCTTCATTGTCAAACTCGAACAACTAGAGAAAATAGATGAATCTTCTAGACCTTGCCTACAGATCACTGTCTCTAAACAATAGATTCGTTACCCCTCTGACAGACACTAAACTAGGCGCTTGCAATGTGAGAAGAAATTAGTTGTCACGTGACGTCCAAATTCGCCCGAGGTAGGCCTTCTTGTTGCCTTCTGTTCCTTCCTACAAACATGTCTCGTGTCTCTACTGTGCACTGAGAAGTGTTGCAATGCTCTTAGGTATCCGTGTGTTTGGTAGGATTTGCTGTGCCACACGTTTGTCGCGTGCTGTTGTTCACAGTTGTGAGACGATATTTTGGGGCGGAGCTTCTAGAGCATGTGTAATCTCGAGGGTAACACGCACCTTTCGCCGATCTCGCTGTACACAAAGTCTACGTTTCCGGGTCTGCTTCTGAACCGCAGATCATCTTGCCATTGACTAGGCTTTGTAAGTAAGTTCACTACTTACCATTTCGTGCATCTTATGAGAGACTTTGCCTGCGTAGAGACGCGTAGGAAGCCATTTCTTGAGTACGGCTTCTCGAGGGTAAGAGACTGCTGTTCAAGCTGAAGTTGCCTGATTCACATTCTGAAGAGATACGCGTGGAGTGGAAAGACAGACTACTCATTGCTTAGCGATGGAAGTTTTGTCAGATGAAGATTTTGTGGTAAGGGAACCCATTCGGGGTAACCGAACGTGACGCACTGTCACTGTCTGTGTGGCTGAAAACTAGGACTACTTTTCTCCCATCTAGCGAACTACTTGAACTGTGGAACTGTGAAACTATGTATCTTGTCGAACTAGAGTCAGCAAAAGTTCGTCTAGCCTATCCAACTCGTCATGGAAGGCGGTGATCGTGAGCTCATGAGCGTATACACATCACTTGATGTACCTTGGCCGAATTCTTCGTTTGCTATACAGAGAAATTGTCTTGGTTGCTTTCAGTCGAACTCCACGCTGTATCAGGCACATTTGTCTACACAAAACCTGTAAAACTTGATTTCATCATTTGGCAGTACGTGTGTTGAGTGAGACTGCCTTTCCTTCCCACTCAGACTCTGCAGATGCAAGATCTTGCTCGAGAACTCTAGTCTTGTTTTGAAGTTCCACTAT
>CAXXBX010000236.1:0-17757 GCA_964274945.1 Dehalococcoidia bacterium | reverse complement strand
AGAATACCGAGAAGAACACAGAAGAACCAACACCAACAGAAAGTCCAGTGCAACATCCACCTTCAATCCAACCAGTACTAACAACTAGAAGTGGTCGACTTGTGAAGCCACCACGGAAACTAGACTTGACGTTGTAGCACCCTAGCTTCCTCTGCGCCAATCAGTGTCCAGTATTTCGCTACAATAGTGACATATGCCACTTCCGCTACATATTGACCGGTCAATAAATCGGGCTGTATAACTGCCTGGGGCTACTGGTTTATCAAGATGTGAATTGTTAGTGCAATGATATCAACGCCTCAGTTGGGTGCTACAAGCCGGATATAGACCTTCTGGCAACACCCCGCTGCGTTCAGCTTGTTAGCACTCGGGCTTCGCCCTTGTGCCAACTCGTGGGCGGAGCGGGGTGTATTTCGTTTAGACACTCGCCAGCGGTCTATAACCTATACCTAGAGAGTTCTGACTGTTAGAGTTACACAAGTTTGGGTTAGATTTGTTTTCAAGAGCTGGGAAAGGGGCATGTGGCATGTGGTAAGTTAGTATTATGTTACCTATGTGTAATTAGTATTATCATCAGTGTAGTGCAATATTACAACCAGCCAAACCCTACTGCGGCCGCAGACCACACAACACGCACACGCACACGCACACACACCACACCACACCACACACACACACACACACACACACACACACACACACACACACACACACACACACACACACACACACACACACACACAGTGACTCCTCCTCTCTAATGGTTTCTTCGTTTTCGAACAGAATTTAGCTTTCACATGCTCAACGTTCTATTACTGAACTAGTCGGCCATTTGGCTGCACTAAATTTAAACAGGCAAAACAGTTGTGAGGTCAAGCATTGACGTACCCTCTAGATCCAGGTAGTCGTAAAGTGCTTCTTCAAGTTAGATATCAATCTAGAGATACTACATAGAAACAGATTGCACTAGAGAGTATACCTATACGTACAGCAAAGCGAAACGCTGTTGCTCACGGTATCTAGGTAGAACTACCTGTTTATACACTCCAGCTGTCCTTGCTGCGGTAACCTCTCTAATCAGGTTTCAGCGTGGACGTTGACTGTAACCGAGCTCGGCGAGAACTAAGCTGGCGGAGATTGTCGTGCCTGATTATCGTCGTCTAGTGCGCGCAATTAAGTAATGACAGCACCGGCTGTTGCACTTATTCATATCTCGTTTCCACTTACTCGTATCTGGTTACCACTTTATTATTATTGATAGTTGCACTTTTCACTTGTTTCAACGTTTCAAAATGAACCTACTGGCTGGCCACGTTTATGTAGGGATGCGACGAATTTAAAATGGCCGCCCTTACAAAAGTATCCAACACGTGCTATCCAGATTTCCAAAAACCAACTCAGTAAAAAATCTCAGAGCCACCTAACGCGCGACTGTACGGTCCGAATGGTAGCCGGACTACTAACGCTGACACTAGGCGTCTCAGGAGCCCTAGATCGGCAAGTAAAACGCGATTTATTCCTTTTTGACTCGCTTTTGTCAGCCAGGCTAGCGCCTCACTCGAAGCAGCTACAACGTACGACGAGAGTCATACGAAACTATTCGCTCTAGTCCGCGGAATTGCACTGACCCAATTAACAGCTAGAACTGTGCAAAGTCCACCCTGTATCAGTCCAACTGCTGCTACGTAGAGAATCCGTGCACCTTTCGGCCATTCCACTCTCCAATTATCCTATAGCATCATTGGGTGGGGGGTGCATTATTGCAAAGCTAAACACCGGATGTTGCACTTATTCATAGCTTACCCGTACGTCGTTTCCACTTATTCATAGTTGAGTAAGTGGAAACGAGATATGAATAAGAGCAACAGCTGGTTCAATGCTGTAATTAATGCACGCGCACCCAATGTGATGCTAGGATAATTGGAAAGTGGAATGGCGCAAAGGTGCACGGATTGTTTGTCTCACACCGCATTGCTACTCTTCGTTGGATACTCCCACAGATCACTCGCTAAGAGCTTGACGCGTCTCGTCAAATTTGGCTGGAACGAATAGAAAACCGAGCGTAATTTTAGGGATAGTGTAAATTGACACATCAAGTTCATTGTAATTGGCGGCTGAGGTCTACTGGGGTACTGCTAAAGTTGCATAAATCTTGTCTCTCTCTAACACCATGACTCATCATCACACGACGCGACCGTTAGTTTACGTAGTTATGGCGACCACACGCGCAGGCAGGCGATAAGGTGAGCTGTAACTTGCTCAATTAGAGAACCTCTTACTATTAGGTCGTACTCGATGGCCCAGGCTTATCTCCATTTTCACTGCACGACTTTCAGTCGAGAATTGACTTGCAAGATTGTAAAAACAACCAAGCTACCTACTCTAGACCAACGGATATTTTGTTTGTGCAGCCAGGGTGGCAGGCCATTTGTCTTATCATCACATGACACAGCAGGTGATAAGCAACGTAGCAGTTTGGGTTCGATGGCAACGTCCAGGCTTCTCGATTCGCTGCACGACTTTCAGTCCAGATTTCAATTGTTCGAGCAAAATCGAGTCAAAGTTCGCAAAATTTACAGGGAAACTCGAGATGCGTGGCATAAGTGGCGTGAAGTCCAAGCCAGTTTACCTAGCAGAAATTCTCAAGATGGATCTCCTACATTCGGTAACTCCGATCGACACGACACTGAACAACGCTCTTCTGACGACTCACCAGAGGTTCCTGTCACGTTTGAAACGCAAATGTCCGACGTCATTAGACTGCTAGAAGAGAAACCGACACTCGTGTTTGTTGGTCGACTAAAAAGCGGCAAGAGCACGCTCGCAAATCTTGTTCTGAAACGTCACATTCTTCCGTCTGATGAAGGTCCGTGTACAGCTCGAATGGTAAAACTGAAGTTTAGTGAAGAGTCCAAAGGTGAAGGCGGAGTCGATAACGCGTACTTGCAATTGCTAAGGGCGGACGGTACTGTTATTGGCGAACGAAAGTACCTTGAAACTGTCAAGGATTCAAAAGGAATTTATCGTGTACTGATTCCGCAAGATGTTGTGAGTGTCGGTCGAGAAACAGGATTCAAAGAGAGAAGCCGTCAGTTTAGAGGAAAGGGAGGGGAAGCAACGGAACACGCAGCTTGGGTAGAGATTTACTGTTCTCATCCACTCTTGCAGTTTATTCAAGTCGTAGATTCGCCAGGAAAAGGAGAAAATGAGCAACTAGATGAGCTGGTAAACGACACCGTATCACATGGTCTCGTGCAGACTCTAGTGTACGTCATTGACGGATGCCGAGGATTGACGACGAAGGTGAGAAGCAGTCTAACGTCTACACTCTCGACAATAGAGTACACAGTACAATATATAACTAAATGTCTGTTTTACGGTTCGTTGCAATATATTTAGTAATTGCACGAATTTCATGCATTGTTGTATTAACTAAAGCTTTAAATGATATTATGTGTGCGTAGGATAAGGCTGATCTGCGCTGGATCAAAAATCAATTAGGAGAAGGCAGTGGAGGTAAAGGAGGAATATTTTTTGTGTGCACGCGCATAGACAAAGCCCTAACAGAAGAGAAAGACGAACCACCACCTGTGTTGGCGTCAGAGGAACTACCGGAAGGCAGTGACAACTCGGACATTGAGGAAGATACAGATGACGACAAGGACAACGAGTCTGACATTACCAACCGTGACAGAGAGCACTATAGCTGTCTCCAGTATTCTACTAAAATTCACGAACGAGTTTTTGACAGCTTAGTTACTGAAGAATTTCTTACTGGCAAGCATGATGAATGTCCTTTGTTTCATGCTGTCTGCGCCTACGCAGCAGAGCAGATCGGGCAATTGGAAGACGAAAATCCGTTTGTTAGAGACTTTCTAAGATTTGAAAGGTGTCTAGCAGAAACTATTGTTGAAAATTTGAATGTCCACGTCAAGGACGCATTAGAGGAATTGATAACGAAACAAACGATATTAATAGAAACGATGTTTCAATTCAAATTTAGTCATGTTCGCAAAGCCATTGCAGCGCAACGTCAGCTTCAGTTCATAATAAAGATAGAAAAGAGAGTATACCAAGAACTAAAGGAGATGACTGCTGGAAATCGCTTGTCTCAACTACAGGACATGATTAAAGAAGTGAAAGACTCTTGTCTCCAGACTCTGCCCCAGGAAGCAGGAATAGAAAATTTTTTCGTGGATGAAGGAGAGACTATTCCCAAAAACCGAGACATACAAGTAGCAGATAAAATTCGTGACTTTGTTTGCCACAAATTCAATAAGAGATTTTGCAAACACGTTCGTGGTAGAATAAAGGTGTTAAATGTCACCGAAACTGTTGAGAGATGCGTTAGGTCTATGCAAGATCAAGTAAAAGACGATTTGCAGGCAGTCCGCATTGTCTCAACTGTAATTCAAGCGGCGTATAGGCCAGTAACGAATGTTGACAGTGTAAATGTAAAACGAGGATTGCCCTGGAAGCTGATATTGAAAGATTTCTTCATCAATCTTTTTGCACGTAATGATCCTAAAGCAAAATACACGAAAGAATGGAAGGCAACGGTTGCGCTGCACTTTCTAGAGTCGTTTGATCCCATGCAGCTTGCTACAGCGTACAGCGCAGATGTAGAAGAGACACTAGAGAAAGCACACAAAGAATTCAAAAGCAGCATTGTAGAGTTGAAAGCTGCGACACAAGAAATTGTCGAAGAAGCCCAAGGTCAACAACGCCAAATTCGAATCAATGATGGATACGAACTGGCTGCAGTTTACTTAAAATCAAAATCATTTCTGGGTATTCTTCAGCATGGTGTACCCGAGAAAGGAGACGTTATTGGGAAAGATCCAAGAAGCACCGTACACAGATGCAAAGGAGGATCGTGGGGTTCAGGGGCCGATGTTGTTTTAAAAGGTCGCAAACCGTGGCCTCCAGTATCAAGAGAAGCCTGGCCTGCATATTTGTACTTTGCCATGTAAGATCACTCTCTAACGTGTGTCTAAATTAGTCAACTAACTAATATTCAAAACTTCATATTTTAGTGAATGTTTGGATCACAAAAATGTACAGAAAGCCATTGGATTTGTCTTTCCTTCACAAGAGCCGCTCAATGAGATCTGGGTGCTTGAAGAGTCTTGTCTTTGCAGCTTGGAAGACGTTCTTCAGGGAAATTCTAGTCTTGGTCTCAAACTCGAGGGTCTCTCGTGGCTCAACATAGCAACAGATGCAGTAGATGGATTGCTGCATCTTTTCTGCCAAGGAATTCCGCACCGCAACATCAAGCCATCTAACGTATTGGTAAGCACCTTATAATACTGTTTTAAGACAAATTAGACACCAGGATACTCGGTGACACGCGATATTCAAAGACTACAAAGTTTACTTTAATAGTTATTTAATGTCTTCTTGACAATTTCAGTAAGCATCTGCCATATGCCTGCAAAATGACTGATCAATCTTTCTCTTACAGTCTAGGCTTTGAGCATCTTACTAAATGTATTTGCGTTTTAGCTCTCTCCACATCTTGAAGCAAGATTATGTGATATGGGTATGTACAACATCGCTAGTATGAAAGACAGCAAAATTACACGAGCTGTGTATTTCGTTGCACCGGAACTAGTTTTTGAACCTGAGGGTGTGGCTACTACTGATGTTTATTCTATTGGCATTCTGTTGTGGTACCTGTTCAAAGCTTACAGCACGCAAACAAAACCTCCTATAACTGTGCCAGATCCCAGTAGCTACAATGTTTGCGATACCAGTGCTACGGCATCCGTTTTCTTTGACATGGTCTGTGATCCAGACATTCATCTTCGGCCCGAGTTGGATGAATGGAGCAGTCGTGACCATAAGCTGAATCAGGCAGCAGTCCTTATGGAAAGGTGCTGGCTTCACGATAGTTCTGAAAGACTCGACTGTGGACGCCTGCAAAGCGAACTTCAACAAGTGACAGAAGAACTCAAGCACTAGACTGCATGTATTCAGTTCCATCACTCATCCAAACGCAATGATGTGACAACTTTCTAGACATTTCGGTTCTGCTATTACTTAGTCGGGTTTGCGTCTCATCTTGTTTGCTGCGTTTCCAGTATAACAATTGGCAATTATAAAGCAAATAGAACAAAATTATATGTATGTACTTGCAGCATATTTCTGTGTGCGCGACAACAACAATAACAACAATATGTGAAAACCGTTCTGGTGACAAAATTGAAAGCTTTAGGAAAGCTCGTTGACTTTGAGTTTCAGTTACTCTACTTAATTAATTAAATGCACTAAAATGCTTACATCTTATTCCAAAATATAGCTGCCAGCACAATGATAAAGGCCATTAAACGAATGCATGAGAAAACCTCAGGGTGAAACGACATCTGCGTCAGCTAAAAGACAGAAGGTCTACAGCACCTTTGCATGCGGACGTTGCTTTTGTAAACAAATAATGTTAGGTCTGTTCAATTGTTATGCAATCTAGTCGTCGTCTTCTTGTTCGTATACCTTCATCTTCATCGCTATTTTTCGGCTTGAGCATATATTATGTCATGCCAGTGCAACAGACAAAACATTCGGATTGCAAGCGGTTTTTACGTAGAGCATTGCGCAGTTGCCGCCGAGCTACAGATTTGTCACCTCTCACTTCACCGTACGTACGTGTTCACAACAGAATATTTGCCTGTCCTGTCATTGTTTGATTCCATTCTGTTCGTACCCTAGCTGTCACAAAGACGGTTAACAAATCGCTTTTACCAGAGAGTGTTTCTACCTGTTCCTACATTCTTGACTGGCAGATAGAAGTGACTGGTTATCTTGGATGGGACGATTGATGATTTTATCAAGTAGAATTGCACACAGACTGCTTTTTACATTTATTCTTAGAAGAGTTATGCTGAGAACTTATGAAAATGGTGACATGTTGCTAAAGAGAAAATACTTTCTCATGACACAGTTCTGAGTCTGAGACAGTTATGAAGTTGTGGGAGAAAATGATAATTCGTCCAGTGAAGATATCCAACGAACCTTCTGTGTATAGAACTAAGCAGTGCATGTTGCTGATAATAACTGATGTAGCTAAAATCTTACAATCAACAAGATAGTAGTACGTACACAGTTTACAAGAATGCAGAGTCCTGGCATACTGAAAAGGCATCTTGTGATACTCACCTTGTGCCAGAATGGATTCAATGTACTCCATGATGATCAATCTATCACTCACAAAATTTGCTAATTAGCACTAAACCAGATGTACTAAATAAAGGTTATCTTAATTATTATTCAAAAACATAGTTTAGACAGAACAACTAACGTTTGCCAACACAGTCTAATTACTAGAATCTGCTATAGTTATACGAATTCACTACAAAACACTTTCAACCAGCCTTAGTCGACTGTGACCGTATGTACAATGCCCAAATAAAGGTAAGACTACTTACCTAAAAGCTGTAGAACCAGGGGCGTACCGTGGCCATTGGAAGTGGGGGGGCTGAAATACCCGAACACTGACACGCCCCTTTGACAAAAATTGTATTAGTAGCAACAATGCAGACCACAAAGTATTACGTTTACTCGTATACATATATACAGTATGGCCTCGAACATCCAGACTGTAAACAGACGCGCACGTTTACAAAAAGCTACGTAACGCTAGTTTTCACCTGACAAAATGGGAAACGCCCACAAAAACTGGGGGGGCTATAGCCCATTTAGCCCATGCCACGGTACGCGCCTGGTAGAACCCAAGAGGTGTACTCATACTGTGACCGAGATTATGTCCCGTGTAAGTCGATTACCTTTCTCACCGCCCTGCAACAGAATAACCGGAGACAAAACCGGCTATTCAGTGGCATAAACATCCAAAGCGAACCTTTCAACAGACATGACTAACGTCTCAATTTGTCTTGTAGAAACGCGATGAAAGCGACTGACCGAGATATGATCCCAGATATTTGTCTCTCAGATTTCACGTTCTGCCGTAGCAACAGTACGATGAGCGCTAACATCACCCAGTAGGTCTAGTAGCCAGCGGTGATGACTATAACATTAGCCAAAAAGAACGCCTCAGATCTGCGTCTGAAGAGAGAAAATCACTCGAGATCAGGTGACCGAGGGTAGGTCCCTGTGAGTCATCCGTATTCTTCGTTGCCTGCGAGAGTAGAGGTTGACAAGACAAAACCAACAGTTTGGCAAAAGGAAGTCATATAATGAGCCTATCGACAGAGATGATTTGCGTCTCAAACGCAAACGGAGTTGTAGAAACGAGATGACAAGCACTGACCGAGATATGATACTCTGTGACCTAGAATAGGTGCGATCAGTTTTCAAGTTCTACAGCAGCAACGTTACGACGGATGCTGACGTGACCCGCTCTACCTAAAACTATGACGCTAGCGTAGCAGCTAGGTCTGGCTGCAGCTATCTGGCAGAGAACGAGTGACCGAGATTAGGAAATGACCGAGATTAGATCCGGGACTTTACCGTATTTCTAGAGTCCTTGAGAATTTGACTGTAGTGCACTAAAATATCTTATGCTAAAACTTAGCTGCTAGCATAATGAAGTGCAAAAAGCGTGACTAGACGTCTGCATGCAAAACCTCAGATTGTAAGTCACAGCTAAAAGCTAAACTCAGCTGGCGTGCTTTGTTTGTGTATAGATTAATTAACTAAGTAAAACCAATACTCGTCAAATTTTGATGCAATCTAGTTGTCGTCGTCTTCTTCTTCGTGTATCTTCATCTCTTTTGCGATTTTGCGGCTTGAGCGTATGGCCAGTGCAACAGACGAAAGAGTCGGATTGCAAGCGGTTCCCTTGTCGATGACGCCGTTGCCACCGAGCCACAGATTCTTCATCTCTCTCACTTGTCCGTACGTGTTCACAACAGAATGCTCGCCTCTCGTGTCTTCGTCTTTTCCCATTCTAACCGTACCCTGGCGCAGAGTTAATTTTTAAAATTAAATTAATTTTGAAATCAAATTTTAAACATTAAATTATTTTAAAAATTTATTTTACAAAAATATGTGTGTGAAACAGTCTACCAGCGTGTGAAGATTGCGATTATTTCACAGCTTGTTTTCGTGTTTCTTGTTTTCCATGCAAACCAATACGATGTACGGTCACTGAGTGCAGTACCGACTATGCCACATACGGTCACTTTGAGTGCGGTACCTACTTCGCCACGCCCACAAAGTACCTATCGCTGTACATGTTTGTCTTGCTAACAACACATAGCATTATACCTGTGCATAAAAATAACCAAATCAAACTACGCACGAGCTTAGACATGGTTCGACTATCAACATTGAACGATCTATTCCATTGCAGTGAAATGAGAACAAGTTACGACCACCCGTGGAGTACCGCAAAGAACCGATCCTAGCAGTGGATATATCGCCAAATAAGACCAACCGTCATACATATCATCTACTGTCTGCCGATTCTTGACGCACCATCTCGGATTCAAGTAAGAGCTAGACGTACCTGCTGACCACCAGCTCTACAACAGCTGACAGTCTGTAAGGCAAAAAGGTGACTACAAATAATCAACCAGCAGAGCCAATGACACACACTTAAAGCATGCAGTGGCGTCACACAGTAGAGGGGCTTGGCCCTAAACATTGGTCGGTGTAACGTATTGAACACTTGACAAGGTCTTGTAAATCTTATAATTCTAGGGGTTAGACCAACGGTGTTGCCATCCCTCCACGGTTGAGAGGACCGAGTGTCAGTTGACATCCAACTCAATCAATTAATTTAGACTGACTACTTAGAATCAGATACACCAAAGAGTGATTCGAACTGCTTGCCCATTGCATAATGCCTTCTATAGAGTCTACTGCGTTCCACCTACCACTGTTGAGCGGCTCATGCAAGTCATGTATTAATTCCAACACTAATGACAAAATAGAGTTCGAAAAATCTATCACGACCCAAAGTATTGAAGAGTCCATGACTCCCTCGTGCCTCCATAACGAAGCAACTGACATTGGACGCCCAGCGACTGCTCTGCTTACACGATCTTAAGCAGATCACGCGCAATTAAAGGCATATCATCCATACAATATATTATTGCTACATGCATGTAAACGCATACATGATAGCCTTACCGTGATGTGTAGGCTGCTTCCGATGTTCATAAAGCGTGGCTCTGACCCTGGAAGAAAGCCACCCAACACAACAGCGGCGTCCACCATGTCCGACATCATCTTGTGAGCGTTCCTCGCATCATCTGGCGTCAACTCAAACTCGAAAGTCGGCTGTGGCATGCCGTGCATATCGAACTTGTCCGGTTCGAATTTGACTAGGTTCTCGGGACGAGGCTCGATGAGACCAAACCAACGCAGATCGACAATGATGCGATCGTCGACGTTCTCTGGCACGGCTCCGTACTTGAACGCGTCCCTGTGGATCTGACAATGCCACGGGTAATCTTTGGTGACAGGAATATTGACCTGCAGGTAATAGAATTTGATAATGCATTTTAACGCATGTACACACACACACACACACACACACACACACACACACACACACACACACACACACACACACACACACACACACACACACACACACACACACACGTTTATACTCCAGGTAATGACGTGGCTCTTACCTGTGGAGCTTTGTCAGTGAAGGGAATGGGAATAGGGTCATGCGGATGATCATATTCGTGTTCAGAGATCTTCTTATTCATTTCGTCGGTTAGACCTGGAAACTTGTGCTTTCTCAGCTGCTTAATAAACCTTTCTTTGAGTACGATCTGACAGAACGTCTTCGGTTGTTCACAGAGATGCTTTCCCAGCGCCATAGGGCGGATATTGGATTTCCAAAGCAGCTGTGGTGTGAGAACAGCTCCTGCTGCCACAATAAAGTGTTCGGCTTCTACGTTGACATACCCGTCTGTGGTGTCTGGTGACTTCGTCAGGTCGCGACAGCGAGCAGACGTTATTGTTGAGTTGTTAGTGCCTCCACCAACAAGCTCAACACACAAATGCTGAGGCTGATAAAAACAAATCACTATCAATCAATGAATAGGAACTGACTATTTCTATCCTGTATGTAACCGCTGTCATCATTTTATTCTAAAATTCTAAAATTTTTTATAATAATTGCAGTTACTCTGCAGTGCTTTTAGGTCCGTGGCTTCTACTGTGTTCTGTTTGTCTATGACTCACTTTAGTGTACAAAGAGAGATGTGGCTACTAAGTGCAGTACAATCAAAATTTAAAAGTAGTTAAAGCCAGCTGTTTGATAGGCATAGAAAATGAGAAAGTATTGGTCTGTCAGTAATAAAGCTACGATCCACCTGTGTAGACCTTAAACACTTCAGACACATTTCAAATAATCTGTTCACCCATGGCATCCACTAGCTCCCTCGTGGCCTGTTAGTAAGCATCTTCCTACTGTAGACTACTGAAAGACATAGCGTATCAATAAATCCAGCAATAGACTAACATTAACTACTGAAAATCCAATAAAGACTCAGATTTGTCTAATGAAATAGTTTGAGTCTTCTATTATTACTCCTGTCTATGCTGCCGTCCGGCCATGCCACCCCTTATAAAGGGACAAAGTAACTAAGCATTGCCTAATGATGTAAACTGTTGTGTCTATGTCTCCATTCAGTCCGTGATGCTATTGAACTGTTGTTACCAGTATTGAGACGAATGCTTAGCCTTCGTACTTTGTGCAACTTGTTTAGGCTGAGAAGCTTGCATGTAAGACCTCTGCAGCCGCACAATCTAGGGATGAAGAGAGTGACACCATTGGCCAATGTCCTAAGCTCAACTTCATACTAATCCTAGCTTGTTGACCGCCACAAGTGTCTTTCTACGCCACTGTCACTGCTTATGTACTTGCACGCGTGTGTACAGTATGGTGTGTAACTGTCCATAATTATCACTGCTCAATGCATTGCAGGAGCCAAGCAGTTCAACTTGGCTACATATACACATGCATTAATTAATAATTTCTTACCAAAATCTGAAAGTTATTCGTGGGGTCATTGATCAGTTCGTCTCCAAGTACCGTATCACTACCAGACCAAATCACTTGTGTGTGGTCGTCGGCGTTGAGTTGAACAGCAAGTGGAAGCTCTCGGACGCCTCTATCGTGAAATCGTTGCCTAATCTCCTTCATGACCACAGCATTGCGAATCGAGTCACTGAAGACGTGGCCTGTCTTGTCGAGCTTAAAAAACTCTTCTGCCCTGTCATAAAGTTTTTTCCATTGATTTAGAGAAATGAGGTTTGATTGTTCCAACTCGTTGTTTTGCCGAGGAATTGCGCATGTCCAATGAACAGCCATTCCTCCGACATTGTACTGAACAACAGCAGCAGTTAGATAGAGAAAGCAAGTAAATATTTACTAGAAGTCTTTGCTTACTGCTGCTGCTGCACCATCTACGTTCTTGAATGGATTTTGCATTGGATTCTGGTTGTTTCGAACAAAGCTGTTAACAAACAAGAGAGATATGAACTGGTGTGTGTGGTGTGTGTGTGGTGTGTGTGTGTGTGTGTGTGTGTGTGTGTGTGTGTGCGCGTGTGTGTGTGTGTGTGTGTGTGTGTGTGTGTGTGTGTGTGTGTGTGTGTGTGTGTGTGTGTGTGTGTGTGTGTGTGTGTGTGTGTGTGTGTGTGTACCCTTTATATTTATGTTTCGTCAAATCGACAGAGAATGCACTAGGATCGAGAGTAACAACAGGACTGTTGTCAGTGGGAACAGACAGATCAATAAGATGGGATGCAATCAATCCGGTAAACGAATTGTAATCCCGTTGATAAACAAACGCATTTTTGAGATGTTCTCCAGGTCGAGGAGACAGTTGAGCGCCAGCGTCGATCATAATAATTTTCAGATCTTTCTGTTTCTTCTTGCTGAGGTCTGACAGCTCACGAGCAAAGGCAGATCCAATAGGACCAGAGCCAATAATACACACATCAGCACTAAGAGTCTTTGGTGAACTGATATCTAGAAACACACACACACACCAATAAAATTATAAATTAATTTATTAATTTAATCACTAATGAACCCTTGTAATACGCTAGCGACCGGTTGACTGTCCATAGAATTCTCTTCGAGAAAGACCGCTGTCCTACTGCACGCCACATGGCACCAACCTAAATAGAAAGCAAGTGATCAAGGATGTGACGGGGTACAGAGTAAGGCGTGTCTATGCAAAATTTCCCAACAGGAAAACGGTGATCGTGGAACAAGGCACAAATTACGCGTAGTCTCAGAAGCTTGTTATATGTACCATACGTAGATGTATTATACGTAACGTCATGCGAGCTACAGAGTCTAGAGAGACTTGAATCACAGGCATAGAAAGTGGCTTTCAGAAAGTCACGCCCATTGTCTAGTCCCAATTCCAGCTGCAGACATTGCTTCTGCATTACTGACAGACATGAAAGTCATCGAGAGTAATCTACAAGTACACTCACCTTGTGCTCTCTGGACGAAACTAGTTGATTCCACTCAGTTGATCTTGTTAGCACTAGTTAAACATTCTAGTGACGCAATCTACTTGGGGTATTCCCCACCTTATTTCCCCAACAAAAATTTCCCAACCTACTCCACCGTTTCAATAATACACGCAGAACTGACATATATCGTTCAAGATAGCAGCATCATCGTTAGCCAGTTAGCTAGCTGTTTATTCGAGCAACTAAATTTAGTATTGAAATTAAGTTAATTAATTGATTGATTGATTAATATTGCATTCACTGCCTAACATCAATAAGACTGTAAATTAAGGTTTTAAATTAATATATTAAGGCTGTAAATTAATTAATTAATTACAATAAGATTATAATTAATTAATAAATTAAGACAGTACTAATATCAATCAACTCATAATTTACAAATTATGAAAACCGAAATGTTTTAGACTAACAACGTTGCATTGAGAAGTGATTGTTATCATAGTGTATGTATTAAGCAAGAAAAAAATTTCTATCCAAAAGTTAGGGATCGAGTGCTGAAATCGTCCAATACTCTGCTGCTGTGAAAAAGAAAATGTATTTGATAAACACGTCAACTACTTAATTGCTGAATGTTATATTAAAAATTGTAACAATAAATGCGACTACAAGCTAAAAATGTATCACTAATTGTTGCAATTGTATGGCCTTAACGCACGCTAAACCTCGTAAAACTTCAGTCAACTGTCAATTTCAACAACCGTCAGTCAGGAGTCGAGATGCAAGTCCGGCTGTCCGAGAATGTGTCTAGCTGCTCGAACAGCTAGGGCAACGGATGTCAAAGTAGGACTCGATGCAGCTCCGGTTGGGATAACACCGTTGCCGCCAAGAAAGACATTGTCAAAGCCCCAGACTCTGCTGTACGTATTCACAACTGAAGTGTCATCATTGTGAGCTCCCATTCGAACACTTCCCTACACAACAAAATTAATTAAATCCACAAGAAATGTGACCTAGAAAGAATGTATGGACAGAGAGAATGTACACAGAGAGAATTAATGTACAGAGAAATAATTAACGTACAGAGAAAGAATGTACTGACTGTTAGGTGTAAGCTGGACCCAAGTGGCATGAATCGGGGTTCGGACCCAGGCAGAAAGCCACCCAACTCAACAGCAATTGTTGTCATATCCAATACCATCTTGTGTGCTTGGTCTGCATCTTTCTCGCTCATTTTAAAGAGAAATGTTGGCTGAGGTAATCCATATAAATCTTTGACGTCTTCCTCGAATGTGATAGTGTTGTGCTCAGATGGTTCAGTCGAGCTGAACCAGCGTAAGTCAACGATGAGACGATCGTCGACACTGGCTGGAAGTTCACCATATCTGGAAGAATCACGATGAATTTGACATTGGAAAGGATGTTCTTTGGTCACGGGCAGGTAAACCTAACGATTAAGAAAATATGAATATATCACTAACCTGGACATGTGAATTATTTAATTAATTAGTTAATTAACTGAGATTTATGGTGTAGCAGCATAGACTTACACACACACACACACACACACACACACACACACACACACACACACACACACACACACGCGCGCGCGCGCACACACACACGCGCACACACACACACACACAAATGGCAAATGGATAAGGAGCTGCCGTTAAATGGTAATGCCCCCAGCCAGATGGCGGGGTTCCTGTGCACTAAGTAGGAACTATGCATCGTGCTAAGCAATCTCCTGGAGCCTGGCCAGGTGCGACTGCAACACCAACTGTGGTGTGGGCACCAAAGTCCCAACTGGACCCCAGTGGCTGATGGACTTTGTTGTAGTCGGCCTTTGCCACTCCAGTCAAAGACCAGGTACTCATTTATAGTCCTGAGTCGAGAGAGGCAATCACGTGTAAGTTTCTTGCCCGAGGAAATTATGCCATAGCTCGCCATTACTGTGACTTAAACCTGCAACCCTGCAAGGTCCCGGATGTAATCACCCCATAAGATGACTCTCTAACCAACTGAGCTATTGCACCACACACACACACACACACACACACACACACACACACACACACACACACACACACACACACACACACACACACACACACACACACACACACACACACACACACGTTGGTAAATGTATCTGTCTTATATTCACACTGGAAAACATCATGTACAACCCTTGACAGGGTGATACTGAGTGAGGGATGTGCTCATAATTGAATGCCGTCAAGGGTGAATGGATTGGTAGGTATAGCTGGATATGAGTAGCATAACCACAGGTACAGTACAGCACATCAACAGTCATTATTCGGGTAGATGGCTGAACATCATTAGTTAGTGGATATAATTTCATATGATAGGGTACACTTGATGGATACTTTCATACCTGAGGTGGCTTGTCATAAGTCGGAATGGGAACTGCATCGCTTGGAATCAAATCTCGATGATATCGAACTATCTCTTTCATTTCCTTTGTCATTCCAGGAAATGAGAAATTACTAATCTTGTTAATAAAATCTTCGTGTAGCACAACTTGAGAAAACAGCTTGGGCTGCTCGCAGATATACTTGCCAAGAGCATACGGACGGATTCCAGAGTTCCATAAGAGTTGAGGTGTTGACACAGCACCAGCACAAACGATAAACACGGTGGCATGTATGATCACTTTCCTTCCTTTCACAAGATCACACACTCGTGCATAGGCAATGTGCCCACCAAGCTCAGTCGCTATCAAGTGGGTACACAAGTGTTGCTCCTGCCATACAAGCAGACATATTTACCAACATCAAAGTCAATGTATTACAGTTGAATACCTTAATCATGAAGTTTTCCTGTTGGGGATTTTTGAGCAGACCAAGAAGTTCGTCTCCCAGAATCATATTTGGGCCTACCCAGTTGACCAGGTCTTCATTGTGGGCATTCTTCTGGACAGCCAGTGGCATGTCCTGAACCTGACGGTCAGGCAGAAGAGTAGAGATTGTTGTCTTTACCACATAGTGGCGGATACTGTCATTGAACACGTCGGTGCTGAGACGCAGCAGTTGTTCACTCTTTTTGTAAAGCACGTCCCACTCGTTTACAGACAGTAAACTAGATTGCTCGAGATCGGAATGATACCGCGGTATGGCACATGACCAGAAGCACCCCATACCACCAACACAGTACTGCACACAACGTTTATCGGAAATAGGTACAATGTACTGCAGCTCGGCTTACCACGCCAGCTTCTTCCGGCAAGTTGAACGAAGGGTTTTGCTTTGGGTTGAGGTTGTTCCGTACAAATCTGTAATACACAAGAATACATCAAATTATCAGACACTTGAAGAGTTTTCTTGTACAGTTTATGTTATGGTGGCATGTCACAACAACACACAGTGTCATATACTTGTGTGGAAATTATTTGCAATGACGTTTGTGAGGTGGCAGCAATTTTGTGTAGTTGAATCACACAAATTACATAAAATTATTTTAAATTGTAATCTTGTGCTATCAAGTATATTGTGCTTTAGACACATTCTCTGAAGTACAGTACAAAATGCATACAATACATTAACTGGGAAAGGCAATGTGATTGCCTTAATTAAGAAGCTGTATGATCTGCATAACTGGTATTGATCTGCATGGCCCTACATCTCATGTAAAATCAAGGAACAAGGCGAGAAATTGTGCAGCAAACAAAGGCAACTTACTTTGTGTTTTAGTCTCATTTGAAATAGTTTATAATCTAGAGAAATGGATGGAGAGTTGGTTCTGACTGTTCAACATATAAGTCATACTAAGCTGTTGGACACGCACACACACACACACACACACACACACACACACACACACACACACACACACACACACACACACACACACACACACACACACACACACACACACACACATGCACATACCAGAATAAACCAAAGATTGCTCAACACACAATATACATACAATACCCTTTGTGTCTGTCTTCTGAAGATATGCTGTCGTCAACTTGGAAAGCAAGTGGGTCGATAGCTACAGCACTCGTTTCCTTCGTCGGCACTGAGAAATTTTGCAAGTGTCCTTTTATCATGCTGGAGAATGAGTTTATATCCCTCTGAAAGTAATAGGAATTTTTAAGGTGTTGTCCAGGATCAGCTGACATCTGAATGCCAGCATCAATCATGAGCACTTTGCGGCCACCCTCTACCAGAAGACGAGCGAACGTGCAACCAACAGGACCCGATCCGATCACCAATACGTCGGTAGTTATAGACTCTGGTGGAAAATCAATATCATCGTAGTCTGGTCCTGAAGAAAACATGAAATACAATTAACATCCTTTGGCTTGCATTACAGTGA
>CAXXBX010000235.1:0-1534 GCA_964274945.1 Dehalococcoidia bacterium | reverse complement strand
ACATATTGTATAAACGTGGAAGCAACAAATAGTATTGGACCAATGTCGACGACAGTCAAAGCAACTACACTGTCTGGTGTGTTTATGACTTCTTAGTTACTTGCACCTGTAGTTACCTGTACTTGTAAATATGTTGGTATTGTTTTGTTGTAGTCCCAAACCAGCCTACACTTCAATGTAATCCCACATTGACCACAAATACAAGTGTAGCAATGACTTGGGTAGTCAGCAACTGATAAACCAAGGTTAGAATGTTGTTGCAAAATATTGTAAACTTGCCACCAATAGGTAAAACCTGACATGACAGATATAGCTGTTTATTGAAACATTGTACTATAATATTATGTAGAACTTTTGTTGAACCATTGATCAGGTACATATCATTGGTGTTGTCTGATCAGAATCATTCAGTTTTGACACAGTAATGGAGAAATATTGGTCTGTATTGAGAATACATGTTTATAAACTGTGTGCATCTGCATGTGCATGTGCATGTGCATGTGTACGTATTTGCTTCTGTATGTGTTTATTGTCTTCTTGATACTCACACGCGTTAACAATTGCTTTTGGACAGATGTCACTTAGTATTCAAGCAGTTAGCTATAGCTTTTTTAGATGTTTATGTATGCATTTTGAAAATAATTGAATGTTCAGAAATTCACTAAATAATTTGATCTTTTACTTTAGAATACAAATACGTGAATTGTTTTCTGGATGTGTTGCTGTTGGATTATCAAAGAATGAACACCTGAACAGTTCAGCTTTGGTTGCTGTGAATAGGTTTTGTGATGAGAGAGGTTTACCTAGTGTGCTTCAGAACACTAAGGCACGTGAGAGTCAGAGACATGATGTTTTAATTGCATTTTGAAATTGCTTTTGATGTATATTAATTGATTGCAATGCAGGTGTCCATTGTTGACAAGATGATTGTGAAAGGCCAAACCGTGTTTGCAAAACGTTACCATAGAGTCAAGAAGAGTATATCGTATGCAGTGAAACTCAATACAGGTGTCAGAAGAGATGTCAGATTTGGGCTTGTGGAGGCTTTTATTTTGTATGAGAATGTGGCAATTGCGCTGATCAACGAGCTACTGCTGTCATCCACCCAAATCAACGAATACTGTGACATTGATATTCTTGATCAGTATGTTGTCAGTGATCTTCTTTCACATATATACAAAGTGGAAGTTTCACGTAGTGTTGTAGCAATTGACTCTGTAGAAATAGTTGAAAAGGTAGTTTTTATGAGAATTCCTTCTCAAACGGGTTACAATTGCTATGTGTCTTGTTTACCTAACTGTATTGAGTGTGACAAGTGTAGTGTAGCTGGACTTGTGTGTACCAAATTGCTTTTTTGCATGTAATTTCGTGTTACGTATAGTTTTGTCTAAGCTATATGTGAGAGATAGGAGGTTAATTGAATACTCCATCTATATATAGGCGTTTATAACTAGACCATCAGCTGCATGCATGTGTATACTGTATACTGCATCAAGGGCGTCGCTGGACCTAGGGAGGCCAGCAGCTATATTAA
>CAXXBX010000234.1:0-7959 GCA_964274945.1 Dehalococcoidia bacterium | reverse complement strand
TGGCTACAGTGTGTTCATCTACGCGAGTTCTAGCAGTGGTATCACGATTAATCTGAAGTCGTCGCTGTCTGTCTAACTCGTTTTCGTTCGCGCGAGCCGTAGCGCTTCTGTGTCTGTCGCTGTCCAGTCGCCATTGTCTAGCTGCCTCACCTTGCTCAGCACGCGCTCTCGCCACTCTATCTCTACCGGAGTCCAAACGTTGCCGTCTCGCTACTTCGTCTTCTTCTAAACGTCTCCGTTTTTGACTGGCTGCAGCTGCCGATGAAAAAACTGTCTTTCGTCTCTTCGGAGGCATTGTAAAAACGACGCAAAATGTCGCGTATACACTTGGAAATCCTATATTGCGCAGCTAGTAGACTGTAATGTTTTGGCGACAGTAGAGTGTAATGTTTTGTCAGTAACCGTTTACTGTCACTAATTAGCCGTGGTGTTAGTTCACTAAAGGCATATCAAGTGCGTTGACATCTGTGACGTTTGCTATTAATTAAGATAACGTAAGGTTATCGGCAGTGCGAAAGATCCTGTACAGACATCGGCACTTCTCTCCGCTGCAGGGAGTGCATACTGTCCGATGTCAGGAACGGGCCGGTAAATTCGGTGTAGATACGTAGTGATTAGTTGAAGTCACGTGTAATACTTACCCGGATAATCCGTTCCCCGTATACAACGAATGCCGACTCGTGTCATTTCGACAGTCCCGCTGAACGTCGTCTCTTCGAAGACGTTGCTGGCGTTTCGGGGAACAGGTGCATCGAAATCGGCAGCTCTTCGACGGTCGCAGACCGGCAAACGACTGTGTGCGTATTTTTTCGAGACCCGGATATCAGCAAGAATATCTTCCTTTTCCCGACGTCGTCGGCAATAGACGACACGCTCGGCGCGTACCGTCCGACGTCGGGAACGGGCAGTCTAAATTCGGTGGAGACACGACGCGCCGTTCCGGAGATATTCGCGCGCGAGCAAAAGCGAGCGCGATCGGCGGGAAACGGCGTCGTCGTGGGAGAAGTCAGGAAGACGACGGCGGTCTGACTTTCGACCTGAATGAATTCGGCGTGCGCGAGCGAAATTCGGCCGAGATCGGACTCGCCGTCTTCGAGAGACGCTCGTACGTACGGACACACAGACAGACAGACAGACAGACACACAGACACCTCTCCTTTATATATAGAGATAGAGATACCACAAGTCTCCTAAAAATTACGTGAGCTTGAAGGAATCATTGCAGACCTCAGGGAAGCATACAGCTTCCCCATAGGCAGAAATGTGCCTCTGCGCTGCTCAGGAACACGTTAGATTGCTCATAAGCGTAAAGCTCTGCAACGATTCGTTGACAGATATGCAGTGTATGTAAACCATTTGTCCACGCTAGCAAGTGACAGACAGGCAAAGGCAAAGGATAAAGCACGCCTCAAGGGTTATGTTTTTAAAATAAAGAACTACAAAATGCTAGTTGGCGCAGCTATGTATGTAGACTTGCTACAGCCCGTATATCTCTTGAGCCTCAGTCTTCAAGATGACAAAGTCAACATGGTATACATAACCTGCTAAAAGCCAGCAAATCACTCAAAGGTCTTGCCAAGAAAGAGCCCGGGGAATGGCCGACCGTCAAACTCGTTTTGAGCCGTCTTCAGAGAGACAAAGAAGGTACTTTGTATCAAGGAGACCCTTTGGCAAACTATTCTGTCAGCACACTAAGTAACTGTGCAGAAAAGGTGAAAACCGATTTAGTATGCCTTGATAATAAAATGAAGGAGCGACTAGGCTGGTGTGACAACAAACTTCTTCGTCATATAATTGCCTTTCTTGACACGTAAACATGGCAAAGAAAACCTATCGGTAAAACCTCTGAGCAAGATAGTGAAGACGAGAATGTTGATGATACTGCAGGGGTTAAAGAAGCTGTAGAAGCTCTTGCTGTTTGTTTTGCCAAACCACTAGAAAGCAAAGGCGTTAGTATTCTTGCTCTTCATGACGAGGTTGAGGAGGTAGTCCGTTATGCTAGAAAATATCTTAATGTCAACAAGGTGTGCTATGAGTCTGTGTGGTACACACTTTACACCTGTCCAGACCATTGTAAGTGGCCAAACGTTCTCCAATTGTGCCAATCTGTGAAGCAAGCAAAGCTGTATGCTAAATACTAAGTAAATCAGCAAGGGCATAGCTACCGTAATGACTGCTCTAGCATTGTTGTCAGCAAAATCAAGTCCTTCACTGACCTTGACTCGAAAGACTGCTGTTAACAATGCACCTCTAGCATCAGCCTTTAACACTTATTGCTCTGTTAGTCAGAGTTTGATCTAAAAGACTTATTGCTCTGTAGTCAGAGTTTGATCTAAAAGACTTATTGCTCTGTAGTCAGAGTTTGATCTTTAACACTTATTGGTCTGTTAGTCAGAGTTTGATCTAAAAGACTTATTGCTCTGTAGTCAGAGTTTGATCTTTAACACTTATTGCTCTGTAGTCAGAGTTTGATCTAAAAGACTTATTGCTCTGTAGTCAGAGTTTGATCTTTAACACTTATTGGTTTGTTAGTCAGAGTTTGATCTAAAATTAAGACTTATTGCTCTGTAGTCAGAGTTTGATCTAAAAGAGTTATTGCTCTGTAGTCAGAGTTTGATCTTTAACACTTATTGGTCTGTTAGTCAGAGTTTGATCTAAAAGACTTATTGCTCTGTAGTCAGAGTTTGATCTTTAACACTTATTGGTCTGTTAGTCAGAGTTTGATCTAAATTGCTCTGTAGTCAGAGTTTGATCTAAAAGACTTATTGCTCTGTAGTCAGAGTTTGATCTTTAACACTTATTGGTCTGTTAGTCAGAGTTTGATCTAAAAGACTTATTGCTCTGTAGTCAGAGTTTGATCTAAAAGACTTATTGCTCTGTAGTCAGAGTTTGATCTTTAACACTTATTGCTCTGTAGTCAGAGTTTGATCTAAAAGACTTATTGCTCTGTAGTCAGAGTTTGATCTTTAACACTTATTGGTCTGTTAGTCAGAGTTTGATCTAAAATTAAGACTTATTGCTCTGTAGTCAGAGTTTGATCTAAAAGAGTTATTGCTCTGTAGTCAGAGTTTGATCTTTAACACTTATTGGTCTGTTAGTCAGAGTTTGATCTAAAAGACTTATTGCTCTGTAGTCAGAGTTTGATCTAAAAGACTTATTGCTCTGTAGTCAGAGTTTGATCTTTAACACTTATTGGTCTGTTAGTCAGAGTTTGATCTAAACGACTTATTGCTCTGTAGTCAGAGTTTGATCTTTAACACTTATTGCTCTGTAGTCAGAGTTTGATCTAAAAGACTTATTGCTCTGTAGTCAGAGTTTGATCTTTAACACTTATTGGTCTGTAGTCAGAGTTTGATCTAAAAGACTTATTGCTCTGTAGTCAGAGTTTGATCTTTAACACTTATTGCTCTGTTAGTCAGAGTTTGATCTAAAAGACTTATTGCTCTGTAGTCAGAGTTTGATCTAAAAGACTTATTGCTCTGTAGTCAGAGTTTGATCTTTAACACTTATTGGTCTGTTAGTCAGAGTTTGATCTAAAATTAAGACTTATTGCTCTGTAGTCAGAGTTTGATCTTTAACACCCGGGTTGAAGTTCTTGGGCAAGGACTTGGCCTAGGCAAGTCCTTACAAGGACCTGCCCCAGATCTAGACAAGACTTACCAAGTCTTGGTAAGTTCTTACCGAGATCAAGCAAGGACTTTACAAGTAGCAGCAAGTCCTTACCGAGATCAACCAAGGACTTGACAAGTCACAGCAAGTACTTACTAAATACTCGTCAAGAACGAGCAAGGACACGCACGAAAATGTTGCAGCTAGCGCATGCGCCAAAGTACTGACATGTATATAGACCTTCTATTCTTCATCAAACTCTCCAACACAATAATGTTCTAAGTATAGCAATACTCTAGTCTCTACTTCTAATCATCCTCCCCTGAACTGCATAGACTGTGTCCTATTGCTGCTAGTCCGTCTGACTCAGATTTCAACTTGACCGCTTTTGTTGCCTCCCTACACTTCTGATTGAGGCTTTCTCGTATGACCATCTCGTTCCTCTCCAGCATCTCCTTGGAGTAAAGCTTCTCAAGACGGTCTAGAAAAATGCAGACATAAGTATATGTATTATAGAAAATGAAATGCTCCTTTAATTAATTATTTTACATACCAGCACATATACCAATTCAATGTTACTTCATTCCTTCACTAACATTAACTTTTAAGAAAATTTCAGGTTTTGTGGAAAAGCCCTAACAGGGGATTATGCGTAATCACTGTAACCAATAATGGATGAAAATCTTCATTCACGATAGACCTACCCACGGAATCAGGCAAAACAAAAGTGACCACAAACTTAGGGTGCCAAGTAGATAAGCGGGTACCTGACAGGATAGTGCAGCTATAGCTATGCATGTACTATAACAGAAATGACCAACTATAGCATGAAACTACTACACTGTGCATTGTTGCCTTACTTGTAACAATATTACACCGAGTCGGAGAAAGCTCTTTCCGTGAAGTTGGGCCAACTTTCCTGAATATGCTTTGACTTAATTCTTTCTTTGAGAAAAGTTGGCCTACAACTTTCCTAGCGTACTTTTGTGGTGAAGTCTTGCTTGCATAGATACCCGTCAAGTCAATGCCATTGTAGATAACCTGTCACAAGAACATGCAAAAGTTCTTACACAATAACATAGCAAACTGGACAGAAATGTATGGCAACCGGAGAAGAAACTTCAAGTTTTGCCTCCTGCTTAATAGGTCGATAGCTCTGTATGTTACAAGAAAATACATCAAGTCAGACGGTACTCTTTGCTAAATACAAACTGCAATACCTTTACTCTATACATGTCCTTGTCTGATTCAGTTGGACATGAAATGGCATCAACTTTCGACTCTATTCTTTTCAGAGTCTCCTCTATTCCACTTAGAAATGGCTTCAAGTCTTTGCAGAAACAGTCTACAAAAATGGCATGTTAACAATGATACAAGTAAAACATGGCCACAGACTGATTGTGAGCTGCTATTATTAATACCTACAGTTCACACTAACACATGAGCACTTGCAACGGTTTCACTCAAACTGGTTGCTAACTTGTGTCAGTGAATTGTATGTGTCATTCATTACTTTTATCTGTCACTAACACAGGCTACAGCTACATGTACACTAACAAACCAACTTACACATAACCGACATGTACACCAACAGACCAACTTACATATAACATACACCGATATCAAAAACAAGAGTCTAGATGTACATGGTGCTATGTCCAAGTTTTAGAATCAGATTGAAGAAAGGCTTGCAAGATAATGTCTTGCTGACTCTGGTGGAGACAGCTCACAAAACAGCAAACCAAATAAATAGATCAATCATTTCTGTTAATTAAATACCACTCCAGCCACTATACTTCATCCTAGACTTCACCTTTAATAATCACCAACCTGGTGTTAAAATGTGCATATCAATAGAATAGAAAACTTAAGAAATTGTCCAGATTAGGCACCTTTCATTAGGCTATTTCCAAGAGCAGAGCTAGCCGGTATCAGCACTTCATAGTTTTATTCATGTTAACTAAATGCTGTTCATTGCCACAAAATGACAGACAGAGATAGCATAAACTACTGTTCAGTATGACTATGACCACCGTCCACCATAAAGTGAGAATGAATGAGAACTATACATAAGGCTATACAGCTTCTTCCAGCTTCCATGCTGCGTATTTTTTGTATTTTCACTTAGTTGCTACTTCAGTTTGCAGTGTACGACAAAATGTCTCATCCCCAATTCCCCTCCCCCCCCCCCCCCCCCCGGCAACGATAAGTGAAGTTATTAGTTGCCGGTCCTTACTCTGCATGGTTGCCCATACACTAAATCCATGACCGTTACTGCATGCTATGGTGCTATAGTTGATTTATATACTTACAGGCAGGAAAATTACAGTTAACAGACCGACAGACAGTGCACATAAATGTTTTACAATTTAACACATGTATTAGCATTGATGTCTTAACTTTGTTGTGTAAAAATGCATTAACAGACAGACAGACACACACACAACTGAGTGCTGACAAGACGAGTTCAAATATTACTGGACGACTCGATTCTCAATTGTGATGCAGCAATACAATGTAAGAATGTAACTGTATAGCAGTCTACAGTACAACTTACCACAGAATGTCTTTGTCAACCTCGATCTCTCAACATAATCTTTGCTCATGTTCTTAGTTGCTTCTGAACACAGAAATAACGCCTAGTGTACCAACAACAGAACAGCTGATTTGCTATTTCATACTAGCAACAGGAGTAGATGTATCATGATCTTCAACAGGAGCGTGGCTGTTACTATAAGACAAATAGATAGTTAGTCCGTAGCATATGATGTAACACGTCACTGAACTAACAATGCAAGAGCTCTTGCAGTGTTTGCTGACGTCACTGGACCAAAATCAGGATCTTAGAAAGAAATACATAACAATGGCTTAGCAATATGTTAGCATTATGTGACGTAAAATTACTCGCAATCATGCACTCAAGCATAACCTGCAAATAGGAAGTTACCTCCAGTGGCAACAGTGTGGCTCCGCTTCGTCCCTTTCCTATTTGCTTTATTTGTACCACTAAACTGACTGCTAAGCAACAAAACAGTACTGCAACTTCCAGAATATACGTTACTGCTACATAATAACCTCAAAATTGACTGAGATTCCAAACCAGGACTCGGAGACCTTGTGGAACTGCTAGAATCATTTTTTCCTTATACAAAACACAGGTTTATTGCAAAACTTTCTTCTTTGACGTGAGCAATCTAATCACCTTCATAATTTGGTGACAAGCACCTGTACTCATCAAAATGACGCTGGCTATCCTTCTCTTTGTTTTCTACAACAACCAACCAGTTTTCATAACATGCATAATAGAAATTAACAACATCAGTACATTCAAATTTGTCTATTAAACGTACCAATATGTATTTCATAAAACAATACACCAGACAAGCACACAAAAGGGGTTTTGGAAATTAGTCAATTGTTTTGGTGGTCACTCTCTTTATTACTAATTAAAAAACCCGAGTTATATCAAGTGTAATGGTTTCTAGTACAACGTTCATACAGAAAAGACAATATATTTATTACATAGTCAGGGGAACAGTAATTCTTACTTGGTATCAATGTGTCCGTATATCTGTCCCATAACTGGCTCTTTGATGAAGGCAGATGCTCAGACTTCTCTTCAGCATTCCTTTCGCACATTTCTCTACAATCCAAAAGGGCCAAGTTGGAAAGAAATAAGGAATAATTCTCAACTGTTACAAAACCAAATCAATTTAAAATTGTTATATGCCCTAGACAGTAAGCTTATGTCCAAGTCTTCTAATAATTGTGACCGTTATTTATACTTTTTGAATGACGTTGAAGAGGCTCTTTGCCAGATATACTGTAATGAAGACCAAATACCGCAGCATATTATAAATAGTTCACAGTTAATTTCTTGCAAATACCTCTCTTTGTCTAAACAATCAGTAGCTGCCTCTTGCTGGCTTATTTCTAGCTGGCTCACATTAGTTGTAGAGTTTTCAACCAGGCGAGCTAGTGTACTCTCCATGGCTGCCTTGCTTCCTATTACAAAAAACGTTTACACCATTGCTGTACATAAATAATTAATCTTGGTGCGGTTATGCTGCGGCTAACCTTTGGACAGTATCTTGCCATCGTACTTCACACTCTGCCCACGTGAACCTGTCGCCTTTACACACACGCTGCCACCAACCAGAAATGGTGGTTAGCTCTCGATCTTCTTTCTAGGAACGACGGTGTAGTGGCCCGGCTCATCGCACCACTCCACAACAAAGCACACTTTCTCCGAATCTGCAGTATCATCATAAAACGTGTACAAAAGATTGGTTACTACAAATCTCTACTTGACCATGGATTACAAACCACGTCTTGAAGACAACTCCGTTT
>CAXXBX010000233.1:0-50152 GCA_964274945.1 Dehalococcoidia bacterium | reverse complement strand
GCTTTACGCTGTGGTAACACTAATTAGCTAATTAACCTATCAATTACATAAGTATGCATTCTCTTACCTACATGTATGCTGCATAGATATCACTACAATAGGTGTGTTCACACTGCTAATGAATCTGTTTTCTTACTTGGGAATGTTTCAAACTTTGGTATGCTGACACTCCGGGCCCCCATCTTCAAGGTCTGCGACTAGGGATATAGTCTAGGCTACATGCCGCACGTATCCGAGTAGCGTTTTCTATCGAATCAGTTTCAGAGAGCTTCAAACATGTTCACAGCTAGCTAGTTTCTATTGCATGGTTTCTAAGTATGACCGACCCCAATGTACAACACTCATTGTACAAATCAGATTCTAACTAGACAAGTGTACGTGTAAATTTGTAGATGACGATCACGTTAATTAGGTATACCGCAGAGTACACATACCTGGAGAATGCCAGATCATGCTGTATCGTAAGTGTTAACTAGCTCGTGTTGTAGTCTACGCCATGATACACTCAGATGGCTGTCCCAGCTCAGCGCGTTTGGTAATGTTTTTTGCAAAAACACGTTGTTTTGGACTTACCAAAATTGTGTGACCGAAGTTGACCAAAATTGTTTGAGATATGTCGTCGTCGTCATCATCATCATCCGTATTCTCTTGTGGCGCGTGACCATGCATCTAGCTATATATCGACGATATGACGATGAAAGTCCGCCAAACATTGACAATAAGGGGTAAAGACTAAAAATTTAGGTCACTCTACAGCACAACATCTGTCTGAGAACGAGTGCACTTTTTATTAATTAACAATACAAGAACGTCAAATTGAACGTCCTACAGCAGTTATATGTCCATTATTATTACTATTATACATACAATATTCTTTTCATAATTGCTACTTTGTATCATTTCAATCTAAGCTTGCACTCGAGACCAAGGTTTTGTGAGTAGAACTGTATGAGCTGTACAATGTCTGGAAACACTGGTCCTCTTTTTTTCTTTTTTCTTTTTTGTACATGAATTGTATATGACAAAGAACTCGATTGCTAGCACAAATTAAAGAAAAACAAATATACATAAATGGAATCAAATTCAAAATGATTCACTTAATTAAGTAAGGCTAGATTGACAATTTCCAGGGCATATCTGAGTTATTCATTACACAATAAGCTAACATTTTGGAATCTATTCATTCCATAAGTTCAATCAGTATGTAAGCTACGTGTAAGCTCTAGGTAATCATTAGCTAGTTGAGATGATTTAGCATGCATCCTCATAGCTAAGGAACCAGGCAGCCTAACCAATGACTTGCATATTAACTCATTAATTATCAAACACTCATGAGTGTATTTAAGACCACACGGCTCTGTGGGAAATATCATACTGAAAAGCTGATGTATTCATGCCTCATACTATAGAATTCTTTGCAGTACTGTACTCTAACAACAAACATAAATTAGAGTACAATGTGTGGCTAAGAAAGCACCAACACAGTGATCTACTGAGTTCAATGACAGCAGATTTAATATTAATTGTTACCATTACCTGATGTATAATGTAATGAAAATGTCGTTGTTCATAAACCATGGTAAGAACCAATGTACCAGGATTACTTGAACTTTCACGAACCAAAAAAAGTCTACCATAAAACCACCAATTTTCATAAAAAAAGTCAACACAAGCAATTTGCTACACACCCATCCAAGTTTCCTCTCATCACTAGAATCCTCACGGCTTCCTCCTTATCAAGTACACCAAAAAACCATGGCTGGGACACGTGTGGCCCTTAAAATTAAACAAACCACCTCAAATGTTTAGATAAATGACAAATCATAAACAACAATACCTTCAACACTTCTATGCTGAGGACGGGAAGACTTGCCTTGAGAAGGTAAAAGAAGATGCTGCAGAAAAACCAAGCTTATTCCAGGAACATGACCTAGCAACGTGCACATGCACTTGCATAACTGCAGTAAGCACCCATATACCCAAACCCGCACTTGTGTGGTGTGTGTGTGTGTGTGTGTGTGTGTGTGTGTGTGTGTGTGTGTGTGTGTGTGTGTGTGTGTGTGTGCGCGCGCGCACACACACACACACACACGCACACACAGATCAATGCACTTCATTAGTCAACATGCACTTAGCAATACATAATGATTAGCTTGTGCAATTTCTTTGTGTGCCTGTTCTGCTGATGGTCGTCTGGTAGGTTTGCTCAGGCATCTTTTAGCAAGATCTTCCCATAGTCGTCCACAAGAACGATAAAAGTTTTGTTTGAGTACCCATTGTACAATATCTTGTGGCAATCTGTACGATGTGCAATCTCTAACTCTCCTTCGATTCCAGATCTCCCACATCATAACACCAATGCTGTACATGTCAGAAGACAACGAATAGGGAAGACAGTCATACACTTCTGGTGCCATGTAGATATCTGCGCGAACAACTTGAAAACCAGTGATCTCTGCCTGCCGTTTGGATGTTGCAAAGTCTGTAATTCGAACATCCTCGTTTACTGTCAACTAAACATAAAAGCGTTAGTACACTAACAATATTGACAGATAGGTTTGTTGTTACCATGATATTCTCAGGTTTGAGATCTCGATGAATCATGCTACGTGCGTGAAGGTATTTGACTCCAGCCAGGATTTGCTCCATCATCTTTTGAACTTTTTCATTGTGATTAGATCTTTTGTCTTCTGCTTGTTGTTGGGATCTTGATATAAAGTCAGCAAGACTTCCTCCTCCACACCATTCAAACAGTAGCCCAAGTTTTAGACAAGGTGAAGGAGACAACATGATTGAGCCATACAACTTTACTAAATTTGTGTCTTGGAGTTGACTGTAAATAATTAAACATCTACTCAATTATTTTTCTTTATATTTCTGCTAATGTAAAGTACCTGCAGTTGCAAAATTCTTTCATAAAATCATCTGCATTTGTGATTGTAATAGGCTTTAGTATCGTCTTTAGAGCAGCTTCTGTTTTGTCTGGCAAAATGACCTTGGTAACAACACTAAATGCACCCGTCTTGTCACCAACAGACTCTTCTTGTTTTACTTGGTTGTGTGTATAAATGTGAATATCTAGATCGAGCTCAAATTTTGCTAGTTTCCCCATCAGTACTTGACATTGGGATAGTATCATTTCATACTCATTCTTATTGCCCTCTAGAGCTCTAGTCGCTTCCACCTGATGTTTTAAATCATCTAATCGATTGGGAAGGTTCTTTTGAATTATTTGGACTTGTGGACTTGCTCCAATCAATAACGCATTCACAAGGTCTCTGAAGAGTTTACATTCTTCAGCCACTACCATTGCGGGAAGTTCTGTAAAAAGATTAAATTTTTGCTGTTGCACAAGCTGCTGTAATGCAGCAGCTCCTACAAGAAGGCAGTCTTCATTGTCTAGATTAGCCAACACATTGGCTCTGCCAATATCATCATCACATTCTAGACGAAGCTTGGAGAGAAGTTGAATAGCATCTGCAGTATCAGAACCACCAATGTCACTCTTCAGCATATTAAATTTGACTACAGCAGGTTCTACTTTGTCAGCAAGTTCACATTGTGCCCACCTACAGATTTCTTTATAACCTTCATAGTCACATATGATCTTGAGAAAACCAGATTTCACTCGTTCTTCCAAAAAATGAGATGATGCAGAGCCAATTTCCTGCTGATTTTCCTGGGTAATAGTAGTGATAGAATTCCATGCTGTTTGTGGTTGTAATTTTGAAACATGTTCATGAAGTTGGGGAATAAGTTCGTCAATTTTCTTGCTTATTTCCCTTTCGACTTTCGGAATCTCCTCGTTGCAAGTGACTCTTTCAAATTCTTGTAAGCATTTTGTGTCATATCTGATCTTCATGTCTCTCCATCGACCCATTTTGAGTCTCTGCAAATAGTTCTCAACTATTCGCTCTAACTGTGCCAACAAATTGTATACTTTCCTACAGATAAGACAGATATTATAAACAAAAATGTCTAGCAATTGATTGCTCAGTTACAAATGACTGTTTAACTATACTGCACAAGTACATACTGTGATGTCTTTCTCAGCACATTAACCATTCCTTTAGACAGCATGGATAATATCTTGTCACACACTTGCTTCATGTCTTCGGTAGTCTCTCCTAGTTCTTGAACTCTGGCTGCTATTCTAGCATTCAATGTAACCAGCTGCTCACCACAATCAAATCCCCTCCATCGCTTAGACAGACGCTCTTCCACAATGTTGAGATATTGTTGTATAGTTCCTTTTCTCATCTCTTCCTCTTCATCAAGCTTGTCCCATTTATTCACCAAAAATAAAGCTGATCCAGGCACAGGACGAATCTTCAAGCTTTCAATTATTGCCATGAGTAAATCACTGACCTACAATTTTCAAATGATTTCAGTAGCAATGACATATTTGCAACTTAACTGTACTTGACCCACCTGTGCAGCTTCTTCAGCAGACACACTTGCATCTAGTATATAAATGTATCCACACACTTGACTTTGTCGACACTCTTCAGTAATCAGTCGAGCAGCATTGTTGGTACCTTCTGACCCTGCTATTCCAGGACTGTCAATCAATGTGAAATCCTACATCATGAGCAAACAATGGTTTAAATGTCAGGATAGTGCCACATGTCACTTGTAATCACAATACAGATCAAGGGCGTGTTCTATTGGGCTCTTCCAGCCTCTTCCAAAAGAGTCTGAAAGAGCACGCCCCTTTTCCAAGAGCTGGTAGAAAGGTTGAAGAGGGGCGTGCTCTTCCAACCAGTAGCAGAGTCGGCAGAGTTGGCTCTTCCGACTATAGCAGCAGAACTGTAGAAGTTGCAACAGGGCGTGCACACGGAGCCTCTTCTGGAAAAGGCTGGAAGAGCCCAATCAAACACGCCCCAGCAGAGTATCAAGCACCTGTCAACATTCAATGTGTATAACACTATTTATCTAACAAAAACCATCACTAATAAACAATACAGCTCACATTAATTAACAAATTCATAACCTTGACAAACCAGCGGTACGTTGTTGTTAATTCAAATGCCACAACCTGTAACCTACATTGTTATAATCTCAAGCAAATGTAAAGGTCACAATTTACATTCACAAGAAAGTCGAAGGCATCAATGTCATATATTACAAATAGCTATCACTGAGTGTTACATTTGCATTATAAAGTGTTCACTCAACATATTCAGCATGCATACTGTACCTTGAGTAAAACAGTAAAGCTCCAACATGCAGTAAATGATTTTGTACATATCATCACATACAAATAAATATCTTAATTTTTGCTTGATATTTACCTTTAAGAATTCAAAAGGCCAGAAAATCTCTGCTTTAGAACATGCTGTAGTTTGGCCATCCTTAGTCACTCCACTACAAGAAATGCAGCGCCATAGATCCCGTTGCTGCATAGGGTCTGTGAGATCATATTCTATTGTTTTGTGCATTGTTTGACTTGAAAAATGCACTTTGGCCATTTTGTGGTCTCCATATTTGACTTCATAAAGTACAGATGTTGCTGCATTGTAAGATGTTGGCAGAAGTTGTTGCCCCAAAAGAGCATTGACAAATGTGCTCTTTCCAGCTGATGTGCTTCCTATTCGAAAACATGCAATCAGCAGATGCTGTGTACAATGCAAAAACAAAATAAAATTGGCACTAATTGACGTAGGCATACGTTGGTATACATACAGGTACATATAATGAAGAAATTATTTTGTATCTATATACAGAAATATATACATACCTGCTACCAACAACATGGGTTTTCTTTCTAACTCTTTTTTCATTTCAAAAAATTCATCCTCTTTTATCCAGAAACTAGTTTGACATATCCCCAGTTTCTTCAATAATGGTAAGGACAGTTCTTCATTGTATATGAATTTGGCCACTTCATCGATAAGATTGTCAAGTCTGACTCTCTCTTCTTTAAAGTCAGTGACAATGTCTTTTACTCTTGCAATAGGCTGTCAAATATGACACAAATTATGACAACGAGAAACAATTTGCCAATTATCAAAGCATAATATCATGCAATACTGTACGTGTTATATCTAATTTTATTTGTTTCAGTGTTTTACAGAGATGGCATGCAATGAGGCAATCAATTTACTACAATCTGTTATTGGCTGATCAAACCATATACAAAGATTTTCAGCCAATTAATATTGTCTCACGCTAATAGGAAGATACAGATATAAAAACACATTTTTACATTAGTTTTTATCCCTTTTGAGGCTGTGTGATATTAAAGCCCAATGAAAATATCTATTTCAGTCTATTATTATGACACTATATAAACTTTTATTGTTGCATGTTGACTGCATGATGATAAAAATTTGCATGCATGCTCAGTAGCTAGACTTCCACAATTAATTCATGCAAAATTGTCCAGTCAGGTGTATATACAAACCTGCTAGAACTAGGTGTTTATACAATACACCACAGACTGCTCATCAAATTAATTGTGGCTATGCACTTAGGACTAAACATGCAGGCACAGATTGTTATTGCTAAATAGAACAGTGTTGTTATGCCCTCGCACTGTATGTAGCGAAGTGCCTTCACCCTAGTGATCAAATTCGTATACAGTACTAAACAACATGCCAATATAAGTCTGTACAATGATTTAAATCTGTACATTAACTACACACAACACAGTCCTCAGTATATGTACTGCATTGTCTTTGTAAGTTAACTAAACAGTGGTGCTCTAATATATTGATCAATGAATTTCAACGTCTCCTTATATACTCAAAAGAGCCTTTTCTTGATCGAATCTACGTATTAACTATAGATATGCCACTTGACTTACAGGTAACTTGTCACTCATGCCATAGCACTCATGAATCAGCTGAAAGATTCTGTTTTGGTACTGAAAACGAGTACCAAATTGGCTTGTATCTCCCAGGCTTTCCAGGCAGTCAATCAACTCAATCAGTGACATGTTCGCCACATCAGCTGGAGAGAGTCCAGTTCTCGGCTCAGTAGTTGTATCAACCATGTTTACACCCAAAGCCAAACTGATCACAACTAGGCACAAATGAAACAGTGGCAAACTGATTGCATCTACATTGGCCGAAAAGCCACAGACGCCTAATCCAATAAAACGTCTTATTAGACGAGGAAACGGATACTGTCTGATCAAAGGCTACATTCTTGCATAGAAGGTAAAGCCGCATACCACCTACTAATTAATGTAGTTCAAAGTACACCTGGCCAGGCCCACTCCTATTTACAAATCCGTCGGCGTTGATTTTGTCACTCATACGTCTAGACTCGGTTAGTAATTTAATTAATTAATTTTATGCTCAATTAGGATAGTGACCTACTGCGGTAGCCGACTTGTATATGTATACACGTAGGAAGCTTCCAAATATTGGAGAAGAAGACCATGTTGCAAATTCAGCAAACTCACAAACATCTACCACTACAAAACTTACAAAGCGACAGTGCGCATGTGTACCACAAAAACATCGCATCACACTTACGTCTAACGGTTACACCTCCTATTACAACGGAGCTTGTGTGCTTCAGAATTTCAGGCTGTTTGAATAGTGTGTTTCGTTGTCGAGACGTGACAAACCCAGGATGAACGCGGCGCGGTGTGGAGTACTAGTGTGAGGCAAATGAGGCATTTCTCAGCCGTCCGACGTCGTAATACAACGACTGCTTGTTCCGCTTGGGGTGCACTAATAGAGACGGCAAAGATGCAGAATGTATCGATTTCAAGGATTTTGGAAGGAGTAGACATCACGTGTCAGCAGATATTGGAAGCCGCGTTATCGCATTCGTGCTTGTGTGAGGCAAGAAAGACATCTTCATTTGCAAGCAACTCGAGAGTAGCAACGTTTTATTTTGCAGGTGTCTACGGGCGTGTTTCATCCATCGAGTATACGTAGCGACCCTACTAGTACGCATGCATGCATGAACTGTTCTGCATAGTAGAAACCGTTACTGCTTTCTGAGCATATTCAGGAGACGGTGTGTGTGTGTGTGTGTGTGTGTGTGGTGTGTGTGTGTGTGTGTGTGTGTGTGTGTGTGTGTGTGTGTGTGTGTGTGTGTGTGTATGGGGGCCTGTTAGTGGAGGTAGCCTGCTTTCTGCACGCGATGAAGGAAAGTAAGCAGAGAGAAGAGAGCGTATTATCTTAGACATATATAATTTTTATTCATTAATTACTGCACTTTACTGGTTATTGTTTCACTATGGAAATTGACTTGTCAATGTTTCCTTACTACATTTCAACTAAAGGGTGGACATAAAATGATGTGTGGTGTTGAGTTGATGTTTTTTGAGAACAACACGTTACCTTATACTTCCCCTTTATAGATGATATAGGTTTGTTGTGTTGGACAGACAGATAGATGTCAGTCTTCCAAAAGATACCCTTTTTTTGCCCAAGGAGAAACGGTTGTTGACCCTCAAGCCACGCTGACATGTCAACAGCACTTTGTTCATTGTCTGCATTAATTAGGGTAAATTCAACAGTCTTGTCTTTAGCTTGAGTCAGATGTGCTTCTGCATCTTCGTCAGGTAGAGAGACGCACTGCCATTTGTTGTCAGAGACTGTTTTGTATTCAATGCAGAATGTTGGGTTGCTGCCTGTTTGCAATTGATTAATGTAGAAACAACTTTCCTTTGCTGCAACTTTTGTAGCAACAATGTGATCTTGTCTTGTTACTGTTAGCCAATATTCACTGGTCTTCAAAAAGCATGGAACACGTTTATCTAACAAAAAGAACTTACATACTAGTTCCTGATTATGCCATGTCAAATATATAGCACACAAAATGTTGGAAAATTTACCTTCTGGTTCAAATTGAAATCGGCATGCCATCTCTAGAGCATCTTTCCACATATCACCGACAAGGTTACTGATGGGAGAGAATTTAACCCCAATGACCTTCTCTTTATCACGACTGATCTCTGTGTCACCACCTTTCATTTGTACTGAGGTATCTCTTGTTTCAACTTTACCACTGCTCCTGTCTGTGAGTGCAAAATCAGATTTCTTTTGCCAAGCAAACGACGATTCTGCTGTTGTCACTTTAACTTTTGAATTTACATCTGTCTCATTTGTCGTTTCTCCTGTCTTCTTAACAGAGTAACTAACGATCTTGGCTCCAAGATGAACAGAAGACACAAAATGAGTAGCTTTGTCTACTCTAGGAGACATCAACAGTTGACGACAAACTCCTATTTTTTTAATCAGACTTCCATCTTCCATCACCTTTTCGTCTTTAGCAATTTTGTTTAGGTTCTCACTCAAATAATTTGCTTTACGCAAACATTCCACGCTTGGAGCAAGGGTTATCCTACTCGCCTCAGTAGCTGTGGTGAGGTCTGAGTTTGCTAGAACTCTTGGGATGTTATTAATAAGATAGGGATGAAAATAAAGAGTACGAGTATGAACTTGTTCAGTCTCATGCGATACTGCTTCGAAACCAGTGCTTGTTGTTTTCTGATGTATTCCAAAATGTAGTTCGACAGGTATTTTGAAAGCACTGGCACTAAGCTTACCTCTTGTATCCAGTTCGTGTTGCTGTGTTTCTTGTCTAGTCATTTCTGCTGTCTTTTTTGAATATCTAGAGTCAGGTTCGATACTCTTCATCAGTTGAGCCATTGGATTCAGGAGAATTTCTCTAGCATTTATATCGGTGGTGTCTGTGGACAAAATCTGATCTAGAGACAAGTCAAACCCTTTTCCAAGACAATACCACTCATGATGCTCCGCCATCTATAGAATCTAGCAGAACGGAATCAATGCATGTAGAGCTGGCAGCATGACATAGCTCAGTTTGGTAAGGATGCACTTACCCTATGTTGTTTCTGCGTGGGAGGCTACCTGTAACTATCATTCAACGCATCTACTGATAACGTGACAAAGGCAGTGCTGGCAGGTCAGGTGTTATCGACTAATAAGATTACCCTACAAGTTTGAACACGTAGGATTCCTTTCTATCTCGCAAACACATGGCATAATGACCATCTGTGCTGAATGTTAGTGTCATTGAAGAAACAAGGACATAGAGGCATGACTGGTGAACTTTATGTGAGATCAACTCCCAAAAACCTAACTACAGAGCACAAATTGTTCAACACCTAACTAGACGTTGTCTACAAACCTAGCAATCTTGCTCAGCTAAGTGTGATCTCTTCATGATGATCAATGATGTAAAGATGCCTATCTATATCAATTAGGTTGTCTGCTGCTTTTTTAGACAGGGTAAGCTGGATGCAAATTAGAGTGAAGCCTTTCTGTGATCAGATGCTATCTAGCTGTATCTTGTCTAGATATCTTAATTGCATTTATTATGTTAGATCTCTGTGGCTATTATATAACTATGCTCATTGTGGGCAATCAGTCTGCAACGTACTGTATGCGGATGTTTGTGAGGGGCTGGTTGCTGGCTTTAGATATTCACTTTGAACAATGGGCGATAAAACCACTGAGCATAGAATATCTCCAGCTGCAGTGGCCAAAATGACATTGATGGAGTTGATTGACTGTCTAGAGAGCCTTGGAGAAACCGATCAATTTCCTACTCGTTTTCAATACCAAGATAGAATCTTTCAGCTGATTCACAAGCGTCGTCAGGGCACAAGTGGGAAATCGCCTGTAAGTCAAATGTACCGTGCATTCCTATAGTGTGGAGAAGGAGCTCCTGTGAATCATTGTGATGTTGATAAGAAGTTGACACACTTTTATTCTATAATAATAATAATAATAGCAATGATAAAACATGTTGTCAATTTAATTACTGTCTATCAGTAATCTGTGGATGTTTAATTCTCAGTGCAGGACAAAGCTGATTGAAAATTTCACACCTCAGAATATTAGTCTGCGTGTTTGGCCAGTTTACTGTTTAATTAATTAAGCAATTAATTAGACCTGGCAGCTAGACTTTTTGGATGAGCAGTTCAGTTTTTGTGGAAGCATTGGCAATGCATAAGATTCAGTATGTGGCTGTATACGTACACAAATTGCACAATGTTAATTAATTTGTCAAAATCTGGCGATGCACTAAGAACTCAGTATAACAATTTGGTAACAACTGAGTAGTTTATTGCTATAGTAATAGCCTGAAACCTGTATGTCACAAGGTAATATTGCATGGTTTGGTATTGACAACAAATGTAAAGTGAGTTTGATCTTTTATCTTTCTAACTTTAGCTGCACAAGACCTATATGCTATAATTTGTTTATTGGCAAACATTAGTTTCTTTGCCTGATCGTAGAAGCTAGCCAGCCTTATAACTTTAGTCATTAAAAGTTTGTAAGAGTGCTGTTGACCTTCAGAACAGGTGAAATCTTATATGCTAGTTAGATAACAATAAATTGTTCCAAAAAAGTGCATGAGCTGTATGTAACACAAGTAGTGTGTGATATATAATTTACTGATTTGTGATATTCCGCCAATAGTTCCCAATGTCATAACAATTATTTCATGAACGGTTTTTTGACAGCCTATGGCAAGTGCAAAGGACATCATTGATGACTTTAAAGAAGAGAAAGTCACTCTTGGCAATCTCATTAATGAAGTATCAGAATTCATATACGACGAAATGCTGTCTTTACCATTTTTGAAGAAATTGGGGATATGTCAAACTAGTTTCTGGATGAAGAAGGCTGATTTTGATAAAGTCAAAGAAAATTTAGAACGACAACCTATGTTGTTGGTCGCAGGTATGGATTAATTAATGTACAATTGCAAAAAATTGCATCATATTTATTTATGGTGCATTATATAGATCAATTTGCTAAAAGCACAACCTTGCCAACACCCCCTCCCGAACAAAACAGAGTCGAACGCTACGTATATTGGCCTATATACCAAGTCACTACTAACCAATGCATTGTTAATTTGACCTACAGGTAATAGAATTAAGCTAAAACTTGGAGAGTATGTGGTTCGATCAGTCTGCTGTTTCTATACCTCTGTGTTTGTGGAGCAAAGTTGTGGCTAGCTGTCTGTAGTTGCCATTGCTAGTCATATGAATGGTGATCCACTGCAGTCTACCTTATCTCTTGTGGTACTAACATGTTACTGAATCTGGATTAGTGACATGGAGAAAGTGGGTGGGGCACATTTCACTATAATCTCATTTTTCCTGCACACAGAGCTCTCATCTTTTCCAGTTAATTAAGTAAGTTCTATGGCCATGGTAGAAAGCACTGCAGTAAGAAATCATCTTATTTCTTTGCATGTGTACAAGAATTTATTTTCTTGTAGTTATTCATTACCTGTTGGGTTTCTATACGCAATGAAACTCATAGCACTGAAATTTATTTTGTAATTTACTCAATACATTTGCACTGTATCTTCTGGTGATTTCATGTTCTTGAGTAGGAAGCACATCCTCTGGAAAGAGCACATTTGTCAATGCTCTCCTGGGGCAACAAGTTCTGCCAACATCCTACAATGCAGCAACTTCTACACTTTGCGAAGTCAAATATGGAGATCGCAAAATTGCCAAAGTGCATTTTTCAAAAGAAGGACCGACTACAAAAGAATATGATCTCACGGACTGTGACCAGACTAAAGAGCTATGGCGCTGTGTTTCTCATCGTGGGGTGGCTGATGATGACCAAGCTACAGCATGTTCTAAAGCAGAGATCTTCTGGCCTTTTGAATTCTTAAAGGTAAAAAGTGACATCATATATTCATTGATGTTACAAAATGATTGTAAAACTGTTGTATGTTGTCACTTTCACTATTTTTGCCATAAGATATGCAGTATGTTGAGCGAACGTTTCAAATGAGAACTTACCAAGTGGCTACTTGTAGTGACATTAATGACCTTGGCGACTTTGGTGAATGATATTCATGAATGTTACATTTGTGCTTGAGATCACAAAAAATGCAGATCATCAGGTTGTGGCATCGAAACAACCATGTACCACCTGGTTTGTTAAGTTTAATGAGTCTGACAATCTAAGCTATGTTATGTATTAGAAGCGGTTCTTGTCACATAAATACATGTTAAATGCCAACAGCAGCTGAATAGTCTACTCTGCATCACGATTCCTGCAATTCCATGGCAGCATTCTAAACATTTAAAGCATTTTTTCATTTTTCTGTTGTAGGATTTTACATTGATTGACAGTCCTGGAGTAACAGAGTCAGAAGGTACCGACAATGCTGCTCGACTGATTACTGAAGAGTGTCAACAAAGTCAAGCGTGTGGATACATTTATATACTAGATGCAAGTCAACCTGCTGAAGAAGCTGCACAGGTGGGTCAAGTACAGTTAAGTCGCAATGTCATTGCTACTGAAATCATTCGATAACTGTAGGCCGGTGGTTTACTCATGGCAATAATTAAAAGCATGAAGGTTCGTCCTGTGCCTGGATCAGCTCTATTCGTGGCAAATAAATGGGACAAGCTTCAGGAAGAGGAAGAGATTAGAAAAGGAGCTATTAAAAAATACCTCGACATTGTGGAAGAACGTTTGTCTAAGCGATGGAGAGGATTTGATCGCCGTCAGCAGCTGGTGACATTGAATTCTAGAATAGCAGCCAGAGTTCAAGAACTAGGAGAGACCACTGAAGACATGAAAGAAGCATGCGACAAGATGTTATCTATGTTGTCTAAAGGAATGGTCAACATGCTGAGAAAGACATCACAGTATGTACTTGTGCAGTATAATTAAACAGTGATTGCAACTGAGCAAGCAGTAACTGGACATCTGTGTTCATCTGTCTTTCTGTAGGAAAGTATACAATTTGTTGGCAGAGTTGGAGCGAATAGTTGAGAACTATTTGCGGTGTTCCAAAATGGATCAAATTAGCAGATCCAAGAAGATCAAAAGTGACAAAGAATACTTAGAAGAGTTAACAAGAGTCACTAGTAATGAGGCGATTAAAGGGGAAATAAGAGACAAAGTTGAAGGTCTTATTCCCCGACTCCGCGAACATGTTTCAAAATTACAACACGAGAAAGCATGGAATTCTATCACTGATGTTACCCAGAAAAATCAGCAAGAAATTGGCTCTGCATCATCTCATCTTTTGGCAGAACGGGTGAAATCTAGTTATCTCAAGATCATATGTGACTATGAAGGTTACAAAGAAATCTGTAGGTGGGCACAATGTGAACTTGCTGACAAAGTAGAACCTGCTGTAGTCAATTTTAATATGCTGAAGAGTGACATTGGTGGTTCTTATACTGCAGATGCTATGCAGCTGCTGTCCAAGCTTCGTCTAGAATGTGATGATGACGTTTGCAGAGCCAATGTGTTGCCCAGTTTAAAAGATCAGGAATACTTTTGTTTAGATGCTGCTGCATTACAACAGCAACAATTTAGCAATCTTTTTGAAAAGCTTCACAGAAATGTAGTGGCCAAAGATTGTAAACTCCTCAAAGAACTTGTCAATGCATTGTTGAATGGAACGAGTCCACAAGTCCAAGTAATTCAAAAGAACCTTCCCAATCGATTAGATGATTTAAAACATCAGGTGGAAGCGGTGGAAGCGAGTGGAACTCTAAAGGGCAATAACAATGAATATGAAATGATACTATTACAATGTCAAGTACTGATGGGGAAACTAGCAAAATTTGAGCTCGATCTAGATATTCACATCTATACACACAACCAAGTAAAACAAGAAGAGTCTGTTGGTGACAAGACGGGTGCATTTAGTGTTGTTACCAAGGTCATTTTGCCAGATAAAACAGAAGCTGCTCTAAAGATGATGCAAAAGCCTATTACTAATGCAAATGCAGATGATTTTATGAAAGAATTTTGCAACTGCAGGTACTTTACATTAGCAGAAATATAAAGAAATAATTGAGTAGATGTTTCTTTATTTACAGTCAACTCCAAGACACAAATTTAGTAAAGTTGTATGGCTCAATCATGCTGTCTCCTTCACCTTGTCTGAAGCTTGGACTACTGTTTGAATGGTGTGGTGGAGGAAGTCTTGCTGACTTTATATCAAGGTCCCAACAGCAAGCAGATGACAAAAGATGTAATCATGAAAGAGCTGGCAAAACAATGAAGCAAATTCTGGCTGGAGTCAAATACCTTCACGCACGTAGCATGATTCATCGAGATCTAAAACCTGAGAATGTCATGGTAACAACAAACCTATCTGTCAGTATTGTTGGTGTACTAACGTTTTATGTTTAGTTGACAGTAAACGAGGATGTTCGAATTGCAGACTTTGCAACAGCCAAACGGCAGGCAGAGATCACTGGTTTTCAAATTGTTGGCACAGATATCTACATGGCACCAGAAGTGTATGACTGTCTTCCCTATTCGTTGTCTTCCGACATGTATAGCATTGGTGTTATGATGTGGGAGATCTGGAATCGAAAGAGAGTCAGAGATTGCACTTCGTACGGATTACAACAAGATATTGCACAGTGGGTACTCAAACAGAAGTTTGATGGTACTCGTGGACAACTCTGGCAAGATCTTGCTAAAAGATGCTTGAGCAGAGTACCTACAGACCGACCATCAGCAGAACAGGCATGTATAGACTTGGTACGCAAGGAATGATATAAAGTCCTTAATCATATGCAAATCAATAACTATTTCATAAAACAGGTCTATGTCTCTTATGGCAAAACTGCTAGGAGTAATTATGTAGTCTGCTTGGATTTGAAGTGACTCTCGTACATTGCTTCCTAGATGATAAATTTCCAGTTATTGGCAGTAGTGATCAATAGACAATAGATTGTAGAGTGTGTTGGCATTCAGAGCAAGTATTTTCAACTGTGTACTGTGCATGCTTCGACAGCATCTAGTTGAGGAGATCCCTGCAATGCTAGGAACTGAAGTATATGGTCACTATAGCCAGTGATCAGAGCATCTCTGTCCTAGAGCACAATACAAGGTGCACAGCATCCGAAAGACAATTATACTAAATCGTATTTTTTCAGCAGTTTCATATTGACATATCATCACATCGAAGTTAGCTCCTAGCACTATCACATATATGATTTTGTTTGTTAGTATAGTATCTCTTGCTATTTAATTGTCTCTCTGTCTCTCTGTTTGTCCATCTGTCTGTCTGTGTCTGTGTTTTTCGTGAATGTTTGCATGTCTGTCACATTTCAAAGCTGAGATGCTGAAACCAAATGGTAGCTTAGATAAATTTAGAGTTTACTAATTTGTACATAAAAAATACAACTTCAGATAACCAACTTTGTCTGTCTGTCTGTCTGTCAATCTGTCTGTTGATCGATCTGTCTGTCGGTCGATCTGTCTGTCTGTCTGTCTGTCTGTCTGTCTGTCTGTCTGTCTGTCTGTCTTATTTCGCTATTGAACACAAAAAGCAAAATTTTACAAGAACACTATAGGTAAAAACCGCTAAGCTAAACGTCCATCTACTGAGACAATTATATAGAATCAGCTGGCCAGGAATGTAGAAAGTGGATCAAGTGAAGCACAGTTTAGAGGACAATGGACAAAGAGGCTATCAATATGCCTTCAGAAGTCCAATTCCAATGTAATAATGAAAAAAGCTTAGAAAAATTGCAAAGGGAAATGAAGAATTGGACGACAATGAAAGAGACAATCAGAACATCATTCATTAGAGTTTTAGTTGTATTCGACCTGTCTGTCTGTCTGTCTGTCTGTCAGTCATCGTTTTCACATATCTGTTCTTTCCCATAATTTCAAATGCTTACTAGTAATGCAATGCCTGCATCGTTGTTAAGAATATACAAATTTACCTTACCTCTCGATCACCGTGATACAGTTCGTTTCCAGCTGGATCAGTTAAGCTGTTCCCTTGACCACTCAAGTCCACACATACAAAGAGAGCATCGTTGTTACAGCATTGTCTATAGCGTTTCAACTGGTCAGTAAGAGGATTCACAAAATCTTTGCGATGAACAGACGATTCAATAAGCATATCACTAAGCACAACAAATTGGTCAACAGCCCTGTATCAAAAACACCTGCTCAGACTGTAATCAATACATCGGAACTGTAAAGTACAGACCTCCGATCCCTCATCAACTTGTCTATAACACTAAACGGAAACTTGCTCGTCATTCCCAAAGAACAGCCACTGCCTGGTTGCACCTAGAGCCAAAAATTAATGTCACTTACAGGTCATCCATCACAGACCCACTGACTACTCTGGAAACTCAGAAATCTGTTCCATTAATTAAACTTGAGACATTGCAGTACAAGGCATCTTGGTGTCAGTGCTTTTACATGTGAGAGGTCAGTCACATAGAGTGTAGAAGCATGTGAGGCAGTAGCAAGTCAATTCAGTCCTTTTGCCAAACTTAGAAGTCCTGTCATTCTACTTCAGAAAACAATCTGCTTGTTGTCAATAAAGTTAAGGTATCTTAAATTAGGTTCCATGTTTTGTTTTAATTAATTAAATTTTAATAATCACATCATGTCAAAAACGCAGTTGATATCAACCTATCTAGCCATATTAGTTACGTACAATAGTTAATTGATAAAATTAAAATCTCCTCATCACACCTCAAGCATACCCAATATTTCTTCTCAATGATCTTCAAATTCTCAAGAGGTCCAAGAGAAGAATCAATTTGTAGCCGAACACTCGTCTCTGAAAACAACCAAATGTCACACTCGACACTTGCACGGTGAACCATCAATGCAATCAGTAATGCAGCCTCATACAATCGCCGAGCAGTGCTCTACACGATATAAATATAAATATCAAATATGCAACATGACCCACTAACTGAAACATCATGATACCTTAGTTGGGTAGGACGACCATCGCTTGCACATGCTATGACTTACATCACAGAAAACAATGGTTTTCCTCTCAATACGTTGAACATTATGATTAGCTGCACAAACAATGCCTAAATATCAAACATACGTACTTGACACAAATGTAAGCAGACAACTCCCACGACATTCAAGAAGCACTCACATAAATTCAAGGCTTCTCTGTACTCTTGCAGCAATTTAGGGTTTGGCATGTGTTTAGGCAGCACAATCTGAGACCTGCCAGTCCTGGTCTGAATCTAAAGAGGACAAAATACTATAAGTAAAGTCATGCAGACTCTGTCTTGATCAACATACAAAACATCATGATTACAGCAACAAATAGTCACCCAAATTCCTTCACACAACGAATCTTACCAAACGGCTATCTAAAAATGTTAGTACAGTCAGACCTCATTATTCTGACACCCGATACTTTGACACCCTCACTTCTGACAAAGGTACACATAAAACCAATTTACACGGTCACTGTGTATTTTGTTACCGATAAAACATCTGACAGTCGCGTTAGTCTGACAGAAACGAGTGGGACAAACATGGTCAGAACAACAAGGTCTGACTGTACACAAGAATAGCAGGAATTCCTTAATTTATTTTAAAGACTATTATGCCACTGTCTATGGTGTACGTAATTTAAATTGAGTCATTCCATAATAGGATGTTGAAGGTTGGCATTAGAGTCGCAGATATATACTCTACAAAAGCATTACTTGCTTTCTGACACGCTTCTTTCTGCTTAAAAGTCGTTTCTTTATACCGGCATCATCAATAACACCTCGTTGATAAAGACTTTTATCATTCCGTTTTCTAAACCAAATTTTGACAATGACAAGGAATGGCTTTGTTGCTAAGCGTGATGCCACAGCAGTCGTGCATAGTCAGACTCTCTCCCGTTGTCATTTGGTAGGAAATATGATTGCGGGAGAGGGTCTGGTTACGCAAGACTAATGCAACAGTACTGACCTTGCCTTTTCTTTCTTCTGCAACTGACAATATATCTAAATAAAAAGAAATCACATTGTCATGTCATTTTTAGGTTATCCTTATCCAAACATACGCCATGCCTACTTGTTCACAGCTCGTAAAACCATGGACTAAAATCTAATTATTAGTGCAGTCTGTAGCTTTAATGTGTGTTGTGTTTATGTATTTTGTGTACCCCAGCCCCTATAAGGAACTACACCTAAGTAGTCTGGTGTGATGAAAGTACATAACATAACATAACATAATTATTATTGAATTCGTTTCACATCATGTAATAAGTTCCCACTGGGGCAACAAATAGACAGGAAACACTAAACATCCCAGCACCCACCCTAATTATGTAAACGTACCTTCTTGCAACTTCTTGTCTTAGATGCATTACTTTTGTCTTTATTATTTGTTATAAATGCATAAGTATTAAACTGTACATAAACTGTAAATGTACGCACTTTGTGAAGTCTCGACAGAGTTTTCAAATTTACAGCCACGGCATCATAAGCAGAAACAAATTGAATAGGAAACATTCGACATTGAACAACCTCAAAAATTAGTTGATGTTTAGTTGCACACAAAACTAGAACACAATGTTAGATACCTGATTAGTATCATTGAGACGATCAAGAACCATTCTACATGTATCACAAAAATACTTATTAAAGTCAGTCGCTGGCGGTGAATCAGTGTTGACCTATGATGCTTTGGAGACACTCCTGCTCTGAGAAAGTTGCGTATATTACGCACCATTGCCATAAAAGGGAGCCGACCACTTTCAATGAGCTTTTCCCATGACTCAGCCGTGTTTCCATCACAAGACAATACAGCCTCCCAAGTGTATGGTGTCACTAGCTTCATTCGCTTACCAGCTCTGTATAAACAAGAAATTACATCAGTAATAAAAACACACGTCAAACCCTATTAAAAGACAACAGATTAAAATCATTTAAATGTGTGATATACATGTGGCTTACTAGTTTGTGGGTTTACTTATGCAACATAGGATGCAATATGTTTCATGAGAGGTAGTAGAAACAAGGCTGACTTGATCCCACATCTCAGTGGGATCATACAAAAAGGCTTCAGGGGATCATGCACGTGGCCCTCTAGACAACTGATGAGGTCGTACAAGTTTATAACCATAGCAGCTACCCCTCCAATTTTGGAAACTTAGTGATGCTACTGCACAAGCTAGTGTAGATGAGATTTTCTCCAAGACATTCTTCAAATGCAGTAACCCTACTGCTGTTGCAATGCGTGAGCACTTGTGCGTTCTAGTAATATATGATTATCAGCATGTCAAAGTAGCATTACACCATGTTATCATGTTTCAGTAGAGACTTTGATAAAAGTATGCTATTGTGCAGAAACTCATCTCAGTAATGACCAATCAAACCACCTGTCGATTCGTTACTTAGGTTGTCAGCGTTCTGACAACATCAACATCTCACTACTCATTCACTCTGTCTTGCTATAGATTTAACGTTTCATCAGCTCCAGAAACACCTAGTCACAGTTGTCAAAACAGAATACGTAGCTATAAAAAATGTATCCAACTATATCAAACAACCCAATTAATAAAAATTCCAATGAAAGCCTTAATTTTGGCCAATTAACTTAAAACAACAGTCATTTTGGCAAAAGACTACTGCCTGCCTGCCTGCCTGCCTCATCATGTTTCGTCCTGCTCAGTATTTAGTCTATTTAGTAGTAAATTCCATCACCTTGTCATATCCCATTCACCAGTAAGACCAGACTTTGAAAATTCATCCTCTGACTTAGGATACTGCGCATAGAGCATAACAACAACAACAAACAATAGTTCACATCTCATTTCACCTCAATTTGGGCATGTGACTTAGAGGTGTTCACACCAGTCCTAATCATGATTAGTGTAAGTAACACCATTCTAATGCTGTAAAGAGTAGTATTACAACCACATTTGTGGCGTTAGTGGTTGCACGTGACTTTGGCACGTGAGGTAGTATACAAGAAGAGCATGCCGCCAATGTTTCTGATGTGCTGTTGTATGTTTAAATGTACAAACACAGCAACAACATCGCAATGTATACGGAAGTGCAGGCAGATGTCTACTACGTGTGGGCCTGAACATGTGACAACTTTCTGCCATCCCTGAAGGAGCTGCCAGAGAAAGCAAACTAAATGTTTCCCTCTTCAAAACCTACAGCAATGGATTCATCAAGACAATTCACGAAAATTCTTGCCGGATATCACAGATGAAAACTGTCGAGACTAATTAGACTCACGTGCCCACGTGACTTACTAATCATAGTTGGCGGTGTGAACGCGCTTGTGCTAATGTTGGCCTAATCATAGTTATAGCCTAATCATAGTTAGTCCAGATGTCGGTGTGAACACGCTCTTACTCACTTTAAGTCCTAGCACCTTCATTACTAACTCCCTTGGTTCGTGAATATGAACTTGTCGAACGATGTGTTTCATGGTCAAGTATGGTAGCCTGGCAAACAACTCCATTTTACGTGACTTTACTATTTTGTCAACACGTCTCTGCAACTAGAAAGAACAAATCAAAGACATTAATGCTTCAAGAAAACAAATTTTTAACGTATTGACCATGGCAGCAAAGTAACGACTGGTTTTAGCTCTCTTCATCAGCGTCCTCTTCCTGTTTCCCTCACTACAATATTTGGCCAATTGGTACTCATCAAACTCCTGAAAAATACCCCATAACAACACAGATTCCAAACACAACATCTGTCAGTGCTGTTAACCTGAAACTTTCGACAAACAGCTGCGCGCAAACAGTTTGGTAGTGAATGGTGATCAGTCAGACGACCAAGAGGAAGACGCTTATAAGTCCTACCAATAGAATTTATGCAATATAATTATTATTCCTAAATCAAAAAATTATGACCTACCGAACAACAGCCAGTAAATCTGATGGCAGCCGTACTATAGCACAGAAGTAAGAACGAATGAATGGCTTGGTAATAGGAAAAGCGCATGCCATAGCAAGAAGAAAATTTGCAGTCGACCTGCCAATAAACAATTCAGACATAGCATTGGTGATTCCTATGATTACAAACAAACAAGTTGTTACCGAATATTCAATTCATTTCTGATGTGGTACGCCAACTTCAAAATAAATTCTGGATCACTATAAGCAACCTAAAACAAATTCAAACAAACACTAAATCCTAAGACAACATTGACTATTAAATTAGTCAGCGGCTTAGTGCTTTAGGTAGCAGTCAAATAGAGAGTCAGACTACACATAAACATCAGATTAGCTCTAAATAATCATTTCAAAATGTACTATTTATTACTGTACAATCATAGTGACTACATGTACTGCTGCAGACTCATATATGAAGTCAGCAAATGGCACTGAGTGACCAAAGCATCATAAACATCGACTGCAAGCAGCAACCAACATATTTTTCATGACAAACATAACAATTTGTCACTCTCAATCTCAACAGGTCCCAAAATAGCTGATGACAATTAACTCCAGTCGTGTCTTGATCGTCGAGCAACGTCCAGACTATACCGATTTCAACTGGTCCGCAAAGCTTTCCAAACAAAAGCATTGCAATAGTCCAAGAAATGAGTGTCTTTTCAAAAGAGAACACATTGCCACAACAAACTAACAAAAAAGTCTTGCGTAACTAATGCCCAGGTGTACAACGCACTCTAATAAAAACCTGCAACATTTAATAATAACAAGTATTAAACAATCTTATATTTGCTCAAAATATGACAAAGACAACTAACTTTGAATTGACACTGTGCATATACATGTACTAGCCTTACATAACCAGACCCTCTCCCACAGTCGCGTGAGACTAGCCATGTGGCTCATCGGCAGTATGTCTTTGAATTTTTGGTGAGTAATAACACAGTGTAAGCAAATTTAATGCTGACCCTCGTGCCAGTGTAATAAAACAACAACATAAATACATACCACCTATTATAGTATGCCAACAACACACAGGGTCGAGCTCGAAATCTCTAGATATACCGACCTCCCAAGCTGTGTCAATAATTCTGAGTTTTCTTTCATCCCACTCGTTAAGATAATCAATCTTACTCAGCATAGTTGCACATGTCAAATTCACCAGCAGCATTTTGCCTCTAAGCTCAAACGCATCAAGCTCTGTAACTACAGTTGGAGGAGCTAACGACAAATGCAGTTGGTACGAACATTCAGAAAGCTGCTGAAGCAAACGCAACACAAACTCACGTTTTGCAGAAGCGGGTGCGTAATAACCAAGTCCGTCTTCTATAAGTAGAGCAGCATTTCTATGCTGGAGCCAAGACTTTGCACACTAAAACAGTTGACTGGTAAATGTTTTGTTAATTAAACAAAATTGATAATTTGTTTGACTTTCATTATTTCGCCTGTGCAAGTGCGACCTCTCGCTTGACTTGCAACTTTATTCAAGTAACGTTGAAGGGCAACTCGCTGCCAACCTTTCTTCTTTCCCTTCACAATAGTTACTGCCACCTACACAAATAACACTACCAATTAACTGTAATACGTGTGTGTGTCCAAGAAGATTGTCTTCAGGTAACAACCTGAAGACTGTCGTATGGGTAGTCTGGAGGCATCACAAATAACAGGCAAGCAGCAATCTGACAAAGAAATGTGACATCAAGCAGTTTGATATCAACTAAATTTATCAATTAATATCTGGATATAAAATCATTGGTTCAACTGTAATCAAACCTTGTTAGTCAACACGTATGGTGTTGCTGCTAACGTCACTTCAAATCTGACATAAACGTACCAAAAAACTTGAACAAAATAATTGCATGCTTTAAAGATACTCGTACTTGTGTTCAAGAGCTGATTCCAACATCTTGAAGGATTTGTAAGTCGACTTGACCACTGTAATACAACAATATCACCATAATGTAGCTAACTAGCTGTTTATGCTTGACCCATTAAAATTGTCGTAAACCAGAACTATATAATCGGATATAGGTATAAACAAGAAGACACACGACCACAAACAGTTAGATAGACAACAAGGTGACTAACAAGTAGACAAACACCAAACAGAAAAACAGACACACAAAAGCCACACAAATAGCCACAAATACAAACAAAAAGAGAGACAATGTTATGTCGGAAAATGACAAACAAACAACAACAGAAAACAAGCAAACAGACAAAATAAATAAACAAAAGATAAGTAAGACAGTAAGATGTTATGTAGGTATCAAAAAAGCAGGCCACAAACCGAAAAGCAAAAGACTGACAAAACCTAAACTAACATTTACATACATAAGAAAATCGAAAAATGATAAATAGGCAAACAATGTTGAACCACCTGCCAGTTCTCGAGCTTGTATCTTGTCACATGAAAGAGATGGTGCACTATCACCAAATATGCCAAATTTTTGACCAGCTTCGACATTGTCCCCTTAAATATCAAATAAACGACTAAACTGCAAAACAAGCCAATAGCAGTCTTCACACACCCTACAAGCACGTTACCTGATTCAGCATTGCATTCAACTTTATATAGTATTTCGTCTTGTCTCTCTTCTGTTTGACGACCAGACAAACTGTTTGGTTGCAACTGTTCACCGGTCTGAGTGTCTGTCTGCATTGCCTTATCATTCTGTGATGCAGTAGCTTCTGCCAAATCCAGTAGCCTTTCCCGACAATGTTCAATCAATTGAAACAGCATCGGCTGACCCAGTAGCTCGTTAGCCTATAGAAGTGTTATTCTCTTTCACAGCATTTCTGAAGTGATTCTTAGTCTATGTAAAGATGCAGAATAATTACCAGTTGGCTCAAGGAGGACTCAATGGAGGATACGCTTTCTTGACTAAGAGACTGAGCTGTTGCCTGAATAGCAATTGTGGGTATAACTTGGTCAGGATAAAGAGAAAGTGCCTGCTCATCAAGTCCCAGAAGCAAATGAACTAAAAAATTGTTACCTTACTTTAAAAAGACAGTAAAACAATAGAAAAGATACAAGCATAAGCAAGATATGAATTATTAATCAAATGTTGCTAAAGTCTGCAACAAGTCTGTCTGTTGTCTGTCTACCTGCCTGATATCTCACTACTGGTTACTTTCAACTGTTTTATGCTCAGACGGAATTAAGTTCGGCAACAATATTGCAACACACCTTATAAGTTTATATCAAACTAGTAGATGCTGGCAGCTAAAGATAACTTAATTCCTATTACCTCTGCTTTGGTATAGCTGCAAGAGTTAATTAATTAAGCACAGAGAACCACATAAGACAGAGAAATTGAGACGCAAAAGGGAAGCATAGTGAACCTGTTCTCATCGTGTACACATTTTGAACAAGCACAACTAGCCATCCCAACTGCTGGACAGACTACATGAGCTAATAACGTCCAGTTGCTTTTCTCAAAGTTGAAAACCAAGTATTTCAGTGGCTATGTAAGAATCCCTGTAAGCACACTACCCCAGGAACCAAGAAATGCTTTCATTGTCCGAGTCTTTGTCAAAACTCAAAATATGATCACTTACTTCGGATTCCAAAATAACTCAATGAATAGAGAAACACTTTACAGTGCTAAACCCTCGACTGGTGTACATACACACCACATGGCGCTAAGACATGTGTACAGTGTAAGGCAAGAGGCATAAACGCTCATGCATTTGACATCACTGAAAATCCCCTCACGTGGTGGTTATTACGCCTACTGTACCGTAGTTATATATACAGCTATCCTGTCTAACAACAATCTTGGTTGTCGTAATGAGGTGACCCCAGAGCCATCAGACCCAAAACAAAACAATAATGTGAGAAAACGTGCATGTGCTCATGTATATGACTAGGCATCTGTTCACTCTGACTTTAGATACTGTAAAAAAATAAATAGAGATGCACTAGCTACTTACAGGTCAGCTGAGCTGCTTCGTCCAACAAACAGACGCCGTCAAGGACAATGCACGTTCCCCTTCGCAAATTCCCATCAAGCGCCAAATTTCTGTTGGAGACGACACTAGTGATTTTGCAACAACACTGCAGCCGCTCAACCATGCACACCAAAAATTCAAGCTGTCAGACTGCAGAACCACTATGCAGAAATACCGTGGAACAAGCAAAATGTTACAAGTCAGGTACAGCTACACCTTCGCTCCCTAGACGCCTAGCTGTTGGTGGAGAAATATACACGTGCAAATATAAACTGTAGGCATTGTTTCGATGTGCCAAACCTGTAAAGCACAGAATTATATAAACTCCATGTACAGGACGGACGCCCGATGGCCGAATTCTCAATAAAGCAGCCAAAAAAAGAGATGGAGCCTCATGATGACATCACGTTCGTCTATTGGTCAGTAATGACACAACTTCTCATCTATTGGTCAGAATAGCTTCATTTGCAATTGCGCTAATTGAGTATAAAGACGGTCGATCGGTCGCACCTCAAACCATTACTATACCCTTAGCCCGGACATCCAGGCCTCGGGTAATTAGCAATTAAATCTTGATGAGTCCACCTTTGATGGCAGGGTGGGGATTAGAGAGAATGTACACTCTAGTACATACACATCTAATCAGTAGACATATCGGAGACAAGCACACCTGCAAATTTAGAGTTGTCACTGACAGCCTGTCAGTGTACTTGTGCCTGCCCGTTCAACCAGCCTACCGCCAGTCTCGCTAGCTATGCCCCTCTGTAAAAAGAAAAGGGGCGTGGCTGGCAAGACTACAGTACTTGCTAGACTACCTACTTTTCTTTTTGTGAAAGAGGAGTTGATAGTGCACAAGACTACCTACAACAGGGGTGGCAAAGCAACTCGCAAATTAAGGGGCAGGGCATGAAAGGACATCAGAGTACATGAACTAGGGTGAGCTTTCAGTGGTCAGAATGTGCTTTCTGATGTTGAACTTAACTTAAACATTCCTTTTATGCAACAGAAAGCGCTTATACACATCTATGGTTCTGGTGAACACTGTCATACTGGAGTACAAAAAATTCGAATAGTTTCTTACCGTTGGGAGATTGCCCCTCTTCCCCCCTCAGCTCCATCCCCACTGTACTAGCCCTGTGCTCATGTCGCACACAGAAGTTCAGTGATTCTAAGCAACAGATATATGATTTCTGCCCCGCGTATGCATATAGCCTACTAAGCTAGTCTGAGCTTGATTGAAAAAGTCTGTCTACCCGTCTGTCCAACAGGTTCTATAATACAGTTTGCGGGCACGCGTTTGTCATAGCAAGAATCATGTCTGCCTCGATTAATAAATTGAACGTTGACATTACCATCGAGCATCTCAGCCTTAACATGGACGACAATGTGTACACCGACAGGTTCCACAGTGCAAAGCAGAATATCTGCGCCTAGAATTGCCTGAAAACAATAACGATAAGTGCAAACGAATGGTAATTACACGCGGCATCAACGCACTTGAAGAGACAGACATTCTTCGTTAACGATCTCAACAGAAGAATCGAAAGTGTTCACGGCTGCAGTTGCCATAACCTGTCATATACGGGATACATCATAGACGTGGAGTACGGACCATGCTATCTGTACTCATCAGTGACTTCTCTCCTTTCTGACCTTGTAATTGAATGATTCAGCAATAAAGTATATTACTGCACAAGTCAACAAGACCAGTATTACCTTTCATTCCCATACCCGGAGGTCCTTGATCACATGTGCATTACACAGAATCTAGAACACCGTGTAATAGAGTCTAGGATACAATTAGAAAGGTTACCAACACGTCCTTCGTCTCGCCTGGTCTGACACTGTTGTATCAAACCAACAATAATTATTGACATTAGGTTTTTAATTAATTAGCTAGCCAACAAGAATATTTCGATTCTGGTAGTCGAGAAATAACTACTGTATAGAGGTTTTAAATAATATAAACCAGTAGTGGCTTGGCTTGGTTTGGCTTGTTCTATCTAGACATTAACGTCGGAGTGGCAGGGCCAAGACTTCCGTTTTAAGGTCTAAACGATTAACTAGATGGCTAATTTCTACCTAGTGATGTGGCTGTCCTTAGTTAACTAATCTAGCGTAGTGAAACCCATCCTCTAGCTAGCTAGAGGCATTCTGTAGGTATATTGATCGACTACGTATGCACATGTGCAGAGCCGTTTAGCCTATACTATAATACGGCTCTGCACATGTATTGTCTTGGTTGCCAATGCAATGCTGAGGTCAGAGGAGTCAAAGCACAGGAAGATAAACCACGTGGTCGCAAAGTTTGTGCGCATGTGCAAATTGTAACGCGCGTTATTTAACAAGCAATTAACTCGCGTTAGGACGCCTCTCTCCGACGGATGTGTGTTGCTCGTGAAGACTTCTCTCAGCCAGCACAGAACGTCGTCTATATAGATAACTTATTGGACTGCAGTGAATACCGGATGTTTCTGCTTTCAAGGCTCTGGCTCATGGTGCCTAGCTAGCCTTCTGCTTTCCAGCTGAGCTAGACGTTTGGCAAAACTACGCGACGAGAGACGGCACAAGTGCTGTGCAATCTCGCAGAATCTACAAACAAGATGTTCCTCAACATCTTGGCTATCTTCAAGCTACTTGCTGCGATCTAGCTGCTACATCTGATCATGTGAATGCGAAAGGAGTGGTGAAGACAAAGATTCGGTCAATCACGATGGGCTAGCTAGAACCGGTTGAACGGTTTGGCGTGTGTTGATCGATTTGCCACTTTGCACGGTGGTGTCCAATATTTTGAGGAGGTAAACACAAGCCCTATAGTTAATTAATTAATGGATTCTATTCAGTGCATACCATTTCGTGTAAATTGTTGTTGGATATTTTAGTTTGTATTTATTATTATTTATTTTAATTTTAATCTAGAGGCTGTCTGTAAATAGCGATAGTTTTTTCACTCCGTACACTTTACGTTTGTGGGTGATGGGTCTCTGAAGTTTTCAAAGTAAAAATATCGATGACGCCTCTTGACACACTTTGTATCGAGTGTACGGAATCGCGTCCAGTTAGAAACTCCTACTGATAAACATAGTTTGCGCATATAGCTAACCACGTGTCAACCACGTGTCAACCACATGTCGAGAAAATGCATGGCTGTGCAGACGTTGTGTTGGGACTGCTGTTGGCAAGAGACGTTTCTTTAGAGGGTTGGCCAATCCTGGTAAAGATGCTGGATATTACTTACACAGTTATTGAAGCGGTTTGGACACTGCATAAATCTAGCGACAGAACTTTTTCGCGGAAGCACGGCTGAAGTGGACTGTAACTTAATTAGGTCGAGTTTACATTAAACACGCAAGACCTTACGTGTCTGCGTTCACGTCTTGCGTCTTGCGTCTCTTTGCATCATTTTTCTGTTTACATTAAAACTGCGTTTACATTTGCGTCTTGCCGCTCCTGGTTAGCGCGCTAGCTTTTCGTGACTTGCAACGATGTAATTTAACGCACGCTATACATCGCAATGTCTTACGAAGAAGCTGTTTTACTGATTGCAACCCCAATTTTAACGCTTGCGTTGTGTCGAAGACTACAACAGAGAAAATGAAGAGTGGGTCGCTCCAGTTCCTGCCAAAGGCTCCACCAAGGAGCTTATCACAATTTGACACAGGAAATGCGTCTCGGCAATGTAAACGTACAATGAGACAAACGAGCGCTCTCAATTAGACGTTCTTCCATCAGAAAATGCGGGACTCGTTACTCCACAAGTGAGGTTGATATAGAAATACGCGAGACGCAAGACGCAAGAATAGAGAGAAACCGAGTCTATTTTCTTGCGTCTTTCTTACATGTCCTCCGTTTCCATACACGTTTTGCGTTCAGCCTTTTAATTAATGAAAACAGACACGCAAGGACGTAAGAAAACGCCAGAGCACGTAATGAGCACGTTATACCTCCTTACGTCTTTAATTAATTAATGTAAACCCGGCTTTAGAGTTGCTCTAAACCTGCGGTGGACAATTGCAAGTGGTAGCCAAATGTTTGGCAGTCTTGTCCAACAAAGTTGAAATTGACAATAATGTAGCGTTTCTAGTTAATATTTACTCCGTCTTCTGTCAACAAAATGCTTGTTGTCTAGTTCTCTGCAATCTCAAATAGTTTGACAATGTTAGCTAAAGCAACTCAACTATTCGAGAACTTCCTATCTAATATCAGTCGTCACTATGCTCGTCGTGACAGGGACGTAGCCGCCACTTTGAAAGTGGTTCAGTTGGATTTTTACATGTGCGCAGACGCAGACACAGACAGAAGTTACAAGCCTGTCCTCACTGTGCATTGACACTCGAAAATTAGACATGTATAATTATAACATATAGTTATAGATTAAAAGTTGCAAGTGTGCTCTTTCTGGCTTCGTTTTTTGCAACATATTTGTTGGCGATACACTTTAAGTCTAGACTATCGGTCAAATCCTGATGGTAGTGCAGGATCATAAGGTGATTCAACCTTGCTTGAGACATCCTGCTCCTCAGTCAAGACCTTATACGGCGGAGGGCACTGAATGATCGCTCTGCGGTTGCATTTGTAGCTGGCAAGATCAGCAGTAGCTGAAACACTCTGCACACTGTCGTCAACAACTTACGCTGGATTGTGGACAGCGGCAACAATACATTCTTTATGCTTTCAACAGATGGCACCTCCTCCTCTTCAGCTGAAGAGAAGAGTTCACCGAGAGTAGCTAGTTCTGCCACCAATTCCTCTCTGTTAAAGTCTTCATAGAAGAAATTGCACACAAGATCCAGCTCCTCATCGAAGCATTGCTTCCTACAAGCCTTAACAAGAAGCTGTTCCAAGCTTGAAAAGATTCTAAGCCTCGTTGGTTGAATCTGCTTCTAATGCTTGCCATTGCGAGGTCAAGAGCTTCGAAGTACACTCGCCGGTATTCCTCTTTTGGAGACAATGCAAATTCAGCCACAGCATACCAAGTTCCAATCGACTAGGCAATTTTCTTCTCCTTGCAAGGCGAGGTTCATCAATGTTCTGCAGGATCCTTTTCTTCTCAACAGTCAGCCAAAACATGTTAAAGTTTTCATCATTTCGCAAACTTTCAAGGGTTTTCACTGTTAGCATTGCTAGTTCATGGCCTTCAACACTAGACAGCTTGAGTTGTTGCAACGTTTGACTAAGCCTGTCACTGTGCCGTAAGATCATTTCAGATAGAATGAGACAGAAAAAGAACTTAAACAACTGCATCTGACTAGCTACTCCCTGAATCCTAGCTTTCATCTCGGTGTCTGATGTTTTATGCTATGATGTCACCCAAAGTACCTGGATATTGTCATATTTTGCAAGTATGCTGGCAAGAGATTCTGCACGAACAGTCCACCTTGTTGGGCAGAGGGTTTGCACGGCAGGAGCATCACTACCAATCTCTTCTTTCACCTCACAGAGCATGGCCTCTCTCTTTGGGGAGAACTCGATCAGCTTCATAAGTTCAAAACAAGTGTCTAGACAGTCCTTCATAGCGAGACACTGCTTGACTGTATCACTAACAGTAAGGTTCAGCGCATGCCCATAACAGTGTGTGAATACAGCTCTAGGCTCCACTTGCTCAATTTTTGCAGCTACACCAGCCTTCACTCCAGCCATGGTGCTGTATCCATCATAGCATTGACCACGGAGCTTTGCCAGAGGAATCTGGAACCGCAGAAAAGCATCCTTCATGGCCTCGAAAATGCTCTGTGCATCAATCGCAGACAGACAGTACAATCCCAGGAACTCTTCAGACACTACAAAATCCTCATTGATCCATCTCACAACAATGGTCAGCTTCTCCTTATTTGCCTTGTCTGTGGCCTCATCATCCGTTACAGCAATGAATGGCGAGCTGTGGATGTTCGCCAGGATCTTTCTCAGTACATGATGAGCCATTAGTTTAAGCATCTCGTTCTGATTTCCAGGAGAAGTGTGCTTGCAGGCACTCTTATGTATCCATTGAAGTACTTCAGGCTTTCCTTTAGCTCTCAAGTAAAGCATTTGAGTAAGGTTAGCTGATTCATCGCTGCCAGTACCTCGCATGGCTAGTCCTTGCCTGCCAAGAAAGCGAATACTGGATAAGATCAAGTGTAGCATGTCCCTTGCCTGTTCCTTTTCTGCTCTGTGGGCCCTGCTAAGCTGCTCTGCTACGTCCCTTGTGGTCTTTGGCAGCTTCACAACAGCATCAACTGCTTCCCTGTGAGATTTTGACTGTAGGTGTTTCTTGAAATTAACCGTGGCATCTTTCCAATTACAGAAACCTTTTGTCATCTGATCACATCAACAGAAACGTCTAGTTCAGGAATGAATAGTTCAACTCTAACTTTCCCAACCAAATATCAATGATACAGCTAGGAGGATTTGGAGGCAGCCTCATGCCGTTTAGGCCCTAATATCGGTTTTAAATAGGGTTAATTAAGTATGGCTCTACAAGCTAAGAATTCAGGATAGGGTTAGCTAAAGGTAGGATTAGGATTATAATTGTTTTGGATAGTGCAAAGTTACATGTAGCAGACTCGTTGGGAGGAGAAAGGCGCTCGGAATCAATATCTATGCAGGGCACGTGAAAGAGCCTGCAGAGACAATTATATCCTCTAGTTGTCGAAGTCCAGGTGGCAAATACTCATGCAACATGCAGAACGCTAGTTTTATAGAAACTTATAACTAAGAGTTATGTAATGGCATAAATCCAAATTCAGTTGTCTATCAATTTCATTAGTTCATTATATCAACATCTACATGAGAATACAAATTTCCATTCTTGAATTTGGTAATGGTCAATGGCATTGCACCCGGCAGAGTACAATAGTAAATTAAGATTTGTGCATGTTCCTGACAACTATTCATATGGATGGATAGGGAACTTGTTTTACACAGGTTCAGCGGCGTAGCTATATGGGGCCTGCTAGGGGCACGTGCCTCCAAAATTTGGCTGTGGTATAATTAGATTTTGATCTTAGCAGTTTGCACCAATATTTTCTAAATTGTAGGTTTAGCCAGATACCTGGTTTCAATGATTGTTAATGCCCATGACAATAATGCTAATGATGATGACGATAATATTGAATCGCTTCTATTTTCCATGCCTAAATTGCCTAACCCTATTGTCATGTGCCGTCAAATTTAGCATGCGTTCTTAATGCAACCTCATGGCTTTGGCAATTGCCTAATGCAAATTCAGTCCCTCTAATTTTTGCCATGGCTGTCTTAGAGAAGGCTTTGCTCCTGACAAAAGGCTATAACTTAACATAACTTATTCAAAGTACTTCCAGCAAAATATCTAGACTTACCTGCTACTGTAGATTTGGTTGATACCACCGGAGACACTCTAAGCTTTGGACTGAATCATTATTATATCTATGGCAAAGACAACGGTCTTTCTTTAAAGTCCCTCAGACCATGCTGCAGATTGCAACAACCTACCAGTTTGAATGAGTTTGTTGTAATGGCAAAAATAGGAGAACAAAGTAATGAAGATTTTAGAGACATCAATAACCATTATCACATTTCTATTTACAACAAAACACTGGATCAGGTAATAAGAGAATTCAAACAGTGTTTTTCAGTCGAAAGTCAGTCTTTGATATAACAGCAGCTAGTGCATGTGACCCAAGATCGGCCTCCCTTATTCTTAATTAGTTACACCAAAGTTATATGGAGCCCTTGCATTGTTAAGCATTATGATCTTAATTAATCATGAAATGGTGTCATTTCAAGGCGGAATCAGTAGCAGGATATCTAATCTCTCTGTCTGATGTAATAAATCATCTCTTGCCAGTCAAGGAGGCTTTAGACCTGCATGCTCAATGTCCTACAAATTGTATTGACACTATGGGTGTATCTAGACCACATCATGTCAACATATGTTCGTTTTCATTGAAGAGACCGAAGACTACCTCATGATCAGGGCTGGCATGGGACAAAAAAGATAAAATAGTCTAGCGCTTCTGGCCAATCTAAGAAAGAGATATTTTGAGTAGGATAGACCTGGAAGCAGTTGCCGCAGTAGACAAAAACAGAAGAACTATATTAAAGTGAAATAGTAGACGGTTAGAATAGAAGTAGAAATACAGATTTGAAAATTTTCTAGTGTGCCTCCCAAATCTTGGACTATGGCTACGTTGCTAACAGGTTGTTAGACAGCTGTGCTCTAACATCCTAAATTCTAAAACATCTAGAATAATAAGTAACCTCATGACTTGTCAATGAAACCAGAATATCCGTATAGGTCTCACAGTGTGCTACTGCCGTCTTGTTTATCAAGATTGTTTATAGACATTTTAGTGTACATACGTAGAGTCATTGCATCATACTACACTTATGATTACATTCTGCAGCAAGATGAGTACTATGTCCACAAGAGTTAGACAATACTAATTCAGCTGTCCACCCCTTTGCTTATTGTACTCTCGGATGTGACACCTCTGCTTCAAACAAGTAAATGTAAACAACTTTAGTAGACCTTTTTGACGACAGCTTTTTTTCATGTGCAGCTGATCAAACAGTTTCTTGAATTACTGTACTGCAAGGAAACCAAATGCCTTATTAGAAGAAACAGATACAGTAATCTAAGATGTACTAAGCTAATGACTTAATAATTGTACTACCAATAAGTTACCGATCCTTAACTGTTGCTTGTCTTTTCAGAAGGCTAAAACATATGAACTTGGTCAATTTCTTGGGATCAGTGGCAATTTCTGAAAAACCTCTACAGTTTGGCCTGTTGTTTGAATGGTGTGACGGTGGCACATTGGCAAGCACGATTGACAGTGCAGATTACAAGGCAGGATACACAAGAGATGGATACTCAGTTGCTCAGCGAATTATTGTGGAGATAGTCAATGGAGTTAAGTATCTCCACAATCACGGAATTGTCCACAGAAATTTGAAACCTGAATCCATTATGGTAAGAAATACATCTGCTCAATCAAATAGCCTGAGCATGTTCTGCATGTCCCTAGTTTACTTCAGAGAAAACTGTGAAAATTGGAGACATGGCAATAGCGAGTCGTGTCAAAGAAGTCATGGAGTCTAAGATCCAAGGAACCACAGTCTATCTTGCCCCAGAGGCGAGACAAAATAAACCGTATTCTCTCCCTGCTGATATGTACAGCATTGGTCTTATAATGTGGGAAATCTGGAACAAATTGAGAATCCCTCAAGAATACCAACAAGATGAAACTGTCTATGACAGAGTTCCTCAGGATTTGCAGCGTGATCCCGGATTTATTGAAGTGAAGGAAGGAATTCAAAACACTCAATGGCAACAATTGGCAATCAAATGTTGGGATTTACTACCCGAAAAGAGACTCACTGCAAATGAGGCATACAAAGAACTTGAAAAATCAGAAATGAATAATTAATAGTACACTTCTATCTGACTGTGACTGTGTGGCTAACCATTATCTGTTGATATCATGTATTGCTATAGTTATGTTTAGTAGCCTGCCCATACCTTAAGAATCCAATCGGCATAAAATTAATCGACAAAACACTTGAAGGTAGCAGAAACTATGTCAAGCTGACTTTAGAAGGGTCACAATGACTAATTATAAAGTCTCATTCATACCAAATATATTCATATTCACAACTTTGCTAGATCTACCTAACCTAACTGTTATGAAATTTTGCAGCAGAACACACCGACAGTGGTTCAAGACAAAATCTAAGCTTCCTGTAATAAATAAGAAACCCTACCAACTGCAACAGCTGCATCTAGTTGTATAGTCTTTGATACCAACATTTGCCTACTTCCAAACAATTTCACCTGATCCACTCGCTACCCACTCGGCTTGTCACTAGGTTCAACTTCAATTACCGACCATCAAGGGTACGTTCTCTGGAAAGTACTAAGTCTTTAAATTTGATCATGAGAGTTGTGCCTTTGTGCCAGTGAGCAGTTACTTTCGCTGGCTGAAAGATAAATAACATCAACCTAATGCAAGGTAACAAAGAAAATTCATACAAAGTCTGTGGCATTCAAAACTCCTTCCACAATTCCTGCGCTGAATGAAGCACAATTTAAGCTGCCTATGACAGTGTTGCAATAAGGTTAAAAACTTTGAAATTTTCCAGGCTTACTTTTGTCCTTTGGAACTGAGATGAACTTGTTGATAATTGGCTCCTTTTCAATTATATAATGTCACCAAACACGATAATAGGCTGACAGTGTCTGTAAATCACCTTACTGGTCACTTACAAGTTGATTCATCACCAGTTGCATGTTCCAAGTTGTCAGCTTCTTTGCCAAAGAGTGTCTATAAGTAAAACATTGCCCACACAATATAATACACTGCAGCAGTCATATTAACATATTCAAATTTCATCTTTTATCAAACCTAAGCATGCACATGCAAAACTCTGCCATGGATAGTTCCAAGCTCAACTGAGAAAAGAGAACAACAGTTGGGTGTTCACTGTTGGGTTAGCAACTCAACTCCATAAAATCCTTAAACTGCTACAGAAACAGCAAGAACCATATTAGCTGCTTCAACTAGATGCAAAGAAAGAGAAGCACCCCTCAAAGTATGGTAAGCTCTGGTCAAAGCCACAGGAAAGTGTGAGCTCCAAGGAGCATATCAATTTTGGCCACCACCCAATATACATAGGCATAAGATAGATTCTTAAGATAACACCCAGAGATCATGTGCCAAATGAACAAGTGTACAAAAGAATAGGGGCAACATCACTAAATCAGACAATTACCAATAGACGAGTAAAGTACATGTATGCTGAACATGCCCAAAGGACAATACACAGTCAACCTCCAAAACTCATTTGGACAACAGAAGACAGGAGGAAACAGAGGTAGGCCTTTCCAAACTAGTCATTCTAATGTATTTGTACATAATAACGCCCTGGGCGAGTTATTTCCAGGGCATACACTAAAGCATGAAATTATTTTGGTCCTAGGCATATACATGGTCACAAAATGCTGTTGTTCGGCTAGTCATCATCTAAATACTTGAAGACAGAAATATCACAAATGCTTGCAAGTATCCGTTTGCAAGATCAAAGCTACTGGTATCAATAGAGCATCAACATTCATGCAGAAACTAAACACTATACATACGTGGTTGGCCCGACGCCGTCAAAAGCATCAGGGCCAGTAATTGCAACAAAGACATGAGTCTAGCAGTAAGCACTTTCACTCAACACTGACACCAGCTCATCAAACGCACACAGACGAAGACGAATGTTCTGCGGACCCCATTTCGTTTTGGCTGCGCATGCGTATCCTGGGCTTATACTTGGGCATGGGCGTATAGTTGGGCATGGGCGTCTTTTCGGGCTAAAAGTTCTGACTTGTTGCACATGGGCGTATATATGGGCATGGGCGTTATTTTGGTATGGGCATTATTACAGGCGAATATGGTATTACACAAGAATGCCAATACCTTCCATAGAGGGCCTTTGATAAAAAGAAGTATATTTAGTAGTCTTGTCTCCCGACGTGATCCGCGCTCCCTGACAGCAAGGATATCCAACATTCGTATGCCAACCTCTTGACCAAGCTCTGCAAGCCTATCACAACAATACTTACTTCAAACTACACCCATCTTACATTAGACCACAAAAAGTAAGTTCTTGACAGACGCATACAAACTGATTTCAGCTGAACGATAATTCCTTTTCACTTTATTCTGACTACATCCAAGCATTCGAAGAAACCAGACACCTAAATTTACAGAGCACTGAGCAGTAAAATTAGTAAGAGATATAAATCATGATTGTCTTTGTCTTGTATAACAACCATAATTTCCTCACATATAGTTGAATCATTCAAACATGTCATCTGAGCTGAATCCAAGTCCTACGTCCTAAAGCCTGGTTCACAGTACACCTAGGATCGCGTCGTGTCGTGTCAAAAGAGGCAGTTTGAAATAGGAAAAATCCTATCCAACACGTCACGCGACGTCGCTTCGGAAATGGCCTCCTTTGAAGCAACGTGACACGATGCGAGGTGTATTGTGAACCAGGCTTTACACTGGCACAGAACACACAGATGGGTTTCTTGAAGTAGCCATGCAAAGACCTTCTACTGTGAAAGCATCCAATCTGTGGTATCCTTGTCAATTAGTGTAGTGTGTATGGACTAAAGACCATTGTGCTTAACCCATTAGTTCATTGTTGCTCTACATGCATGTTGCAAGATCTGTCACGTAGCAAATTACTTCAGCAACATCATCTTGTCAGAATATGAACTCAAATAGAAAGAAGTTTCTCAATCCCACCAACACAAGACAACAGTTGTACTGTGTTCAACCACACTAAATAATCTAGATCCAGGAACTACCTTACCACCAACCAGACGATTCTATTTCCTTCCGCCTGCTCTAATACTGATATTGATAGTGTTGATAATGGACGTACAGCAGGCCTTGTTTGTTTGTCTAGAGCTGGCAGAGCACTCTAGATGTTGGGCGGGCCAGGTCTTACATGCTAAACCCCGCCCAAAATGAACATAAAAATAGCTAATCTATTTAATGACTTGAACAAATATTTTTGGAAGTTCTCGCCAAAAGCCTGTTGGCGGAAGTTCCATTTCAAAAGTTGGAGCCCACCTGGCCCAGCTGGCCCTGTTGTCTGGTTTTCTTTATTAGTTCTGTCTAGCCTCAGCCTCCCAGACCTGTGTAGCGCCGATTCAAAATTGTCCTCCACGGGTCTGGGATGGTACCGCCTCTTCTCAATATGTTGCGGTTGGTCCTAGGACCAGCATTAGTGTTCAGTTTCATAAATGCATACCTTCCCAATTACGGCTGTAATGCAAGAACGACGAAGACATGTCATGCTAGAACATCGTGTCGCATCCCGTTGCACGGGTACCTTTGTGCTTAGAGTAGCTACGGTTTTATCATTTGTGTGTTAGTAGGGAACGCGTACAGGATGCTATGAAACAATTTCTTTTACTAATAGAGCCGCGGACGTGATGATTGCCGCAAATCCGCTACAAGTCGCTGTCTAGTTTCAGGTTTTAGAAAGATACACAGTATTCTACAGAAATACACAGTATTCTAGAAAAGAATACTGTGTAGCCGCAAACTCGCAATGAAAATTCGAGATGAACGCATCCACTGTGACTTGTCGCGAATTCGATGTGCCTTGCCGCAAAATCACGACAAAACTTTGCCGTGAATTCACAACAAGACTTTGTCCAGTAGACGTGAAGTTGTTGAGCATGCAACTGGCTAGTCTAGACATCGAAGCATCGGTTTGTAAATTAGAACAACCCGCTTTGCTCTAGAAGGTGTCGTTACTAACCGTTGACAGGCGCAGAATACAAACCACAAAGTGTAGGGAGTGATTTTGCGTGAAGAGCGTACTACAAGTCGCCGTTTGTGTACAGTACTCTTTGGTAGACAGCAGATCACTACCCACCATGCACGAGATGTCTTCATTGATTACAGCCATAATTGGAAAAGTATGTATTCATGAAATTGAACACTAATGCTGGTCCTAGGACCAACCGAAATATATTAAGAAGAGGTGGTACCATCCCAGACCCGTGGAGCAATTTTTGAATCGGCGCTACACGGGTCTGGGAGGCCGAGGCTAAGTTCTGTCATACCAACAGAACAAACAAAAAAGAAGACATATAAACACATACACCATACAAACGTGCTTTGATCAATTTCGATTAGCCTGCACGAGTTCCGATTTATAAGAACGAAAATGTATTGACAAACGACAAGACAGACAAACGGACAAGCACACGAATGGAGACGCCACGTTACTTTGTCTGCAGTTCTGCGACCGACAAGACTCTATGTTGACTGTACTGAACAATCTCCGAGAAAAGCAGAGCAAACGTGCTCAAGTTCACCTACAAGACACGCCCACGCATCAACTCTCCAAAGGTATATTGAACATTCAACAGTTGCCTACCTCAGACTTCCCCCTGCTCAGAGGTCGGTCAAGAATGTTCGGAGGCGGCTTAGACCTACCAGAACTCATAACGCAACGAACTTTACTGTTGTTCGATTGCGCATGCGCAAACGTTATAGAGGACTGGGACCATGCTTCATCACGTGACACGTTTTGAGTCTAATTAAGTTATTTAGCTCAGCCCTCCGTACTTAGGCCAACCACACGTGTGAAACCACATGGACCTATACACACGTGACAGCTAGCGGACGTGGTGTAAGCAACCTAGCGCGGAGGAGGACTGGGCACGAGTCTAACACATACTGTACCTACGGAAGCCGGTAGCGGTGGATTGATATCAGTCCGCCGTTCTCGGCCGAACTGATATCAATAGACACAAATAGTGTAGCGCGCGTTATCAAATGTGTAGAATTTATATAATATCAATGCCACAATCATTAGTTAATATTAATTTACTGCAAAATAACGTGCGCTATTCTAGATACAATGGACACGTTACCGCCTTGTATTCTCGTTGTATTCTAAATAAATGAACTGTGGAACGTGTGTGCGCGCTCTTCGATCAGCAGCTAAGGGGACCCCAGTTTGGGATCGTTGTTTGCTGCACGTCATGGAAACGGTACTAATCGACTTTCCAGTGAATTGGATACGAGTAGCCCTTGACTCTTCTGATGCGATGATTGTTGTTGCACTGAAATCTTTTTGGTATGTTTAAATAATTAATTAAATTGATTAATAATAATAATTACAAAATTAGACAAATACACACATGCACACATTTAGTTGTAGATGTGTTCAGTAATGATGTAGTCGTTATTGTAGAGTTATACATTGCAGAAATTTTCAAAAGATAATTTCAAACTTAATGCAGGACTGAAAAACGTCCTTGGATTGAATTATTGTGTGAATTCATATTATTCAGTTCCTGCTGTATATGAAATCTCTACAATAACTAATATATCACATGCGTGGGTGAGTGGTCATCTGTGTATGTGTACACACACACACACACACACACACACACACACACACACACACACACACACACACACACACACACACACAATACACAGATGACCACTCACCCACACGTGTCTATGATATGATATATTAGTTATTGTAGAGATTTCATACACATCAGGAACAAAATAACATGAATTCACACAATAATTCAATCCAAAGACGTTTTTCAGTCCTGCATTAAGTTTGAAATTATCTTTTGGAAATTTCTGCAATGTATAACTCTACAATAACGACTACATCATTACTAAACACATCTACAACTACATGTGTTCATGTGTGTATTTGTCTAATTTTGTAATTATTATTAATCAATTTAATTAATTATCTAAACATACCAAAAAGATTTCAGTGCACCAGCAATCAATGCATCGGAAGAGTATGGTTTCTGAAACCCACTACTCGTATCCAATTCACTGGAAAGTCGATTAGTACCGTTTCCACGACGTGCACCAAACAACGATCCCAAACTGGGGTCCCTTGAGCTGCTAGCAGATCGAAGAGCGCGCACACACGTTCCACAGTTCATCTAGTTAGAATACAAGACGGTGACGTGTCCATTGTATTTAGAATAGCGCACGTTATTTTGTAGTACCTAGAAAAGTAAATTTTACACATTTGGTAACGCGCGCTACACTATTTGTGTCTATTGATATGATAAAGAGAGCTTTCTTCTCTCCTCCCACCCTACCCTCCCATCACGTGCAGAAAGCAGTCTGGAATACCGAGGCTATCGATATGAGTGCGTCCGAGAACGGCGGACTGATATCAATCCGCCGCTACCGGCTTCCGTATGTACGTACCTGTGCGCGCGAATTTTTTTTTGGGGCCCACTTTCTTTAGTACCCGGATAAACGTCCCGTATACACTGTAATCTGCACGTGCTATAAGCCCGTCCTTCACGTGCCGGCTTTACGTAATCCGCGCCAACTCCAATCAAAGTGCGTTAGTCCCACCTGTTTCTTTCGCGCTCTTTTCGATTTCGCGACATGTTTGCCAAGTTTTCGAACTCTTTTCTTACGACATTCAAGGGCAGGTTAGATAGTGAAGCCGTACTTATGCACACGTACATGAGACTCAATCTGAACTCCATGGGGCATCACGTGTCTACTTCTTTTTCAATGCATCTAGGTCCGCTAGACACCTAAACAAGCAAGATTGTACGAGACTGACCTTTCCCAATGTGAGTCCAGAGAAGGGCCAGCTCATCACTGTGCCCAAAGCCACTCTCTTTGACGACCCACACAGTAGCCTAATGATGCCCAGTGAGTCTGCCTGCAGAAATCTGGCTGGAAGAATCAATGAGCAGGCTGGAGACAACACTCAAGCCGGTGCATTCCTATTTGGCGTATTCAATCTTGAAGGAATTAGAGAGTTCCAAGCAATACATGAAGCCAACTCCATTGCCTCCCAGGTATATGTACGTGAATTTTACTAATTAACAGTAATTCGCTAAAGCACACTTGAAGCAGAATGCAAGAGTTACTAAATGCAACATTGTACACACACAACTACAAACAGGTTGTTATTTGACTTGCTACTCAGTACTGATTTGCCACAGATTGTTATCAGTGCTCAGTATACACTTAGCTTATATGTGGTTTGTGTGTGTGTGTGTGTGTGTGTGTGTGTGTGTGTGTGTGTGTGTGTGTGTGTGTGTGTGTGTGTGTGTGTGTGTGTGTGTGTGTGTGTGTGTGTATTTATATTATTATATCCAACCGGTAATGACTATAACTGGTTAGAATTGAATTATACAGCATCGTAAACTGGTAAACAAATGTGACAGCTGTTGCACTAGCAGCTTGAATAGTGGCATGATTTTGCTGGACACTACTTTGACATGCCATTCATTGACCCAATCTTCCAAATATATGCAATCTTCTTCACAAGTCCTACACACAATGCAAAATAGTAAGCATAGCATTTCTTCAGTAAAATTTTTCATTTAATTAATCAATTAATTAAAGACTACAGTACATGAACTGGTTACTTGTACAGTGTAATGACATGGACCACACTCCCTGAACCATTGATTTTCAAGGGACCAATATATATAGACATTTGTTGCTGTCCAGAACACCACAAAAAAAGGATAGCTGCACCATTCTTGCAGCACTGGCTGTTAAAGGCAAAACATACATACACGCCTGCACTGGAACATGTACAAAAACTCTTTTTTCCTAAAGTTGCACTGATAAAACAGTTTTACTTATTCTCCAATAACTGATAATCTAGACCAATACAAGCCGATACCGATCGACACACGTAGCCAATCCAATATTTCACGACTATCTGTAATATTGACAACTTAATTAGTTAACATTGAGTCATATTTGTGGTATCGTAGGTCTTGTACCCTGCCACAAGAAATAAATTTATTCCAAAAATTACAGAGGCAAATTGCAGTCCTCTCTCAAGTGAAAGTGTTCCTAGAATGAGATCTCTTCTTTAGCTTCAAATTCATCACGAGGCGACCCTCACACGCCAACCATACCTCTACACATGCACATCCTCATTTTGTATTATTGGCTGCAACGAAACCATGTATCGTATGCATGTAAAGTATATGTAAAGAATGTATAGCATACCTCACTTTTCTGACATTTATTTAATACTTAATTTTTTAAAATTGAGAAATTTTTTTAATAATCTGAGGTGTGTTGGGTTTGATAGTTAATTCAACATGTAAAATTATACCTAAAATCATATTTGTCTGTAAATTTACAGTTTGATAATGATTTCTACAGCCTACATTGATTGATTTATACAGTCTATTTATATGTAGTCAATATGATCTTATACAGCCAGTCAATATTGATTGATATATAGTAAGACTATTATTGCTCGCTCCTTCGTTTTAGTTCTCGTTTGAATTCCTTGTTATCTACAAGCAGTGCATGCCAAATAATTTCACTGGTTGCATCATGGGGTTTTATCCACAAAAAAGTCTGTGTCCACACTAAAGAAGAAGGTCACCAAAATAATCCATGTTTCCACATAGACGTCTTGCTGCTTCTTGACTAACTTGAAATAGAGAATGTCAGTCTTCGAAACAAGGTTAAGCTCAACACTATTGCTAATGTATATATCAATCAATATTTACTGTACAGTATACATCAATCAATATTGCCTGTATACAATAATATTGACTATATATAAATTGGCGGTACAAATCAATCAATGTAGGCTGTCTAAATCATTATCAAACTGCAAATTAACAGACAAATGATTGAAACTAAATTTTAGATGTTGAATTAATTAACTATCAAACCCAGCACACACCAGCACATGTCAAATTATTCTAAAAATTTCTCAAAATTCTTTAAATTAAATATTAAGCAAATGTTGACAAAGCAAGGTATACATGCTAGCATTGCTTACACACAAATGTTTAGAATATCAATCTTGCTAATTGAATCCTTGCCCAAAATCTATTTATTTATTAGAAACATACCAAGAATTTTTTCAACTGCTGCTCTAAAACTCAATTGCTATACCCAATTCCTGATTTATGTGGTTAGCAGACCATTCCCATGCCAAACTGCACGCAGAAGAAGATGCTCCTAACAGCATACACATATTCAACACACGTTGAGGCCAAGAAAGACGCTACCACAATAGAATCAAACAAGAACTACAAATACCGGAATCGGTACTGTTGACTTTCTGCACAGCGCGTCGTGTACAAGAAATCCGGAACAGCAAGGATAATATCCAGGCACTTGGACACACACACACACAACACACACACACACACACACACACACACACACACACACCACACACACACACACACACACACACACACACCACACACACACACACACACACACACACACCCTCACCTATCGATTTTCTTGGTGTGACTATCTGCCCACTAACAGTCAAATTTGATTTTCCTTTGTTGTCTGACTGGGCTGATAGAGACGTCATCCCTTCCTTTACAACTCCGACTGACACAAGAGACGAGTTCTCATTACTGATATCTAGCCAAGCAACACACAAGAGTGATTCTCACGGAAATTTGGCGTCTCCGTGTCCTGTGCTTGAACCAAGTTGGTAGAACACGAACAGACGGTCTGACAGCAACTGAAACAAAATACAAAATGTAGATCTTTACTGTGGAGGGATGGAGGGATTGTACAGGATTAGTGTCTTCTTTCATTCATGAATCTGTCAGCCAATCAACTGTCTGTCTGTCTGTCTGTCCATCAGTCTGCTTGTATGTCCATCTCTCTGTCTGTCTGTCCATTGTTTGTCCATCTTTCTGTCTGTTTGTCTACTTATCGGTCCATTGTCTGTGTGTCTGTCTGTTCAACTGTCTGTTTGTATGTCCATCTCTCTGTCTGTCCGCTCTCTCTCCTGTCTGTGTATTGTTTGTCCATCTTTCTGTCTGTTTGTCTACTTGTCTGTCCATTTGTCTGTCTGTCTGTATGTCCATCTGTCTACCTGTCTGTCTATCTTTCTGTCTGTTTGTCTACTTGTCTGTCCATCTTTCTGTCTGTTTGTCTACTTGGCTGTCCATTGTCTGTCTGTTCATCTGTCTGTCTGTATGTATGCCCATCTCTCTGTCTGTCCTTCTCTCCATCTGTCTGTCTGTCTATTGTCTATCCATCCATTCAAACATCTATAGATAAGTGCCATTTTGTCTGTCCCGTCCGTACGTGGAAGTTGCGTCATGCTGTACAGACAGGAAGTAGAGTCGGGACAGGGTGGAGGCTAGTCACTTTGATTCTCCATCTGTCTGTCTGTCTGTCCATCTGTCTGTCTGTCTGCCTGTCCATCCATCCAAACATCTTTGATTCTCCATCTGTCTGTCTGTCTGTCTGTCCCGTCCATTTCTGTCCATCTGTCTGTCTGTCCGTCTGTGTGTCTGTCCATCTGTCTGTCTGTGTGTCTGTCTATCTCTCTGTCTGTGAGTCTGTCCATCTGTCTGTATGAGTCTGTCCATCTGTACATCTGTGTGTCTGTCCATCTGTCCGTCTATCCATCTGTCTGTGACAGAGTCAGTCTATCCGTTTGTCTGCTTATCCATCACTCTATCAGCAAACACGTGCTACACGATCCAGTCACTACAATCTGTACCCAATGCTGCTGCTTTGTCCTCCACAACAGCCGACTTCTCATCCTTCACGTTCTCCACTCCTCGTTGCTGTTGATCCCCATCAGCTCGTTGCAGGTGTAGCTCTTGTAAAAAGATTGCCAACCCATTAGCTTCTATAGCAGTCTTCACCAAAAGTTAGATGAAGAGTACTTGCAGTCCCTCTCTGTTGATATTCAATGGCATAATGAAGACATACGGCATTCTTTCAAAGAATCAGCCATGCTGGATGATGATCTGTTCCAACAGAAAAGGCAGAAAACAACCATGAAGGAGACTGAAATACCCAGTAGTGGTGAAGACAAGAATCAGACAATTGAGACAGTCAAAACAAGTCTCAATGAAGTCATGGTTGACCTAGAAACTGGACTTGCACCCAACATGACAAATAATGATGGGTATCTGATAGCTGTTAAAAAGGTTTGTGAAAACTACTGGAAATGTTGAGGAAAATGAACACATCCACCGACCAAGCAGCAGCGTTTGGTTTCAGCATTACACACTTTTGGCAGTCATACAGGGATAACAAAGCACAGGCAAAGAATTCCGGTGCAGCCTACAGCCCTCAGGAGACGAAAACACATGAAAAATTCAAGCTCTGTTCCTGCAAAAGCTGGCCGCCCCAGTGTGTTTAATAGTAGGAGATCAACTCAAACAACTCCTTCTGTCAGTAGGTATGTGATGCCGAAGCGAATACAAAGATAAAGAGACAGCACAGTCTGTCCGCCAGTATTCAGCAGAACAGCAAAAATGCTTGACAGAGTTTATTATAAACTTTATACTTAGAAGCATGTTTACTTTAGATATACAATGTGAGGTATAGATTACGTGTAAGCCCATGCAATATTCCTGAAGAACTAAAAAGTTAATCTATGTCTACGTGACTATACGTACCGTAGTCTAGCTACTAGTAGTCTGCATATTTTAATAGATAGCTAGCTGTATTACGTGTACACCAGTTTGAAGGTCTCTGGTTGAACAGCTGAAAGTTGGAACAGCTCCTTTTGCGATGCAAGTGCACTGACGCAGATTTCTGCTGAATTACGAACTAAGCAAAATAAGTTATCACAACGTAAGGTAGACGAAACGTCTAGCCTACCTGCTACATAGCTACTTTGTGCGTATGTGCTTTGATGGCCCCCGAGTTCGAAAATTACGACGCAGCTACCGCTTCAGCAACGTGAATGGTGTGGCGTCGCAAGGAGCGCAGTAGTCAACGAACGCAAACAACAATACAATCATGTTACGTTCCTTCTGCCAACGTCACGTGCAGATTACAGGGTATACGGGACGTTTATCCGGGTACTGAAGAAAGTGGGCCCAAAAAAAAAATTCGCCCTGTGCGCTAGCCAGGCGTTGTCGTGTTATACGGGAACCGGGCACGACGGCGCGAGAGGGGCTGGTACGAGGCTACCTGTGCGCCACACTTGGAGACCGCCGAATCAGGCTGTATCGTAAGTGTTAACTAGCCCGCGTTGTAGCCTACGCCATGATACACTCAGATGGCTGTCCGAGCTCAGCGCGTTTGGTAATGTTTCCATTGCAAAAACACGTTGTTTTGGACTTACCAAAATTGTGTGACCGAAGTTGACTATGTGACGTTCGCACACACTTTCGCGACGACTCTAGAGGCTGTGCTGACTAGTATAGTGTAATACCAAACAACTAACGCAACAACAACGAGTGAGCAACCGCTGGACTAGCTGACAACAGACTGACTAATCAACTTCTAGTAGCTAACTACAGGTAGCAAAAGGCGTGGGCGTTACATCTCACCACACGCCACAAACAAAATGATTTGAGATATATCGTCGTCGTCGTCGTCGTCGTCATCATCATCCGTATTCTCTTGTGGCGCGTGACCATGCATCTAGCGATATATCGATGATACGATGATGAAAGTCCGCCAAAAATTGACAAAAAGGGGTAAAGACCAAAATTTAGGTCACTCTACAGCACAACATCTGTTTGAAAACGAGTACACTTTTTATTAATTAACAATACAAGAACGTCAAATTGAACGTCCTACAGCAGTTATACGTCCATTATTATTACTATTATACATACAATATTCTTTTCATAATTGCTACTTTGTATTATTTCAATCTAAGCTTGCACTCGAGACCAAGATTTTGTGAGTAGAACTGTATGAGCTGTACAATGTCTGGAAACACTGGTCCTCTTTTTTCTTTTTTCTTTTTTGTACATGAATTGTATACGACAAAGAACTCGATTGCTAGCACAAATTAAAGAAAAACAAATATACATAAATGGAATCACATTCAAAATGATTCACTTAATTAAGTAAGGCTAGATTGACAATTTCCAGGGCACATCTGAGTTATTCATTACACAATAAGCTAACACTTTGGAATCTATTCATTCCATAAGTTCAATCAGTATGTAAGCTACGTGTAAGCTCTAGGTAATCATTAGCTAGTTGAGATGATTTAGCATGCATCCTCATAGCTAAGGAACCAGGCAGCCTAACCAATGACTTGCATATTAACTCATTAATTATCAAACACTCATGAGTGTATTTAAGACCACACAGCTCTGTGGGAAATATCATACTGAAAAGCTGATGTATTCATGCCTCATACTATAGAATTCTTTGCAGTACTGTACTCTAACAACAAACATAAATTAGAGTACAATGTGTGGCTAAGAAAGCACCAACACAGTGATCTACTGAGTTCAATGACAGCAGATTTAATATTAATTGTTACCATTACCTGATGTATAATGTGATGAAAATGTCGTTCATAAACCATGGTAAGAACCAATGTACCAGGATTACTTGAACTTTCACGAACCAAAAAAATCTACCATAAAACCAACCATTTTCATAAAAAGTCAACACAAGCAATTTGCTACACACCCATCCAAGTTTCCTCTGACCACTAGAATCCTCACGGCTTCCTCCCTATCAAGTACACCAAAAACCATGGCTGGGACATGTGTGGCTCTTAAAATTAAACAAACCACCTCAAATGTTTAGATAAATGACAAATCATAAACAACAATACCTTCAACACTTCTATGCTGAGGACTGGAAGACTTGCCTTGATAAGGTAAAAGAAGATGCTGCAGAAAAACCAAGCTTATTCCAGGAACATGACCTAGCAACGTGCACATGCACTTGCATAACTGCAGTAAGCACCCATATACCCAAACCCGCATGTGTGTGTGTGTGTGTGTGTGTGTGTGTGTGTGTGTGTGTGTGTGTGTGTGTGTGTGCGTGTGTGTGTGCACGCACGCACACACACACACGCACACACACACACACACACACACACACACACACACACACACACACACACACAGATCAATGCACTTCATTAGTCAACATGCACTTAGCAATACATCATGATTAGCTTGTGTAATTTCTTTGTGTGCCTGTTCTGCTGATGGTCGTCTGGTAGGTTTGCTCAGGCATCTTTTAGCAAGGTCTTCCCATAGTCGTCCACAAGAACAATAAAAGTTTTGTTTGAGTACCCATTGTACAATATCTTGTGGCAATCTGTACGATGTGCAATCTCCAACTCTCTTTCGATTCCAGATCTCCCACATCATAACACCAATGCTGTACATGTCAGAAGACAACGAATAGGGAAGACAGTCATACACTTCTGGTGCCATGTAGATATCTGTGCCAACAACTTGAAAACCAGTGATCTCTGCCTGCCGTTTGGATGTTGCAAAATCTGCAATTTGAACATCCTCGTTTACTGTCAACTAAACATAAAAGCGTTAGTACACCAACAATATTGACAGATAGGTTGTTGTTACCATGATATTCTCAGGTTTGAGATCTCGATGAATCATGCTACGTGTGTGAAGGTATTTGACTCCAGCCAGGATTTGCTCCATCATCTTTTGAACTTTTTCATTGTGATTAGATCTTTTGTTTTCTGCTTGTTGTTGGGATCTTGATATAAAGTCAGCAAGACTTCCTCCTCCACACCATTCAAACAGTAGCCCAAGTTTTAGGCAAGGTGAAGGAGACAACATGATTGAGCCATACAACTTTACTAAATTTGTGTCTTGGAGTTGACTGTAAATAAAGAAACATCTACTCAATTATTTTTCTTTATATTTCTGCTAATGTAAAGTACCTGAAGTTGCAAAATTCTTTCAGAAAATCATCTGCATTTGTGATTGTAATAGGCTCTAGTATCGTCTTTAGAGCAGCTTCTGTCTTGTCTGGCAAAATGACCTTGGTAACAACACTAAATGCACCCGTCTTGTCACCAACAGACTCTTCTTGTTTTACTTGGTTGTGTGTATAAATGTGACTATCTAGATCAAGCTCAAATTTTGCTAGTTTCCCCATCAGTACTTGACATTGGGATAGTATCATTTCATACTCATTCTTATTGCCCTCTAGAGTTCTAGTCGCTTCCACCTGATATTTTAAATCATCTAATCGATTGGGAAGGTTCTTTTGAATTATTTGGACTTGTGGACTTGCTCCAATCAATAACGCATTCACAAGGTCTCTGAAGAGTTTACATTCTACAC
>CAXXBX010000232.1:0-106864 GCA_964274945.1 Dehalococcoidia bacterium | reverse complement strand
AGATGTACTCATTAGAGCACTAAGAGCTGCTCCAGTTGGACCATGTTATACCAATTCTCTTAAATGGTTCCAGTTGCTCATCCGTTGGTCTTACAAGATAATTGGATAATAGCCATTGCTCTACCCGTTTGTGTTTGACATGCACAGGTACTATCTTTCCGTTTCGTTTGTAAGAAAGGCTTAGATAATTTGATAAACATAAATGCCAGACCTAGCGATTACTAACGATACCGAGATCATCGCGAAAGTCGTAGAAACAGCAGAGATAGTGATGATTTTCAAAGTTCACACTTATGGGGTACAGACAGTAGCGTATCAGGGTTTCGATAATGGGTTCTCGACTACTTTGGCCAGAGACGCATTTCTAGAGGGTCTACCAAGAGAATTTCAAATTCTGTTGAGGAGGGACAAGACTATAGTAACGCTAAGGATGTCACAAAATTAGCTGAGGAAGTCAACCAACTTCGATTAGCCGGAATTCTCTCAGTCAGACTGGCACCGTGTCGCGTGCTGAGATTGTCACCGTGCCGAAATTGTTTGCGCTTGCGCAAAATAGAACTGACTTTCTCAGCACGCAATACAAGCGCGCTGAAATTGCTTATGTGCTGAAATTGCTTACGTGCTGAAATTGCTAACTTGTGCGCATGCGTAAAACAGATTTAGAGTTGTATTGAGAAATGTATAATCTTATTATAAATTTTATATTTATCAATTACGTACAAGTTTATACAATTGCAAATATAATTTGACAAAATAACTATACATGCACATTGTAAAAATAAATCTCTCCAACCTTAGACATCCCAATGGTGACTCTTGGCTTGGTTGTTGACGTTTCTAATTTCATTTTTTCTAACCCTAGTGGAAAGCCTTGTGTCAGGAGATAAGTTACACTAAAATGCAATCTCAGCACGGTGACAGTCTCAGCACGCTACACCGGCAAATGCAAGTACAGACAATCAAAGCAGTTTACCGGCTTCAGCAGTCAATCAAGTTTCCGGATGTGACATGGAAATCTACAACGATATGTCATCTACTCGTCAGACAATTACCGCTTTTGGCAACGACAGTTTAGACACCCAAGCGACAGTGCAGTCGAAGCGTGGTCGCGGTCGGAGGTGGACACCTGGAATGAAGTATCAGCAACCTCGGGACCCAATGCTTGTTAAGAGATGTTATATTTGTGGTAATATTAACCACCTTCGGTCTAGTTGACCTCATTTTCATGATTGTCATCGATGTTTGAGACCATGTCATGTTGCCTGAAACTGTACTGCTGCATCTCCTGCATGAAAGAAAGGAGGTCAGAGCACTAATTTAGCCACGGCTCTTTACGGTCCAATTATGGTTACCGCTAATATTGACCAGCAACCTCTTTCTCTTTTGGTGCATACAGGAGCAGACATCAGCTTGATACCACTTGATGTTTTTTCAGATGAACCATATGAAGTTAGTACCAGTAATGGTTGATGGTACTACATTACAGTGTGAGAAAACTGTAGTTACGTCGTTTCATTTGGGATCTCAAATGGTATACAGTTCATTTTACGTTGCGAATGGAACCGACTGTGGGGTTTTGGGCACTAATATTCTGTTGACTCTTGAAATCCAGACAGATTTCTCTAATAGAAAGTTGTTCTTGAAAGGAGAAGAAGTGACAACATCCCAACCAGTCAAATCAAAACCAACAAAAGTCTAAAGTGCGTTTACTAAAGTTTGGTTGGGTGTATTCGCCAAGAAGTGTACTAATCGGGCCTGGGTAAGAAACCACCTTTTGGGGAAACATACACTCCAATGTTACTAGTGAATGGACAGGAATTGTGGAAGTAGTGGATGAGTTATCTGAACGTTCAGGACTTTTGGAATGTGCTACCTATTGCGTTAGAGGAAAGGGGAGAGATGTTTCGGTGAGAGTTATGAATGTCTGCACAGAACTTGTAGTAATACATAAAGGACAGGGGTTGGCGGAATTTAATGAAGCAACGGCGTTGGATGGGGCGCATAGAAGACCAGTTGGAGGAACACCAATATTTACAACCTAATGGTTAACATAGATCTGGGTGAGTCATTGAGCTCTAATAAGAAACAAAAATTGGAGAATCTTCTAAAACGTCATCGAGACGTGTTCGCTTATCCAGGCAATGACGGGTATTTAGTGGACGCTGAACATACGATTCCGCTTACTACCAAAACTCCAATAGCTTGCCGCCAAAGATGTCTACCTACAAGATGGAAAGCTGAGGTTGCAGATGAGGTGAAACGATTACGGCGAGATGAGATAATTCGACCATCTATTTCTGGATATGCGGCACCTATATGTCCAGTTAGAAAGAGTGATGGGAGTCTTCCTTTATGCATGGAATACAGACAGTTAAATGGTTAAACTGGGAATCTGCAACAGGTGATTGAGTCACTATCAGGAGCAAAATTGTTTTAGCATCTTGGACTTGGCAAGAGGATATTTTCAAGTACCAATCGTGAGAAAGGATAAGAAAAGGACAGCGTGCCGGACACCTTCTTTTTGTCGTATATAGATGTATATTTCTTTAGCACCTAAAAGGTACAGTTGGCTATCTGAGTCTAGTATACAAATACATGCAATCCTTTGGAGATGTTTTCTGCTAAAATCATAGACTGCCCCATTGTAAAATGCAGATAAGTTTCAATTAATAATTAATTATGTCGTCGTAGTCCACCGATGCTCAGCTTACAACTACCCTCTGTTCGCGTTGACTTTACTCTTTGAAAATCTGTAATAACTTCTGCGCAATAGGGCAGACAGTGACGATCTTTGTATCGTTCGAAATCGCAAGTTTCCTGATTTTTTATAATTAGGGTAACGACAGCGTATGTATTACAGAGACGGTTTGATAGGGCTTATGCACATCAAGAGTGGTTAGTGTTCTTAACTCACTAAGAAGGTATGATATTACAACAAGAATGCTGCCAATAGAGAAAGTAGCCAATTAGCAAGGTCAGTAACAGTCCGCTGCCTTGACATCAACTCACAGCTGCTCTTGTTTTACAAGTGTTTGCTTGATATTTCTAACTCCTCTTCTTGTTCTGCGTCGTCTTGATAACCTGCGACTTCCTCTACTGTTACCTAACATCTTTGTATTGTAATATGACCTCTACAATGAATGTACAGTTAATGGGATATCACTTAACATCTGAGTGTGGTAAACAAATACAACTGCATCATTGGTCGCTTCCGAGCGCAAAGTCAACGCGAACAGAGAGTACTGGTTACTGTTGGTGCAAGCACATAATTTTGGAAAGTGTATTTACAATTGGAAAATACTGTTTCAGTGCCGTAGAAAAATGTAACGCGGGCGCGGATCCATGGATGGTGCATACAATATTACTATTTTATAACCATTACATTGTTGCGTCTGTCGTAGCTATAATAAAAATTGATATTATGGTTTTCTCTAATAATTCTTACTCTGGAACTGTATCCACGTCCCATTGCCACAGGAGGACCATTGACACACAGAGCTCCAATACCATGATCTTCGCGAAACCACAGTGGTAGAGCTTCATCTTGATGAACAATGCAGTAGTTGTACAGGACTCAACATGCGGCAGCAGTTTATTTAATTAAAGTGGCAGACTGGACAAGGTGTAGCTTCCATGCCAGCATTTGGAAATACAGCGCCATATACCTTTTAGCTGACCAAAAACTCTCTCCACTACCATTCTCGCACCACTCAGTCGAAAATTGAACAAATGCTGTTCTGGAGTCAAATGGCAGACCCGTGTCAGGGTGGGGCTTCATAAATCAGGTCAACAAAGGATAAGCTGCATCTCCTATAATTGCGCCTAGAACAGCAACTCATTTTATGAGTCTGGATGGTACACTTGGGGCAGAAGATCTTGTGGCTCGACACGTGTGATAAAGTTTGCTTCGAGCAAACACTAGGGCATCATGCACTCGTCCTGCCATGCCAAAGTCTACGTCCGTAAAACAAGTAGATGAGTCCACAACAGCCTGAACAATAATTGAGTGTAATGACTTCCTATTGTAGTAGTTTTATGCATTGACACTAGGAGCTCGAATGGCAACATGTAAGCCATCAATTGCTCCACGGCACTGGAGAAATCTCAGCTTTCTGAAAGACTTAATCACTTCTGGAGCTCGAATATCAGCTGGCAATTTTCTGTATTTAGGCAGAAGATGATTGACAACTGCCGCACAGAACACTCTTGTAATTGCAAAAGCAGATGATCTTCCTACTCCAAATAAATGAAATATTGTTCTGTACTCATAACAGCCACCTAGGCGCCACAAAACAATAGCAACGCGGTTGCTGACTTCAATGACCTTACGGTAGTTCGAGACTGATTCTTGGATGTGTGGCCTCAGATCTTGGCACAAGGAACGAAGTGTTTCCTTTGACACGCGAAAGTTCTCTTTTCAGTCACTATCTGTCCATTGGCCGTGGATCACTTCATCTCAGAACGACCTACTTTCCTTCCGAGTCTACATACGCAGCGGCAGACGGCACTACTACGCATCATCTGAAAACAATCTTGCAGATGCATTCCTCTCCTGAAATGAATCCTCATACGCTGAAGACGAGACTTTCGAGCTTTCGTATACGTCGCCTCATTTCACATTCCCTTCGACGTCGTTGCTGCGTTTGTAGCAGCATCCACATGTAACACACCATTAGCAAAAAGCACAGGCAACATCCTTTTCTCGTGCAACCACTAACTCCATTATTGCGGTGGTAATACAGTTTTAAAACAGCGTTGGAATGGCGATAGAATGGACCTACACTAATCATGATTAGGACCGGTGTGAACAAGTGGTGTTAGCGCACTAACGACAAAATAATAATTAGACCCGGTGTGAACACGCTCTTAGGGTCTACCTCTTTTGCCCTGGTTACTACTTTGCCGCTAGTTGCCTATTCTGCAAGCTGTATGTTTAGTAGCCGGGTGCATGTTTAGGCAATCGGATAGAAAGGCCTAAAACAACAGTAAATCTTTTCTAAAATTGCGTAATGAAAGTGTAAGACTTGTTCTACGTGGAAGTAATTTCAATTTTTGTAAAACCAGTTTACAAAGCGGGAAAGAGTTTTTCAAATGATGGAGCGTAGCTACATCTTAGATTTTTCTTCTGCACTAAGGATTGCTCTAAATCTACAACAAGTCGGATTTTGAAATTTGGATATATTGAGTATAAAATAAATGACCTAATTAAAGCCAAAAAAGAAACATTTTCTAAGAAAAACCAGTTTGTCATTGCACATCATTGCTGAACCACATATTTTATGATCAAATCTATTCAGTGTACTTTCTCGTGTCTTCAAACACCTAGCAACGCTTGAAAGTCATGTGTGATCTCAGCGCGGGTACTACTATAAAATGGAAAGAGGAGCTTTACTGCGAAGCGCATTTTGAGGGTGTATTCTTTTCAAATAAGAGTTATCAGATATCCAGCTAAGCCTTGCCACTTTATTCCGGAATCTAGTCAATCAATATGATGCATTTTGCATTCCCGTACGCTGCAGAATGACAACGTAATTGAGGGGGAAACCAAGGCTTGGAGCGGCCGACAAGAGCATGAAAGTCACACTTTCAGCGCATTCTCGGTTATTAAACTAGAGCTGCTAACGAAACCGCATTCTTAAATCGACGTACTCGCGCATGCAGATAGAATTAAATTTTTTAAAGTACTTAATTTGCACAACATATAGACATTCAAAATCTGCTGCAATTTACTGAGTGGTTTATTCTGATAGCTACAGTTTATAGTATATCTAATAGCACTTAATTACTTCTGACAGAGGGTCATTTGGGATAAAAGAAGAGCACTCCTAATCTCATAGCCCTGACAGTGACATGTAATTATATATAATTCCTGGAGACTACGCAATACTTCAGTGTCTAGACTACAATTTTTCTACAATTTAGTAATGGCTGGCAAAGGCCATACGAGCAGAGTATCAGAATGACAAGATCGTTTACGTTTCTCTATTGACGTTTAAGCGCGGTTCACAGTAATGACGTTGATGCTCAGCTTAGCGTCAACATCAAAGACACCGCCTTGACGCAGGCGGCATCCTTTGATATTGACGCTGACGCTGACGCTGGAATAAGATTCATTTCTATACCAGCATCAGCGTTAGCATCAACGTCAGCGTCAGCGTCGTACTGTGAACCGGCCTTTAGTGTTTTGAACAGCAATAAACGAATTAAATTTACTAGAGTTAGAATAATTAAGTTAACTAAGTTTGAAGCTTTAAGCCTTGTTCACAATACACCTTGAGGCGCGTCGCGTCGTCTCGGGTCAAAGGAGTCCGTTTTCGCGACGGGCTGAAATATAAAAAAATTCTATCCAACACGTCGCGTTGCGTCGCTTCGCGTCGGAAATAGCCTCCATTGACGCGACGCGACGCGAGGTGTATTGTGAATCAGGCTCGAGTTGCTTTAAAAACGTTACCATTGTACATGTATCTGGATTAGGCAAATTATCTTTTTACTACTAACTAGTGTTATCTACTTTCTATTTATGATCTATCACGGTGACAGAAGCAAGCACTCGACAGTGTCAAGCAATTGTAAATGTGACAGAAACAGTTGTTACAAATCGACGTTGATACGTAAGAAAGTTTGTTAACTGAAATTGCTTCAATCTGTATTTGCTAGGATATCTATATCAATATATAGCCTCAGTGAGAACACACAGACCCGAAACACAGTGATTTGTCATCCCGGAGAAAATGCATGTCTAGGTATAGTAAATTTCTTTGTACTTTGGAGTTCTCGCCTGTTTGCATTCTCGTAGTAGTCCCGTAGAGCGCAGCAATCATGCAGTTGTGAACATCTTCCTCTCTTGAAGTGTCAGCTAAGAACAATGTATGTAGAAATTTGAAGTAGACACAAACCAATTAATTCATATACCTCTGTAACGCACAACGCAAACCACTCTGTCGTGTGTATACTCATACCGTTCGTAGATACTTCAGTAAAGAAATTTATCTGTAATTTGTCAGCTTAAAATCGAGCTACGAGTACACAGTCGGACGTGAACGCGAGCGTTTGGACATTTATGTACAGATAGAACGCTAATTTAATTTATTTCTAGAGACAACATGTATCACATCTAGTTGAATTTTTAGCCGCCGTTTTAAAGCCATCTCTAGAAGCTTGAGCCTTTTTCTTTCTCTTAATAGTGCCGTGGAACTGGCGCGCAGCAACCTTGAGAGCCGTACCACTATTACACTTACACCTGTGACATCACAGACCATCATCTCTGTGATCGGCTCAAATTCAAAGTTATTTCCGGTCGGTCGCATGTATGTACCATCGCACACATCACAACACAGTGCAATACACATAGAAAGGGTCTCGTCCAATAAAGGCGAGCCGTCTGTCTGTCTGCATGTCTTTCAGTATGTATGCGAGTGGACGCGTATCCCAGCTGCCCCGTGTCTGATCTCCGACGAATTTGTCTTCGCCGCGCCAAAAATGTACCTGCAGACAGTAAAATGGCCGGAATTCTCCGATTTTACAGGGTCCTCTCGCGAGGGTTCGACCGCAGCGTAAAATTTTCGACGACGCGAACCCTAAATCCTCCGCTTTATTTAAACGCCCGCCTGCACCAGTTTCACGTGCATTGTGCTTGTGGTCGTCTTTTGCAATGCTTCAGGCGATCGACGATTTCTTGCCGTTTAGTCCGTAGGCCAACACCAGAAAGCGACAAGCTGCGTAGCCCCCAAAACCCGGGAAAGTTTCCGTAGTTGCAATCGTCAAATAGAAACCATGCGAGTGCATTTGCGATTGTTTGCCGTCTTGGAACGGGACAGTTTCTGAGTAACAAGAAGGACTACAGCTGTGGCCAAAAGTTGTCGGACACATGTCATGTTTTATGTAAATTGGTCATATTTGGTTAGAAATGCAGTTATAGCTCAGTAATAAATCCAATATAGCAATTATAATTTGAGATAACCATATTTTTATTATAAAATGTCAATTATGCTCAAAACTAACAAAACAGTATCATTAAATATATGGAGTAACATGTAACGTAGGGAAAGACGTCATTTGAGATAGGAATAACAGCAACAAATTAGCAATATCACAGCAATAATTGCTACTATTTTGTACACAGTTCCTTGGCACGGATCAGGGCTGATATCCTTGTCGGCATGCTGTTCACCAGGTTCTGGCACCTCTCAAGAGCTATCCTCTGCCACTCGTCCTGGAGTACAGCCTTCAGCTGGGCCTTGCTGGTCGGCTGGTGACGTCGGGCAGCTATTTTCAGGTCGCCCCACAGGTTCTCAATTGGGTTCATGTCTGGTGATTGCGGCAGCCAGTCCATCACCCGAACATTGTGGGTCTGAAACCATCGTCTTGTTGAGACTGAGGTGTGGCATGGAGCATTATCCTGGTGGAATGTGTAGTTCTGGCCAATCCGGGACATCTCAAAAGCTGCAGGTAACATTGTATCGTGGAGAATAGCCTGATACTTCTCAGAGTTGATTGTTCCGTCACAGACAGTCAGCCTTTCAACTCCAGAACTTGACATGCACCCCTCAGACCATAACGGATCCTGAGCCATGTTTCACTGTGGGAACGATGCCGTCTTTGTTCCACTCTTCTCCAGGCCTTCTTCGTACCCTCACATTCCCTGGAGTTGCGAACAACTGGAAACTGGATTCGTCAGACAATAACACACTGTTCCACTGTCTTTGAGTCCATTTTTTGTGCCTATGAGCCCAAGCCAGCCTCTTCCTCTTCTGGTCAGGTTTGATGAGTGGCTTCTTTCGGGCCTTGCATGACCTCAGACCATGGTCTAGCAACCTTCTGCAAGTTGTCCTGACGAAAGCAGTCACAGCACCACCATTAGTCCATTCTTGGTGCAATTTTACTGCTGTTTTCTTCCTGTCTCGCAAGCTCATCCTGCACAGGTTTCTGTCGTCTCAAGCGGTGGTGACCCGTGGCCGTCCAGTGCGGCGCCTGTCTCTCACACTACTGGTTTGACGGAGTTTCTGGAGCAAGGCTGCAACGCCAGCAGGAGATTTACGAACCCTGCGAGCAATCTGGCGACAGCTGAGACCCTCCTCATGCAGCACCTGGATCCTGATCCTCTCCGCCTTGGTGTAGTTCCGTGTCTTGGCCATCGCGAGCTTGGTATGAGTCAAATTGCTCAGAAACTTCTGCTAGACTCATAGCTACTCTTGTGCAATAAAATTGTGGTTTTTTAAATATAGTTTTATAGGCTATTCTCTAAATGGCGACAAACACATCTGTAATGGAATACATAGCTATTGGTCAAATAATTGATATACCAAGTTCCAGTAATTTGTCATTCCTAAACCTGCTTAAATATTGGTGTATTATACTCTCTTTCAGTAAACTGGTCATAATGTTTAGTGAAAATCCTGGTGAGAACCGTATTTTTTATTTTAACTATATATTTTAAGATGTCCGAAAACTTTTGGCCACAGCTGTAGATTGACTAAGGCTACGCCCATGCAAATTCGCAGCAACGGCGAACCGAGAGTAAGAGACGAACGTGGTCCCATTCATAAGGTCTATAGACATTAGCTATATCACGCGAAGGCTTAAACCTGTGCAGCTGTCTTTTCTAGAGATGGAGGTAATGAAGTGCGGTCTCCAGATAGTATTTTTCACATTACCAGCAGCTCTGTTGATCAAAGGAAACTCCTACATTGTTGTTACACTTGTACTGCTGCGTTTGACTGCCTTGCAACAGTAACGTGACCCTGAGCGTTGGGAAAGACAGTAAATACCGCGCAAGTCGTGACAAACTCCCGGATAAATTGCACGTACCTTGTAATACTAACTATCTAGACGTTAGTACAAGTGTACAATAATTAACATACGACCATCAAAAGCAGGACATAAGCGTTACTGACATAAAGTGCCTAAATTTACGGCTGTACTAAATAGCTCAGAGTCATTTTTAGTCATTATCTAGTGGACTAATAATTTCATCTAGAAAATAAACCTAATTAATTAATAACCAATGAAATGTAAAGAGCCATCTACTCATCATATTCATCAGTAGAGTTTGCATCAAAAATATTAGCTTCAAACGCATTTGCAGATGCTATAGTGGAAACAGGCTGCAAAGCTTTGCACAGAATAGGGTTTTCACAATTGTCGCATTGGCACACATCTGTGCCAAGCAACTTCGCTGGCAAGAGCAGCGCTTAGAGCTGCACCCAGTTTTACAGCTGCAACTGATCAGTTTCAAAACGTCAACAGGTGCCGGTGGCTTTGTCATCCATTCAATAGTTGGGGCACAGTAGCAGACGTAACCTTTTCCGACTCCGTTACAGTTTTTGTGAATTTGCAAAGAATACTATGCGATTGCCGAAGTGCTTTTGAGACGACGCTTCAGTTTGCTGATTTTGTAATCTGGAGTGTCAACATCTTCCTGCTTTAGAAAGTCTATAAATTTTGACCTCAAGTCAGACATCTTGCAAATAATCCTTCTTCATCTTCGCTAAGTATTGCTTCACCAGCAAGAATTTGAAACGCACGGTCATATGCTGTACTGTGTTGTGCATCTTCTAGAGAGATCTAAGAATCAAGCATGTTGGCTAATGTTTTCTGGTGAGTGTAATTCCTGTAGCAAGATCCATGATAGGACAGCTCCTTGGCGATACCATCAGGCTGACCCGGTCCTTGCTGCACTTCCAATAAAATTCTTCTGTCTTTTCTGATTTCCGCTGAGTTTAAAATAGCCCAACATGCAGAAAAGGTAGTAACTCTGCTTAAAGACGGTCGTTTCCCTTGACCTTTTTTCTTCTCTGTTGATAAAACAAACATAGTTTGATGTTGGTTGGGGAGACAAGTCTTCTGGTTTTATATAGTTTTACATAGTTTTATAGAAAAGAACTAGGAACGGCGGACACTCTTTCTAGGTATCCAGTTGACGAACCTACAGAGATTGATCACGAATTTGTCGAAATAGTCGAAACGTAGGTTAAACAAGTTATGGATCATATTCCTGCCAGTGATAAAAGATTAGAACAAGTTCGGCAAATGCAAAAAGAAGATTGGTTATGCCAACAAGTAAGAAAATTTACAGATGATGGTTGGCCAGAGAAAAGAAATCTGCATGGAGAATTGAAGAAGTTTGCTGCATTGTCTTTGGAGATAACGGTGCAAAGAGATATATTGGTAAGAGGACCACGATTGATAATTCCCGACAAACTAAGAAGAGAAATGATTGAGAGAATTCATGAAGGACATCAAGGCATTGTAAAGTGTAGAGAAAGAGCTAAAGCTGCGATATGGTGGCCAGGTATGAGTAAGGAGCTAAAGGAGTATGTTTTTTCCTGTCCTGTATGTTGGAGAGAAAGACGTAATCACATAAAGCCATTAATTACAACACCTTTACCTTTATTGCCTTGGCAAAAGATTGGAACAGATCTTTTTGAATTCAAAGGATCGCACTATCTTCTTGTAATAGACTATTTCTCTCTTTACATAGAAGTTGTTGAAGTTCGAAGCATGACGTCAGTTCATATCATCAATCAATTAAAAGCTATATTCTCTAGACATGGCGTTCCAGAATGTGTGGTTTCGGATAATGGGACACAGTATACATCTGAAGAATTTAATATATTTGCAAACGAGTATGGATTTAATCACGTTACGTCAAGTCCAAAGTATCCAAAAGCCAATGGAGAAGCCGAAAGAGCGGTGAAAACAGTGAAGACGTTATTACAGAAAGCCAAGGATCCATATCTTGCATTACTGTCATATAGAACAACACCGTTAAGCAATGGATTTAGTCCTTCTCAATTGTTGATGTCAAGAAGGCTAAGGTCCAATTTACCTATGTCAGTGGAGCAAAGAAAACCTGAAGTTCCCAACATGCAACTTTTGAGGAAGAGAGAAGTAGATCAGAAGAGAAAGAAGAAAGTCACCTATGACAAACGTCATAAAGTGCAACATCTTCCTTTATTAAAAGCGGGAGATTCAGTATGGATTTCTGACAAAACAACAACGGGTACTGTTCTAAGAGAAACGTATCCAAGATCGTATCTTGTTTCTACTCCGAAAGGAATTCTTCGTAGAAATAGGAATCATATCCGAATTGAAAGTGAAGAAGAGAGAAAAATGGAAGGAAGTGAAGAAAGAATTGAGAGAAGATCAGAGCCAGAGAGAGAACAAAGGACGAACTTAGAGTCAAATGTGAGAGAGGAAGATCATCAACCATGTCATCAATATGTTGGTAATCAAGGTAAAACGAGTCAGAATACTTCTGAGATGCAAAGAAAGGAGAGAGAAAATACATTGGAGACTCAGAGAGATCTGGTGGCGACTGAAGATGATAAAGACGATCATAGAACGATTAGAACTCGGTCTGGGAGACAAGTTAGGAAACCAAACATGTTGGATCTTTGAGTTTAACAAAGAGGGATGTAGTGTGACTGAGTATGATACTATTATTAGTTACTATGATGTCACGCGAGTGCATGAATGAGCATGTGTAGAGAGTGAGTCATTCGAGACGTATTGACCGGTTGGGGTGTAACTAGTGTGTAAGGAGTCTGTATTCTTACGTTGTGTGTTAAAGACAATAATAATACGTGTCTGGTGCCTTAATACGAACCCGATAACGCTACACGTCTTTTGGGGGGTTGGCCGACGAACTAGTTTGAAGCCATTCCAAATTGTCTCACGTTTCTCTCCAAATTTTGATTGCATTTGCACCGAACCCGACCTACGCGTTTCTTGCACCGGGCGGTAAACTGTCGATTTATACCGAAAATCGCAAGAAGAGCAAGATCCAAAGTCAAGCAACACGCGTGTTAAGACATGCACGAGTGAATAAGTTAGTTCCTGCACGTGACTTTCAAGAGTTTGCTGCCCGGATAGGATAATCAATTCCTTGTAATTTCTCAGAACTAGATGTAATTAAACGAAATATAATTCTGGACAAAATTGTCTGTCCTGTTGCTAATTTTTCAGAACGGTGTAAAAATGTATATGAATATACTTTATTAATTATTGATAAATACTCAGAACGTGATACCCATGCAATAACACAAATTTGCATACAACGTTAAATTAATTAACGCGATAAAGCTCTGAACAAATTCTTTATGAGAATTCTTCAGGTATATACTTCGTAATAAATTAGAACGGGGCTAATGAGATATAATGTACTTCATGAATGCATACGCGATAAATTAATAACTAACAGCTATGAGATGTACTTCATAATACATATAACGATATAATAATTTACTAACGACTAATAATCTAATTTGCCCGTGTGGAGAACGGGATGGTGAGTTACTCTTGGATTTACATCAGAGAGATTACAATATCCGGGATTACAATATCCGGGATTACGAATACTTTCAAAATGGCGATGTCCATGGCACGATAGTTTGCTGCGTATTAGGCTGTCTGTCAGGCTACAGATGGTTTGAACTTTGTTTTTAGCATTGATAGCACTGTAATTGATTGAAGAACTGACTGAGGCATTGTAGACTTAGTCTGGGGTGAATAATATGGTGGCAGTATGAATTCATCACAGAGCGAAACCCCATGCAACATAGCTTGTCTTTTTCTTGGGTTATTAGGGTTCTTCATGAAAAAAACCGACGTAGCCATAGTTGGGAAATCTGATATCCAGTCTGAGCAGGTAACTGATGCGTTTAGGCGGTAGCTCAACGTTGGTCAAGCTGCTAGATCGAAAATTATGTAGCAGGAATGACCTACTCTAACAGTTCGTCGCAAAACCAACTTGGTAGCAGAGCATGAACTGCAGATTACGAAAGACCCCTGGAACATTCGAAACACAAGCAAAACCCAATGCAGTTGTTAGTTGTTTCCAACTAACTGAACAACGTGCGAACAAATATCCTCTGTCAGTGGGCTGCCGATTATTGGTCTTGCTACAAAACGAGAGAAATCAAGGAGTCTGTGGGCGTGAGCAAGGCATTGGAATTCCGAGGCACAGCAATATATATGTTATCTGCAATATATATATATATATATATATATATATATATATATATATATATATATATATTTTTTTTTTTTATAGTTTATTCAAATATAAATAATAGCTACCCCTCCACTAGAGGGGCCTCACAACGAAGAACAAACAGAGTAGTCTCTGTCTAAACCTAACAAAGACAAACGGTCCAAAATCATCCTAGCGTTAAATTGCCAAAGGCGGAGAGAGAGCTGCCCGTGAAAATTAACGATAGCCCTGCTGACAGTAATACTACTACGGAGAGATGTCCTTCTAGCAATTGTTTTTAAAGTTTGTAAGCTACTGGAGGTCCACGTTCCGTAGGACTCAACTACCAGCGGGTAGAAAACACCTCCTGTCGCCTCTACGTTGTCTTTATGACGATCGTCTTTCTCCATCTCTCCAGCTGCTGCAGCGGCACCAGCACAATAAGCGGAGTGGACAATGTGAGACTGCTGGAAGGAATTCCTTACTGTGATATCAAAATATCCTGGACGACCAAGTAGAAAATCTGGGTGGTAGACGTCACCTGGGCGAGAATTATTATATCCGCCACAGTGCTGTTCTCTCCGAGTGCCAGAGTGATCCTCAAGTAGTGTGTGAAAGATGACATCACATAACGCATCATGGCGTTTAATTCTCAGGTTACCATAGCCGCAACCTAACACATGATCTCCGTAGGCATCTATTATTGAACCACATGGACATCTAGTAGAGAGAGAAGGAAAAATTGGAATTCCTAGCCGTAAACGTAAAGCAATCACATATTCCTCTGCAGACATGACGAGGCCCAAATTTCTGTTAGGGATTGCCCGCAGCCATGCGCCTGCATGAGGAGTTGATATAGCGTTTAGACGTGCTTGGTCGCGTATACTGACTGAGTTCTTAATGTCAGATAAAAGTGACTTGTCGAAAATCTCTTGCAAATCATGTTGACTTGCTCCGCCGAGGTCAACATCAGCGGTAGACAGGAGAGTAGACAGCAGCTGTTCACGAGACGATACCTCACCTGGGAAAAGCAGATCTGGAACATCAGGATTAGTGATTGGCCCTTCACTGCTCCTCAAAACAGGTGGCTTAGCACACCCCAAGAGACGAATACTCAAATCCCGTGTAAAATTGCAACTGCCTACGAAAGCGAGTGCGGAAGTTCTACAGGTTTCTCTCAAACCCAAACCACCGAGACGGATTGGCAATGTGGCCTGTTTCCACGCGACGTCAGATACAGATGAGCGAGAAATCACCTCCAGACTGCTTCGCAACTCGCTGTCGAACCTCTCGAGCTGAAATTTTACTTTCTCTGACGGAACTGTTCTAAGAAGGTGATTAACCTTGCACAAGCTCAGGCAACTTCTAAGTAGGTGTAACTCCACCTGCGGGTCTTCTAGATCCGTCAGACGACTTTGGCATGACAGAATTTTGTCAATTTTCCTGCCAAAAGTGGCATCATAAAAAGCATCTGATCCAAATACCGGAGAGCCTAAAAACTCTGCTCCACCAGAAATGCATTGCACTCTTTGAACACTATCCGGGAACTCAGGAAACGAAATATCTCCAGAGGGCCAGAAGACTTCGCACTTCTCCAAGTTAAGGATCAATCCATGGGAAGGACCCTTTACAGACAAGCTATCCAGGAGGGAAGAAACCGCCTTACGAGGACCAACAATAGTTCCGTCGTCCAAATACCATACCTGAAGGTTGATGTCAGGTGTGGAATCAATATCGTCCAACAACTCCAGGAGAGTCAGAGAAAAAAGGAGCGGACCAAGAGGGTCGCCTTGCTGTACTCCTCCTGATGATTTGATACAGTGACTACCGAAACGTAGCTGTCCTTCACAGTGGTAACACCACTGAGCCCAAGCAAATATTGAAGGGAAATCCCTTTGTAATCGATGAAGGAAAGAAGAACGACGACATTCATTGAAAGCATTTCTGAAATCCACCTTCAAGCAACAGAGATCAGGATTATTTCCACGCAAATCAATGATAGCTGATAGCGAATGAACAGCAGTTTCCAAACCTCCACGAATACCGACGCCAACTTGACCGTACGGAAGGAAAACATCTGACGAGGCAGATCTCGCTGCTGAGCAACAAAGGCGACTCGTAAGGCGACGTAAGACCTCTCCAACAGCAATCGGGCGTATACCACCTTGTTTCTTGAGAAGAGCAGTCAAAGGTGCACCAGAAAGCCACGGAGCAATGCGAGAGTCAGCCTGGCCTGACAAAAGAAAACAAATCAAGCGAGTCAATCTGTCAAGGCAATCTTTAGATAACGGTGAAGAATTCCCATCAGTGGCATCCAATAGGTGCTGGCAATGCAACTGCGAAGCTCCAGGACTAGACGCTTTGGGAAAGTCACGTAAAGCAGAGAGTACAGACTCTGAAGAGACAGTAAGTGGAGGAGGAATGTCGTCATTCCAATCTGGAAGAACGTGTTGAGGATGACGCTGCAGTAACTCTTCAAGGGCCTGGGTATCATTGTGTGCAGCAGTACCACAAGAACCAAGACATTGCACTGCTTTAGAAAAATTTCCTTCTCTAGCTATTGCCAACGCACGTTTGACATTACTTTGAGTGACAGAGACATTCTTTGAAGACACTACAGGTCGATGTGCTGCTTCCAATCTGGCTTCAGTCCAAAGTGAAACAAAATCTCCTGACAACCATTTCTCTAGTCGTGAATGTAACAAGGCTTTCACCACATAACGTTTCTTCTTCCCTGCACGAGGAGGACATCTCAACACTGCCTTTGGGAACATGTGTAGGCGAGCAAAACCCCACAAACCATTATATATATATATATATATATATATATATATATATATATATATATATATATGTATGTATGTATGTATGTAGCCTCGTACCCAGGCCCTCCTGCGCTAGGCCTTGCCCAGTAGTGCCAGAAATTTCACCTAAAATTCCATTGTCGAGTTCTCCAAAATTTACCTAAAATGCTCGTGAAAATTCTCATTAATATTAATCGTATACAGTGGAGTCTGCTTAACTCGAACCTTCAACGGACCATGATAACAGTTCTACTTAAACGAAATTCTACTTATCAGAAAAGCTGTATTTCTACTCCTTACATACAGCCACTCCTACCTACAGTACTTGCACTGAAAAAAGACTCTAGAGTTGGCTGAAATCGGTTCTCCATAGCAAAGACATCAATCTGTCTCTCTAATTTGTTTAGCTTCTCTAGTAAGTCGGAATCACCATCTCTTTGTGCAACAAAAACCCGCAGTTTTTGCAGGCAATTGCTAGCTTCATAGTGGCTAACTGGTGGTAGTTCGTCACCACAGTCATCCTCTTCTGATTCAATATGGAGAGGGTTGCCAGTTTTTTCCGAACTCTGAAGACTGCCGATGATTTCGGATGCTGTTGGCAATCCAGGTGATACTGACAACTCCGAATCAACTTCAATAAACTCATCTTCAGTAAGTGAAGCATCTATGACACCTCGGTCAATAAGCTCTCTTACAAGAGGTCTGATATTTGCATCCTCTGTTTCCACATCTGAATTATCATCTGTGTAGAATCCCGCTTTCCTAAAACAGTTCTTCACAGTGGTCATTGTGACTAAGTTCCAAGCCTGTTCTAAAAGCATCACAGAATCCAAAAGATTAATGGAAAACTCTCCTGGTCTCATTCCTGATTCAATATGCTGTAACAGCTTGCGAAGCATTAAAGATCTATAGTGGCTCTTAAAGTTCTTTATGATTCCACAATCACATGGTTGAAGTTTGGCAGTGGCATTTGGAGGCAGAAACAGAAACTCTGTGGCTTTCAAATCAGGTATGTTGATATGTGAGCTACAGTTGTCAACAACCAGCAACACCTTTCTCTTGGCTTTACTCATTCTCGCATCAAACGGTCTCACCCATTTAATGAACAGTTTCCTTGTCATCCAGGCACGCTTATTTGCTTCATAGTCAACGGGAAGTTTCCTGATTCTTTTAAAACACCTTGGATTTTTGAATTTTCCAATTACCAACAAAGGCATCTTTTCTGTGCCATCCATGTTCGCGCATACCATAGCTGTTACTCTTTCTTTTGATTTTTTTCCACCATGACATTTCTCGTGTCTAAAGGCTAGTGTCTTGTCAGGCAGGAGTCTCCAAAATATCCCAGTCTCATCAGCATTGAACACATCTCTTGGATGATATTTTGAAAGTATTGAATGCAATACCTCAGCTTTCCATGAATCTGTAGTTTCTTCATCTACTGCAGCTCTCTCCCCAGACATTGACTTACATGCAATGGAATGGCGTTTTTTGAATCTGTCCAGCCACCCCACACTACAAGACCAATCGGGTTTCCCTAGCTTCTTCGCCAACTCTTCAGCTTTCCCCATCAATATGGGGCCGCTAAGTGGCACGTTGTCAGATCTTGCACACGTAAACCATGCTAGCAACGCTTCATCTACGTCCTCGTGCACAGCTCCTCGAGCTCTTTTCTTGTTCAAGTCCGTCTTTCCTCCATAGAAAAGCCTTTGGTATCTGTCTTTATCACGAAGTATAGTCGACAGCGTGTTTGGCGCTATTCCAAAGTCGCTCGCAATTTCTTTCTTTCTCTTTCCACCACTTTCAACGCACTGTATCAACTCAATCTTTCTCTTAAGCGACAGCGTTACCAACTTTCGAGAGCTCGAACGATAACGTTCTGATGTATGTTCTGTCGACATGTCTGGACACGGACGACGTCTGATACAGCACAACCACGTGCCGCAGTCACGTGATCATTTCTTCGAGTTACCCGGACATTTCTCATGCACGGGTGTGCTGCATTGATCGAGACAGGTGAAACTTCGACTTACGCAAATTCGACTTACCAGGAACTCTTTGTATTACTTCGATCGGCATTCAACCGGGACCAAGAGAATCCTTCGCGCTATCCGGAAGTTCGACTTACACGAGTTCGACTTATGTGGACTCCACTGTACATAGAAAGAAGTGAATGAAATAATTCAAATTACCACTAATTTACCAGTAGTGTAGGGCCAGTAGTACCCATATCAGCAAGAGTTATTAAACATCATTCAACAGACAACATGACCGGTGTCATTGACCACTAGTCCACGACCATTTTACTGAAGCATTATGGAACACTCTATGTAGTCTTGCAAGGAAGATTCTTGCCGCTCATCAAAAGAGTTGCTTAGAATGGAAAAGGCCCTCTCTGCAGCAGCAGCAGATGGCTGATAAGCAAAACATTTTTGCAAGCTTCTGCCCATGCTGAAAGATCTCTCTGGTGGGTGGTATGCCACCAATCCAGTACATCAACTTCCTTCACACCTTCAGAAAGAGCCAAGTAGTTGATGCGGCCACTGCACTGACTGCAGCTGCGCAGGCCACGGCGGCCAGTACGTCTTCCGTGTCATCCATTTTGCGCATGCGTATATGCAATTGTAGACCCGCCATAAAAAGTTACATAAAATTCTCAGAATTCTTTCGCTTCCTAAAGTTCACGTTTTAATGCTGGCATTATGGGCAAGGCCTATCCTGCGCACCCAGTGAAGAGGGCCGGGTACACGTTGTATTCGCATGCGCGCATAAATTAGAAGGAAATCGTGGTAATGTCTGCACGCATGCGGAACCGACGTTGTTTAGAATCTCGAGTCGATCATGTCGCGTGCAATCGACAGTGAAACAGCTTCCGTGTTAAGTAGTGATGAAGCCCTAGATCTAGACCCAAGGTAAAGTGATTCAATTAGACGCTGTTTAGCTGAAGTTTTGACCTTGTTTATTGTGGCAGTTGTTTGGAGTGTCGCGTTTGTCTTTCCGCGATGTCTACTCGTACTGCAGTCAGGCTGTTTACAGTGTTTGTGTACCGAGGACTGCAGCAGAAGTTGCAGCTTATTTTGGGGATTTCTATCTCTATTGACAGACGCTCTTCCACAATAGATCTACCAGCGGTGTGCTCGGTGCATTCGGGCTGCAGCAGAATTGAGGGTGAAGACACACGAAAGCCAGCACAGGAGCACTATAGAGTATCTTGTAAGGCCCACTTACGATATTGTGCTCCTTAGCTAGCAGTTCTCTTGGAACGAGAGTAGAACCTACATCTACACCACGAATGGGAGAGGAAGCTCCGCGTTCACGTAATCTTTGAACTTGCTCTATCATCAGCGATATGAGAGGAGACACGACCATGACGACATATCCACAATCTTCTTTACCACATTTCTCTAGCTTACAGTCAACCATAAGCGGTATAAGTTGATAGCACAGCGATTTACTGTATCCTGTAGGAAGCCAGACGAACATGTCGTTTCCATTGTAGATGTGCTCTAGTGCAACGCCATATCAAAACCAGAAGCTCTGCCTTCATTCTCCATTTGCCAAATTGGGTGTCATTGCGCGCGACATTATCGGCTCGAGTTACTAAACAACGTCGGTTCCGCATGCGAAGACAACGTGTACCCAGGCCCTCTTCTCCGGGTGCGCAAGAGGGCTTGGGTACGAGGCTAATCAATATAGTCGGTGGGCTGATTACTGTAGCGAGAAGTTCCGCTCCCACTTTCATACGAGGAAGGTTACTTGATTGTATCCAACAGAAGACTCAAATTGAAGGCTATTCCACTTTGTTGGCAATTGAGAAAGTGGTCGGTTTTCGTGATATAGTTATTTTATTATACTCGAGGAAAGCGAGCGGACTCAATTTTATTTTGCATTTTTGTGCATTTGGATATAATTTTTTCATGACTCTTACCCTTCCAACGACTGTTTCTAGTTTGATAGGTGTAACAACATTTTTTCTGGAACTTAAAACTAGGTGCGCAAACACTGTTTGGAAGAGCGGTGCTGGCCGCTATTGTTTGCATGTGTCTGTTGAAGCAATTTGTTGGCGCAGCTTTACGTGTTATCAGTTTTAAACACTATAATTAATGTAATTTTGATTTTACAACGGCCTGTGTCAGTTTTTCAGACTATGCATGTATTTCTTTAGCATCAATCTTTACTCGCAAGTGTTATAAGTTAAATTGTAAAATTTAGCAACACAACTTGATCATATTAACAAAACTAGCATCAAAGTTTTAGCACTGGAAACAACTTCGTTCTAGTTCAATTTCTAACATTACATGATATTTGTACAAACCAGCGTACTGTATCTATTATGTAGTTGTTTCGGTTACATTTCATCAAGAACTTTCATCTCGTCGTTTTCAACGTATACATTAGTGACACGAGGAGCGGCAGCCGCGGCATTGACACATTCTTTGCACTTGCAAGTATCAGTACATGGCATGGTGTTCTTGAACCATCGACATCTTGTACTATTGCAACCCGATGAGCAACCACAACGCAGTAGTTGCAAGAGAGCCAAAGGTGCAGGAGGAAGAGTTATCCCATAACAAGCTACAATGCCTGGTGATACCTAGAAGTGGCACCACAATTTGCACTTATCTTTAGCTGGGCCGAACTTACACTATATAAAAAGATGATAATAATAATAAGAATATTAATGCAACTCAATATGCTGCAGTGCTTTCACATTTATATTCAGCTGGGCATGCCCTGCAGTGTTTCATACTCATCTTCAGCTGGGTATGGCATGCACTGCTTTCACTTTCATATTCAGTTGGGCAGAACTTACAGCCGTGCAGTGCTTTTGCAGTTATCTTCAGCTGGGTACAACTTACAGCCATGCAAAGCCACCGTCTGAGGTACCATGGAGTGCTTTCACACTCCCCTTAACAGTCAACCTCTTCTAAGCTAACCCTGGTTCAGTCGCTGTTGGCCAGCATCATAGGTGATGTTGACCATGAATGCCTGTAGTGAATATAAAGATGATCATCTTGTCGACAGCACTTCCTGGTACACTATGTTGTTCGTTTTTCCTTCTTTTGCCAAGAGAGTTAGTCCGTGTTTGGAGGCAACTCTAGAAATGCCAACATAAAGCTGTCCATGGCTAAAGGGTGGCTCGTGTAGATCTAGCCCTGCCACAGCTAAGGTCTGCCCTTGTGCCTTGTTAATAGTCATAGCAAAGCAGACCTTAACTGGAAACTGAAGTCGTTTGAATTCAAATGACAGTTCAGTATCACTGGGAATTAGTGGTATCTTTGGCAGATACACGTCTTGGCCTTTATGTGGTCCAGTATCAATAGTTTTTTCCAGACAGTTGTTCATCATTCTCTTTAGTATAAGACGTGTGCCGTTTGCAATCTCAAGAGCCAGATTTCGGAGAACCATTAAAGGAATTCCCACCTTTAGAGCCAGTCTATGAGGAGGCATACCAGCAGGTTCCAGGGAGCTAAGAAACTCCGATGATAGTGTACTGCATCATCATCTTTGACCGTATCAATTGATTTATAGATCTTTATCTGTCCAGGAAACTGCTGAAGCATCTCCCAGTTAATATCACGAGTGGACAAATTGTGTGGTGCGAGAATAGCTCGTTGCATTAGCCATTCGAAGTCTTAGTAGTGGTGTTGCAAGTTTGGGTACACTCGCTCTATCAAGGTCTGAGGAGAGTCGGTAACTGTGCCAAGATCTTCTGGAAACGTTTCCGTTTTTGACTGGCTGCAGCTGCGGATGAAAAAACTGTCTTCCGTCTCTTCGGAGGCATTGTAAAGAGTACGAAAAATGTCGCGTATACACTTGCAATCGTATAGCACTCCCGGATATTGCGCAGCTAGTAGAATGTAACGTTTTGGCGCAGTAGACTGTAATGTTTTGTCAGTAGCTGTTTACTGTCACTAATGAGCCGTCGTGTAAGTGCTTTTACCGTTTAGTTCATTAAAGGCATATCAAAGTAGACAATGGCTAAGTGCGTTGACATGTGTGACGTCTTTATTTGATAACGTAATTATCGGCAGTGTGAACCATCCTCTAGAGATATCGTCACTTCTCTCCGCTGCAGGGAGAAAATACCGTCCGATGTCCCGTTGAATGTCGTCAGGAAGACAAAGGAAGTCACGTGCAGTTAGTTAGTAATCGATTCCCCGTCTAGATCTAGACGAAGTCACGACTCATCTGATCTTGCCCTTGTCGACGTCATCGGCAAGAAAATACACGATCGCCTCCTATCGCCCGACGTCAGGAACGGGCAGTCTAATTCGGTATAGATACGATGCGTCGTTCCAGAGATATTCGCGCGGGAGCGGAAGCGAGTGCGATCGGCAGGAAATCGCGTCGTCGTGGAAGAAGCCAGGAAGACGACCACAATCTCACTTTCGACCCGAATGAATTTCATCGTGCGCGAGCCAATTCGGCTGAAATCAGACTCGCCGTTTTTGAGAAACGCTCATACAGACGGACACACACAGACAGACAGACACCTCTGCTTTATATATGTTGATGTCGCCATGATCAATATCTCAACAATGCCCAATAGGACTGGGTACTTCTTCATGCTGAAGGCACTCTTTCCAAAGAAACGCTTGGTAGTTGCTTCGGCAGACATGTTGAACAAATGCGTCACGGGGTTGGAGGTAAATCGGCGTACGACTTGACTGTTGCAGTGCAAAACAAGTGATATCTTAACGAAATCACTTTTGTAAATGACTCCTTTACCTATAGTTTGCACACAAACTGTTCACACAATTGAATTAGATCTTTATCAATTGTAAGAGATCTCCTAGACGCTACATCGTTTGTATGTGGCCACTCTTGATCAGTTTGAAACCTCCACTTTTTCCACGTTTTGAAAAAGAGCTCACGGTATCACAACCTGTAAATGCACAGACACATGGTAGAGCTTTACAAACGTCACTGCCATGAGTGCTCTCAATGTTGTCTAAGCTGTTGTAGCGACTTCTCTGGGCTGTACCTGTATATATAATTAGCTGTGATGGAATACAGCTAGCTTCCCAAGCACCAAGAACAGCAACATCAGTATCGGGTGATTTAATTATGACTGCCGCATAGCCCGAGATGGCAAAATGATAGGCATGTAAAGTAAGCTGCTGAAACTGCTAGGTCTAGATGGCGTACACTGACCAGCATGTTTTGCTATTGCTTTTGCCAGCTCATGTTTTGATCCTCTGACTTCTAATCCGTTGTCGCTGCACCTTTTGATAAGATCTGCCTTGCTGTTATTACGATACATTTTATGTCTGGACCACGTTAGTCTCTCTCTATCTTGTTCTAGAGCAAGTGCTTTCTTCTACTTTCTGATAAAAAGAGTTTGACTTCATGTGTTGGAACCCATGCAAGGATTGCGATGTCTTCATTGAGATCTTATGGAGGGTTCGCGAACACTGCAACAAAACTCTAGTACTTTCGTTGGCAAAAATGTTCCCTCACAATTGTCCCAAGGTCCTGTTGGCAGCCCTTTTCGTTTTTCATAGGGCAAGCAATGCAGCTTACCTCCTGTCTCAAATCACCTGACATAATCAGGAACAGGTTCAATCAAATCTTCTGTTTTGCCTTCCCAGTCTGAACCGTAGTTATATACTGCGATTGCGTATTTTTCTTTGTAAACAGTCAGGCAATGTCTTCTATTTGTATCACGTTTCACGATCATACGACCACGGACAGCTTGGTAGTCATCATAGTAAGTGTAGTAGCAAAGTCTGCATTCAATTTCCAAATTGCACACAGGTGCTCTAATAGCTTGCTTCGTTTCATGCCATATGCCATTGAACCAACTCTACCTTACGAGTGTCTGACAGTGACAAGAAACGCTTTAACCGCACTTCATCATCAAACACGAAATCACCTTTTTGATAGACTGAAATGCATGAAGTGGTTGTTTATTGTATAAAACACCGGAATTGAGACAGCTTTCTGTGTCCTTCGCCATGGCCGGCATGTTTTCCTTATGCTCCGGAGATCCTCCTCCTGCCTTAGCACGGCCATGGACTTGATGAGAATTAAGAGGTCCATGCTTTGGCAATGCTTCATTTTCAACAGCATGAACGCTTTCAACAAAATTCCGTTTATAGTGATATTCAGTGAATGACTTTTGAACCACCTTGTCCAAGTTGAACATACGACAAAATCTGACTAGGAGCATTTGCACCAAAATGCTTGCTGGGGCAACTGACCGGCTATTGTCGGTAATGAACACAAAGCAGCGTTTTAGTTTGCCTGTTACTGGATTTCTGAAATAGCTATTTAGAACAGGTTGGCACATCAAAAAGAACAAATTAGTAAGTGAACAAAGTGCTGTGTCTCGTTTAAAATAGCTGAGGCTGAAGAGAGTTACAGCCTGTCCTGTTCTCTTAATATACAATGGAGTTTCAGTAGGACCTGCAATTGCTCTATAGTCATCATCAGAAACAAGGTGTTGTCTAGGCACAACAATAGTTTCAACAAATAGGTGCGTGTTCGGAGAAACAGCAGTTGGTCTTGACTGAATCCAGTCATGGTCTGAATATTCAGTCAATACTTTTCGGGTACCTGAACAGGCCGCACATCTTCTAACACTACAGCTTTGCATCCTTTGAGTCTACCAGGTGTGTCTTTGGGTTTGCTGCAGCATTGTCTAAAGAATAGTTGACATTGGCTGATGTCCACTGTTTGTACAGTGACATTTGATGAACTCCCATTCTAGGTATTGACTGGAGAGAGATGGCTGCATTGATATTCCTACCTTCGTGATGTTGTGCTGCATGGGTTCCAGATTTGAAGCTTATATGTAATTGTACCATGTTGACAAGCTGATACTGAAGTCTTTTGGAGCACTAGGAAGTAAAATCTCTCTTGCTGCTATCATTGTTGTAGCAATTTCAATGTTGCCGCCATCTCTGGAAACTTATCACCTTTCAGTGGTCTTTCTCCACCCGATGCTCTCACTCTGATCTCTTCTGTCATGTCATTTCGAACGATTTGTGACGTCTGTGTGATGCAATGGCTCCTCTGTATTTGATTCCTTTCAGTTTGGCAACAAAGTTGACACTTGTGACTTTGGCCATTAGAGCTTCCAAAGTGTCTCTCTCTTTTGCTCTCCATGTAACGGAGTACAAGTTGGAATTCTTCGCCTACCTAATCGGGTACTCGACCAGTTCTGTTCTTATACCCCAGCTTGCACTTGCTCTAATTAAGCTCTGGTAGCTACTTCCTCTGCTGCTGCCATGTGTCACCTCTAAACTCACACCCTCACAAACATCTAGAAGTTGAACATAGTCCGAAATAGGAATTTGAGATCATGTAGAAATTGAGGAAAGGGTCAAGTCTGTGAATTTTGAACATAACAATCAGACTATAGCCAGGATTAAGAAACAAAAGGCCAAGTTTGCCAGAGCTTCTAACAGGTTCATTCTTGGTAATAGTACTAAGTTTACTTTGTTGTGATATAAGTGATGTTTTGCTGGAAACATAAGATGACTTCGAACAGACTGGGATGGGCACTGGAGAACTGGCAATGTTATCAGTCTTCTTGCTCTTCAATTAAAGGTATCTACATTCTATATGCGTAAGTAGGTGATAGGGTTGAGAAAGAAGGAATCAACATCTAGTTTACACTTGCGTGCAAGTTGATGTACCCGTCACCAGTGAAGCTGTCTCCGAATACAGTAGAAGAGAACTGCAGCCACGCGGGTACACGCTTCCCCAAAATCCAGCCGTGCACGTGCAATTAGCACAACTAACTCTCCATTTTTCTTACATTGCCAACATTGCGGCGGGGTTTTGTTATACATGTACCTGTGAGAGTCGAACCTAAGAAACAAGCGATCTATTCAAGTTAAAAGAACCCCAATGACAGCCTACTCACCCATCTTTAGTAACCGCACGTCTTTCCCCAAGGGCGCGTGCATGCACTTACGTATAATTACCGACACTTTGCAAACTTATTGTAGACTACAGCTCAATAGAACGGTGAGCCTTGAATTACTTAACCGAAAACTAGTTTACAGAACTAAATATTATTCGATCATATCAGACGCGTCAAATGGAAGTAGCAGACACAGTCGTTTGGAAATTTTGTTTCTCTTCCAATCGACATCTCCAAGGGATCCACGTTAACAGCCAGACTCAATTTTTGAAGTAGTCGCGATCTGGTCTCATCTGGTATTGTAACTGCTTAGGAGGGCAGCTTCTTGCGTGCTGTATCAATCTGGAAGAGGGGGTAACAGACATCTATTCGACGCAGTTGCGGCTGGACCCGAAAATGGCGATTGTTAGAGGAATAAGACGTACAACCGTACAATGTAGGTGCAACCGCTTTATTGCAGGCCCAGACTCAGGAATTTTTGAAAGAGGCGTTTGATCCAATAGCAGTTTGATCCAATAGCAGTTAAAAGCATTAACTAAAGCATTAACTAACTTTTAATTTTCTGTCATTTAATCAAATTATTTATTGCTGACAGTTGACTACTAATCTGCTAGACTGACTATACAACTTAGCGTTGACACTTTCAAGAATGTTCGTAAAGATGCAGTAAGTAGGCCTCAAGTGAATGTTTGATGAAGCCGTCTGCTTGCTGGAACTGTTTTACGGCTATGGTGGCATTGCTTCTGTTAATTAGTTTACTGAGATTGGCCAATCATTCTGGATGTTCTGGTCACTTCCAAGAAAGTAAGATAAATTACTTTCAAACGTTTCCATGTGAATTGGAAATCACCTGGATTTCTTTTGCCCGTAGCAGTCGTGCATTTGGGACGTCAGCTACTCGTCTTCGTCTTACTCTGCCCCACGGATTGCCCAACAGGTTACTTGGTCACTGACAACAGATCGCTGTACAGAACCCTTTATTGCCAGCATTTTTTAATATTCGTCAAGTATTGTCACATTGTTGTCTGAAATCAACGTCAATGATGGCAATTGGATGTGTGGCAGACTTAATACCGTTTTGTTCTGTGTTAGTGTAGAGAGGTGGTACGGCAAGGTGACTGGAGCGTTTGAATCTTTGTACAAACATATCTCTCAACCCTTTTATTGCACAGATTCATGGAAGGTTTTTTCATCATCGTCACTGGGTGAAATGTCTACTACAAATAGATTTATTCGTTTGACTTACAGTTTATCAGCCGTATTATCTAATTCTGCTGGCAGTAGTCTAGCCACTGTTAGAGCTAAATGGCTGGTGAAGTTCCAAGCTTCCGTGTGCCTTGCAGATCTTTCATGCCCTACCCTTTTCTGGATGTTGATGTTGTCATAGGTAAGAATCCAGTGACCCTAACGGAGCTGACTGATGTCTTTATTGCTCTGGCTGCGATTTCTATGTACCGTAGAGTCTGTCTATGTGATACACAAATATTCATGTTTTTGAGTGTCGTTATGACCGCCTTGCTTGTTGCCCTAGCAACCAACATCAGACTCAACAGAATTTGAAGTGCCTTGACATGGTCACTATTCTTTTTGGCAAGAACAGAGATAGCTGCCTTACTGTGTATGTCTTGTGGTTTTGGTATGGTGACTGTCGGTGTGACATCTGTACTACAACCTATTGTTGACAGAAGGAATGTGATGGATATCATTGACAAGTGCTAGTTTTCTAGTAAATAGCTCTTTCAGGACTGGCCCAAAAGTCTACATTTGACCATTTTCCCTCTACGAATCTGAATCTCTCTAGCCAGCTAGATATGCTGGCATTCCTGCCCCACTACTGTTTGTCATCAGTGACACTCCTGAGTTAATTAAGATAGGCTAACGCCATATTGCACAGGAAAGTGTTGAGGTGTTTGTCAACTTGAAAACACAGCAAGAGTCTTGCAATATAGCTATTGCAGGGCTGCCACACTTGGAAGAGCAAAATATCCGTAGGCGCAGTGACGCACGGCCACGCCCACCTAATTTAGAATGACCGCGCCCACGCATTTTTTGTTTGCACGTTTTCTTGGTACAGTGTATTAATGAAATGCTACTACGCGTAATTGCAGAACAGCAGCAACAGTTATTTACTATATATCCATAACTGTTAGAACTAAAGAACAGCAGAAAGTTTTATTTACCACAAATCCTTAACGATTAAGCTTGTAAATTGCGCTACTTTGTTGCTACTAGAAGGAACAAATTCTAGGTGTGCATAGTGGCGACCAAGGAACTCTTCAAAGTATTTAGCAGCAAAATTCTTTGGCACTCTGCCAATCAAGCCACCTGCGTTACCATGTGAATGGCTGTCAAACACAATGAACAAGCTGTGTTCCTGCAGGTAGCACACTGCAAATGAATAAGGTGATACAACTAGCACGCCAGCCACCACTTTGTCATCAGTGAAAGAACGTAGCCTGCCGGGGACAAAATCTACTAGCCCCTGCCAACATCCCGGTCGTATGAAATAATCCTCCGAAGCTAGAAGGGTGGGCGAGGGTTCCATGCTTACAACATCGTATGCACTCAGAAACCCCTTCAAGCCCATCTGATCGTACGTAGCATTTCCTGCCCTCATAGCGTTGACAAGAGTCTCTTCTAGGAAAGAGGTTTCAGGCGGTAGTAAAAACGAGTCTTTCTGCAAAAGAATCAGCTGACACACTTGAGCTGCTATGACAGTGCAAGCATTGCTGCCATCACGTCCATCAATACGAGACTGGCGGAGCGAAGGTGCTAATAGGTATTCTGAACCCCGGTATGTCCATATCTCTTTAGAGTCTAGATTCTCATTGTGGTGAAGTAACTGTGATTGAAGAAACTCAAATGCATTAACTTTCGGACTACTTGCATTATGGGCTGTTGGAGTATCACCTCGTTTGCTCATTTTGCTGGCCGTTGTGGCAGGATGGGTGTGGATAGCAGAAGTACTTGGACGCTTGCGTGAGAAAGGAGGATGCTTTGTAACTGAACTAGATCTGCGTTTTGTCTGAAATTGAATAACAGGTTCTTTCAAATCTTGCATTGGGCATGGGTTGTGTGCAGATGATTCAGATTGACACACTAGGACGGGTGTCTTTGCACAAGCTGCTTCTTGATTTACTCCAGTGCTCCTATTTGTTGCAGCGGACTTGGTATTCTTGGCACGACCAGCTGCCTTAGCCACATGTTGTGGCAGCTCCCGTCTCATCGATGGCGTGGGTGTAAACGTTAAGCACGTCATTTGACCTTTATTGCAACCAATTGTCATCAAGCTGTTAAGCAAGGGCGTACCGATACTGTTGCGGGTATTGGATTTGTCGCTGCCCATGTTTGAAAAATTTCGTTCGATATCTGCACTAGAATGTGGTATAACTAGCATAGCTGATGCAAAACAAGATAAAAGAGGAAATTCCTGGCAGCCAGAGGCATCTGACCTTTTAATCAATTCATGCCAGTGTTTGTCTATAGCCAGAGGTAATGAACTTCGACTAGAAGTGCTCTCGGTCTGATAGCGCTGCCACTCCCGCTGCAGCTTGGTAATATTCTCTGGGAGGACAACATTCGAGAATTGGCTAGCTAGGTGGCCAATTTCTCTTGCTGAGCGTTCCTTGCCTCTTTCGGGGCATAGAAACCGGAGAGCAGATAGAACAGGGCATGACAGAGGCAATCGACGTTTGACCTCTTTTGCTGCCACAAGATAAAAATCTCGACATACAGTCAGGAAAGCGCTCCTTTCAAAATGAGACATATCTGCCACAATAGCCTCGCAGTCCTTGCTGATAACCAAATCTATCACATCAATCCACAGTGCCTCATTGTCTAGGTCAAGGGTAAGGCAATCAGTGGTTTGGCTTATGCTTGACTGCTTGATGCAGTTGAGAAGAAGTATCTTCAGAAGTTGTGTCGCTGGTCATCATACAGTTTGTGAATCATAACATTGCTTGTCTGATAGCGGCAGTTCACTGTAGTAAAAATAGGTAAGACTTCCTTCAGAAAGTATAGGTAGGCTTTAGTGCACTTGGCTGCCATCAATTCAACCCACTCCTTTACTTTTGAAACGTTCCTTACATCGTTGTCTTGGGTGAAGTACTGTTCAAGAGCGTCCCACTGCTCCAAGACTCTTGATACACTTTGATGCAAGCTGAGCCATCTTGTAGAGGACGGTTTTATGAGCTTGTGTGAAGGAACGTTTGCAGCTGCCTGAAACTCTTTGTATCTCGCGACACGCTTTGCACTTTTCTCAAAAAAGTATGCCACATTCCTAGCGAAGTCTTCTACTATGGGTGGTATGCATTTAGAAGCACCCTGAGCACAAAGGTGGAGCTGATGACATGTGCAGTGAATAGAATACAGGTAAGGTTGAACGTTCTTGAGCCTAGTCAAAACAGAATTCTTTGATCCACGCATGACGTTGGCCCCATCTGATCCATAAGCGATCATGTTTCTCCATGGAATACCATCATCTTTGAACATTTCTTCAATCTTGCCGAAAATGTTGGTAGCAGACGCTGACGGGACTGGTTTAATGCCCAAACTATAGGACTTCACCAATCCATCTGTAGTGTCGATCACGCGAGCTGATACTGCCACCTGTTCAAACACTGATATATCAGTAGATTCATCAGGAACAATGCTGAAAAATCCAATTTTCATCTGGGAAACGAGATGTGCGTGCATGCTATCAGCAACGGTGTGCACGGCTGCAGTCATTTTGGTGCGCCCGGCAGAAACGGCTGAAGCAATCTTAGAATCCGGGAAAAGGATTGGAAGCAGTGGAGTCAGATGATCAGACACTGCAAGAGCTACGTCATGCTCAGCAAAGAAGAATGCCAATTTTAGGACGGCGTTTGTTGCAGCTACCGAAACAGCGTTCTCTTGCTTTGGAGCAAAGCTGGCCTTGATAGTGCCTTTCCATCCAGAATTTTTTTGTTGTACTCTTGCAACGTGCTCCCGCGAGGTTGCGTGGGTACGCAAGGTCCTAAGACCGCCAGTCTTGTAGCTGAGGTCCTTAGTGCACAGACTGCAGAAGGCCATGCCTGCACTTCTCTTCGACTCTGTTAACCAACCAGAGCATACAGGATCGCTCTCCCACTCCTTCTTGTAGGCCTGTAGCCATCGTTTCATGATGCACGATCGGATCTATCCCGGATACGCTGCCCGCATCTAGCCTCGCGTGGCCAGGCTTTCACCTCAGGCGCTAGGCGCCTGACAAGTAGTGAAAGGTCTGGCTACGCGAGACTACCTCACATCCCCGAACATCCCGGAACTGTTAGACTACTGCAAAAGAAATCGACGTTCGTACTGTTTGTACATTGTACTAGGTAAGTTAGACATACAAATTTACGTACAGTACACACCACGGTTCGATAGCACGACGTTGAGTGACTTCGGAAGACCTACAACTAAATGCCATGTGATCATCGAGTATGTGTTTGCTCAGTGCTGCATTTATCCGTAGGAATGGCCTACGGAATCCGTAGGCAAGTATGAAGGCCATTTTACCGTAGCCTACGGTAAAATCCGTAGGAGTGGCAGCCCTGCTATTGACAGATGACCAAAGACATGAAATGTTGGCAGGCTTGACATCACTGAATGATGACTGGTGTTATGTGGTGCATGGTAATGAGTGCTTGGCTACTTTCTTCACAATTTTAAATTTTTCGGGGTTTTCCAAGATTTATTTACATACATTAAGATTTTTATCTATTATATTCAATTAGACAAACCTGCTTACGTGGACATTTGTCCAGACTTTCCTCTACCATTAGGAAATTGCCTGAATTGTTGCCAATGCGTCACCACCACCGCTACTTGTCAATCGTTTGAATGGGGTAACCGTAGCTTCCCAGAAAACGAAGTAGAGACGACTTCGTTTTTTATTCAGTGTTCCCCATTATGCAAATCAACAGCATCAAGACATTTCAAATCAAGTGATTATTCAACCAAGTCTGTCACAATAGTTGGTAAATGAGTGTCGTACACCACTTTTGACTTCCGAGTTTTGCCAGCAACAGAGCAAAAACCAGACACCACCACATTTTCCAGGTAGGCTATAAAATTGCTAAGTTCAACTATCTGAAAGTGGGAAGGTCTAGACACAACTTGCTTTAAGCCACTGTTGTTTTCAGTCTCATGCAATTCATCTAGCGCTTTATTATGAAATGGCGCACACAATTTTGACGCTGTTCAGTGTCCTTGCTCGAATTGCTGAATGATAGCAGTAAGGTATGTCAGTACATTACTGAATGTTTGGACAGCCAAGACTTCGTATTTATCACGGACATGTGCAAAGAGCAGGTCACAGGACTGTTTGTGCAGGCATATTGCAAAGGACCCAGTTCCCTGATCTAATTGCCATATAGTAGGCAAAGTAGACTATTAGGGAGTGAATCAAATTGCACCAGAACTGGCTAACTTTATTTTTCCCTTGCACAATTCCTACACGCAGATCTCAAATTTTCCCAGTCCTGAAACTCTGAGAAATGTTAGAAAGGTCCGTACATGACAATGTTTAATTAATTGCGCTTTCATATGGTACAATTTTTGTAACTAGTGGCAACTGTTTCAATATTTGATTTCGACTTGTTAATGCTACTCTAATTACTTGACAGCAAAACTTCAACTCAACACATGTATTCTAATTATATCTGTATATGTTATACGTAAAATTTTTAGGCTGTACAAATACTTTTTTGGTGACATGTCATATAAAAACTAAATCTACTTGTCATACAATAAATAAAAAACAGATATAAATGTATATATACAAATATATATACAAATATGTATGCAAATATGTATACAAATATATATAATATATTTACAGTCACGAATGGTAGTTCACAAAGCACTGTCTGTCAACGGATGACAGCGCCCAGACATCATGGTCGGCAAATATTCCTACTGAGCCGCATGCGTCGCTAAAATTTTTGCCCGTATGTACGGACACGCCCAGAGGGTGTATCTAACGGCTAAAAATATTTTGATTGGCTAACAAAGCTGAGCAAGTTGGATATTCAATGACGAAGTCACGTGGCCTGAAATAGGCCATTGTGTGACGTCAACACAACTTGCAACATCTGGCGATTGATAGAACGTAGACGGTTGAAAGTAATCTCATTCGAAAGAGAATTTATTAGCCATTCGCTTAAGCTATATTTTGAAAATAGAAAGAAAGGATCCGTTCCGGGAAAACGGCCTTGACGTAAATCTGATACTAAACGGAGGCGGAGATAAGGTAAGCACGTGATCCCACGCTCACCATTCCGGCTTCTAGTAATGTTATGAGGATTCGATGTATATCCTTCCACTTTGAGACCTCCTTCATGCCATATTTTGCTGCAATATCGTGAAACCCTCCATCCCCATAACACACTTTTTCAGAACTTCTGACACTTCACAAAATGCCAATCACCAGGTACAGGGAAAAGCCATTCAAAAGTGTCAGGATCCTTACGTTTTAGATTGCATTTCTCCAACGACAACATAAGGTGGAAGGCCTTCTTGACCTATGCAAAAGTTCTTTCTTTAGTTCACTAATGTATGATGCAACATCTTCTGGTTGACCTGAGTATGCCTCTCTAACTGTTGCTTATTTGATCACATCAGATCAGGTGTGAATGACTCCAACCTAGTGCATGAAGTGACTGGGCGCACTCTGATGGTTTGCAAAACAAACGATCAGCGGAACCAATGACAGAAAGCACTGTTGATGTAAACTTATAATAATGTGCTCGTTCAGAAATGGTCAAGTCTAAGAAATCTAATTCTTGCAAGCTTTCAGGCAGTCGAGATACCTCACAGCTAGCTAATGGGCAAGCAGTTGTACAGGGTTCTGCAGGTGGGGAATGATGTGAAACTTGGCCTGTCAGGAGATGCAGCATTCGCTTTTGGTATCCACCACTAGAAATCTTCTTCGCAAAAGCCATCTTGAATTCCAAGTTGTCAACAGTTACTCTCCAAAACTGCATCACATGTAACTCATTAATCAACTTTCGTTTTGCGGCCCAATGTTTGCCAAGATTTCTGATTTGCTGGATGGATGGCAAAATCCCAAACATACCCAAAATCTGAAAACCTCTCTCTAAGGCCATTAGCAAATGCAAACAATCCTAGCAGAGTTTGAAGAAAACAAGACCTTCTATCTAGCAAGTTGCAAAGTAATGCAATGACCATATGCAACTTCAATTGCCTTTTAACCTCAATGGTGTCTGAAATTCTGGCACAACTTTCCAAAAATCATTTTAACTCATGGTGAACAAGCTAGTTTAAAGAATGACAAAGAGATTTGCCTTCAGCTGGAAACAACAAGCGATAATCGCGGCCATGGCATTGTGTTCTTCATACTCTAAATTTGACAGTGCAAGCACAGAGCCACGTGAAAAGACTGCGTCCCATATTTCTTGTACTGCCGGTCGAAACACAGCAGTATCTTCTATTTCATGCATGAAGCCTTCTATATCACTATCTGAAGGTGCATTTGTAGGAGCGATGGTATCTTTCAAGACACAGAATGCTTTTGCTATAGCGCCTGCTGGCAAAGAGGAATCAAACAGCAATTTACTCTGCTTGCTATCAATCAACCTCCAAACAGTGATCCTTTCTCCAAAACGAGATTGGATAGCCCTTTTATTTTGTCGTTGCGATAGAACGACTCACCAACTACGACATCGTTCTGTTTCGCTAATTCTAAACAAAGTTTTCGCAAAGAGCTTATATGGATAACTTCCTTAGAGGGAAGCAGATCAGTCTCAACGTCAAACAGTACAGTACTGAGTATTGCGTCCTCTTGTACTATTTTCGATGTCTCCGTGCTACATACACGTATAACGAACACTTGAATTGCTCGTTATCTAGAGTAACAACACTGATGGTACCGCACCTCGATGGCTATGATGTTTTGATGTTCTATAGCTGGCAAAACTCTGTCATCACAACGGACAGGAGTTGCCTGCAACAAGTATCACTGGATTGCTTCAAGCATAACTTTAGTGACTCGGTAGAGTGTTTATCCTTGTATTTTCTCTTGGTCCTACGGCCTCGGTTGGCGACAAAATAGTTTGTTGTATTGAGAGTATAAACTAACTTTTAGACTTGATAACGACAATTGTGATGTAGAGAAAATGCATACAAGCAATAAATTTGTTTTCAAAATGTCGAAAGTAGTTTTTTATACCGTACTTCTTAGGCGCTTGCGTTACCATGCCAACTATATGTTTCTCGTTTTTGTTGGCTGTTAGCTTGTCAACCAATGTGCACAATTTGATATTTACATAATTTCATATTTGCATAAAAGATTAGATTTACAGCTTGGAGCTTTGTCTAGCCCAGTTCAGAGCCAATGAAGCAAATTGACGTCTACTAAGCAAGTGAGCAGTACTCCGAGGCTGCCTTGCGTTATTGTTACAAATACCCGTTTCCTGACTTTTGGTGCACCGAAAGAATAAAGATTTTGCGGAGTAAGTCACTTATGTGACACAAGAAAGCCACCAGACCTGATTTTCCGATTGCTAGAATCCCAAACTATAGCCGGTCACCAAAATGGTTCTCGAGATGACGCTTTAACCTTTCACTACGGTACTGACCAGGTTGGAATCTGAATCCAGATCCATCAAAGTACGTTCATATATCAACTTCACACCCGACAGAGTTACTACTTCATGTTGACGGATGGTTCACTATTCAACTACCTTAGCAAGACTAGTGAAAGCTAACGCGTAGTGGTGCCATTGTCACCTTGTTCTGCTACAACCTGATGCAACTTTTTGTGCTAGGTGTATTCTGAATAGCAGGATTGGTGGTATTGAATTTCCAAAGCAGCGAAGTCTATAGACGCGAGAGCAGAAGCAGCACATCCTCCTCGTTGTAAATTTCTGCAGATGTATGTATTGTTTCGGCATCTTAGCATCTACTTAACTTTCTTACCTTGCTGCGTTTGCCAGTATTTTCTGTAACCTTTTTATCAACATCTTTACAGAGCATACATTTTCTCCGTAAACCCTCTTGCTTGCTGCTACGGTACTTTTATTGCTTCTACGGTACTTTTATTGCTTCTAGGCGGAGCAGAGGTCTGGTTACTCGACAGATCTGTCGTCACGGTGCTGCTATGTTCGAGCTTGTAAACACTACTGCAAACCTCAGCGTTTATAGAACTTGAATCAGACTGACCTAATCTTTGCTCAGAAACTGTAGTCTGAAGAAATGTCGAAGTATACGTTTGGTAACGGTGGAACACGCGACATGGCTCGCTCGCGTTCAAACCAGCAATTCTGGAATTACCACGTAAACTTGATGCGTGAAGAAATGTCCTGCTAGATAGAAGTGAACACTCGATCAACTCTTGGTCTTGTGGGCATGTCTTATCTGGCAGATTGCACAGGCATACTCATAGATATGAGTATTAGTGACACTGTTCGGCTTTTCGAGCATAGTTAGGTTTACTCTAAGTATTTGGGCAGGGAAGACTGAAAGGCCGGCTGGCTTGGAGGGTGGCCCGGGCCCGGTGAGCCACCCAATAGATCCGCGCCTGGTATAACTAAGAATGACAAAAAATTCTGCTGTAAAGAACTTGTACAATAAACTATTCTGTAAGAATTCCTGAGGACTAGTGGACGCTGATTTGTCGGTAAACGCAGGATGTATACTCACGCAAAAATGAAGTACGTTCACTCTACTCTCGACCTTCATCTCTTAATGTGCATGCCTTTCGTAGGCGACAGAGTAAAACACTTCGTTGTTCTTTAAGATGCGAGACCCTTCCTCCAGCTCTCCCCAGTTGGAATCAAACAGTTTGACTGCATCGTACAGCCTGATGGACATAATTGCGGGCTTACATGGAGAAAAAATGCTGGAACTTTTAGTCCTGAAGAATAGACAGCTGTGCAATATTGTGTACACTGAGTTATAGGAAGATTACACTTTACCATACCTATGGACTGCAAAATTCGCTTATGTAAACTGGAATAGGGAAGGGACGTCATCATGTCGTGAATAAATGCGTTTGACGCAATATCGTCATATGAATTTTCGAGACAATCTCTTACGTTCGCTTGCCAAATCTACATTGCTTTCACAAGCTACAATGGATGTACTGTCTTGTTATTGAGTGCTCATGCAGCAGATTTCGTAACTGATTGCATGATGTGGAAGATGGCAGAGATTGTGGACATTCAAACCTCCAAAGCTCTCTAGTCTATAGACATGCGTTATAGAACAAAGCTGTAATATCATAAAGCACTGAGAAGTCAAAATGTCTAACAGTAATATTCTCTATTATTTGTGCGTCACCAACTATTCGTTTAAGCTTACGATCGCCATCGTGATCGTACACGACGATGATTTCATAGGCATTGTCTGCAATCGACGTAGATATATATTGCGGTCGATTGAAAGAATGTTCAGAACCGTGTGCAAAACACTGCAATTGAAATAGCCTTCAGCAGACTAGACGCGACATCTGTACACCTACTCCAAAAAAAGTAAGCTACCTTAAATTTAGACTTCAACTCCATCTTTTTATTGAATTTAGACTTGTTGGTTGAATATACACACACTTGGCCTGATCCAGCCTACACATACTGCGAGTCTCAGGCTACTAGACTCAAACTGTCACACAATAGAATTGAGTTGCCAACTTGCTAAATGCGTGAGATGGCACTTAGCAGTATTTAGTGGGCGTGGTTATAGGTGTGGTCTAAAGAACTGTTGTTATTATTGCGTTACTGTTGCGTTATTATTGATATTACGACATCGTTTCGTTTCGTTTGCTTTTTGTGCTTTCTTTGTCCAGTGCCTTAGTAATAGGACCAACTGGTGTTTCTCCTTTCTGTACCCCTGTGCTGGGGCCAGGGACCGGCTCTGTGAGGCGTGCTGTGTCCTCTGCCCCGATCTCCTGGCACGGCGGTTTTCCCTTCGGTGGAACAAATTCGTTCATCTAGGCAAGAAAAATTTTGTAACCTTTTCCATTTTCACAAAAATTGCTTATTTACTAACCTTCAATGCACCAGAGATAGCACTAAACCGCCGTGCCGACATGGTACGTTTGAAAAAGCTGTGGCCTCAGAATTCACTCTGGGACCAGTAGTGGGAGATCTGGGGCAGACGGATTAATCCCATGCCCAACAAAATGCCAAAACAATAATGCCAAAACAATCCCATGCCCAACAAATAGGCTCTGAGCTTCTGGGGGGTGTCGTGCTGCCATTGGAAGCTCTTCTCGGTGGCTTTCCTATATCTCCCTTTGCTGTTGGTCCAGGCCGCAATCTTGAGGAGGATGTCATCGTTGAAGTAGAGGTTGAAGAGGTCGATAAGTGTTGGGTTGTCGGGAAGGTTGCGGGGTAGATGTGCACCAACGGGACGTGTGGGTTCAAATAGGGGAGGGGTGATGACGACATCCTCGCAGTCGGGGTAGTGGATCTCTAGTGCCAGTAGTCTCCTACAAAATACATGTATTTATTGTTACCTCGCCAGCCAACTGTATTATCTAATTATTCCTACAAACCTCTTCTCTTCAGTCCAGCCGGTTTTGGGCTCTGCTGGAGCATACATACAACGTTCACTGTTTCTATGAAGTGCAGTATACAATAGTAAAGCATTCTTTCTCTCTCTCTCTCTCTCTCTCTCACACACACACACAACAACAACAACAACAACAACAACAAACAACAGTCAGATGTGCTTACTCCTCATACCACTTCTTTCCTTCCTCATCCTCTACCGTCCACCTATGCAATTTCATCCACACCTTTACTGCCTTCGCTGCCCTCAAACTCACCAACACTTGCTTCCTGTCCCTCTCGAACTGATTGCTATCGCCCCATTTCTGTTGTCTCCCATCAACATTCAACTATATCAATTACCAGGTGTTGTCTTGACTTCTTTTGTGGCACAGTAGTGTCTTGGGAAAAAAAAGTTTTCGTTTATGCTTTCCACTTTCCTTTGTCACCGATTCAACGTGGTCTTTGTCCTATTCAGCTAAGTCAATTAACTTACTACGCTTGTACTGCACTATATATATGTAAAAAAAAAAAAAAAAAATATATATATATATATATATATATATATTTTTTTTTTTTATAGTTTATTCAAATATAAATAATAGCTACCCCTCCACTAGAGGGGCCTCACAACGAAGAACAAACAGAGTAGTCTCTGTCTAAACCTAACAAAGACAAACGGTCCAAAATCATCCTAGCGTTAAATTGCCAAAGGCGGAGAGAGAGCTGCCCGTGAAAATTAACGATAGCCCTGCTAACAGTAATACTACTACGGAGAGATGTCCTTCTAGCAATTGTTTTTAAAGTTTGTAAGCTACTGGAGGTCCACGTTCCGTAGGACTCAACTACCAGCGGGTAGAAAACACCTCCTGTCGCCTCTACGTTGTCTTTATGACGATCGTCTTTCTCCATCTCTCCAGCTGCTGCAGCGGCACCAGCACAATAAGCGGAGTGGACAATGTGAGACTGCTGGAAGGAATTCCTTACTGTGATATCAAAATATCCTGGACGACCAAGTAGAAAATCTGGGTGGTAGACGTCACCTGGGCGAGAATTATTATATCCGCCACAGTGCTGTTCTCTCCGAGTGCCAGAGTGATCCTCAAGTAGTGTGTGAAAGATGACATCACATAACGCATCATGGCGTTTAATTCTCAGGTTACCATAGCCGCAACCTAACACATGATCTCCGTAAAAAAAAAAAAAAAAAATTAATATATATATATATATATATATTTTTTTTTTTTATAGTTTATTCATCTATTATTGAACCACATGGACATCTAGTAGAGAGAGAAGGAAAAATTGGAATTCCTAGCCGTAAACGTAAAGCAATCACATATTCCTCTGCAGACATGACGAGGCCCAAATTTCTGTTAGGGATTGCCCGCAGCCATGCGCCTGCATGAGGAGTTGATATAGCGTTTAGACGTGCTTGGTCGCGTATACTGACTGAGTTCTTAATGTCAGATAAAAGTGACTTGTCGAAAATCTCTTGCAAATCATGTTGACTTGCTCCGCCGAGGTCAACATCAGCGGTAGACAGGAGAGTAGACAGCAGCTGTTCACGAGACGATACCTCATCTGGGAAAAGCAGATCTGGAACATCAGGATTAGTGATTGGCCCTTCACTGCTCCTCAAAACAGGTGGCTTAGCACACCCCAAGAGACGAATACTCAAATCCCGTGTAAAATTGCAACTGCCTACGAAAGCGAGTGCGGAAGTTCTACAGGTTTCTCTCAAACCCAAACCACCGAGACGGATTGGCAATGTGGCCTGTTTCCACGCGACGTCATATATATATATTTATATTTATAACTTACAGAAGAGCGGTCACTCATTTTCATGTTTGGTTTCAACCACCGTTTTAGTCTGTGACAGTTAACTTTGTTTTTAGGACTTTTGACGTGCTATCTTGTAGTCTGAATCTTCCTTTACCCAAATCTTCTACGACTACGAAAGATCCCATAAACTGGACTTCCATTTTCCTCCTTTCCGTCCCACATTTTTCATTTCCTGAAGAAGTACTTGCTCTCCTACCTACATTCAAATGGCAAGCAGACTGTCAACATTGTCATTGTAGTCAGAATTCATTCGATTAAGTTATTTAATTGAATGTCTGTTGCACACTCTTCTTACCTTGAGATTTGTTCTTGTATTGTGCTTTATATCATACTGCCGTTTCTGTCTAGCCTGAGCGGTTTCTATATTTTTCTTGGCTTGTGCGCGAATCTTCTCCTGAATGCCAATCATAGTCTTCACTTTCTCGTTTAGAGATAACTCTCGAGAAGTTTCTTCTTCTCTAACAAAGCTGATGTCAATGGGAAGCTTTGCTTCACAACTGCACATGAGAAAAAATGGCGTGTACTTCGTTGATTGCTGTCGGCTCGTAAGAACATTGTCAATCAACTGATCCCAATCGTCTTGTCTTTCGTTGACTAGCTTCTGCAACGCTGCTTTTAGAGTTTGATTAAGCCTTTCATCTAATCCGTTGGGCTGAGGATGATAGGCGCTCGTGACAAGATGGCGAAAGCCTGTCAGCTCTTCTAGTCTGTTCATTACTTGATTGCAAAATTTCCTTCCCTGGTCTGTGATGATTTCTTCTGGAGAGCCATGACGAAGAATCATCTTGTACAAAAAGCCAAGGGTGTGACAAGATTCCTTGGTTGGAATAGCCGCAGCTTCTACCCACTTCGAGAAGTAGTGTATCAATGTCACGCAAACCGATTGCCGCTGCTGCTAACTGGAAATTCAATCAGGTCAATCCCGGCCTTTTTCCAAGTGTCCGTCACAGGAATATGATGTAGAGATGGCGCTGGTGTGCCGAACTTTCTCTTGGAACTTTGACATACTTCACAATGTTTTATCTATTGAAACAGTTAGCAAAGTAATCTACATGTAAGTAGTAATCACTAACCCATTCTGATGTACCGTTGTATATATTTTTCCAATAGTATCTTGCCGTGATTTTGTCAACAGTTCTGTCTCTTCCGAAGTGACACCCACCAACTTTTTGCCATCGCGGCATGCTTCCAGTATTCTCAACTTGGTTGTTTTGTCGGAAATAACCTTAGCAAGTAGAAAAGTGAGGCAGAGAAATAGTTTATGTACTTCGCATCACACCTGTCTAAGTCTTGGCTCCCCAGTTTTAGGACTATCTTTGTAGTGAAGAACACCAGAAAGCAACTCAAACTTTTTGGATCGTTTTCGAATGACCCCCTTTCCCTGCTTTGCTTGATGCAGCCGGATATTGACTATTAGACAAGTAGGCGAAGACTTCGTACATTTTCGTCTCGGCACTCTCGTTTGCAATATCGCCGACATGAGCCTCCTCCATCGTGTGTTCAGAGCTACAATTGATTAGCCGTCCAGTGCTATGCATGGCTATATATATATATATATATATATATATATATATATATATATATATATATATATATAAACAGCATCACTACTGCTTCAGTTTATTCATACCTTATTTCCTCGGTCCTTCTCTGTCTCATTTCCAGGTGTCTCCTTCTGGAAACAATTAGCCAATGTTGAGTTTGACAATTAACGGAATTGAAGTGTTAATTGCACGTACTATTTTTGGTTTGGTTAGTAAGTTGCATTTTCTCTGCCTAGACCCTTGAGAGCAATGGTAGAGCTTCAGTCGTGTGCTGTTGACTGCCTTCTTCAGGCAGACTCCATCCTTTAACAATTTGTACACACCATTGGTCACAGCCTAAAAATGGAGAAGGGACCTTCCCATCTTGATTCCAACTTTCCACCTTTACGGCCCTCTAGTCTTAAGTTTTTGACAAGGACCAGGTCTTTCACTTGTATGCATGTAATAGCACACTTCTGGAGTGTGCCTGGCATCAAAGTAATTATTCTGCCGTGCTTGAGATGTCTTAATGTTTCTTGACGATTTTTGGTGAATAGATTTTTGCACTTCTGGCATTGTTGCTATTTGTCTTCTACAGTCATGTGGTTGTCTGTCTCGGTGTATGTCGCTAGTATAGTTTGCTCCATTTCTAATGGGAGGCGAGCCTCTCTTCCATGTGTGATTGAGAAGGAAGTACAATATGTTGACTCGTGGACAGTTGTTCGATACGCAAACAGAATCCCATCAAGAAGCTCATCGCAATCTTTCTGGTCAGAGTCGAATTTGCTTGGCTACTGTCTCCTGGAGGGTCCTGTTGAGTCTTTCTATCAATCCATTTGTTTGAGGATGATATGCTGTAGATATGCGGTGTTTGACACCAGTTAGACTGTGCAGGTGTTCACTGATAGAATTAGCAAATTCTCTTCCGTGATCTGTGATCTGGATTTTCATACAACCATGTCGACAGATCATCTGAATCAAGACACATGCTTTTCTTGTGTGGTGTTTGTTGTGTTATTAGTATATTTAGTACATACTTTGTACACAAACAGAGCCAATGTTTGTCCAGTCTTGTTTGGTATTGCTTCTGCTTCTGGCCATTTGCTGAAGTAGTCGTTCAATGTAATAATGTATTTGTTGCTACTGCGAGATGTTGTTAAGGGTTCAACAAGGTCTACTCCAACTTGAAGCCATACCTTGGGTTGTACTGGAATTGGATGAAGACTTGATGCAGTTTTGTCCAATTTTTTGTTCACACGTTGACATGTGTCACAGCACTGAATCTAGTAAATATCTCTGGGTAAGTGACACTTAATTAATTAACTAACAAATTCTAATTGATGTTTACCAAGCTGTCTACGTCTGTTTTCATCCCTTTCCAGTAGTAGCGAGATGTCAGCTTACTGATAGTTTTGGTTCTCCCAAAATGTCCTCCCATGACTTGAGCTTGTTTGTTTCACATAAACCCTCATGAGAGGCTCTCAGCAAACGATGCTGCTCAGTCTTTTCCTCTATGACACGCCTCATGTTCACTGGGTTTCCACCATGATAGTACAACGTACCATTTCGGAGGTTGAAGCTAGCTGCTTTTCTACGAATTGACGTTGTGCTGTTTTTTATCAGAGGTGTGGGCAGCAATGTACTGACCAGTTCTCAGATACTCGTAGACGTCTGCGTAGCTGGAAGTGGACGTAAAGGCTGGAGTGTTTAGGTCTGACTCATCAAACTGGCTGAGAATGTCGTCGCAGTTGAAAGAAAAGTCATTGGAGGCGTTGCCAGACATGTAGATGAAACGCGGAATTAAACTACTCGCCAAATTGTATATCGTCCGTTACTGCTTCACACTACCCGCCAAATGGTATAGCATGCGCTACTGCTTCACACGGAATCTGCCTGGGAGATTGTATAGCGAGGTTTTAGCCACAGAACGAAGTGAAGCCGTTGACTGAAGACTACTGGTTCCGTCTGTCTGCGTCTGAAGATCATGATGCTTTGCAAGAAGCTACAGGTTTGTCTATTTCACTATTAAGTGAGCGATTGACGTAATTTCACGCTGCATTTGGCTCCACAACGACCTGTATTAAACGTAGAAATCAGTTTGGTGGTAAGGTGTTTGTTTCGTTGAGAACCTTCAACTCGGACCAAATGGGCCAAGAGGGGACAGAATGGGCTTGGAATATTCTGTCCGCCCAAACAGGATAGGCCGGCCAATTTGGTCCAGGGGGACAGTTTGGATGGGGGACGGAATGTTCCATTACACCGACAACTCTGCCTGCAGTGAAGGCAGTATATATAGATGTTTATCTAGACACGATTCTCTTAAATGATCCTTTAGAATGACCATGCTGCTGTGTATGTGTGGCTGCACTCGTGACTATTACCGTTTCTTCAATGAATATTATCGTCACTCAAGCACCATTACGCTATCTCACTTTGACTAAATGAAAATTTCACATGTACTTAAATTTTACAGCAACTCAGTCAGTTGGTAGTTGAGGTAACCAGTGAAAGAAAAGAATCAAAGCAATGGCTAATTTATTACTCCATATTTATTTACAGTAGTTTACCACTCTGACCATATTTCCAGTCGAAAGCCCGTAAATGCTCTACGTCGGTTGCATGCTGAACGGCACAAAAGGACTGTTACTTTTTTGAAGTGTGATTAAAATTAAGATTACAAAGATAGGAGATAGAGGTAATTGGAAGCCTGTGCAAACAGGAGTGATTATGGCACATATTAAGATCTGTACTTAAAGTATACGAGAAATTAATCAATGCTATAGTCACAAAGTTCTGCTAACATAAAGACTTACTCAAGATTGCCTTGAAAATCTCTTTAGAGTTGTAAGATTGAAAAGTACTATTAAATCACCACTGGCATTCCAGTATGCCTAATATTAAAGATCATTAGTGTATTTCAGTTCTAGAAACCACCATGCATGCAATTTACAATTACGTCAGCAGCATTCAGGAAGATGATCGAGATATTTTTACAGAAAAGTTCTATTCAATCACCACTGGCATTCCAGTATGCCTTAATAAAGATAATTACCGTATTACCTCGCTTAGAAGAGCATGCTCTTATAGCGCGAGGTTGAGCAGACTGCCCTTATGCCTCGAGGTATAAGGGCATGCCCTTTCAGGCGAGGGAAAAAGCTGTTGTGGTATCCTGGTAACAAGCATGCACACAAAGCAAATACTGATTCTCGTCTACTACCTAAAAAACCTAAGCAAGCATGCAACCGTTCTATGCACATATTATCTAATGACTGTCTTCATATTATAAAGCATCTTAATCCTAATTTTCTTCCCTGTCTTCATCACTGCGTTCTTCCTCACTGCCATCTTTCTCATCTTTCGTCCTCACTGCCATCTCATTCGTTCCTTTGCTTGACCCATCGCCGAAGATTACTTCGCGGTACGCCGCTGTCTCTTGCTGCTCTTGATAGGTTCCCTCCGTACTCATCTTACTTTTCTATCGCAGAAAGCTTCCTCTTCACCGTATACGAAATTCTAGCCTTTCTCTCTGTACTTTCAGTTTCTGTTTCAGTAACCTCCAACTCCTCTGCAAACTCCTCCGACGCCATCTGGTAAATTGCTAAACTGCGCAAGCGCTGACGTTTTCAGGTCCAGGTGTTCGAGGCTACCTCACTTATACGGGCATGCTCTTACAGTTGCAGAGTGTCGTGAACACAATTTCTGCTCAACCTCACCTACAAGAGCATGCCCTTCTAAGCGAAGTAATACGGTAGTGTGTTTCAGTTCTAGAAATCACCATCCATGCAATTACATATACGTCATGGCAGCTTTGAGGAAGATGATCGAGACTTTGCTGTTAGCCTTATAGATCAGGCTAAAAAGATATATATATATATATATATATATATATATATATATATATATATATATATATATATATGAGAAGCAGAAATAATGCAGCTGGAGTTGTTGAAAGTAGAGTGCGGAGAATCTTGAAAATGCTGAGCTAGACAGCTTCTGTTAACTCAGAGAGTGGATGAGTTGTCTCGCGTATCAGAGTATGCGGACCGGAGGTTACATGCATGAGAAGAATTACTCAACGATCGATAACTTGCAAGAGTGGGCACGTTTTTATCAAGCCTGGTGCCGCAGTCTGGCACCAAGTTGACACATCGGTGCCAAAACCATGAAGACAAGGAATCTTAACATGCATTTCAATGAATCTACTCTAATATGTACGTCTAAGCTACTACGTGATCAAGAACTTTCACAAGTGGAAACTCACTAACGTTGCTAAGCAACAGCCATGCACGCGTTAAGTGTTATACCTGTCAGTGTCGTTCTAAAATCATTCTTAACATAGTTCATAGTACAAAATCCTCGTTCGCAATGACAGGTGTTGGGTGTCAGTGTCATAATCAGTATTGCCAACTTCTTTGTATTGCCAAGTTGTTTGTAATCGTCAAAATTTCGATATAAGTCACACCAGAAGCCAATTACGTCATCTACTTTCTCTCCATTAGTTTCGTCAGCATTCTTGTGCGAGTCCTCAAACAGATAATCCAGGAGTTCATCATTCCTGTACGCGTGGTAACCTCTTTCAACAACACCATAAATCGTGCAATAAGAGAACTGATATCAATGACACGATTCTTTCATCAACTCATCTAGTTGAAGTGCCCTGTCGAGAGCAACACGTTCCATCAGAGTACGAATAAGGGCTTGAATTTTGGAATACGACTCAAAAACTCAAAGATTATACCGTTTCTGTTGTGACACTGGACATTGACTTCACGTAAAATAGGTAGATAGGCGTGCAAGAAGAATAAATAGAATAGGAATGTTGCCTCTCAGAGCTTTTCATAGAGTTATATTGCATTTCCTTCGAACAACTGGCCTATTTGCGCCATTGACTCTCTTTCAAAGTATTCAGTGAGCGTAGATCGTAGAGATACCAATCGACAACCACGATCGCTTAGAGAAAGCCATCTGACCTTGTGTTAGTTTATTAGTTTCACATATTTCTCTCCCTTTAGCTCCAGAATTGATTTTAACTGGCTTTGGCTTACAGCTGAGTATTTGAAGTGCTTTAGCACAGCATCTATTGTTTCGTTTACGTGCTGCGGAATTTGTGTCACCATTTTCTGTGATGTCGGACAAGCGGTGACATATTTATAGTTGACATAACAACACGATTACTCCACAATGCTACAGTGGTTTACAAAGATTGATACACTTCAAATGAAAATAAGTTCTTGTGTGACAAGTAACCGGCTTGATCTGTCCTTCCTTTGTGTCTATGAAGCGCGCATAGACAATTACCTCTTCCAACACGGACTTATCAGTTGATTCATCCAACATGTAGCCCCAAAACAAAGCTCTATTTAGATCATCTCTCACTTTTCGCATAAGAACGCGTGGATATTAACTATCCTGCGAGTGATCATTCTTCTGCTACAGGCCATTTGCTTAAATACATCTGATTCAGGATCTGCACACTTTGCGAACTCCAAATAGTGCTCACAATCAGATAGAGGCTTTTTTGTGCTTCCCGATAACAAATGCCAGCTTGTACGATGCTAGATTGATATTCTGCTTGGGATGTGTGAGCTTTTTAAGTTGCGTTTGCTGTAATTTTATTTCAGTTTATACTTCAAACAAGAAGTTTCTTTCTGCTGTCGGAGTACTCTTTCTTTGTTAGGCGTGCGTGCTTTCGATCATGGTGCTTTTTTATTGTATCTATCTTCAAACTTTTCAGTCGACAGGAGCAGAGCATGCATACCATTTCATTGGCTGCCTCATCAAAATTCATCAGCCAGTTTATCCTCCATTCAGGTTTGTAAACTCGTTCTGCTGCAGCTCCGTGCTGACATGGTCTTTTTGCTGAACCCTCCGTACCCGTACCACTAGCAGTAGATATTGATTCACAATCTGCTCTCCTCTCAGATTCAGTCGTTCCATAGGTCTCCGCGGTATCATAACAGCTGACAAATAAGGGCAGAAGATTAGCTAGTGTTGCATTTGAAGAGCAAGGAATGTCCACAGCAAAAGCGGTGGCGTTGTCGTTTGTCTCCACTGGCACGTGACAGTCGGACCGGGACGTACTATTAGGAGCGCCCTGGATTTCAACGGCTAACCTTCACAAGAAGTTCGACGGCCACAGGTCTGCCTACAGAACTCTTCAAGCCGTTTTTGAGCCATGTCGTTTAATGTGGAGAGGTTGGCGTCTGCTGTCTCCGTGAAATCATGTGGACATCATGCCTACGACACGTGCTTGCAGTCGTCACGACAATGCAGATATTGCATTTCAACTGGTCCAGCGATTTATTCAATTAATGGGTAATGACATTAGACTAGATACCGACTCCAGAAGGTCGGAGTGACAATTTATTTTATCAAGTCTGAAGGCATTTGTGTCGCCAAGACAAGGCACGAGTGGTGCCAATGGCCCAGTGCTGTCGGCAATTTTGGCACCATAGCGACAAATGCCCACCCCTGGATAAGGAGGCGCTAGCGACGTCTGGGCTATTAGTCCTTTCCGACGTTACTTTGCAGTGTTTAGGTAACAGTGTTACTCTATAATGTTGTACACCAATTGTGGGCCTACATCTCTAGTACCGTCATCAAGTATTGAATTTTCCATCTCAAGAGAAACAATTCTGTTGTCTTTGCAGTCATTGAACTGACGACAGACATGTGGAGAAACCACAGTGGAAAACAATGATCTTCTGGACAGCTTTGCTGTATCTAGACCATTATGTACAAGCTCTATATCGTTAGATATAGTAGTACGTTTACTTGGAGACGTTTCAGACTCGCTACTTCCATACGCATCTTGAAGTGTTTGGAAAACATTGGAAAGTTGTGAACTTGGGGTTAAAAAAATTGAGACTGTGGCAGGTCAGTGTGAGAATCTAAGCAGAGTTAGGTTATTTTGCTAGTTTAATTTCTACATTAATTCTCAAGCCATAGATTGATGACTCTCCTACCGTCGACCTAGAGGATCTACTATGTCTTCTGTAAAATTTTCTTGAAGTGTTAGAAAGTTTGCAAATTATTTAATTAATTTAATATGAAAAATTAATTATTCAAACAATGACCTTGTTTATTCAGGCAAGAAGCCTGTAACTGCCCACGTGACTTCTCACTCCCTAATTGCGTAAATGAAAATTGAAAAATCACAACAAACAAAATTAATTTTCCGAACCAGTGTTATCAGCAAAATGGTCATCAAACTCAATAAAATCGCCTGTTCTCACACAAAGGTCTGTTTAGGCACGCAAACCTTTGCTTATGTGCCTGTGTTGACACCAACCTTCTAAATCCGTGTATGTTGTGGTACTTCCTCTATCTGAATCAACTGTGTCTTTTTTCTGTAGGATTAAGTTAATTAAAATTGAAGGAAAACATGTACAGAACTATATTCTATATAGCACCTTGGGAAGCAGAGGCGATTGGATTTTCTGAAGACTCTCTTTCTTTTATCATGTTCGCAGTTGCATGCAAATATACGACACCATATGTACATGCAGTGAGTAAACCCAGCAAACTGCATGACCCTCTTCAAGTTTCTGATGATGTCTTCGGTAAATAGTTTTGCAGATAAAACGCAGCAGCGAACTCTCCTTGTGCAGTCTCCGTGACGAGACTTCCTTATTTTGTTTCACTGCTTGTAATATATAACAGGTTAATCACTTCAAACCTCTTGATGAACTGCTTGACCGAGGCAATAGATTTCTCCAGCGAACTTAGGTCAAAGAGAGTGATATTTCTTTCTGCCATGACAAGACAGACGTCAGAAAGCGAAATTTTGCGATACCTTCATGACGGATTCCATTTTTGTCTTTAAATGTGACGTCAGGTCTGAGAATCTGCAGCACCTATAACCAATAAGTTATCAATTAATTAGCACTATCAAAATATACAACTGCAGTGAAACAAAACAGAAATCCGACTTCCTTTTTGCTGACAGGTATCAAACTGATATAACTTAGACTTAGTGTAAGACAATTGATAACTACAAAGCACATACCCTTGAACAAGAGAGCACAGACTGTTTCCAAATGTTGTCCAAAACGTTTCCTAGCGTTGAGGAAGGCAGAGAAAATGACGATTCCTCTCGCTAGAATCGCTCGTCTCAAAATGATTCCATATTTGATCTTCGGGAACTGTGTTGTCAAGCTGCGACGACAGCTGTACAGTATAGACGCAAACAGAATCATTATCTATTTTATACTTAGTAGTTGTATGTATACCGCTTTATCTCACTCAACTTCACGTGCATGCAATTGAGCATCCTTATCTTAGTTAATTCATCTATAAGCAGTTGTAGTAGCTAACGGTCTTAAGTCTTTTCTTAGATTATACCGTCTGTGACTGTTATCCTTAGTTAAGGTTATCTATATAAAAAATACGACATATAAAATTAATACACTAGTAGCATGCACGTTAATTCAAGAATCTCGCATACTGTAAACGTGGAAATTTTCGCGTGATGAAAATTTTCGCTATTTTCGCGGTTGGAGTTTTGTCCGCGAAAATAAACACGACGCGAAAATTTATGAAGGCGTGGCCCATTCCTCACGTGACATCCCCGTGCAAAGTCCCGTATAAGGGATACTGTCTACTAGTAGCAAACTTTATACTGATAGTACTGTATACTGTAGAAGTACTGCTGTTAGTACTCTACTCAAACTACTGAATCAAGATAATGTCTGCACCCTTCATAGTTGCATTTGCTAAGCCATTTCCATTGAGAGCAAAATCAAGAAACTCTGCCATGTGCAGAATACCAATGTCATCTAATGAAGCTACAGCTGTGGAGGCACCAAGCTTCATACCACTGCCATGCTGTGTTTGACAGCAACACAGCAAGACACATCTTGCGAGGATCGAATGCAATTGCGACTGAAAAGTGACTTGGCATTACAAGTACACCGGTATGGACTGCCTGCTCCAACAGCTCTGTCTCGGATAGTCAGCAGATCTTGTTTGAACTGGTCGTAATCCCACACGCCAAAATCTCCTCCTCTGGCAATTTTCACGTTCATATCCGAACAGGCCCTCTATCGCACCGTAAACGGACAAAAAGCCTCTGCACCCAGCACTATCATAACGCTTGTTGCCTTATTCAATACATGCAACGAAAGCTCTGATGTTCTGTTGTGATGGTTCTACAGTACCACTATTGGGTACTTGCACACAAACTAGCATAATCTGGGTAGCTACACAAATAGATATAACCGTGCAAGCATTGCTGCCATTTCGCCCATTCAACGTTGACTGGCAGAATTGTGATGGTAATACATAAGAAATAACTGACTTGAAGTATTCTAAAATCAATGCAACAGAGGCATCATTGCAAAGGTCATCTGCACACTGGTCATAGGACTTTACTTCTTGGACTGCGAAGGAGTAGTAACAGACACTGACTGTTTTGCTGAAGCAATACAAGGAAGGGGCAAGGGCATGCATAGACCAGCCTGAGAAAACCCACTTCTGATGAGCCTAGGACGCTCAGATATTGCCTGATAAGCGTGTACAATCCAGCCAGCATGCAAAGTCTTAATAGATGACAATCTGAGGTCTACAGTAATGTCGCACATAGAAGTACCCTGTCTAGCTGTTGTCTGACCTGATCGCCGTACCAGTTTTGAAATGACTGCCGTAAGTCTTCTTTAAATGACTTATTGACAGTCAAATCCAATGGCTGCAAGTTGTCTATGTAGCACGCTGGCACACACAACACAGAAATGTACCTTGCATCTAGGAATTTTCGTACTGCGTCTGTTCGATGGGCTTTAAAAACATCAACAATCAACAAGCCATGGTGCTTCTCGGGCAGTCCTAATTCCTGTCTTTTCAGGACAATGTATGGGTCGACCACTTTCTCTAGGTAATCTAAAATGGTGCTTTCTGTTGATCAATGGGAAGCAGTATGAGTTATGTTCCAAGAATCAGGAAAGTCATATCTGATATGACAACGATCAGTGGTACCTTGGTAAATCACTTGACTGGGTAGGGTTTCACCCTAACATGTTGACTGCAAGCAATACCGTAATTTCTCGTTTATCATCCAAACCTGCAATAGCAACCTGACAGGACCCTTTCTTTTCCATGGTCCAGTTACCAGAAGGGACCATGCAGACTCCAGTTTGGTCCCAGTTCACAAACATATCTGCTGGGATTTGATGGTTACTCACTACATCTAGAAATTTAAAAACCAAATTTTGTTTTATTTCAGGAAGGTCACCAGATTTCTTTTTGGCAACCTTGGTTCCCTTCCGTTTGATAAAACCCATCCTGTCTAGCATACAAGGATCCCAGTTCTTCGTTGGAATAAAAGAACCTCCAAACTCACCCGGCATGTCCTTTCTTTCGTGGGCGATGATCCCACAAGCAGGTGCTGGGTACACTGACCACACCGCCTGCTTCTCGAAGTTTCAAAATGTAATTCCGTATCATGTGCTTCAATGTATCACCAATCAACAATGGATGTCCACGTTTCTGTCTTGGAAGAGAGACAAGTGGAACTTCACCTGATTGTTGCTTAATCTTCTGGAGGTATTTTTTCTGCATCGAACGAACCGTACTTTCGTTCCCTGGATGACTCAGTACACTACTGAAGTGTCTGGCTGCTCGTGCAACTCCATGATCGCTTGCATAACGAGCAATGCTCAATCGTTCCGAGGCACTGTACACGTAGTACTCACTCTCTCTTTTTCGCTTGCGTTCAGCCCTCGTAGGGGGACCTTCTTCAAGCGACACACAATCATTTGCAGCTTTTACTGTCTTGGAAGGTAGACCGGGAACGTCAGTGGGTTGCGGAAGACATGATCTTCTCTCTACATCCCCCGCTTTACGTAACCAATTCAGCAGCGGCAAGGTGGACCACGTGATGCATAGAACCACGTGACATGCATCAAACCGCAAAAATTTTAACCCGCGAAATGGTCTGATGAAAAAAAACGCGAAAAATTTAAACACGCGAAAATTTCCACGTTTACAGTACATGCAATGCTTACAGTTAGAGCATGGAAAAGAAAAATTCTGTAAGTAACATGAGACCTTCCTACTGCATTCTGAAAAAGGTCCTGTACTTTTTGCAAATTTCTTTGTACTTTGCTCTCCCGCAGTGGCTGAGAAATAACTTTCCAGCTGTAGTCAATACAGTTACAGACTGGTGCACACCTTGTGACAGCTGAACAGTGACGTCATATAAATTCGCCTGATCCTTGCTTGGTTTTACCGTTAGAGGCTTATCAAATTGTATGAAACAGGCTTTGACGCGTATCTAAAAACATTATCGTAAAATCACCATTTACAAATAGTTTAAATTTTTAGTAACGATTTGAAACTCTTTTTATTTGACAGATGCAAGATTACTGTCTCTTACATGTTAAGAATGTTAACGGTTGTGAACCTGTCACTGCTCAGCAGGTCTTGAAGTTGCGGCTCATTGACTGATGCCATAAAACTGCAAGCTGAACTTTCCTGTCTAAGAATGTGACCCCGGTGAGCACCTCCGTAGTTGAGGAGAATGTACTCTTCCAGTTCTTTACCGTCGTTGATGTCGTCAATGAGGTAGTCGAAGGTTGTAGATTTGCCAACTTTTGCACTGTAAACTTCGGTAATTTTTTGGCAGAAGTACTTAGGGTTGCTGCCGAAGATGCTAAGTGCACTTTGACACACCTCGTTTTACCGCAGAGAACTGGGCCGAACGCAATTATTGGAGGATTATCACAACGTTTACGAAAGTTTGCTTCGTAGTTTGCAATAACTGAAGCTCCGGCCAACACAAAAAAAGCCGAAAGAAAATTGTTTTCATAGTTTTGTCGACAGACGTCTACTAGCTTCTTGAGAGGTTCCGTAGTAAGTGGACCTCTAAAGTTGGGAAGAGGTGTTGAAGCTTGTTCTGTCCAGACAAATGGGCTGTGAGCGGTATCATTTCATTTACCGTAGCTGTCGACGTGAACGTGTTTGTTCAAGACGAACACACGCTTGCCTTCCACCATTTCTGGAGGTTGAAGTCCGTACCGAATTACCTGGTAAATTACCTGGTACTTTTGTCTCTCACTAGGTGGAGTGTTCACCTGTCATAATACAATACATCAATTTGCTTAGTAAACGTGAAAGGTAGAGTCAGAGTGGTACCTCAAATTCCTGGTACTTGTGCATTAAGTACGACCTCAATTCGTTGTTATTGAGATTTAGCTTCAACATGGTACAGCCAATACAGTCACTCAGTCTGTTTCTAAAAGACTATGTTCTTTTTGTCTATGCTGCTTACAAAGCAATCCCTACGGAAATATACTAGGGGGCCACTTACTTGTCCATATCTTTGTCGTTGCTACAGTAAACTCTAACAACCATTCCACTGTCGTATTCTTCCTACTTGACAACATCACTGACAATGTCAAACTTGAAGTTGCTCTTCGGTACGCTGTGACTACCGTCAGAGTAGGATATACAAATGCAGTTTCCGAAATCTCTAGAAGCCTTGGAAGCAACGCTAGCAGCCATGTTACCAGGTGCAATATTCGTCAGGTGGAGAACTAAATTTCTCTGCAAGTGCTAGCGAATATATGGCAGAACCAGCCAGTGACGTCAATGCGTTACCTGTCTTTGTCCGCACGATGTCAGTGTTGCCGTCATATACTTTGAACAAGGTAACAAACTGCATTACAAACTGCATTACAAACTGCATTACAGTACTTTCCGCATTATATTTGTGATCTCGATAGATATGCATACCACTACAATCGACGGAAATTGCTGCATGGTACGTAGGATATCTATATACAACAATATACTACCATTGTCTCACTGTAACAGTTTTGGATTGTATAATAATAATTCTTCTCATTTGGCAGGCAATGACAGACGTGAATGCGATTTTTTGAGGACCTCGACAAACTTTTGGGGTGTCGTCCAGACTGCAGCCCTGCATGCATACTACCTAGTACCGTCACCAATAGCAGCAGCAGCAGCAGCAGCAGCAAAGGAAGTACACGCAGTAGTGAGAACGGCAGAAGGAGCAGCAACAGCAGCAATTCAAGCAAGAGAGATCTTTCTGAAGACAAGGAAAGGGATTGTGAGGGTGATAATGACATAATAGCTATCGACGTTACTACTGCTGATGAGGATTGCCGACCACCAGAAAAGAAAAAGAAAAAGATGTCCAGCTCTAGAAGGCGTACCCACATGCCAGATGTGGTGCAGTTTCTTAGAAAGACAGAAGCTAGACAAAAGGAGGAATTACAGAGACTTGATGTCCTTGAGCGGATGCACCGAGAAAAATGGAAGCTTTCTCTGGCTTGATTGATGTTCTAAAATCTGTCTGTAATAAGTAACTAGTACAACAGAAAGAGATATGTTTGTGTGCAACTATTCTGTTATGTTCAGTCAAGAGAATCGTAAATGCTTATCTGCCCACAAGTGTTCCATGATGTTCTTGCGCTTGAGAGTGGCTTCATTCCTTCTATGACCATCACTTGCTATGTCATCTACATCAGGAAGATCTGAACAACTGTCATCTTGACCTTCCTGAATCATGTCTTCAACCTGCTCGTCACTACTAGCTAGGCAAATGTTGTGCAATACACATGCAGCCATTACGAATTCTGAAAAGTCCTCTACTCTGACCATGTCAACATACTTGAGACGTCTGAAACGACCTTTTAACAAAGCAAATGCTCGCTCGATGGCCATCCTTGTAGAAGAGTGGAGGAAGTTGTAGCGTCGTTCTTTTTCTAAATGGCGACCATTGTCTCGAAATGGGTTCATCAACCAGGTGGTTAAAGGATATGCTGAGTCACCCAACAGATAACTACCATACGGAGATAGTCTTTCAGTTCCTTGTTCCAGCACTATCTGATACAAATCAGAGCGATGCAAATCTCTTGCATCATGTGTACTGCCCGGCCATCCAGCATAGCAGTCCATGAAAACCATTCTGTGGTTACAAACTGCTTGCAAAACAATTGAATGAAATCCTTTTCTATTTATATACACTTCTTGGTCTTGCCTTGGAGCTTTTATAGGTATATGTGATCCATCAAGAGCTCCAATTACCTTTTCCAAACCACGCCGTCTTTCAAATCCATTACTGATGTGCTCAAATTCAGAATTACCTGAGGGCGAAGCAATCAAGCGACGTTTCCAGTTCTCGTTGATTGAGGAAATGGTCCTTCGAACAGTTCTGTAAACAGTTGCTTCACAAACTCCAAACCTATCTGTCACAGATCGAAGAGTCTCCTGAGTCGACAGCATCCACAGTGTACTTAGCAGTTGTTTCTCATAGCTTCAAGGCTCTCTTCCTCCACGCCTGATAACATTCACCCTGCAGCTGGCCAGTAGCCTTACAAGAATCATAAATGTAGAACGATGCACACGAAAATAACGCCTAAAATCATCCAGAGGTTGCAAAGGGATGATTTCTTCAACAAATCCCTGAATGCTGGATTCACTCCTAGATGTCCTGCTACCAAGAACCATTCTCAAAAGGGGACCGGCAAAATTTGCTCTAGTCAACATCAAGCAAACGATTTCCATGTCATCTAGTAACTCCACTGCAGCTCCACAACAAAACACTACTACTGCTGCCGCTGCCGCGTCCAGCGCACTGCTAAACTATTAATACGCATGCTCAGGTCTTCTAGGTCCTCTTCTGGCGAATTTTTTTTTTGGGCCCCGTTGGGTGTGGCTTTAGCTGTTCCAGTATGCACTTCCTTGCGGTTGCAGTGGTCTGGTAGTACGAGGCTCGGCAGTCAATGGACATCTTGCAACCGCGATTTTGACATAAACGAACTGCTGTCTTTTGTGCACCTTTCGAGCAGTAACCTGCACCGTTTATTGAAAGGGGGCCTCAGTTTTGTCGTCTGCTGAACGTGGTTTTCTCGGCACAAATCAACTTCAATAAATTAGGCGACAGGTAAAGTCATTTATAATTACTATTCTTCGCAGTTAAGCAAATTTTCAGTTTTCATAAAATCTTTTTTTGGGTGCGATTTATGCGTCAATATTGACACTGTTGCATGCACTGCATACATGTACTATTTATTGCAAATTTATTTTCTGTGTGCAATTAATTAAATAATATGCAGAAAAGTGCAAAGTACTCAGGTAATTTAATTCTATTTCACAACTACTAAGTTACTAAAAAGATTTATTAACAGGTAAACACTCTAATAGGGTAGTATACAATTAAAATAACAGCATATGATATGTGTGTGTACACAATATTTACTAAGCATTATCTAGTTGGATAAACACGTACACAAAATAATGTACTCTAATAATCATTACTAATCGGATCATTTAATGTAAGCAACATACTAATTACTAATGCATAGAATATGATGATGATGATGACGACATATTGATAACACTGCTGGTTGTCACACCGCTAGCTATTATTGAGGTAATCTATATTTAGAGCTAACATTGGTTTAAATTAAATTATGTTAATTAATTTAAGTTAAGTTAATGACTCTTAGTTAAGTTGATGGTATCAGTCATTGTGTTGTGACACTTATAGGTGTAAACATTGGATATGCATTTTGGCAACTGGCATTATATTTCAAACTAGGCATTGGTTGATATATGGTTGGTGACATGAATGACAGTAACTGAGGTATATAATTAGTATACTGTGTTTGTGTGTGTGTGTGTGTGTGTGTGTGTGTGTGTGTGTGTGTGTGTGTGTGTGTGTGTGTGTGTGTGTGTGTGTGTGTGTGTGTGTGTGTGTGTGTGTGTGTGTGTATGTAATGGTGTAAGGAAGTTGAAATAGAGTACTGTATTTGTACAGGGGAGAAGTCTAACAGAAGGCCTATCAGACAGGTGCCAACTGGTTCTTCTAAAGGCAGGAAAGTCTTAGAGACTTAGCCAAAGTCAGGGGTAACGGCATACTTAATACTTAAATGTTACATGGGACTTAAATGCTGTTAGAATGGCTTTCATTGGCAGCTTAATTTTTTTGTACAGTCTGAATTGCCTTTAGAATTCTCATGATATTATATGTTTACAGCCAATGACTTGGAACCTTACATTTGCTTACTTTTACAGATAGTTGTATAGCCATTAGTCAAAGTGAAATTTGTTATGTTAATTAATTAATGGTGAACTCTACCTTGGACTTTGAACAATTTATAAATGTGTTATTAAAAGAACCTATTTTTTACATGTTGTTCTTACATGTTCGATTTCCTTACATGTTCGATTTCCTTACATGTTCGATTTCCTTACATGCTTTGCTGACGGAGAATTAGGCAAAGTATTCCTTGTACAATGGTTTTCTAAGACAAATTATTTGCACAGTCGTTTTGACTAAAACTAATTTACTTACTTTTACAAGAGCACAAACAAGAAAGAAATCATGCAATAAGGCAAACATTAGTAAAGTTTGTGGGTCACTGCTTTACTCAAATCAAAAATGCACAACTACCTGATGTAAACAAACTGAAGTTAGAACAAGTAACTGTGTAATCAATCTAGACAAGAATCAAACAAGAGGAGGCAAACAATTATTGTGTGCTAGAGCACCACACTTTGCTTGATACCGGCCATTTTAGCAAGCGTTCTGTCTCCTATTATCAATACTTGTTTGAAGACTGTGAACTCTTTTTGACCGGAGCTTTCTTTTTGGTAGAGTGTGACGACATAAACTTTTCATGTTGGTATTGTTTGATTTTCTCTGCATTAATGATGGACGACCAGCCTTAAGAGGTTTTCCTCCACACTTTTTAATGGCTCGTCTGCTTACAGTTGTTGGTTGTACTGTAATGGTGCATTTGTTGCTTCTGATTTTACGTCCGTGTCCCTTTCCAAAGTTGTGCAGAGCAGATATTAACAATGGCTTTGTGTAAGATTTCTTTTTGCCATCAGCACCTCTAATTTTTTTGTGCTGGCTGCAAAATTCTCGTATAGCTGTTGTAAATACAGTGTCCCTACTTGCCAATCCTTTCTTAATGTCTGTCATGACGTATGTCAAATCTGTTAGAGTGTCTTCAAAAATTGCTAGAGGTGGTGTGGCTCTGATGTTGCTGTGAGTCTTTACTTGCATGATCAGATTCTGGTGATGCAGGTTCATAGTCAATAGTTGTTTCTTGGTCTTCAATTTCTGTGTGTTGAGAGCTTGGAAATGTTTCGGTTCTTTTACTCCACTCTGGTTGCATCCCTAGATCTTTCACATAGGTGTCTTCTTCTTTCTGGTGCAGATGTCTGTAGAATGCAACTGGTAGTGCTGCCTCTCCGATTGCTATTTTGGCATACAGTTGGCGGCCACATACTGATGATGTTGGTATTTTATTTAAAGATTGACGTTTGTATTTTAATGAAGCTGCCAGCTGATGTCCACATGGCTGACCGTTTCTTCCTCGTGGACAGGTACAAGTTCCTACAGTCAAATCCACTTTCCATGTTTGTTGATTGTCTGTCCTACTTTGAACGTGAAATACGTCATCTGAGTCAGTGGCTTGGATGGTATGAGATGAAACTGTATCTGCTGTGCTACCTGAAATGGTAAATTGAAGAGCAACGAAGTTGTCAAGACGATTGTTAGCCAGAGAAAGCAAACGCTGTTTGTAGTAGAGATCCATTGTTGTTGTAACAAATTGGAACATCTGGATACTGTTGTAGGCCTTCAGTCGATCAAATACTATATCTTGGTAATGTGAATTGCTGCCTCGGAGTAGATATTTGTGTTGTTTCCTCGAGTTATAAAATCTTTTCTAAGGCTAACACACCATTCTTCACGCCTTTCCCAATAGCACTGCAACCTGTTTCGAAACTTTAATGTTTTGCTGAACTTTTACATTACTGTCAATTCTTTGTTTAGCAGCAAGCAACTTTTCAGAAGAATCTGCGAAAAACAGCTCCTTTACCATGCTCATAGACAATAGTCTGTCATTACCAGCAACGCCTGACGTTGAATTCCATAGCCACTGCCAAGTGCTCTGCAAAAAATGAAAGGCACACAAAAACAGTTTAGTAACAATTTAGTAACAGTAATAATTAATCCTCATAATTGAGCTACAGCCACCTTGTTAGCATTGCAAATGCTCCTTGACATAATTGAGCATCTCAAGTTATACATCCATTTCTGGCTTGTGTTGCCACAACACTTAATTAAAGAACTGCTTAACCAATCCCATACTGTGCAAAGAATGGGGAATTGTGGGGAAACTCTTAGCAAACCTATCAGGAAGCTCCACATCTATTGCTTGCCAGCCAGCTCTCCTTCTTATGAAGATCAGTTCATAATGACTTAGAGAGTGGGTTCATTCTGAATACTCAAGGTAATCTGTGGCAATCAGTGGACAATGAGACAAGGAAAAGAGTTATGGTGTTGTCCTACATAGACTTCAAGAGCTGGATTAAACTTTAATTTATGTCTGATTATTCTTCTATTTATTCTTTTATGTTTACTCTTCTATGCATGGCTACCTATTTTTACTTGTTACGCTTATGTAGCTTGTCTTGCCTAGGGCACTGTACCTGTAGCGGTATGAATCAAAATATTATTATTATTATTATTATTATTATTATTATTGAATGAATGAATGATGAATGATATATTTGATTATATTTGATTATTATTATGTTGTGCTCAACCAGATCAGTCTGATTCATAAGGTCACTGGTAAGCACCGAAAGCAAACCCTGCCTCAGAGGTGCTTAGACCATCATGTCTGTCTAGACAGAAGACATGACTTTACGCAGGATCCGACTTGATCCAAGAAGCATGTCTCGGTGCAACCCTTCAGAGGGTGCAGAGGGGTCTTAACCCCCACTGGGCGCCCACCGACCCGGCAGGTAAGCACAGTGAGGTACATGCCTCTGTGCAGTCCACACGGCGATCAGACACAGCTCTTTCAAGCCATAGCTATAGTCACGGAGAGGCCAACTACAATACGGGGAATCCAGAATTCCCGGATCAAGTCCGTATAGTCAACATTGGCACAAACCTCGCCAGACCACAGAAGCTCCCCATACGAGTGAAACAAGTCTCATTCCTTCATAAAAGAACCAACAATGAAAGATAAAGAAGGACAAGTTTCTGTATTACTATTATTATTATTAATAATATTATTATTACTATTCAGGAGAGGTAATTACATTCACAGTGGGTGTATACTAAGGGAATTATACAGGCAGAGAATTAATCAGGAACGAATTATTTGGAGAAATACGGTACCTCATCAAACAGTCTGCTTGTGCTCATGTCTTGAACTTAATATACATTGTGGTATGTAAGCGAATTAAATAAATTCTCATTTAATTCAATAGCTGTTGTCTACGTTTTGACTGTATCATGTGTATAGATGCTGATCTGCATCCTGTGAGAAAAGAAATAGCGACTGCTTCTGTTGCACATACACAATGGAAGTTGTCTATTACAAGTCACAAATTATAGATCTGACCACAATGTTTGGACGTTATTATAATTATAGTTCTAACAAGAGTCAGATGACTCATGATTATTTGTGGACATCCAATGCATATGCAAGATAAGCAGTGACAAACATTTTATTGCTAAAGGCAATGTAATACTTTGTCAAAGTATAGTTATCTAAAGTCACATCTGAAGTCACAACTGTCCTCTTGGTACAACTAGCAACTAAGACTACTTTCATCACTCCCATTTCTGTAGTAGTGCAGGTTTCACTGATCATGACTCCTTCTTCTAGTTAGAGCATGGCTTCAAATGAACTCATAACAAGTAGCAGACATCAACTCATTGTTAATTAATAATGTTGACAAAGAATTTCAGCCAAACAACTGTCAGCTGGCTGGCAACAGATCATTTTAGAAGTATTAAGGACCTGCATAACAATTGTGCTTTAATTCTACCATTTCTCTTACGGGTCATTTTGCCTCACCATGTTGATTTTGCTGTTGTCTCAAATACACGGTGTCTTTCAAGTGTCATCAACCTACAGTTGTATCATCAAAGTACACAGATTCAAGACAGGCAAATGGTTATCACAAATATCCATATTAAACATACCAGTAATGTGGCATAGCCAACAAAAGGCGAAATACCATGCTTGGCTACCTGGATTATTTCAGTACCAGGTGTAGCTTGATGGCCCAGGTAACGCTCTCACATTTCTAAGTACAGCCACACATGTTAGATTCTGCCATAGCTGCCACATTAACATGCAGACTAACATATACCGTACTTCACATGGCCATCAGTAATAGTCAGAACACCCAGAATGCAGCAAGCCAGACAGTTCTTGTCGACAACCACAGCCACAGACCTTGTCCACCCCAATGAAATACCAGTTACTCAATATATACACTAGAATCAAATGAGGCAAAGATAGGAGTTTCTTGTCCAAGAAATTATCCTCTATCTCATCATTGCTAGGACGATAGTAGTTCATGCATTAATGTGTCTTGAATGTACCAATGCTATGAGATGACACTATTCCAATTGAGTAAACAGCCATATGAACACACACACACACACACACACACACACACACACACACACACACACACACACACCCACACGCACACGCACACGCACACACACACACACACACACACACACACACAGTATACTAATTATATAACTCAGTTACTGTCATTCATGTCACCAACCATATAACAACCAATGCCTAGTTTGAAATATAATGCCAGTTGCCAAAATGCATATCCAATGTATACACCTATAAGTGTCACAACACAATGACTGATACCATCAACTTAACTAAGAGTCATTAACTTAACTTAAATTAATTAACATAATTTAATTTAAACCAGTGTTAGCTCTAAATGTAGATTACCTCAATAATAGCTGTGTGACAACCAGCAGTGTTATCAATATGTCGTCATCATAATCATCATACTCTATGCATTAGTAATTAGTATGTTGTTTACATTAAATGATCCGATTAGTAATAATTATTAGAGTACATTATTTTGTGTACGTGTTTATCCAACTAGATAATGCTTAGTAAATATTGTGTACACACACATATCATATGCTGTTATTTTAATTGTATACTACCCTATTAGAGTGTTTACCTGTTTTTATTAACTTAGTCGTTGTGAAATAGAATTAAATTACCTGAGTACTTTGCACTTTTCTGCATATTACAGTCAAACCTCCCTTATCCGGACCTCTCACTTACGGACACCTCCGTATACCGGACACTGAGCTAAAACCGAACGCATGCGCAGTGACCAACACGTGCTCTATGGCGTCCAAGCAATCACGGAAACGGTCAGTTATTACTCTAGAGAAGAAGTTGGAGTTAATTAGTGAATTGGAAAAGGGGCAATCATTTCGACTAGTTTCTCAGCATTATAACATTCCGAAGTCAACGTTGGCTGACATCTGGAAAAGCAGAGACGAGATTTCACGCCATGTGTCAGGTAGTGAAATTCCAGACGTTGCAAAGAAGCGTCGAGTTGTAAAGGAGCCGCAGTTTGAGAAGATCGACGAGGCACGCAATAGAATTCTCAGTTACGGACAATTCTAATATCCGGACAGCTACAGGTCCCGAAGTGTCCGGATAAGGGAGGTTTGACTGTATTTAATTAATTGCACACAGGAAATAAATTTGTAATAAATAGTACATGATTTGATGTATGCAGTGCATGCAACAGTGTCAATATTGACGCATAAATCGCACCCGAAAAAGACTTTATGCAAACTGAAAATTTGCTTAACTGCGAAGAATAGTAATTATAAATGACTTTACCTGTCGCCTAATTTATTGAAGTTGATTTGTGCCGAGAAAACCACGTTCAGCAGACGACAAAAACTGAGGCTCCCTTTCAATAAACGGCGCAGGTTACTGCTCGAAAGTTGCGCAAAAAGACAGCAGTTCGTTTATGTCAAAATCGCGGTTGCAAGATGTCTATTGACTGCAGAGCCTCGTACTACCAGACCACTGCAAACCGCGAGGAAGTGCATACGGGAACAGCTAAAGCCACACCCAACGGGGCCAAAAAAAATTCGCAAGCGCGGAACAGCGAGTAACTTTAGTAGCTGTGTTGAGTTGCGTTACTAGAGACTATAATACAACTAAAGCATTACATAGTGTTATGGAACGACTCACGACACCAGTACAAATGTCGTTTTGCGACCGCAACCTCGCAGAAGTATGGCGGAAGTATGAGCAGCAATCTAATTTCTACTTCAGGCGTCGGAGTTAGAGAAAACCCCAAGAGATATACCAGAAGTTCGTGTTCCCGCCACAAGAAGCAGAGCAACCTGATCCTAGACAGGATATCAACGCTGTACTCCAGCAATTCAAGACATATTGCAACCCCAAGCGCAACACCGCATATGAAAGGCACTAATTCTGGTCTAGAGACCAGTTAGAAGGTGAGGCAGTAGATCAATGGGTTATCGAGCTGAAAGTAAAGGCGGGGTTGTGCGAATTCGGTGACCAACGCCATCTTCTAATACGCGATAAGATCGTGCTTGGCGTCCGCGACGAACGCGTGAAAGAGATTATTATGAGAATCAGACCTTACTTTGCAGAAAGCGTTGCACATATGCAGAGCAGCAGAAACAACAAAAGAGCAGGTGCAAGCTACGAACAAGAGGCGATGAAAGTACCCATAGGCGCCGTTCGAGGTACGCAGAAGCAGCGACGCAACAAGCCAGACACTATGCCCAATATGAGCTCGAGGATTCACGAAAGTGACAAGTCATCCAAGACCAGGCAAGCGGCATGCAAGTATTGCGGCGGCTTCCACCCACCTCGACAGTACCCCGCCTACGGAAAGATGTATTCAGCGTGTCACAAGAGAAACCATCTGGCCAAAGTCTTTCTACAAACGGCCAGGCAAATTAGGAAGGTAGAATTCCAGGTCAACGATGTAGATGAAACAGGCAGTGACGAGATGAAGAGCCACTTATGTCACCCATATTCATAGGACATATCCGAGACACGCCAGAATGGACCGAACGCCTTGATCTGGACCGTAAGCTGATTGATTTCAAGTTGGAAATACTAGCCCAGGCAAACATCTTTTCTTTTAAGGTGTACAGTTTTCAAGACAAAAACTGCAGCCCACCAGCAAGATTCTTGCAGGACTTGGTGGTGGTCACGTCATACGCAGAGGCACAACTCAGGTCAGCTGTTTAGTCAGAAGAAACAAAGCGAGCTGCAGGAAGAGGCTCACGTTTTATGTTATCGACGACAACGTAACCATCCTTGGAAGAGCAGCGTGCGAGGACTTGGATCTCATCAGACGTGTGGACAATGTTGTGCCTGTGGATATGCAACAGGTCACACCAGGCAGCAACTCATCGAGCAGAACAAGGACGTGTTTAAAGGAATAGGAGAGTATGACAAAAAGCATGACATCCAGCTTGAAGCAGACGCTATTCCGGTCTTACAGCATCTGCGAGTCATATCATATGCAAAGAGAACCAAACTGCAACAGACGTTGGCAAAAATTCAGCAACAAGGTGTTATGCAAGACGTCGAGGGCCCGACCGACTGGCTTCACAATCTCGCGATAACAGAAAAGAAGAATGGTAACATGAGGATCTGTCTGGATCCCAGACCCCTCAATAAAGTCATCAAAAGGGAGAGACATCAAATACCAACAATGGCAGATGTCCAAGCCCGACTGGCTGGCAAAGCGGTATTCACAGTAGTCGACATGAAGGATGCCTTCTGGCACGTCAAATTGTCTAACGAGTCAGCCAAGATGTGCGCGTTCAGCACCCCATGGGGTAGAAAGTGCTTCACAAGGGCGCCGTTTGTACTGGCTTCAGCCAGTGAAGTGCTGCAGGAAAGGAACGATCACACATAGGGGGACATCCCAAACGTTCACGTGATTGCGGATGACCTGATTGTGGCAGGCAAGACGGAAGAGGAACATGAGAAAGCCCTCGCGCAGGTGTTACAACGAGCAAGAGAAAGGAATGTGGGATTCAGTCCCCAGAAGTTACAGTACAAGGTTCGTTAAGTGAAATATATGGGTCACATTCTTAGTCAACAAGGAGAGCAACTGGTCACATTCTTAGTCAACAGGGACAGCAACCGGATCCGGAAAGATTGAAGGGATTGCGAGTATGCCGAAGCCCAAGAGAAACAAGCTGTACAGCGATTGCTAGGCTTAATTAAGTTATTGACCCCCTATATTGCAGCGGAGTCCGCTATTACAGCCCCAGTCAGATTTCATAAAGGACGGAAGCATGTGGAAATGGGATACACAGCATGTTGCGGCCATCAACGAGATAAAGCGGGCACTCACTAGTGATTCAGTGCTAGGATTCTATGATTCCACCCATATATATATATATATATATATATATATATATATATATATATATATATATATATATATATATATATATATATATATATATGGAAAGACCACCAATATTGACCGAACACAAGCCTTTGGAAGCTATCATGAAGAAGCCAATTGGTGCAGCACCACCAAGGCTCAAAGAAGGATGCTGCAGCTACAGAGATATGACCTGGCGGTTCGTTATGTTCCAGGCAAGCTTATGTACGCAGCAGACACTCTGTCGCGGGCGCACTTGGCAACTAGTTACGACGCGGATTCACAACTTACCAGTGACATGCAAGTCATGGTCCACGTTTTTGTCACTTCGATGCCACTAAGTGCGGAAAAGAAAGCGCAGTTACAACAGGCCACGACAACAGATCAAAACTGCAACGTCTCAATCGACCAAATAATAATGGGTTGGCCTTCAAAGATTGAAGATGTGCCAACCAAGATACGAGCATACTGGACGATCAGAGATGAGCTTCATCAGGCCATAGATACTAGAGCGGGGGAAAGGGATTGGAAACGCCGAATAGATTACGTCATCGTGCAATACGAAACGATCCGGGTCGGCGGTTGCCTTTGATGCTCATGCGCGTTACGCCATTCTGCGAGCAAAGAGGTGGACCTTTACGTTTACAGCAAGTTGCAGAAGACTAGCCCAGGTCAGTTTTCACCCAGTGCCATTCGTACAGCGATGAAACGGACAACTTTGGTATCTCTCGTTGTTCGCTGTCTTTCAGAGTTACTGGCAAACGTGTGATCACTCACTAGTGAAGGAAGCCGGTGAAGGTACCCATATCAATGCTATCATAATCTAGGGAGACGGAAGAAATACACAGAGAAACGATGAATGGGTCTTCTTCCGGTACTAAAATGGCGGCGAGAAAACCTGACGTCGTCTAGTTTGTGTACCTCTAGCAGTGGGCTACGAGCTCACATAACCGGGGAGAGTGCATGAACTAAGCAGGCCGTATTACGTCAGTGGAACCAGGTATAATAGACGCTGAGAAAGGTACGTAGTTCAGTACACTAGTATCCTAAAGGAGAAAAGGTCACATTTTCTGCTCTGCACTTTGTGTACCTTCAGCGCGACCTTGATAGTTCACAAGTAGTAATAGGTTCCAAATTCTGTTCTGGGTGCCTTTCAAGAGTGGAAATGGGTACTTGAGTGGCTGAGGACATTGAATTGAACTAATTTAATAAAGATTTCTATCAGGTATTGTGCAAGTGCAACCATAGCTATATTAGTATTAGAGCGTACAGCAAGTATGGTTACACGTTGGAGAAATATGTTCCAATATGTTAGATGGGACGAAAGATGTATCTGACTTCCAAAAAGAACAGGGAGAGAGAAGTCTCCTGCCAGGGAGAAACTTGAAGTCGAATCGTGCAAGTGTAGCCTTGACAAGGTTTGATGGTATTGTCCTAGCCTTTCCATTGATGGCATCAACAGTACCCAAGATAATGTGACTAATATTGGCTTAATTACAGGATACTCAGACACCTCTGAATCCAAGCATAACCTGTGTAACTCAAACAGAGGTATAAGACTGTGGATTGTAATTGTAATTAATGTACTAAAGTGTGACAGGAACACTGAGTTTTCTCATAGTGTGAGGATGTCTCCATTGTTGAGAATCGACCTTCCCAAACTTCTGGCCCACTTGATTTTGATGACATAATGAGTTCATTAGCTTTACCAAAGGGATGGTTCACTGTCTCTACAAATGCAGAGTCTCTTTGCTGTGTTATTGTCCACATTGTTGCCAACTCAACATTTCAGCTTGCTGAAGCAGATGTTACTTTGAAGATTTTGGACGACCATTCCTGGGTTGTTTTCATGCGTGGACGAAGAGTGAGTGAAAGAGGTCGTACCCAGTTGTCATCACCCCTGGTTGTCACCGATGGTGCTTGTATTAGAACCATTATAGATAATTTGGAGAGGTCTCAGATTTACATCGGCAATCCTGATGAATGTTGGCATCCTCTATCACAAAAAAGGAAAGGACGGTTCAAGAAATCTGGAGGAGATGAAGTGCTCATTGCATTTATGGACCAGAGAGAGGTCGCGTTCAAAGGAAAGTGTTTTACAAGAACCATTCGTCACGTCAGTTGTGACATGGTGGCATGTGGCAAGGACGGTCGATGTAGAACATGTAGGCCAACACTTAGAGCAATGAATCATCGTGAAAAGAACTGTTGGTGCAAACAAAGAGGGCAGTTGTAACTCGAACAAACAATCGTTATATGACAACACCAGAGAGAGCGATGAAATTGAAGTCTTACAAAAATTCTGTCAAGTCAGCCATGCAAAGGATGGCTCGAATGAAGTCACTTTTAGTTGCAAATGTAGAGATGAATGGTATGGAGCTAGATTCTGAAACACACAAAGACCAACTACAGATAATGAAAGAACGGTCATCTGAAATTGCTTCAAAATTTCCCAAGAACTCTTTCCGTCAGCTATTTTGGAAACAGCAGATGGAAGCTGCATTATTAAAAAATCCAAAGCAGATGAGATGGCATCCATTGATGGTCCGATGGTGCCTCTCTATCAAGCAAACGTCATCCACTGCCTATGAGACACTTTATAATTCTGGTCTGGTCACACTTCCATCCAAACGAACACTGAGAGATTACACCCACACTTGTAACGTGTCCTCTGGATTTTGTAACAGCATAGATGAGAGGCTTATTCACGATGGCAGTTTTGATGGTGCTGCTGACTGGCAAAAGCACGTTGTGTTGATTTTTGATGCGATGCACATCAAGGAAGATTTGGTGTTCAACAAAACAACAGGACTGCTGAAAGGTTTCATCAATGTTTGTGATATCAACAATCATCTGATGAAATTTGAACAATTATTGGCAACCAAGAAATCATTGCTAGCTCTTGCAAATTCAATGCTCATGCTAATGGTGAGAGGAATATTTACATCCTTGAGATTTCCATATGTACAGTTTCCTTGCAAGACTCTTTCTGGTGATACCTTATACCCTATTGTTTGGGAAGCCATTCAACGACTGGAACTACTTGGATGTAAGGTGCTGGCAATAATCTGTGATGGAGCTAGTAGTAATCGTAGCTTCTTTCGTATTCATTCAACAAAGAATTCTTCAGAGGCTCAGGAGCAGCTAGCTTATACAACTAGAAACCCTTTCAACTGTGATCGTGACCGCACATTTCTCTGGTTTGTGTCTGATGCTCCCCATTTGGTGAAGACGACACGAAACTGTTGGGCTAGCCCTAAGCGAAGTCTCTGGGTTGGTTACAGCATATTGTATGACAGATATTGCACCTCTGCTATCAGTGTTTGTGTTTAGAATTGTGGTAAAGATATAAGTTGGAATCATCTTCGACGACTGTACTACCAAGATTCTGGGGTACAGAGATGTGCTGGAGGGTTGAGTCTTGTTCCTAAGCTGAAGTTTGAGCACCTCAAGTTATCCTCGTTTTCTAAAATGAGAGTGGACTTAGCAGTTCAGGTAAGAATGTATGTACGTCTCCTTGCTACACTAGAAATCATTGCAACTGCTTTTACCTCTTTCCTCTGGACAGGAATATACTGGATGTATAATACACATGTTTATGTGTGTCTACAGGTACTGAGTAAGTCAGTGTGTCATGCTCTGCTGGAGATCGGTGGAGACGCCTTTTCGGGAACAGCAACATTTTGTCAAAATGATGGATCGATTCTTTGACTGCCTGAATGTTACCAATTATTCTGAGTGCTACAAAGAATTGAAGCCCTTCAGAATGCCTTATCGGTCTGTCAATGATTTTCGTTTCAAGTAATATTTATGGCACTTATTGATGATATGGTAAACTAAAGTGACTTCACTTACTATACAAGCTATACATACATATAAAACACATGACAATATACATTTTTTACTTGTATATTTTATTTAATATAATATATATATATATATATATATATATATATATATATATATACGGATATGGTTGGGTATCCCCATTTTCCCTTCCCCAAACTCCAAACGCTGCCCTTGTGGTAACATTATTGATAAGTTTGGTGACCATCTATTGGGATGTAATCAAGGACAGAGTTTGACAACGAAACGTCATGATGCTCTATGCGAAGTGGTGTACAACGCACTGCTTACAGATGATTCTCGTTGTCGTCGGGAGGCAAGATGTAGCAGTAGCAACCAAACAAGACCAGGAGATGTTTATCATCCAGATTTCGAGCGCGGTTTGCCTGCCTACTTTGACTTATCGGTACGAAGTTCCTTACAACCGTCTTTTCTCACTCAAGCAGCAAGTCATCCAGGTGCAGCATCTGATGCAGGAGAGATGGAAAAGGACGAACGACATCACCTGAATGTGTCCAGCACAGGCAGCCTTTTTCATCCGCTAGTAGTAGAGACTCTGGGTCTCTGGACAGCTGCTAGCCTTCAAGTGCTCAAGATCATAGCACGTAGAGCTTCGTTTAAACATAATGTTTCAATTAGCCAGTCTGTTTGTCATTTTCATCAGCAACTCTCTACTAGACTGTGGTGTAGCAACGCTAAAATGATACTAGCTAGATGTAGTTTAGATGGTACTGCTAGTCCCCTATGGGACCTATAATATAATATATATGTATAATATATATATATATATATATATATATATATATATATATACATACATATATTTTACTTTTGTATTTTATTTAATATAATATATACACACAAACATATATATATATATATATATATATATATATATATATATATATATATATATATATATAGATTGTTAATAAATAGAGTACAACTCAAATACAGAGTCTTGCTTTCACAGTGGTTGCAAAATGAATTTCTTCCGTACCTGTACAAGTGGGAGAGCAGTGTAGCAGAAAGAGAGGATTTGTCTGCCTCTGTAAAAAGACCATGCTGTTGAGTAGAGAGACTCTAGAAGGGATCAAGATAACTGGTAAAACCTTCAGTTGTCAAATTACTTGATTATGTAGAATATCCTGTGTAATATTTAGTGAAATCATTCTGTGAAATAGGACAGTATTTACTGAGCATTCCAGAAGTGAACAGCCTGCTATCCAATCGAATCTGTTGCCAAGATATACTTGAACAATTTTTTGGCAAACAACGTCAGCAGAGAGGAACCAATAACAACCCGAATGTAGAGCAGTTTGAGTACAACACATCTTCTATTCGAGTAATGAGCTCAGTGGCCCTTGCTCCTGTCAATGGAAACACTGGGAGATTTTCGAGAAGGAGACCAGGTGATCTGGCTGTAGACAAAGAGAACACTCCATTGCATAAGCGGCCAAGGCTATGTGCAAAAGCATTGTTCTAAGGGCACTGTGAGATTTCAGCAACAAAGTACCTAAGATTTCAAAGTTTTACGAAGAGGCTTAGCTTTAGAAGTACCTACTGCATGAGCTTGTTTGTACTGTTCCATAAATGATATCACGCATGAAAATCCACGTATCGTAATCCATAAGTCTACAATCATTCTAAGTAGCTGATGACTACCATCATCATCAAGATCTGAAGACAACTGGGACCAATAAAACTGAACGTCATCTGATCCCACAACTGCCTCTCTGACTTCATCACGGGAACATAACGACGATGAAGTGTCAAGCGCTGACAAATTGTATAGCTTACGAACATTGAGTTCAAGCTGCTCAAACAGGAGATAGGACAGATCACTGACTGTAAACAGACCTGCACGGTTTACTCGATCCACCCAGTGTCTAGTGTAGGCGAGGAAATCTTCACAATCCGTCTCATCCTCACACATCCCCCAGAGGCACAGAATAAATTCCTCTTTGGTGATGGGAAGATCGTTCTAGCTTCTTTCTTAGTGACACGGGAATGTAACCTGCCGTGCATCGTATCACCTTTGCTCCTCTGTTGACGTGGCCAATTGCTCAGACTGATGAGTCAACGACGTAACCTCAACAGGGTAATGGACTTTTATGAGGTGCTGTTCATCTTTTTTCTGGTAATTTCTGCAAATCAGGAATCTTTGTGGTAACTAGGAATACGTGCTAAATCCGGTCAGACTGCGCTAAAAGCAGCTCTATTCAACCTATAAACGAACACGAAGTTGCTTCCACCTGTCCAGCAATCACAACACAGACACTGCACGTGACCACGTGACACTAGCTTTCTGCATAGTAGGAATATCGTTAGAACTTTTCTTCTAGTGCACCGACCGTTTCTATCCGCTGCTTCCCACTTTTACACAATAAGTCAAACGTTTCTGCACTCGTTCAGTGTTTGTCCAGGCTACTGTAGTGTCGTCGTAAGTTTACTCACGAGCTTCAACAAACTCAACAGACTCTGTAATAACTCAACGACTGCAGTACGCATGCGTCCCTTACTTCTAGACTATTCTACTAGCGCGCGCACACAACTAATACTAATGTCATTACTCTACATCTCCCTTCCTAGGGATATAGTGTCCTCTGGTAGCTCCGGTAGAAGTCTGGCTCGGTGACGTTGGTCATAATGGCGTTTCTGTCCTTCCTTGTACTTCTCGTTCAGCATTTTGAAATCCCTCGTATGGGGCCAGTCAGGAATGAGCAGTTTTCTCATCTGTGGAACATCTGTTCGTATACGTCGCCCCATCAGGAGTTCTGCAGGACTAAGACCGCACCATGGCAAAGGGGTCGCCCGATAACTGAGTAGGGCCATATACGGGTCAGGAGAGTGATCTAGCAAGCTCTTAACGGTTTTCACGCTTCTCTCTGCTTCTCCATTGGCCCTCGGGTAGTGTGGGCTGCTAGTTACATGATTAAAGCCATAAGCTGCAGCAAAGTGTTTCATCTCCTTTGAGTCAAACTGTGGTCCGTTGTCGCTCACAAACGTGATTGGAACGCCGTGGCGAGAGAAGATGGCTTTCAGAGCGGTAACAACATTTGTCGAGGTAGTAGTGGTCAGTTTCTGAACTTCTACGTATCTGGAATAGTAGTCTACTACAAGGAGATGTGAAACCCCTTTCAACTCAAACAGGTCGGCTGCAACACGTTCCCAAGGGTGGTTAGGGAGAGGGGTTGACAGAAGAGGTTCGGTGGCAGTGGGGGTGGATCGCTGACAATCAGGACATGCCTTGACGAATTCTTCAACGTTTTTGGTTACCCCGGGCCACCATACTGAGGATAAAACTCTTTGGCGACATTTCTGAATGCCTTGGTGCCCTTGATGTATTTTCTGCAATGTCTCTCTCTGCAATTTCTTTGGAACCACAATGCGGCTGCCATACAGTAGTAGGTTGTCATGGGTGCTGAGCTCTCCGCGTTCTGCCCAGTATCGAGCGAGGTCTCCCTTAATTTTGTTTCTGGTGGGCCATCCCTGCATGACATATGTCATTACCTCCGAGCAAATAGGGTCTTCCTGTTGGGCTCTCCGGTATGCATCCAGACGGTCTTCATTTGCAGGAAGGTACGAGATAAAGGCTTCAACAAACGACTCTGTCGCACTCTTTTCGTTTTTATCATTTTCCCCTGCAGGGGTCACAGGTGCGCGAGAGAGTGTGTCCGCCGTATATAGGAGCTTCCCCGGAACATGGGATATTTTGTAGTCGAACCGTGTCAGACGTAATCGAAATCGCAAGATTCTCGGTGGGAGTCGATCGAGGCTCATTGTGCCAAGTAGAGGGACCAAGGGCTTGTGGTCAGTCTCTAACTGGATAGACTTCCCAATAACGTAATCTGAGAATTTCTCGCACGCCCACACAAGAGCCAGACTCTCCTTCTCAATTTGAGAATATCTCTGTTCTGTCTCGGTCATGGACCGGGAGGCGTAGGCGACGGGTTTCCACACTGCTGGTTGATGCTGCTGCAGAAGAACTGCTCCCAGCCCATAAGCAGAGGCGTCTGCACAGATTTTTGTTGTCTTTTCCAGGTCGTATAAAGCTAAAACTTTCGGTGTAGTCAATTCCTTCTTGACCTTTGAGAAAGCGTCGTATTGGGACGGTCCCCACACCCATGACCGCCTACTGCTCAGAAGCTCACGAAGAGGCTTTGACAATTCGGCGATGTGTGGGGTAAACTTGCTGAGCTGATTGACCATACCCATGAATCTCCGTAGTTCCGTTGCTGTGGTAGGTTGTGCCATCTTCAGGACAGCTTCCGTTTTCTGGGGATCTGGGGAAATACCCTGTGCACCAATTACATGCCCCAAGAACGTCAGACGCTCCTTGTTGAACTCGCATTTCGTGCGGTTTAGGGTTAATCCAGACTTCTGCAGTTTCTGCAGGACAGCGTGGAGTCGGGAGTCGTGCTCTTCTTGTGTGCGTCCGAAAACTAGGACGTCATCCATGTGACAAAGGACTCCTTTTTGGCCAGATAAGATGCCGTTCATGAGCCGCTGGAACAGCTCAGGCGCACTAGATATACCGAAAGGTAGTTTGTTGAAGGCGAATCTCCCGAACGGCGTAATGAATGTGGTGAGCGGTCTGGATTCCTCGGCCAGTGGAATCTGCCAAAACCCACAGTTGGCATCCAACTTGCTAAATACCGTAGCTCCGGCCAAACAAGCCAGTGTGTGGTCAACTTTTGGAAGAGGGTAGACTTCCCTCAAAACACTCTCATTCAGTGGCCTGTAGTCAACGCAAATACGAATCGCCCCTGATTTCTTTGGAACTACGACCATTCCAGCGCACCATGATGTTGGCTGATCCACCTTTGAGATGACTCCCAAAGACTCCATCCGGACTAATTCTTCTTGGACTCTCTGTCTGAGAGGCAGTGGGACGTTCCTTGGGGTGAACAGAGCTAAGGGTTTAGCCCCTGACTTCAGCTTGATTTCATAAGATTCTTGGAATGTGCCTAGCCCTCTGAACATTGGAAGATACTGATCTGGTACTGACGAGGCGACCAAGTTGACTGGCACAAGTATGTTCAATGATGTGATTGCCGGAAGACCAAGGAGATTGCGCTGTAGCCCTTTTACCACATATACTTTCTGGACACATGACCTACCCTTGTAGCTTAAGGTAAGAGGTAACTCCCCTAAAACCTCCAACGGCTTCCGATCTGGCCCACATAATTTTCGCGTAGCTTTCTGGATTTGCTGTGGGTTCAGAGCCTGCAAGGTATGTTCTGAGATAACGGTAACCTCTGCTCCTGTATCCAACTTGAACGAAGTTTGTTGACCCTCCACTGAAATAGTGCTGTTCCAAGAGTTTCCTTGTTCCAGGTTAACTGTGTACAAATACGACACATCACAACATTCTTCAGCCTCTCTTTCCTCCATGACGTCTGCAACTGCCTTTGAGAAACAATGCTGGTTGTAATGGCCTCTTTTCTTACACCTGTGACACGTCGCATCCTTGGCTGGGCATTCCTGTCGTGCATGTGATGGTGACCGTCCACACCGTGTACAGCTGGTGAGGCTCCCTGAATTTGTAGCTCCTGCCTTGCTGGATGTGAATGGTTTCTTACCAGGTGGTTTCTGTACTCTCCTGTGGAAGGGGTGTCCCGTGTAATTCACTGACTCGATTGGCGACTCTTGCAAGATCCCATGTTGCTTCCGAATGGCTTCCCGCTGTCGAACTGTTTTCTTGGCTTTGTCCAATGTCAGCTCGGCGTCCATCTGCAAACGCTCAGCCAGGGAGGTGTCACGAATTCCTACAACAATGCGATCTCTGATCATTTCGTCTTTCAGGTCCCCATAGGCACAATTCTCAACCAAATTATAGAGACTCGTGATGAACTGCTCGACGGATTCGTCTTCTTTCTGACACCTGCGGTTGAATTGGGCACGCTCGAATATTACGTTTTTCCTTACTTTGAAGAAATCGTCGAGCTTTCTCAGGACAGTCTCGTACGACTTTCTCTCCTCGTCAGAAATGCTGGTGGATGCGAGGACGTCCTCTGCATCTTCCCCCATGCAATAGAGTAGTGTACTTACTTGCCGCTCGTTCTCCCCCTCAGATAGCCCGGACGCGAGACGGAATTGCTCGAATCGCCGCCGCCATTTTGGCCAGTCGTCTGGGTTTTCAAACGAGAACGGCGTCGGAGGCTGTAACCGAATGCTAGTCATCGTTCAGACTCCTGTCACCATGTAGTGTCGTCGTAAGTTTACTCACGAGCTTCAACAAACTCAACAGACTCTGTAATAACTCAACGACTGCAGTACGCATGCGTCCCTTACTTCTAGACTATTCTACTAGCGCGCGCACACAACTAATACTAATGTCATTACTCTACAGCTACCGTTGACGAGAATCAGCAGCGCAAAGTTCACGTGGTCAACCACGACAGACGCCATTTTCTGCATACTAGTAATGTCTCGCCAAATCGCTACAATGCAACTTGACAGATCAAGATTTACATGGAATGCTTACAGCAATGCATAGAATCATATCACAAAGTTTCTGATTATTCTGACGTCATCTTCTCCAAATTTCAAAATTCGACCAAACGATCGATTTTTGACGTTTTGATGACATGTAGTCACTTCTGCTGATAAAAATTAACGTCTAGACATTAGCTTCTTGTGCAACGTTTGGTTTCATCATATTTGCGAACGACTGTCATTTTGTGTAGGCCGCGCAGAATTCAAGAAATCAAGTTTAATTGGAATCCGTCTTAGCTAAACAAAATCGATTTCGTTTTGCAGCGTAACGAGAATGTACTCTGATATGTCTTAGAAACACTTTTCAAGAGTCATCTGGAAATAAATAGTTATTTTGTGAAGTCGCCCACTCGCTATTCCACGAAATTCCGTGCACTCATCCACTTTGTGTCAGTTTACAAGAACAAACGCAATAATTTTACATTGTGGCTCAATTCATCGATTTTGAGCCGTTTGTTGCTAAATTTCGCGAGGTCGCACTTTTCTGCAGCCATTTTTTCTTTATTAGCAATTAATGTCTTGCCAAATCGTCAATCAACTAAACTCCAACAGCTTCAAATGTTAGCTATCAGACGTTACTTCGAAAAGAATGAGAAGAATTAAGATTGATGCAGATCTATAATACATATCTAGACATACATACATATAAACTGTAACATTACTAAATTCCCAAAAACTAAAACTACTACTCATTTAAAAATCTTTCTACTTTGGTATTTAGTTCAGTCGTAATCCATGTTCCTAGATACCATCTGCAAAGGATATGACAAGCTGCATGATGTGCTTTGGCTGAAAACCTCCAATCACTTGGTACTCCGAAAAGCTCCGAAACATCATCACGGTCCCTGTGCTTTGCTGCCTCGTTCTTGAAGTACCAGCGATTGAAAAGTTTGTTTATTCTCTTTATCACTGCTGAACTGAATCGCCCGGCCATGGCTATGTGCTGCGATGCAGCCAAGGATTGTTTCATAGAACTTTTCTTCCAAAATTTGCCGGACTTTTGACGGGACATGCTGCCAAAAGTGCTGTGATGTAGCCACCGCTGTCAAGTTCCCCAAAAAAATTTTTATCTCTTTTTCTGAGCAATGTATCGCTACAAGCACAGGTCATATAAACAACATGCTTTTATAAACACCAAATTGGCAATATAGCGATAAGAACTCTGCATGCTTAACTTTGCTTACGACTGAAATTAGGTCTTGCCAGCACAGCTGCCCTGGTTTAGTCTCGCGCAGCCAGCCCCTCCCCCTTTTTGACATCCGTTGGCGGGAGACGGTCTTGTAAGGTTCCTTTGATGTCTTGGTTCTGCCGACCCCTGCATTCCATGGGGCATAAAGACTTAGCGATGATCTGTTAATTGAGATAAGCGACCAACCGGTGGGAACTCATCTGGTAATTAGTATCTGCTGTACGGCGAAGTTTTCGTTTCTGTGTCTGCTGCAGGTGCTGCTGGACTTTGTTCTGGCTTTAGGCGAGTTCGTTTGCTCTCACGAGTTGCGTGGCAAGAGAAGCGCGCAGGTTGTACGTCTTCTTGCGCGACAACCTTGGCAGGTGAGTTGTTCTTCGCGAAATTGCTTATAGGCTCGTCTGGACGTCAGCTACAGCGTTAAAGCTAGCAACACGACGAGCAGTCTGTCCTACACTTCACTGGCTTCCGTACTGTCACGTACGGAAGTTGCGTGATCATGCACTTCCTAGGTGAGATGTCGTCCTCGCACGTACACGCTAATTGTTGAATGCTGTTCGTTTCCCTTTAGTATGTCACTGGTGACGGTGATATCCTACGTACTGTACGTCAGTAGCCAAAGTGAACAGGGTTTGACGTACTTTTGCGAGAGAGAAGAGTATGGGCTAACGAGGTAACGTGTTGTGCGTGGGTTGTGGACGTTTTTGCGTGGGGTTTGTTGTTGTCAACTGTTGCTTTCAGTTTGAACGTTCGTCAGGGCCGCCTACGTCGACATATCATCTTTTGGTAGAAAGAAGTGGGCTAACGAGGCGATCGACGTCTTGTGTGTGAGCTGTAGATCAGGTAGACGTTGTTGCGTGGGGCCATGGGGTTTGTTTTGTCAACCGTTGCCTTCAGTTGTCTGTATATATAGTGCTTTGTATCTCTTGGTTGGGATAGTTTGCAGTTGTTTTTTCACTGTTACGTCGTCCAGCTCTAAAGCTATACATTATATTTCCATGGATGTTTGTTTTTTGTGCTGCCAACCTTTCAATAGTGAATGGCAGCGTAAGAAGAGAAAGAGACTTTATGGTGGCAGCTGTGCAGAAGCAAGAAGACAGTTGGAAGATGTCAGCCTGAACTCTTTGGGACTCCCACTAGCTACTTACTGTCAGAGATATGAATCAGATGAGTCCATATTTCTTTGCTGTAATTGTGAAAAGAAGTTGACAGATTTGGCCAAGTGTACACAACGCAGCCATGCTCTGAAGGGAGAGGTAGGTAAAGATTTGTGACAAAGCTCTAACTACAACAGCAATAGCAAGTGAATATTGTAACTTTAGATTGAACAACTGTTGACTAGTGTAGCAACAACAGTTACAAGTGGAAGTCTAGCCAAAAGACCCCATCTGGACACAACTGAGACAGGCAGCTGCACACCTGAGCAGCTGAGTCCTGCAGGAGAGAGTGCTGTGACAGGTGCAGCAGGGTCTCCAATTGTTCAGACGCCTAGTCCTAGATCCCCATGTTTACATTACACCAACAAGTCACCTGCAGTCACAGTAATGGATCAATAAAATTATTGACAATGGCTTCATAATGTGTGGTGTATGAGTAGGTAACTGTCCAGTACAGACGTGGTTCAAAGATATTCAAACTTAGGACTCCCAGGAGAAGGCGTGCTGTCAAGCAGTGTGTTCAGAAATCATTATCTGCAATGTCTAGTTTTATGCTACAGTCTAGAAAGGGAGCTGGTGCTGCAATGAGCAGCCTTAAGAATATGATCGAACGAGAAGTGAAAGGGCTACGAAAGCTGAACAAATCGACTATGTTCCTGGGCGGCAAAGAATCTCTCACCGACTTTTGCTGGGACAATGTCTGGTTGGAGTTGCATAGGTATGCTCCCACTCTGATGGACGTTCTGTCAGTTTTGGTGTTAGACCCGACAGACAACAAGCCAATGGTCTGCTTGGTGGCTGCCATGGTACTGAAGCAGAGATACAAACACTTCTCAATAGTTCAGCGTGCTATTTCTTTATTGCTCTATGGAAATGGAACTTCGAAGCAGGTAATTCAGATTGCTGTTATGACAACAGTTTGTTTACATACTATTGACCAATGGTCTGTAATTAAGGTTTACAATTGTTTGCAACCACTGATGGTATGTTTGTCATACCAAAGCACCATCGAGCTGGTAGATGTGTTGTCTCAAGATTGGGATAAGGAAGTTCGTCTTTGGTCTGACCACTGGAAAGCATTAACCCTAGTATGTGGTCAAATTGATATTATGGTAATAAAGCATTACATTCTATTGTTCATATTAGGAATCTCATCCTCCAAGGGATGGTGGTTCTAATCTTCCTTTACTTGACACAGAACCGGCTGCAGGTCAATTAGAGGTATCTTCTGAGAGAACTATATCCCCTCGAACTTTCAGTCCTCTTGCAACATTGAGTGACATCAGTGACTCCAGTCCTTTTGCAAGTCAGGAGTTGTCACCATCTTGTCACGGAGACAGGTAAATTTGTGTGTGTGTGTGTGTGTGTGTGTGTGTGTGTGTGTGTGTGTGTGCACGGGCACGTGCGTGCGTGTATGTTTGTAGGCACATGCACATGTTGCACACAGAACTTGCTCTATTACAGATAGGCATTGCATCTAGTGAAATATGACTATTCAGTGGTACAGTACCTGCTGCAGTGGAACAGCAGAGACATTATAGTCAATAACTAGGTCGAAATCAATAGGATTTAGTGATCTAGAGGTTACTCGTTCAAGCAGTGATTACGACTGAAGCATGGGTTATAAATTGTGGACATAACATGTGTTTTTACTAGTTATAGCACTAGCGGATCCAGGATTTACTTGATTAAAGGGTTAGGGCCCATCTAGAATAGTGACATGCCCCTGCATTCCAGAAAAGCAGCTATGAGCTATGAACATACTTGAGCACTGAACAAGTGCATGTGATTGCTTGATCTTGTGTTCCAGTCACTATGAAAATGACAAGTACACTATTTAATTTTACACAGTTGTCACTTGCATATGCGCCTGTATTGTGAACAATTTCTGATTCTGCAATGGCGTTGCTACGCACGGACCTGGAGAGGCCATGGCCTCCTCAATATTAGTATGTGTAGCCTCTTAGATGCTACACAAGGTCTCATAAAATTTAGACCTTAGCAGCAGACCTCCCCAACTTTGGAGGTACGTCCAGCTACCCCCAGAAACCAGCTGATACTTCTGTTGGTTCAAAGACAGAAATTACCATGATGGATGGATGATTATGTAGTAATTTGTAGTAAGCTATTTTTCATCTGTGTAGCATGGTTTCTGATGAAGTAAGGTCAGCTGGCCAGACCTGGACTGGTTTCAAGGTAGTAGGCGACAACATAGATCGCAACGTGAGACCAGCTTATCAACGAATGGATCATAGGACCCAGTCCTATCATCATTTCCACTCAGTAGCCATCAAGGATCGTGTTGACCTTTCCTCTGCATCAAACGAGACTCCGCAAAAGAGACCGTTAGACCTTAAAAGTCTACTGTTGACCACCAACGATGTCAATAGACTGAAAAGTGATTTCAAAGTCCTATTGTCAAGGTTTACATTGCAGTTGTACTAGGGATTGTTGGACATGTTAAGTAATGAACGGTTATTACTGATTTACAGGGTTGTAGTCACAAGAATGTCTGAGTTTTCTGACCAAGCAGAAGGAGTGAACTGGCATATTACATGCAAGTATCCAAATGAAATGGCTACTAAATCCACTGTGGTATGCACACGATGGCAACTGCATGAGTGGAAACTTCAAGACTTAGTTGATTTTGTCATTGTCTGCTTGATCAGGTGCCTCTGGGAGTACTGCTGCTAAATGAGAATAAACTCCCAGATATGTGCAAAATCTTGGAAATCCTTCAGCAGTACGTTCCATCTGTCGCCGTCACAAGATCGTACCATGTTGGCCAGGTGAACTTAACACTGGAAGATCATGACTTTTCTAAGGTTTTGTTAGGTGGTGACCAACTGACAGCAGCTAGGGCTAGAGGAGCTGCTGCTTTGAGAGACGGCCACAACACCAGTCATGACCGTCTAGAAGGATTTGAGGCTGTAATAGAAGATTGGCATGCACGATTAGCATTTGCCAAGGTGCTCAAGGTGCATTACATATCAAGAGGTTGTTATTGATAAAGTCTGTTTAGGTCATCTGGAAACGTTTGTATTCGGGGAAGTCTGGACAAGATAAGGGGACCTTGTATCAGCTGAAACAACTAATCAACAGAACTGCTGTTCGTGCTGACCCAAGCAAGGATTTGAAAGCTGTAGAAGATTTCTTTTTTCTTGTTTGGCAAGCACATGTGGTTGCCAGTGCCAAGGTTGTTCTGACCAAAGAGATCATCGTTGCAGTTGATGTTCTGGCTGAGAAGATGGTTGAGATGTTTGTTGAACTATATCCATCAGGATTTCCTGCTCATCCTGATGGTGTATACACGTACGGTCTAGAAGTATTCAACCTAGGTCTGTTGTATCACGGTTTTCATGATGCAATTCGAGAAGGTGATGGCGATCGTGTAATTTTATATTGGAAAGCACTTTTGATCATATTCAGAACATCAAACTGCCACAACTACAGCAAAGAGGCATTGCTTTTACTTGTGCAACAACAAACCTTGCCCGAAAGATTGGCAATGCAAATGAAATGGTCAAGGTTTGTAAATAACAAAGGTAGAACAGGATGTAACATCCCTTGCGATCTAGCAATGGAGCATCTGAATCGAAGACTAAAATCCATTCTTCACAACATGGGAGCTAATATCCAGCCTAGCTCGATTGTTAGAGCTGCCAAGAGCATTGGCATAGTTGATAGTATATGTACAACATTTGAAGAATCTCTTCACATCCATCCTGCTTCTGCCCATCATCCGGTGCCTACTGATTACAAGGATTTCAACACTGTTTTGGATGTGCTACTGGACAAGGACGTTTTCCAGAAAATGGATGGAAAAAGGCAACATAGCCAGTTCAAGTTTTCTCATACACTTTTTGTGCAAGGAGACAGGGACAAAATTGTTAAGTGGATGGAAAAAACATTGGGTCAGATGTTTCATAGCATTGGAATTGAAGAAGAAGAAGAAGAGGCATCGGCAACCGAAGATGATGATGGTGATGATGATGATCCAACAACTGCTGGAATGACTATTGTTTGAAAGCAGTATCTATATAGTCTCATTCATCCAAACAGCCATCCTTCTATACATTCATATACATTCATATACATTCATACGGTATTACCTTGCATGATAATGCATTACGTTACTAGCAGACAGAGACATTTGCGCACCTGATGCATGCACGCTTGACACTTGCAGTCACTGCAGATTTTATACTGTGTACCTTTGATGTTATTGCTGACATATCTTTGTCTGGATTGTACAGTGTTACAGTTTGTCCCCTTGTGATAAATATAATTTCTATTATCTCAGAAATGTGTGTCAGAGTGTGATGCCTGGTGCTTGTCCTAGAGTTTTATGGGAGCATAGATCGACAGAAATACTATATCTATTGGTATATATACCGTCTACTGTTTGCTAGTTATAAGCATGGCCTAATGTGCCGCAGTAGTGTGTCTTGGATTGCATGGCTTTGGATTGGCTTGCATTCACTACTCATAGATCTCAAGACCATCCACTCATTTTTCAATATCCTCGTTTTAATTAAGATCTGGCAAACCTTTGCAGGTGTAGGGCCATCAGCAGACATCAAAAATTTATAATTTGTAACAACATCTGCCACATCTTGGGTGTAAATGAACAACAAAGGCTGTTAGATCCTTGAGGGACTCCTCTTTTACATGATTAAGGTGGTGATACTTATTAGTTACCAAGTCTGACAGACTGTGTAACAACATACACATAATCCTCAAACCGATATAAGCAGTTCCTAGTAGGCACGGCTTAATTGCTTTTATAGTGGGTGTGACTTTTTGTGATGGGCAATGGCACAGACGGCACTGTTTACTCATAAACAATACGTGTATTAGAAAGGCAATATTTTACAGCTACAATGTAGGAAACAAAGGCATGCGGCAATACTTGTTGCATATAAATTAGTTATAATCATCTATACCCTAAACAGGAAGTTGACACCATTCAGTATCTGGGAAAAGTGGACTTTTGAATTTTGGACTGAATGGAGTGCTGCATATATATGTGCATGACAAAGCCTGACGTACAGAAGGATCACGCTAACAACATTCGATCAAATTAAGAACACTCTTCATGTCTACAAACCATTGCACAAACATCACAGCACTGGCATCCTGCAACTGAGTCCTTGTCTACACTAAACATAAAGTCAGAAAAAAGCATTTCTCTGCGACAGCAAACACTATTCTCTCCATAGTCTTTCATTCTTGATGAAACGGTTTTGTGTACGTTGCCATATATTAAGATGGCTTGGGACCTATGCCCATCACGCCCGGCACGCCCTGTCTCCTGTACATATTCTTCAATCTCTCTGGGAGGGCTCCAGTGAAAAACTCTATAAATGTCTTTGCAGTCCACTCCCATTCCAAATGCTGTTGTTGCTATAGCCTCAGTGTACTTTCCGCCCTAGCAAATGTTGTTAGTAATTTCTCCCTCATTTCTACTGTTGATGCACTCGTGTACAGGTCAACTAGACGAAACTCCTGTAGGTTTGGAGCCCCAACTGGTTGTGTCAGGTACTTGCCTAACTTCCTCTTCAGACTGAAATACAGCATTGTGCAGTCAAGGTATTTCCGACAAAATACCACTGTCTTCACCATATCAGTGCCTTCCTTCATAAGTTGGCTTGACATGGTAGCACTGAAGTCCTCAATTGTCGTCATGGTCTGCACTGAGTACTGGATGTTACTCCTATTGGGTGGCAATGCAATAACTGCAACATCGTTCATTGACAAACAGTGAAGTATGCAGTCATATGTAGAACGTGTAGCAGTTGCTGTGACAGCCATTACATGCACTTCCTCAGGAATTACACTTCTGATATCACCAATGTGTGCAAAGGCAACACGAAAGTCATTTCCCCTAAAAGTAACAATTCTAATACTAAAACAGGGAGAAAATCAACTGTTGATCTCATACCATGTCTTGATACAGTGTGCTTCATCAACAACCAGTGCCACCAAATTCTCTTTATACCTTGGTTTCAGAAGCATATTTCTGTACAAGGGGTTTCCGATAAGGTTTTCAGGGCTGATGAAAACAAGCTGTACTCTGCCTGATAGCACCTCCTTTATTACAGTTTCATTGCACTGTGCCTCACCGACAAACTCACATGAAATTCCTCTAGGAGATAGTTTTGTTCGCTGATCCATCATGAGGGATGTTAGCGGACTGACACAAACTACTATACTACCTTTGCAACCTATTAAAGGAACAAACAGGTACTACCCCTACCTTTTATAATTACAATGACTTTGATAGATATTACATGAAACCAACCTTTCAGTTTGTCAAACACTAAAGGCAGCATACTAAATATTATCGACTTCCCATAGCCTGTTGGCAGCAGTACAATGGTGTCTCTTCCTCGCACAAATGCAGTGATGGCCTCTCTTTGTTTTTCTTTCAACTCTGTGTATGACATTGCTATTCTAGTTTCCTCTATGGCCACCTCCAGTTGAGTATCTTTCACCAGCATTTGACCAGACATGTACATTACATTTAATATAATTGACGAGAATGGTACTGCAAAGTGTCCCCAACCAACGAATACAAAGCCATATATATACAGACAACTGAAAGCAACGGTTGACAACAACAAACCCCACGCAAAAACGTCCACAACCCACGCACAACACGTTACCTCGTTAGCCCATACTCTTCTCTCTCGCAAAAGTACGTCAAACCCTGTTCACTTTGGCTACTGACGTACAGTACGTAGGATATCACCGTCACCAGTGACATACTAAAGGGAAACGAACAGCATTCAACAATTAGCGTGTACGTGCGAGGACGACATCTCACCTAGGAAGTGCATGATCACGCAACTTCCGTACGTGACAGTACGGAAGCCAGTGAAGTGTAGGACAGACTGCTCGTCGTGTTGCTAGCTTTAACGCTGTAGCTGACGTCCAGACGAGCCTATAAGCAATTTCGCGAAGAACAACTCACCTGCCAAGGTTGTCGCGCAAGAAGACGTACAACCTGCGCGCTTCTCTTGCCACGCAACTCGTGAGAGCAAACGAACTCGCCTAAAGCCAGAACAAAGTCCAGCAGCACCTGCAGCAGACACAGAAACGAAAACTTCGCCGTACAGCAGATACTAATTACCAGATGAGTTCCCACCGGTTGGTCGCTTATCTCAATTAACAGATCATCGTTAAGTCTTTATGCCCCATGGAATGCAGGGGTCGGCAGAACCAAGACATCAAAGGAACCTTACCAGACCGTCTCCCGCCAACGGATGTCAAAAAGGGGGAGGGGCTGGCTGCGCGAGACTAGCCCTGGTTTGAACTGTTGACTCAGGTGTGGTTAATGACACTTTCCTACAATGCAAATGACAGTATAAAGTTAAGAGCTATCAGTTTACTTTTCACTAGAACAGTTTTGAATTACTGACCTTGTGGTTGTTTATTTGTCATCATCGTCACTGATTTCTATAGTTTCCGGCTAAAACAAAATAATTTGACAAAATTGCAACAAACATACCTATATATTTGTCGTTTAGTTTTAATTGGTGTTATATGTTTTGTTTTGTCTGGTATATTCAAATTTCTTATATAAGGAATCATACATTTATCTATGATTACTCGATGATAGATACAGGTAAGTATTTGTTCTCATATTTGAAGCTGAAGGCAATGCAATACCTCAATTTTTCTTTTTTTAGCCCCTGTTGCGTTTGAAAACTTGACTCGTTTTCTTTTTTTAAAAAAACCAAATCGATTGATATTGTACTAAACTGACACGGTAATAGACTCGTTTACATTTATTTATTGTACATTTCATTATATATTTATTATTATAATATTTGATTTATATATTTTAATTATCTATTATTATTTGTTGTGCTCAACCAGATCGGTCTAGTTTCAAGAAGCACTGTGTTTTATAATAATAATAATTATTGTTGTTGTTATTATTATTGCTATCATTGTGCACATAAATTTGACTCTGCTTAATAAATTTACTTGTCAATTTCTCTTTCTAAGACGTTATTACAAGCTATTCATATACCTTACAGAACCTTGCGTACCTCTCTTTTTGGACTCTCGTCTACAGTCTGACTAGTCCTGTAACGAAGAGGTAACAACAAAATTAGAAATACCAGCCATGCCGAAATGAATGTCAAATGATTTCGAACAATGTCTCCAATCCATTGTCATCGTTTAGATATCTTTCAAATTCTGCCATAGAGCTTGTCCCTTGCATAGTTAGAGCTATTTCATCGTCTTCGGCGTCGGAGTCTATATATTTTGGTCTCTTCTTTCTAGGCCGCAAATCGCTTTTCTCGAAATTAGGAGAACCGCTGATGGCGGTGAAACTCCGAATTCTACATCAGGGATACAAAACAGTGTAGAGCGCAAAGCAATTGAGTTATCCAGTGGTATATAGCGACTACCGAGATTGAACTCCTGTATGATCATTGGTCATCATGGTGTTTGACGGTTTATGAGGCTCTTGTCTAAGCTAAAGAGTACAATTATTTTTGGGCCCTGCAATGCTATACAGTAATACGATTATGTCATTGCATAGTGTAACAGTAAATAGTCTGTGCAGTATGACGGTAGCTATATTATTGTTAGATGTACTTATATATATATATATATATATATATATATATATATATATATATATATATATATATATATATATATATATATATATATATATATATATACACACACACACGAATTACACGTATACTTATATAGTGCAATTTCCTCAAAACGCAATCCGTGCATAATCAAAATTTATATTAATATGAATATATATATACACACACACACACAGGTATATAATATAAATTACTTTATAAATACAGTGTAGTTGTCAAATATGTCCGCAGAATTGTGGATTCTCTCACTATCGATAGGTATGTATTCTTCGTTGATAGTGACTGATCTCATTGCAACAACGGCGTCTTCAAAACTAGATCTCTGATTGGCTATATAGTCAACAATTCTAGTACGAATTTGCGAATGCCGACAAACTGTTCCATACAGCAACTGACTAATAGCTTCGAAAAGGCAATTTCCCTCAGAGTTGTTTTCAATTTGGCACATGCTAACATTAGCAGCCATCTCCGCTATCACTTTCTCGGCCTCGTCCTCGTCTTTCTTGTCCAGCAGTGATAAAAATTTCACGAATTCTACAGTCAATTGAAATGGTAAGTCTTGACAACTCTTTCCACTAGCTCCTTCAATGTAACAAAGTAAGACAGGAATGGTACAACACGTATATACTCTTTCATTATAAGATTTGTGTCTACCTTCAACTCTCTCTTTTTCACATCTGCTTTGGAAACGACGGGAAACTGACTAACATCTATTGTAAAAGCAAATTGCTAAACAACATGATTTTTGGGTGTGGTGTGTGTGTGTGCGTGTGTGAGCGCACGCGCGCGTGCGAAGATACTAGAGCTTCAAATTAACCTGTGCTGGACTTCTCTACTTTGAGCAGTGTTTGCTGTGATGTTGGCAGCGTAAATCGCGAGAGCGATGATGGAAATGTAGCATGACTGGAAGTGCGTCTCATCAAATGCTCTTCCCTGCACAAGAGAGTTACTTAGCGATGTACGCATACATTAACTACTATTAATTTTTGTAATACCATAAATCTGCTGCGGAGCGATTGTGACACTTCACGGAACATTTTCGGTTGCTCTTTTTGCAGCAGGTTTTGTGCATTCGGAAGCTACACTGAGCGCTTGCTTGGAGACTACAATGAGGGGAGCAGGAGCAACTGTTTGGGGGCTTAGGTTTGTTAAGCCTGTCAAAGGATGGTTCAATAATCTTGCTCTTTGCAACTGCAATTTTAGATTGTGGATCCTCATTCGTGGAAGCGCTTACGCCTGAGTGTGACAAGATGCTGTCTTCCGTCGGGAACTGTTCCTGAAACTTTGGTCCAAGTAAAGAGCAAACTTGAGAAATAAGACTGAGCGCCGATATGCAGCTAGACTGGGTGTGGTCGTCGAAACAGAAAACAGAAAGCTGAGAAATAGCTGACGATGCTTGGGCAAGGTTCTCTAGTATTCCAAGTTTTGGAAATTCTCCAGGAGACAATTTCGTGCTCTTGGGCGTTGGCCGAATCTCCTGCGCACACAATTAATGCAAGTAAACCTTGTTTCGTAGTGGCTGCATGTGTAAAGTTAACATGTAAATCAACTCCCTTACTTCCCTCACTATAGTCGCTCTTGCTATCGTTGGCTGTTTTCTGAAAATTTTCTGCAGGCCTTTGCTCTTGGCCTGACAAAGTGACGTTTCTTTCAGTTTCGCGGTCATCTTCAATTTTTGCACAAAATTGTCCCGAATCTTCACGGTGCAAGTAATGAAAACGAGGTGGTAGCAAGGATAAGTTGGCTGATCTATCTACATCTAATGAAAAAACCTCAATAGCTTCCACGTGTAACGTTGTAATAATTATTAGGGCCACATCTTGCATAGTACAATGTACTGACCTGTATTTCTAGATTTTTCTAGAGACAACGACCGAGATGTGACGTCTGTTACCGAAAACAATTTTGTGGTTGAGCTCCCTTGATGATGAAACTCTACTTGATGTCGGTACTGATCCAGTTGCGCCTCTACTACTTTGCCAGGTCCAGACGTAATGAAACGATGATACTGCTTCTTTCTCCGTCGACTTGGTCTCATTGCAGGAAAGCGCACTAAGACATCATCTCCCACTTTATACTCTGTAGGTACCCTCATTCCAAGACGACGAGCAATCATCTTAGAGGCGGCTTTGTTGGTGGACTTCAGGGCAGCCTCTCGTATCAAGCGACAAGGTTCCGGTCGTCGCCGTGACATGGCCAAAAAGGACAGCGTTGTTTGGTCTGCCGTAAACAACTTCGAAAGGACATAATTTAGATCCTAGTATTTAATACAAATTACAGACATAATATTGTATTGCTCTCTAATTGATACGCTTTACCCAAAGCCTGATGCGGCGACACGTTGTAAAGGTGCTCATAAATGGGGAGTTCCTCGACCCAACTGACGCCCTCCGTGCCGTTCACTGTCATGTCATACCTGATTTTACTCTTCAGAGACTGATTGACTTTTTCAATCTGCAATATATCACTACTATAGTGCTTGTGACGTATACGGTATGTAGACTCAACCTTTCCCTGAGATTGTGGGTGGTAAGGCCTGCTACGAATTACAGTAATATTCATGGCAGAGGACAACATTTCAACCACTCCTCGAAACTCGGTGCCTTGATCTGATTGAATTATTCGCGGAGGACCAACAGTGTAGTATATATCAAGCAGTTCTTGAGCCACCAGGTAAGGGACTTTCCCGGCAATAGCCGGAGAAACAAATGCCTAAGTAAACAAACGAAATTTATTTCAAGTCTTGGATATTTCCAAAATACGATAATTACCTGCTGAACACGTCCAGAATACTAAGAACATACCTGTACGTCAGACCGTCTGGGTCAACTTCAACTGGAATGTCTGACAAGTCTACCAGATCTAACTGATTTCGCTCCTGTACTTTAGAAGCGATTATAGGCTGCAACGGCGCCTTATTCAAAAACTTAGGATGAAAAGACTGGGGTTCTCGTGTTGCACTAATGTGTGTTTGAATGAGACGTTCATCCACTCCGGCGAAGTGCTTTGAAAGTAGTCCATATAGTGTCTTTGCATTAGCACCTTTGCTGCGGTTAGAGAAGGTAATGATCAATCCTTCCACTTCTTCTGCGTGAACGACAATTTTATTTGAAGATGAGACAACAAGTCTCTCTTCAATGCCACTAGCGTTTTTCGATCTGGGATCGAAGACACGTCGGAGTGCAAACTGATTTTTGCACAAAGACTTGTACACCTTCCATTGCAATGGCGATTTTCTTTCATTCGCCGATGGTCTGCTTTGAGATCTCAAGTACCTAATAAGAAGGTCAAATTCTGCTTTTGACAGAATTCTTTGACCATCCATATCTGCAATCGACACATCACATTAGCTACATTGATGCGTGAGACTATATAGGAATAACAGAATAACAGTCCACTTATCGAAAAATAACTGTTCACAGTTTGTCTAGTCGCACACGAGTGCCAAAATTTTATTACCGTCTCTCTGCTGTACACCATGCTGACAAATTGTAATTGTCTACTGTAATTGTACCAATTACACGACCAGTTATCACCTACTTGGTCAAGACAGGGGCGTAGCGTCCAGTCCGACCGGTCCGGCCATGGCCGGACCGGTTTTTGAAATATGCACTTTCGCCAGACGCTCAATGGCATCAACTTCCGTTTTAAGGGTATAGCCGATTAAATAAGTAATATATTTCTGCTCATGCAGTACTTTGTGCGTCGGCCTTGCGTTCTCCAGACGTCAGTTGAAGGTACTGTACAGGCTCGGAGACCCAGCCGATGCGAGGCTAAGATGTGTGCAGGTAATGCACGGAGGTCCGAGGCCGCTAAAAAGACCCGTTCATCTCAGAGCCGCCGCATCTATCAGGAGCAGACCTGTGAGATTAGGAGTCTAGCAAGTTGTCGAAGTAGTTGTCTGTCTCGAAGTTGTAAGCTGACGATTGTATCACGTAAAGTTCAAGTTATACGTTGTCAAATTCTTTTAGACTGGTATGGACCCGGTGCCGGAAGTCGGCGAGAAGCCAAACCAACCCACTTCCTTTGCTTTCCCCAAGCGTGAGTTCGGAAAGGCAAGGATTGTGAAGCGATCGTTCCAATCCTCATGGTTTGCCAGGTGGCCTTGGCTTCATTATGACTGCTCCCGAGATTCGGCGTTTTGTCACGTCTGCGTGAAAGCCGTGAAAGAAGCAAAGATGAGGTTGACTAGTGGCAATGTCAAAGACTCTACATTTATTTCAGGCGGATTCCATAATTGGAAAGATGCCATCCCGGCGTTCACAAGTCACAACCAGACAACTACGCACAAAACAGCTACAGAAGTTGTTGTCACATTGCCACATACCACAGACGATGTGGGAGAATTGCTTTCGTCAGCCCACGCACAAGAGAAGCACGCCAATCGCATGTGGCTTGTTAAAGTCTTTGAGAACATACGGTTTCTAGCTAGGCAAGGTCTTGCAATGCGTGGGCATGGAGATGACGCAGATAGCAACTTCATGCAGCTTGTCCGTTTACGTGCGATTGACAACCCACAATTTCTCACCTGGATTGAACGAAAAACCAACAAGTACACCAGCCCTCAAGTGCAGAACGAACTGATAAATGTCATGGCTCAGAGTATTGTGAGAAATATTGCTTCTTCCATTAGAAAGGCCAAGTATTTTTCCATCATGGCTGATGAAGTAACAGATGCTTCAAACAAGGAACAAGTTGTTATTTGCTTCCGTAGAGTCGATGATCAGCTTGAAGCTCATGAAGATTTTGTTGGTTTATATATGGTGGAATCAATACAAAGTGACAACATTGTTCACGTCCTGACAGACACAATGACAAGAATGAACCTATCAATAAACAACTGCAGAGGCCAGTGTTATGACGGGGCTTCTAATATGGCAGGTTCAAGAAAGGGAGTAGTCACCCAAATAAGAGCTCTGGAGCCACGTGCTACGTATACCCACTGCTATGGGCATGCTCTCAACTTAGCAGTCAGTGACACAGTCAAGCAAAATAAGATTCTCCGAGATGTTCTCGATATAACGTTTGAGATATCCAAATTAGTAAAATTTTCTCCTAAGAGGGATGCTATGTTCACCAGGCTGAAAGAAGAGCTGGTTCCTGGCACCATTGGATTTCGAACGCTCTGTCCCACTCGGTGGACTGTACGGGCTGCTTCTCTTCACAGTGTTCTCGAGAATTATGCTGTTTTTCAAGCACTGTGGCAGGAAGTGAAGGAATCAAGAATTGATTCTGAAATACGAGCTCGAGTGACAGGGGTAGAGGCCGCCATGAACAAGTTCGATTTTTTGTTTGGGTTGATGCTAGGTGAACGCCTACTACGACACACAGACAATCTGAGTAAAACGTTACAAAACCCTTCTATGACAGCGTCGGAAGGCCAGAATATTGCAGACCTAACCGTGAAGACTCTCAGTACAATGCGTTCTGAAGAAGCTTTCGACATTTTCTGGAAACAGGTAGAAGTTCTTCGACAGCAGACTGGACTATCTGAAGCAGCATTATCAAGGAAGAGAAAGGCACCGTTTGGCTCAGAAGTTGGCAGAAGTGAGGGGTATCATCCAAGCTCACCCAAAGAATACTATCGTCGTCAATATTTTGAATGCTTTGACTTTATTGTCAGCTCCATTCGTGACAGATTTAACCAGCCCGGTTACACTAGCCTTCTGAACACCGAAAACCTTTTGCTGAAAGCAGCGAAAGGAGACAATTATGGTACGGAGCTTGCGTTTGTTCAAGATTATTACGGAGATGATGTCATACTGTCCAGTCTTGCAACTCAGTTAGAATTGCTAACAACTGCATTTACGCCTCAACTGGAAGAAGTAACCCTGTCAACCATCAAGTCGTTCTTGCAATCTCTTTCTTTGGCTCAAAAGGCATCGTTCTCTGAAGTGTGCAAGGTACTCTGTTTCGTATTGGTCACACCAGCTACCAACGCTGTTAGTGAGAGAAGTGCATCAGCGTTAAGGAGAGTGAAGACGTACCTCCGTTCGACCATGTCTCAAGTTCGCTTGAATAACCTGTTAGTTCTCCATGCTCATAAGGCTGAAACAGACACTTTGTCGATCAGTTCGTGCTTAAATGAGTTTGTGGCTGGTAGTGAGCACAGACTTCGCATTTTTGGAAAGTTCGATTAAGGTTATGAGCAGCAATAAGTATCAGTTTTAGAATTAGACATGGCTGTCATTATAGTTCTCGTTAATTAAAGTTGTCCCGCCCATCTACTAGCGTGCGCTACATTGTCCAGCCCACTAGCGCGCGCTAGGCCGGACCGGTTTTCATTTACTTCCTACGCCCCTGCAAGAGTGCTGTGTTGCTAATGTGATCGTCAAAAAGACCGAGAAGACAAGAATTAGAGCAAAGCCCGGGCGCTGCAGAAAGCACAAAGCAACTAGAAAAGAAACACGTTGTGTGCGTACTTATAAAGGTTGCTGAACCACTACGGTACCTATTCTTTGTAACGTTTAGTGGTTGTAGTACTAGAGGTCATTGACACGATCTTCTACGAATAGATACGACAGCTGTTGCAGATCAATTCTAGCCTTATCTTTATTCTTTGTTATCTTTCCGTGTAGCATCATTTAGATATATTTACCGCAGCATGTGGGTTTGCTTGAAATGAACGCAGGCATTCAAGTCTAAGTTAAGTTACAACGTCGGCTTCACTGCCATCAATAGTACGTGTAAGTTCAAATTAGGTATAGCTAGGTATCTCTGAGCTGTAGCTGCTATGACATACAAACATGCTGCAAATAAATAACAATGTCCAAGTTGTTGCAATTACGTCAGTGAACAATTCTTTTGTAGAATCAGACCGCAACTTAGTTACTGGAACAACAACATTCTAAAACGCAAAATGATAGAGGTCAAATACATAATAAGCACACCGCCGACGAATAGATACGAGTCATACTACAGCTGTTTCAGATCAATTCTAATCCTATCCTTAATCCTTTGTTATCGCATCTCTCGCTACCATTTACTAGCATCTAATTACATGATCAGGGAATACCCAGAGAGGTACACGTACAAGTAGAAGCAAGTGGGTTTTCTTGTAACTATGTAACGGACATTTTAGTTTAATTAAGTTACAACTTCGGCTTCAATTGCTATCAATATTAGGTGTAAGTTCGAGCTAGGTAGCTGGGTAGCTGGGTAGCTCTCAACAGTTAGTGCTGCAAATATATGACAATGTCGAGGTTGTTGCAATTACGTCAAGGGAATCACAGCAATTCTTTCCTAGAAACAGATCCCAACTCAGTTACTGTAACAACAACATACTAAATACGCAGTAAGATAGAGGTCAAGTACATAATGAGCACACCTGGAATTCTCTGCATCTTCTGCGGTGACTAAAAACAAACAAACAGCTCTTCAAGAGGGGATTTCCCCAACTACCAAAAGTGTTCACTCTAACTGCGTCCTTCAGATATTATCAATACTTGCCAGAAACGTCGTAGAGACACGCTATACGAGTCGTTTTAGAGGTTGTAACCTTGACTGTTTGTGTTTGTTTGCATTGATGAGAGTTCCACCCAACAATTAATCTAGCAAGCAATGTTCTCTGAGAGTAGCAAACAAACTACAAACTAAAATTTATATTTCTAATATAGCTGACTAATCTATCTATAAACTAAATAATATTGGATAATTTTTAATTGCTGGAAAAGACCTGCCCTGGCTTCTAACACCAACAACCATTCTTCTACCACACACACACACACACACACACACACTAATTTGGTCGAATTTTGAAATTCTAAGAAAACGACGTCACATTATTCAGAAACTTTGTGATACGGTTGTATGCATTGTGAAAAGCATTTGATGTAAATTTTGATTTGTCAATTTTTATCAGCAGAAGTGAGTGCATGTAATCAAAACGTCAGAAATCGATCGTTTGGTCGAATTTTGAAATTTGCAGAAGATGACGTCAGAATAATCAAATACCTTGTGATATGATTCTATGCATTGTGGAAAGCATTCCATGTAAACTTTATTTCGTCAAGTTGAATTGTAGCGATTTGGCGTGACATTACTAGTATGCAGAAAATGGCGTCTGTCGTGCTTGACCACGTGTACTTTACGCTGCTGATTCTCGTCAACGGTAGACTGGACAAACACTGAACGAGTGCAGAAATGTTTGAATTATTGTGTAAAAGTGGGAAGCAGCGGATAGAAACGGTCTGTGTACTAGAAGCAAAGTTCTAGCGATATTCCTACTATGCAGAAAGCTAGTGTCACGTGGTCACGTGCACTCACCACGTACTACAGTTTTGCGCGGTCTGTTACAAGATGACAGTCGTTCGCAAATGCGAGGAAACCAAACGTTGCACAAGAAGCTAATGTCTAGACGTTAATTTTTATCAGCAGAAGTGACTGCATGTCATCAAAACGTCAGAAATCGATCGTTTGGTCGAATTTTGAAATTTGGAGAAGATGACGTCAGAATAATCAGAAACTTTGTGATATGATTCTATGAATTGCTGTAAGCATTCCATGTAAATCTTGATTTGTCAAGTTGCATTGTAGCGATTTGGCGAGACATTACTAGTATAAAGAAAATGGCGTCTGTCGTGGTTGACCACGTGTACTTTGCGCTGCTGATTCTCGTCAACGGTAGCCTGGACAAACACTGAACGAGTGCAGAAACGTTTGACTTATTGTGTAAAAGTGGAAAGCAGCGGATAGAAACGGTCGGTGCACTAGAAGAAAAGTTCTAACGATATTCCTACTATGCAGAAAGCTAGTGTCACGTGGTCACGTGCAGTGACTGTGTTGTGATTGCTGGACAGGTGGAAGCAACTTCGTGTTCGTTTATAGGTTGACTAGAGCTGCTTTTAGCGCAGTCTGACCGGATTTAGCACGTATTCCTAGTTACCAGAAAGATTCCTGTTTTGCAGAAATTACCAGAAAAAAAGATGAACAGGTGCTCCATGATAGCAGTGACCAACATTTGACAAAGCATCGAATCACCTGAACACACCTCAGTTGGTTGCGACTTCTAGTGTCGTGAAGTCACTGGAGACACGAACCGCATGGAAGTTGCGCCAAATTCTCTCCTTCCACGATCTCCTGGGCTTCTTTCCCACGTCCTTCAAACACGGAAGAAGCAACCGCAACAGTGACTTAGCGAAGCTCTCGAACGCTTGCCTGTTCTGAGCACTCCAGACAAGTAGCGATTCTGCTAAAACTGAAACACTCCTACTTCTTTCACTCAGGGAATCGTCTACCTTAGTCAACACAACTGCCACAGCGTCGCGTAGGACCTCAGAATCATTGCAAGGGACAGCCGCCATATATGCCGTCATGACGTCACGTGTAACGCGCATGGTCTCGGAAGTAAGCGGGCGTTGCCAATCCTTTTCCCCCGCTCTAGTGTCTATGATCAGGCTAAGGGCATATTGTTCAAAAGAAAGAAACATAATTATACCAAAGCTCTACAATCAGACATGCTAAAGATCTGGCACGAATCTCATCAAAGGCTGGAAAGATTCAAAGAGCGAGCAAGAGCGGTCATGTATTGACCAGGAATGACAAAAGACATCGACCGAGTGGCTAGTCAGTGCAGGACCTGTCTGCGTTTCCGGAAGAGCAATAATAAGGAGCCTCTTTTGCCACATGCACTACCAACAAGAAGACAATGGAAAACGCTAGGAGTGGATATCATGACTTTGAAAGCAAAAGATTATCTGATAATAGCAGACTATTATTTCAAGTACATAGATGTTCAGCAACTGAGAGTCAAGACATCATCGTCGGTCATTAACGCCATCAAGTACATGTTCGCTACTCACGGTATTCCGGAAGAAATAATATCTGATAACATGCCGTTCACCAGCAGAGAAAACTAAGCCTTCGCCAATGAATGAGATTCGCCATTGCAACCACAAGCCCGGGGTATCCAAAATCTAATGGCTTCGCAAAGAGGAACGTACAAACCATAAAGAAGTTGCTCAGAAAGACACTTCATGATGGAGGAGACCCGTAGCTGGCGTTCCTCAACCAAAGAAGCACCCCTATACCGCAGCTGCAAGCGTCCCCACCCGAGCTCCTCATGGGCCGAACCTTGAAGACAAAGTTGCCGGTAGCCCCAGGAGGAGTGCTTCAGCCACATATGTCTCACGACGTATCGAAACAGCTGAACCAACGACAACAGCAGCAGAAGCACTATCATGACCAGGTAGCTCGACAAACCAGAGAACTACGCCCAGGCGAAGTGGTCCGAGTGCAAAAGGGAAAAGAATGGGAAACCGCAGAAGTTATAAAGCAGCAAGACACTCCGCGGTCGTACGTGTAAAACACCAAGGCCAAGTCCTGCGCAGAAATAGACGACATCTAAACCCCTTACCAGAACTTAGCGAGGGATTGGACTACGACTCGGACAACGTCGACAACAACGATACCAGCCTAGAAGGTCCATCAGACAGCGCAGAACAGGGATAGCAACTCCCAACCTCGCCAAAGAAGGTGGCCAGATCGGGACGGGAGATCAAAAAACCGGCCCGACTGAAGGACTATGTTATTTATTAAAAGAGGAGAGATGTGATAATAGTGACTCCATTACTTTAAGACTTGGAGCATGCGTAGTACAAGGTATGCTAAAGAGCGGAACAGCGAGTAACTTTAGTAGCTGTGTTGAGTTGCGTTACTAGAGACTATAATACAACTGAAGCATTACAGTTTGCGCCTAAAGTAAAGTTCTACGGTTATCGGATGATAAAAATAGCAACACATCTTGCTACGGATCTTTCTTATACGATGGTGCGTCAACATACCACAAGACCATAAAAAAGTGCACCTGCAAACGAATTACCACACTGTTGATGCCTTTGTTGGTTCTAACGATGAAGCACGTGGAAGACCTCCCTGATTTCCATTGTTTCAGGTGAGGTGATTGACACTGATGTGAAGTCGAGTTTCTGCTATGGTTGCAGTCTGTCGGAGGCTAGGAAAGGCACAGAAGCATACACAGCATCGGTTGCTACGCACAGATCTGTGAATAGCTATGGAATCAGATCTACTGAAAGACATGGTTGGCTGTAAAGAAGACCTCTTTAACAAACGCGTGTTGCACTATGCCAGCAGCGTGCGCCGTACGCGGTAACAGCCAGTATTGGTTTAGGCAGAGGACTAGGCTTATATCATTGGTTGATACTCTGGGACTGCCCACACTTTTCTTCACCCACAGTGCTGCCAAATTGCAGCCAATACCCAGTGGGCTGAGCTAGCTCGCCTTAGCTGCCTCGGAAACCGAGATTGATGATTTCCACCCACAGAGCTGCAATATCAAGAACCCGCCGTTTCTGATTTCTTCTTTACAACCGCATAAGCAAGTTGATCGACTTATATTATGTGGAAATCCTTGAGACCAATCACTCCTGGTTCAAGTTTGAATGGCAGCACCGTGAAAGTGCACATGCATGTATAATGCACTCTCCATGGTTTAATGATGCGCCTTTCAGCCACTTGTGGACTTCCTGACAACGACGTCTTTTCCAGTCAGAATTGACCTGTAGCTGCCCAGCACGAATTGAATGGTAGCATAAGACGTCCTACAGCACTTGCTCAATAGACGATATTAGGGGCGGAGCTTCTAGAGCATGCGCAATCTCGAGGGTAACACGCACCTTTAGCCGATCTCGCTGTACATGAAGTCCCACGTTATCGGGTCTGCTTCTGAAAACCTAGATCATCTTGCCGTTGACTACGCTTTGTAAGTGAGTTCACTACTTACCATTTCGTGCATCTTGTGAGAGAATTTGCCTGCGTAGAAACGCGTAGGAAGCCATTTCTTGAGTACTGCTTCTCGAGTGTAAGAGACTGCAATTCAAGCTAAAGTTGCCTGATTCACACTATAAACAGATATACGTGGGGTGGAAGCACAGACTACTAATTGCCTAGCGTTGGATTAGTTTTGGCGTGTGAAATCATGCCACCTGAAACCCATTTGGGGTAACCAGACATGTAAGATGTTCCCCGCTATTTCTAGGCAGTCTAGCTTGCTTCTGTATATAATTCAATGTAGGTTCATACTAACTGGAATTAACTCCCTTTTAAATCTTTGCCTCCAAAATAAACATATTAATTAAAACCTGTTAATTGCCAGTTGGTAGCGCATGGATGGATATTTTGTTGCAATGTTTTACCATGTTGCATAGATGTTCATAAAATTGCCTTGATGTGATAGAAAAATAATCCCTAAGGTAGTTTAATTAATCAAATTAAAACACAATCTGTGGATGTGGTACTATTGTTTAACGTGTTATTTTCGGTGTTACTTCTATTTTCGGTAAATTCGATGTGACTTCTCCTTATCTACAGTAAGATAATACCTAAATTTTCTAAGTTCTGCACTTCACGTGCAGAAGGCACCGATAGAATGGAAGTAACACGGATACTTCACAAACTCCCAGAAGTTTGCGCAGAGCAAGGAGAACCTCCTGCTTGGAGAAACAACGAGCCTCCATGAGCAACCGACAAACGCAAGAGCCAAGGTGCACCATTCATGACACCATACGTAGTGGGCAAGCGGTACTACATCTCAGGTGACGCCCAAAATTTCTTCTACTTTTCTGCCACACCGAAATTTGGTTATACCGAAAGGTATTTGCTCTGAGTTACCGAAATTTTAAAACACCGAAAATATAAACACTACAGTATTGTACACATGCATCAACCTACATGTAACTTACGTTCTGTTGGTCTGTTGACTGATGGCATAAACAATAATTCACTACATGGCTTGGAAGCATAGCCAGGGGATTGAGATCTAGAAGATAAAGCTTGATAAGTGATGTCGTACAGTCACATCCATATTATAATATTTGAAGTATGGGCTGCAGTAGCTAGACCATTAATAGGTATAAGCGTTTAGGAGGTTGCCACCTTCCAAACATGCCGAAAATAATGATTTGAAGTTTTCTCTAGCATGAGACCAAAGGAACTTCGTTGGCTGTACACTCAAACCTCCCTAATCAGGACAGTATGGGACCGCCGCTGTCCGGATAGAGATAGCTACCGCGCGTTATATCCTTGGAATCCAGACCATTTTAATGCAAGGTTTGGTAAACGTCATACAATTCCTGCATACAGTATGCGTACAGTACACACTTATACTACACTGTAACGTACATGTGTACTTTGTACTACAGTTACATAGGCGTTCTCCTAAACACTGTGTAATAGTCAGGAGGGCTTGAGAATTGAGTGTTTATACGGGGAGTTTCTTGCCAAATGCCCCAAGACCTGAAATGCCCTGTTTAAAAGTGTCCGGTCTAGGGAGGTGTCCGGATGAACGGAAGAGTAATTACAGTTTAACACCTTAATAAAAATTGATACTCAATCCTATATTTGTGCATCTTTCGGAATCTTGTGGTAATGAAACAATGCCAATTATTTCGTAGTTCAAAGGAGAGCTATGTATTTGCAGCAAACATAAGGAAACAATTTATCCAAAAGGTCGTTCTGCCTGGTTCTTTCTCAGTAGACAATGAGCCTGGTGTAAATTGAACAAGTAAACCTCAACAACAGCTACAAGTAGGAATCGCACAACTGAAGCATGCATGACAAGGCATATAGTAACCAATTAAATGAAAATGGACCATTGGTATTCATGTCTTGATACTCCATCACTGTGAGTACCCGTTCAGGGAGTACACAAGAGCATTCTCAATCCCAATTAGTCAGGCACAGGGAGGTCATTGGCTACTGCGAACATAAACAAACTGGCAAGAGCCATCTGCAAAGTCCCTGATCTCATGCTGAAAGCAACTGACTGCCTTTGCAAGACACGAAACAAAGAGTGTGCACACCATTATCCAATTGTGTTCTGAGGAATACACCACTCTCAGAATTAGCTAGTTTAAAAATTGAGACTGTGGCAGACAAGTTAGCAGGTTCTGCTCCAACTTTCTGGAAGTTGTACACTGCAGCTGCATGCTCACAGTGGCAGTCGCCTACTATGTGGAGCAGTCTTTTAACTCGTCTTACTACGGCTGCTGGTTGTCTCCTGAAAACAAGAAATCAGCGCGTGTCTGCCCTGCAGTACATTATAAGTATAGTCATGCATAATTCAGGAGCCAAGATTACATTTACAAGGCTAACCAGGCTTGGCCTGGCAATGCCTAATAAACGAGCTCTTGTAAAGCTTCAGCAAACAGCCAGCACCAACCTCTTGTGCGCTTGCATTTTGGTAGTGATCAGCTCACTGCTGAGCATCCACGAAACTAAACAGGGGCTGCAATCAATGGTCTGGTGCCATATAAGAGACTGGAAGCACTCTGGTGCCATATAAGAGACTGGAAGCACTCTTGCCATATGCAGAAGACTTTCACTGCATAATGAATTTTTTCAATTTAATCTATGCAAAATTCTACATAGCAAATAGCAGTCGTGACTTGGGCACAATATTCAATCTCCGAAACAAACTGGATCGAAGAAATGTTTCCTGTGACAAACAACTATAGAGCATGCAATAGCTTTCTTCAAGATGTCTTAGACGGGTATGTCATTGCTTGTGCTTTGCAACATATTGGTATGAGGAGCCCAGAGGACATGCTGTTCCACCAGGATTTCCTGATCATCAACGGGAAGAGTGGTTTCATGGAGAGATCATCAAATTGTCAATAAGTTTGTTCTGCAGTGGGAACATCTGGAAAAAGATAATGTTAGCTTCCATAAGTCTGTTCAGAAAGAATAGCCATCAGAACAAGCACAAACAGTACTTGATAGACTTAGTGAGAGTGAGTCACTTGGTGCAAAGCAGTCAGAGCCACTACATCAGTATTCCACTACATCAGCAGTAGTTGTAGCACAAGAACAGAAACCTCTACAACATGATCCAATGTCATCAACTGTACAACAGACACCTCGAAATCCCATGCACGCGCGAAGTTTTCCATGTCATGTAACTAACTACTTGTGGCCAAAGCTTCTCTTCAGCTGATAACAGAAGGTGTCATAAGCAAATAGCACATTGTCTGACTCATGTTCCTTCAGACCTAGTTCAAACCCAAGTGTCAGATAGACTGTGCAGTCAAGAACAACAGTACAATGACGACCATGTTTTCAACTATAGCTGCAATTTTATGAAAATGGCTGTGTTAGAGCGTGACTTCCAAGATGCAGTCCATGTAATGGATGGACAAAGGCTATTACCAACATGGAAATTTAAAATGCTTCACTTCAGAGATGCATGTAGAACTAAATATGGCTTGAAAGCATTTCTTTTTCAAGCTGATCAGCTGGTTTCGATCTTCTCAACCCATGGAATGCTTACAGGCGGCTGTGGAATAGAACACTCAACTTGCAATGGTGGTTTTGGTAGAAACATACCCTTGGACTTGAGGGTGGAGCACAACAACAATTTCGTCAATGATATGATAAGAAACCAGGGTGCTAATGTGTCATTCCAGTCAGCAAAACAAGTAAGCAGAGCATCAATGGGTTTAGAGTCTGTTCTCACCAACCTCGAGAACATTCTAGCCATTGCTGATGAATCAAATAAACACGCTGCTGTGGATAGGAAGAAGGATGTTCTCTTGACAGCAAAGGGAGGAGGGGGAAATGCCAGGAAGCAGACCAGGTCAAGAGCACACAAATCTTTTGCATTAATGAAATACGATGTGCTGCACCAACTGAATCCTTAAAAGTTATCCCAGTGGATTCGCAACGATGAGAAAGCACTGGCCAAAGTTCAGCATTTGGAATCACTAAAAACACTAACAAGTACTTGATTCTGTTGGCAGTTTGGTAGGGAATAGAATTTATGGTATATGTTGCACCTACAGAAAAATATGTATACTTTTACACATGATGTAGACTTTCAGTTTGTATAGATTTCTGAGTTTACTATGTTATGACTTTTGACGTGTTGATTGATAGTACACAGGTCAAGTGCTGCTATGATGTTGTACACATGACATTTTACTGTATATGTATACTGAGTTTGTACAATTCACACATACCTGTCCCGATTAATTCAAATCCTTTAAATTTATTAAAACCTCATTAAGTATAGTTAGAATGTTCTGTGCATGCTCAAGAATAAAGAAATAATAAAGAACTTGAAAAGAGCCAACGAAAGCAGTGGTTAAAGAAATGTTCTCCAGCACATGATGCACTGAAGTCGGTAGTCCTAAACAAAAAGCTTTTGAAAGACCTTGACAAGCTAACTGACTTCAGCCACACTGGTAATTCGGAAGTGTACCATGCTCTTCTCACAAAATATTGTCCCAAGAGGCAACATTTCAGCTACATCGGGATGCTTGCAAGAACACAGCTGGCTGCACTTGATCATAACCACAACACAGGAAGAGGAGAACCTACTACAAGTAGTGGAGAAATGAGATACAAGGTGGTTTTCCCCAAACCTACCAAGATCTGGGTTGCAAAACCCATCACTGAATCAAAGAGCTATGGCTATCTGCAAGGAATCCTTAAAGCAGTTCTACATAAACGACAGCTGAATCCACAACCTCTTCAAAAACACAAAGCCAGACAACCTCCAGTGATTTTGCCAGCCAGCATTGCCACCTGTGAAAGACCACTCAAGGAAACTGTTGTTAGTGCTCGTAAAACAACGTTTACGTAGAACATACAACTATGACATATATGCTATAGCAGGTGTAAGATGGAACATTAGTTGACACAGATTTTTAGAATTAGATAGTTACATGCAATATTGTCAAAATCTTATCTAATCATGGTCCATGCTCCCTAAACCCCACATAAACTTCGCCTTCTCCTGGGAAAGAATAGAAAAAAACTACACATGAAGGTGTGTCCATTCTAACATGCCTGCCCAGCCTCTTATGAACCCAATCTGTGAACTGCCTGTATGCTGTCAACCTCAAAAGCCTGTAAAGTGAAAGACAATAGACAACAAACAAAATGGCACTGCCGTACGCACTTGTATCAAGTAACCTGTGATTCAGAGGTTCTGTGAAGAAATCTTCAGTGACATCTACCACTGCGGACACAGCAGTGCGCAGAACGTTGTAGTTGAGGCAGACAAGCTCAAAAGTTGCGTGTTCTACCACAAACAGTAAACCTTGGGTCTGTAGCTTAGCGCGTCCAACTCTTGGCAGCAAAGGCAGTGGACGTGACGACCCACTGACCGCATGTGCACCAGTCCGAGCTGACCAAGCGCTTGGGGTTTCTGTCCCCTGTGTCCGAATCAATTTCATGAGAGTTCTACGAAATCGAACTGCTCTCAGCGTCATCACGTTCCGGCTCAAAACTGTACGGAAGATACGCCATATACACTGATGACAACACTTGCGCAATCGTAAGGTATTCCTACGTCGTCATCTCAAAACGCCGATTACGATAGGGTTACCCCTCCCCCACTTAGAAGCTCAATTTGTCCGCCAAGAAAGAGTTGTATTAAGAAAGAAAGGTACCAATAGAATCAGGGCACTTAGTACTATCATGAGAACGTTACTTGTATTTTCGAGGGAGTTCCCTTTAATAGATACTATGGTGAAGCAGAGAACACATACAGAATTTGACAAATTCAGCATTTCAGAATAATTTCTTTTGCCGCTTTGATCGAGTCATTTCGGCAAATATTGATCAACCAAGCTACAAAGTTCACTGTTAACTTCACAATTTGTTGTTGAATGCTGTCTCCGGAAATGAATTTGAGTCAGATTTCCGTAAGGTGATAGTTGCTTATAGAGACGACTTTGGTCAAGATCTTTTAGCTCACTAACTTGAGATCATTCAAACTCGTTTGCAAGGGAGCAGGAGAAGCAGTTTACAATTTCCGATGTCAAGTCCTTTGTTCTCAATCTTGGAGAAGGCCGTAAACTGCTGTCTGAAGTCGAGACAGTACTAAGACTTCTGGTTATGCCAGCAACAAACGCAACAAACGCAACAAGCGAAAGGTTGTTTTGTGCACTGAAGATAGTAAAGACCTACCTTCGTTCAACAATGAAGCAAGAAAGACTGAACAATATTATGACGATGCATGTGCATAAAGACTAGACAAGTGCTGCAATGACTTTGTAACCGGTAATGAGCATAGATTGGGAGTTTTTGGCTTATTCAAATAGATTGCAAAATATGTAATTTTTAAAGCTAATTTTGAAACTAATGGGAGAATTTCCAATAGATTGTTTGCCGGACCACCAGATGTTTCTTTCGGCCGGGCCTGTCTAATAGACTTGGTAACTAATAAATAGATTCACTAGAATAGAGATTGTTGACTGACTGGGAGGTCCACTAGAGACCGACCCATAAAATGTCCCAGGTACGCCCCTGCCCCTGCACTGTACGCACTCCAGAAATTCTTATCAAACAACCAAAGATTGCAACTCCCCAAGGCCCCGGGGCTTCTATTCAATGAATGAAAATAGCTAGACGTTTCCAACACCAAATACGTCTAGAGATCTACCATTAGTTATTGTATTTTAGGTTTCACACAGTGGAAACAAAAAAGAAACCGAAGGATCTCCTGTGAGTTGCTCATTTGTCATAAATTAGTGCAGAAATGAATGCAATATATTGCTCTGCAGGTGAAGTACAAAGACATTGTTTTGACGGATTTACTTTGCTCCGCATCTCCTCCACAGAAATATGCGCGGAAGCTGTTAGATGAAGTCTACACAAAGGAAGAGCTGGCTTCGGGTCTTTTTAAATAAAGTAGGCTTTAGTGCAAGGAGTTCTTTCTCCAACAAGAAAGACCCTTATCTGGAGTACGTGTTATTTGTATCAAAGAGGTAATAGATGTGTCTGCATGCATGC
>CAXXBX010000231.1:35000-98055 GCA_964274945.1 Dehalococcoidia bacterium | reverse complement strand
ATTACTTACTTTCCACATGCACTTTGATGGTAATAAGAAAATGTTACTAAGTTTGTAGGGCAATAATTAGGACAGGCAATTAAATTATTTTGCCTTATTTAATTGACAAAGTTTGTAAACATTATAACGACTTTCTTTTTTATTATCATTTATTTCTTTTTTTTATTATTTGTTGTCATTATAGTCAGGACAACAAAAATGAGTTTGAATGATACTCATGAGGATACGACTAAGCTGTATGGTAATGATGAGTATGGTGACAATGAGTATGCAACTACCACTATTCTTGCCATCATTGCATTTTGTAAGTGTCCAGTAATGAATTCTTAACAGTGAAGTTTTGTAAAATGTACGTGTGTGTCAATGTTATTGCAGTTATGCAAGCTGGTTTTGCATTTTTGGAAGCTGGCTCAGTTCGATCTAAAAATACCACCAGCATTCTGTTCAAGAACTTTATGAATACTATCTGTGGTTGTGTTGCATATTGGGCATTTGGTTATGCATTTGCCTTTGGAGATGGCAATGGATTTATTGGGACTAGGAACTTTTTTCTTTCGGAGATAGGACTTGATGATAGTGGTATTTTGGTTGCATTCTTTGTGCTGTACGTTTATGCTATTACAGCAGCTACAATTGTAAGTGGAGCCATGGCAGAGAGGACACAACTGAAGAGCTATTATGTAGTTACGTTTGTACTTACAGGTACTGTACAAATACATATATGGATGTTGTACCGTGTACACAAACACACACACAAACACACACACACACACACACAGAGGTGTCATTGTGTAGTGATTATTTATACTGTGTAGCATGGGTGCAGCCAGTTGTAGCTCACTGGGCGTGGGCACCAAAAGGATGGCTATATACAGGAGTCTTCAATGGATATCACAATAGGACAGTTCGTTATGTGGTATATCAATTACAAATTTATCTTGTGAAGTTTGGAACATTGCTTTAATTAATTCTGTTGTAGGATTCTGCTGGAAGCAGTGTTGTTCATGTTGTCGGAGGAATGTCTGCTCTTATAGGTGCTGCAGTCGTTGGTGCACGCAATGGTCGTTTTGACGAGAGAGGAAGGTCTGTAGCAACATTCTCACAGACAACAACAGTGAGTGGCTAGAGTAGTGTTGTGTTGTGTGTGCTCGTGTGTGTGTGTGTGTGTGTGTGTGTGTGTGTGTGTGTGTGTGTGTGTGTGTGTGTGTGTGTGTGGGTGTGAGCATGTGCACATCTGTAGCTTAATCTTTAGATAGTTGTACCGTATCTGATTTCGTCGTGGTTGGGTCACAAGTTCAAGATTGGTATCAGCACATTAATTGTAATTCTCTTGAGCAAGGAACTCACATGCATTGCCTACCTTGACTCAGGAAGATGAATTATTAACTGAACTTTAACTGGGGATCACATTGTGGCCACCATCTGTGACTTGACCATCAGTTGTAGACGTCCTCATTAATTAAAGACATTTTGATCCCAAAAACCTTAGTTGGTGTGACAAGCCAGTGTTTCTGCAAGCACCTGGTCTGGAGATTGCTAGCACGGCCCAAAGTTTACCTTATTAGTTTAGGAAGACTGGCAAGGTGTGAGTTTTTAAAAGGCAGCTCTTGTTTACTGTTTATCATTTTACTGTGTGTGTGTGTGTGTGTGTGTGTGTGTGTGTGTGTGTGTGTGTGTGTGTGTGTGTGTGGTGTGTGTGTGTGCGTGTGCGTGTGCGTGTACGTGTGTGTGTGTGTGTGTGTGTGTGTGTGTGTGTGTGTTTGTGTGAGTGTGTGTGCGTGTGCGTGTGCGTGTACGTGTGTGTGTGTGTGTGTGTGTGTGTGTGTGTGTGTGTGTGTGTGTGTGTGTGTGTGTATGTGTGTGTGTGGTGTGTTTGTAGGTGTCTGTATGCATGCATGGATGTTTATTATTTGTACTACAGTGTCATGCACCTTTGTGTATTAACTGTTAATGTGTGTTTTAACTAGCAGACATTAAGTAAAATACGAGGTGACATAGTGTGAGATGGTGTTGTGTTGTAGATGTCTACACTTGGAGGGTTTATTATTCTATTTGGCTTTCTTGCATTTAACTTGGTTTCTAACGAAGACCATATCAAAAGTAAATATGATGCGCATGGTCTTATTGTGGTCAACTGCATCCTGGCAGCTTGTGGGGGTAGTCTTAGTGCTCTCACATATCGGCGAATAAGTAGCTGGAGCAATCACCAATGGAGTCTTATGGCAGCTATTAATGGGGTACTAGCTGGACTAGTGAGTTGATCTATGATTTTATGGCCGGCTTAATTAAATATATATGTGTATGTTTGTATTTTGTTATAGGTTTCTATTAGTGCTGGTGCAAAGACTATGTATTCGTATGCTGCTTTTATTGTGGGTTTAGGGTCGGGTGTTGTGTACAGCTTGGTAAGAAAGCAGCTTGAACGTAAACGAGTGGATGATCCATTGGATGCTGTTGCAGGTACTACACAGATACACGCTGCTAAAATGACCAATAACATGGATTCAGTGCTCTTTAGTGTTATTGATAAATAATGTAACTTACGTAATGCTTTTGCTCTTTTGGTTTACCTGATGTGAGTTTGTGACATCCATTTTATGACTATTGCACCGTTTGTATATACTCTATACGTGTACTGCGTGTGTCCCACATTGTTGTGTACAGCTAGTGAAAGAGGGTTGAGACTAATACTAAATGGTTTGATTCAACTTGTGCCAAAAGGGTCTGTACATGCATAAACCTAGTGCATGACAATTGACACATTATGGATAGTGATAGCCATATAACAACTAATATATTTAGTATTTAGTATACGAAGAAAAGTCTGTCCAAAGTAGCTACTTTTGAAAATACACTTCGACTGACAGGTTTTTGCATGTAGTATCTCTGTGAATGTGAGTTCACTAATGGTCCATGTGCATGCACTTTTATGAGATTAATTGCTGCACTAGAACAAGATCAGTTAGTGTGTGGATCTGGTTGAGGAGTGCTCTTTTGCTAGTAAAATGATATCTAATGTTTTTAAATTAATTATATAAGCATTTTCTTCTAATAAGTCTTGTCTATTTGAATATGTACAGTATACTTTTCAGCATTGCTAAAGATGTATTTGGTGGTTGCATACTGATACAATTAACTTTGTATACGTATATGTATAGTGCATCTTGGTGGTGGTGTATGGGGGATCTTGTGTGTTCCTTTTCTGGATGCCAAAATGGGTTTATTCTATCGTGGAAACAGATTGTCAATGTTGCTACTTGGTTGGAATTTGTGTGGCTTAGTTGTGATAGTCACGTGGACATTTGTGTGGGCTGCTCTTATTTTCGGAATTCTGTCATGGCTGAATGTTCTTCGAGTTACATCAGATGACGAAATTAGAGGTATGTATATTTATTCTTGCCTGTCAAGTAGGCTTATTCAGCATGCAATGTAGTCTTGTTACAATGTCATCCATACTGTTTAGGTCTTGATGAGGTACAGCATGGAGAAAGAGCTTATTCTTATCAAATGGCTCCACAAGATAACTCGTCATCTCTTACTCTTTCCAGAGCTCTTTTTAATATGTATGGAGATTTGCCCTCTCCTCTTAGGTTGGAAGATACATCACGTAGCCATAATGGGGTTAGAAGAGAATCAATCAGAAGCAGAAACGCTGCAGCTGTAAGTGCTGAAGAAGACGGTTTTGGAAGCTCTTTTGTCATGGTCAATAGCAGCAATCACTTGAAGTCAGATCCAGTGTCAGTTGTTTAGATTGGTGTATAGTCTAGAATTCAAGTCTTTAGGTTGATTCTTTAGCCTTTTGTTGATGTGTTAACTTATCTGAAGAGCTATGTCAGATGTTTAATTAACACTGATTAGTTATTAGACTTTTATGTTAACTTGATGTTGCATTGATCATGATGTTTTGTTATTTTATATATATTATATCTATATGCATACGTACAGCTAAGTTACACAAATTATTGTGTTGAAATGCATTTCAATCACACTACTATTATATTTTTTGTTTATTATAGTTTACCATCTATATTACTATAGTTCATGAAAAACTGGAATTTGCTTGCTCTGTAGACACCTAATTTTTCATGATAATATACAGAGACCTAGCTGCGGTACTACAGTTACAATGGCAAACAATATTAATGAGCTACATTTCATAGTCATGGGCTTAGGAATCGTGTGGAGCAAGGTGACCATGTATCTTCCTGCCTCACTGCATTACTTTCAATGCAATAAAGTTTAACTAAGTGACATAAATTGTAATGTTTGTCTGCCTATCACTCAAAAACTTTCTAGGCCTATGCATGTCACTTGGCATTTGAATCTAAATCAAATGTCACTCATTGTGACGTATCAGTATATTTATACGTGCTGTATGTAGGACACTACCCCTACATAGTTCTACTGAATTTCTATCATATTCAGTGCGAGATCAGCTTGAAAGCGATTGTTCGTTGGTTTCGTCTGTTTTATGTCAGGAGAATTTTTTGATAACGGAATGATTTTGTGTCACAGTACCACATACGGCTAATAGTTGGACGTCAGTGCTTGATATCATATTGTATTTGCTCATCCATATTTTGGCCAACTCCTAACAAAATGGACAAGCATTAAAGTGCTATCCGTCGGGTGATTCAAGCTGAGGCAATTCCGCCTCCTCGGATCATCCACCTGTCTATTGTAAATAAAATAGACGTGCAGCATTTTCAAATTGAAATGTTTAGATATGTAATGTAGAAGATTTAATTAAGGGAGCGTATGGACGCAACGTTCGGGTGCCTTTTCAGTCAGTGCATGAGCGTATGTCAGTCTATATGTCTTTTTACTCAGAATACCGGATCCTTGGTCACCGGTTCAAATACGAATACACAGTCTGCGTATACTCACATACCCGGAAGCCTTCTCAAGTAACTATAATCCGACTCTAAATGAAGAGGCACTGGTGCCACATCCTCCAGATCCGCCACCAATCATTAGTCGTTGCTGTCGTCGTTTGTCATTATAATCATACCGTACCCACAAGCACCATATTCTAGAACAGTAAAGTTGGTATCGGTCACAACACTATGTACGTATACAATCTGAACGACACTCGTTAATTAATTAATACCAGACCCTCGCGCGCTGTCTTGTGTTTACAGTGGCTACGGTTTTATCATTTGTCTGTTAGTAGGGAACACGAACGGGACGCTATGAAACACTTTCTTTTATAGTGGTACCGCGGACGCGATCGGCATGTGTCTGATCGCCGTGAATCCGCTGCGGCTGATAGTCGCGCGTTCAGCCGCGAATTTGCGATGAAAATTCGCGATGCGTGCATCCGCTATGACTCGATCGTCCAGATTCGATGTGACTTGCCGCGAAATCGCGACAAAACTTCGACGTGAATTCTCTGCAAGACTTCGTCTAGTAGACGTGATCATGAAGTCGTTGAGCATGCAGCTGGCTGGCTAGTAAGCATCGGTTCGAACAAACGGCTTTATTAGGTGTCGTTACTGCCGTTGACAGCCGCAGTACTGCCGTTGACAGGCGCAGAATACAAACCACGACGTGTAGGGACGTGAGTTTGCGTGAAGAGCGCACGACAAGTTGTCGTTTGTGTACAGTGTAGACTTTGGTAGACAGCAGATATGCATGAGATGTCTTCGTTGATTACAGCTGTAATTGAGAAGGTATGCATTATGAAACTGAAAACTAATGCTGGTCCTAGGACCAAACGCAATATATTGAGAAAAGGCGGTACCATCCCAGACCCGCGGAGGACGATTTTGAATCGGCGCTACACGGGTCTGGGAGGTCGAGGCTAGACACGACTCCGAAAGTTTGCTACTCGTTCAGATCTTAAAATTCTACTAGTACAAACTTGTTTCTGCAGAATTAATAAATAAATTAGCAAGAAATTAGGATTATAGGCGTTTACGTCAGCTCGAGACACTGGATGCCTCTCAGTGCCAACTTCGTATGTGGGTCACTGGATGCCAAATCTCTATGTGGGTCTAGACAGGAAGCCGGACCACCTGCAACTCTAGTGTCGAGACACTCATGCCGCGACGTGCGAATGTTACACCATGCGTTCTCGCTACAGCTTCATCGCCAGTGTCATCAAGGACCTACTTACTAAAGTAAACCAAGATACTGTGGTACTGTATGCACAAAATATTAATTATACCTTAGGGGCGCATGCGCTAGATAGATTAGGTATAAACAATTATTCACCTGACGTAAAACAGAGAAATCTAGCAAAGCAATCACATTGGAGCTGATCTCGTGTTGGAGACCCTGACGTGAGTCAAGAGAAGACGGACAGGTCGATCAGACGCCCAACGTGTTCCGGTGTAGAGTACCGGTTGAACAGATCAGTGATGTGCATTCAAGGAACGGGTTTTCGCGAGTGCTAGGTACAACGTGTGCACACGTACTTCGAGCACTTACCTATTTGGACTTGGACTACATCTGCACGAGCAGATGAAGCCGCCATTGACCGACACCGCGGTACCCTAGTCTTGTGCATGTCTACGCATGATGTAGACATATCAAACTTCCTACCAAATTCTCATATATACTGATACGTGCCTCTAGAGGGGTAGAAAGAAACAAAAACTAAAAGGTGAATATTGCACATGCAATGAACTTGAGCATGTAGCAGCTTGTAGCTATAGCTAATGTAGCTGCTTCCTGTCTGCTTTAAACCTGGTATGTCTCTTGTTTACATATTTATCTACACGTAGTATTTTTGGAACAACTTGGGAGTAACAAAACGGATGTAATGACTTAGTTAATTAATTAATTAAGGGAGGGTCGGTCACTCCGTCCCTAGACAGCCGTGATGGTTTAGGTGCAGGGTTTGCTTCCGGTACTTGTAATAGACTTTACAAACCAGACTGATCTGGTTGAGCACGACATGACAATGTTGGGTAGTTTCTGTGGTCTGAGGGTTATGTCATCCAGGAACTCTTTTGTGCACATCTAATTAGGAGTGAACAGCTATGTAGCCTCTCTCCATCATCATGGATCGTAGGTAGGTCAGTAGCCTCCTAAGAGTTGAGATGGCTCTCTCTGAAGTTACAGATGATACGGGTATTGTAAGGTAAAGAGGGAGCAGCTTGTGAATTTCAGCTACCAACTTCAGTGTCAAAATGACACGCCCTCCAAATGCCCGTATCCGCATGGTGGGCGTTGCATTCCTGGCAGGACACTGTCGACGGAGTCCATCGCGTGGCCTAACTGGTGATTGGATTGGCAAACACACTGCAGAAGTAAATGGTTCCATTTAAGGAGATCCAATTATTGGGGAGCTCAGACACCCCATTTCCAATATTGGGAGGTATGTCGCCCCACAAAGCCTCTATCTCCGCCGCCACTGTATCTCCGGACGATTGGTTTTATATAAAAATGACTAATCGGGGTTTCAATTGAGCAAGTATCGAATTCTCTGGACACCCACTGTATCTAAGAGTCAATATTGTGTTATATGATTGACTAATTGGTATGTAATACATTGTTTAACTAACACAGACTTCAGCAAATTGTATTGGGCATGGATTAATTGATTTAGTCTGTCAAACATTGACAGGTCAAACTGCCAGTGCCACAAACATTTTGTGCCTATTCAAACTACTCATGTGTGTGTTGGTGATGAATGGTCAGTAGGTTACTTGATTGCTGTAATACCTAATGGTGCCTTCATATCACTTGAAAGTACTGCATTTTGCTCTAAATTGCGCACATCAATGCTAATCTTAATTAATTAATTAAAATACTTCAATTTGTAGATATTAAATATTATGACCCCACATATTATTTAATATTAAAACCACGCTTTTTAGATTATTGGGAGAACATTGGCTTATATGTCATTAGCTCGTGGTTTACACTTACTTCGATGGTTAAAAGTAGAAAGTGACTAAGTTTGTAGGGCAATAAATATAACAGGCAGTTAAATTGTTTGCCTTATTTAATTGACAAATTTGTAAATATTATAACGACTTTCTTTTTTATTGACGATGTGGTGTTGTGTCTGGTGTCATTATAGTCAGAGCAACAAAAATGAGTTTGAATGATACTCGTGAGTATACGACCACTAAGCTGTATGGTAATAATGAGTATGGTGACGATGAGTATGCAACTACCACTATTCTTGCCATCATTGTGTTGTGTAAGTGTCCAGTAATGAATTCTTAACAGTGAAGTTTTGTGAAATGTACGTGTTTGTCAATGTCACTACAGTTATGCAAGCTGGTTTTGCATTATTGGAAGCTGGCTCAGTTCGATCTAAAACACCACCAGCATTCTGTTCAAGAACTTTATGGACACTATCTGTGGTTGTGTTGCATATTGGGCATTTGGTTATGCATTTGCCTTTGGAGATGGCAATGGATTTATTGGGACTAGGATCTTTTTTCTTTCAGAGATTGGACTTGATGATAGTAGTAATTTGGTTGCATTGTTTGTGCTGTACGTTTATGCTATTACAGCAGTTACAATTGTAAGTGTAGCCATGGCACAGAGAACACAGCTGAAGAGCTATTTTGTATTTGTCTTTTTAGTTACAGGTACTGTACAAATACATATATGGATGTTGTGCCGTGCACAAACACACACACACACACACACACACACACACACACACACACACACACACACACACACACACACACACGCACACACACACACACACAGATGTGTTTGTGTAGTGATTATTGATATTGTGTAGCATGGGTGCAGCCAGTTGTAGCTCACTGGGCATGGGCACCACAAGGATGGCTATATACTGGAGTCTTCAATGGATATCACAATATGACACTTCGTTATGTGGTATATCAATTACAAATTTATCTTGTAAAGTTTTGAACATTGCTTTAATTGATTTTGTTGTAGGATTCTACTGGAAGCAGTGTTGTTCATGTTGTCGGAGGAATGTCTGCTCTTATAGATGCTGCTGTAGTTGGTGCACGCAATGGTCGTTTTAATGAGAGAGGAAGGTCTGTAACAACATTCTTACAGACAACAACAGTGAGTGGCTAGAGTAGTGTTGTGTGTGTGTGTGTGTGTGTGTGTGTGTGTGTGTGTGTGTGTGTGTGTGTGTGTTTGTGTGTGTGTGTGTGTGTGTGTGTGTGTGTGTGTGTGTTTGTGTGTGTGTGTGTGTGTGTGTGTGTGTGTGTGTGTGTGTGTGTGTGTACGTGCACGTGTTTGTGTATGTGTGTGTGTGTGTGTGTGTGTGTGTGTGTGTACGTGTCCATTTGTAGCTCAATCATTAGATAATTGTACCGTATTTGATTTTGGGATGTTTGGGTCACAAATTCAAGTTTGGGATAAGCACATTAATTGTAATTCTCTTGAGCAAGGAACTCAAATGCATTGCCTATCTTGACTCAGGAAGATGAATGATTAACTGGACTTTAACTGGGGATGATAGTGGCCACCAGCTGTGACTTGACCATCAGTCGTAGAGGTTCTCATTAAGACATGTCGTTCCCAAAAACCTTAGTTGGTGTGACAAGCCAGTGCTTCTGCGATTACCTGGTCTCCCAGAGTATCCGAGTAGTACACAGAAAACCTGGAGGGTGTGATTTTGTAAAAGGCAGCTCTTGATGTTTGCTCTTTATCATTTTACTGTTTGTGTGTGTGTGTGTGTGTGTGTGTGTGTGTGTGTGTGTGTGTGTGTGTGTGTGTGTGTGTGTGTGTGTGTGTGTGTGTGTGTGTGTGTGTGTGTGTGTGTGTGTGTGTGTGTGTGTGTGTGTGTGTGTGTGTGTGTGTGTGTGTGTGTGTGTGTGTGTGTGTGTGTGTGTATTCGTGTGTGCACGCATGCATGCGTGTGTGCATGTGTGTGTCTGTGTCTTGGTCTGTGTCTGTGTCTGTGTCTGTGTGTGTCTGTGTGTGTCTGTGTGTGTCTGTGTGTGTCTGTGTCTTCGTCTGTGTCTGTGTCTGTGTCTGTGTCTGTGTCTGTGTCTGTGTCTGTGTCTGTGTCTGTGTGTGTGTGTGTGTGTGTGTGTGTGTGTGTGTGTGCATGCATGCATGAATGTTTATTATTGTACTATAGTGGTATGCAGCGATATGTGTTGACTGCTAATGTGTCTTGGAACTAGCAGCTAGTAAGTAAAATATGATGTAACATGGTGTGAGATGGTTTTATGTTGTAGATGTCTACGCTTGGAGGGTTTATTATTCTATTTCGCTTTTTTTCATTTAACTTGATTTCTAACGAAGACCATATCAAAGGCAAATATGATGCACATGGTCTTATTGTGGGCAACTGCATACTGGCAGCTTGTGGGGTAGTCTTAGTGCTCTCACATTTCGGCGAATAAGTGGCTGTAGAAATCAACAATGGAGTCTTATGGCAGCTATTAATGGGGCACTATCTGGACTGGTGAGTTGATCTATGATTTTAGGGTAGACTTAATTATATATGTGTATGTTTGTATTTTGCCATAGGTTTCTATTAGTGCTGGTGCCACGACTATGTATTTGTATGCTGCTTTTATTGTGGGTTTAGTGTCGGGTGTTGTGTACAGCTGGGTAAAAAAGAAGCTTGAACGTAAACGAGTGGATGATCCATTGGATGCTGTTGCAGGTACTATACAGATACGCACTGTTAAAATGAGCAATAACATGGATTCAGTGCTCTTTAGTGTTATTGGTAAATAATATAATTTATGTAATGCTTTGCTCCTTTTTGTTTACTTGATTTGAATTTTTAACGTAAATTTTTATGACTGTTGTACAATTTGTATACACACACATGCGTGCGCGCACACACACACACACACACACACACACACACACACACACACACACACTCACGCACACACGCACACACATTGCGTGTACTGCATGTGTGACACATTGTTGTGTACATGTAGTGCAAGAGGGGTCAAGACTAATACTACATGGTTTGAGTCAACTTGTGCTAAAAGGGGAGCTTAGCTCTATACATGCATAAGTCTAGTGCATGACAAGTGACACATTATGGATAGTGATAGGCATATAACAACTAATATATTTACTATTTAGTATACGAAGAAATGTAGCTACTTTTTAAAATACACTTCAACTGACAGGTTTTTGCATGTAGTATCTCTGTGAATGTGATTACACTAATTGTCCATATGCATGCACTTTTATGAGATTAATTGCTGCACTAAAAATGATCAGTTAGTGTGTGGATCTGTTTGAGGAGTGCTCTTTTGCTAATAAAATGATATCTAATGTTTTCAAATTAATTAGGCATTTTCTTTTAGTGAGTTTTGTTTATTCAAATGTGTACAGTATACTTGTCAGCATTGTTAAAGATGTATTTGCTGGTTGCGTACTGACACAATTGACTTTGTATACGTATATGTATAGTGCACCTTGGTGGTGGTGTATGGGGGATCTTGTGTGTCCCGTTTCTGGATGCCGATATGGGGTTATTCTATCAAGGAAACAGACTTTCAATGTTGGTACTTGGCTGGAATTTGTGTGGCTTAGTTGTGATAGTCACGTGGACATTTGTGTGGGCTGCTCTTATTTTTGGAATTCTGTCATGGCTGAATGTTCTTTGAGTTACATCAGATGATGAAATTAGAGGTATGTATATAATATATTATTGCCTATAAATTAGTCTTATCCAGCATGCGATATAGTCTTGTTACAATGTCATTCATACTGTTTAGGTGTTGATGAGGTAGAGCATGGAGAAAGAGCTTATTCTTCTCAAATGACTGCACAAGATAGCTCGTCATCTCTTAGTCTTTGCAGAGCTCTTTTGAATAAGTATGGAGATTTGCCACCTCCTCTTAGGTTGGAAGATACATCACGTAGCCATAATGAGGTTACAAAGCATCAATCAGAAGCTGAAACGCTTCACATGTAAGTGCTGAAGAAGACGGTTTTGGAAGGTCTTTGTTATGGTCAATAGCAGCAATCACTCGGAGTCAGATCCAGTGTCAGTTGTTTAGATTGGTGTATTGTCTAAACTTCAATTCAATTTGAGTCTTTAGGTTGATGCTTTAGCCTTTTGTTGATGTGTTAACTTATCTGAAGAGCTATGTCAGATGTTTAATTAACACTGATTAGTTATTAGACTTTTATATTTACTTGATTTAGCATTGATTATGATGTAGTTATTTTAGATATCTCATATCTATGTGCATATACATACAGGTAAGTTACACAAATTACTATGTTGAAATACATGTCTATCGCACTACTATCATGTTTTTGTTTATTAAATTTTACCATGTTTATTACTATAGTTCGTGAAAAACTAGAATTTGCTTGCTCTGTAGGCACCTAATTTTTTATGAAAATATACAGAGACCTAACTGTGGTACTACAGTTACAATGGCAAACAATGAGCATTTCATGGTCATAGAGGCCTAGGAATCGTGTGAACCAAGGTGACCATGTATCTTTCTGCCTCACTGCATTACTTTCAAATGCAATAAAGTTTAACTAAGTGACATAAATTGTAATGTTTGTCTGCCTATTACTCAAAAACTTCTGGTCCTAGCATGTCACTTGGCATTTGAATCTTAATCAAATGTCACTCATTGTGAGGTATGCAGTATAGACGTGGTGTATGTAGGATACTACCTCTCTAGATAGTTTTACTGAATTTTCAGAGCCGGATCCAAAGGGGTGTTCAAGGGTTGCAACCCCCTCTTTTTCAATTCCGCGCGAAATAGTATGTTCGGTGCGCATGCGCAATTGCGTCACAGTAACTAGCCGGTGCGTTTGTTTGTCGGTCTGTTACAAGTTTATCTATTTCACGATGCGAGAAAAAGGGCCTTTAAGGGTTTATCGAATTTTATTCCTGGATTTCCATAATATCTTTGTTCTTCATGCAGATATATCTAGCGGTTATTTCTCGGTGACCGTGCACAGTGTACTTGCACGGTGCATTTTAACGACTGCTAGATTTTGATTTGCAAGGTAAAGTTAGACGTTCTTGAATTTTTGGGTGTTTTCTCAGTGGGCATGCGCAGTAGAAGTTTTAGTCTGACTTGCTCCAGTAGATTGCGCACCGAAGCATGGGCACCTCGGCGCTTCTATTTAAATAAAACAGTCATATTTTACGTATATAATATCAGGCACACGTGCGTTTTGGGATTTGTATACGCATGTTTCGCCCTAACTGATTTAATTAATTAATTAATTAACTATTGTTGATTGCGGTGATTTCTGGTTTGTTTATGTAAGTTTGACCTTTCTTTTAACTGCTAGAAGTAATGTTTTTGCAGTATCTCACTTATGAGTTCACCTGTAACTAAATGTACAAGTTCTGACAATTAGAGGTCGACGGTTGTAAAGTTGTAAATTGACATGCTTTGCCCAGAACCTTGTGGGTTCCCAGAAGTTATATAAAGTGTCAAGCACTAAACAAATTTGCTCGACCAGCAAGCATGCATTGTCTTGATGGTGTCCTATCAGATTGCCAACATGGTAGTTTTGTATTCTATTTTTGTAAAGATTGCCACAAAATGCTACAGTGCAAATAAACAGATCACGGTAGTCATATAACGACGAATAGCTACATCTTAGGAGCAAAACGTCATCATCAGCTGCAGCATTCAATTGTCTTTAAAGGATACTTTATCGAGACCATCTGGATATGACGAAGATATTACATCAGACCTACCAAACAACCAATTTAGATTTACAGCACCACGCTCAGACAAACACGCCACACAAACAACACACACACACACACACACACACACACACACACACACACACACACACACACACACACACACACACGCACAACCACGTACACATGTGCACATCCACACGCACCCAGCTATTAGTGATATCATCCCCACCCTAGACAACACTGCACCGTATGCTCACATTCTACTTACTTGGGAATGCATACTGCTGTTTTACCAGTCCATTGTTGCTTAAAGCACAGTCTGAATCTATCTCCGATTAGCTGATATCCGTCATCACAGCTGTATACAATTGCAGAATCATATAGGGTATACTTTCCATTAGCCAATGGATATATGGGACAGCCTAGAAGCATACCGCAGCTACACACATCAGCACTAAGGAATCATTATTCTATCTTCATACTTAAAATGCAACGTGGAACTTTTCCATTCCATTTTCCTTCTCGATCACATTTGATCTGATTTTGTCCTGCCAGCTTGTAGCTTGACCTACATGCAAAGGTAGCTTTTCTTGTAGTAATATTAACACTGTTATATCCATGTTCAGGGTGACTCAATGGTTCACAATCTATATACATTTGAAATAATAACAGATCGATAGAGGAAATTTGCTATTGTTAAGGCATTATAGTATAGGAGCATGAAATAACCTTTTTCACATCTTGGTTCTTTGCCTGTCCAGACTTCATTATTATCGCATTCTCGTATTCGGTTTCCAACCAGAGTATATCCTGAGAGGCAATCATAGTACGCGTTGGGACCAACAACCTCAATTTCTCCATTTGGTGGTGGAAACAGAGTTCTGCATTCTAGCATACAACATGGACTAGTCAGTCATAATCAGTATAAACCGTAAACCTTTGCACTTACTAAAAACACACTCAGGTTTGTTTCCTTCCCATTTTCCATTGTGACAGCGTCTAGTTGCCGCTCCTTGGATTTTGTAATTTTCGAAACACGTGTAGGTGGCAGTGTCGTCTGATACTGTTACTGAACCCTGTTCAGGTGCCTTGACATCCGTCGAGCAAACTGTAAGTACAAAGTTCCCTTATAGATTGTCATTATTGTATGTACGTATTCATTATACAATTTTTAATTTTTTGCAAGTATTAAAGTTCTCTGCCCATGTCTTTTTCAAATTTAGTAGCAATTGATACTGTTGTAAAAATAATTGCTCACCTTTTGTACATTTAGGTTGGCTGCCTGACCAGACCTTATTGACGCACTGTCGTTCAACGTTTCCCACTAGTTTGTGTCCAGAGAGGCACTTGTAATATACAATATTGCCAATAAGTTCAATCTTTCCATTTGGCGGATTGGTAAGAGTAGTGCATTCTGATGCAATAATATGTATTAAGGTTAATCAAGTATTAATTACCAAGAATTAGTCGCGTACCCAAAACGCATTGTGGTGGATGTTCTTCCCATATTCCTTTAGAACACTGCCTTGTTTCTGTTCCTTGTATTTTGTAATTTTCAAAGCAGGTGTAGGTGGCTACGTTGTTTGACACTGTCACTAAACCGTGCTCAGGACGATCAAGGTTTGTTGGACAAACTGCAATGTTAACAAATACCAAACAGATATTTATTCTGGTTTTTGAATTGTAGTCAGTGCTAGCATCGACTTACGTTTCTCGCACCATGGTGCATAGCTAGTCCATTTCTGTCCACTACAGTGACGTATTTCTGGTCCGATCAGTTGGAAGCCTCGGTTGCAAGAGTACCGTTCTGCCGTTTGACGTATGACAACAAGACCGTTACTTGGGTTTACCAATCTTGGACAAGCTAGAACATGAACAGAGTTGTCACTGCAATCAACTTTTCTAGACGATCTGAGCATACAGTACTGGATCTAATGCTTACCGAGAATGCAGGTGGGAACCCTCCCATTCCAGACTCCGTTTTTGCACGTCCGAGTGGCGACTCCACTGATCTTGTAGTTAGGGTAACAACTGTATGTTGCTGTGGCATCGTGATCAAGACGGTTCCACTTTACTGTTCCCAACGGCGGCGACGATAGAGCAGAACAGCCTGCAGGACAATGAGTAGCAAGCACAAGAAAACATTTCAATTAGGAACGTCTTGTTGTCGTCACATGACTTACTTTTAGCACACCAAGGGGCGTAACCGTTCCATGCAGATCCAACACATTGCCTCTTTTGTGATCCGATCAGTTTGAAGCCTCCGTTGCAAGTATATTGTGCATATGTCAGTTGAATTTGAACTCTGCCATTACTTGGATTGTTGGGTTTTGTGCAAGCTGGAAGAAAACACAAGTCAACGTCGACGTACCCGTCGAGATCTTTTCGTGCATTCACTACATTCTTACCAAGAATACAGTTGGGATTACTGCCGCCCCAGTGACCGTTGTTGCATGTTCGAGTCGCCACTCCACTGATCTTGTAACCAGAGTTGCAACCGAAAGTGGCTTTATCACCGTGACCAACATGATTCCACTTCACAGTTCCATAAGTCGGCGTCGTCAGATGCGATTGACTACAACCTTTGTTTAAAAGACGTCTCAGTAAATGTGATCGACATTTTGAGACAAGACGCTTGCCTGATGGTGGGGGTGGTGGACTTCGTCTCCGCCTCCGCCTCCGCCTCCAACCGTCTGTTGAAGACAGCAGAAGGCCTAGGAGCAGAAGAGAAGCTAACAATCAGAGAGCCATAGGCGTCGAATCGAATGTAAACGTACTGAGCAAACCGTGGCGTTTCTCTGGTTAGGTTGTGACGGGCAACATACGAACGGCAAACAAAGAGGCGTAACTCGATGTTATCTTTACTTTAGAGGCTGTCCGATAACCCGGTGAGGATTCGTTACCGAGTCTCAAATTCGAGGTTCCGTTACTCTAAAATTGATTTATTCACAGTGAATAAATTGATTTATCCACCGTGACTAAATCAATTTTAGAGTAACGGAACAGTTCGTATGTTGCCCGTCACAACTTAACCAGAGAAACGCCACGGTTTGCTCAGTACGTTTACATTCGATTCGACGCCTATGGCTCTCCGATTGTTAGCTTTTCTTCTGCTCCTAGGCCTTCTGCTGTCTTCAACAGACGGTTGGAGGCGGAGGCGGAGGCGGAGGCGGAGACGAAGTCCACCACCCCCACCATCAGGCAAGCGTCTTGTCTCAAAATGTCGATCACATTTACTGAGACGTCTTTTAAACAAAGGTTGTAGTCAATCGCATCTGACGACGCCGACTTATGGAACTGTAAAGTGGAATCATGTTGGTCACGGTGGTAAAGCCACTTTCGGTTGCAACTCTGGTTACAAGATCAGTGGAGTGGCGACTCGAACATGCAACAACGGTCACTGGGGCGGCAGTAATCCCAACTGTATTCTTGGTAAGAATGTAGTGAATGCACGAAAAGATCTCGACGGGTACGTCGACGTTGACTTGTGTTTTCTTCCAGCTTGCACAAAACCCAACAATCCAAGTAATGGCAGAGTTCAAATTCAACTGACATATGCACAATATACTTGCAACGGAGGCTTCAAACTGATCGGATCACAAAAGAGGCAATGTGTTGGACCTGCATGGAACGGTTACGCCCCTTGGTGTGCTAAAAGTAAGTCATGTGACGACAACAAGACGTTCCTAATTGAAATGTTTTCTTGTGCTTGCTACTCATTGTCCTGCAGGCTGTTCTGCTCTATCGTCGCCGCCGTTGGGAACAGTAAAGTGGAACCGTCTTGATCACGATGCCACAGCAACATACAGTTGTTACCCTAACTACAAGATCAGTGGAGTCGCCACTCGGACGTGCAAAAACGGAGTCTGGAATGGGAGGGTTCCCACCTGCATTCTCGGTAAGCATTAGATCCAGTACTGTATGCTCAGATCGTCTAGAAAAGTTGATTGCAGTGACAACTCTGTTCATGTTCTAGCTTGTCCAAGATTGGTAAACCCAAGTAACGGTCTTGTTGTCATACGTCAAACGGCAGCACGGTACTCTTGCAACCGAGGCTTCCAACTGATCGGACCAGAAATACGTCACTGTAGTGGACAGAAATGGACTAGCTATGCACCATGGTGCGAGAAACGTAAGTCGATGCTAGCACTGACTACAATTCAAAAACCAGAATAAATATCTGTTTGGTATTTGTTAACATTGCAGTTTGTCCAACAAACCTTGATCGTCCTGAGCACGGTTTAGTGACAGTGTCAAACAACGTAGCCACCTACACCTGCTTTGAAAATTACAAAATACAAGGAACAGAAACAAGGCAGTGTTCTAAAGGAATATGGGAAGGACATCCACCACAATGCGTTTTGGGTACGCGACTAAGTCTTGGTAATTAATACTTGATTAACCTTAATACATATTTTTGCATCAGAATGCACTACTCTTACCAATCCGCCAAATGGAAAGATCGAACTTATTGGCAATATTGTATATTACAAATGCCTCTCTGGACACAAACTAGTGGGAAACGTTGAACGACAGTGCGTCAATAAGGTCTGGTCAGGCAGCCAACCTAAGTGCACAAAAGGTGAGCAATTCTTTTTACAAAAGTATCAATTGCTACTAAATTTGAAAAAGACATGGGCAGAGAACTTTAATACTTGCAAAATATTAATAATTGTATAATGAATACGTACATACAATAATGACAACCTGTAAGGGAACTTTGTACTTACAGTTTGCTCAACGGATGTCAAGGCACCTGAACACGGTTCAGTAACAGTATCAGACGACACTGTGACCTACACGTGTTTCGAAAATTACAAAATCCAAGGAGCGGCAACTAGACGCTGTTACAATGGAAAATGGGAAGGAAACAAACCTGAGTGTGTTTTTAGTAAGTGCAAAGGTTTACGGTTTATACTGATCATGACTGACTAGTCCATGTTGTATGCTAGAATGCAGAACTCTGTTTCCACCACCAAATGGAGAAATTGAGGTTGTTGGTCCCAACGCGTACTATGATTGCCTCTCAGGATATACTCTGGTTGGAAACCGCATACGAGAATGCGATAATAATGAAGTCTGGACAGGCAAAGAACCAAGATGTGAAAAAGGTTATTTCATGCTCCTATACTATAATGCCTTAGCAACAGCAAATTTCCTTTATCGAACTGTTATTATTTCAAATGTATATAGATTGTGAACCATTGAGTCACCCTGAACATGGATATACCAGTGTTAATATCACTGCAAGAAAAGCTACCTTTGCATGTAGGTCAAGCTACAAGCTGGCAGGACAAAATCAGATCAAATGTGATCGAGAAGGAAACTGGGATGGAAAAGTTCCACGTTGCATTTTAAGTATGAAGATAGAATAATGATTCCTTAGTACTGATGCGTAACAGTAGTATGTTTCTAGGCTGTCCCACATATCCATTGGCTAATGGAAAGTATACCCTATATGCTCCTGCAATTGTGTACAGCTGTGATGACGGATATCAGCTAATCGGAGATAGAGTCAGACTGTGCTTTAGGCAACAATGGACTGGTGATCCAGCAGTATGCATTCCCAAGTAAGTAGAATGTAAGCAAATGGTGCAGTGTTGTTTAGGGTGGGGATGATATCATAATAGCTGGGTGCGTGTGGATGTGCACGTGTGTATGTTGTGTATGATCTTTAACTTGTGTGCGCGTGCGGGTGCGCGTGTGTGCGTGTGTGCGTGCGTGCGTGCGTTTGTGTGTGTGCGCGCGTGAGTCTGTCTGTGTGCGTCTGTGTCTGTTTGTTTGTCTGTCTGTGTGCCTGTGTCTGTCTGTCTGTCTGCCCTCCTGTGCGTGGGCGTGCGTGTGCGTGGGCGTGCGCGTGCGCGTGAGTGTGGTGCTGTAAACCTAAATTGGTTGTTTGGTAGGTCTGATTTAATATCTTCGTCATATCCAGATGGTCTCGATAAAGTATCCTTTAAAGAAAATTGAGTGCTTCAGCTGATGATGACGTTTTGGTCATAAGTTGTAGCTATCCGTCGTTATATGACTCTTGTGATCTGTTTATTTGTACTGTAGCATTTTGTGGCAATTTTTACAAAATACAATATGAAACTATCATGTTTGCAATCTGATAGGACACATTCAAGACAATGCATGCTTGCTGGTCGAGCAAATTTGTTTAGTGCTTGATACTTTATGTAACATCTGGGAACCCACAAGGTTTTGGGCAAAGCATGTCAGTTTTACAACTTCACAACCAACGACCTCTAATCGTCAGAACCTGTACATTTAATTACAGGTGAACTCATAAGTGAGGTACCTCAAAAACATTACTTCTAGCAGTTAACAGAAAGGTCAAACTTACATAAACAAACCAGAAATCACCGCAGTCAACAATAGTTAATTAAATAATTAATTAAATCAGTTAGGGCGAAACATGCGTACACAAATCCTAAAATGCACGCGTGCCTGGTATTATATACGTAAAATATGACTGTTTTATTTAAGTAGAAGCGATGAGGTGCCTAGGCTTCGGTGTGCAATCTACTGGAGCAAGTGAGACTAAAACTTCTACTGCGCATGCCCACCGAGAAAACACCCAAAAATTCAAGAACATCTAACTTTACCTTGCAAATCAAAATCTAGCAGTCGTTAGAATCCACCGTGCAAGTACACTGCGCGGTCACCGAGAAATAATCTCTAGATATATCTGCATGAAGAATAAAGATATTATGGAAATCCAGGAATAAAATTCGATAAACCCTTAGTGTAACTCGTCTCCGTATCAAACAAAAGAAGTAATATTTGGAGAGAAAAGTAGATCTTGAAAGAACTTCTATGATGCATGTATGCAAACTATAGACGCGGAATAGACAACTGCAATCACAAAAAGTAGGGTTCTAGATGTCAAGGCGAAGTGTGTATGACGCGCAAACTTTTTTGCGTCCACTTCACACACATACACATCCCGGACATATAGCCCGGATGTGTTTAACTTGCACGTGCACGGTAGACCATTCTTACGTACATACATGGCTAATGTGTTGTTATGCTGACAGATCGTGGAAATTGCGCTTTCTCTGCGAGCAGTTACTACACTGAGTAAACAATAGTGGCTAGTGAAAGGAGAGCCCCAATACGGGGAAAGTTGGTTGCTACAAACCATTTTCTTTGCAGAAATCGACTCTCTCGCGAAACAATTGACCCCAGAAAAGCTTTACGTGATGCAGTTATCCTACAAGACGGCAGAGGTTTGGTACAGTTTGCTACTTAATTGTTGTTCGTTAATTAACTAATTATTAATATTTATAAAATCACATTTAAGGTTCAAAAATACTACCATATATGTATACTAGTAACTATTGCAGAAGAAACTGCTTATTAATTAATCATGTACTCTGCTGTTCCAATTAAGTAATTGTTTGCATAAGAAATGTATGGCAAACAGGCAGAATTACAGGAAGTTGTTGATCTGGACAGTCTGTTGCTAGCCTAAAATACATAGAAGCAATCCATGATCCATTTTAACAATACAATTAAAACAGACAATGAACATGCCTATTTCTCTAGTGGGTTTGCCGGACATAAAACAGGAATGACTTGTTCTGAACACTTATTCTGAACACTCTAACTACAGTCTGTTCCTCTCTTTATATGAAGGAATATGAACAATTCAGGACATTTGTTGTTGTGGATTCAGTTAATGTGTAGTGGTGAGCTAATATTTAGTGGTGGATGTTTTGATTGATGTCTTCAGTCAATGTTTATTACTTTTATATTGTCAACATTGATTGGTGAAGAGTTTTAAAAATTTGTGATCAATATTTATTGATTTATGTAGTAAATATCGATTGATTATTAAAGTTAATATTTATATTGATCTAATACATTTCATTTTCTATAATTAATTTACACAGTCAATATTGTAAATAGATTCAAAGTAACTTCTTTATTCTGGTTGTTGCAGATTCTAGAGACCTGGATAACTTCCATTATTGCACCTGCCAGAAGACGAATTACATGTGTGTTTTAGGCATAAGTCACCTATGTTTCGATTAATTAACATTTTCTGGATCTCGTTAAGGTACTTGCATGCAATGTCTCAGTTGTATGTACTCCACTTGTAAGTCAAAGGTTTGAATGTTTAGTTCATCTTTCGAGATTCTCCACAGAGTTACACAGAAAGTGTCTTTACTTCAGGGAGCTGTCGTGACCTGTTTTCTGTAGAAATGAGTGCAACTAAGTTTGTATAGCTGCATTACATTTTGACTCGTAGTAATTTTAGTTATTGTACTTTGTAAATTTGATAGATAATTTGCAGGATCTTCTGGGAGATCAGCCATGCTAAGAGATTTCTGAATAAATTTCAGTTTTGAAAAAACCAAAGGGCGGTGTTTCTTTACTATGATGAGATGGAGCAGTTGATGATGCGTATTCACAGTATCTCATACCATGCTCAAACTGACCACAAATGGAACTACGTATATACAAGCACAAAACATTATCATGTTACTTTCTTCAACATCTAGAATGTACACTGTTATATCCAACTGGTAATGACTATAACTGGTTAAGATTGAGTTATGCGTATACAGCATTGTAAACTGGTAAACAGACATTATAAATCTCAATATCTGGTAAAAATGTCACAGCAGTCGCTAGATTTTGCTAGAGAGTACTTTGACATGTCATTCCCTGATCCACCTTCCAATATTCTTCACACATCCTATACACACAATGCAAAATATTAAGCATCTCATTCTTCAGATAAATGTTTGAATTTCTTTCTATGCATTGTAGTGTTCTGTCTAAGTGACTAGATGATTTTAGTCAGCATTTCATGTCCCATTTAATTATGAGATTGTACATTACACGAACTAGTTACTTGTAATCACATGTACCACACATCCTTGATAAGTACCTATAGCTAAAGCATGCTTCTTTTAAAGCATGCCGACACTATTTTGTTTAGACAATGTAGATATTAACCAATATGCATGGAAATTTGTTGCTGTCCAGAATACCACAAATTATATTATCTCACCACTACTCATGTTAACTGAATTCACAACTACAAATGTTGATTATTAATACTCTGCCACCTAGCTGCAGTAAAGTAATAAAAATACTTTGAGTTGAATGAGCTTGTTCATTAAGTAAATGTCCACACTCCTGTCTAAGTGGTGTCCTCCCACAGGCTATTCAAGAAGACAAGTGGTTCAACGAGGTCTGTCACATTCCTGACACTTCAAATCTTGAACTCTTGAACTTGAGCAAGATACAGCAATTTCAACATATTCTGTCAGGCAAGTCAGCCTCTGCTGTGGCATTTGGTGACACGACTAACTACCAAATGTCTAGACTGGCATGTGACAGATGGTTGCCTGATACACTGCTTAAAGGTATGGATGGCATCGCTTCTCAATTGCTCATCACAAGACTGTCTTTGCCTTGTGCTATCTGAAGTTTGCAAATTCACGTTCAACACATCCATAGCATCAGCTCTGAACAACAGAAAGAAGATTAGACTTATATTCCTGATTGTCAACGTACAAATTGATGCCATAACTGGATCTTCTGTTGCATCAAATACATTGATGAGTGGGAATCATTGGACAGTGGTTGCTTTAGATTTGAATTCAAAGCTTCCTTCTATGGGGACCCATGGGATACCCAGTTCCTACCAACTTGTTGGTAGAAGTAAGACAAACACTGGAAAATCTAAGCACTGCCTTACGTGAAAGAGTGGATATTCATGATTTGATTCCTATACATAGGCCAACATTTGACAAAGATGAAAAACATACATGCTCAAGGCATTTGCAGCATTTTTTCCAAAAAATCCGTGAGCATACATCCGTTTACCACAGCTGTTCCTCTATTGTGACAAAGCCTAAAATCAAACTTTACCTTCAACCAAGCCAATATGCTCACTACCCGAGAAATACCTAAGCAGTATGGCTGCTTTCTGATCAAATTAAAATTTCAAATATCATAGATAAGTCCATATTAGCTGATGAAAACTTGCAGTCTCAGCAAATTCAAAGCCATCATCTCAAGCAACCTGAACGCTGAAAGCTTTGCTTAAGTTTGAGTAAAGCTTTCAAGACCAAAGTTTCAGGAGAAAAATGTAATTCTTCAGCAGCTTCACCATGCAAAGCAACTACTGATCGGCCCTCCTGCTATATGCCTGACAAAGCAAACAAAGTTGGTAGAAAGAATTCATTGTCGCTAAGGCCGTTTCAGCTGGCAAGAGGAATCCTTTCTTTTCTAATGTACCCTGGTGCACTTCTAATGAGAGTCATTCACAGAGTACAGAAGCTGACAATGTCAGTGAAACCTCCATGCCTGCTGTAGAACAACAGTCAGTTTATGTGAAGAGATGCACTTTAAGCACAGACACATTTTAACAATTTCAAACTACCAGTGAAGCCAATCTAGAGCACCCACTTGATGCCAAACAAGAATGCAAATCTGATTCAGGCCTCCCTACCAGTATTATACCCTTGCTCCCTTAGCAGTACAACTATTTTGTTGACTCTCATTGTCAGCATGAATCGAAAAGATTCCTAGAAGCTGAAACAAGCAACTTTATTGTAGAAGCATTGACAAGTGCAATTGTGAGACTGCAGCTGTCCAGTGGATTAAACATTTTGAAGAGGTTTCAAAAACCACCTATCGAATCACTACTGGTTTCAAAGCAAAAGGACGACGGCTCCTTTTTAAAACTGTTCATCATCGTCATCATTACAGAAAACAGAAAACTCTGTCACAAATGTCCACAGAAAGCCAGTGCAAAGTAAAGAAAACCACCGTACATTGTTCCACACGAGACAAGAATTGAATGTGTCCTAGCCTTTTAATAGTTAAGGTATACCTACCTAAGGCATATAGAATTTCAGACCACCCAGAATATCCTTGCCTTATCAATCTGAAGTACACACATAACCACCGAATCCACAGTTGCCATGCGCTCAGCTTTAGGCCAGTCACAGAAGCTGTAAAAAAGCGTACATTAGTCTCTTTGAGTCTGGCACCTCTGCTGCCTCTGCACCCACATGTACAAGATGTTCAACGCCTTTTTAGAAAATGGCGATCAGACAACATTGGACCAGAAAGTGGAGAGGCTATGTTTGAGCGACTGCTCGAGGAAGTACAACAATACAACGAGGAACATGAAAAAGGAAGTGGGCAAGTATTTCTTCAACCCTTATGAAGCAACGTACAGCTGCAATGAATATGGATGAACCTAAACCAAAGACCAGAAAGACTGATGCCAAGCTTTTTCTTTTAGCTCTAGTCACTCCTCTCGTGGCCAAAGTCCATGAAATGGTCACACAAAGTGCAGAGCTAGTCTTTTGTGACTCAACAGCCAGTCTTGATAACTTGAACACAGCTGTGTTCATACTTAGCTGCAGCACATCAGTAGTAGCTCTACCATTTACTGCAGTTATGACATCCAGTGAAGATGCTGTTGCCTTGTCAGCAAGGTTTACAGCACTGTGCCACATACTGCCAATAGTGCATGTTTTGGAAGAGGCCCAAATCTTGAACCACTAACACTATTGACAAATGATTGTGCAAGCAAACGGATTGCTCTAAAGAGTACATGGCCTCAAGCGAAGTTACACCTATGTGTCTTTCATTGTTTACAAAGTACATGGAGATGGCTCTGGAGCTCAAATTCTGGTATCTGTAGCACAGACAGAATTACCTCTGTATGACACTAACAAAACGACTTGTTTATGCCCCAAATGAGCAAGCATTGACTACACTCAAACATAAAGTAGACGAAAGCACTTTTCAGACATTCAAAAAGAGACTAGGTGATTACTGGCAACAAAGGAAAGAATGGGTTGCTTGTTTCCAAACGAACTTTCCCACACGAGGCAACTATACTAACAATTATTCAGAGGCTAGCATACGCATTATAAAAGACATCCTTTTCCAAAGGAATAAAGCTTGGAATGCGATGCAAATGTTCAATCTTCTCACACAGACTCTCAAACTGTATTACCAGCGACGTTTAATTAATATCTGTTGCCACAAACAGATTAGATAATTTTGTCTCTACAAGATTTACTGTGACAGGAGTAAAAGAACACACAATTCCATCTGACGACATTGTCGCAACAGATGACCCAGACGTTTACACTGTTGTGAGTCAGTCAGATAAGAATACAACGTCGACAGTAGACTTACACTGGGTGAGTGCACCTGTCCCATTAGAATGCAAAATCAACCTTGCAAACACCAATTTGCAGCAGCAATGAAGTATTGCAAAAGCAGTTTCAATACTATCCCAACATATTCACCTCAAGGCCATCAGCTTTTTGCAGCAGTGGCATTAGGACAACACTGCCAACCCATTTCCTTTTACAGTAATGTCCACAAAGAGCAGAAGAAGAACATGTAAAATCTTTTTCCATCAGTGTGAATTGGTCTGATGACGATATCAAAACGTTCCTTTGAAAAAATTGCTCCTTGTTCCTGTAATACAATTCAAGTGGCAACTGCGGCTGACAACAACATTGATTTTAGCAATACATTTCAAAGAGATCAAGCACAACCAATTAACAGAGGAAGCTATGAAAAGTCAAGAGACATCACTGAAAGAGTACTACAGGTCACTAAACATATCAAGGAAGGGTTGCATGAAAGTCATGTCACAGACAGCTTCATAGCTGCAGTAGAAGGTTTTGTTCTAATTATTGAAAACTACAAGGCAAAGAAATCTATTCACCTGGTACACAGCAGCGACTGCTTTTTGCTCTACACATGTTTGGTAGAGGTGGGAGTCAGAAAACAAAAGAAAATATTCGAGTGCAACCTACTGCTGTAGCTAGATGACACTTGAGGCTAAACCAACTGATTTAGACTCAATTCTGTACCAATTAGTCTCGATTTTGCCATTGCATGACAAACATTGATCAAGAAGTCGCTTTATTAGTATTTTGTGCTTCCATCCAAACACAAACATCCTGAAAAACCCTTGAAATTTCTTGCCTGGCAAATACTTTCGGCCACTACTGTATACACACCCTCATAAATTATAAATTACTATTTATTAATTAAATCACATTTAAGGTTCAAAATAATACCATAAATACATAAATTGTGCTTTAAATACGGTTACTAAATACTTTATTCCAAAAAATTATAATTAGTGAATTAACTAATATCAATTATTAGCAAAATGTACAAACCTCTGCCGCCTTGCATAATAACTGCATCACGTAAAGCTTTTCTGGAGTCAATTTTTCTCGAGAAAGTCGATTTCTGCAAAGAAAACGGCTTGTAGCAACCAACATTCCCTGTATTGGAGCTCTCCTTTCACTAGCCACTGTTGCTTACTCAGTGTGGTAACTGCTCGCAGAGAAAGCGCAATTCCCACGATCTGTCAGCATAACAACACATTTCGAACTACTAAATCGTGATCTGATCGAGCGTAAGCCATCATGCGTGCACGTGCAAGTAAAACTTATCCGGCTCCGTACTTGGTGTGTGTGTGTGATGTCGACCCCAATAATATTTTCTATGACGCGCAGAACGGTCTAGCTACGCGAGGCAGCATAAATAGCAACCACACCTCTAAAAGGCGCATATGTAGCGCTACTGCGCAAAATTTTACATAAATATTATAATTATATCAGGTGACAACGTATGCATGTTGGACGCACAGAGGATAGCCGGGACTTCGTTCCATCCACGTGACGTTTTAGAACTCCCGTACGTCTCAGAATGGCGGCTTGTTGCTGTTTTGACAAGTCTTCTACGACTTCCTAAAGCTCTTCGCGTTCTGCAAATTAGAAGGACTCCTTTTGCGGTGTTGTTGCTGAACGGTATGGCTATGTTTTGAGTTCGCTAGTTTATTTTTTGTAACAAGTGAATTCGGTATTGTTTTTCGTGATGAGTAACTCTACCTTACTTTAGAAATAAAACAAACGCGTAATAATCACATTTCTTTAGTTAACGCACGTTAGACAACATCTCAAATTGCATGCTTTCTTTTCTTCTAGACAAGACACCTATATCTGTAATAACTTCCGGCCATTTCAATTTCCAATTTTCAAATTTCAATTTTAATTTTTTAATTGTTTAATTTTTCATTTTTCTATTTTTGTCAAAGGTTTTCAATTATTTTGCTGAAAAAATTAATTCGCAAGCAAATTTTTATTTTTCATTATTCATATTTTCATTTTCGTTTTTATTTTTTATTTCTATTTTTCTATTTTCTAGTTGTATTTTTGAGTCTATTTGGTTGAGTTGAATGTCAAAAGAATTGAACACGCAAAGAATGAAAAATGAACGCAGCAAAAACGAAAAATGAAAGTCTTGCACAAAGTACGCAGCAGGGAGTCTGGAACGCGTGCAGTAGTCATAACTCAACGCAGTAGAGAGTCGTTTTTCATTCCAACGCGTGCTGCTGATTGGAAGGGGCGGAGTGGTTCTTGGACGTATGACTTCCGCCCTAGGACGATCTCTTGCAATTTCCGCTGTAACAAGAAGGAAATCTCAGACTCTTCCCCAAAATAATCAATCTCAGGTGTGAGCAGCCATTGCTGATGAGCACAGTACATATGCATGGTATATGAATTTATCTATTACCACATATAACAACAATCTAGCTAAATCTAAACTCAACAAATTTAGTAACTATACTGAAACTCGTTCAAACTCAACTAGGCTTAATTAATTAATTAACTACCATTTTATACACACAGTACATAGCAACTAAAAACAAAGATGTGGGTAGTAGCCTTGTTCACAGCGACGGTGACGGCCCGAAGTCAACCGAGTCTGAGCTACCCGAGGTAATTGACCAGTCGTCCGGGTTACGAAGGTCTGCAGTGACAAGAGAGCCATCCGCAAGGACAGAAGCTCAAGATTCTCCCGAGGTGATCGATTAAGCAAATTGATTGAATTCCACGTAGTCGCGCGTGTGTAGAACAGCAAACCGAGCATATTTGTTTTTATTTGCTGTGTACTGCGGGTATGAATTGGTAGTTATTCAATTAAGCCTAGTAGAGTTTGAACGAGTTTCAGTATAGTTACTAAATTTGTAGAGTTGTAGATTTAGCTAGATTGTTGTTATATGTGATAATAGATAATAAATTCATATACCATGCATATGTACTGTGCTCATCAGGAATGGCTGCTCTCACCTGAGATTGATTATTTCTTGGGGGAGAGAGAGATTCCTTCTCGTTAGAGCGGAAATTGCAAGAGATCGTCCTAGGGCGGAAGTCGTGGAAGAACCACTCCGCTCCTTCCAACCAGCAGCACGCGTTGGAATGAAAAACAACTCCCTACTGCGCTGAGCTTATGACTAAGGCACGCGTTCCACCAGACTCCCTGCTGCGTACTTTGCACAAGGCTGTTTCATTTTTCGTTCTTGCTGCGATCAATTTTCGTTCTTTCCGCGTTCAATTCTTTTTGACATTCAACTCAGCCAAATATAATCAAAATTAAAAAAAATTAAAAGTAAAAAATAAAATAAAAATAGAAAACGAAAAATAAAATATAAAAAATGAAAAATACAAATTTGCTCGCCGTATTAATTTTTTAGCAAAATAATTGAAATCCTTTGATCAAAAAAGTGAAAAATAAAAAATTAAAAATTAAAATTAAAATTTGGAAATTGAAAATTGAAATGGCCGGAAGGATCACGGACCAATAACGTATGGGATTGAACATAACTTTTGGCAACCGTTTCTCCGCTCTGTCTCGCCAGATACCTTTACATTTGCAGTCATGTTCTAGCTAATTTACCACTTTAGTCTAAAAAGTCGTTGCATGTTTAAGCTAAATTAAACATGCATCCAGACTATATTGGATCAATGTCGTAAACAAACTGATGATGTTAAGACGGAGTCCAAGTTCAGGGTAACAAGACTTGTATTTGTTTATCATATAGTACAATAGTTATCATATAGTCATTTTGGTAACAAAAATATATTAAATTAAGCGCTGTAGAGGATCCGAGGGTGTAGCACTTCAGCGATTCTTCATTACCCGAAGCGTGAAACGCTTTTAGTGCAGGCCGGTCACGTGACGTAGGACCGACCGACCCGATTCGCCTGTTAGGCAACAGCATAACACTTGATTGCGGATTGAGGCAAATACGTGACCGGATGTCACTCTCTTTCCCACACTCTTTTATACTATTAATTGGCTTTGACTAAAGATGTAAATTTAAACTCTTTAGTTAACTAAGGCACGCTGAGGGTTTGCACTGTGGTGCTTCTTCATTTAGTCATGTTTACCTGTCGTGTATAGAGTACCACTCAAATTAATTAGAAAATATTTAGTTAGGCCAACAGCAGTTTGGTTTGTTTTATATATGACGGTTCTTAGGGGTTTTAGTATACGTAAGCCAAAAATGCAGGAGCGTGGTTGCTCATCTATTTTCGCTAGTGATAGGCGTGGCTTGTTTTGTTGCCTTGCTTGTTTGTGCTCACGTGAGTTTTATTATCAAAACGATTGCGTGCTGCTTGTTTCAGACGTTGGTAACTCGCACTAATTACCGAAACTGATGTGCGACTTGCTTTGTAGTAGAACATGGCAGAAGAGAGTAGACCTGCCTTTATTGTCGATGACGAAACTAGATTCGCAATCGATACAACCAACGCTGTGTACGACTATTACAGGCCATTGTATGACGGTAAGAAATAAATCTATCTAGCAAACGTGATATATATATATATATATATATATATATATATATATATATATATATATATATATATATATATATATATATATATATTTATAAACTCTACTTTCTATCTTCAGTTTTGTCCAGCGATCCTTTCCATGGCGTTGTTTGGATGTTACTTTCGATTGGAATTATTGGCAACATATTGGTTGTGGTGTGGAGACTTGCACAGAAAAGAGATCAGAGATCGTCTCCTCTTTCAATCCTCATCATCATGCTAGCAGTTTCAGACTTCTTGTATTGTGTTCACTTGCTTCTTCTCGAGAGCTTGGTGCTTGATGTTAACCTAGATCAAACAAACCATCTGTCATCCATCTCTGCTGGTAACATGTGCATGACAAGTGCTTGGCTGTCTTGGTTCTCTTGTCTCACAGCTCAGTGGGCAACTTTTAACATTGCAGTTTACTCGTTTCAAGCAATGAGCAAGTTCTGTTCTCGTTGTTGCTGTTCACTAGTGTATAAGAGAAATCTGGTTATCACAATCATCTGCCAAGTTTTGATCAACGTGGTGATAATTGCTATTGACACCATTGTATTCGACAAATACGACCATTCTGACTTGTTTGATTTACCACTACAAGATTATGACAAATATACACGCAATGACGTCTCCTCTAACTGGACAGAAGTTCGTATATACTCAAGACATGCACGCATTGCCCAAATTTTTGGACGTTGTGCTTGGGCACAGTCAAACGGATTTGGTTATTGCATAAACGGTACAATTTTATTCACACATGACAACCATACAACAGTCTCCAATGAGAGCTATTGCCTATTCCCGTTTGGTTATGATTTACTAAACAATACATTTGAAGCACCAATAATAGGATCAAGCATAGCTTCTCTAGATACTGTTCTTACATTGACGTGTGCTATTCTCTATATACGTTTGTGGATAAAGCTTCGTGCAAGAGCAGTAAACTTAACAGGAAGATCTGACATGCACAAACTTCGATGTCGTTTGAGTGTAATTGTTCTCCTAAACACTTTTTGTTGGATTCCTGTGACTATACTACATTGGACAGTAGCTACCGATTACAAACTGACATGGTCAAACGATTCTACTGCGGCAAATGTTCTTCTCATCTCAATCAGTCCAGCAGTTAATCCTCTCATCTACACATTCACAGGAAAGAACTTTTTACTTTCAATTCGCAAGTTTTGTAGACGAATGAAATGCGACATATCTGTGAGACGAAGCAGTTCCAACTACCATGACGATCACACTAGAGGAGTTGAACGTTGCAGCTGTATTCCATGTGTCAGATGTGTTCACCAAGACGAAGAGAACGATCCAGACAACTGGCCTACTCAAGATACTTCCGAATGGAATTCTGATCAGAGCAGACTTCTGTCGTCTACCAATGAATTAAGTGAAACTAACTAACAGATTCACATCAGCTACTGTTTTCAATGTGTGTCATTGCACAATATTCATATCGTATGCATGTTTGCTATCAAGATTGTATGAAGGTTTATAATTAAGTCTAGATCTGTTGTGTACACTAGATAAACACAAGCACAAATAAGAACAGTCAAGGGCGTATAGTGTGGCATGGGCTAGACCGGACTATAGCCTCATCATTTGTAGGCGTGGTCATAAAAATTGCGGACAGTAAATATGTGTGAGAACTAGAGCTATATAGACCAGTTGCACTCACATGAGCTAAACTGACCACCCTCACGCATGGAAGACAGCCGGGACATTTTCGATAAGTTACAGTCCTGTTCTTCTCGGTTATCGCGACAGATTGTGAGATTCCGACAGTTGATGTCGCTCCAATGCTAAATTGCAGAACACTGATGGTCGATACCTTTACGAAATTTCTCTCAGGAGTTGACCGAGGACGTCGACTTGTGGCCGCAGCGAGCCGACAGCACACCGGATGAATTTTTTTCTGAAAGTAAACTGCTTTGAAATCGGAATGCCGTATACTGCTGCCAGTTTCTCCTAAAGACAGGGCAACGGCTTCTTTAGCCTGTCAACATCTTCAGACGACAACTATAGCTAGGTCTCCATGCATGGTAGCGCTTCCATGCTACTGACTATAGTAGTTATAGATAAACACGTACCTTTTCAGAATCTATTTCTTCTGGAAAAACTCTTTTGGAAGACATGTGGCTGAAGAGGTTGGCAGAGCTCGAGCTGTGAAGAGGAAAAGTTTCGCTAACACACAGGAAAGCGATAGGAAGTTGCACCTGCACATTAAGCTAGCGGCGCGCTTCTCTCAAAACAAAACGTGCAAGCTCTACTCGCTACTTGCTGTCTTGTGGTTATATTAAATAAAAGGAGTCACGACCTCTGAGAATCATCAGTAGCATATACGAACATTGCACTCACAGTGGCTCAAAGCAGCTTGAATGAGGCACGATTTTCATATGCTAATCGGAAGTTGCTTATTTACTGAATAGTATATATATATATATATATATATATATATATATATATATATATATATATGTTAAAAAAGGAAGCGTTTATTGTACTTGTGTTCTGCTCAATGTTTGCTTGCAACCCAAAAATAGCAAGGAACAAACCGCATGTTGCCGCTCGCCGATCGATGTTTTATTGTGTGTTAAAAAATCCCTTGCATTTCCGTGGTGCATGCAACGCTTAGGCGTGTTTGCCTGTTGCAAATCAGCCGAGGTAATGGACGGATTCGTTTGACCACGCCTCCTTGATAGATAAACGTCGACACAGGTCGTAACTCATAGGATTTCGAACGATATCGAATTATATGGGTCAAGCAGAAAACGTGAAAGTCGTACTATCCAGTACCGTAAATGACTGCTTTGCATGCAGGTGTACGTAGAGTTTGCATGAACATTAGTCACTTTCAGAATTTCTGGAGGGTTAGTACTATTAGTTGGAAACGTTATATATATATATAAATATGTATATATATATATATATATATATATATATATATATACACTGTTTTGTTTTGACCGCCTTGAATCCATTCTCAGCGATCTCTCTGCTGAAAACACAAGCGCGGTCACAGCACAGAGTTGTGGTCGCTACTTGCCGAAAACGCGGGATAACGTGAGATGACCTTAGGACGTAATTCTACAACCACTCGTGTCTCACACATGCAGACAATAAACAATAGGGGTCGTGTAACTACAGAAAGACGGACCAACAAACCACTGACAGTGTAAGCAAGTGAGGTCTACTTGTAATCATCAATTTATGAAAGTAGCTTTTATCATTCATCGTTTAGAGAACATGGAAACATATAAGAGCATAGAAACAAAGCCAAAATAAGTTTAGAGAAGACTAAAATTTATCAATACATCTGCCAGCTGACTGTATTATATCTCTGCTAGTCAGGTAGACAGCAATTGTATCATTACCAAAAAGCAATGTTATTGCTAACAAAGTCTTCTTGTTATCGCTGAACTTGGACTCGGTCTTGACATCGTCAAATGGTTTCTCTACAGGAGATTAATCCAGTCGAGTCTGTGTGCAAGTTACAGCCAATAAAGGCAACAGCTTGTCACACAAAGGCTGGTGAATTAGATAGGATATGGATACAAATTAAGAATTAGCTGGAATGATGCACACACACAGACACACACACACACACACACACACACACACACACACACACACACACACACACGCACGCACACAGACAGACAGACAGACAGACAGACAGACAGACAGACAGACAGACAGACAGACACACACACTCACACACACACACACACACACACTCTCTCTGAAACACACACACACACACACACACACACACACACACACACACACACACACACACACACACACACACACACACACACACACACACACACACACACACACACACACACACACACACACACAACAGAACGGAGAAAGCGTGACAAAGTACCATGCATGTGTCATAACAGCTGAGGGTCTACTTTAGAAGCAAAGTAAGCAAACTAGAGATGTGTGTTCTAACATTAGAGAAATGTTGTTATTGTTTGTTATATTCTTTAAAACAACCGAGTCAGACACGCTAAAATCCTCCTTATGCAGCAAAGGCAAAAATTACAAGACATGGCAAATAGACGGCATTCTGAGTTAGACAGTATAGACATAAAAGAAAAGCATACTACGTAGCTATCTGCTACCTTTATATAAAGCAAAGCTATTTATTCGTCAACGAGTAAGTTTAGCATGTAGTCCGGATGGACCGGATTGATTAGTTACCCTAGCATGCATCGTCCAGATGTATGTTCTCTAGACAGCTGACAACTTCACTGAACGACGGTCGGTCGTGGATATTTTCTGCCCAGCAAGCTTGCATAATGGTTGCATACTCATCCGGGCAATCGTCTGGAACGACGGGGCGCTCGCCTCTTTCTACGGCGTCATCGACCTCGTACCCAAACCGATATTGCTTGAAAGGAAAACAACGTGACCAAATCTCCCAAAGAACAATTCCAAAACTAAATATACAGTTGTTATTAAGCAGAAGAGAAGAATTAATAAATGTATTAGTGGTATACATATCTTCGAGTACCTGTAGACATCGATGGATCCATCGTAGGCTGTTCGTCGTGATAACTCTGGTGCCCTCCATCTCACTGTCCCAATACCATCTTTAGACAAGTGTTCACTCATCCCATACATTGAATCTATTTGTGAATTATTGTCAATCAACGGCATATATCTGTCTGTGTGTTGGTGTTCGCGTGTAGAACGAAGAGACTTTCCAAGACCAAAATCAGCGACTTTGACAATCCAACTCCGACTAACTAACAAGTTGTCACTCTTCACATCTCGATGAATTCTCGGTGGGTCCAATTTATGAAGAAATTCCATTCCTTTCGAACCGTCTAGAGCAAAGGCTATTTTACGCTTTTCATCTATTTCAATACTGACGTCACCTAATACGTGACGTAATGAACCTCTAAGCGCAAACTCGAGAACGAGAAACGGTTGCGCTTGAGCACTCGTTGTACCCGCTCCGATAAAAAGTACAATATTTGGATGACGCATTGTTTGCATAAATTTAATTTCTTGAGCGAATTCCAACGACGATTGCGGATCATCGTCTCCAATCAGCATTTTTACAGCAACGTCCATATCACGATATTGCGCTTTCCACACTCTTCCCGATGCTCCTCCTCCTATTTCGTCCTGCAGTCTTATTTCTTGCCAACTGATCTGCCACGCATCATTCAATGTTTGTATATGACGACGGAAAGCCGTTTCTCGTTTCCTTCGTCTTTTTCTAGTGCGCCATAATACAGTAACGAGTAAAGTAACAATACCTATAACGAGAATAACTGCCGTTCCAATGTAATAATAAGTTGCGTCATGACAACGAGAACCAGTGAAACCGATAGTACATGTGCATACGGGAACTTGTGTTACACTGTTGCTCGCCACCAGACATCTCCCATGAAGACAGTAATCCGACACGCAAAGGTTGCAGTCGGTCACCGTTGACGAACGCTCACCTTTCGTCGTCGTTCCGTTCGGACATTTACTGCACTTGGTCGACCCCACTCTGTCAGCGTAGAAGCCGACCTTGCAGAAGTGGCACGGAAATCGAGAAATGTCGCTCGACGATAATCCTCGAGGACAACCAACCCTCGTATACAACAAATCATTTCCCTTGAAACGTAGTAGATATCCTTGCAAGAAAGTAATTTGAGGACTGAGATTGACAGCGATTTGAACGTTCATTGGTTTTTGAACCACGAGAGTCAACGTTCGCGAGTAAACACACTCAGGTTTGTTTCCTTCCCATTTTCCATTGTGACAGCGTCTAGTTGCCGTTCCTTGGATTTTGTAATTTTCGAAACACGTGTAGGTGGCAGTGTTGTCTGATACTGTTACTGAACCGTGTTCAGGTGCCTTGACATCCGTTGAGCAAACTGTAAGTATAAAGTCCCCTTATAGGTTGTCATTATTGTATGTACGTATTCATTATACAATTTTTAATTTTTTGCAAGCATTAAAGTTCTCTGCCCATGTCTTTTTCAAATTTAGTAGCAATTGATACTGTTGTAAAAAGAATTGCTCACCTTTTGTACACTTAGGTTGGCTGCCTGACCAGACCTTATTGACGCACTGTCGTTCAACGTTTCCCACTAGTTTGTGTCCAGAGAGGCATTTGTAATATACAATATTGCCAATAAGTTCGATCTTTCCATTTGGCGGATTGGTAAGAGTAGTGCATTCTGATGCAATAATATGTATTAAGGTTAATCAAGTATTAATTACCAAGAATTAGTCGCGTACCCAAAACGCATTGTGGTGGATGTCCTTCCCATTTTCCTTTAGAACACTGCCTTGTTTCTGTTCCTTGTATTTTGTAATTTTCAAAGCAGGTGTAAGTGGCTACGTTGTTTGACACTGTCACTAAACCGTGCTTAGGACGATCAAGGTTTGTTGGACAAACTGCAATGTTAACAAATACCAAGCAGAGATTTATTCTGGTTTTTGAATTGTAGTCTGTGCTATTATCGACTTACGTTTCTCGCACCATGGTGCATAGCTAGTCCATTTCTGTCCACTACAGTGACGTATTTCTGATCCGACCAGTTGGAAGCCTTGGTTGCAAGAGTACCGTGCGGTCGTTTGACGTATGACAACAAGACCGTTACTTGGGTTTACCAATCTTGGACAAGCTAGAACATGAACAGAATTGTCACTGCAATCAATTTTTGTAGACGATCTGAGCATACAGTACTGGATTTAATGCTTACCGAGAATGCAGGTGGGAACCCTCCCACTCCAGACTCCGTTTTTGCACGTCCGAGTGGCGACTCCACTGATCTTGTAGTTAGGGTAACAACTGTATGTTGCTGTGGCATCGTGATCAAGACGGTTCCACTTTACTGTTCCCAACGGCGGCGATGATAAAGCAGAACAGCCTGCAGGACAATGAGTAGCAAGCAAAGAAAACATTTCAATTAGGAACGTCTTGTTGTCGTCACGTGACTTACTTTTAGCACACCAAGGGGCGTAGCCGGTCCATGCATATCCAACACATTGCCTCTTTTGTAATCCGATCAGTTTGAAGCCTCCGTTGCAAGTATATTGTGCATAAGTCAGTTGAATTTGAAGTCTGCCATTACTTGGATTGTCGGGTTTTGTGCAAGCTGGAAGAAAACACAAGTCAACGTCGACGTACGCGTCAAGATCTTTTCGTGCATTCACTTCATTCTTACCAAGAATACAGTTGGGATTACTGCCGCTCCAGTGACCGCTGTTGCATGTTCGAGTCGCCACTCCACTGATCTTGTAACCAGAGTTGCAACCGTAAGTGGCTTTACCACCGTGACTAACATGGTTCCACTTCACAGTTCCATAAGTCGGCGTCGTCAGATGCGATTGACTACAACCTTTGTTTAAAAGACGTCTCAGTAAATGTGATCGACATTTCGAGACAAAGACGCTTGCCTGGTGGTGGTGGGGGTGGTGGTGGGGGTGGACTTCGTCGTCTCCGTCGTCTCCGCCTCCAACCGTCTGTTGAAGACAGCAGAAGGCCTAGGAGCAGAAGAGAAGCTAACAATCGGAGAGCCATAGGCGTCGAATCGAATGTAAACGTACTGAGCAAACCGTGGCGTTTCTCTGGTTTAAGTTGTGACGGGCAAGATACGGACGGCAAACAAAGAGGCGTAACTCGATGTTATCTTTACTCTAGAGGCTGTCCGATAACCCGGTGAGAATTCGTTACCGAGTCTCAAATTCGAGGTTCCGCTAAACCATAATTGATTTATTCACGGTAGAGAGCAAATAGGAAATGATGTAATGTATTGTGATCGGTTGTAGCAAGATCACTCTAGTTGGTACCTCAATGTAGACTCGTGCCCAGTCCTGCTCCGCGCTAGGTTGCTTACACCACGTGCGCTAGCTGTCACGTGTGTATAGGTCCATGTGGTTTCACACGTGTGGTTGGCTTCAGCACGGAGGAGGACTGGGACCATGCTTCGTCACGTGACAAACATGTTTGTAACGTGACCGAAATGGCGTGACATGATTGGTAGATACTACTTTTATTTAGCATGATAGTTTCCGTAGGAGGGCTTTTGTAATGCATGATTACACAATTAGAAAGACTAAGTACACAACAATTATAGAGCCACTAAGCCATTACGTGCCGATAACTTGTTGATGGCGTCCTTGTCCGTGAGAGTGCGACCAGAGAAGGACTTTCGAGAAGAGCGGTCTCAATGGTAAGTGCAAGTGCATTCGCGCACGCCTAGACCTTCTAGATACCTGTCGATCCACACGAGTACGTGAAGGTAAAGCCTCTCTTTTTCAAAAGGCTGCGACGGGTCCTGATCCCTGTATCTGCCAGAGCACCGCGTTCAGGCGTCCCTGTTAGTTACGTCTAGCAGATTTTCTTGGACCAATTTTAAGCTAATATCAGTCACGTCGAGGTGGCTCGTATTGTGAGACAAGCTTTCCCGGAAGCTCGCCAGAGGATGGACCATGCCACCAGAACATAGGTCTACGTTGGTATTGCCTTCGCAGCAGTCTCTGTTGGAGTTATAGCACATTCTAGTGACGTTTCAGACTTGCGGAATCACCCCTCGCCTTAGGCAAGTAAGATACGCACTGCGTACAAGAGGTGTGCACGTGCAGAGTGCCTGTTTGACCTGTAGATGTCACAAGGAGAAATCGACAAGATTCGAATCAAGCAAGTGGGACTTGTCCAACTCCAGCGAAGCAACATGTCTCAAGAGATTATGCGGAGACGCCAATCAGTTGGCAATTAGTAGAAACGACTCTGTCGTCCGAGATAGATCGAACGTTTGCGGGAGTCCGACTGCTGTTCTCTTGGTCGAGGGCCTGTTTCGTGGCAAGATTTACGCCGTTTCTCCGTGAAAGACATCGAAGACACGATGCGTCGTCAAAGCCCTCATTTGTTTGGCATCTTGCAAGCGCTGGTCAAAGGGAAAGCCAACGAGGATGCTGACAGCACACGCCTGCAGGCTCTCATCACCGGCACTGTGGCACTGAAGTTCTGAGATCGCCAAAGCAGTGGGATTGCACTCCTAACAGCCTACATGCTTGTTTGCTCTCGGTACAGGAAAACAAGCAATTACAGACCTCAACCATCGTGGTGTCTCACAATCATATCAACAGGTTTAGCGACGTCCAACTAAAGAACTTGGCGAATGATTACCAGGATGTACAGCAGCTCACGAAAGAGACACACATCTGAGTGTATGACAATCTGAATTTGTATTTAGATTTAGATCTGCTTTAGATTTGTGAAGGTAGTCAAATGTACGAAATATGTCCGTCATGGGCTGCGTTATCCTACTCTAGACTCTGCTAGCCGGCGCAGTTTTACGAAGAGGATCGTGCATGTGCATGATGGCGTTGATTTGTGAGGCCAGGCGACTGACCGGTTGTAGGCAAGTTGTTAGGCTCTTGCTAATCTACCACCTTCTGTGTCGTTTAGCAGAGCCTTTGCAACCTATTAGAAATCTTAGCTGAGACCAGCGGGCTGAGCTAAAGAACTTAATTAGACTCAAAGCATGTCACGTGACGAAGCATGGTCCCAGTGCTTAAGCCAACCACACGTGTGAAACCACATGGACCTATACACACGTGACAGCTAGCGCACGTGGTGTAAGCAACCTAGCGAGGAGGAGGACTGGGCACGAGTCTAACCTCAATGTATGTTTGCATGGTGCGTTTTTCTATACCTATCCTTGTTACAGCACTCAGGGCCAGCTAGGAAAGTATACTGTTATTACAATGAAGGCTGATGACGTACATAAACTGTTTTTAGGCTGCATTATCACAACAAACAAGTAGAGTCATACATCAATTCGGACACTCGCCAATATCGGACACTTGCGTACGGAAACCAGACCAAGATTTCTTGTATCTAAGGCATGAGTAGAGAGTAGTAACACGGTAACACGACGTGATAGATTCAGCTTGATCACTTTGCGTATTGCCGTTCACGGTGACAAAATAGAACTTCCGCTGCTTTCCCATATATCGGACACGCCCATCAAATATCGGACAGCCGCCGGTTTTTGCTTTCGACGGTACTACAGTGCACCTTGATATAAGTATAGGTTATAGACCGCTGGCGAGTGTATAAACGAAATAAACCCCGCTCCGCCCCCGAGTTGGCACGAGGGCGAAGCCCGAGTGCCAACGAGCTGGGCGCAGCGGGGTGTATTCGTTTATACACTCGCCAGAAGGTCTATAACCTACGGAAGCCGACATGTGTGCATTTATATCAACGCGCACTTCTCGGCCACTGCTGTCGGCCAAAAGGTGCGCGTTGATATAAACAATCTCAAAAGGCAGCGCGCGCTACTTAATTATAACGCACTTTAAAATTTGTGTTGTTTAATATCAATTTAACATTTATACACATTATAACGTGCGTTATTTCATATTCGATAGTCGCGTTACAGCCCTAGATTCTTGTTGCATTCTAAACGACGGAAGTGTGGAACGTGCGTGCGCTCTTCGATCAGTAACTGCAATGCTTGTTTCAAAGGGGTCCCCGTTTTGGGATCGTTGTCTACTGTAAGTAGTGCGAACGGCACGAATCGACTTTCTAGTGAACTGGATACGAGTAATGGGTTTCTGAGGCCATACTCTTACGATGTGACGATTGCTCGTGCGTTGAAAGCATTTTGGTATGTTTATATAATTAATTAATTGATTGATTGATTTTTTAATAATAATTAACAAACCTACACACACTTGTACAGGCTGATTGCTGTTTTCAGTAATTATGTTATTGTAATTGTAGAGTTTTATAGATTTATACTTAGCACAAATTTCCAAAAGATATTTTCAAAATTAATATACCCAGCTGAAGAAGAACCTTGGATTGAAACATTGTGTGAATTCATGTTATTTCGTTATGCTGTGTATGAAAGCTCTACAATAACCGATATATCATCATATCATATATGTGCATGCACGTGTGGGTGTGTGGATATCTGTGGGTGTATATACAGTATATTAGACAGTATATTATACAGTATATTATACAGTATATATACAGTATATTATACAGTATATATACAGTATATTATACAGTATATTATACACTATATTATACACTATATTATACAGTATATTATGCAGTATATATACAGTATATTATACACTATATTATACACTATATTATACAGTATATTATGCAGTATATTATACAGTATATTATACAGTATATATACAGTATATATACAGTATATTATACAGTATATTATACACTATATTATACAGTATATTATACAGTATATTATACACTATATTATACAGTATATTATACAGTATATATACAGTATATTATACAGTATATTATACACTATATTATACACTATATTATACAGTATATTATGCAGTATATTATACACTATATTATACAGTATATATACAGTATATATACAGTATATTATACAGTATATATATACAGTATATTATACAGTATATTATACAGTATATATACAGTATATTATACAGTATATATACAGTATATATACAGTATATTATACAGTATATTATACAGTATATATACAGTATATATACAGTATATATACAGTATATTATACAGTATATTATACAGTATATATACAGTATATATACAGTATATATATAGTATATTATACAGTATATTATACAGTATATATACAGTATATATACAGTATATATACAGTATATTATACAGTATATTATACAGTATATTATATAGTATATATATACAGTATATTATACAGTATATTATACAGTATATATACAGTATATATACGGTATATATACGGTATATATACAGTATATTATACAGTATATATACAGTATATATACGGTATATATACAGTATATTATACAGTATATATACTGTGTATTATACAGTATATATACAGTATGTTATACAGAATACATGTATACGTATATACAGTATATTATACAGTATATTATACAGTATATATACAGTATATATACGGTATATATACGGTATATATACAGTATATTATACAGTATATATACAGTATATATACGGTATATATACAGTATATTATACAGTATATATACTGTGTATTATACAGTATATATACAGTATGTTATACAGAATACATGTATACGTATATACAGTATATATACAGTATATTATACAGTATATATACAGTATATATACAGCATATATACAGTATAACATACAGTATATATACAGTATATTATACACTATATTGTGTGTGTGTGTGTGTGTGTGTGTGTGTGTGTGTGTGTGTGTCCATGTGTGTGTCTGTGTCTGTGTGTGCGTGCGTGTCTGTGTGTGTGTGTGTGTGTGTGTGTGTGTGTGTGTGTGTGTGTGTGAATGTGTGAATGTGTGCATGTATTGTTTTCTTGTCATACTGAACCCTCTTTCCTGTGCAGAAGAGTCCACAAGCAGGCAAAGGAGATTCTATTCGTAATGTAATCTATCTTTTCACAGTAAAGACTTGGGCTACAGAACAGGATCAAGTCTGAAATAGCATCAGCAACAATTTTTAATTGCTAGTAGTGAAGTACTCTCTACTAGTCATTAGTCAAGCATTTATCAATTGAATTTATAATGATGGAGCAACTGCGAAATCTGGCAAGGCAATGCCAAATTTATTTATTGCTGATAACACTGTTGTTAGAGATAGACAAATATTATTCATAGCTTGCATGTTGATGACTTGCATTTTTGACTTTTTGGTTGTGGAGTTGTGTGAAAACCATTTCAATATATTTCATTCACACTCAATTGCGCATGTTTATCAACGTGTGTTGTGCATATTATTATTAATACTATTTTTAGAATGTGTATTGTTTATATTAATATTTGGTAACGTGCGTTATTCAGAATGGCGGGTAGACAATACAAGTCTGGAAGATCTCTGTTATCACCACCAAACAATGCAAAGGGGAGGAGAAAAAAGATCTTCCAGATTTGTCCACCCGCCATTCTGAATAACGCACGTTACCAAATATTAATATAAACAATAGTGAATTCTAAAAATAGTATAACTTGCATGCAATTCACATCCTAAATGAAGCATTGTAGGAATTGTAAAGTATATGTACAGTATATTTCTTACAACATTCATGAATATCGTTGATAACAAGTTGCTGCTGACATATTCAACAAACGCTTGTAAAATTGAAGAGTATAAACTAAACATATCCATATCACACAAAATAAACCATCTCAAGCAGTAAAAATAATCTACAAGCAGAATCAAAAACATGCAGTGCTTGAATAGAAATCCAGTCTGATTTGGTAGTCTTGATTGTCTGCTATAGAACCATTCACAGTAGTTGCAGTTGTCCTTTTTGGTAGTTTGCAGTTATTTTCTGCAGCCAATACTGCCATAATTGATCTTTATTAATCCATATTTCTCCTAACCATGGTGTTGCAAAAATACCTCTGTGAGAGCCGCAATTACTCCCATTACCTATAGACTTCCCAGTCAAAGGTTGCAAATGTAACCTGACTATCCAAATCAACATTCTACTTTCCATGACAGTAACCCATCCTAATCAAATCTTGTCTTTGCTTCCTCTGTAGCCGTGCATTTGATGGATTTATAGGTATAATAGATCTAGATCAGCTGATGAGATATGTTAGCATAACCCTCGAGACGAGCGTTGTTCGATACAAAACGAGTGCTTGAGCCAGTCACAACTCCAACATCCTCTCTTACAAAAACTTGAACACCAAATTCTTAACAGCTCATAATTTCCACCAACCAATAGAAACCATTTATAGTGATCAGATGATAAGAAAATAAGCAAATTAATTAAGAAAATCTGAACATGAATAATACCATTTCCTGCTGTAGACTGTGCAAACACCTTAGACCTATAAAACTATTATTAGACACAATATATTTTTGACAGACTGTAATTACATTATTAATTAGTTAATTAACTAAAAATTGTTCATACTGTTCTAGATAGATGCTCCATCCAGACATATACTGTATAATACACTGTATAATATACTGTATAATATACTGTATAATATACTGTATAATATACTGTATATATACTGTATATATACTGTATAATACACTGTATAATATACTGTATAATATACTGTATAATATACTGTATAATATACTGTATATATACTGTATATATACTGTATAATATACTGTATAATATACTGTATATATACTGTATATATACTGTATATATACTGTATAATATACTGTATAATATACCGTATAATATACTGTATATATACTGTATATATACTGTATAATATACTGTATATATACTGTATAATATACTGTATATATACTGTATATATACTGTATAATATACTGTATAATATACTGTATATATATACTATATAATATACTGTATAATATACTGTATAATATACTGTATATATACTGTATAATATACTGTATAATATACTGTATAATATACTGTATAATATACTGTATATATACTGTATATATACTGTATATATACTGTATAATATACTGTATAATATACTGTATAATATACTGTATATATACTGTATAATATACTGTATAATATACTGTATAATATACTGTATATATACTGTATAATATACTGTATAATATACTGTATATATACTGTATAATATACTGTATATATATACTATATAATATACTGTATAATATACTGTATAATATACTGTATAATATACTGTATATATACTGTATAATATACTGTATAATATACTGTATAATATACTGTATAATATACTGTATATATACTGTATATATACTGTATATATACTGTATAATATACTGTATAATATACTGTATAATATACTGTATATATACTGTATAATATACTGTATAATATACTGTATAATATACTGTATATATACTGTATAATATACTGTATAATATACTGTATATATACTGTATAATATACTGTATATATACTGTATAATATACTGTATAATATACTGCATAATATACTGTATAATATACTGTATAATATAGTGTATAATATACTGTATAATATACTGCATAATATACTGTATAATATACTGTATAATATAGTGTATAATATACTGTATAATATACTGTATAATATAGTGTATAATATACTGTATAATATACTGTATATATACTGTATAATATACTGTATATATGATGGCATATATACAGTATATTATACAGTATATATACAGTATATTATACAGTATATTATACACTATATATACTGTATATATACTGTATAATATACTGTATAATATACTGCATAATATACTGTATAATATAGTGTATAATATAGTGTATAATATACTGTATAATATACTGTATATATACTGCATAATATAGTGTATAATATAGTGTATAATATACTGTATAATATACTGTATATATACTGTATAATATCCTGTATATATACTGTATAATATACTGTATAATATACTGTCTAATATACTGTATATACACCCACAGATACCCACACACCCACACGTGCATGCACATATATGATATGATGATATATCGGTTATTGTAGAGCTTTCATACACAGCATAACGAAATAACATGAATTCACACAATGTTTCAATCCAAAGTCCTTCTTCAGCTGGGTATATTAATTTTGAAAATATCTTTTGGAAAGTATAAATCTATAAAACTCTACAATTACAATAACATAATTACTGGAAACAGTAATCAGCCTGTACAAGTGTGTGTAGGTTTGTTAATTATTATTAAAAAATCAATCAATCAATTAATTAATTATATAAACATACCAAAATGCTTTCAACGCACGAGCAATCGTCACATCGTAAGAGTATGGCCTCAGAAACCCATTACTCGTATCCAGTTCACTAGAAAGTCGATTCGTGCCGTTCGCACTACTTACAGTAGACAACGATCCCAAAACGGGGACCCCTTTGAAACAAGCATTGCAGTTACTGATCGAAGAGCGCACGCACGTTCCACACTTCCGTCATTTAGAATACAACAAGAATCTAGGGCTGTAACGCGACTATCGAATATGAAATAACGCACGTTATAATGTGTATAAATGTTAAATTGATATTAAACAACACAAATTTTAAAGTGCGTTATAATTAAGTAGCGCGCGCTGCCTTTTGAGATTGTTTATATCAACGCGCACCTTTTGGCCGACAGCAGTGGCCGAGAAGTGCGCGTTGATATAAATGCGCAAACTGTCGGCTTCCGTACTAACCGGCTTGTAGCACCCCGCTGAGGCGGTGATATCCTCTAGGCACGGAAGTTCAAATCAGTTGTGTAGCAAAATGTTCTGAAATCGACTCGAGCATTGAAACAGCAGAATTGCCAGTTATTGATTTTTTGGAAGCTAGTAGACTGCTAGACGTTGATGTTGTTTCTGATCAGCAGTCTTCTGAATCTTGTTTCCAATTTCATCCAGTAGTTTTCAGAAGTTTCTTGATTCGCGTGTTCCCCCTAACACCACAAAAGCTACTGCATGTGCGCGGTTAGAGTGTTCAATGGGGAAACAAGCAGCCAACTTCGTATGTCGTGTATGTCGCGCGCGCGCGCGCGCGCGCGTGTGTGTGTGTGTGTGTGTGTGTGTGTGTGTGTGTGTGTGTGTGTGTGCGTGTGTTGCTTGGTAGATCTACGTACAGTAAAAATTTAGCACTAATTGCAATTGAAACTGGTAGCTACCAATGTATACAGGTAAATCACGATCAGTTAAAAAGTAAATTGTACATGTAGGCTACGTATATAGCTCTAGAGACTGGCTACTTACTTCTTTGTGAGCTGCAAACAAATCTACGACTGCTACTCTACCCGCGCAACAGCAAATCTCTACCGTAGACAGCAGCGAGTTGAAGCAGCAGTAGCTAGAGTTCGATTAGCGTTGGCAGTAACGAATATAAGCCACATCGAACGACGCAAACCCGCCAGACGCGTCGGAAATCATTCTCGCTAGCCGACGACGAACCAGACAAGTCGATGCCGCCCGCAATGCGTACGGACTATGTTCTACTCGTCTACAGTAAGCTCAGCACTCGGAGCAGACAGAATCGGCGTCAAACCTAGGCATCAACCTCAATCAACTCACCTAACAGTCGTCGTCAAAGCTCATTCCATTCCTCGAGCTCAGAAAGTAATTCTAACCGGCGCAACGTGGGTCCTTTCGGCGTAGTTGAGCACCTTACACTCAGTCGACGGCAGAAATTTGACGGCAACTGCCAGGTCCGTCGCGAAAACGTCACATCCGTGTCAGACGAGCAATCACACGCACACGATCTCACAGAGACCGAGTCATAATGCGCGTTAGCAGTCGCGTGATGACACTGGAACGTAATCACACGTGTCATCACACGCTATGATTACACAGGTGTATTCCCTGTGAGAGAAAAGTAGATCTTGAAAGGACTCCTATGATGCACGTATGTCCACTATTAGGCTCGAATGTCCAGCCGGTCATCTCCGCTGCACGTGCACGGTAGACCATTCTCACGTGCATACATGGCTAATGTGTTGTTATGCTGACAGATCGTGGAAATTGCGCTTTCTCTGCGAGCAGTTACTACACTGAGTACACAACAGTGGCTAGTGAAAGGAGAGCCCCAATACAGGGAATGTTGGTTGCTACAAACTGTTTTCTTTGCAGAAATCGACTTTCTCGACAACCAATTGACTCCAGAAAAGCTTTACGTGATGCAGTTATCCTACAAGACGGCAGAGGTTTGTACAGTTTGCTAGTTAATTGTTGTTCGTTAATTAACTAATTATTAATATTTATTAAATCACATTTAAGGTTAAAAATACTACCATATTACTAGTAACTATTCCAGAATATAAAATATACTAGTAACTATTGCAGAAGAACCTGTTTATTAATTAATCGTGGACTCTGCTGTTCCAATTAATTATTTGTTTGCATAAGAAATGTATGGCAAACAGGCAGAATTACAAGAAGTTGTTGATCTGGACAGTCTGTCGCCACAGAACACAGTTTTTCATTAGCCTAAAATACATAGAAGCAATCCATGATCCATTTTAAAAATACAATTAAAAGACAATGAACATGCCTATTTCTTTAGTGGGTTTGCTGGACATAAAACATGAAAATAACTTGTTCTGAAAACTCATTCTGAACACTCTAACTACAATCTGTTCCTCTCTTTATATGAAGGAATATGAACAATCCAGGACATTTGTTGTTGTGGATTCAGTTAATATGTAGTGGTGAGCTAATATTTAGTGGTGGATGTTTTGATTGATGTCTTCAGTCAATGTTTATTAATTTATATTGTCAACATTGATTGGTGAAGAGTTTTAGTATTAGATGTTGTATGTGATCAATATTTATTGATTCATGTAGTAAATGTCGATTGATTATTGAAGTTAATATTTATATTGATCTAATACATTTCATTTTCTTTGATTAATTAACACAGTCAATATTGTAAATAGAGTCAAAGTAACTTCTTTATTCTGGTTGTTGCAGATTCTAGATAACTTCCTGGATAACTTCCATTATTGCACCTGCCAGGAGACGAATTACATGTTTGTTTTAGGCATAAGTCACCTATGTTTCGATTTATTAACATTTTCTGGATCTCGTTAAGGTACTTGCATGCAATGTCTCAGTTGTATGTACTGCACTTGTAAGTCAAAGAAGGTTTGAATTTTTAGTTAATCTTTTGAGATTCTCCACAGAGTTACACAGAAAGTGCCTCTTCTTCAGGGAGCTGTCGTGATCAGTTTTCTGAAGAAATGAGTGCAAGTAAGTTTGTATAGCTGCATTGCATTTTGACTCGTAGTGCTTTTAGTTATTGTACGTTGTAAATTTGATAGATTGTTTGCAGGATCTTTTGGGAGACCAGCCATGCTAAGAGATTTCTGAATAAATTTGCATACATCATGTGTGTATCTATTTATATCTATAATGTTCACTTGAACTATCTGCCATTCATTGTGTCCCTGGCTGTTAGATTGGGAGTTGCTCCCAGATAGGGCTCCATACACGAGGATTAGCTGTTAAATCAGTAATTCTGGTTTCAAAACTTGATAAATACCAAAGGGCGGTGTTTCTTTACTATGATGAGATGGAGCAGTTGATGATGCGTATTCACAGTATCTTATACCATGCTCAAACTGACCACAAATGGAACTACGTATATACAAGCACAAAACATTATCATGTTACTTTCTTCAACATCTAGAGCGTACACTGTTATATCCAACTGGTAATGACTATAACTGGTTAAGATTGAGTTATGCGTATACAGCATTGTAAACTGGTAAACAAACATCATAAATCTCATTATCTGGTAAAAAATGTCACAGCAGTCGCTAGATTTTGCTAGAGAGTACTTTGACATGTCATTCCCTGATCCACCTTCCAATATTCTTCACACATCCTATACACACACTGCAAAATATTAAGCATCTCGTTCTTCAGATAAATTTTTTAATTTTTTCTATGCATTGTAGTGTTGAGTGACTAGATGATTTTAGTCAGCATTTCATGTCCCATTTAATTATGAGATTGTGCATTACATGAACTAATTTTAGTTACTTGTAATCACATGTACCATAAATCCTTGCAAAGTACCTATAGCTAAAGCATGCTTCTTTTAAAGTGTGCCTACACTATTTTGTTTAGACAGTGTAGACAATAACCAATATGCATGGGAATTTGTTCCTGTCCAGAATACCACAAATTATATTAGCTCACCACTACTCATGTTAACTGAATTCACAACTACGTATACAAATGTCGATTATTAATACTCTGCCACTTAACTGCAGTAAAGTAATAAAAATACTTTGAGTTGAATGAGTTTGTTCATTAACTAAATGTCCACACTCCTGTCTAAGTGGTGTCCTCCCACAGGCTATTCATGAAGACAAGTGGTTAAACAAGGTCTGTCACGGTCAGTGGGTCTTTCGGCCATTTCAAATTTCAAATTTTTAAATTTTAAATTTTCAAATTTTAATTTTTTAATTTTTAATTTCTAATTTCTAATTTTTTACATAACGTTTTTATTTTTTTAAAATTTGCATTATATTTTCAAATTTTAATTTTTGAAAAATCAAAATTTCAAATTTTATTATTTCAAATTTGTAAATTTTTAGGTTCAGTATATTAGAAATTGCTTTGCCTACAAGAAAGCGCACGTAGTTGTCTAGATGAACTGATGGCCGGATTTGAACTAACAGAAATTGAACGCTCATCCGTTCTTTCAAATAATTTGAGTACATCAGAAAAAGAAAATTGAAAGAGCGAGTAGCAGTGTACGCGGTAGGGAGTCCATTGGACGGCGTAGGGGTGCATTCCAACGCGTGCTGATACATTGATTCAATTAAACTAGGCGCGGTTTCTGCTAATCACATCAGCACGTTTCCTGTACCGTGTTTCTGCACCTGTACGTACGGCGCTTCAGACAGTTACTAATTTTTAGTAACTCGAAGTGCATGGTCGCGTCATTACTGTAGATGTAGGAGTACGATTGGCCCAACTGCAAGTTGCACTTCATGTCTAGATTTTGTACATCACATAGAACACTACCCGATAGCGCAGATAGAACGTCTACAACCTCATGTTGTGTCTCTCCTGTGCCGTGAGAACAGAACCCACTCTGACTACAAGTGAGAATTACGAAACCAAATAATAAAGGTGGACACGCAAGCAGTGCCCATGGCAGGAGGGCATAGGGAACGTACGTGTACACTCCTGCTGACACGCCCCTCCCCTCGACGGTACCGCGTCCAACTACTACATTTACGTATGTCGTACTGTACCGGCAGAATAACCGCCAATTCAATACCAACTAACTTTACACAAGCAACGTACTGCATGATCGCGTGAATTACGTTTGTACTGTATCGTAACCTTTCTACAGAGTCTCTAATTAGCTAAGAATGCAACAACACGCAGCTAGAGATCCTCTAGCATCGGTATCAACATCTGTTAGGGGTTTCGTTGAAGGACGCCCCCACACTATACATAGAACGCACGCACACACAATAAACAACGGATCCGAGTCAAAGACATCGTTTAGCACTCGGTAGGGGTTGATCGGTAGAGCGTGCGTTGAAAGAATGCTGTCACATGTTCGGCAAGATCGCTAGCGTTACGAGGTCGTGGAGGGCACAATCACGTTGGTGGTCGATGGTGCTTTGGAAATACTCCTGGATCATGAGAGCTGGCAGCGCCGACTAACTAAATTTCCGGACATCGAACAACTTGGGGACTCCCCAACTAATTAACTGTAACCTATACCGCCGTGCAGCACATCGTATCAAATTGAGTCACGGGCTAAATTATGGTATTACATCATATTGGCGTATTGTATATGATATTGTAGATGCTATTAGAAGGTAGTTGTAAGGTGATAATAGTAGCGCCAAGAGTCATGTAGTTGCTGCCAACGGCCGTTGACTGTTTCTGAGTAAATGTTATCAAAACTAAATCTCAACGTAAAGGCTTGTAATCACACTTGGCGAACATGGTCGCATCTGATGCGGTCCGTACCGAATTCAGAAAGTCTATTTAGAACTCCTCCCTCTCCTTCAAATGATCGAACAGCATCATCTACAGTTGGGATGTCTTGTGCTTTAAGTCTGACAGCCATGGACATCTGAATTCTGTCTCTGGGAATACCCTTTCCTAAAGTTAATGTATACCACACCAATTAGTACGATTTCAAACGAGCTCAGTGTATACGCAACATTCTAAATCTCATACTTGAAATGAAATGATTATTCCAGGCAAAAACGCAACGTTCAATTCCGACTTAACACACTCTCATTGTTATCCAGGACAAACAAAATCTAACAATAGGGTCATTCATGTTCAGCTGGTCCACCTCTACTAGAGCATCGAGAGCTTTTTTTATCGGGTAATTCACTCTTTGATTGACTTCTACCCAAATTCTTTCAGCAGGATGATTCTGTTTCAGAAAGCAAAAGAGCTATATCATTACAGACTGTAAGAACTAGAATAACATGCATGAGTGTACAATACATAGGTACCTCTCTTGACATAGACTGCACATGAGGTGCTCTCATTTGATTTCGTCTTAGATAACTTAGGTGTTCCTGCACATACAGAAGAAGATAGAACTCTCTCCCATGGTCAACGCGAATCTGGTCCCATAACCCAAACTGCTGAAGTATAAGTCTGAAAAGCTGATTATAAATTATAAGGTTGTTCTTGTCTGGGATAGTAATTAGACCAAAAATAAAACCACTGTAACCGTCTATGGCAAGAACGTGTGTTGTTCCATACATAACAAGCTTCTCATTTTGATCTATATGCATTTTGTGTCCAGGATATTGAGCGTAGTAAGGCACAGGATTTATTTGCCGATGAGCTAGGTGCTGCCTCCTTCCATGATATCCAGGAGCAACTGGTCTTAGAATGCGTCCAATGCGTTTGTGACCAACTCTAGGTCCTCCTGCTTGAAGATACCCTTTCATCATCTTTCTTCCGTACGCTGGACCAACCTATGTAGATACGTGTAATAACGGCAAAAGTCTCCATCTGTTTATACGGGTTTATTAAATAGAGAACATATTACTTCTCTAACAGCTGCCTGGGCTACCATCCTCATGTCAAAGTCAGATAATGCAGAACGATAATGAATGTTTTGCTCATGACAAAATCGTCTAACGGATCGTTCAGAAAAACCTTTGACTCCAGGATGTCTTCTTCGAAGTATATAACTTATGGTTGAGTGCGATAGCCCAGCCTTCACCATTTCCTGAATTTCTCTCTCGTCCATCTGTGACTCAATATCATACGATGTGCCTATACTGTACGTGCTGCACGGCGGTATAGGTTACAGTTAATTAGTTGGGGAATCCCCAAGTTGTTCGCTGTCCGGAAATTTAGTTAGTCGGCGCTGCCAGCTCTCATGATCCAGGAGTATTTCCAAAGCACCATCGACCACCAACGTGATTGTGCCCTCCACGACCTCGTAACGCTAGCGATCTTGCCGAACATGTGACAGCATTCTTTCAACGCACGCTCTACCGATCAACCCCTACCGAGTGCTAAACGATGTCTTTGACTCGGATCCGTTGTTTATTGTGTGTGCGTGCGTTCTATGCGTAGTGTGGGGGCGTCCTTCAACGAAACCCCTAATAGATGTTGATACCGATACTAGAGGATCTCTAGCTGCGTGTTGTTGCATTCTTAGCTAATTAGAGACTCTGTAGAAAGGTTACGATACAGTACAAACGTAATTCACGCGATCATGCAGTACGTTGCTTGTGTAAAGTTAGTTGGTATTGAATTGGCGGTTATTCTGCCGGTACAGTACGACATACGTAAATGTAGTAGTTGGACGCGGTACCGTCGAGGGGAGGGGCGTGTCAGCAGGAGTGTACACGTACGTTCCCTATGCCCTCCTGCCATGGGCACTGCTTGCGTGTCCACCTTTATTATTTGGTCTCGTAATTCTCACTTGTAGTCAGTGTGGGTTCTGTTCTCACGGCACAGGAGAGACACAACATGAGGTTGTAGACGTTCTATCTGCGCTATCGGGTAGTGTTCTATGTGATGTACAAAATCTAGACATGAAGTGCAACTTGCAGTTGGGCCAATCGTACTCCTACATCTACAGTAATGACGCGACCATGCACTTCGAGTTACTAAAAATTAGTAACTGTCTGAAGCGCTGTACGTACAGGTGCAGAAACACGGTACAGGAAACGTGCTGATGTGATTAGCAGAAACCGCGCCTAGTTTAATTGAATCAATGTATCAGCACGCGTTGGAATGCACCCCTACGCCGTCCAATGGACTCCCTACCGCGTACACTGCTACTCGCTCTTTCAATTTTCTTTTTCTGATGTACTCAAATTATTTGAAAGAACGGATGAGCGTTCAATTTCTGTTAGTTCAAATCCGGCCATCAGTTCATCTAGACAACTACGTGCGCTTTCTCGTAGGCAAAGCAATTTCTAATATACTGAACCTAAAAATTTACAAATTTGAAATAATAAAATTTAAAATTTTGATTTTTCAAAAATTAAAATTTGAAAATGTAATGCAAATTTAAAAAAAAATAAAAACGTTATGTAAAAAAATTAGAAATTAGAAATTAAGAAATTAAAAAATTAAAATTTGAAAATTTAAAATTTAAAAATTTGAAAATTTGAAATTTGAAATGGCCGAAAGACCCACTGACCCCTAATACACTGCTTATAGGTATGGCATCGCTTCTCAATCACTCATAAGAAGATTGTCTTTGCCTTGTGCTATCTCAAGTTTGCAAATTCACGTTGAACACATCCATAGCATCAGCTCTGAACAACAGAAAAAAGATTAGACTTATATTCCTGATTGTCAACGTACAAATTGATGCCATAACTGGATCTTCTGTTGCATCAAATTCATTGATGAGTGGGAATCATTGGACAGTGGTTGCTTTAGATTTGAATTCAAAAGCTTCCTTCTATGGTAACCCATTGGGATACCCAGGTCCTACTAACTTGTTGGTAGAACTGAGACAAACACTGGACAATCTAAGCACTGCCTTACGTGAAAGAGTGGATATTCATGATTTGATTCCTGTACATAAGCCAACATTTGACAAAGATGAAAAACATGCATACTCAAGGCATTACTAAAAATTTCCCCAATACAAACATGTTCTTCTCTTTGTGGGGTTATTGCCTTTGTTTTTGTGGCAGTTGCAGCATTTTCTCCAAAGAATCCGTGGGCATACATCTGTTTACCACAGCTGTCCTTCTATTGTGACAAAGGAAAAAATCAAACTTTACCTTCAACCAAGCCAATGTGCTCACTACCTGAGAAATACCTAAGCAGTATGGCTGCTTTCTGATCAAATTAAAATTTCAAATATCATAGATAAGTCCATATTAGCTGATGAAAACTTGCAGTCTCAGCAAATCCAAAGCCATCATCTCAAGCAACCTGAACGCTGGAAGCTTTGCTTCAGTTTGAGTAAAACTTCAAGACCAAAGTTTCAGGAGAAAAATGTAACTCTTCAGCAGCTTCACCATGCAAAGCAACTACTGATCGGCCCTCCTGCTATATGCCTGACAAAGCAAACAAAGTTGGTAAAAAAAGTTCACTCTCGCTAAGGCCGTTTCAGCTGGCAAGAGGAATCCTTTCTTTTCTAATGTACCCTGGTGCACTTCTAATGAGAGTCATTCACAGAGTACAGAAGCTGACAATGTCAGTGAAACCTCCATGCCTGCTGTAGAACAACAGTCAGTTTATGTGAAGAGATGCACTTTAAGCACAGACACATTTTAACAATTTCAAACGACCAGTAAAGCCAATCTAGAGGACCCACTTGATGCCAAACAAGAATGCAAATCTGATTCAGGCCTCCCTACCAGTATTATACCCTTGCTCCCTTAGCAGTACAACTATTTTGTTGACTCTTATTGTCAGCATGTATTGAAAAGATTCCTAGAAGCTGAAACAAGCAACTTATTGTAGAAGCATTGACAAGTGCCAATTGTGAGACTGCAGCTGTCCAGTGGATTGAACATTTTGAAGAGGTCTCTAAAACCACCTTTCAAATCACTACTGGTTTCAAAGCAAAAGGATGACGACTCCTTTTAAAAATTGTTCGTCATTGTCATCATTACAGTAAACAGAAAGCTCTGTCACAAATGTCCACAGAAAGCCAGTGCAAAGTAAAGAAAACCACCATACATTGTTCCACACGAGACAAGAAGTCAATGTGTCCTAGCCCTTTAATAGTTAGGGTATACCCACCTAAGGAATCTAGAATTTCAGACCACCCAGAATATCCTTGCCTTATCAATCTGAAGTACAGACATAATCACCCAATCCACAGTGGCCATGCGCTCAGCTTTAGGCCAGTCACAGAAGCTGTAAAAAAGCGTACATTAGTCTCTTTGAGTCTGGCACCTCTGCTGCCTCTGCACCCACATGTACAAGATGTTCAACGTCTTTTAGAAAATGGCGATCAGACAACATTGGACCAGAAAATGGAGAGGCTATGTTTGAGCGACTGCTTGAGGAAGTACAACGATACAACAAGGAACACGAAAAAGAAAGTGGGCAAGAATTTCTTCAACTTTATGAAGCAACAGCTGCAATGAATATGGATGAACCTAAACCAAAGACCAGAAAGACTGATGTCATGCTCTTTCTTTTAGCTCTAGTAACTCCTCTCATGGCCAAAGTCCATGAAATGGTCACACAAAGTGCAGAGCTAGTCTTTTGTGACTCAACAGCCAGTCTTGATAACTTGAACACAGCTGTGTTCATACTTAGCTGCGGCACATCAGTAGTAGATCTACCACTTACTGCAGTTATGACATCCAGTGAAGATGCTGTTACCTTGTCAGCAGGGTTTACAGCACTGTGCCACATACTGCCAACGGTGCATTTTTTTGGAAGAGGCACAAATCTTGGACCACTAAACTATTGACAAATGACTGTGAGAGCAAACGGATTGCTCTAAAGAGTACATGGCCTCAAGCAGAGTTACACCTATGTGTCTTTCATTGTTTACAAAGTACATGGAGATGGCTTTGGAGCTCAAATTCTGGTATCTGTAGCACAGACAGAATTACCTCTGTATGGCACTAACAAAACGACTTGTTTATGCCCCAAATGAGCAAGCATTGACTACAATCAAACGTAAAGTAGACAAAAGCCCTTTTCAGACATTCAAAAAGAGACTAGGTGACTACTGGCAACAAAGGAAATAATGGGCTGCGTGTTTCCAAACAAACTTTCCCACACGAGACAACTATACTAACAATTATTCAGAGGCTAGCATACGCATGATAAAAGACATCCTTTTCCAAAGGAATAAAGCTTGGAATGCGGTGCAAATGTTCAATCTTCTCACACAGACTCTCGAACTGTATTACCAGTGACGTTTAATTAATATCAGTTGCCACAAACAGATTAGATCATTTTGTCTCTACAAGGTTTACTGTTACAGGAGTAAAAGTGCACACCATTCCATCTGACGACATCGTCGCAACAGATAACCCAGACGTTTACACTGTTGTGAGTCAGTCAGATAAGAATACAACGTCGACAGTAGTCTTACAACTGGGTGAGTGCACCTGTCCCATCAGAATGCAAAGCCAACCGTGCAAACACCAATTTGCAGCAGCAATGAAGTATCGCAAAAGCAGTTTCAATACTATCCCAACATATTCGCCTCAAGGCCATCAGCTTTTTGCAGCAGTGGCATTAGGACAACACTGCCAACCCATTTCCTTTTACAGTAGTGTCCACAAAGAGCAGAAGAAGAACATCTAAAGTCTCTTTCCATCAGTGTCAATTGGTCTGACAAAGATATCAAAACGTTCCTTTGAAAAAATTGCCCCTTGTTCCTGTGATACAACTGAAGTGGCGACTGCAGCTGACGACAACATTGATTTTAGCAATACATTTCAAAGAGATCAAGCACAACCAATTAACAGAGGAAGCTATGAAAAGTCAGGGGACATCACTGAAAGAGTACTACAGATCACTAAAGATATCAAGGAAGGGTTGCATGAAATTCATGTCACAGACAGCTTCATAGATGCAGTAGAAGGTTTTCTTCTAATTATTGAAAACTACAAGGCAAAGAAGTCTATTCACCTGGTACACAGCAGCAACTGCTTTCTGCTCTACACATGTTTGGTAAAGAGGTGGGAGTCAGAAAACAAAAGAAAATATTCGAGTGCAACCTACTGCTGTAGCTAGATGACACTTGAAGCTAAACCAACTGATTTAGACTCAATTCTGTACCAATCAGTCTCAATTTTGCCATTGCATGACAAACATTGATCAAGAAGTCGCTTTATTATTATTTTGTGCTTCCACCCAAACACAAACATCCTGAAAAACCCTTGAAATTTCTTGCCTGGCAAATACTTTTGCCCACTACTGTATACAAACCCTTATAAATTATAAATTACTATTTATTAAATCACATTTAAGGTTCAAAATACTACCATAACTACATAAATTGTGCTTTAAATACGACTACTAAATACTCTATTGTAAAAAATATTACTTAATTAACTAATATCAATTAATTAGCAAAATGTACAAACCTCTGCCGTCTTGTATGATAACTGCATCACATAAAGCTTTTCTGGAGTCAAATTTTTCTCGAGAAAGTCGATTTCTGCAAAGAAAACGGTCTGTAGCAACCAACATTCTCTGCATTGGAGCTCTCCTTTCACTAGCCACTGTTGCTTACTCAGTGTGGTAACTGCTCGCAGAGAAAGCGCAATTCCCACGATCTGTCAGCATAACAACACATTTCGAACTACTAGATCATGATCGAGCATGGGCCGTCATGCGTGCACGTGCAAGTTAAACTTATCCGGGCTCTATATCCAGGATGTGTGTGTGATGTCAACCCCAAAAATATTTGCTATGACGCAACAGTAGGGTCTGGCTACGCGAGGCAGCATATAATAGCAACCACACCTCTAATAGGTGCATACTGTATGGAACAAATTTTCGCGTGGGTAAAATTTTCGCTATATTCGCGGTTGTAAACCTTTCCGCGAAAATTATATCCACGCCAAAATTTCTGTGAAACTGTGCGGTCCCGTACGTGGGCGTGGCTGCCAGGCAGTAACGTGCTCTGTTAGATTGCGTTAATGTTCTTATTAATTAATCAAACATAACCCAACACTAATGTTATACTTTTCCACTTTCCGCTAGGAACGACGTTTTCCGCTAGGAACGTGCTGTACCCTCTGGAGGGGATCTTGTACCACACAGTCATTTGCAGCCTTCACTGCAGACGGACGTACTCCAGGAATACCAGTAGGTTGGGGGAGACACGGTCGTTTCTCCTCATCCCCCGCTTTACGCAACAACTTGAGAAGCATGACAAGACGATATCAGCACGTGACCGAATCACGTGACTATTCCCAAACGCCTAAGAGCGAAAAACCGCTAACATTTTGTCCAGTGAAAATTTGCCCTTTCCAGTATGTAGCGCTACTGTGCAAAATTTTACATAAATATTATAATTATATCAGGTGACAACGGTTGCATGTAGGACGTACAGATGATAGCCGGAACTTCGTTCCATCCACGTGACGTTTTAGAACTCCCGTACGTCTCAGAATGGCGGCTTGTTGCTGTTTAGACGAGTCTTCTACGACTTCCTAAAGATCTTCGCGTCCTCCGAATTAGAAGGACTCCTTTTGGGGTGTTGTTGGTGAACGGTATGGCTATGTCTTGAGTTCGCTAGTGTATTTTTTGTTACAAGTGAATTCGGCATTGTTTTTCGTGAGGAGTAGCTCTATCTTACTTTAGAAATAAAACAAATGCGTAATAATCACGTTTCTTTAGTTAACGCACGTTAGACAACATCTCAAATTGCATGCTTTCTTTTCTTCCAGACTAGACACCTATATCTGTAACAACTTCCGGCCATTTCAATTTTTCATTTTCAAATTTTAATTATAATTATTTTAATTTTTCATTTTTCAATTTTTTGTCAAAGGTTTTCAATTATTTGCTGAAAAAAATTAATTGGCAAGCAAATTTTTATTTTTCATTGTTCATATTTTCATTTTCATTTTTGATTTTTGATTTTTCTATTTCAAGTTTCTATTTTGAGTCTATTTGGTTGAGTTGAATGTCAAAAGAATTGAACGCGGAAAGAACGAAAAATGAACGCAGCAGAACGAAAATGAAACAGTCTTGCACGATGTACGCAGCAGGGAGTTTGGAACGCGTGCACTAGTCATAGCTCAACGCAGTAGAGAGTCGATTTTCATTCCAACTCGTGCTGCTGATTGGAAGGGGCGGAGTGGTACTTGGACGTGCGACTTCCGCCATAGGACGATCTCTTGCAATTTCCGGTCTAACAAGGAAATCTTTCTGACTCTCCTAAAAAATAATCAATCTCAGGTGTGAGCAGCCATTGCTGATGAGCACAGTACATATGCATGTTATATGAATTTATCTATTACCACATATAACAACAATCTAGCTAAATCTAAAACTCAACAAATTTAGTAACTATACTGAAACTCGTTCAAACTCAACTAGGCTTAATTAATTAACTACCATTCTAGATACGCAGTACACAGCAACTGAAATCAAAGATGTGGGTAGTAGCCTTGTTCACAGCGACGGTGACGGCCCGGAGTCAACCGAGTCTGAGCTACCCGAGGTAATTGACCAGTCTTCCGGGTTACGCAAGCCTGCAGTGACAAGAGAGCCATCCGCAAGGACAGAAGCTCAAGATTCTCCCGAGGTGATCGATTGAGCAAATTGATTGAATTGCACGTAGGCGCGCGTGTGTAGAACAGCAAACCGCGCATCTCTGTTTTATTTGCTGTGTACTGCGTGTATGAAATGGCAGTTAATTAATTAAGTCTAGTTGAGTTTGAATGAGTTTCAGTATAGTTACTAAATTTGTTGAGTTGTAGATTTAGCTAGATTGTTGTTATATGTGATAATAGATAATAAATTCATATACCATGCATATGTACTGTGCTCATCAGCGATGGCTGCTCTCACCTGAGATTGATTATTTTGGGGGGAAGAGAGAGATTTCCTTTCCGTTTGAGCGGAACTTGCAAGAGATCGCCCTAGGGCGGAAGTCGTGGAACAACCGCTCCGCTCCTTCCAACCAGCAGCACGCGTTGGAATGATAAACGACTCCCTAGTGCGTTGAGCTTATGACTAGCGCACGCGTTCCACCAGACTCCCTGCTGCGTACTTCGCACAAGGCTGTTTCATTTTTCGTTCTTGCTGCGTTCAATTTCGTTCTTTCCTCGTTCAATTCTTTTTGACATTCAACTCAGCCAAATATAATCAAAAATAGAAACTTGAAAATAGAAAAATGAAAATGAAAAATGAAAAATGAAAAATGAAAAATAGAAAAATAAAAAACCAAAATAAAAATATAAAAATGAAAAATAAAAATTTACTCGCCGAATTAATTTTTTTAGCAAAATAATTGAAAGCCTTTGATAAAAAATTGAAAAATGAAAAATTAAAAATTAAAATGAAAATAAAAATTTGAAAATTGGAAATGGCCGGAAGAATCACGGACCAATAACGTATGAGATTGAACATAACTTTTGGCAACCGTTTCTCCGCTCTGTCTCGCCAGATACCTTTACATTTGCAGTCATGTTCTAGCTAATTTACCACTTTAGTCTAAAAAGCCGTTGCGTGTTTAAGCTAAATTAAACATGCATCCAGACTAAATTGGATCAATGTCGTAAACAAACTGATGATGTTAAGACGGAGTCCAAGTTCAGGGTAACAAAACTTCTATTTGTTTATCATATAGTACAATAGTTATCATATAGTCATTTTGGTAACAAAAATATATTAAGTTAAGCGCTGTAGAGAATCCGAGGGTGTAGCACTTCAGCGAATTTTCATTACCCGAAGCGTGAAACGCTTTTAGTGCAGGCCGGTCACGTGACGTACGACCGACCGACCCGATTCGCCTGATAAGCAACGGCATAACACTTGATTGCGGATTGAGGCAAATACCTGACCGGATGTCACTCTCTTTCTCACACTCTTTTATACTATTACTTGGTTTTTTACTAAAACTGTAAATTTAAACTCTTTAGTTCTAAGGCTCGCTGAGGGTTTGCACTGGGTGCTTCTTCATTTAGTCATGTTTACCTGTAGTGTATAGAGTACCACTCAAATTAATTAGAACATATTTAATTAGGCCAACAGCAGTTTGGTTTGTTTTATCTATAACGGTTCTTAGGGGTTCCAGTATACGTACGTCCAAAATGCAGGAGCGTTGTTGCTCATCTATTTTGGCTAGTGATAGGCTTGGCTTGTTTTGTTGCCTTGCTTGTTTGTGCTCACGTGAGTTTTATCATCAAAACGATTGCGTGCTGCTTGTTTCAGACGTTGGTAACTCGTACGAATTACCACAACTGATGTGCGACTTGCTTTGTAGTAGAACATGGCAGAAGAGAGTAGACCTGCCTTTATTGTCGATGACGAAACTAGATTCGCAATCGATACAACCAACGTTGTGTACGACTATTACGAGCCATCGTATGACGGTAAGAAATAAATCTATCTAGCAAACGTGATATATATATATATATATATATAAACTCTACTTTCTATCTTCAGTTTTGTCCAGCGATCCTTTCCATGGCGTTGTTTGGATGTTACTTTCGATTGGAATTATTGGCAACATATTGGTTGTGGTGTGGAGACTTGCACAGAAAAGGGATCAGAGATCGTCTCCTCTCTCAATCCTCATCATCATGCTAGCAGTTTCAGACTTCTTGTATTGTGTTCACTTGCTTCTTCTCGAGAGTTTGGTGCTTGATGTTCACCTAGACCAAACAAAACATCTGTCATCCATCTCTGCTGGTAACATGTGCATGACAAGTGCTTGGCTGTCTTGGTTCTCTTGTCTCACAGCTCAGTGGGCAACTTTTAACATTGCAGTTTACTCGTTTCAAGCAATGAGCAAGTTCTGTTCTCGTTGTTGCTGTTCACTAGTGTATAAGAGAAATCTGGTTATCACAATCATCTGCCAAGTTTTGATCAACGTGGTGATAATTGTTATTGACACCATTGTATTCGACAAATACGACCATTCTGACTTGTTTGATTTACCACTACAAGATTATGACAAATATACACGCAATGACGTCTCCTAACTGGACAGAAGTTCATATATACTCAAGACATGCACGCATTGCCCAAATTTTTGGACGTTGTGCTTGGGCACAGTCAAACGGATTTGGTTATTGCATAAACGGTACAATATTATTCACACATGACAACCATACAACAATCTCCAATGAGAGGTATTGCCTATTCCCGTTTGGTTATGATTTACTAAACAATACATTTGAAGCACCAATAATAGGAT
>CAXXBX010000231.1:0-30000 GCA_964274945.1 Dehalococcoidia bacterium | reverse complement strand
TGAAACCGATAGTACATGTGCATACGGGAACTTGTGTTACACTGTTGCTCGCCACCAAACATCTCCCATGAAGACAGTAATCCGACACGCAAAGGTTGCAGTCGGTCACCGTTGACGAACGCTCACCTTTCGTCGTCGTTCCGTTCGGACATTTACTGCACTTGGTCGACCCCACTCTGTCAGCGTAGAAGCCGACCTTGCAGAAGTGGCACGGAAATCGAGAAATGTCGCTCGACGATAATCCTCGAGGACAACCAACCCTCGTATACAACAAATCATTTCCCTCGAAACGTAGTAGATATCCTTGCAAGAAAGTAATTTGAGGACTGAGATTGACAGCGATTTGCACGTTCATTGGTATTTGAACCACGAGAGTCAACGTTCGCGAGTAAATCATAAACATCCACACGTTATAGCTCAACTCTACACTAGTACTAGAAATAGGTATGCCGTAGGCTGCAATCCATAACATTTCAGCCTTAGCAACTAGAGCAAATCGGCAAGATTTGAAGACAATAAAACGTAAAAATTTGAGATCCGGCACTAAAATGCTCCACGAATTTTTAACCAAATTGTATTTCCACAATTCTTGGATGCAGTCAATACTATTGTTAGATCCACCAATAATAAACATGTCAAACCTTGTAATTGCAGCAGCATGACCATATCGAGGTGGGATGTTCAACTCGTGCTCTGTCGTGTCCACTTTCTTCCACATTCTATGTGCGAGAGAAAACTCCCAAAGATCATTTAGAACAACACCAGAGCTAGTACGACCTCCAAACAGCAGAGCTGACGACGAGTCGATAGTAACGAGTGTAAATTGAGATCTAGAAGGTATAGAATGCGTCATTTGTTGTGTATCATGTGGTGACGTCATCAAACTCGTGTAGCTCTTTGATACCATCAGCCACACATTTCTCTCTATTTGTGTGTAATACAAGTTGTTATTATCCTTGTGCACGTCTGCACTTAGATAGTCTATTCTTGTACAGTATAATCCTGTAACGTTGAGATGACTTTGTAGTTCCCATTTCTTCGTGCGCATGTTCAGCGACCACATGACTGGTTGCACAATATGTTTATTGTTTGCACTAGAAACGTCAGATGATGAAATGACAATCCGATAATATGTATCTTTCCAAAACGATTGTAGTGCGCAATAGGAAGGATATAGTATGGTTTCCTTTAGTTTATTCCAAGCCCATAATCTTGCCACAACGTTTCTCTCTAAAATCCAAGTGCTTGAGCCACAAACTGTATCTTCAGACAAGTAAACTATCAATTTACTATCACTCACTACTCGTACAGAATACACTTGTATTATATTCGGAAGAATCCCCAAAATGTTTTCGTATAACGTAGACGTACTAGAGAAAAGTAGTCGAATAATCGAACGATTTGTCAAACTAAAGAAGAGAATCTCTCCAGTAACAGGCAAATACACGGCTCTTAAAATTGAATATGTGGTAGGAACGCAGTTTTTTGTTTTATTCCAGGTTGACTTCTCTACGGAATATGTCCAAATGCATTTCTCAGCAACAAAAAGTAGTGTTCTCTTGGCCGGCGAAGGATATGTAACAACAGAAGTTATGTGAGCCCGATTACTACGAAAATTGTGAAATCCCTCTTTCTTCCAACGATACAGTCTATGTTCTATAACACATCTGATCCTGTATGAGCCAACCTGAGTAGTACTATCTTGACCTTGATTCAAGTAAACGAAAACGAGAACATCTTCACTGCAAGCGCACGAAGAGTTTGAACTTCTTACGGCTACCGCAACAAAGATATCGAAATATTCACTTTTGGCTGGTCCATAACCAACAATCGTAACTCGTTTCCATTCTAGTTGTTTAGACATAAATATCCAAGTTCTGTTAGTGGGATAAGGATGCACCATGATGGCATGTGATCTACAAAGAGTCACCAGGTTGAGGTCGCTCATCGGGGGCGGTCCGTTTGCTACATTATCAATTGTTTTCCAAGAGTTTGTTTCTTCGTAATAGATCCATGTTGTGTCTTGATCACGAACCTTTGAAAATAAACCAGGACCCGCTTTTGCAATTCCTCCATACAACAGTATCCTGTAAAGATACCCTTTGGTTTCTATTGACGATTTGATAAATAATTGTGCAGATCCAAAACGATCAACATGTGGTGTATTGCAAGTCCAAGAATTAAAGCTTTCCAAGTCATAGTAAGACTGACTACCACTTTTGAAAACTACATTGTTTGAAGAGTCTGTAGCTGAGGTGTTGTTCGGTGGAGTACTTTGTACTCCGTCTGCCGTGTTTTGAGCTAGAGATGAGATTTTGTTTAGCTTGTAATGTGCTGTGAAGAGGGTCAGCAGAAATACGCACAAAGAACGTTTCATGACGGGATTTGGGAAGAATTATCTAACCTTGAAGACATCAAAATAAAATGCAAAGCTTAGTATGGTTGAAATCAATTATGCATTTAAAAAGCTACAAATATACACTGATAACTCAATATTATGTATAATTACCACACTCTCGTCGCATGCTTCTCTCTGTAGCCCACTGTGATAATGGCTAGAGCGGTGGACCCGCTATATTGTGCCTCGGGTTCAATTCTGCCCGTAGTTCCGGGCCCTGGCCTGTTTAGTCTCTTGCACATCCCCTCTTAACGCGCGTGCGAGGAGCGGAAAGGTTTAGTGCCCGCTCGCGAAAAAGGGTCTGTTCATATCCGGCAGATAATTGGGAATGCAAAAACAGTGACTAACGCCTGACGTCGTCTCTTTAGCACGAGTAGTATTGGCTTGGAATTAAGAGTCCAGAGAGCTCGCGCAGAGCGTGAACTCTAGTCTGGACTAAGTTGATACTAAAATGATTTCGGCAGTACTTAACCCAAAGCTATGCTAAATGGTATTCTAACAGCCTAAGGTCGTTTTACTTAGGTTCATAATGAGATGGAAAGATAACCGCTTTTGTATTACGCAAACAAAGCATTTGCGCAATGGGATATCACGAACGAAGAGACGTCTGCCATGTTTGCGGTGATATCTTGGTGTACGGCTGGACACGACGACTCTTTGAATCTGAGGCATAAACAGGGACAGTCTGCGCACAGTACAACCTACAGCTAGAAAGAATTGAATAAATCATCAAAACGGTATAGTGTGAACCTCATTCACAACAATAACGGCGATATTACGCCGAAACACGTCAGCCTGAAACGCCTTCATTCATTCATCCGAACCGACAATAGCCTCAGGACTACCGTACACGAAAAAATAGCATCCCTGCTTGATACGAGAATCGCATTCACAGCTTGCTCCTATAATAGCAGCTGATAACCCCTTAGATGGGAGGCCGGTTACCTGATCTCCCATGAGAGATCTAGGCGGAGAAAGAACAAGAACAATTGGATGTTTAGCAGAAAGATTTACTCCAGCTGTACGCAGCTCATGCATCACGCTAGGGAGGACTTGGAATATAGCAGGCGTTTCAAAACCAGTCGGAAATGTAGCGAATGCATCTCGTTCATTCAGAAGGTACTTCAGCGTTGTTCGCTGTTCAGAATGCAGTGAAGCAATTCCCAGTGTCGCAGACGACTTGGCGAAAGTCGTGGTAAGAACACTCTCGTTCGCAATGCAGCTGGCACTTGTGGCCATGATTAGATGTCTAGTATGTCACCCGGAACACGTTTTAGACATGTGTTTGACGCTTGCATGCACTTACCCACCTTGGAGGATTTCACACGCTCGTAATCAGCATTAGTGCACTTAGCATAACCAATTACTGCTAAGCCAATCAGAATTTACAACCGAAATTTCGGTGGGAGGTGATCTTCTTAGAAGGCTATTTCCGAAATCACTTTAGTGTCGACTTGGTCCAGACTAGAGTTATGGTCGCGCACTTTTTGGTCTGGAAGTTTGAGGCTAACGTCGCTCGAGTAATGGCTAGCTATTATGTTACTCGACATGCCGTGAAGTTGACGTTTGCATGCGCATTATTCCGTAGATCGTATACCTAGCAGATCATGTAGTTCACTAGAAGGGGACAGAGACTGAGGAGATCAAAAAGTAACGGCAATTCCCTCATACAAGGCAAGAGCCTGAGATTAAGATGGCAAGATTGCGCGGAATGCGAATGCCCTTATACGCGCGTTCAAATCAAAGTGACGCGCATTGGTGGTAAGAGTCGACCTTACTCTATCGGTCCGTATGACCGTAGACCCAGGAAGGTTTTACGGCTGGCGAAGTTATGACTCACAGGCTAAAAGTTACGTGATGACGATAAAGTCTCTCTGTAGACTAGACGACAAGACTCACTAGATCCAGGAAATTTCGCAGTTTATGAATCACGAAGTGAAACTTACATGATACACAAGGAATCTCTGCACCAATACAATGTACGTCACTTTAACTATTTGACGAATTTCGCGCTATCTTGCCATCTGAATCTCAGGATCTTACCTGTGAATAAGGTAATGACTCAATGACTCCAACTTTTTGATCTCCTCAGTCTCTGTGCCCTTCTAGTGAACTATTACGGCTATATGAAACAATACGCATGCAAACAAATAACGCCTCAGCTTCACAGCGTGTCGACTGACATAGCTAGAGGCAGGCGCGTGTTACGCATGCTAAAGAGACGACGTCAGGCGTTAGTCACTCCTATTCCGTTCCAGTTATCTGCCGGATGTAACAGACCCTCTTTCGCGTGCAGGCACCGTCCCCTCTCCGCTCCTCGCGCGCGCGTTCAGAAGGGCTGTGCAAGAGACTGCGCTGCCAGATCCAGAGGGGGATTAAGGGGGTATAAACCCCTCTTTTTTCAATAGACGGGGTTCAATAATTTTATTAAATTTTACTATAAAAGAGAAAATTAGTAATGCTATAATTAACTGCTAACTGTGAAACCCCTCTTTTAAAAATTCTTGGATCCGGCGCTGGACTAGTAGACCCCGTTTGCGTTCACACGTTTATAACCACCATCGGTCTCTCAGCTGGATTCGTACGTAGGGTATGAAGTAACGTCAATCGCGCGTAATACTGACTGACAAAGAAGTAACGGCACTCACTATGATGACGCCACCCACTATGATGACGGCACTCACAATGAGAACGCGCATGCGTGCAAATCAGCTCGATGTCATGACGAAAATTTCTTGAAAGGAACGTGAGATAAGTTGCCGATCGTCCGCCATGGTTAACTGCACGCGCAAGCTAGTCAATGGTGGGGGGAAGCTGAAAGCTATATGATGACCGGGTCCCGACCCGGCATTCCAAAGTGAGCCGGGTCCGGGGTCTACCTCGGGTCGAATTATTGTCGTTTAAACATACGATCCCTTGTTCGGTCGGGGTGGGGCTGTGGTTTCATAATGGGGCTCAAATATTTTGTACTTGTACATAACAGATTTTCAGAACAATCTTGTGCTCACAAAATTATATATATATATATATATATATATATATATATATATATATATATATATATAGCCTCGTCTACAATATTATGTAACACTATAGCGTTTGTGACCCAATGATTTATGATAGACAGTTTTTATTTTATTTGTCGACATGTGCAGGTCTGAGCGTGTTCCTTTCCTTCACTGGCGACAAGTTTCGCAAATTTTGGATTAGTATTCATATTGTTTCTAAACCAACGTGTAAAATGCTGAATCTCACAGAGTGGGAGGAGTCTCAAAATTGAAATAGGTATACTAACTGTAGTAACAAATTTAAAACTGATACTTAGTACAAGTACTGTTCCTGAACCAATATCCCATATAAAAATGAGTTAATTTATAATTGATTTTGGAAGTAAAGAACGAGGGACGTATCTAGAAGCTGCACATAATGAATACACGTCTTAATTAACAAGTAGGACAATATTTTTCTAGCCAAGTCTTCTTGGACACTGATAGTCGAATGACTCAACGACACGCAAAGCTTACGCCCTATAGACATATCAGATTAAATTTACTCTTACTTACTATGTGGGCCCTTCTCTTTATTTATACCTTTCTAGAATCTATTTTTTCTAAAAGATGTTTTCTGCAAAAGAAGAGGCTGAAGAGATCGTCAGAGCTTAAGGTAGGATGAGAGGAGTTTTTACTCACGGAAGAAATTGGAGAAATCTGCGCTTGCGCAGTAGCGCTAACCAGGCCGGATGTCACAGACTCTAGACACCAGGCTAGGATTCTGGTCTGGAATATAACGGTAAGTATCACGTCATCGGATATATTCTTTAAGAAGAATAGAATCTAGACGCTTGTCAAGCTCACTTGGTAGTGATGGGCGTTCGTAGGCATCTAGCGTCTCTAAGACGGCGTTCAGCTCGAAATACATATTATGTATACGAGCAATGAATTAACTGCATGTAGGAGCCGCCTTTCCGTTAAAATTTCAGTTAGAACTGATGAGAAAAGTCAAGAGGTCTTCACGTGACCTGTTCAGTTATTCGACAACATTAAGAAACTACTCTTAATTAATTCTAGGAATGTTCAAATTCAGAAGTCATAAAAAATACACTGACAAGCGAGATCGATGCCTACATGGTTATCTCACACTGTGATGTTTTGCATGTAACCGTCAAAATGACTGCCTTGAAGTTAAGATGTTTGCAATAAGTGAAGTAATTCAAGCGGCCTTGGATGACGTTGGTTAAGCGCCAACAACTGTGGTAACCATATGGATGCACCACACCCTCTCAGTTATCAGTACATAGCGAGAGGTGCCTAATCTAGTAACATTCATAGAACTACATACAACTTAACTGGAGAACATACATGGGTGTAGTCCGCACGGTAAAGGTTGGAGAGCTGCTGCAACGCTGGGTACGTACATGTGCATAAGCATTCTCACTTGATGTTCGCTGTGCGTGCGTTCTGGTTACCATCACTGTGGCTAAGGCCAATTGCTTGTACACAAACTGATAACTATGGTGTTTACCTGCTCATTTACAAAATATAATTATTAATATCTCGGTGTATGTACTCAAAAGTGTGCATTGAAACGGGTCAGCGAATTTGTACAAAATGATTAGAAAACCAAATTCATAGATAAGATATTTATTATTGCAATACATTGTTCTACAGTTAAAGTATTCCGGAGATATGCGCTGGCTGCTGGCTCCGCCTTCGCTCGCTAATGAAAAATCCATACTAACCAAGTTGGATATCAGGGCGCTATCTCAGACCAACAGGTGTACTTTAAGAACGTTAATTAAGAACTGACATGGCCGTTTGAAAAATTTCGTCCGCCAAGTGTAAAGCGCTGGTTTTGTGCGCCATCAGATCACGTGGGGCTTACTTACGCAATCAAGTTCCCGGAAATTTTATCTCTACTGTTTCCGTTGCTCCAAGAACGGTGAAAGCCGTCGAGCTACTTTCAGACTGTCTACTTTCTTTTCGTGAGATTTTTCCCGTCAGGCGACTTTCAAGAGAATTGGCGTTTTGTGAGATTATTTGGCATTAAAGGCAGTGGACGACGTCGCCGATCGTGTTCTAACAGTTTACGAAGCACTCATCCTTATGCAGGAACACTTTCTGCGAAACACCCTCGATCACCGAACCTCGCTATTTCGTCTGTGCACTACCCTGCTCACTGTTAAAGCTGCGCTTTTTTCCGGAGTGTTCCTTTAATTACAGTTTCATAAACTTTTACATTCACATAATAAAAGTTGTATAAATGAAATGCATATTGATTGGCAAAACACTTGAGTTAATTATAGTGTCTAGTTCTTCTAGAGATCGAAGACTTTTCTGCATATCAGCTGTATAGATAAGCACATGTTTTGCGACAGATGTTTCATGGCAGACCGCGCACGTTATATGCACAGCGTGATTCAAACAAGTTTTGAATAACAGTCGACAAATGTTAAGCCTTTAAGTAAGCATAATCGCACGTCTACAGTATAGAAAACTCAAAGTGACTTGGTCACTTTCCAACCCAGCGATTACTAAGGTAAATTTTTAAACGCTGAATAACTGAAGACAGTGTGTATTGAAATCAATCTAGGAAGTCTTTTCTGAAACACAATACTTGATGACAATGAATTAATTAATAATTGATGTTGGTTAATTAAAAGAATGAGAGATGCATCTAGCCCATAATACATACACGCTAATCTACATCTACGGACAATGCTTTTCTTACCGATCGACACTGGTAAACGAAAGACTCAATGACACGTAAACGTTTACGCCCTAGATAGAAATAGAATCTTAAGTTAGAACTATTTTGACTTTTCTAGGGCATTTCTCTTTGTACCTGTCTAGAATCTGTTTTTCTGCAATAGAAGAGTCTAAAGAGATCGGCAGAGCTGAAGGTTGTGATGAGAGGCGTATTCACTGAAATTGGAGAAAGCTGCGCTTGCGCAGTAACACTGACCACACCGGAAGAATGTCAAAGACACCAGTTAGCTATAGGCTGTGAACTTCGAGAAAGACATCTAGTTTCTTCACCGCTGGTTTCCACGGTATTGAAGATATTCGTTGAGAAGATCTAGAGTAGTGGACGTCTCTATACGACGGCGTCTAGCTTGAAACAAGACTAACTTCACGTGCACGGGAGCCTTATATATATTTAATTTTAATTCCGTTTCTAGTTAAAAGTGCAATTGTGAGGCGGTTTTCACGTATTTTCTATTCAAATCCAGTAAAACACCTTGTAATTGATTTTGAAAATTTTCAAATCCAGAAGACTTGGAGTAGAGGTAAACTAAAAATGTTACAACAAGCGAGGTTAGTATCAGAAATAGATTTCTAGCTGAAAGGCTTTAACTAAGTACTTAATTATATTACTTACAAGCTGTATTAGTAACCAGAGTCGTATATATATATATACATATATGTATGTATATAGACGGCTCTATTAGTCACCATAGCCGTATGGCTCTGTTAGTAACGTTAGCTACTATACTACAGTTTACAGGTCTGGCAACCCGACAGCAGTCTTACACTGTGGAATAAAGAAGGAACATCTAAAAGGGTAGTCAGGTCTGGTCGCACTCCCAACTGTTTAGCTAATACAGATGGACCTCAAAACCTACTCAAGTAAATCTGTCAAATTCCTATGAACCGCCCGGGCACTTAGTGAGAACGGACTTTCTTGCATAAAAATCCCATTTTCCGTATTGCTGCCCTGGGCGCTGTTTTGAAAATTCCCGGTAACTAACAGGCCAAGAGTTTGACGTCCATAGGCTAGCCGTCGCAGTACCAATCTAGCTTACGCTGCTACACGCCTGCAATAATGTACCAGTAGTAGTAAAATTGTACATTAATTTCCACTGCCTGTACCATGATGTTAAATATAACAAAATACAAATCATTGATATGGAAATACATGCACTATATAGTAGTGTATACCAAAGTTTTTAATTTATTATTATATTAATGTTTTCAATAAACAATTAAGTTAGCGCATCTATCTTGCAGCATTCAAAATTTTTCAATGTAAAGTGGTTAGCGTCAGACAAGCTGAAGGGTTTGAATAGTTTACCTTCATCAGCACGCATGTGTGAAACTTTCTAGATGTTACTGTTACATGGTTGAAGTGGGCAATGACAATTACTAACAATACGCAACTAAAATGCAATTTAGCGAGCCGTCTTAGTTCTATAGCATCCTGTGTCACTAAGAGCTTTAGACTGAAATACCAATTGTTTTGTCTAACGCGCGTTACATACTATTGTTTTTTGTTAATTTAAGTTTTTAAAACCTGTTACTAAAACTTTTATTAATTAAATTATTTAAATTTGCAATTGACAGAAAACAACACATGTCAGTTAACTCTGTTTTAAATTTTGCAAGTATTCAACAAGTTAAATATTCAAGTTCAGAACACTGGTTAACCAGCCTTTGTAGCTAAGACTGCAGAGACCGCCCCGCTCTATACGTCTAACGGTTTTCTAAAATCTATCTTAGACGAACTTTGCAAGAAGTGATAGTGTTAGAAGCAGCAATGCCAGTTGTCTTTGGAACAGACATCTTGTAAATATTAATAGCGGATCTAGGCATGAACATACTCTAGCACGTGCTTCCACTTAGAGACTGTCACACAAATATATATACTATCTGAATAATATTGATTATGACGGACAATGAGTTATTTATGCGTGTTTGAATATTGCAAAGTATGTTGGCATGGAAGCTCAGTTGATTCCTAGAGATTTGTAAATGCAGTGTAAAGATATCTTGTGAGATATGACGTCGACTAACTAGTAGTCGATCGTGCCTCTTCATCAGCTAGACTCTAGATTTACCATTAAGCATGATTAGGTATTTATAAGCATGGATCCGCAATACTAGTACGTAGTACAATATGTGAAAAACTATCATAAATTAAGTTAATGTGACCACATCCCTATTGCTAGGCAGCTAGTCCTGCGTTGATAGGGATATCTGAACTCTCCTCGATATCTATTCCATTTCTAGAAACACGCTGGAACGAACCGCCAGTCCAAGTTTAGAGTCTCGGACGTACAAAACCAGACGCTGCAAGTCTCAAGTACGTCTGCAGATCGAAGAATAGGACAGCCAGTCAGGTAGGTCTAGAAAGAAACCTGATAGAGTGACAGACCGCTCTGCGTCATGCATATGTATACGATCTCTTCAAGCGTTCATCATTATTACATGAGGTCACATGAACAAGTTCTAGAGAACGTGATATCTAGACTGACAGTCAATACAGCATTCCGTCTCTCTAGTCTAATCTGTATAGCAAAAACGGAACTAAATGTCTAGCCATGCGATGTTTTGAAGAGCTGCCTAGCTAGAGATACAGTAAGGGCCAAGTTGAACATGAATCGAACTAGTGAAACGTGTGAATTGCTTATGATCCTTTCCGCAGGAAGAGTTTCTACGTAGCTAACAAGGTATTTAGCTAATTTGGCAACTCAGGAAGCTACTCCTTGAGAAACAATGGCTTCAGCAGTTCTATAGTACCAAATACACATACTAGTTACTGGTGTCTTATTGAAGTCTTGTTAGAGATTCAGAAGGTATTCTCGATGGTAATCGAATTTAGCATTTACATTTCTACGGACTAAAGTTTGGAATTTAGTCTGAAGTGAACTCATTCCAACGTCACCAACACGTTTGCTTTACTACGTGGTTCACGCATTTTTGTGTTTTTTTTTAAATTTTGCGTAAAGCAAGTTATAAGTCCTAGCTAATAATAGATCAATCTAGGACTTAATTAATTGAAAGTATATCAAATTTTTATACAACTAAGACATTAGCCCGAAATAGTTTTGTTGCGTTTGAATTTACAAAACCACAGTTATATCAAAAATGTGGCTTTTTGTTACTATGTATCAAGTTATAGGTGTGGCAGGCTGCATCCGGGAAGTTTCTGTGTGTCAGTCGTCGCATCATGCAGCGATATTCGTCGATTTTTAATTACTGCAAGTCTTGCTGTGGCGTACTCTATCTATTTCAAATGCGGGGGAGCCTAGAGTGCAAACGTTGGACTCTAGGTCTGACGACGTGGGAGCCGCAACACTGGAAGTTAGAGAAATGTGCGTTCTGATGGCAGCGTCATAGAAAAGAAAAGCAGAAGTCAAGATTTAAGCTGTAGTGAGCAACTGAAAGACATTGCCTAGATAGATCTAGAAGTGTCACGTGATTTATGTTAGTCACATGACCAAAGTATTCTGTTGAGAGTAAGACTTTGTAGACTTTACATATCTAATTCGTTTACAAACTTTGTGTGAACAGGTTTCAACTTGCATATTTGGTTTATCAAGGATGACGCCTATCAGTAATGTTGAGGACTCTATTGCCACTATCCTTGCCATTATTGTTTTCTGTAAGTGCTTGGTCACAGACTCATGTCTTTGACGTCTATACTATGTCTTTCTATTACGTACTGTATAGTTATGCAGGCTGGCTTTGCATTTTTGGAAGCTGGTTCAGTTCGATCTAAAAACACGACCAGCGTATTGCTCAAGAACTTTATGGATGCTATTTGTGGCTGTGTTGCATATTGGGCAATGGGATATGCACTTGCCTTTGGAGATGGCAATGCATTTATGGGAACGGAGCACTTCTTTCTTTCAGGAATTGGACTCTATGATACAGAGTTTGTGAAATGGTTTATTTTCTACGTTTATGCTATTACGGCGACTACAGTTGTGAGCGGAGCTATGGCAGAGAGAACACAACTGAAGAGTTATTTGATATTCACCATTTTATGTACAGGTATTAAGTAGAGGTTATCGTATGATTACTATATGGCTTTTACCAGTGCAAGGGGCGGGATTATAACCTCGCCCCGAGTGCTGGTAACAGCCATTTAGAACTCTAATCATACAATAAATTATTTATACCATGGTCACGTGACGTGTATAAGTGTAAGTGAGAGTAGGATAATAAACGGAAGTTACTTATTGCACACTTGCCGTGCAATACGTCATACACCACCTCAATGCGTGATCGTGACTGATGGCACATCACGTGACCATGGTATATAAAATGGAATAGATAGGACAGTGTGCATGCATTGATTGTGTGCATACATGTGGTGCATATACCGTATTTCCACGCATTTAGCTGCATACCGGTTTAAGCTGGGGACTACCAGATTACCAGTATACCCCAGGGTATACCGGCTTGCAGAGAAAAGACAGGTGATTTGACTAACCTCCCTATAGACTGGACCCATAGATCTGTTCTGCATCCGTTTTTAGATATTGGTTGAAGTAACATGAATAAACACTAAGACTCAACTTTCTCATCTAGATGTAGCTGTATATAATCAACGCTATAATTTTTTGCTTGATTTTCTCTATCTTTATCCCCATCTTCTTCATCGTCTTCCTTTCTTCCTTATTTATCAGCCCTGTGTGTTCTTTTGCTTGTTCAAACCTAATCTTGTATGCACTGATGAGGCACTCCACATTTCCTGGTGACTTCTGTTTAGTTTCCAACGTGCTTATCGTACTTGCGTAGTGTAATGCTAGCTTTTTCGATTGTGTATGATCTTCTGCCACACTGTGAAGATCCGTTCTCAATACCTTCTGGCTGTTCGACTTTTCTCTTTTCTAACAGGGATTTGGGGGAAGCTGCATTCTCTAGGTCAACGAATCCAATTACAGCGAGTGTGCAGTAGAATTACCGCACGTGTGTGGTTGCTCCCTCGCCATTACGGGCACTCCCTCACGCTATACTGGCATGCTGCTACATGCGTGAATATGGTATTCATTGGTGATTGTGTGTGTGTGTGTGTGTGTGTGTGTGTGTGTCTGTCTGTCTGTCTGTCTGTCTGTCTGTCTGTCTGTCTGTGTGTGTCTGTGTGTGTCTGTGTGTCTGTGTGTGTTTCTGTAGGTTTGTGTGCGTGCATGCGTGTGTTTATGCATGTGTGTGTGCATGTTTTGAGGGTGTGGGTGTGTTGTAGGATGGGTACAGCCTATTGCATCTCATTGGGTAACTTCAGAAGAAGGATGGTTGCAATCTGGTATTTTTTATGACCATCACAATGTGACTATTCGCTATGTGGTATTTACTTTCAAAGTAACCAGTTTTGAGTTATTAAATGATTGTTATTGGTCAGGATTTTGCTGGAAGCAGTTACATTCACGTTGTTGGAGGGATGTCTGCTCTTGTAGGTGCTGCTGTAGTTGGTGCACGTCATGGTCGTCTTGATGAGAGAGGAAATCTGGTAACGATATCATCACATGCAACAACAGTAAGTGATCATGTGTCTGTGTATACATGTGTGCATGTGTGTGTGTGTGTGTGTGTGTGTGTGTGTGTGTGTGTGTGTGTGTGTGTGTGTGTATGTGTGTGTGTGTGTGTGTGTGTGTGTGTGTGTGTGTGTGTGTGTGAGTGTGTGTGTGTGTGTGTGTGTGTGTTGTGTTTAATGTGTGTTTGTACAAAAATGGTGAATATATATATATATATATATATATGTCAATGTGAGTGAGTGGGTGTGTGAGTTACCAAATCAGTGCTACTGTGATTATCGATGCTGTACTTTGTGTGAAATAGAGTGAATGACCAAGTGTCTGTAATGTATTTTAGATGTCAACACTAGGAGGGTTTATTGTAATATTTGGCCTCTTTGCATTGAATTTGATTGCTCACAGCAGTATTTCTGAAATCAATGATGGTGGTATACATGGACTGATTGTCGTCAACTGCATACTGGCAGCTACTGGAGGTAGTCTTACTGCTGTAGTATATAGACGACTTACTGATCGGCAAAATAAACAATGGAGTCTTGTGGCTGCTATCAATGGCTCATTAGTTGGACTGGTAAGTTAATATTATGGTGACTGCTTAATGTGCGATATACTATAAAAATTTTATATTTAAATAATTGTAATGCAATTTGTATCATTTTTGGTGTAGGTTTCTATTAGTGCAGGTGCTAATGTGGTATATCCATATGGAGCATTTGCTGTTGGTTTAGTATCAGGGTTGGTGTACAGCTTGTCAACAAAGTTAGTTGAACGTTACAGAGTGGACGATCCATTGGACGCTATTGCAGGTATTATATAAGGGCATAAATTATTAGTAATGATGCAATTCTAACATCTGTGAGATCTATGTGGAAATAGTCATTGATGTTTTCACTGGACTATTTTCACATGGTCCTGCAGATGTAAGTTAAATACTGTACAAGTATATGCATACATAATCTGGACTGCTTTGTGCATTCAAAGATATAAGCAGGCATGCCTTCCAAATGTGGAATGATCCGATAACAAGCACTTTTAGAGCCGTGTCCACACTAGACTAGAATGGATCGCAATCTGATTGGGACTACAAGCTTGGGCGCTGTGGCTCAGTTTGTTAGCGAGTTCATTACGAAATGAATACATATGGGACCCACTGCAGGTTTGAGTCTCATTGAGGGCAGCTGTGGTGTACTTCCTCTAAGCAAGATACTCACCAACCAAGTGCACTTTTTCTCTACCCAGGTGTATGAATGGCTACCAGAAAATGCTAGGGAAGTAAGCAGCCTACATACTTAGTAGCTGCAGTAGGAACCCTTGGATTACCAGCCTCAGGCTGAAAGGGCTTTCATTGGTCAATATATCCATTTGTCTTCTTCTTCTACACTGCACTTTGAAAGTGATACCTACCCCCTCCCGACTCTTTTTGGTATCACGTGACTGATGACCGATGTGTATGTGTGTTCTTTGCTTGTGGAAAGCATTGATACAGCGATGTAAGGTGAGCGAGAACAAAGATGAGTGAGGAGGGTTAGATGTTCTGACTGACTGTACGTAATGTGGTGCCCGCTATTTCTAATTGGAATCAACGGATCTTAATCTGATGTGGATCGAATCCACTCCCAGTGTGGATTGGATTTATTGCAATCAGATTGCGATCGGATTACGATCCCGTACCAAGTGTGGACAGGGCTTAAATAGTTGTGTATGTTTATGTTTGTATGTGGGTAGTCAGTTACGAATTACTTTTTATGACATTTACATCTAGTGCATCTTGGTGGTGGCATATGGGGAGTTTTGTCTGTTCCATTTCTGGATGCCAATATGGGCCTATTCTACAAAGGAAACAGACTCTCCATGCTATTCCTTGGCTGGAATTTGTGCGGTTTGTTTGTGATAGCCATATGGACATTCGTGTGGGCTGCTGTTATATTTGGAGTTTTGGCCTGCCTGAATGTTCTTCGGGTTTCATCGGAAGAAGAACTAAAAGGTTTCAATTAATCTCTAAGTCTCTTATCTTACAATACATTCTTGTTACATTTTAGTGTATACTGTTCAGGTCTTGATGTTGTAAAGCACGGGGAAAGAGCATATGCCCATAATAGCAAAGACAGCAGGAGACTGACTCGCAGATTTTCTGATGCTCTCGGTAATGTCCATGGTATTAACCTTGCAACTGGTTTGCAGTGGTCTCCTGATGGTTCTGAAATGCAGCCCGAGCAGCCTACAGTAGGAGGCACTGTTGTTGAAAATGTGAATGTTGAAGATGGTATTAGAGCTTCTACCTCTACGAAAGAATCGCCCAACAGCAGCATAGAGCCATTGGAAATATCTTCTGTGTAAATATGCTACCAATTATATGAACCAATTTATGCAATTAAACAAATTCTGGAACTCTATGCAGTAAACGATGCTTTTACAAATGATTAGTAGATGTATAGTTGTCTTCTGCATTGATTGTTTGATGCACTGCACTTATTGATCCTCCACGCATCTTGTTATGTCTTTCTGCTTTTTCTGCTTTTTCTGCACGTGACATTAAAATCAAGATTATGTGTTATACTTGTGATATTAAACAGCTTCACTTACGTAAAATTATTCTTCAATGATATTTAGTATATTTTCACGTTTCAGATACAGGAGCTACGTGTATTCCATGTTACATGATGGTTAGTGTGTACCTATGTTAGGATTTTATCTTCCCGTCCTTCCTCCCAGCACGTACTAGCTTCCTTCTAAACACCAAGATTGTTTGGGTGTATGCCTGAATGTTGATTCAAGATTAATTGTGTTATATGAGGAAAGCAGGTGTAGAATGCCCAAATTAAAATTTAGTCTACTTTGTCTGGTAGGTCATGCAAGAGTCTTAGAATGATCGAGGTCACTGGTGGGAGCCTTTTTCTATTGTGGTGACCGTTTCCGTTCAGTACAGACGCTAGAGATTCGCAGCCGTACATCAACACTTTAGTAATTCCATGCATTTACCAGAGCACTCTGAATTTGAATTCAGCTTGACAGCTGCCACAGGTGATACGTAACGTCCCGTATATTTGTACTTTGCTGTGCGCTTTCAGTGAAACAGGTCATTGTTGTGAGCGTGCTGTTTCTGAGATTTACAAAATATTGGAGAAAGAGAGGAGTACTCTAGTCGGTAAGTGAGGTCTGCATGTTAGTATGTAGATACTACAGTGACCAGTGTACTACAGAAACGTAAGCATGTCTAGATATCTAACGAAAAGGCACTTCTTGACCACTTGTTTGGAGGCAAAAACGTGGCAAGCTATAGATTCTACTTTATCCTTCAGGGTAGTATCTAGTATGCGGTCTTGTCAGAAACTTTGGGACCAGAGTTGTGAGGTAATTAGAGTATACACCTGGAATCAGCTTGTCTGACATGTAGGTCACTACAACAGAATTGGTTGAATCTGCTGTGTTGTTTTGAAGAGGCCACTCTGGAAGTGGTGTGGAGCATTTAGTATTTGGAGGAAGAAGCACTAGCAGTCTGCATCTGTCAATTGGCTTGAAAATTTAAACAAACGGCATGCGTATGGCAGCGAATGAAGTGACGCAATTGTTCGGAAGGTCGTCAATAGTGGCTTCTGGAAGCTTGGAGAGCGTGTTATGGCTGTGGCTTAACTAATTAGCTTACGGGTGGATCGAACTGCGTGCATGCATGATGGTTACATATTAATATTATATTATATATTAGGCACCTCTTTGTTACATGTCTGTTTCTCGTCACTCGTCTGCATCCGAATGACAGGCCGCACTGATTTCACCATGACACCATTATTCATACAGAGTGCATGTGCATACAACTACGTGGATCATACATGTTGACAGTCCCATGCTCAACTACATAGTTTACTACTAATTGCTGTGCATGGATCCCCAAATCAGACCTTTAGTCTGGTACTACTATAGACTAATGGCTATCATTTGTGCCTCCTGACTTCCAGTGCATAATGCATAATGATAGTGGCTCACCCGTCCGGGTCAGTTTGGCTGATGAGAAACATGCAGGCAAGGGCCTAATGCTTCAGGCCGGATTGATTATAGGCGGAATAACAAAGCACTAACTGAGTCATCCTTCCAGCCCAACGCACGTGTGCATGCCGACATACACCCTCAGGCTACTTCCAATGCATGCATGATTTCCATAAACATGCATGTCGTTGGAAGCAGAGTGTGGGAGAGGAAACTTATACATGTGTTGGCTTTCAGAGGTTCTCAGCCCATTATGACTGCCTTGTCGAATAATGTGGAAGACTTTCATCTCGTCACCCTTTCCAGCATGGTCTTTTGTAAGTATACTTTACATCAGTGATCTATACTCACTTTGATCTAAAGAGTGTTGATATTGTAGTCATGCAAGCTGGGTTTGCATTTCTGGAATCCGGTTCCGTGCGCGCCAAAAACACCACGAGCACTCTTTACAAGAATTTTACGGATGCCATTGTTGGCTGCTTTGCGTATTGGGCGTTTGGATACGCTCTAGCGTTTGGTGACGGAAACGCAGTGTTTGGCTTTGAGCACTTTTTTCTATCAAGTATTGGGATTCGTGATAGAGAGTTAGTACACTGGTTTTTGCAGTACGTCTACGCAATCACAGCAACGACAATCGTCAGTGGTGCAATGGCTGAGAGAACGAAAGTGAAAAGCTACCTGATATTTTCATTTGTTTGCACAGGTAATACTATCACACACACAGACACACACACACACACACACACACACACACACACACACACACACACACACACACACACACACAATGACAAAGTAATGTGACTAAAAATCACTTCCTCTCATGTACATAAATTATTTATTTATTTATAAAATATGTGAGAAATACAATTAAGCTAGATTAATTAAATGCACGCACTATAACTACTTTCCCATTTTATTAACGTATATTTATGTGTATCTTCATGTCAGGATTTATACAGCCGATAGTTGTCCATTGGAGTTGGTCAGAAGAAGGATGGCTGCGATCAGGAATTCACATCGATCATTTCAACACAACAGTTCGTTACGAAGTATCAACATGTAAACATTTCAGCTCAATGATTTTTCTAACATTTGTATTGCCGCCAGGACTTTGCTGGTGCTAGTGTTATCCACGTGGTAGGCGGAGTAGCAGCCATGTTGGGAGCGTCTCTGGTTGGACAACGCAGCGGTCGCTTCGACGAGAGTGGGAAGTTGGTTAAAATATCACAACCAACTACAACTGTGAGTAAATAGGTATCATATGTATCATTAACGTAATACCTCATATGTTTAATGATATGCCTAGATCACAAGAATAATATTGTAATTGTTGTACGTTTGAACATCTACGCCCGCGCATGCGTGATTTATTTATTTATTTATTTACTAATACAGTACTATCATATTTCAGGAGATCTGTCTGTCTGTGTGTATGCATGGCCAGGCGTATCTACGCTCGCCCCGCGTCCGATCCCCGCCGAAGTTTGCCCGCGCTCACCGAACTCGTACTGGCCGACATTGACGTGGCCGGATTTTTCTCGAGTGCATTGGGCCCTCTCGAGGGGTCGACCCCGCGTAAATTTCTCGACACTGCCAACGTTACACCTTCCGGTTCATTCGAAGACATGCACGCACCAGCGACGGTTTCTTGTCGATCAAGCCGCTCCTTCACCGCTTGCGTTTCTCTTCAAATTCTCGTTATATTTGCACCGAATCCGAACTACGCGTTTCCTGCGCCGAGCGCTACACCGTAAGCGTGTCGATATCTCTAACGATAAACACGAGATGAGCAATATTCGAATTCAGTAATATTAATTAAGTTAAGCACATGTGTCACGCTATATACAGTTGAGTAAGCAACTGCACGTGACTTCACCCCAAACGAAAGCTCGTACCAGTCTCGTCTAGACTGAAATGCGTCGTCGTTCTTCTCAACGCTTTCAGCGATCGACAATTTCTTGCGGATTGAAGCCGTTCTTTTACGAAAATTCTGTCCCGCTGCTAATTCTTCAGAACGTAATAAATTGCAGTTAAACTAGATATACTTCATAATAAATTCTCAGAACGGGATACTCATGCAACAACATAAATTTGCATACAACGTTAAATTAATTGACTAACAACTAATAATCTGATCTACCCTTGCAGAGAAAAGGCCAGTTAGCTAGTATACAAATAAGCTAAAAGAAAATTTTTAATCTTTATTTAATCTAAATTGTAAAAGAGCACGCCCACAGGTTACAATTAGTGCGCGCTCTTAGTCATTTATTGTTGTGGCCTTAGATCTCGATTCTTGGCGGATTTATCATCATTTTTGGGCTCTTTGCATTCAATCTTGCGTCTTACCAATCACTCACTGGATTTGGCGATGGTGCTGTGTACGGTGTCATTGCTGTCAATTGTATGTTGGCTGCATCGAGCGGTTGCTTCACAGCGATGTTGTTCAATCATTTTAGAGAAAAGGAAAGGTCGGGACAATGGAGTCTTACCACGGCAATAAACGGCTGCCTTGTCGGACTGGTATTTCACATTGTAAATAGCAAATAAATTAACATTTAATTATTGACTTTTATGTATAGTTGATATAAAAATGTGATAGTTGTATATATATATATATATATATATATATATAAATTGTTTATTTGAAGTAAGTATTGTTTTATTTAAACGCCGCTTTCAAATAAACGCAAACTGTTGTATAAGCGACGTTTTGTTAAACGCCACGATTGCAAAAATTTGTGAAAAATAGATGGCGCCTTTGAATAAACGCCCTCTTCATTAGTGCTATTACAAATAATTTTATGTATGTTATGATATTTATATATACGTTTATGTGTTTATGAATTCTATATATATATATATATATATATATATATATATATATATATATATATATATATTATTTATTCTAATTTATATTCGCAAATATTGTTAAATTGTAAACAATTTTATTAGTATAATTTATGAATTTTTAATTATTAATTTTACACCATATTTTAACTTGTTACTTATAATTTGGTGTTGTGTAATAGGTGGCAATAAGCGCCGGTGCCAATTCTGTCTACCCGTATGGAGCCTTCGTGATTGGAGTAGTTGCCGGTATAGTGTATGTTATCACAAAGAGGATGGTTGTGAAGTGGAGCGTAGATGATCCTTTAAACGCTGTAGCAAGTAAGACAACTCTAATTTAATTAATTAAAATTTGCATACATAATTTACAATTTGACATGATTAAAACTTAATGAAATTAATACTTAATATTTGTGTAACAATTTAATGGAATTAATTAATTAACTATTGTTTGTACCTGTATGATACGGGCAACACTCTTTTGTGCCACAAATAGATTATCTAATTCGACAGTCCAGGTACCTGGGTACCATATTTAGTTGTAAACCACGCCCTTGCTCGCGTACCTAGCACGTCTGTGTGTGTGTGTGTGTGTGTGTGTGTGTGTGTGTGTGTGTGTGTGTGTGTGTGTGTGTGTGTGTGTGTGTGTGTGTGTGTGTGTGTGTGTGTGTCTGAAGTCTCTATACGCGACCATGGCTTTGCGTGCTCGTATATTGGTGTCGATTTATTTAACAATTCAACATTGAGTGTAGCAAATTTTGTATTGTTCAGTAGTACTGAACCATTTCACGAGGTCTGGTACACAAATCAGAATCAAATGAGCCTCTCGTGACAAAACCTTGAAGCTTTGTTGCACTGCAATAGAATTCTAACTAGTCTAACCCCAAGAATACCATGCAACGCGAATCTGGCGTTACACATTTGCTTGTCAAAGAAGTTGAGATGCAAAGTCTATAAATAATTAAATTACAAAATTTTACATGAGCAATCTACGGCATTCGTAACCGCGTGTCTATTGCTAGTTCATTTTGGAGGCGGAGCTTGGGGAGTTATCGCAGTTCCGTTTCTTCATCACGACCTTGGATTATTCTACAGACACGACAAAGTGTCGATGGCTCTAATTGGCTGGAATTTGCTCGGTCTCTTTGTCATAATCCTGTGGACTCTGATTTGGTGTAGTCTCGTATTTGGAATTCTGACGTGCCTCGACATTCTTCGTGTCTCGCCTGATTGTGAAAGAAAAGGTACGTGGAGTTCAATCTAACAGCCGTCTTCAGTACTACACAACATTTTTATGTTGCGTTTCACTATAGGGCTCGACGTGACGAATTTTGAGGGCGCCGCTTATGCGCAGGTGCAGAAGAATAAAGTCTTTGTGAAGTCTCAACCATCGAGCATTCATCTCGTTTCTTCTCTACGGAAAATGTATGGCAATAGAGACAGAAATTCATCTTCCATGATTCCACAACGGTGGAGAGATAGAATGAGAAAGAAACAAGAGATGCTACCTGAGAGTGACGCAAACGTCCCGGATGGCAATGAAAGTGAAAGCAAACCGAACGTAAGAGTTGGAACGACTACACCTTTAGGCGACGGCTTGGAGATGTCCGTTGTCTAAAAATTCGGTGAATGAATTTACTAATACTATATACACCTAGATGAGTAAACTGTTAATTAATTAAGTTACATAAGTTAGTGAGTGGTATACATAATTAGTAAGTGCAATATGTACATAAATGTACTTTTGACCGAAGTATAACCATATTGTTAAAGGGACAGATTGCATTGGTTTAGATTTTTAGTCATATTTAGAATAAGATTGATTAGTCAGTCATCCATATGTATCTTTCCTAGTAAACACAGTTGTGGACCTAGTCAAATGCTTGTCACACTGTGCCACACTTGCGCTAAACACAATCACGTTTTAACGCAACTAGACAGGCAGGCAAGCAAACATGTATGCACACAAGCACCACAGTACATCATCACACTAAAACAAAGTAATACCTAAGGATAAACATATTGAATCAACTACAAAACACTGTGAGACCTCTCAAGCACAAGTCAGCTTGCACTAAGTCTGGAGTCTCTAACTTAATCGCGTAAACTATAAGAAGATTTTTAGTCAGTTTCTTAAGCATGCATGCTACGCCGTCACGTCGACGAGAGATGATCTTGTCAAATTCAAACTTATTGTGCTTGTGGACGCACACACGAATATGCACACTCACTCTCCCGCACGCACGCACACACACACACACACACACACACACACACACACACACACACACCACACCACACACACTCTCTCTCTCTCTCTCTCTCACACACACACACACACACACACACACACACACACACACACATGCACTCTATACACGAGTACTCGCTTTCTTCAGTCTTTATCTACTTCTGGCTTCTTGTAAACCGTAAAATGTCTATTTGTCTCTGACTGACTTCCACAACCAACAAAAAGTTTCGGATTTTCTTTAACTATCATCGATGACAGCCTAGATATGATCCCGTGGTCATAGAGGTTTTGTCCTGTCTGCGGCCTACAAAGCCTATATATACGTATTCATTTGTGGAAACGCAAAACAGGCAAAGCAAAAATGTTTGTCTATGTACTGCGTCATCATCTCTATTTATAGCATTCTACAGCCTTGGTAATTCAGTATCACTTGAAACTGAAGCTCTAAACGAGGTCTGGCTATCAAGGGTACACGTTAGGTCAACTGTTAGTTTCTTCAAGAAGTCCATCGTCAACGCAGTTCCAAGAAACAAGCGATAATCAGGTAACATGAACCTGTATAGTTAGTTGTCCGTCTGTAAAAAATATTGAACACACGTAGGACAGCTACGACATGACTTTCATGCAATTTCTAGCTTTAGCATGCAGCTAACCGCAAAAGGGTTATACAGGCAGTTAACCCTTTATTGCGCACTAGTTTCTGTTACGCTACAGGAACGGTGTCACTGCCCTAATTTCTTTGCGTACCGAGACCACATACTGGGTTGCGCGCGGCCATTGGCCAGAGTTTTGGTGTCGGGCCAGGGGGGCTCAAGCGACTACAAGATAGTATGTCATCATCAACATTATGACGTCACACACTGGTGACTCGACATTTAGACAGTTATCAGCGCCGGATGCAGGAGTTTTAGAAAGAGGGGGTTCACCGTTAGTAGTTATTTATAGAATTACAATTTTTCTCTTTTCTAATAAAATTATATGAAATTATTGAACCACGTCTATTGGAAAAGGGGGAGTGCAACCCTCTTAACTTCCCTCTGGATGCGGCCCTGGATATAATTATGAACTTGTTGTATACGGGCACACATGTATGTTATCACAAGTTATGTTTGGGCAAAGAATTAGTAATGGCTTGATTTATGTTTATTTACTACAGAGCTGTCATTCCTTTTCTTAAACACAAATTTGGTTATACGAAATTAGATTTATTATATCTCGGATATAGTTATTCCAGGACTTAGTGAAGCCACGACACTACACTCTGCCTATATTTCCTATTTTAGTATCGCTACGAGGTAAACCCTGCGATTGAGGACAGAAATTTTATAACTAGCTATACCAATTGAGGACGCTTGTAAAGTGGGCACGTGACCCAAATGCTCCTATCTAAATCTGCGTCTTGACAGGTATTAGATATGCACATACAGCAGTACTGTAATAATACCGTGCACTGCATCATAATGACAGCAGCTGTCATTCTCACTTATTACACACGTCTGGACGAAAATGTACGTCTCTTACAGTTTCAGCAATATTGGTATTAACGTATATATAGATTACTAGCCCACCATCCCCCGTTCTTCTCAAACTCTATCACACACACACACACACACACACACACACACACACACACACACAGAGACACAGACACACAACACACACACACACACACACACACACACACACACACACACACACAGACACACACAGACACACACAGACACACAGACACACACACACACACACACACACACACACACACACACACACACACACACATACACACACACAGACACACACACACACACACACACACACACACACACACACACACACACAGAGACACACACACACACACACACACACACACACACACACACACACACACACACACACACACACACATGCACAGACACACACAGACACAGACACACACACACACAGACACACACACACACACACAGACACACACACACACACACACACACACACACACACACACACACACACAGACACACACACACACACACACAGACACACACACAGACACACACACACACACACACACACAGACACACACACAGACACACACACACACACACACACACAGACACACACACACACACACACACACACACACACACACACACACACACACACACACACACACACGTGTGTGTGTGTGTCTGTGTGTCTGTGTGTGTTTGCGTGTGTATATAAGCTTTTACAGCTTCAGTAAACATAAGCCAACTATAACAAGTAATTGCAACAACAGAAATTTTTTATTGCCATTCTTAAAGCTGCAATGTATGACAGAACCAGTCATTAACATGTTTCTGTAGCAGAACTATTGTCGTGCCACGAACATTTATTACAAACACAAACCTAAATGACGTCGACATTGTTCTCTCTGTCAACAATCACGTTCTGTATTAACAATTACCGTAAGACTGCACATTATTCCCTGCAGACAGAATGCTGTCCAAAGCTAAACCCATTCGCTCCATTGCTTTTGAATTAGAGTCTCCGTCTTCGTCATCTGATTGACGACCTGGAGCATTCGTCAGTGGCATCATGTCTGCTCCAATCTGTATGTCTTTGTAGATGCAGCAGCCATTTCACGATCGCTTGCGGAAACTCTAAACATAGTCATGGCCTCCTCACTTATCTCCCTAATCCTAGGACGTCTAACCCGTTGAAGGACATTGTTACTAAGCGCCCTTGCTGCTACCATGATGTCAGGAAATCCGACGCCTGCTGCAGGTTCAGCAAAGCAAACACGAAACCCACCTGGCAAATTGTTGTTATTGATGACGTCAGCGGCCTTTGGCGAGCCTGCCTCCGCCAATGGCGTTGCCATGGTGGAAAAGTGAGCATTGCGGTAACCCGGACCCTTCTTTTGCCAGTCGGCCCACAACTTGTCGATATTCGTGATGGAGAAAAAATTCGGGAGCATATGCTGACCGTCCACTACACATAGTGCCCCTTATATGGCAATGCATTTCGTTATGAACATTCATCCGAAGACCACCTTCGAATCTTAGGAATTGATTTGGCCCATTGTTTAGTAATTATGCAATTTCCACAATACCCGGTAACGGTCTAAACTCAGGATCGTTCATATTGCTAAAGTTACTCTGGAGACAACTTCCAACAGGAAGAAACCAAGTACCTGTCTAAATCTGCCATCTCTGACACAGCCAACCGTTCCTGCGCCGTTTCCGCCGATGTGATGATTTTCACCGCCCCTGATGCTTGCCGCAAACGGTCTCCTCACCCACGTGCTCCGATCCCAGTAGGGAACCGTCATATTGCATTTGATGCGTCTCAACATATTTCGTACTCTAAGAGAAACCATAGGTGCCACGGCAGGAATTGGTTTCTTCGTGGATTCCATTATTAAACTATAAGCTATGAATTTCAAGGAAATGTCCGTATTCCCGGCAATAACGTGCACCTGTGGAGGCCGTAATAAGTCTGTCAACGTAAACACTTTTTTTCTCTACTGTAGTCATTGACTCGATGTCTTTTCTTTCACGGCGGCCCTGAGGCCGTCCTCCTACACAAGTGCAGAGCTGGCTGCATCGATCACGCAATTCGTCTCCATTGACACAAATCGATGCCAGAATGCATGGAAATGAACGTGATATATTTTACAAAACGTCATGTGACTACAGCTTGCCTCTTATACATACGGGCTCTTGGCCCAGCCAGTTTTCGATTGAGCATGTACGCATACTCCTGCCGCGTAGCTGGTAGCCACGGTTACACGAGCATGTGGCAGAGCTCCTCATCTGGTCGACATTGCCGATTTCAGGTCTATCGAGTCTTGGGCAATCTAAAATCACAAATTTATCTTTTAATCTAATGAACTCATCTTGCGTGGTGACGCAAGAAAAATGTGTTGATCTACCTCGAACGCATGACGGCTCTCTTCCACTCCAGACACCATTGTTGCATATTCGCATTTGGAAACCTTGACGACTAAAGCCCTGATTGCAAGTGTCTACAGCTCGAACGCGGGTCTGTTGGACGCGGTCATTAGTGGGGTTCCTTAGTCTTGAACAGGGAATCAAAACAGAAAGACAGAAAGGTTAATGTTCGCATTGATTTAACGTTCACGTCAGTTTTCAAACAAGTTTTCTTACTCTGTACGCACGACGGTTGCATCCTACTCCAGTCACCATCAGAGAACGTTCTTTGTCGACTAGTGTGTAGTCTTTAATGCAGATGTAAGTTGCAATGTTGTTGTTACTTGACAGCCTGACATTACAGTTTGCGGGATCACGAAGTCCTTGACAAACTGCAACTAGAGATAAACAAATATATCACTGATCTGGGTAGGAGACGAGCTGGAAACCCGAGCCGCTTACTTCTAACGCAAGAAGGGTGAGTACCAGACCATACTCCATTCTGACATCGTCGGTTCCTATTACCGTCGAGGTTGAATCCGGCGGCACATGAATATGTTGCAGTGTCGACCGAGACTTGGAGAAATCCGTTGGTAGGGCGATTTAATTTTGAGCAAGTCACTAACAAGTACTTCTATAGAGTGAATTTTTATACTAATTTTAGGGGTGTCTTACCCTTTTTACAACGGGGTTGTGAGCCTGACCATCTGCCACCTCTACAAACTCGGATTGCGTTGCCTGTGAATTTGTATTATCTGATGCAGACGTAGACAGGAAATTTCTAGATTAAGGTAGAGTGATTCTTCCAAATACAATAGGTGACAATTGAGGACATGTGATGGTAAAATTTACAAATAATATTATGCACGCCTAAAATATGGCAAGTCACCAATCAAAAGCTACGTCAGTGCATGGAGCTGCTGTAGAGATATAAAACTACAGCTAAAGTGTTGGCTAAAACAAGGACAGACGGAAAGACTGACAAGAGAGCAAAGGTGCCAGATGTGGCCAACTGGCGCTATGGTGCCACAGGTGACACAAGAGGCTAGGCTTGTCTAGGGCACAAAGTAAAACAGAAGGTGACGTCATGTGTAACTGAAAAGGCTGAGCGGTGTTACCGTTAACACAAGGCATCACTACTATCAATCCTGCGTCTGTGTGTTAGCTACCTGTCTGTCTCCATGCATGCATCTATGTATAATGATGATTCCTACATACATGAGTATGTACTCTAAAGCAGTTTAGAGCAGCAAGATGTTGATAATTAGAGTCACGTGTCGTATGGTTGCCATGAAACGTCCCCTGTAGCGTCATGTTCTTGCAGATTTCTCAACAACGCGCTCGCAGACAGCCACGAAACTCAGCACGGAACTGCATCTCCATAAAAGCAACAAAATTTCGGTGCCATTTTCACGTCTCAGACCGTTCCCTTCGAACAATCACCCTGTAAGTGTCGTCAGAGTCAACAAGATTTGTCCAAAAAACTCATTTAGCCTGTGTTTAGCAATTCGCTACCCACTGGGTCTTCGAATAGAACGTTCTATCATTCTACCGAGTTACAACCGGTTTGAGCGAAGTTCGAGATCGACCTACAATAGAACAACGACTATCGAAAGCCTAGAAACGCGTAGTTTGGCAAAATTAAAAGCGAACCCACGAGTACAAAGGGGATACGTAGGCATGTGAACAGCCAGGGTTTGAGGTCGAAGAGAGCGCGCAGTTATTAAAACATATTTGTAATGTGAGGTGTCGCATGCGTGGGTTGGGGCATCCAGTTATCCAGTTAGAGTCATCTGATGGAGTGAATACATCCTGTACCTTGCAAGGTTGCATTGAATAACAGTGATGGCGATCTTTAGCAAAAGTTTCTTAGGCAAGAAACTCACACAATGGCCTCTCTTGACTCAGCAGTATAAATGAGTGCCTGGTCATACTGGGGTGACAAAGGCCCCCGACAGCGACTAAGTCCATCAGCCAGTTAGGTCCCGGTGGGACATCAGGTGCCCACGCCACAGTTGGCGTCGCAGTCTGTGCTCCTGCGAGTACCTGGCCTGGGATTGCTTAGCACGGCCCATAGCTTCTGCGTACGGCACAGGAACCCAGCCATCTGGATGGGTGTGAGTAGCCGTAACGAATGGCAGTTCCTTATCCATTTGCCATTTTTTCCATTTGTGTGTGTGTGTGTGTGCGCGCGTGCTTGCGTGTGCGAGCGTGCGTGTGCGTGCGTGTGTGTGTGTGTGTGTGTGTGTGTGTGTGTGTGTGTGTGTGTGTGTGTGTGTGTGTGTGTGTGTGTGTGTGTGTGTGTGTGTGTGTGTGTGTGTGTCTATAGTGTTTTTACTAAAAATTATAATATGTTATTTTCAATTATTTATTTAATTATGTGCAGGTAAGTGCTTAGTATACAAGGAAGCAAACATTGATCAGTGAGGTCTAACGTGCGCAAATCAAAACTATTTAATTGATAGCATTCTTTCTATTTAATTTCTACTTCAATTTTCGTTTGAGTGATACGGTATTTGTGTGTTATTTTGTAGTTGTCTATTAATTAATGCAACTGCCCGCTCGGTGTGTTCTTATAGTGCGTTTTGGTTTTGTTTGTACTACGTGTAATGTACAGCTTTGTGACCTTGGTGGAATGATTATGATACATCAGATGCAATTGCAGGTATGATGAATGTATGACTATGTTAGCAATCAGACAGCACTGATATGTCCATTCAATATTTGATCGATATCTTGGGAACACTTATCATTCATGGTTTTCATACGTTTAATGGTGTGGATATGATGAGTTTTGTACACCAACGTTTATGCAATTGTGCATGCAGGAATATGTACCATTAACGATGAAATCTCATTATTCAACTTATATATATGTATATATATGCATCCAAACTTGCATAAGGTACATGTAATAGTATGTACACTCATTAAAGTTTGTCATAAAATTGTACAAATCTCAAATTAACAATCGACTTTGTAACACCAATTATGGCAAAGTTTCTTGGGGTCGAAAGTTATTATCGTTAACCATATAGGAGATGTTTTAACAACTACAGTGCACCACAATAAATCCGCAAGCTACCTGACTCATATCTCCTAGACAACAATAATTAATTCATAAATTTTTTATTATCAAGAAGACTATGTGATAACTATTGTACAATATGATAAACAAAAATTAATCTTGTTACCCTGAACTTCGACATCATTTTAATTCTTTACTACATTGATCTAGTTTAGACTGTGGGCAAGTTATAGCTTATATATGCAACGATTTTTTAGGTTAAAACTGGTAAATTAGTTAGAGCATGGTCGCAAATGAAAAGCTACCTGGCGAGACAGAGAG
>CAXXBX010000230.1:0-2687 GCA_964274945.1 Dehalococcoidia bacterium | reverse complement strand
TTATGGGCTAAAAGCTGCTGTTTCTGCTGATACCGGCAAAGTGCTGAACTATCAGATCCAGTCCAAGTTCTGTTCTTCTTGCCAAGCACACGCCACCGGGAACAAGGAGTCAACAGTACTAACAGTGGAAGCAGGAACACTAGCCTCGCTGCACTATCAACTTCACTGGCTCTTCAAACAGCCTGGAAAGGCTCGCTGCTGTGTCCATCGATTGAGATCATAAAGTAAAGAGACATTGCATCACGAGAAAACAAAGAACGCAATGTGTTATTGCTGTGGGCGGAGTGGACCCACTGCAGACAAGTGTTATCACGGAAATAAAACATGTCACAAATGTCAAATAAAGGACACTTAGCGCAGACGTTGCAAATCGTTGCAGTCTGCTGTTTCTATTTGCCATCGCAAAAAGAGTAACAAATTACATGCGCAGTTCAGAAAAGTTCCTTGATTCTTTCTCTGCGTGAGTATTTTGAGAAGGAGAAAAAGTGGTGCAATTTTGCTTGATAAACCAGTCGAAAGAGCTACCAGATTGAACAGGTCAAAACTGTTTAACAATAGTAAAGAAAATAGGGAACGGAACATGTAATCAGTAGGCAGAAAAAAAGCATAGTCGCAGGGTCCAGGAACACACCGTCAACTTTCTAGAAGGCGTCATCAGACGGAGAATACCTCGTTTTAATACAGAGAAGATATTTCCAACTTTGTTGTCTCTTCGTGCGGCTCTTGTAAGAGGTGGAATACCCATTTTCAAAGACAACTCTGTACAAAACTGTGTGCATGAAATGGGGTTCAGATACAACAAAATGGATAGAAAGAAGACTCTCTATGAACAACAAATCATAGCATCAAGAGATATCCATTTCAAGAAAGTCAAACGATTTAGAGAGGCAAAGAGACCCATAGTGTATCTCGATGAAACTTGGTTAAATCAGAAGCACACCTTGGAAAAGTGTTGGCTTGATTATGATGGACAGGATGGCCTGAGAATTCCAAGCGGAAAAGGAAAGAGATTATTAGTCTTACATGCTGGCTGGGAAGAAGGATGGATTTCAGAGGCAGAATTAGTCTTTGTTGGACAGAAAGACTCTGGTGATTATCACAAAGAGATAAATATATCCAATTTATGGAATGGTTCGAAAATAAACTGCTGCCGAATTGCCCAAGACAATCGATCATAGTGATTGACAATGCGAAATACCATAACGCTGTGGTAGAAAAAATGTCTACAAAGTCTACAAGAAAGAAGGACATGATTGACTGGCTAACCAGGCATGAAGGCACACATGATTCCAAAATGTTGAAGGCTGAATTACTATCTCTCGTGAAACGAACAAATCCAACTCCAGTGTATCAAACGGGTGTCCTTGCAGCAAAGGTTGGGATGAATTGTCTCCGGCTACCTGTTGGCCACTGTGAGCTGGATCCGATCGAATTGGTATGGGCACAGGTAAAAGGGTATGTAGCTCGAAACAACACATGAGCCTCTGGATTCACCATGAACAACATAAGAGACTGCCACGAAGCAATCCAACGTGTAACTCCGGAGAATTAAGTGGTCGGCATGTGTGAGGCATGAGGCATGTACGCGAGACGGTCGAAGACCATTACTGGAAGATGGACGGCCTCATCGACGACCTAGTGGAGCTGATGGTGATTGAAATAAACCCTCACGAAGATTTCGGATGCCAACGATAGTCTGCTTAAATTTCGTAAATGGTGTATGTTGTTACATGACCTTAATTTGATAAGGAAATTGCCTCGCTTGGTGGTCTTCAAGCAGATTGGATTCAGCCTGTCTCCACCCTCAAACTCATTAAAACTCCGGAAGTTGCCTATACAGGCTCCGTTTTAAAATTATAGAAAACAATGTTGTCATAATGGAACTGAGCTATTGAAGAGCTGTCGAATGATACCATGAAACATCGAAAGAAAGCCCCAACTACTAGCGAGCTACGCGCCGGATTCCTGAGTACGCCTAATGCGTGAACGGACTTTTTACTTCTGCGTGAGTATTGATTGCTTCGGTTATTTTGATTTGAGTGTTAGTAATACACCACTTTACAATTTACGTTCTACTGTGTGTCTTGGAGAAACACAACACACAGAAATACTGGAAAAGTAAGGAAGGTACTAGACGCAATGAACTGGCCAAATGATGGCCACAATTAATTCCAACAAATCGTCAAATGCTTGAACGCAGACCTAGATACTATCAGACAAGGTGTCTTTATATGTGGGGCGAACGAGATAGGAGATAGGTACAAGTAAAACTACTCAAGTATTGCCCAGGAAAAAATCTAGGCGGGTTCAGCTCGGATTCGGGTCGTGTTTGAGCACTGAAACACTCGTGATCACACCAACACTCAGTCAGAGAAATATACAAAATCAAAATCCAAAACTCGACTTCTGCTGGAAAACGGAAGGATTATCTAAATGATGGGATGGATACGACAACCAACCTATCATTATCATCGACGATCCCTCTTGCTTCAACATAAAATTTAAGACGAACCAGTGCGAGCATTCAAAGATTGATTCTTCAGAGGCAATGCAAGCAGGGTTCTGCCCACATGGGGCGGTATGGGGCAAATCGACCCATACTCCCCATTTTTGAACCCATATGAGCTGCTTTTTTACCCATATGAATAAAATTGCCGCGAGCATACAGGCAACACATAAGCGTACAG
>CAXXBX010000229.1:0-52752 GCA_964274945.1 Dehalococcoidia bacterium | reverse complement strand
AAGTTTTATGCATTGGCGAATATTAAATAAATTAATTTAAAATATTTTCTAAGCAAATCTAATTAGGAAGGTTTGTTTCATTATAACTAGACTATTAAAATTGACAATATAACTAGAAGAAACATAATTTTAATGTTGGCCCTGGCCTAGTTTAGAGGACAACTTGCACCAAATGCTAGAACTTACTGAAAGAAAGATGCAAGGCCTAATATATTCCTGCAGAAGAAGCTTAGGGTCCAGCCAGCCAAGAAGCAGAAAGTGGGCCACGAGTTGTTCAGATGATTCCCCGTATGTCAACGAAGAGTTATTTTCTGCTCGAATTTGAAAGTATCCTTTAGGTTTAACAGTGCCAAGTGCTCCTAACGCACAGTTCAATATAATCTCTATGAACTAGTCTTAGAAGAGTCTCCTTATGAGGCTACCGACACATTCGCATGTTACATGCATGTATGCATATTAGTACTTGCATATAGGTTAGTAGTATTATGTCTCGTCTGATATATAGCCACAAGGAAGCAAAGAATTACTTCAAAACTAGGTTTCATATGCTTATTAGTAATTATCCAAGTCACAAGATGCTGTCTTAGTCATTTGTTATGCTAACAATAAATTTTTGTTGCATAGAACTCACCAATGCCGTTATTGAAAACTTTATCCAACCACAGTTATAACTGTGTAACTACGATGGACATCACTTGTCATGTGATTGCAGCATTAAAACCGAGTTTCTGTACTGACTAACCGCATTCCTTTAATATACATCAAGTCATTAAGCAATCAATGCATTCGTAATGATTTGTCACATTTTCCATTGAGTATGCCCACTCATATTGCAATTTTGGCAAAGATTATATTCGTTTTTCATTCTTACCGGCCCTACGAGATCTAGACAATCAGATCGACTGCGTGAAGTCTAAACTCATCACCCATTGCAGATCGATAGAGTAACAGCACGGAGTAAACATTAATATTCAACTGCATGCAAGGAGTGTAGAGCTTAGTGTACATTAAAAACTGCAATAATTTCATTTGAATGGAATAGAGATTTGGTCGCGTGAACACAATAACGTGGTACTCTTGGATATAATAGCAATTATTTTAAATTAATTAAATGAAAAATTGCAAAAGGTAAAAAATTTCAAAATGTTTATCTATTAAACAATTTGTTTGGACGTGAAAAAACCCAACTCCGTATCAACAACATGCAAAAATAGGCCACGTATGGACAACAGGGAAACGTGGCAAACGCTTTAAAAACTGTAGATATAACAATCTTATAAACAGTTAACAAAAATACATAGACCTTTCACAACATCATGCAGGTAAAAACATAAATCTAGCTACTCTCGATACTGTTGTTCTATCGGCATTGCTCCGTTGATATTAGACTGCAGATTATCTTGTCTACACCCATTTCTGATCCTCCAGCAGTCTACAATTGTGAGGTTGCTTTCTATATGTAGGAGTTCTTCGACGTTTGAAATATTGAGCTTGTCCCACCTCTCGAATCGCTTTTTGAGCACATTTTACACGACACCTAATTGGTTTTTACTACCAAAAAAGAAAAATATGACCAAATGCTTCTGACACAAGTCGCCATAACAGAACACGTTCGTCAGCCCACTAAGATGCCAGAACCGCGCGGAGGTATCGGCAAGCCAACTCTTACCGATACTAAAATACTATTCAACTCCGTTATAGGCGGTGACTGTCAGACAGGTGGAAAACTAAATTATATCGTGTTATCTATTATTGTATAAAATTTCCCCATAACGTGAACTATAAACAGCATGTCATGTTGCTCCTTTCATATGCAGACATTATGGCAATCTTAAACACATTAAATACTCATTTTGTAGAAGGCTTTTCAATTTTATTTAATGTTGTTCAACTTTATTTGCAAAATCTCTGAATGGTGTCCTCATTTTAGATAATTTGGTGTATGCAGTCTGACAGTTTATATGCCACGTCAAACTGCCACATGAATCGAGATCTGATCGCCCCGATCCGATCGCGATCAACCACAGTCCTGTCCACACGGGCAAGTGGATTGCGATCAGAGGGTCGCCATATATTCTATTCACATCGAGATGTGAGTTCCATCCATTTCTGATTAGTGTATACTCAGCTTTAGACACACTGAAGTTTTCAATTTATTACTACTCGATTTCAGTTAACATTATTGAAATAAATATTAAATTAAATACTTATATATATATATTATTACTATATCTCTTTGTTTGCAGCAAATAGCTATTGCAGGTGATCACTTTCCTTAAAATTCGTCTTGGCTACAACAGAGAGCAAGTAAAAACATTAATAATTAAATCAATTACTATAGATCAAATTTAGTAAATAGGTTAGCGTCTGTAATGCTTTCGGTTGTATTATGGAGTCTACTAACGCAACTCAACAAATCTAAGTTACTCGCTGTTCCGCGCTTTAGCATAGATTCTACTACGCATGCTCAAAGTCTTAAACTAATAAAGTCACTACTGTCACATCTCTCCTCTTTTAATAAATAACAAAGTCCTTCAGTCCTGCCGGTTTTTTGATCTCCCGTCCCGATCTGGTCACCTTCTTTGGCGAGCGTGGGAGTTGCTGTTCCTGTTCTGTGCTGTCTGATGGATCTCCTAGGCTGGTATCGTCTTTGTCAACATTGTCTGAGTCATAGTCCAATCCCTCGCTAAGTTCCGAGAGCGGTTGCGGTGAGGGGTTTAGATATCGTCTATTTCTGCGCAGAACTTTGCCTTGGTGTTTTATCACGTACTACCGCGGAGTGTCGTGTTGCTTTATCACTTCTGCGGGTTCCCATTCTTTTCCCTTTTGCACTCGGACAACTTCACCTGGGCATAGTTCTCTGCTTGGTCGAGCTCCTTGGTCATGATAGTACTTCTGTTGCCGTTGTCGTTGTTTCAGCTCTTCCGATACGTCACGAGGCATTAGTGGCTGAAGCACTCCTGGGCCTGCCGGCAACTTCGTCTTCAAGGTGCGACCCATGAGGAGCTCAGCTGGGGACGCTTCCAGCTGAGGTATAGGGGTGCTTCTTTGGTTGAGGAGCGCCAGGTACGGGTCTCCTCCATCATGAAGTGTCTTTCTGAGCAGGTTCTTAATGGTTTGTACATTCCTCTCTGCAAAGCCATTAGATTTTGGGTACCCCGGGCTTGTGGTTGTAATGGTGAATCCCCATTCATTGGCAAATGCTTGCATTTCTCTGCTTGCAAACGGCATGTTATCAGATATTATTTCTTCTGGAATACCGTGAGTAGCGAACGTGTACTTCATGGTGTTAATGACCGACGATGATGTCTTGTCTCTCAGTTGCTGAACGTCTATGTACTTGGAATAATAGTCCCCTACTGTCAGATAATCTTTTGCTTTCAAAGTCATGATATCCACTCCTAGCTTTTCCCATGGTCTTGTTGGTAGTTCATGCGGCAGAAGAGGCTCTTTAGTATTGCTCCTCCGGAAACGCAGACAAGTCCTGCACTGACTAACCACTCGGTCGATGTCTCTTGCCATTCCTGGCCAATACATGACTGCTCTTGCTCGCTCTTTGCATCTTTCCAGTCCTTGATGAGATTCATGTACAATCTTTAGCATGTCTGATTGTAGCGCCTTTGGTATGATTATTTTCCTTCCTTTGAACAATATGCCCTCTGCCTGATGAAGCTCGTCTCTGATCGTCCAGTATGCTCGTATCTTGGTTGGTACATCCTCAATCTTTGGAGGCCAGCCCATTTCTATTTGTCGATTGAGACATTGTAGCTCTTGATCTGTTGCCGTGGCCTGTTGTAACTGCGCTTTCTTTTTTGCACTTACTGGCAGCGAAGTGACAAAAGCATGGACCATGACTTGCATGTCACTGGTAAGTTCAGGATCCGTGTCGTGACTAGTCGCCAAGTGCGCCCGCGACAGAGTGTCTGCTGCGTACATTAGCTTGCCTGGAACATAACGAACCACCAGGTCATATCTCTGCAGCTGTAGCATCATTCTTTGGAGCCTTGGTGGTGCCGCACCAATTGGCTTCTTCATTATAGCTTCCAAGGGCTTGTGGTCAGTCTCAATATTGGTGGTTTTTCCTATATATATATATATATATATATATATATATATATATATATACGGGTGAAATTTCTTGCACCGATAGGTGACAGCGAGCATTTCTTTCTCTATTTGTGCGTAAGCTCATTCAGCGGTTGTGAGTGTCCGTGATGCGTACGCTACTGGCTTGCCTTGCTGCATGAGACATGCCCCTAAGCCACTCTGTGACGCGTCCGCTTGCACTGTGACCGGTTGCTCAGGATCATAGAATGCTAGCACTGGATCACTAGTGAGTGCTCGCTTTATCCCGTAGAGAAACATGAGTGCATAACTTATATTCAGAAGCGAATGGGTAGCCAGCTTCGGTCACTGATCCTTGCACACAAATCAACAAGTGTGATTCCTTCTGCTGGCGGCAAGCGGACAGGGATCAAAGGATCACGTGGCCTGACAGCAAAGATGATCGACCAGGTAAATATTTCTAATTGTTTTGTTGTAGTTTTGTCAATCTAAGTTATTGTTGATTTGTGTTGTTCAAATGCAGAATTACTACGGGAAGGCGATCCGTGACAACCTGGGCGACAAGCCCAAGATGATCCGATCCATCAACGCCATCTATGGTCATTTCTCTAATGACCATCAGCACTGCCCCGAAGGTGAGGATACGTGGTGCAAATACAACAGCCAGAATCCTGAGTATCATCGCAAGTACAAGGAGAAGGACATTGCACCAGAGGTTTTGGCCCTGTTGGGGCCAAGCCGTGAACGCCTCACTGATCCTGATCTACTCGAGAAGGTGCAAAGGGGGGAAACTCAGAACCCCAATGAACCACTTCATAGCGTGATATGGAAGCGAGCTCCAAAACACCTCTTCGCCTCCTTTCAGGTAAAACATCTAGCTTGTTGTCTGGAAACACGTATTTCCAACACACTTTTGTAGCTGATAAGGATCGCAACAGCTCTGGCCGTGATCCAGAGAAACGCAGGCAATCTGGCTCTCCTGAGAGTTCTAGAGGCAATGAATATCATGGACAACACGGTGTCTCGTTGTGCTCTAGAACGTCTCGATCACATAAAGGAAGCAGGACTAGCACGCAAGGAGAAACCAGAAGTGAAGAAGCGGAGGCAGGTCCTTCGTGGAAACCGCAAGAAGCGCCAAGACCATGCGGAACGGACTGAGGAACCATCTTACGAAGCAGGTAAATCTGTCAATGACGAATCTGTGACTGACTGTAATCAAATTTTGAAATTTGTGTCCATAGGTGCTTTCGCGTGCGGTGACCAACCTGACTCTGACCGACCGGGTCCATCTGGTGTTGGAAGGAGTCAGCCGCAGAACCGACGGGCCACCAAAGCGAAGCAACCTGCGAGGAAATCAAAGAAGAGACCTCGTCCTTCAGAGGACAGTGATGCCGATGACGCTTCTTCCTTGCCTGCGGATGCACAGCCAACAAGGAAATCGACTCGTGCCAGACATCCTACGAGTCGATTATGTATTGACTATCAATATGATGATGATGACGATGATTGATGTCAATGCATCGTGAGTCTGGGGAGAGTAGCCGGTCGCGATACCACTGCTGCCTGGAGAATGCTGTAGATTGAGCTCATGACTTGTTCATGGGGGATGTCTGCAGCACTATCCACTCTCTTTGAAAGACCTTTCTTGTAGGTTGTGCTAACTCCCATTTCAATTTTTTTTTTTGAAGAAAAGATGATTGATAGATGAATATGATAGCTAGATGTAGATGATTATTGTTCAGTATAATTGAAATGAAGTGATAAACGTGTCAGAAATATGTGCAACGGAAACATGTGCAATGTGTGGAGGTTGTTGTGTAGCAACGGTTGCGCAGAAACATGTGCCTTGTAACATCTTCTTGCAGATTTCTCAACAACACGCTCGCAAACAGCCAGGAAACTCAGCACGGAGCTACATCTCCATGAAAGCAACACAGGTTGTTCAGCATGTTCACGTGTAGACCGTTCCCATCGAACAATCACCCGGTAAGTGTCGTCAGATTCACTTAGATTTGTCTAGAAAATTCATTTTGCGTCCGTTTGGCAATCGGTTTACCCACATGTCTTCAAATACATCGTTCTACCATTCTGCCGAGTTACAACCGGTTTTAGCGAAGTTCGTGATCGACCTACAATAGAACAACGGCTACCTCGAAAGCCTAGCAACGCGTAGTTTGGCAAAAAACGAACCCGCGAGTAGAAAGGGCATAAGTAGACATGTTCACAGCCGGGGTTTGAGCTCGAAATGAGCGCGCAGTTCAAAAGATAATATTGCGGTAAGATAAAATGTGACTTGCGTAGGTGGGGCATCGGGCTACCTTCTGAATTCAGCGAGGTTGCGGTCGCAAAACGACATTTCTGCTGGTGGCTTGAGTCGTTCCATCCTGACACCATGTAATGCTTTCGGTTGTATTATGGAGTCTACTAACGCAACTCAACACAGCTAAGTTACTCGCTGTTCCGCGCTTTAGCATAGATTCTACTACGCATGCTCAAAGTCTTAAACTAATAAAGTCACTACTGTCACAACGTCTACGGTAGGAAACGCGGAGGGGTCATTAGATCCTTATTAGATTGCGAAACAACATGATTTACGTACTCTTCGGTGTCGTAGCAATATATATTAATGCGGAAAGACATGATGATGCTGACTTAGTCATAATATTGTATTCCACCTATCAGTTTCATATACTTAGAAATAATAGTGTATTGCACCTACCAGTTTCATATACTTAGTCATAATATTGTATTGCAACTATCAGTTTCATATATTTAGACATAATATTGTATTGCACCTATCAGCTTCATATACTTAATCATAATATTGTATTGCACATATCAGTTTCATATATCTTGTTTAGACATTATATTAGACGTTCTAATAAGACATTAGAGCCGTGATAAATGAATATGCTATTTTATTAATTGACCAGTCAATTGCAACAGCTATTAATTAAAGGAGTCACCCATTTTAATCCTACCACTAGTACTAGACAAAACCTGTACTACACTGAAATTATCTAAATTTAAAGATGACATAACAGGTAGATCAAACTTGTGATTGGTCGTTTATTATGTAATTCACTTCCCTATATAATAAAATATTTTTACCAAGAGGTTCATTGTTTCATATTTATATTTGTTCAAAAAGCTCGAGACAACAGCTACTATACCTGACGTGCTGAAGAATTCTTTGAAGACTGTAAATAGAAGCACAACCAAAGAGACCTTCCTGCCAAAGGATTAGACGATTACAGAAATCTACTTCAAGTTCTGTTGTAATACTGATGACCAATAGAGCAACGAAAGTGTCTTTGAAGTGTAAAATGATTTTAATTCTTGTACTCTATCTATCTTTATCAGTTGAACATGTTCGAAGCTCTAGAAGGGAAAATGAAGAATCGCACAAAAACGGTTTGAAACAAGCACGATCTGCTAAAGAAGTACGCACACAAAATGAAAAGGAATTTGCTTACTTTCATGTTAACGCAAGAGGATGGCAATCTTTCAATAGTTGGGCAATCAATGAACCTCGAGTGAAGCAATACGGAAAGGTCGCTTACAGCGTCAAGATTAGAAATCGAAAGCAACATCATTTACTGATCTCAGGAGGTTGTGAATCCTCACCATTTCTTTATAACAAGCCCGCTGTGTTTGGAAGTTGGTTATATACTATGCACACTAACTCTTGGCAAAAAGTAGATGGTGACAAGTTTCCGCCATTATCCGGGAATCCATTAATGGTTCAACTTTGCTCCAAGGTTCTTGTTTTGGGAGCACTTGATACAAACGGTAAACTCAACTCTAGCAAAGCGTGGCTATTTCACACCGTCTCGCTTACTTGGCAGCAAACAGACGTAACTGGTGACATTCCTAACTTGTTATCGATCATGAGTAGAGACGATTATGGAAATGTCGTTACAGTTTCTGTTCAACAGTCGAAGTTTAAATGCAAATGCGATGAATCTGCAATAATTGTTTCCCAATTATTTTCACAGAGAAAAATAACAACGCACGAAGTTCGCTGTGTAAATCAACGCAACACTGAGAGCTACAAATGGATTAAAACCAAATTCACCATTCCAAATGACTCAGATAATCACTTCAAGCTGGCAACTACATATTCAGGTAGCTTATTTCTTTATATTATCAATGAGAACATTTTGTGGAAGTACGAAAAGGAAAAACGGACAAAGGTATTACAAACTCCCAAATACATACAACTATTTCACGATGTGAGCAATTCAAAACCATTTGGCTGTGCAATTATTAAAGAAACCAGTACCTACCTCGTTTTCAGCATCCGCGACCCAAACGTACTTGTGTTTGACTTGAAACGCAATACATTTGTTATTGAAAGTGTTGCAAGCAATATTCCGGATCTTTGGTACGAAGAAGTAGTGGGTACCGTTGTTGAAGATTCGAATAAAATTATTGTTTTCATAACTGACATTTATGTCGGTAGAACAAGCGTTTGGAAATTCATTTATAGAAATAGAGTTTGGCTTTGGAAAAAATGGCCAGATCCTTCCACTGCGCTGTCACCTAGAATACATTCAAGTTACGATGTCAAGGATAGCTATTTAACTGTAGTAGGAGGATTCAGTGATAAAACGTTTTATATGGATATTCGCTTTCAACCATTTTCGAATGGATTGATATGGAACTTAGATCTAGAAAGCATGCAGTGGTGGCAAAAAGTAGAGAAAAATGTCTCAGATTTTAGATTTTACGAAGCTAGCACGTTTATAAAAAGCTGCTGTTTACTTGCGCTTTGCTTTTCTGTCAACCAGCAAAAATTAGAAACATGGATCTACAATACTTCTGACAACACGTGGAAGTTACTGATAGCAACGCCTTTGGTAACATCTCGTCAGCATATGTCTCTTGTAGCGGCCAATTCAACTACTGCAGTTCTATTTGGCGGAAGAATTTCTGCTAGCAAAACCACCTTTAATGAAACTTGGATATTAACACTTCAACCGAAACTGCAGTGGCGAAAAGTCTACAGAAACACTAATTACTTTGTTTCACCTAGCGCGCGCTATACACACGCAGCGGTCATGATGCAGTCAAAAATGTATGTATTTGGTGGCATGAATGCTTCTATGAATTGTTTGAATGATTTGTGGGTATTTGACGTCGAAACAGAACAATGGTCAGAAGTGAGAGCTGTCAATAAAGGACCTGATCTCTCAGGCTTCTGGCCTTGTGCTTATTCTGCTGCCTCAACATCGGGTCAACTACTTTTGAGCGTAGCTTGCGACACCGGCGACCTCTTCGGAATGGGTCGTTGTAAAGACGGAGTAGTGCAGACGTGGATGTTTATTATACATCTTAGAACGTGGTATCCAATAGCAACATATCAACAAAACGAAAACTCAGCCAGGTCGCTTGGCGGCATTCTATCAAAAAGTGTTTACTGGAAAGGATTTCTTATCATGTTTGACTCAAACGAAGTAAATATCAAATACTTAGCATTAAGATGTCCAGCAGGACTTACTTCAGTAAATATCTCAGAAAAACCATGCAATTTTTGTGAGAAAGGATATTACAGAGAGACGATACTTTCTGATCCAAACTGTGTTCCGTGTCCAGATGGCCTAACAACAGTCAATATTGGAGCTCTGAAAGTCTCAGAGTGCACAGTATGCGATTTCGATCGTTGCAAATACGGCAAGTGTGTACCGGACTTCACGGAGGGAAGTTTGCGTCCGGCCTGCAAATGTCATGTTGGTTTTACCGGTTCTACATGCCAATATCCTACCTACTTTCTCATAGGAGCAGGAATCACTTTATTCGTTGCGGTTGCTTCCGCTGGCGTAACAGCTTATCTGTTAGTGCTACACAGAAAAAGATTAAGCGAACGTACTTTAAGAAAAAAGGTAGACGTGTTAACAGATGTATGGCAAATAGATGAAGATGAAGTGACGTCAGGAGAACTACTTGGATCTGGTGCAGCTGGATCTGTTTACAAAGCTTTCTACAGAAATATCACTGTAGCCGTAAAAATTATGCTGGGCGTCGGTCTCCCCAAGTCTATAGAAGACTTCGAAACGGAGATAATGTTTATGAGAACCGTAAGACACAAGAATATCGTTCTCTTCATTGGTGCAGGAAAGTCACAACCTGGAGACGTTCCTTTTCTTGTCATGGAATATATGGAGCGAGGATCTCTGAGAAATGTACTATACGATTTATTAATTGATATCGACTATGAGCGTAAGATATCATTTGCCATGGATTCAGCAAGAGGTATGCATTTTCTTCACACTTTGGAACCGCCTCGAATACATCGAGATCTGAAAAGTGATAATCTACTGGTAAGCAGAGACTGGATTGTTAAAGTGGCTGATTTCGGTTTAGGAAGGGCCGTTAGCGGTAAAGTCAGAAAGCACGAGAGACAACAGACTAGAAGAAAAAATCGTTCCGCTCTACAAAATATTTCTCTACTTCCCAAACGAGAAGGTTTATCTTATGCAGGTGTTGGAACAGCGAGATGGCGAGCTCCAGAATTGACTCTTCGAGAGCCATACGATACCGCAGTAGACGTTTACAGGTATTATGACACAAACTAATTGACTTATTAGAAAGTGGACATAAGATATTATCAGCAATTTGTATTTGCAGTTATGGAATTATGTTGTGGGAAATCTGGACAAGACAGCTTCCCTTCGATCAATACAGATTCGACTATGAAGTCACCGATGCCGTTGTTGAAAATGAAAGACCTGCAATTCCTCGAAATTGTCCTCAGCCGCTAGCTATGATCATGAAGAACTGCTGGACCACAAGACCAGCAAACAGACTCTCGTTTGGCCAAGTTATTTCTCAACTTGAATCTCTTTAGCAAGCGTCAATAGATAACAATATGGCAGTTCAGAAGCAGCATTATAGATAATAGTTGCTGAAAGACCATTATGTAGTTGTGGTATCCAAAAGCTTGATACATTGTTGAGAAATACAATTATTATTCGCTCCACTGCGCTCATTTAAAATGTAGAGTTACGTATTTTGCGGATATCTGTCATTAAAACAAATGTAATTCTTCTATTTAAATAAATTCACGAACTCTCATAAAAATGCAATTTTATCTTTAGTAACCTAATTATTATGTTGCTAATTTTTCAAATGTTTTTACCAAAGACTGTTGCACAGACACAAAAACAGTATATTATTAGAGTGCGTAAGATGCCATCTTAAAATAATACCGAAAAGGTAGCGTAGCTATATGCGTATACCGCAGATTACCCAAACTCGGTATGATCATGTCTTTTTCAAACTGTACCTGCAAATAGACAACGACCATTTGTTCTGAACTGATGTCACTAAAATATGTTTTATACTGCTTATATGTCTGCGCTGTCTGGAGATTCTAAGGTCAACGCATGCTGATTATTCGTCAGTTTCCGTGTGAATGAGTAGTTGATTCAAATTATGAAGATTTTCTGTGTGTTGACTAAACTTTGATCAATTAAATTTGATTAAACTTCTTGCTCATCTTGTGGTTACATTGGAGTTAGGTAATAGTTTGTTCAATTGCACAATTTCATGAATCAAGAGGTTAATTTTTATTAATTGATGTTATGTCTTTGTATACAGTTTCGGATGAGAAGGCTGTAGGGAGGCGAGATTCCAGACAACCTATACCTTGTGCGGCCACTGGCGGCTCAGGGCAGTAGGAGCGGAATTTACACCAGTCTGGCCTAACGTGCATTAACAATAGCCACAATAAGTGTATCATTCGGAAGCGCAATTAACATGCTTTTCAATATGCATGTATTGCAATTTCTGCTTCTATAATGTGCGAATAATAGGTAAGCGACTGCAGTTTACGTGCGCGCGCTAGAAAATTATTCTAATTAATTACATTATTGTAGACAGGTGACCCACATTAACTGTCATGTGATTGCGTTAATAATAATAATAATAATAATTGTCACCGCCGTGGCTTAGTGGTTAGCGACAATGGCTACCACTCCATGGTTTGGGGGTTCAAACCCCAGTGACGACAGTAAATTGTAAAACTTGTCTGTCTTTCTTTCTCATGTTTCTCTAGCTTTATCCATGAGACTATGACTATGACTCGTTTCAGTCGTTGGGGAGTTTCTGTGGTCTGGCGAACGGTCCGTTGACGATGACGTCCGGTGCTTTCCTTGTGGTCGTTGATATCCACTAGGCGTGCTGTATCGAGTACGCGGTCACCGTAATGCCTGCAATCTATATCGAATTGGCTAGTCATTGATCGCCGTATGGACTACACGGAAACATGTACCCCGCTGGGCTCACCTGCCGGATTGGTGGGCGCCCAGATGGGGGTAAAGACCCCACTTGCCCATTATGGAGGGCATAACGACACAAGAGGTCGCAAAAGGGTTACGTGAGTGTGTGTAGTATGAGTTAACATGTGACAAAACACGTGAATTACATAATCAGATTCCCAGATAAATTTAGATTTTGATTCCCAAATGTGTATCGAAATTCAGGTGCATGATGCAAACAGTAACTTATTTGATAAAAACTTATGTTTGATGTAATCATCAAAATATATTTTTATGCACTTGCAGTATAGTCAAAAGTAGCCAATATCATATTTTTACTTTAGTCAATACTTATTTAATCGTCTATAGATCAGACCGGATGCTGATTGCGTTGTACCTCTGGCAAATGTCATCTTTCTGAAAATCTATCTGGCCATGCGGCAAGACTGGATGTTACGGCCCTGCTTGCTAAAGCCTTAGCCAATCCATGCGTTACCAAGGATCAAATTCAATCTAGCTAAGTAGACGTTGTTTAGGTCTTAATCGGGGATTATGTTTTGAATACACCGTCAGCATGATTGCATATGTGTTCACTAAAACAAATTCTGCACCTGTAACACTCAACCTAGCCGGTGTTTGAACGTCACAGCCTTGTCGAGTCTGCCTACCAACTGATGGAAAGGAACTGCGAAAGACGTGCTTGCCATCTTTCTGGAAGTGGAAGAGATCGAACTATCTAAAATTCCTCATACTAAATACTCTTCCTGTTTCTCTTCGTATAGATCAAAAGAATGAAGGCTGACACTAATTTCCGTTCAATTTTGTTGCGGTGTAGCCTCACTTTCTGTGAGATAAGAAAAGATCAAGTGTGCTGAAAGAAAATGGATTCTAGCATCCTATAGATACTTTCGCTATATTTAGAGAACGCATTTAAGGCGTAAAATAAAGGATCCTTCTTCAGCTATCACATCTGTTTAGTTTGCGTATAGTTTACTTTAAAGATTTGACTGACCTACGCAGGTTCCTTTGCTATAGGCCGAGCTTAGTATTCATAGGCGCCAAGCTCATGTGTGATGAAGATTTCAGTAGGTAATAAGATTAACTCGTTTTATAGCATTAAATATACTGTTTTCAAGAATGTGTTGAAATGAATTTCTAAAACAGACAAAACTTCTGTCTGATTGATACACCAGACGTATCTATCTATTTTGTCATTTCTATATTTAACAATCAAATTTGAAAGTGATTGTCCGCATTCATTGTTTCCCTCAGAATCAATAAGACATTAGGCTTAAGAAATAGCCGTTTAAGATTATGATTGATAAGAGTAAAAATGTAATGATATTGCATATGACAAGAGTGAGTTGTAACCTATTATTTCCAGTTATTGACATCAAAGGTTTTATACACATACTACTAGTATACTGCTGCTCTAATTAGTGGGGGTAACTTTGGTGTCGATGACTAATTAAGAAAACTGCATCAATAACTACGCAATGGATACGACATAAAAAACATCGCCCAGTCTGTCCTCGGTGCTGCTCGGATTCTATCAACAATACGGCGACGCTAAAGTCGCGGTTTGAGTCGGCATGTTCACGATACTACCCTCAGTGGCCTTGTTGTTACGCTGCACTGCCAGCCTTGAACTGCGAGGAGTGCATTGCGAACCTGGTGTAACAGCCTACGTCGATTATACTGCTTTTATGGTTACCAACAGCCGCTGGTATTAATTATTGATTGATCCCTTTACAATATCCTACATACTGCTGTATATATGCACCGCGTCTGTCAGGCTCGAGGTCCCATAACGATCACCCAGATGATCCCTGGGTGATCTACACTTCTCCTTTCATTGGTTTTAAGTATTCCCCGAGAGGGGATGCACTGAACCCAGAAGTAGTGCAATACTGGGACAATGCGCGGGAAGGGCGCAGCAAGCTGCCATCCCTGTCCCAAGTTCCAAAGATTGAGTTAATCTTGGAGCCGAGCTATGCCCGGCGTCTCAGAGATTAAACTGAGAAGAACAGATACTACACTTGATCTTAGCCAAAAGGCCGAGAAGCGATAACCAACCTTGGGAGGCGCGCTCATCTTATTGCGGTGTGTTGAACTGACACTTGTGGGTTATGAAGTAATCGCTTTCGATCGATTTGACTTGTTGGCCTTTCAGTATCGGTTATTTCTGCTCTGCTGTAGTAGACAAGGAGCGTAGGCAAGTATTGGAGACGTCGTCGTTTGTAAACGTACTGTCTTTACTATTTGGGCGTGGCTTGTTGAGTTCTGACGAATACGTTTCACGAACGTTGCGCCACGTCTCGACTGCGTGCAAAGGTTGAGGTCGTCGTCCTTTCACGTAAGTGTCTGCCGTACGAACTCAAAAAGGCAGAGCAAGCCGACGAAAAAGAATAGTCCCACGCAAGTGGGCGTGTCTACTTGTACCGTCCTTCACTCTATTTGATCAAATTGAAAATTCACGATGTGTACGTGTACATCTTAAAGTGTAGTGCATCTGTCGGCTTGCAATTTGCAGAATATGTAGATAGTTATCAAACATAATTTACTAAAATGATTTATGTTATATTTATACAAATCAACATCAATTACTTAGTTATTAGTAATTGACTTTGCAGCTCGATTTCCTTTATTCAACATATTTATATGACATAATCTGTCACAACTTGGAGACATTCCTTTCCTTCCAATGGAATATATAGAGCGAGGATCTCTACAAAATAAACTATACGATTCATCGATTGATATCGACTATGAGCGTATGGTATCATTTGCCATGGATTCGATCAGCAAGAGGTATGTATTTTCTTTACACTTTGGAACAGACTTCAATACATCGAGATCTGAAAAGCGATAATCTTCTGTTAAGTGAAGACTGGATTGTCAAAGTGGCTGATTGCGGTTTAGAAAGGACCGTTAGCGGTAACATGAATTGAAACGATAAACAACAGATTAATTAGACAGCAGAAATGCTCGAATCCCCAACATATTTCTCTACTTTCCTAAAGAGAAGGTTGATCTTTTGCAGGTGTTAGATCTGCGAGATAGTGAGCACAAAAATTGACTCTTCGAGAGCCATACGATAACGCAGTGCACGTTAACAGGTATTGTAGTTTATAACATGGGCAGCTCATGACAGACAGTGGCATTTTGTATTTGCAGTTTCGGAATTGTTTTGTGTGAAGTCTGGACAAGAGACAGCTTCCTTTCAATCAATACAGCTATGATTATAAGTTGACCGACGCCACAGTTGCAAACGAGAAACCTGCTAGCTGTCGAGATTGTCCACAGCCATTAGTCATGATTATAACAAGCTGCTTATCACTCAGAACATTAGACAAACATTCGTTCGGTCAGGATATTTCGAAACTTTAGATTCTAGAGAACATGTAGGTTACAATATTGCAAGTAGGAACAAAATAAATTTAGCAGCTACAGTAGTATCCAACTACATGCAAGCGATGTAAAGTTTACTCTATCATTGAAAACTGCGATAATTGCATTTGTTTGGAATTTGGATTTGGTCACACGAACATGCTAACGTGGTACTCTCGGCTATTGTATCAAGCTTTGTAATAAACAAACAATTGCCAAAACATGTATTTCAAACTGTTGATTTATAAAACATTGTTCGATATTCCGCATCAACAATATGTTAAAAAATAGGCCACGTATGTACAACAAGAAAACGTGACAAATTCTTATTGTAGATATAACAATTTAATTTTTATAGCTATGACAAATTTGTATATGTATCTTATCATGAATAATTTACTCAAATGATATATTAACATATCATTAATGCTAAAATATTTTTCAAAATTTTCAACTGTTTAAAATAATATATTTGCTTATTTAGAAAGTGTAATGTGCATGATTGATTAATCATTGACCTGGCATTAACAGTCGTAGCATATATGAACACTACATCAGATGATATAAAGTAAGTGTTGCAAAGTTGTGCAGCATACAATTTCATATGGGCCGTCAGGTCAAATCAGAAATATAGGTAGTTTCGATGTAAACGTACCTTAAGGTATTTGTGCCTCCTTTACCCTACGCAAAGATAAAAATATTATATAGCTCCCATCTAAAACTTCAAACAATTTAGTCGACAAAGCAAACGTCCAGCTGTCCCCAGCTTTCCAAGAAAATGAAATTGCGTAAGTGTTTGTTTTTAGTTTCTTATGACGTTACCTCCTGCTGTGCGTTCCTGGCTTCTCAATTAATAGTTATATATATATTAATATATATAACAATTAAAATTTGAAAATCAACGTAATAGAGCTATATATATATATATATATATATATATATATATATATATATATATATATATATATATATATATATATCTTATCATTTATACTTACGCTAAATGATATATCTGTACACCATTAAGGCTAAAAAGAATGTTTGTCAAATTGTTTTACCATCATAAACAGATCATGACTACAAAAATGACAAATGGCAAATGGCAAATGGATAAGGAGCAGCCGATAGACGTTTAACCTTAGCCAGATTGCTGGGTACCTGTACTGAGCAGGAAATATTTTTCGTGTAATCTCCTTGAGCCTTTCCTGGTACTCCCAGAAGCGCCGACTGCAGCTCTAACTGTTGTGTGGGCACCCGAAGTTTCGCCTACAGCTGGATATAGCGTAACCTCTAAAAATTGGAGATTAAAGTTCCCAATGTAACGTAACACGCCCGCTTTTATCGACACGCCCATTTTTATAAATTTTTAATTGACTGAGACGACACAAGCAGTGACACATCCTGACTGAAAAATGGGGCGTGTATATACAGTTTTGGTCCTCACACATATTTACAGTCCACAATTTTTATGACAACGCCAATCAATGCTGCTGTTATAGCCCGGTCTAGCTCATGCCACGCTACGTCCGTTCGTGGACCCCGGCGGCTGATGGACTTTGTCTCAGTCGCAAGCTTTTGCCACATTATTGCACAAGCAAGTACTCATTTATTATCCCGAGTCAACATAGAATTGTGTGTGAGTTTCTTACCCAAGAAAAATTATGGCAGAAGTCGCAATCAGTGTGACCTGAGCTTGCTAGAGCGCGGACCCGTTCCTCGGACACCATCATATTCCGGACGCGAGTTTTCAGTTATCCGTTTTTGAACGCAGTCTCTACTACGTCAAAAATGTAGGTATCCAACGTTTAATTCAGCACACCGAAAGAGAGCTTTGTACCTCTTCTCTGCTTAGAGTGAGATTGAAAACTGTGCGGAGCCTTGCATACCCAGTTCATCGGACAAACGCATAGTTCACCGGACAGGAACGTCTAAATTGCACACACGCATTCTTCAGCCTAGTTACTTATATACCGATAATCAACAACTCTTTACCTACAAATCCTGTTGTTACTCTGCATGTCAGCCAAGATCTGTATGAGGTTACAGTTGATCAAACGCCCGTGGTAACGGCCCCAATCGTCGGATGCCCATTTTTCTGCCTTCTTACCCTCTCAGCAACAGCTCTAGGTTTCAAATGACATAAAGTTGATTAGATTAAGTTATCTGAAACGCCGCAGAACGCAGAACGCTTGCCTAAAGTGCTTGACAGCCATTCTGAGTCATTTCTCCTGCAACCACGCCCCCACTAGGACGTGTTAACTAGCCATTCAACAATTGAAGACGACAACCGAAACCGATGAGAGGGCAGGATTGAAGTGCTAAAACGCTCTTTTACCCTTTGCAAAGAAAGTCGATCGTTGTGTAGCGAGCGTTGACAAGTACTTGACGTAATCTAATTCAAATTTACCTAGAAGAAGCAGAAGTGAAGGTTCTAGCTGCTCTGATAATGAGCAAAGTTCCTGCATTTGGTACAGCTGGTTGTACCAAAGATGACGTGCTGCACTTCGTGACGGTGCAAGGTCAAGCAAAGGTAGATATCAAACTGAGATAGAAACACATGCACACGTCCTATTCAGAGTCAAGTAACAATTTAGGGGCGCTGAAAGGAAAGCATGGACTGTTCTTGTGCGAGTTGGGAGAATGTGCTCACCGCAAAGCTCGAGCATGTATGACGTGAATCGTCTGCTACATACGTGTGCATCAAGCCTGTGCAGTTGTGCTGCAAGACACTCAAGAATTAAAATTCTTACGCTGGGAATACTAGACAGCACCGGTGGGCTAGTAGATGCCAACAGAGTGAGCTTGTCAGTAGAGAACATTCAGCAGTTTTCGCTAATAACCGTTGCTGAGTCAAATAAAGGTCAAACGAATTGGATACCGTACGATATTTCCTTCCAACTCTCTCTCATGACATTATTACCTGCAGACTGCTGCTGCAACGAAAAAACAACTGTCCGACGAAAGGGGCGTTACCTCGACTCAACGAGCGTGCGCTATCTCTTCTGGAGAGTAGTAAATAGAGACAGTGATAGTGTTGTTGTGTTAGCTAGTCACCTCTAAACCTACCTCAGGTGCAAAGTTGCAGAATTGCTTTTGCGTTTTGATGAGGGAGGTCGTGTCAGGTGAATGATGGTGGTGTCTGATGAACGGGGTCGCAGAGAAGGATCACGTTTACCGTCCTAGCATAGCCGTTTCAAGCCTTTGGCAGTCCCGCGTCTGGAATCAGTCTTTACTAATCCTTCTTACTGTGGGCTTTAACAAAGCTCAGTCTTACTTTATTTATTTCTAGCACGGCTGTCAGATGATTGATGGTGTCCGATAACAGGGGCGTCGCTCTATCCTATATGGTCCTGGATATCCGTAAGATGACTCTCGAACCAACTGAGCTACAGCAGCACTGTAAAGTTCAATCGATCAATGAGATGTTTGACGTCATGTCCAGCTGTGCCTTCTCAGTTAATCAATTAGTCTACCTTAATGATTCACTATGCTCAGATCATTAGCAGCATTTCTGCTAGTAGCCAGTCAATTAAACTAGAAGTAAATAAAAAAAGCCACATATAAAACAATTTTTTCGATGGCCTAGAAGACTTGGCTGCATATCAATGCTACACAAGTAGGTAAATCAATCAAAAAGGATTTAAAATTGCTTTACAATATTACAAACTTATCGTCATCAAAGAAGAGTAAGACAGGTTTGAAATTCTGACTACATTCTTAGGCTGCGGTCACTCTACATTAACATTAGGGTCACATTGTCATTCACATTAATTGCATACTAATGGCATGTGGGCAGAGGTAACACCTGTACTTCTGTCATTGCGAAAAGAAGTGGGTGTGGTGCGGAAATGCCGCTAAGCCATCGCAATGCTTTTCTTTTCTGCTAGTTGTTGCTAGTTCAGAGTGATTGGGTAGTCTTTTCACCAGATGTGGGCTTTCGCTTTGTTTGGAGGTGTCGCTCTAAAGTACGTACATTTCATTCAGGTAGTAATTCTGGTTGGTCTTCGCAACTGGACACGACTCTTGCCAGCTCACCGCAGTTTATTTGACACCTGGGAAAGCTTAGTCTCAAAAGGCGATTCTGCTGTGCTCCACGGAGACGGGGATTTTGGAAACATGATGTACACGGATCTTGGACGGAAGTGGGAAGACAATACCCCGACTGGGAAGATTGCCAGTACGTTCAACATTTAAGAATGTCAAAGGGAGTCTTGTACACGGTTTTTAACCTGTATGCACATTTCTTTCGTCGTGAAGACACCGGTTTTCGAAAAGCTGTTCCACAAGAGAAAAGAATGGCCATTGTTTTGTATTGGGTGGCACACGCCCCTTCTTTCTCAACACTGGCGGCTCTCTTTGGAACAGGGAAAGCAACTGCTGTATCCATTGTCCACACAGGAGTGCAAGCACTACGTCGTCACATGGTTCCGTCATCAATCAGATTTCCTACAGGCAATGAGTTGTCACCGGTGGTCTGTGACTTTGAAGCATCGCGTCACCTTCCACAGTGTACTGGTGCTCTTGACGGGACGTTTATGAGAATAGAGAAACCTGTTTATTATGAAGATGCATATTATTGTTACAAGCGGTTTCAGGCTATTATTATTTTAGGCTGCGTAGATGCTCAGGGTATCTTTACTTCTGTAAATTCAAGGATCGGTAGGAGTTTCATTTTCATTCAATAGAAGCAACTTGAAAAGACACATAGATTTAGAGGAATCGCTGTCTCTAGCATTTTCAAAGGCGATAAATGGACAAGATATTAGACCTTTTCTGGTTGCAGATGCAGCATTTTCCCTCAGTCCAACAGCATTAAAGTGCTATGATGGACCCAATCTCACTGCACAGCAATCATATTTTAATTACTCTGTGATTCGAACACGACGGGTTGTTGAGCAGGCATTTGGAAGGCTCAAAAGAAGATGGAAAATCTGTTCATCAAACAGAGTTAAGGATCCAATCTTTGCAGGAATAGTGGGATCAGTTTGTTGTGGATTACACAACATCTGTGAACGCTACAGCTGCCCTTTTGAGAACGATATATTTCCAGATCCTCATGTATTTCAACAAGACCAAGACGACAATGATGCAGATCTCCTTCAAGCTGGAAGGCAGATCAGGGATGTAGTTGTTGACTGGATTTATGTTCATTTTCCAGGATAGTAATTAGCTAATAAATTCAATTACTATGCTATAGTAGGCCTAAAAGATGTTGCTTTTTGTATAGTTCACAAGCAAAGTACATACGTTTTATTAAAATAAAGTTTGAAGCAATTAGTTGAGATAATATATTCAATCAATACTACAGCTACTACAGCAACAACAAACAACAACTACAACAACACTTCGACAACAACAGCATCATGCATGTTCCAACAAAGCCTTTACAGATTAATTAAACAATAATACAATATATGATTACTTTATTACTTTCTCTACCAGTGTCAAAAAGACGTTTCAATAGCTCTGCTTGGAACAGCTGTTTTGCTGCATCATTAGCTGCTGGTGCTCCATCCTTGCTCTATCCATTCGTTCTCTTGTTTCTTCCTCCTTCTGCCTGACCTCCAACTCAAACTTTTTTCTCAAATCTTCCCTTTTCTCTTTACTTTCTTGAACTAGCATTTGTAATTTTACGTCATGCTCGAATTGTCTCCGTTGTGCATCTTCTTGTTTTTTGGAAATGCATTCTAGAAAGGCTACCTGAGCACTGAGAGAACGAGGTGTTTTTTGTTTGTCTTTGGCCTTCCCTTCCTTTCGATTTTAGTTCGTGGCTGAAGATCTTCATCACCATCATGGTCACTACTGACATCAATTACAGCACTGGTAGGAGTAGTCGGTGGAGATGATGCCTTGCTGTTAATGTCATTCTGGAGAGAAGCCTCAGAAAGGTGTGACATTTCTAGAGGCGGCTGTGCTTCACTGGCATCATCTGCAATGCCAGGCCCAAGCGTTGGATGAGTCTTGAAGACATCAAAAAACGTCCTAAAATTTGGCCAAGCCATAGCTGCAGCTTCCACATCGATAGACAAATCGTCATCGTCAGTGGCACGACCAGTTTCTTTGGGACGCTGGAACTGACTATTAGATCGCTTGGCTTTTGCTGACATGTTGTCCACCTTTGCCACCACTACCTCGGGTGTAAGCTGAACGTTGGCGCCTTCTGTTGTTGTATACTCATTGAGCAACTCTGCTGCTTTTCCTGCATTTGCTTTCTTTGTCACCATGACGCTACCAAAATGCTCTAGCATGTCCGCCCAGATTTCAAGTAGTTTCTGCTCGACGTTGGTAGGCCACTGCACTCTCTGCTTTCGTTTGGAAGTTGCGCTAGCGCTAGCAGTTGTACTGGCAGGATCCCGTTCAGTCGACATACTTTGTTGCGCGCAGAAGAATTGAGTCAACACGAAAGGACAAAGTCGTCAAGGCAAACTGAGGCTTTGTACAAATGGAAGGGAAACTGTCTAGCGATCGCAGTAGCGTAGGACTGCGTGGTCAACTGACCCAAACAATGGTAATGTCAATGCTAAATGCCGATCTCAGCCCACATTGACATTCTCATTCACATTCTATTTACATTGGCATTCACATTACGCTAATGAGCTATCAACTGTATGTATAACCAACATAACGGAATGTCAATGGCAATGTGGATGTAGTGTGACCGCAGCCTTAGCGCACGAGAAGGTAACTCCTATGATTATAAAATTGGATTCAACCGATCGCGATCCGATGCGAATCGAATAAACTTCCCGATGTGAATTGGATCTAATCACGATCCCTTTGCCAGAGTTCACAGGCCATTCCGCCCCGTGACTTACCACTATTTACAGTTTCAAATATGTTTGTTTAATAAAGAGATGTAATTAGCTATTGAATAAATTGAAAACTGGTAAGTCAAGAAATCAATTTCTGTACTGATTGCACAACTAAGTGCAATTTCAGTATATTGAGATACTTGCGCTCAAGATATAGCCATGTACACACATTCTTTATATAAACGGATATTGAAAAATTATTATCTTGCATTCTATTTCCTATTTCACTTTGGGCAACGACATCAAACCAACAGACAAGCATTGAAGTAGACTCAACTGATCTTTTGTCAAACTGATGGGGAGGGAAATTGATTTGACAACTGCATAAGCACAAATAGTTTATACTGAAATTTACCAATACATATGACGGTCTCTATGATCAACATCAACTTTACCTTCTTGAATTTTTAATAAGTTATCTTCAAGACCCTCAGTAATGTCAGCTCTCACCTTCTGTTTCTTTAGGTTAGTTGGAAATATTAAATTTAACATTTACGAGCAATTGACTGCACTGTCGACGATTTCGTTAAAACTACACTACCTAATACCAACAAGAAATAAAAACTAATTGAATTAACATCACCTTATGATGCTGCCTTGTTATTTAATTAGTTCTTTTATAGAATTCGTTCAAAGTTGCAGTCTGATGTATTTTCATAATGCATTGTAATAATTCATTCCTTTCTATGGATCTTAACAATTTTATCTAATATTATCTGGAAACCGCCATAAGACTTATGAGAAATGTACATGTTCATATGTAATTATCGCAGTTTAAGAATCTATTTTTGCATCACTTACTGTGATGCCGTGTCGAAACCAAATCAAAACGTCCAGCGGTCATTTAGCGGATATAGAATCTACCATCACACTTTGCTATAAATCCCGGAGTTTGCACAAACCCTTCATTCGACATTCATTTTTCAAAGGAGAAAGAGCTCCAGACAACAGATACACTACATCAAATCTCAATACATCTCCATATATCTTGTTCAGACTGGTTCAGTGAAAGACGCAGTATAGAGATCTGGGTACGTACAAATCAATAGCATTTCTCGATCTCTACCGGCAAAACTGACGGTCTCTGGAATCGACATCAAGTTTGTGTTTTCAGAATGTCGAGAACTTGTCGTGAAAAGCAAGGATGTAGAAGCAATACGACAAGGTCAGCTATCATTAGCATGATCACTTTATGTGTATTGGTTGGACAAGTGAAAAGCTCAGAGAAACGAAACAATAATAACAAAACTACAGCAATGTCTTTTGCTACAAATGACATATTCAAGGAAAAGTATTTGTCCCCGTTTGATACTAACACCAGAGGATGGCAAATTTTTGACGGTTGGAAAATCAATGAACATCAAACAAGAACATATGGAAAGATTATTTACACTGTCGAAATTGGAAAGAGAAAAAGGCAACATTTATTGATTTCAGGAGCATCTTTAAAAAACAAGCAAAGAGGATTTGCAAACTGGTTGTACACTCTAGACACAAACTCATGGCAGAACGTAGACAATGGCGATTTCCCTCCATTAGACTCATCTCCTGTCATGATTCAACTTTGCTCAAACATTATTGCTTTAGAATTCTATAAATGCAATGGATACTTGTTTAATTCAAGTAATGCGTGGATTTTTGACCCAGTCTTGCTCAACTGGCGAAAATCACAAATAGACGGTAGCAATCCACTCTGGTTAGATGTTGGAAGAACCCACCAATGTCGTGTAAAAGTCGTCCCAGTTGCCGTTCGTCAATCGCAAACAAATTGCCAATTTAATCAGTCTGCTTTGGTTTTGTTTTATTTTAAAGAATTTAGAAGTATTATGCACGAACTGCAATGTGTAAGTCGTGAAGGCACAGAAAGATACAAGTGGATTTACATTAATTCAAATTTACCAAATCCTTCATTTTCTGAGGTAAAGTTGGCATCGTCCTATTCAGGTACAATCTTTATTTATTTTCCAGCTAGATTAACGTTGTGGAAGTTTGAAAATGAGACATGGACAAATATAATTACAGTTCCATATCACCTGCAACTATTTTACGAAGATTCGCAATCAAATGCATTTGGCTGTGCTCTTGTAACGGAAAGAAGTACTTTTCTTGTTTTCAACATTGCTAACAAAAAGGTACTAAATTTTGATTTAAAACGAAATAGATACATTATTGAAGACGTTGTAGGCGACATTCCTGACGGTCGCTATGATGTGGTGTCTAGTACTGTTGAAGGTCAGTATAACATCGTAGTGTTCACACTCGATTTGCGTTCTGAGAAAACAAGAGTTTGGAAATTTCTCTACGAACATAACGTTTGGATATGGAAAAAACTGCCAATTCCTGATATTGTTCCTTCCCTTGGAGAGGTAACAACTAATGATTTTAAGAGCAACTATTTGACATTTGCGGCAGTATTCAGAAATGTTATTGATCATCGTTTATTGAGTCCATTTATATGGACCTTAGATCTAGCAAGCATGCAGTGGTGGAAAAGATATGTGTCCAATGTCGTTACTGATGAAGATGAGAGATATTTCAAATATGCAGTTAGCTCCTGGATCGGTAGCTGTCTTATTGGAATTTCCGGCAAAAGCAACAAAAATGTTATAAAAATGTGGATTTACAAAGTTACTGACAACAAATTAAAATTATTGCATTCAAATTCTTCATTAAGAGTTCGAACCGCAATGTCATTTGTTGCTGTAAATAAAACAACAGCCATTCTATTTGGAGGAACAAATTCTAACTACAATTCACGTTATGCTTCCAATGAAACCTGGATAATGCATCTTCAACCAATGCTCCACTGGACACAAGTTATCGGAGACAAGGTTTATTCTATTCGACCTAGCGCACGCTTTCTTCACGCAGCGGTAATACAACAGTTTGAAATGTATGTATTTGGTGGTCGAGATAGTTCTGAAGGATGTCTAAATGATTTGTGGGTTTTTGATGTTAACACAGAGAGATGGTCAAAGCTGACAGCTTGCAATAACGGTCCAAATCTTTCGAACGCTTCCGATTGCAGTTACTTTGCTGTTTCAACACCAGGTCAACTAATAATTTCTGTAAAGTATCGACACAGATCCCAAATTATCAGTTACGAAACCTCCAAACAACTAGAAACCTGGTTGTTTATTGTACACACAAAAATGTGGTATTCCATTGCACCATTTACAGTGAACGACAATTCAGTAGCTTTAGGGACAGGAGTATGTTTAAACTCTTTCTATTGGAAAGGATTTCTTGTCATGTTTGACATAATACACTTAAACATTCAATATTTAGCAGTCAGATGTCCCGCTGGACTTACTTCACCTAATATATCCAATGAACCTTGCAATTTTTGTAAGAAGGGATATTACAGAGAGACGATTTTTTCTGATCCAGGCTGCGTTCCGTGTCCAATCGGTCTAACGACCGTTAACATTGGAGCCCGCAAAATCTCAGATTGTACCGTGTGCAAAGTAAATCACTGCAAGTACGGCAAGTGTGTGCCCAACTTCGACGAGGGAAGTCTCCGACCCACCTGTCAATGTTACGTTGGCTTCACTGGTTCTACATGCCAATATCCTACCTACTGGCTGATAGCAGCAGGAAGCACTCTATTCGTTGCTGTAGCTTCCGCTGGTGTAACAGCTTATCTCTTATTGCTAAACAAGAAAAGAAAAAGCGAAAGTGATTTGCAAAAGGAAGTAGCCGTGTTAACCAATGTATGGCAAATAGAAGAAGATGAAGTGATGTCAGAAGAACTACTTGGATCCGGTGCATCTGGATACGTTCACAGAGCTTTCTATAGAAATATCACTGTAGCTGTAAAGAAGATGGTGGCTGTCGGTCTTCCCAAGTCTATAGAAGACTTCGAAACGGAGATAATGTTTATGAGAACTGTAAGACACAAGAATATCGTTCTCTTTATTGGTGCAGGAAAGTCACAACCAGAAGACGTTCCTTTTCTTGTTATGGAATATATGGAACGAGGATCTCTACGAAATGTACTATACGATTTATCGATTGATATTGACTATGAGCGTAAGCTATCATTTGCCATGGATTCAGCAAGAGGCATGAATTTCCTTCACACAATGGAACCGCCTCGAATACATCGAGATCTGAAAAGCGATAATCTACTGGTAAGCAAAGACTGGATTGTTAAAGTGGCTGATTTCGGTTTAGGGAGAACCGTTAACGGTTACGTTAACCGAAACGATAAACAACAGAGTAGAAGCCGAAACTGCTCAAATCCTCAATATATTCCTCTACTTCCCAAACGAGTAGGTTTATCTTATGCAGGTGTTGGAACTGCGAGATGGCGAGCTCCAGAATTGACTCTTAGAGAGCCATACGATACCGCAGTAGACGTTTTCAGGTATTATAGCTTATGCACTGTGTAAGCAGACAAATGAATGACATTACTGTTATGTATTTTTAGTTTTGGAATTGTGTTGTGGGAAATCTGGACAAGACAACTTCCATTCAATCAATACAGATTTAATTATCAAGTAACCGATGCCGTGGTTGCAAACGAAAGACCTGCAATTCCTCGAGACTGTCCACAGCCGTTAACAAAGATTATAAAAATCTGTTGGTCACCCCGACCATCAGACAGACTTTCGTTCGGCCAAGTTATTTCGCAACTTGGAATAGCTCGAAATCATCTAGATGACAATTTTGGAGTTTAGAAGTAGCCTGCATTGCTTGCTAGATTACAATTAGTAGAGCATACAGCTTATATCGTAAATTGTGAAAATTATATTTGTTCGATTAGTTAAAATACAGTGCCTTAGTACTTTTGCTATTGTAGCAACTTGTATATTCCTCGTGTTTAAACGTACCTTGCAACACGAAAAAGTAGTACATTCTTAAAAATCGTCAACCACCGATTTGCTGCACAAAGTTGTCAAGACGACCAAATATATTGCAAAACTAAGCAAATAATTCTTATAGCATGCCTCGACGCCTAGAAGAATTCGCCTTAATTAAGCAGTGGACTAATGTGATTAAGAGGCATATCACATGATTGGAAACGAAGTTACCACTATGACGCAAAAAGTAGTCTAGAAAAACGTTATGCATAAATGTGTCACGTACTTATTAACAATTAATCAATAATCTTTTAATGCAATTAAAATTAATTATAAGGTACGCTGCTTGTTGTTGGTCGTCATCACTTCCTCTCTTTCGTATATATATATATATATATATATATAATTATCAATCTCTAAGAAGCGATTACAGCTGCTTTGGTTGCTGATCAAATGACATGCCGCTGCAGATCTGATGCAAAGCAACGCCGTAGCACTGCAAGAATGAGTTTGAACTAAGAAACTTCAAGAATCGACAAACACTTGCCAAGCTAACGGCGATTTTATGGTCTGCGTCTGTCACTCATACGTCCATCTAGGTAAGAAGCATTGGAAGCACAAACAGCAGAATTACACAAAGGAAGCATGCATGAGTACGCATTTAGTCTGCTTCCTTTCATTGGCGAAGGCTCGGATATGCTGCCAGCACGCAACAGAAACCAGACTATGCAGGATGTATATAGAGACGGAAAGAGACCACGCCTATTTTTAGTAACGAGGCAACTGCTTCATCGCCTCATTGACTCATATTAACTACGCCTCCAGTGTTTAAGTTGCTGCTTAGGGGTGGATTCAGGATTTTCGAATGGGGGTTCCGTGACGTCACAAGGTTAGAATCAGCCACGTCTCCAGATATAAAATAGCTATTTAATCATCTATACCATAGAACGGAAGTATACGTTAATGAATCTACAGTACTGGAGAATTTGTATTGATCTTGCAAGCCTATAAATGTCTTTCGCTAGGCAAGCAAATGTTACCGCTTTCTTTTCTTTCCGAAGAAAGCTTCTATAGACATATATGGTTTCATGAAATTGTGAATGTTGTAACCATCAAAGGTGGAAGTATATTTTCATGAGATAGAAAATAACTACTTTGAAACATTGTCATTGCAAGGAAGTAAATGAAACCTGTTGTTGGAGGACAACTGAGATTGGAAACAAGTTACCATAAATTAATGTAGAAAGAGAGTAGGAGTACCGTACTACTCACTCGTACTGTTCGACGATGATGACCTACGTCGAAAGTTCATAATCTGTACTGCACCTCCGTGTGAAGTTACTTAAAACTAAAACGTGAGCTGCGAGTCACGTCAGGAAGTAGCAAGCACTGCCGGTACGCGGTCATCTCCGCGTGTTGACGTCACAAAATTGTAGGGGTTCCACGGAACCCCCTCTAGATCCGCCACTGCTGCTGTACCTTTGGGAACACCAACTGAAGATGTCCGACAAAGATTATAGCCTGAAAACTAGCAAACATAGCAATACTTGCTTCGCGCATTTGGAATTAAAGTAGATAATAGATCAGTAGTCGTCATTTATGTCTTCATTAGCCTCCCCTTTATGATGCTATTACCGCGAAAAATATAGATCTTGCCTCAGGCTCCGAACACTTTTATGCATGGACGCGGTTAGCCTTTAATTATCACTCCATGAAGAGACATTTTTAGAGTTCTACGTGACAAGTAAACCAGTGTACACATTGTACCAATAATTCATAATCGCGATCCGAATAACGAGCGTTGAAAACGACACCTCCGCCTCATTTCAGTATCACACTAATGATGACTGATGTGTACGTGTGAGCTCTACATTTGCGTGTGGAAAGCGTTGATACAGCGACGTAAAGCATTTGAAACTCAACGAAAGTAAAGAAGAGTGAGGAGGGTTAGATGTTCTGACTACATTAGTAACACTCGCGACGGTAACGCCTACTATTGTATAATCGTATACAACTGGGACCAAGGTTGCAGTGCTAACAGGCCAGCCAACCCCGTGGTTTAACTAATTACAGTTTCAATTATGTTAGTTCACTAACTAACAGTGCTGAACCTTAGGCGAGAGCTGCTCCAGTTGGACAATATTACACTGATTATATTAAGTTAGTTCCAGTTGCTGATCCATTGGTCTTACAAGATAATTAGATAATAACCATTACTCCACCTGTTTGCCTTTATCATGCAAAATTTATCCCTCTGTTTCTTACTAGAAAGGGAATCAATAATTTGATAAACAGAAATGCCAGACCAATAGCGGTTTCTTCACTGTCACGATACCGAGATCATCGTGAAAATCCATAAGACAGTGGAGATATCAAAGTTTACACTTATGAAGAACAGACAGTAGACAAGCTCCAACAACGCATATGTGATAAGGTTGAGATTATGAGAGCGCTATTGTAGCCGTGATCGCATGCTATACATTCGAAAGTTTTTTTACATGTTGGTTTACATCGAGTCTGCACTTCGTCGCGTCGCTACTTCTGGTGAGACGACTACTATAACCCTTGCTAAGCCAAGGGTTAGTGATATAACCTGTCTCTAGTCTGTTCTTTGCCTTACAGTGGAAAGGGCAATGTGATCGATGTAAGTATTTACGCGCGTTAGTTCACGACGTAAAAATGCGAAGGCGACCTGACGTCGAGGTTACATTGTTACAACTAGAAATATAATTCAATGGCGGGTGCCCAATAGAATTAGTCATATTGACAGTCAGTTTAGATCATTAGTCTAACTTGGTGAACACGTATCTTAATAACATTTGAGCATATTTTGCTCCAACTACAGTAAAAAATGCAAAGGTGGAAGCTAGTCGATGGAGAAACCGTCCGATTTTTACAATATTTCCAAACATATGAAACTACAGTGTTAGTTTTTATGTCATGTGACGTCCTCTCGGTCTATGTCTTTCCATGCAGCTTCTCTAATTCCTTGATTCACCTTGCTCAAGTCATTAACAGCACTTCTGCATGATAATATCAATAGTTAATTAAATTGAAGGTAATAATTATATACTAAGGTATCTCCAAAAATCGATTATTTAACAGATACTTCTGCCAGTGCTCCACCAGAAGGAAATTTAAATAATAAAAGATTTATAATACATCATTGTTGATCATGAAAGGCACGGAATAAAAGGTTCATAGTTTTTAAAGAAAAGCTTTAAGTACCACAAACCTTTTGATTGGTACACTAAATAAATAAAGTAATTAAAGAAAGAACTTATTGATATCGAGTAATCGTGTTTCCAGAATGAATGATTTATGCTATACGTGAATACACAATTGACAATAGAACTGCTCTACCAAAAATTAGTATTTAGAATCAGTTACAGTAACATCACTGTTGACATGAAAATGCTGTGAAAGGTTTATTATTTAATAAAAATGGTATAATTTGAGAGACGAAAAACTCATTGAATTAGATAATCTCGTAACACTGTCTTCATCCTTAATATCGCAGTCTGATTTCTTTTGACATTGCATTCTAACAATACTTTCAGTTGCCTTGATTTAATCAATAACTAATTCTATTTGCACACCACGAAAACAACTACGTGACACGTGTAAAACGCTACATAATTATGGTATTAGGAGACGAAAATTTCTCGTAACCAATTTCTGTAAAATCTTTCAAAACTGCGACCTACTATACGCGAAATTGTGCAAATATAGTGTGATTGTACCAAAGTTGTGCTAAAATTTGCTTAAGAAAGTCATTTGGCAATACTTGGCATAAAGCGAAGGTGCAGGCAGTTTGCATGGTGGCGTGGACTCGATTGTCAAATCGAACGAGTAGTGAGAAATTCGAAGCTATGCAATCTCAGCAGAGTATCTTGTCGACAATTAGTGCCTGCTCCAGGGCGGCCAATTCCGTGGAACAGTATGAGAGATGAATCAGTTGGACATCTTTGGAGGAATTCAAGTCGCTCCATCTCGTCAGCAATACTCTATCGTGGCTCACGATGTAGGACTAACGTGGTCTAAGGTAGAATTATTGCAAAACCTTTCGGACACAAGATGTGGTTTAAATACTGTAGATAATCTAATTGAATACAAAGGACGCTATACGTTTAACATTAGAGCAATAGCTTGATTATAATGGTAATTGAGACTAAACTACCATCCTTTCGTATATTTATACGTATATAACCAACGATTTGACCGAAATTTTGTTATTTCTCACTTGCGATTCACCGCCAGGCTCACGATACCCTTTAGCGCAACAAATCAAGTTAGGATTGTGGCATAAAACAATGTACTGTGTGTATAGTCGTTCGGATCACCGCAACACGAGAGACATTGTTGGCAAGTTTGACGACAACAGAAATCGCTATCAAGTGATTTGAACCACTGGTAATGGGACGTGCAAAGCAAGTGATACACAATGATGCTAACTCTCATCATCTATCTTTTCATTAGTTCAAATCGTCAATGGCGGAACAAAAGAAAGCCATGAAAACGGTTCGAGAGTGACGCGATCTGCTGATAATGTAATGAAAAATAGTAAAACCAGATTTGCTCACTTAGATGTTAATACACAAGGGTGGCAATGTTTTGATAGTTGGGCAAAATGAACCTCGAGTAGCAAGGTATGGACGTATAACTTGCAGTTTCAAAATTCGAAATTAAGATCAACAAAATTTATTGATCTCAGAAAGTAACGAAATTACTTCAGGTATATACAGATAACAAGGTTTCGATTTTTGAAAGCTGGTTGTACACTGTGGTGGAGAGGAACTCGTGGCAAAAGTGTGCAGCGATGAATTTTAGCCAACGACTTGTAAACCATTAAATTCTAGTGTTTGAAGACCTCAATACTAGCAATTCTTCTGACTCAATTAAAGTGTGGCTGTTTCATCCTGTCTTGAGGAGTGGCAGCAAAAATAATTGGACTGTGACGTTTTCAGCTGGCTACGTAGACTATGTAACTATCTCACAACATACGTTGTAAGAGTTTGTATTCATCAGCAAGAGACTAAATGCAGCTGTAAGCATTCTGCTTTAACTTGTCTAATACATTTAATATTGAAAATGAAAGAATTGATGGCTTGCGATGTGCACAAAGTAAAGGCACGGAAAGATACGAGTTGATTAGGTTTGTTAGTAACTTTCATTCAACTATCCGGCGCAAGCATTTAAAGCTGGCTTGCTCGTATTTTAATGGCCTAGTTCTTTATGTCCCTCCTCAAAACTCTATGGAAATTATAGAAACACGTTAGACTTCTGCAAAAACAAATTCTGGTCATTTGCTTTTTGTATCAAGAAGACAAAATGGGAAATCCTTCGCATGTGCATTTATATAAAAAGTAGTACCTTGCTATTAAAGGAACCGTCGTTTAGCGCTACGTCCACGCAAACTTGATTGCATAGCTACGCAATAAAGATAGAAGGTTGCTCTGAACTACATGCGAAGCTGGATATGCAATCGCTCGGTATTAGCAGCAAATAGCCTGACACATGGTCACATGAGGAACATTCCGTCAAGCGCGGGCTAACGCTAAGAGGCTAACTACCATCATAATGCAAGAAGACACTGACGAGACGTTGAGAAAATGTGTCGGTGGATTATGAAACGGGCATGGATGAGCTTGCAAGGCTGAAGGAGCCAACTGCACTGTATTATTTGTTTATCACGTGACCTAATTATTGCTTACCACGTGATCATCGCATGCGCTTCGTTTCACGCTGATATTTTGCGCTCGCATGTTCAAACCTGATTTTGTGTAAAACTTAACCTACTTGGTGCCTTTGACCTAAAGAAAGATGATGGGTTGGTTTACGCGGGAATGCAAACAAATTCGGCTATACTACCAGTTTCAAACTATTATCACATTCTATGATTACATTTTATGTTTAGCAATTGAAATAATACTTTTGCTACAATAACTAGAAGTCTCGTAACAAATTGGAGCAAATGAAACAGCTAGAGTTGTACTACGCCATATACTAATTTGACACCACTTCATGTAGTTGTCTTCTATAGCAAGCAATGCTACCTACACTGCAGTTTAAGTAATCTAGATGCTTTCTAAAGATTCAAGCTGCGAAATAACTTGGTCAAATGAAAGTCTGTCTGATGGTATGGGTGACCAGCAGCTTTTCATAATCATGGCAAACGGCTGTGGACAATCTTGAGGAATTACAGGTCTTTCGTTTTCAACCACGGCATCGCTCACTTGATAATCAAATCTGTATTTATCAAAAGGAAGCTGTCTTGTCCAGATTTCCCACAAAACAATTCCAAAACTGTAAATACAAAACTTAATGTTATTAAAAACTTTATTAGTAAATTTATAATACCTGTAAACATCTACTGAGGTATTGTAGGGTTCTCGAAGAGCAAATTCTGGAGCCCGCCATCTGGCGGTTCCGACGCCTGAAAATGACAAACTATCTCGTTTAGACAACAGAGAAATATGGTGTGAATTTGAGCGCTGTCTGCATTCTATTTTTTTTCGATCGTCTCTTGTGATGTTACCGGTAACGTCTCTCCCTAGACCGAAATCAGCCACTTTAACAATCCAGTCTCTGCTTACCAGAAGATTATCGCTTTTCAGATCTCGATGTATTCGAGGCGGTTCCAATGTGTGAAGAAAATGCATACCTCTTGCTGAATCCATTGCAAATGATAGTTTACGATCATAGTCGATATCAATCGATAAATCATATAGTACATCTTTTAGAGATCCTCGTTCCATATATTCCATGACAAGAAAAGGAACGTCTCCAGGTTGTGACTTTCCTGCACCAATGAAGAGAACGATATTCTTGTGTCTTACGGTTCTCATAAACATTATCTCCGTTTCGAAGTCTTCTATAGACTTGGGAAGACTGGCAGCCATCATCTTCTTTACAGCTACAATAAAATTTCTGTAAGAAGCTTTGTAAACGGATCCAGATGCTCCAGATCCAAGTAGTTCTCCTGACATCACTTCGTCTTCATCTATTTGCCATACGTTGGTCAACACGTCTACCTTTCTTTGTAGAACACGTTCGCCTATATTTTTTCTTTTTAACAGCAAGAAATAAGCTGTTGCGCCAGTTGAAGCTAAAGCTACAAATAGAATGATTCCTGCTCCTATGAGAAAGTAGGTAGGATACTGGCATGTAGAACCGGTAAAGCCAACGTAACATTGACAGGCTGTTCGCAAACTTCCCTCACTAAACTGGGGTACACACTTGCCATATTTGCAGTGATTTACATCGCACAAGGTGCATTCTTCAATTCTGCGACCTCCAGTGTTAACCGTCGTTAAGCCGTTAGGGCACGGAACGCAGTTTGGATTAGCAAACAGCGTTTCTCTGTAGAATCCCAATTTGCAAAATTTGCATGGTCGGTCTGATATGTTTGATGAGGTGAATCCTGCTGGGCAGTCGATTGCTAAATATTTAATATTGGTTTGGTATATATTAAACATGATTAGGAATCCTTTCCAGTAAAAAGACTTTAATGAAATTCTATCTTGCAAACCGGCCGAAAGTTTAGTCATTGGAACTGAAGTAATTAAATGCCACGTTTGGGCGTATACAATAAACATCCAAGTTTCTTGTACAAAGTCGTAGTCGTCGTTACTTGAATTTGCGTGGCTGTGCATGACAGTGATTAGTAACTGACCTGGTGTTGAGGCTGCAGAATAATAACACTTCATTCGTTTGGAAAGATTAGGTCCTGTATTATGAAACGTCAGTTCTGACCATTTTTCTGTGTTAACGTCAAACACCCAAAGATCATTTAGACAGGCCGAAGAAGCATCTTGTCCTCCAAATACATACATTTTGGACTGCATCATGACCACTGCGTGATTACTGCGCCTCTTAGGTCGAACAGAACGATCTACGTCTCGACAGCATTGTCTCCACTGTAACTTTGGCTCAAGATGCATTATCCATGTTTCATTAAAACTGAAGTCCAAATTAGTTCCGCCAAATAAAATGGCAGTAGTCTCATTGGCGGCAACAAACGACATCGCTGATCGACCATTTAGTGACGACGTTGATGTCAACAAACTCCATTCGTTATCAGAAGCATTAAAGAGCCACGTATCTATGTTGTGGTTGTTGGGGTTTGTCGAAAGTGCAATGAAACAACAGCTACCGATCCAGCAGCTAGCGTCGTAAGAGATTCGATAAGAAAATTTCTTTTTAATTTTAAACCACCACTGCATACTTGTTAAATCTAAACTCCATATTATTGAACCAAGTGAACGCTGATCAGGTACATCTGGTAATAGTATCGAAAAAGTCAAGTAATTGCTCATTAAATCATAGTTCGATCCCATTTCAAAAGAAGGTGCAAACTCAAGATTAGGAAATATTTTCCAAATCCAAAATTTATTTTCGTAGTAGAATTTCCAAATTCGTGTTCTACTAGAACGCCAATCTGATGTAAACACGATGATAGTATTGTGGTCTTTAAAAGCGCTGGACACGACTTCACCATACCAACTCTCAGGAATGTCGCCTATTATGTTTTCTATAGAATAGTTGTTACTTTCGAGATCAAACTTGAGTACCTTCTTATCACGAATGTTGAATACGACATAATTGATGTTGTCTGTCGCAACAGCACAACCGAATGTCCACAATTGCGAAATATCTTGAAATGGCTGTAAGTGATTTGGTATTGTACTCGCATTTCTCCATGTCTCGTTTTCAAACTTCCACAGGGTTCTTGTAGCGGGAACGTACAGAACAATAGTGCTTGAAAAAGAGGAAACCAATTTGAACTGAGAACGACCGACTCCAGGCTGCTGAATATTAGATTCGAAGTGTAAGTGAACCCATTTGTAGCTTTCAGTGTATTTTCGACGTACGCATCGAATTTCGTGCATCGTCTTTCGAAAACGAAGGAAATTGGACAAGATGAAAGCAGACTGATTGCATCGGCAATTAGAGCGTGATTGTTCACCAGGAACGGCAACGACATCATCTAAAACGATACTGAAATAAGGGTCTCGAATTCTCCAATTAGGCGCATACCCAGGCGCGGATCCAGCATTCAATTTCGTTTAGTGCCCAAGTTAATATTAATTAGATATTTGAACCTCCCCAATTTAATATTAATGAGAAATTTGAACTTGATATTGTTGCTAATATTAAATATCCTATAAGCCCAAGATCATATGGCGGATCGACTGCATCCAGACCATCCAGAGGAGCATGCGATGGTGCTGCAGTTCTCCTTGTCGGGCCTTCAACTTCAGTATCTGGTAAAGTGTCGTTACTTGTGTTTTGAACCTCCAACCGAGGTACTTTAAACCCGAAGAGCTCTAAACTTGACTGCCGCTTAGACATCGTCGCCAAACATCCGGGAAGAACGTCCGGGAAATGGGTGACACACCCCCTAGGGACCTTGGTGCCCGGGCACCTCGGGCCTTATGGTAGATCCGCGCCTGATACCCATCTACTTTTGTCTTCTGCCAGATAAGAGAAACTGTGTCGAAAATCCACGCTTCGTTTGAGTTGAAAATCTTTTGAAACACGTCAAATTCTAGGGCAATAATCTTGGAGCACAGTTTAATCATGACAGGACGTTTGGATGATGAGGGGAAATCTCCGTTATTCACTTTTTGCCACGAGTTGGTGTCCACAGTGTACAACCAGTTTTTGAAGCTGTTCGGGATGAATTTCGAAGATGAGAAGAAGTCCTTTCCTTGTGAAATCAGCAAATGCTGCCGTTTCCCGTTTTCAGTGTTGACGCTGTACGCGACCTTTCCATATGTGATTCCTTGAGGTTCGTTAACTTTCCAAGTGCCGAAACTTTGCCATCCTCTTGTGTTAACATCGAAATGAAAAACGTCACTTCCATTTTTAATAACCACATTTCCAGCAGATCCCTTGGACGTTGACTCGTCATCTTGTGACCTCTTGTCTCGTTCCTTGCAGCTTTGAATTTGCCCAACTGATATACACAAAGTTAGGACAAAAGTCAACATCATTTTCTATAGATCTTCAACGTCCTTGCTTTAAAATTTTGAGAACGTAAAACTGATGTCGATTTTTCGATAAATATTGAGAGTTGCCCTATATTTGTGCTTACCCAGATCTCTGTACCGTGCGTTCTCACTACCAGTCTGAAACCGTGTTCACACAGACATCAAGACTAACTATGCATAGGCTAACTATGATTAGGCCAATATAAGCCCACGTGAGTTCATACCGCTAACTAATTAGTAAGTCACGTAAACACGTGAGTGTAATTAGCCTCAATAGTTTTATCCGTCATATCCGGCAAGAATTCGCGTGAATTGTCTTGACGAATATACTGCTTTAGGTTTTGAAGAGGGAAAGATTATTTGCTTTCTCTGGCAGATTTTTCAGTGAAGCGGCCTGCAATACAGACACGTACGTAGTATACATCTGCTTGGGCTTCCGTATACGTCGCAATGTTATTGCTGCGTTTGTAAGTTTAAACATACAACACCCCATCAGAAACATCGTCGCATGCTCTTCTTGCATACTACCTCTCTTGCCAAAGTCACGTGCAACCACTAACGCCACTAATGCGGTTGTAATACTACTCTTTACGGCGGTGGGGTGGCGTTACACTAGTCATGCTTAGACTCGGTGAAACACGTTCTGACATGAAAGCTCTGTTGCAACTTCACACAGTGCATATCTCCTGTCTAGAGTTCATCAGCCGATGGGAAGTGGAAGACGATTGTACAATGTCTTCAACCTCCGCTACAGAAACATGTGAATGAATATATAGAATGTGCACGTACAGAATGTAATAGATCGTTATAGAAATTGATTGTTTAATTATGTGTAGACAAAGGAAATACTGGAAATAACTGTTTTGAAATGCTGCAATTGCATGGCTGCTATGCACGTGCTGATAACGTGAAAGTGGAATATATCCAATAATCTCAACAAATCATGACATTAGAATATACCTTCAATATACTCTAGATAAAACTAGCTGATTTATCCGTATTTTCCCGGGCAAATTTATTAACGCAAATTCTCACGAATGGCAGCATGCAAAGCCTCGACATCAGTACTACTGCATATGTACTACAAGAATACAAAATGTTTATGTAACAAATAAAATACAAAATAGGGATGGAAGCGCACTTATTACGTTAGTGTTTGAAGAAATAGGAGTCGAAATATTCGCAGACAAGTACTCTACATCTGAAACCAATCTTCCACAATTATCTCTACTTCACTCTTATCCAAGCTGCCACAGTGACAGCAAACAGAATGAAATAGGGATTTCATTGTGAGAGATTTGTTTCAGATGTAAAGTATAAGGACTTGCCTGCGAAAGTTTCTCCCTTTATGTCTTCAAGCACTAGTCTAACTAAAGTACGCAGCCATCCCTACTTTGTTTTATTTTTGTATTCTTTCTTTATGTCCTTTTCTAAAAACACATGCGTTGTTACAACTCAGAGTATATTTGAGAATTAATTCCTTAGATTGCTACGTTAATTAATGCTGCTGCTTTAATACTATATGTAGAAATATTATTATTAAAAGTTTCATTAGTATAATAGACTCGTGCAGCCAGCCCCTCCCCTTGTCAACTCATATCACAAGCTAATTTGATTATGATGGTACTATGTGTGCAGGACTCTTACTTTCTCTTCTACCAGTTAGAAAGAACGGTCTCTAGGCACGTTTTCCGCGAAGATCTTGTGATGGACGCGGAGATCCTGTTCGTGGGCCCACGCAGAACGGGGAAAATCCAACGAAACTGTCAGACAAGTCGATCGGCGCTCAGATCTCGCGAGTAAATCGACGGGCGTTTCAAACAACAGGAAAACGAAGATCCCGTGAGCGACACAAGAATCCCGTGAGCGAAACGAAGATCCAAAACGAAACTGGCGAGTCGATCGGCACTCAAGTTTTCGTGAATAGGCTAAATCGTAGAGTCGTACGGAATGAATGAAGAAACACAGATCCTGTGAGCGGCTTCGAGAACGGAGAAGACCCCACGAAACTGGCAAGTCGGCACATGCATGTCTCACGCAGAGAAAGGAGTGGCAAACGGCGTGTCAGATTTCACAGTGAAAACGTCGTCTCAACGTCGTCCGAACGTGCTATCGCCAAAGCTATAGTTGAAGGCTATGGCCCCTGCGTAGCCACGCAAGTTGATATAAAAACTGTGGCATTTCAGAGCTATGCTATTCCAAAGTGAAAATTGGGGTAAATATTAACTACAAGTGCCATTCCTACCTAGTAAGGAGTGTTGCCGCACTCCCAGATACTACGTAAAATAGTTTATTAACTTAATTATTAAGCGACCTGTAATGTAAATAGAAAATATTTAATGGCGTTTGGCGCAAACGCGAAAGAGACTGCTTATTGTTCGTTTTTCAATGTACTCACTGTATTACAAGACCAAATTCAACGATCTTTCAGAGGAAAGCTATCACTTCATGACACAACAATTTGCAACAGTTTACTGAAGACTTTTACCGTAAAGAGAACATAAATTTTCTGTGTGGGCGTGGTTAGCACCCGTATAAATCGTCACCTCTGTACCGTACACCGATAGCCTGCAGCTGATTGTTTGCTAGTAAGGAAAACCGATACCTGTGCACTTTTCAGGGTAAGAATGGTGAGAAATATGGTGGCAAGTTGTGATTTATTGATTAGAGCAAACTGGGGCGACAAACAGTACCACGCAAGTAGCAAAATTTATGTGTCCCTTTATTCATTGAGCCTCAAAAGGAAACCTTTATATAAAAGGTTAGTTCATAGATCATGTTTAGCTACATTTTGAGTGCGTTAGGAGCACGTGACACGGTTGAACTTAGAGGATACTTCCAAATGCGAGCAGAGGTAACGCTTCGTTCACATACGGGGAATCATCTGCACAACTCGTGGCCTCTTCTCTGCTTCTGTGGCTGGCTGGACCCTAAGCTTTCTGCAGGAAGATATTAGGCCTTGTATCTTTCTTTCAGTAAGTTTTAGTAATTGTTACAAGTTTCCTATTAGTAATTGGTGCAAGTTTCCCTAGAGATAAACTAGGTCAGGGCCAACATCGCAATTTTGTTCCTTTCTAGCTAGTCAATTCCAAAAGTCGAGCTAGAATGAAACAGACCGTCCTAATTAAATTTGTTTAGAAATTATTTTAAATTAACTTATTCAATCTGCTCCAATGCATGACTTTCTTGTTGACATTTGGAGCAATTTTGACATTCTAGCAACCATGCAATATCTGACTATAGATACATACCTACATATACTGTGTACATAACTTGTCGAGATGTGCCCTCCACGAAAACACCTACCATTGTTTGTAAGTTTTGTCGTACTAAGAACAGTAGGGGACGCTATTTTTGTTCTCAAATTTGCGCGGATACGTAATAGCCCCGAATTTAGACTTTCCTGAATAAAATTTCTAGAAGTGAGCGTGTAATATCCTAGGGACGTTATTTGCGCAAGAGCGTGTCGTCATCAGTGACATTACTCTTGCGCAAATTGCCAAACGGAACAAATCTGCGCTAATTTCTGACTAGTCTCGCGTAGCCAGACCGTACCCGCCATGTAATACCTACGGTGGGTAAGGGTTTGGGAATTTCCTTTGAGGTTGTCGTTCTTACACTAATTACTACCCTGCATTCCGTGAAACTAAAGGCCTCTTTAGTGGTCAACAAGAATGCATACAGAGTACGCGCGACTACACGTCACGAAGATACGATGGTCTCGCGTGTCCAGACCTTTGGTGTGCAAGCGCCGGGCGGAGGTATAGCCTTTGCTTGGGCATTGCAAGCGTTGTAGCGCAAGCGTTGCCTAAATATCGACTAGTTGCTAGCTGCATTTCATCATCGGTTTTCATCAGTGACATCGTGTCAACGCTACCAACTCATGTTATATCACTAGAATTCACACAACGCGGTGTTGCATCGGACCGGTCGTCGATTTCGATGTCCGTACAGTGTACTCCTAAACCGTATTTATTTCTGACATTAGTACCGTTTACGCCTTCTTCCACGCTGTAAATGTATGTGCTAGAGTATGGTGACTAATTGCATACGAAGGATATCGTGTTAGCTCCGGTGACGTGAACGCGTGCTATAATCATTCTCTGTAGCTACGTATTAATGTCGACCACTAAAGAAGCTTTAGTCCCTTGAACTGAAAGGTACTTATTGCTGTCAACTTTAATTCCCCAGACGTATTACGTTAAGGCTGGTAGGGTCTGGCTTCACGAGGCTAATATCGGACATCATTTGGAACCACGCTTCTAGCATCACGTGATAAAAATTCTCGGATTGTTATGTCCTCAACTTCATTAAATTCTGATATCTAAATTCAAGCTTTTGCAGGAGAGCCCGTTTTATGTGACTTAGTTAGCGAGATAATCACCGAGTGCACAATGTACACCGTATTGAATCCCATTGCTGAGCAATTATTCATCGTTTTACTATAGCTGCCTGCAGCTGTACACAGTAACTTGTCAGAGTGCAATCTTCAAGCAAACAATTTTCAAGTGCAATCAACTACATGAACACAAACTGAATGTCATGATAAGTCAAGTGAGTTCACCTCCTGCTCGGACTACTTGTCATCATCAGAATCAGAATCAGAATCATCAGAAGTGTCATCATCGGAAGTGTCATCATCAGAAGTGTCATCATCAGTAGTGTCATCATCAGAAGTGTCATCATCATCAGAGTCATCATCATCGTGATCTTGGGAATTGGTGTTCTTAGGAGATAAAGTCCTCACGATCTGCTTCTTATACTCGCCTAACAACTGACATTCATCAAGTTTGGCGGCCCATTTTCTCGCAAACTCGTTGCAATCATCTGAAAGGTCAACAGGTTGCTCTAGTAGAGACTCAAAGCGATGTTGTTGAATGTCTCATTTGTCTTACCGCTTCTCGGTGGCGGACTTGCATCTGAGCGAACTTAGAACGAAACGGGCACGCAAAAAGGAACAATGAGTTGTGCACGTGTTAATTAATTATGCGATTATTACAAGTTACGCTTACTGGATTCGCACGTCGGACCAGCGTATCCTGCTTCACACCTGCAGCGTGAGGTCGTGCCGTTGAGTGCCACGCACTGCCCGTGCACACAATCTAGACAAAATCCCGACGTTTATTGTAGGAATGATTTCATTTTTTAAATTTTGGGTAGCAATCCTACTGTTTGTTTTGTTCTTTGCAGCTGTGAAGTAGGCAGACGGAATTTTCAACCAATAAGTGTCTTTGTGCTCCACGACTGTGCAGCTGTATAGTGAAACATAGAGTTTAGATAGTTGCTGAATTAAAGTGGCAATAAACTAATGATCTTGAATACTGACAATGCTCTCAAGTTGTAGTTCGGTATGCTCGATGGTGCCTTCCACATGGCTTGAAACTTGTGAACTCCGTCTTCGTTTCTGTGAGTGACGGCTCCCTGAGGTAAAACGTTGTTAGATCTTTACCTATTGAGTCATTTACTACGACACCTTGGGAGAGGTGCAAGCCAAGTGTTTAGCTTTGCTTTTGGGGTTGAAATTGGCAAACGTGCCAATGGCCGTTGTATCCGACCCGTCAGCCTTGCGCACTTGGCATAGAAAGCCTTCAATTTCGTATGATCTGTTAGTAGGTCTTAGAGTCACTAGAATTTGACAAAAACGTTACTTGTCTTCATTCACAAAAAGCGTGAGCAAAACGTGTTTAGCCTTACTTCTGTATTTTCTTGAAGACACGTAACCGTTGCAGGGCACGTCTATTGTCACTTCGTAGGGAGGACGCGTTGTTTGTGCTGGAGCTCCGTGGGCATCAGCACTCGGGTCTGGAGCCATCGAGGCGCATGAATTCACTGGAGGTCCAGTGGAGTAACTCTGAGCTACGACCAGGATCGCCAATGCAACCGATACAAAACACAAGATCTCCTTCATAGTGAGCTTACTCCAATGCAAGATAGCAAGTGAGGTCTAATGGTTAGGAGCGTATATTTATGTGCAGAGCTTAGCCACGCCCGACTTTCGAAATATGCCGGAAGCGTTTATCACATCAAAATGGAATAGAATGGCCAAATGAAAACCATTTCTCTAACTTCGGTTCATAGTTTGTTTTAGTTACGTCTAGACTATAGCTCGACGTTTCCTTTATAGCACACGAACACTAAGCAATCAAACTAAAGCGCTATTGCAATTGTTACAAAGATACTGGACGAAACTAGACCAAAGTGTCAGAGTTCGATAACAGATAGAGAACGATTGTTTGTTTGCTGTCGTTAAGGTGCATCCATCCCTAATTATCACGAGTTGTCAGTAGTCTATTATCGTGAATGTCGCAATTGTTGACGCCGCAGTTCTGTTCCGCATTTCGCTTGAAACAACGCCTTTCATTTGTTAAATTAGACGCGATAATTTCTCTCATACTTGTCGCATTCACCTAGAATACCACACACCGTAGAAACTCTCGCCTTACGTCTACAATCGCTCCATTTGTGTTACTCCCTCTAGGCCTAACTTCTGTTACAAAAGACAGACAGAAGAATCATGTGTTCTTAACAGCTTCAACGAGTGATATGTGATTGTTGTTACAGGTGTTGCACGTGACACCCACACAGCCTGTCTCACACACGTTGACGTAGTCGCGTTTAGTCAGGAGCCAATCTATGGAGTCATCCACAGGGCCCGGGAGCCTTTCCTGCCAGCTAAGTCTTCATGACAAATGCTTAGAGGACATTCTGCTCAACTATAAAGGCCTACTGCAGTATGTCTTATAATTATATGTGCGAGGCTATTTATATAATCACATGCAAGGCAATTAATTAATCTCGTACGCAAACGAGTTCAATGTTACAGACATACCTGAATCGCCTTTCTCAAAAGTCTGACTTAAGCGTGGATAGGCATGAACGTCTTTGTATCCCTTGCAATGTTTAGCAGCTGAAAAATTTGTATTCGCGTCTGTTTAGTGCCCCACATCTTTTGCGCAAGCGATCTATGCAAATACTTTACTGAATAGATAAATTTAATTTTTTTTAAATCAACAATCTTATGTTGTTTGTGTTTCTGTTTTGCAGATGTCTAGTACGAGTACAAATGCCTCAAATACAACTTGTTTGTATTTTTGTTCGTTAACAGCAACAATTCATAAACATTGCTGATCTAGCAATTCGTTGTCAACTGAAACAAGCTAGTCAAAGTTATCTATACTATTGAACAACTTGAAATGAAACTCGAGCAAAAGGTGAGTCGTTAGCTAAATAACTATATATATAATAAAGTTGACTTTAAAATCGAAAATTTGTTTGATCTAAAAACTAGATAATTTTTTATTAATATTTAATAAAATATTAAGAGAACACTATTATACGCTCTTGATTATAGTTCGAAAAAACTGTTTCTGAACTTATATAAATAATTAATTAATTGTTAATCATATGTATTATATTATTTACTGTAAAGAGACGGTTTTTTAAAGTCAATTTTTAATATGAATCAATCCTAAATATAATACTTTTGATATTAATCGGAGCCATTGTTAGGCAAGCAAGTTTCTCTACTCTAGCAGTGTAATATTAGAAACTCTACAAATACATTAAAAATTTTCATTACGCATTGCAAAGGATATAGCTAAAAGTTCTGCTTTCTGTAAGCTGACCAAGCGGCCAAGGCATGAAACATGGAGCAGTGCATTGTGGCAAACCACTGAAGGTGTCTCGCGAGCCATTGAATTGTTGAATCAGTTGTGAAACCTAAAATTGTATCGTAGGCATATCAATTTATTGGATAGATTTTATGTCACGCTCTTACAAAAAGATGGCAAGACAAGATTGTAATAATAAGGATTAATTAAAGCAACCTAATTTGTTTATAATAGATTATGTAAAATGTTTGGGTGATAACAAAAAACGAGATCATTTTGTGCTCGTGTTTTATTATGATGTACTCGTAAGCCATGTATACATACATATATATATATATATATATATATATATATATATATATATATATATAGTAAATATATATATATACATATATATATATATATATATATATATATATATATATATATATTTATTTATATGCATCTATATATATATATATATATATATATATATATATATATATATATATATATATATCTGTCTGGACACAGCTGTTGATGCCTTGTCGTCATATATTACAACTCATGGTTCTGATCCTAATCTTTGTTGTCTAAAAATTGACATGTCTAACGCATTCAATGAATGCCATCGCTCTTCCTTCCTGCAACGCTTGCACTGTGTCTTTCCTTCTCTCTATGGTTGGTCGCAGTGGTGCTACCATTGCGAAGGTTTTCTTCGGTTTGGTGATGGCTGGATCAAGTCCTCCGCTGGAGTACAGCAGGGTGACCCGCTTGGACCGTTGCTTTTCTAATTAGCCCTTCTAGAACTGTTAGATGACATTGGGACTTCCAAAGGTATTAATGTTCAGTTATGGTACCTTGACAATGGTGCTTTCGTGAGCTCTCGTCATGCTATAGCTCATCTCCTGGATATCTTGCTGTCTATGGGACCATCCTTTGGCCTATATGTGAATGTGAACAAATGCGAGATATTCTGGCCTTCTGGAGACCAGGATTTCCCGATATTTGATCCTGAGATTTAACGCACTGTTCGGGTCTCCAATGTTGTTGATTTTCTTGGCTCTCCAGTTTACGAATCAGACACCTATTTTGTTATTTCCGTATCCAAACGGATTGACAAAATTCTGGACGAACAGATTCAGTTGTCAGTGTTGGATGACCCTCAGGGGGAACTACATCTCCTCATGAGTTGCCTTGGTTCATGCAAAATGAATCATATTATCAGAACGCTGCCACCTCTCAAACTTTTTGATGAGTTGCTTAGGTTTGATGCTGGCTTACGACAAACCTTTGAAATGCTGACTGCCTCATCTATTTCGGACCAGACACGGCTACAGGCAACCCTTTCCATTCGCCTGGGTGGTGTAGGCCTTCCAGAGGCCAGCAGAGCTTCCTCTGCAGCATTTATTGGAAGCTGCAATTCATCACGTCAGCTGTCATTTCGGCTACTACACAATTCAATGCCAATATCGATCCTTGAAGACGACCCATCATACAACTTGGAAAAAGCGTTGACCTGATCATCCCTGGTGAAACTCAATGCCAACAACATCTGGCAAGTATTCTTCCGGGCTTCAGTGACTGTATAACACCAGTCTATACTCAACATGATATCCAGCAGATCTTGGATAACAACGCGAAATGTAATATTGAAGAAAGCTGTCTCAGCCTACGTGATCAAGCACGACTGAAAGCAGTGACAACTCCTCACTCCGGGGCTTGGTTGAGGGCAATTCCTAACCGCAGTCTCGGCCTAGCTATGTCCCCTCGGCAGTTTGTTGTTGCCTTGCGATTTCGTCTGGGAATAGCTGTATTTCCACGTCATCTCACGTCATACAGACTTACATGTAATCATGTCCTTAATGAACATGGCGATCATGCCCTTGGTTGCGGACAGTTGAGAATTAAACGTCATGATGCTGTATTGATGTTATCTACCACTGTCTCTTGAATGAACATGCTGGTACACGTCGTGAACAAGGATGCTCGACTCTGTCCTTTGATAGACCTGGTGATGTTTGTCACCCTGATTTCTCTCAGGGCAAACCTGCCGATTTTGATGTGTCGGTTAGGAATTCATTCGGCCTTCTCACATTATCAACGCTGCAAGTGAATCAGGTGTGGCTGCTGAAGCTGGGGAATGTGAGAAAGATCTTGGACATGATAAGAACGTTGCAGCTGCAAGGGGGATTTTCTATCCTCTAATAGTTGAAACTAATGGAGTGTGGTCAATGCACAGCCTGGAGGTTCTGAAATCCATTGCGAAGAAAACATCTCTGTTCAACGAATTGACTTTTAGTAGAACTTTAAGTAATTTACACGAACAGTTGTCATGTAAGCTTTGGCAGTACAATGGTAAATTGATAGTAGATAAGTTGGCTTTGTTTAGCTATGACATTGATTCTTTTAATATAGTTTTTAAAAATTTGAAATACATACATATATCTATATCTATATATATCGAAATACATACATACATACATACATATATATATATGTATGTATGTATGTATGTATGCATGTATGTATGTATGTATTATTTCTGATGTATTTACATGTCCCAATCAGGACCAACTCTACTGTCCAGTGCTAATCTGGATAACAACATTCTTGCATTAAAATGCCACAATTTGACAGAAATTTGTTGTTGTAAATTGCATGCAGACAGATTAATAGACGAATTGTTATGGAATGAAGTTCTACATACAATCACTTTAAAACCTAGGCTACTTGGCGACCAAATTCCTAAAGTTTCAACAACAAGGTAGTGAATACATCACCAGGCTGTGAGACTATCTCATCATGCTTCTGTTCTTTTCAATCTCTCCGACGTCAGCTGCTGCTCCTGCGTGACTGGCTGCTTTGACAAGGTAAGAAGGCATATAAAGAATTTCCAACGGTAAGGTCAAAGTAAGTTGGCAGTCCTTGTTCATAGTCAGGATGAAAATCATCACCTGGTCTTGTTTCACAAGTGCTTTTGCGTTTCATTTCACGGCGACAACAAGGATAATCTACTAGCACTGCATTAAAAATTACTTCACGAAGTGCATTTTGACGTCTTATTCTCACTTTCTGTTCCTGGTTATATCTAAGTAGGTGGTCACCAAACTTATCGATGATGGCATCACATGTACATCGCTTGGTAGCAGGGACTGATGGAAACACTGGAATTCTCAGCCAGATCCATAAAGCTACGATGAACTTCTTGCTAGGCAAGGCGAGGCCTAAGTTGGAGTTAGAGATTGTCCTCAACCATGCACTAACGTGTTGACTTGAAACGGTGTTGAGTCGAGCGCGATCCCAAATGCTGGCGAACTCCTTGAGAGAACAGTATAAATTGGAATCCAGCATGATTTGAAACTGATGTTGACTGGTTGTCCCCATTTCGAAAGTTGTGTTTGGAAGAAGACAGCCTAAATGGTCTTGAGCTGTCTGTTCACCTGGGAATTGAATGGACATACACTCATTCGAGCATAAGCTAATCACCTGTAAACTTTGGAATAAAAGTCGGCACGAAAGCTTGCGAGTGAGACTACAACTTGAAAGATAAGCTGCTGGAGAGCTTCTACATTCTTCCCTCAACCCAAGGCCACCAAGTCGAATAGGCAGTTTAGCCTGATGCAATGAACTCTCAGAAATAGAGCAATCAATTATCTTCTCAAGAGTCTTCCGCATGTTGCTATCAAACTGCTGTCGTTGAGGGGTGTTTTATCAGGTTGAACACAGTTGTAAGTAGGTGGCTAATTTTACAGAGAGAAAGACATGATATCTGCAAATGCACATCAGCTTGGCTGTTTCGAAGATTCTTCAGATTTCTCTGAAATCCCACAATTTTTCAATTCTGCTTTGAAAAACAGTTCTGGAAAAAGTTCTTTGATCCATAGATAGGAGTACTTAGAAACTCAACACCTCCTCTGGTATGTGCCACTCGTTCAATGCTTGATGGAAATTCAGGAAAGGAAGGGTCTCCAGATGGCCAGAAGACTACACATTTCAACATAGTAAGCTGGAGACCATGCGATGGTCTTTTACCCTCATTAGCTCCAGTAATGAAGCAATGGCAGAACGCTCGCCAACAAAGGTTCCATCATCCAGGTACCACAGCTGTAGGGAACATCCTTTGATGGACCCGTTCATCTAGCAGTTTCAGAATGACCAATGATAAGCAAAGGGCCTTGAGGGTCCCTTTGTTGCACACCGGCTGAAGATAAGAGTATACGAGGACCGAAACGAACATCTGCCTATGCGTGATAACACCACTGGACCCATCCAAATAGTTCAGGCAACTCTTGATGCAAACGTTTTAGAAATGCAACACGGTCGCAGTTGCTAAATCCTTTGAAATATCAAGTTTTAGGCAACAGAGTGTTGGATCATGCCCATAGGTAACAATGTAACTGGTCGGATAATGCACTTCTGCCTCCAAAGTTGAAACCACCATGAATACCAACGCCAACTTTCCATGGGGTAGAAATAAATCACGAAGATTACGTTTGACTGCTACACAACATACACAACCAATTAGACGACGAAAGACCTCCTCAACTGCTTTTGGCCGTACATCACCACCTTGCTGCTTCTTGTAGTGAGCCGTCACAAGAGCTTCTGAAAGCCATGAGGAAATTCGTTTGTCTATTTTGCCAGATAAAGCAAATTTATCCAACAATTTAGACTGTCAAGGCATTCTTCTGCTGTTGCAGTTGCAGTTCCTAGGATCGCATCATGTAATTGCTTTGGGAAATCTGGACTAGATGCTCGGGGAAAGGCCTTCAGTCCTTCCACAACTGAAGTTGAACTTACACATAAAGGTTATGGTATGTTATCATGCCATTGTGGTAAAGTGTTAGGTGGATGCCTAGCTGGAATGCCAAGTTATTGACAGGAGCAGAACCACAAGATCTCAAAGTCCACATAGCATCTCCAAAGCGACCCTCACTGGCTAGAAACAAAGCATGACGTGTGTTTATTTGAGATAGATTAGATGATCCGCAAACCGTATTGTGACAACGGGAATTATTTCTGGCATCTATCCACAAGAAAACAAGGTCTCATGATTGCCACTGTCGTAAACGTGACAGCATACAAGCACTAATAACATGTCTCTTCTTCCTTCCTCCTCGAACTGGTGGTCTCAAAACAGCCTTGCAAAGAGAGACAATCGTACAAATCCCTATATATCACAACTAACAGCATCACGAAATTCAGAAGCTAGAACTTCCGAAAGAAGAGGACGAACTTTACGAGGTATGTGACAAACAGATGTAACAGGAAGAGTTGAAATGTCTTCCATTACTGCTTGAAAAATGTCAAATTCTGAAAGGAACTGTGGACAAGTGAACTGTGAAGCTGTCTTCACACCCATCAGCGCCAGATCTCCGATGTCTATTGAACCGTAAGAATCAAGAGGACTTAGCACTGACTCCTGTTGTGACACGTGATTCGACACGTTGGATGACGTGTCTGTGGAAGCCATCTTGGACGCCCATTTGGATTCGCTGGGCCAAATCATCAAACCTCTACACCATGGCCTGCCTGCACCTTCAGTCCAACGACAAAATTTCCACTTACTGGCAAACACAAACACACATCTAGAACAGACCTAGCGCCTACGCTCTTCCAAGAATGAGGAAGAGACAAAGAGTCTTTAGATATATTCCGTATTCAGATAATGCCACGGTGAAGATTTGTTTTGAAAAACGATGGCGCAGAGGGGACAAGAAACAGAGCAAGAAGTAGATCCAGGAAGAGACGTCGACGCTGAACGGCAACGGTCATCATCGTGAGAGTCATTTTCGTTGCCGTCATCACCTCCTCCCAACGTTAACTGTGACCACGGTTAAGCAATACAACGACTACTCATCACACTGTGGAGATTCAGTAGCAAGAACGAACCAAGTTCAAATTTGAGACGCGGCCGTGAACATCCGAGATGTGTGTGTGTGTGTGTGTGTGTGTGTGTGTGTGTGTGTGTGTGTGTGTGTGTGTGTGTGTGTGTGTGTGTGTGTGTGTGTGTGTGTGTGTGTGTGTGTGTGTCAAAATCATGCTCAATTACTATTCATTGAAATTAATTCTAATGTATAAGCAAACAAACCTTCTCTAGTCACAATTGCTTATAATTAATTGTAAGTTGACTAACGCAATTGCCCATCTAAAATTATTTTAGTACGATATGCCAATAGAACTTTTGTTATCTAGAGCAATTTTTACATTCTAACAATCTTACAATATATGCATACTTATAAGGTTCTGATGTCTAAATTCAAGATTTTGCACGACAGCTCGTTTTTCCTTATTATGCATGCGAGTTCTTCAACAGCGAGACAAGCGATTTCACAACGTACACCATTTTGCATCCCAATACTGATCAATCATTAATCATGAACAAGCTGCCAGCAGTCGTACGTACACAGTCAGAGTGCAATCACCAAGCAAACATTTTCACGTGCAATCAATTACATAAACACAACATGATCGTCATGGTAAGACGTATGAGTTCAGCCTCTGCTCAGGCTACTCGTCATGACAAGCATCAACATCACATAGAATCGTCATCATGGATAGTGCTGTTCGTAGGCGACGAATTATTTCCGAACATCTTCTGGTATTCGTCAAAGAACGCTTTCCATTCATCAAGTTTGGCAGCCCATTCTTTCATAAACTCGTTGCATGTATCTGTAAGGTCAACACATTACTCTAGTAGATACCTAAAGCGACATTTATTAGAGTCTCATTTGTCATTTGTCTTACCGTGTCTCGGTAGTGATGGGCTTGCATCTGTGCGAACTTAGAACGAAATGCACGAAAACGGGAACGTTCAGTTGTGCACGTGTTAATTAATTAATTAATATGCAGTCACATGCAGTTACCGGATTCGCACGTTGGACCAGCGTATCCTGCTTCACACATGCAGCGTGAGGTCGATCCTTTGAGTTCCACGCACTGCCCGTGCACACAATCTAGACAAAAGTGCGACGCTTAATGCTGTTGATTTCGTTTAATTTATTCCGGGTGGTGATGTTACTGTCTGTTTTGTTATTTGCAGACGTGAAGTAAGAAGACGGAACTTTCAACCAATAAGTGTCTTTGTGCTCCACGACTGTGCAGCTAGTGAAACAGAGAATTTATGTAGTTGGTGAAAGGCGCAATGAACTAGTGATCTTGAATATACTTACAACGCCCTCAAGTTGTAGTTCGGTATGCTCGATGGTGCCTTCCACATGGCTTGAAACTCGTGAACTCCATCTTCGTTCTTGTGAGTGACGGCTCCCTGAAGCAAAAGGTTTTTATATCTTTACTTATCGAGGCATTTACTTCGACACCTTGGAAGAGGTGCAAGGCAATGTTTTAGCTTTCCGTTTTGGGTTGAAATCGGAGAACGTGCCGATGGCCGTTGTGTCCGACCCGTCAGCATTGCGCACTTGGCATAGAAAGCCTTCAATTTCGTATGATCTGTTAGTAGGTCTCAGAATCACTAGAATTGGATACCAACATCACGTATCTGTATTCACTACTTCATATGCAAAGAGAGTGAGGCAATGCAATTTTTAGACTTACTTGTGTATTTTCTTCTAGATACGTAACCATTGCAGGGCACGTCCATTGTCACTTCGTAGGGAGGAGGCGTTGTTTGTGCTTGAGCCCCGTGGCCACCCGCACTTGGGTCAGGAGCCATCGAGGCGCATACAGCCTCTGGAGGTCCGGCAGCGTAACCTTGAGCTACAGCCAGGATCGCCAATGCAACCAAAATAGAACACAAGATCTTCATAGTAAGCTCTCCGATATAGCAAGTGAGGCCCAGTGGTCTGAGAGCGTAATTTAAAGACCGAGATTAG
>CAXXBX010000228.1:0-27856 GCA_964274945.1 Dehalococcoidia bacterium | reverse complement strand
GTTAATTTGTGTGGGTTTTGGTGTTAGACAATTATTTTGAATGCATTTTGATAGGTTATACGGGAGCTACGATGTAACGCGCGGTACCTGACATGCGGATGTTGTGCTGTGAGCAGGATGGAAAGCAGCGAGATTCCGTATGGACAGGAAGAAAAGAAGGTCGGGGAGGCCAATGTCGGAAAAAGAATAACCGATTATCAAGGTTGGTAGAGCAAAACGAGTGTAATTAATTAATTAATAATTATCTAAAGCTGTCAATTATCTTCACAGCACTGATTGGCTTATTACTTTCAACTGAGTTAAATAAACATTCTTTGCTTGAAAAAATCTAGTCCTAAGATACTGCAAGAGCTTACTAACTTGCACCAAAATTTTGCGCAAGCCAGGTTGTTAATTAATATCAACTTAACGGTGTAGAGGCGTGATGGGTAATAATAGTTTATGTCGCAGTCAACAAGGCTATTAGAGTGCCTTAATTTTGACTTGTTCTTGAGTGAGTATGCTTTTTGAAATAGTAAATATATAATAATAATGAATTCATAGGGCTGAATCGCTACAGTACAACCTCGATTATTTGGACTATCTCACCGAAAGCCAAATAATCCTGATAATCAAAAGTCCGGATAAATACATTATATTGTAGTGACTTAATTCCTTGAGGTTTGGTCATACATTGACAGTCAGTACATAATGAACAAACGTTTAATTAATTAATATGCAGCAATATTAGGTCAACAACTCAACATGTTTACACATTTAATGATTTGATGTAGAAAATTCTTTATGGTTCCAATTTTGGAGTAGGTTCACAGGTTTCCATGTTTAACGATGTCACACGGGAAATATGTGATAGACATGTGCTTTTCAGGCGGAAATAAATTTGTCAGGATAATGGGTGTTCGGATAATGGGGTTGTACTGTATGGTACTTTTCTTTGTACAAAACATCAGTCATGTTGTTCTACTAGCCTGGGGATGTCTAGTTTTTGCTAGGCAGTAAGTGGTCTATACAACTACTGTCTAAGTTTATGGTGACTTGGACGATCAGGTGAATCAAAATATTCGTTAAGAAGTTGGCTAACATGGTTTACAGATTTGCAAAAGAGCTAGACGTTAGCTATCTTTTGTTATGGTTGGTGATTGACAGAGAAACAGTTAGCTGTGAAGTCTTGAAAAGCATAAATTATTTGCCCATAAATTTTACTGAAGTCTTACATGTGAAGTGAGTGAGTTGCTTTGGCTAGCTTTTGCTTATTTATGTCCTCATAAGCTAAATTGCAAATGTTGTTTATTTAGTCAGGCCTATATTGATCAATTAAGCAGTAAATGTCTATATAGTTATTTATATCTAGTCTGTTTCAGGGCGTTGCAAGACAGAAGGGGCATTATTGAACAGACTATTTACTTTACAGAGCAATGTATGAGGAAACGATAATCGTGTGAGGCTCTTTTATCAGCTTTATTATTTATCACACTACTTTTACTTGAATACAGTTGGCAGTTAGTTAGAGTTGTAAGAGTAACTGACTTATAAGCTGTTAGTTATAGAGAGACTGTGGAATGTGGGGTGTGGCCTAGTTGTTGTAAAAACGAATGTCATATTGTCTCAAGAGGCAATTGAGATCTACGTTTTTACAGCTTATGTACTATAGTAGTCAATGATTAGGCAACTAGCAAGAGTGCTGTTTCTGGCTTGAAATAGTTTGCTACATGCACCTGTGTAGAGAAGGTCTGGCAAACTTATCTGTTGAAAGGTGGGCAAACTTTGTCAAGCATGTATGTGAGGTGGTGGAGAGTAATTTCTGGATAGGAGACAGTTTGCTGCAGGACATGGTAGAGCAGGTGGTTATTGGTCTCAACTCTTGAATAGAAGATTTTTTGTTAGACAGTGAAAGCTGTGACGAAGGAGACTGCTAAATGCTTTCAGGAACTCGAGACAAACCCAGCAGCCAAATTGTGAGCATAAGAAGATTTGGCTGGTAAATAGATTTTGATTACTGGTAATATCAATATCGGCTTGAAGAACAGCAATGTTGTCGAACTAATGGTGACATTCCACAGTCTCTACTTTTGTGAATGCAGTATAGTTTGAGTTTTAAACTAAAATTTTGATCTTTGATGATTTAATGTATGTGTCATATTAAAACATGGGTAGCTGGACGGTAGACTTTATTGAAAATCGGAAGTTTGTATAAAATTAGTGCTGTTACAAGGGTTGGTGTAATTTTGACTTTATACCTGTTGTGTGATTGGTTTTGCTATACTTGTTACATTGTATACATTATGCTTTAGCCACTAACAAGGACGGGTTGGCCATTGGCAAATTGTCGCAATGTTGACAACTGTAATCCAAGGTCTTGAATTTGCATGTCTTTCATTTTTTTGCCCTTGGTTTAGCTATAGCACTTATTGGTAGTTCATAATGGATTGATTTTGTTTGTGGATATTTTTGATGGAGCTACATTGTTGTGGGGTTGGTAAGGAATGTATGGAATTTGGCCTTAGGAACTTTAGTGATTTCTAGGGTGTCACATGTAGGGAATGTGATATTTGCTTTTTTCTGCTGTCTTTATAGTTGCAGTGGCAATTTAATTACTAACATCTACACAAGCTTTTTGTATAATTTAATTTTAATTTACTTAAGCATGCCAGCTACAGAAATAATAGGAAATGTGAATCTGTTATGGGTGCTACATTTTGGAGGGTGCGCTATTCAACTGATTACTGTATTACCTCGCATAGAAGGGCATGGTTAGAAGTGTGATTAAGAATTGTACAACTGTAAGGCCAGGGAATGCTCTTAGAAGCAAGATAGCTTCCAATTCTTTTAGACATTTTGATTGTCAGCCTGAGCATGTGTGACTAGTCTACTAGTGCTACTGCTGTATCAACCTCCTGGAAAATATGTACCTGAAGATTCTAAAAATGCTCATTCATAGAATGTGTGCTTTCACCTGCAGGGGGAAGACTAGAGGATAGAGGACTTTTGTGGTAAGGTACTGCCGTAAGTCTTTTGGAAGAATCTGTTGATCAATCGTCAGATGAAGAGTGCCATATAGGATTGTAATGGATGATGAAGACAATGATGATGAAGAAGCAGAAATTGATGATGAAACTGATAGTATATATAAGTAGATTTGCAGTAGAGAACTGGTGGAACAGTACAATATAGGTACATCAACTAGCCGGAATGGTTGTTGTCTTTTAGTAACGCTGTTTGTTGATAGTTCGTTTTCTGTTACGTGACATGACTTACACTTTGGTCATCAAGGAATTTGATCATATGTGAGTTTCGTTAGAGATCTACGGCTTTCGAATTTGATGCTATGCTCCCACTGCACATCGCGTGAGTGCTGCTGAGCCTACAGGTCTAGGTTGGGCAAGGCAAACGGTAGGAGGAAAGGTACTACTATTCATGATTCTTCTCAACCTCTGAGAAGTCTTTTCTGCTTGTTTTGTTGACCGCCATTTTGATTTCATGTTGTGGAGACGTTCATCCTTATCCGGGTTCTGTTACGACTTGTCAAGATTATTTTGTTCATTCCGAATCAACAATGAATACAGATGATGGTTCAATTGCTTCCAGTGGAGCTGTTCGACATGCTTCTCTTTGTTTTCTTCTTCTTCCAGACATGCGGAAGCTTGTGGCAACACATAAATTCTAATTATATCAGTCGTCGTTTGTTTCCAAGCATAATGTTTCTTGAGTCTCATAATAAACGTCTTTGTCATGATTTTGGGTTTGCCTATTTAAAGAGATTTGAGTACTGCAGACAGTCCCTGGGCTCAGGAAATTCTCGATGTTGTGGTTTCATGGAGGAGCCTCAGTCATTGTCATGGCTTTGTGGAAGTTCAGCAATAGGCAATAGATTGTTCTCTCACTTCTGACAAGAATTTCGACAGTGATCTGCTTACTAGCATACATATTTCTTCTTCTAATGGGTCTGATGATTCTTTCTTTTCTTCTTGCAATTCCGACTTGGACTTAACATTAGAAGGTGTTCAAGCTGCTTCTACCTTGTCTTGTCCAAAGTATGATGAGTAGTCATCAGTGTTTAGCGCAGTGATGGATGAAATTTCTTTTACTTTCTGTTCAAACAACTCACCATGTGCCACTGTCAGTTAGACCATTACTTGCTCAAATTATTTCTAGAGAATTGGTACATGCTTGTCAACATGGTGTTTGGTTTTATTTTGACTTTTCATGTTTGCAAAAGCTGCCTTACGTGTCCCTCCTCGAGGAGGTAAGAGAAACGCTTTGTTATCAAGAAGCTGTTGCTCTCTTGTCTTCGGCTATGGCAGCAATGTGACTTGATCACATTGTGGAAAGAAGCCAGGCAAAAGGGTCAGTCTCAATTGACATGTCAGTCGTCTTCTATCTCAAAGGTAATGCTTGTCGTTCTCTGAATTTAGCATGTGAGGGCTGGTTTGGCAATGCTATGAAAGCATTAGGCTGTCATGGTTGTGCTCGTGATGATGCAGATGCGCTACAGGAGCTTCAGTCACGTCACCCACAGCATGCTCAGCCTCAATGGTCAGATGACATTCCATCTTCGCTAGTTATTGATTGCAAGCAGTTATATTGGTTTTGGAAGGTTTTCCTAGAGGAACTAGCCCAGGCTATTCTCAGCTTCGTGCTCAACTTCTTTCAGATGCCATGAAAGGAGATTGCCCACCTGATGCTCAGTTGTGTCTTGACAATCTTACTCGTCTGATGTCAAAGTTGTTGGCTGGAAAGATTTATCCTAGAATTATACCTTGGTTGTCTGATGCACCACTCTCTGCTCTCGTAAATGACAGGAGGTTATCGCCCAATTGCTGTAGGAGATGTTCTTTGTCGTCTGGCAAGTGGGATATGTTGTACTTTCATCAAAGATTGTATTTCAGATGTTTTTGTGTCTTACGGCCAATTAGGTGTTGGCCTTAAAGGTAGTTTGTAAGAAGCTATTCACTCTATGCATTCATTTATTGATGCCACCTCTGCCAGAGAAGACTTCTGCTGTTTGAAATAGACATGACTAATGCGTTTAATGAGTGCTCCAGATTGGCTTTTCTTGTACGCTTACGGAGAGAATTTCCACAGTTGTCTGCTTGGGCTCAGTGGTCATACTGGTCAGTGGTGAGGTTTGGAAACCATTGGATCGTGTCCACAGCTGGCGCTCAACAGGGAGCTCCCTTAAGTCCTCTGTTGTTTTCTCTTGTGATTCTGGAATTACTAGACTCTTTGGTGTCTTATTCTGGCGTACACTTTTAACAGTGGTACTTAGATGATGGCTCTTTCGTTGGTAACAGAGAATCAATATCGTCTCTATTACAAAAGTTTACTGGAAAAGAGTCTCATTTTTGACTTGCACATCAACTTAAACAAATGTGAACTATATTGGCCTTCTGGAGACCAAACCTTTCCTGAATTTCCTGTAGAAGTTAGACACTTATCAGAAGGTATCTAGTTACTAGGATCACCAATTCACGGATCTGTTGAATTTTTAAAGTCTTTCACAGCTAAATGTGTTGACAAAATCTTGGAGTCCCAGTCAAATCTTTGTAATCTTGATGATCCACAGGTTGAATTGCATTTGCTTCGAAAGTTTCGGAGTATTTGAAAGTCAATCATATTTTACGAACTGTTGTTCCTGCCATGTTGTTGGAACAATTACATCGCTTTGATCAAGGGTTACGTCGATCTTTAGAAATTATTTGTCATTCTTCAGTTATAGATATGGCATGGCAGCAAGCAACATTACCTATTAGACTTGGTGGACTTGGTCTGAGAGAAGCAGTCCAGTCTTCACCAGCTGCTTACATAGGGAGATGCTAATCTACTTGTAAGATGGTACAGAACTTTCTCAAAAAGGCGTGTAATTCACTGGATATTGCAAATTTGCATTTCTCAAGGCCTTTACTATCAGGAGACTCCAAAAGGCATCTTCTGATTTGTCACTATCTGAAAAACAAACACGGTTCTTTGACTTTAGATTTCAGCACTGCTACTCAATGACAAATCCAATCAGAAATTGACTCTGATTTAGTCAAATATTTATTGAACACTGCTAGTTTACGAGACAGAGTGCGTTTAAATTCAATCAGTACGTCTCATGCAGGGGCTTGGTTTGCGGGCAATACCTAACTCTAGTCTTGGCCTTTCCATGTCTCCTCATGAGTTTGTTATTGCAGTACGGCTCTGGTTGGGAATCAAGATGTTTCCTTCTCCTCCAACATCTGTTCTGTGAAGTTTTGGCCAGCACATTGACACTTGGAGATCACCTTCTTTGTTGCTGTTTTGGTCCAGAGCGCACACATAGACACAATGCATTGGCAGAAGTTATTTTCCAGACATTATTGGTTGAGAACAGAGAAGTTATGAGGGAGATGAGGTGCAATGGTTCTACTGAAAGCCGTCCTGGTGATGTTTTTCACTCTGATTTCTTGGGGGGTCGACATACCTGCCCATTTTGACGTAACCGTTAGAAACTCTTTGCAGCCATTGTACGTGACAAAATCGGCTGTAAGGGCTGGACCCTCAGCAGTGGCAGGTGAAGAACAAAAGGATATTCGCCGTGAAGACAGAGTTTGTGCAGCTGGTGGTCTCTTTTACCCCTTAGTGGTTGAGACCTTGGGGCTCTGGTCATTATTCAGCATCAAAACTTCTGTTGCTTCTAAAACCTCAGCAGTCAGTGGCCTTAAATTCCCCCAGGCTTTCCAAAATACGATGCAGCAACTTTCTATTCAGTTGTGGAAACATAATTCGAGAATAATTCACAAGAGAATTCAGCTTGAAGTACAGGATGTTGATAGTTGGGATGTACCTAGTTTAATGTAAGACTTGTTGGTTTGGGGGTGTTTGTGGGGATTGTTTGAATTTGAATATAAAAAATAATATATATATATATATAATTATCTTGAGTTAGTTAAGTAGTTATTTGGATCAGTATATCTATGTATGGACAAAGGATGGTGCAGTTATTTCGTCTTTCATGTTTGTGAGCACCATGGGAGCTAGGTATAATGCATGTCCTCGATTTGCTAGACTAGACTTTTTGGAGTAACTTGCTTGGTTTGAATGTAGTTGACAATTTTGTGATAGTTTCTTCTGTAGCATCAGACTTGTTTGTATTTGTGACTGCTAAACTCATGGTGAGCAATTGAGTGGTCTAGCTCTTCCATTGTATGCGCAAACCACCTCTATATATGCTAGACTCAGTAGTTAGCATCTGTCATATACTGTAAATCAACAAAAATTTATAAGTATCTAACTTTTGTAAGATTCACAAGTGATCTCAGGTTTACGAAAGTTAAGTGCTTACCAATCTTTGTTGCTCTCGGAGTTTTGAACAGCACTTCCGCATAGTACTAATCATCACGTGTCACACATGCCAGACAGACGGACACCTGGTGAGATAGGACACGCTTAGGCACTTAGCAGAAACTTACGCGTGGTGCTGTGGTTTTGATTTTCTGTTGATTTTGTGTTGATGTTCTGCACAGAAAAGTGGCTACGTTCAACAAACTCATACTGCCAATTACCCTTCTCAAGACTGTCCATGCACTGTAAATGTACACTGAAGATTCCACAACTTTGGATTTAGTGATGCTTTGGATTTAGTGACATGTTTATGAGCCCCCAATGTGTGCACGAGGGGAGTATAAGACCCCATCGTGAGGTTCTGTGGTAGTGTAGTGCATTCGTTGAATACAAATCCCTGTCACACCTTGATGATCGACCGTGACTCTGTTGTGCGTACAATTTTGTACTTCATCAACTCTTACAAAAGTTTGTTGCTTACGAAATGGCGAATTTGGACACTTACGAAAGTTTTTCTTTTATAAAATTTGTTGATTTACAATAAGTTGAATCACATGCAACTTGCAACTATTTGATTGAGCAGAGCTCATTTTGATATTGGATTGTCTCGGATGTAGACTCATTCACAACATAATTTTCAATTTATGTAGTACAGACCTTGCCATATTGTTGACTTGTCTATCTGAAACACGTGTAATAGAGGCCATTGTAACTTCCAATTAATTTACGTATGTTTATTTAACAATCTGCAGTACATGGTACACTAACAGAATTGTGGCAATAGCACTTCATCTTTCTTGTTAAAAGAAGAGAATCCTAACATGAGTAATCTTTTTGTGCTGTAAATGCACACACTTCAATGATTTGTCTATGTTTACTATGACAAGGCCATGCTTGCATGTTGTACTGACTTGGAGGGCTTCTGAAATGCAAGTACGAGGAAGTGAACCCTGTCTATGGAGTATTAACCGCCCTGTGCTTTGCTCTCCAGAATTTGTGTGACAGTGCTATATATGTTCAAATCTTGTTTTGAAAAGTTAACATAGTTCTCTTAATTAAGGGTATTTTGACCATTTGAGTCCTCACCCACAATTTAGAGTTACAGACTGTAAGTCTGATCACACAACAAGTCTGTATTTGTGAGGTCGATTTCTGGTCTATATAGAGCAGTTCAAGACCTTAATTTCAACTTTACAAATATACTATTTCTATATTTATGGAGAACTAATAAGCATTGTATTCAGCTGCTGTTTTTATGGTTTTATGTTTGCCATCTTTTATGTGAGATGTAAGTTGTTTGAACTTACTTGTAATAAATTTTGAAATCATTAACTAGTCACGTTATCTTCTCTGGCATGGCATGGTTTCTACTGAGTTATGTCTAAACTACACTTGAGTATCTCACTCCAGTCAAATCCCAGGATGTTTACTAAAGCGTTATGCAGATTTTGAGGGTGCTTTCTTATTCAATTAATTAATTGAGGTTGATGCAATCTGAAAGAAATTTCTGAGTATTTTTAGATGGCAAATTAACCACTGAAGTGACAAACAAACTTACAGTCCGTTTACAGCAGCAAGCTAGTTACATAACACTAATGAACTAATTCAGTTACTAAGAACTTTGAAGCATGCAAGTGAAACAGCAGAAAACAGTCAGTCGTCTGTGACCTCTCAAGTGGTGCATCAACTAGACTATGGCAGTTCTTTCGTGTTCTGTTCAAGAAGACGAATTCAGCATTGCATATGCATTTCTAGCCTCGTCCCCAGACTCATGTGAGCTTGGCAGTGTGCAGTTCCCTATTACACTTTCATGTAATACCAAACCGGACACTGCCAAGCTCACGTGAGTCTGGGGACGAGGCTAAATTAAATCACACCAGAGATTATACGTAAATTTAGTAGAGTAAAGATGCATTTCAACCTAGAGCTAGTTTTTTAATTGCAGCAAATTCTTGCTCTTCTTGAGCTAAATTCTTTTTGTAAAACCTCAAGAAAGTCCTTGTCTATCAGTTGAAGTTTGCCATTCTGGACTAGACTTTTGACTGTTCTCATGAAATTGGCTTGCTGCATAGAAGTCTGGGACTTAGACTTTGAGAATTGAAGACAATCAATACACACACTAGTCTCGCGTAGCCAAACCCCTCCCCTTCTTGATATCTACCGGCGGGGAAGGGTTTGGTGAAATTGCACACAAGTAGTGGTGCCAGCCGCCACCGACTTCCGGGTGGCAGATAATTACATTAACATAAACGTGTACTCAACCCCACGCAAGTTGATTGTTAGTTACACAATGGATCCGGACTGTTGTGCTTTGTGCTTGGAGTCTCTTTTCATCAAACGCAAAACAAAGAAAAAGGAATGGCTCTCGCAATACTCAAGCAATGTAGACATCTTGGCAAGTGTAAACTAGTCGGACATTCTTTTGTGGACCAGCTGATTAGATAGAAGCAGCTGGATCGAGCCTATTTGTGATACATTGCCGAACGTAGCTTGCTTCGTTTCCTAGGCTAGATCAGCAAATTCAAGGATTGCGGGAAGAGATCGAGGCGATGGCACGGCAGGTCGAAATAATTAATTATGCAGAGGTTAGTGCGCAGTTTGCGTGAATTCGTAGCTAACTAAACGCCCTATACCAAGAACAATACCATACTATCGTAAAGTCTGTCCATTGATTGTTGTAAGCCTTCCAACAAGTGATTTCTCGTCGACAACAGAGAGAAGAATGTTTCCAGTAATTATCACCTGTCAGCTTAACCTTCATCTAATTACTAGTTGGAAAGACGTGGGCGTATGCCTGGCACCACTGCTTGTGTGCAATTTCACCAAACCCTTCCCCGCCGGTAGATATCAAGAAGGGGAGAGGTTTGGCTACGCGAGACTATACACACACTAGTTTTCTTATATTCTCTTGTGGAGTTACACTAGTCATCGCCAATGCTTTTCAAAACAGCAGTAATGGCTTGTAGGTCTTCCACTTGCATGCATTTGTCTTCTGTGGATTCTATAATCAATCTAGTGGAATACAAGTCAATTAGATAATAATGGCAATACCATTAAAGAACTTAACGAGGACGCATTGACATTGTCTTCTTCTATGAGGAAGCAGACTCTGATCTGCTAGCATGCATTGTTAGGCATCTAACGGAACATCAAGGCAGCACAGAAAGACAGGCAGCTGGCAGAAGTCTGTAGGAAGAAAAATGAATTCTACTACTTGGTAGTTACATACTGCAGTACGGTTTGTTTGCCACAGTATCTATGCACCAGCACTTTACCTTTGAAAGTTTTCTAGCCTCTAATAACCAAATTTCCTTTCAATCTAATAGCAAATCCTTCCAATCTAATAGCATATCCTTCGTTGTCGTTTATTACATCAATGAAAGTTGAGCGTGGGCGTGTCCAGAGCAGATTACTTGAAAAAAGTCTTTGAGATTACCTGCAGGAAGAACAACAGTTGCAATGTTACTTACCATTGGCAATCTTACCAATAGCTAGAGAACCAGACTCTGGATCACCTCAGAAATACAATTGACTGCGTATGCCATATTTACTGATCTGGAAATTGAGTCCTCCAAAAGTTTTAAGTCGCCACACGTTTGCTCCGGTTAAGCCTTCAAATTGGAATCATTCTGACATCATGGACGCTTCAAGGTCAACTGCAATTTTAGTTATGGCAGTGAGATCTCTCAAAGAAAGATGGGACAACTTTGATACTGTCATATACCGACCTGTCCTGATAGCAAACTCGTCTGTATTTGTGTTGACTGCTAAATTGTTGAGAAGAAAGTTAAACGGGTGTTCCACATCCGTCCTAAGCTTGCCATTGACGTCCAATCGGCGGAGGACAAATTCAGGGAGGAGCAGATCAAGCAGCTGCAGCACTCAAAAGGTTTTACCTTGAGCTACCTTTCCTGTATATTTCCGTCTTCTTCTTCCTGTTTAACAAAATTGCTGGTGTTAACTAATTGATCGAGCTGAACAATTTAGCTCCAAAGGCACTCAACATTAATATGTCAGTGTGATCAGGGGCGTAGGAAGTAAATGAAAACCGGTCCGGCCTAGCGCGCGCTAGTGGGCTGGACAATGTAGCGCACGCTAGTAGATGGGCGGGACAACTTTAATTAACGAGAACTATAATGACAGCCATGTCTAATTCTAAAACTGATACTTATTGCTGCTCATAACCTTAATCGAACTTTCCAAAAATGCGAAGTCTGTGCTCACTACCAGCCACAAACTCATTTAAGCACGAACTGATCGACAAAGTGTCTGTTTTAGCCTTATGAGCATGGAGAACTAACAGGTTATTCAAGCGAACTTGAGACTTACAGTACCTTCAACTGACGTCTGGAGAACGCAAGGCCGACGCACAAAGTACTGCATGAGCAGAAATATATTACTTATTTAATCGGCTATACCCTTAAAACGGAAGTTGATGCCATTGAGCGTCTGGCGAAAGTGCATATTTCAAAAACCGGTCCGGCCATGGCCGGACCGGTCGGACTGGACGCTACGCCCCTGCTGTGTGTATGTTTTTTGTTTCCCCATGTAGAAGCTATACTCACATTCAGATGCAGAGTGAAGACGATGATGCAAAAATTGTTCCTAGTTTGATGGCCATCGTTTGGTAGAAAAGACTGACGTGTCTTGACTGCTGTATATTCAAATCTAGAAGTAAACAGCCAAACCTGCCACGCACGTGGCCTCCCTGATACTGTAACTCAAACTGCTCGATCGGGTAACCGGTTACTGCTTGATCGGGTAACTGGTTACTGCTTGAGGTCAATGTACGTGCATGAAGACGTACAAGTATTGTTTACCTACCATCCGAGTATGTACTATGATCCTAGTCTCCGCCTCACTAATCACTGACAGGAAAGCATTTCTAAGCACTGGTGGGAAAGCATCAACGATTGTAGTGTCGTTGAATCATGTTTGATCTATCTAGTTCAGCTAACTAACAGCCAATTTTTCAAATAGCGGGTTGTCAATGGTGGTCGTTCTGTTTGTATAGCAGAGGATGCATTGATAACGGCACTAGCAATTCATATGTGTTACTCACTATTAATTTGTGACCTTCTCGTGGTATGTACGGTAGCGGTCACTTGTAAATTAGGACCTCCTGTGTAGGTATGGGTCACGTTGGCTCTAACTGTGGTCTGCAGCAAATATGCACTCTGTTTGGATTGCATCTGATTTTTGATAAAGCTATCTATCTCATCTCAGTCACCTTCCTTAGTTGTCTATTATAACGGTTTGCAATTAGTTTATGATCTTTTGTGCTATGTATAATATATATATATATATATATATATATATATATATATATATATGATATATGTATTATATATATATAATATATATAATATATATATACAGTATATATATATATATATATATATATATATATATATATATATATATATATACAGTATATATATATATATATATATAATTGTGACCTTCCAACATCTCTATCTCATCACTTCTGCTTTCAGTTGTGATCTTTTGTGCAATGTATTCTGTACCCCCAACCAAGTCTAATTGGTGACCTCTGTAGGTATGCGTTGTTTCCGCCGGCTTCTATTGTACTTTTTTTGCTGTCTCTCTTCAGTATCTCAGCATCTGCTGAGGAGTGAGCTGCAGGTTTTGCACTGTCAGTTATTCCGATCTACTTGTATACGCTGCAGCGTTTTCTCTTTCTTGACAGTAAGGTATAGGTATACTACATTGCTTTTTGGTCACTCGATTGACTACAACAACAGTATTTCTTGAACAGGTATGGCCGGAAAGACATCATTTGTTACCATGATGAGCGCGTGTGTCGTCGTCGTCGTCTTGGTCACCCTTGTTGTGCAACCAGATGGAAAGAGCATCATTTCTAGGAACGAGTCACTTGCGGTTTTTGCTAGCACGGAGAAGACTGTTCTTCGCAGAAAACGGTCGTTTCCCTTGAAGGAAACAGGAGGGGCAAAGGAGACAGGCTACTACAGTTTTGCAAACAAAGATAACGCTATCTTTGGCCTCATATTCGGCCATTTGCTGTTCACATATGGAAAACAGACCAAAAAGTGCGAAGGTGTATTGATTGGACCTAATCACGTTCTTTCTGTATATGCGGAGTGCGTTTTAAAGAGTGCAAACAAAGTTGTATACGAATTCACAGTCGGATCTCTTAAGTCACGGGTGAATGTCCTTTCTATATGGCGTTCTAAAAGATCAAATTACATCGTTGCTCATTTGCAAAGCGATAACACTCTTCGTAACATTAATGCAGAGAAATTTCCTTCGTTGTCGTGGACTAGACAGGACTCAATCCACAACTATGGTTTGTTTCCAGAAATAGCTGACAATTACCCAGTTCTTCTTTCAACACCGACTGCTACCCAAGAATTGACTACTGGCAAGTTTAAATTTCTTTCGAATCTTAGGAACTTTCTGATGAAAGTTTCTTACGAAAAAACCCCTGCTCTGATATGTTTGCGTGGGAGTGGCAATAGTAACAATGTGAAACAAATGTTTTCAAATGGTGCTTCTTTTTTCAAACCATCAAGCAACACTGTAGCCTTATTTGGATTGATGTCACAAGGTTGCAGTGATAATACAGAGACTTTTTCAAGTGCGGACATATCCCTGATGAAATCATTACGAAAAACGTCAAGTTTGACACAACTTCTTTGTGCTGAGCGCATGAGTTGGGATGATGTTCGACGGATTTATGAGATTGGATTAGCGGTTGATGATCACATGCCCAGAGACAACGGCCATGTTTTTCCTAAGGAAGCAACAGGTAAAGTCATGCAGTCAAACTTACAGATAAGACGAATAAATGGACGGACGGTCTGACAGATACACGCACTCACACGCACACGTGAGCTGGCAAAAAGACCGGAATGCAGCCAGTGTAGTCTTGTGTATTGGTATTACGTTCTATTTATCCTACTTTGCTCAAGAAGTAGTATGGTTTAACGTAGTGTCCAGTATCATGTACCGTTGTATATCCACTCTCACACTGTTTTACAAACGTTCAGTAAATTACATTATTTAATGAAAGTGTATGAAATTGTGAATGTAAACTTTTATCTCATCAGAGATGCATGTCTGCCAATTTTAGGCTGAGTGGCAGAAGGTATTGGGTGATAAACCGGGAATGGTTCAGAAATCAGATTAATGGATTGTATTACAATCTTGTAGTTTTTGTTTTAAAGTTAGTATTTAGCTAATTTGCAATATTTGCTGAAGCAAATTCACCCAAGAAGTAGACTCTGACGTTGCATGCCTAAAGAATTTTGAATAGAGACGTAGGCTTTTATAGAAATTTGTACACTTGCTTGAGAAACGTATCTCGTAGGCTGTGCAACCCTAACACTGACACTAATTTGTTGCAGCAACAAATAGTGACATTTTTCTTGTTGTTGCTAGCTGACATGAAAGAGAAATGGGTATAACTATTATTGTTGATTTAAACATCTACATTTAGTTGTTTTCTGTTGTTGTGGTTGTTGATGTTGTCGACAACTGTGCAGGGATCAGAGTAGCCTCGTACCCAGGCCCTCTTGCGCGCCCGGAGAAAAGGGCTTGGGTTGTATTCGCATGCGCACATAAATTAGAAGGAAATCGTGGTAATGTGTGCACGCACGCGGAACCGATGTTGTTTAGAATCTCGAGCCGATAAATAATGTCGCGCGCAATCGACAGTGAAACAGCTTTCGTGTTCAGTAGTGATGAAGCTCTAGCTAGATCTAGATCCGAGGTCAAGTGATTCAATTAGTTAGACGCTGTTTAACTAAAGTATTGACCTTGTTTATTGTGGCAGTTGTTTGGAGTGTCGCGTTTGTCTTTCCGCGATGTCTACTCGTACTGCAGTCAGGCTGTTTACAGTGTTTGCGTACCGAGAATGACTGCAGCAGAAGTTGCAGCCTAATTGGAGATTTCTATCTCTTGTTGATAGCACAGCGATTTACCGTATCCTGTAGGAAGCCAGACAAACACCTCGTTTTCTTTGTAGATGTGCTCTAGGACAACACGCTGCTGCTCCTTCAGCTCTACATTACACAGCTTAATTAAGCTTGCCCAGAGCGTAGTGCAACGCCATATCAAAACCAGAAGCTCTGCCTTCATCCACCATTTGCCAAATTACGCGCGACATTATCGGGCCGAGATTCTAAACTACGTCGGTTCCACATGCGTGAATACATTACCGCGATTTTCTTCTAATTTATGCGCGCATGCGAATACAACTTGGACCTCTTCCGGGCGCGCAAGAGGGCCTGGGTACGAGGCTAGGATGAGTAGCCTCGAACTTCCAGACCAGAGAGCGCGTGAACTCTAGTCTGGATCAGAACGATACTAAAATGATTTCGGAAATAGCCTCCTAAGCCAATCAGCGTCTTAGATCCGGAATGTTGGTTCTAAATTCTGATTGGTTTAGCAGTAATTGGTTATGCTAAGTGCACTAACGCTGATTACGCGCTTAAGAAGTCCTCGTGGGTACTGAGCGCACACCAGAGGCGCAAAGTGCACGCTACAGTCGTGAATAGAGCGACTCTGGTGCATGCACGCGTCTTAGTTTTAGTTTCAGCTCTAGTTCTTCGAACTTTTTAAGCTTGCGGGGAGAGGACATGCACAGCGGCGTCGCTAGACCATCACCTTTGACAACCGGTCGAGCGGTAGTCTCGCTAGTCGAGCGGTTAGACTACCTAGCGTTCTGCCGAAGAATCAAAGAGTTGTTTCATGCCGTCCACTAAGATATCACCGCGAACAAGGCAGCCGTCTCTTTGTTCGTGAGATCCCAGGGCATTTATGTTTGTGTAATGCAAAGCGCAGTATCTTTCCATCTCATTATTGAACTAGTTACAACGATCCTACGCTGTTAGACTACCTTTTATCATCGATCGCTTTTTGATAAAGTACTAGAGGTAGACTCGAAACTGATCATGAGGGGTTGGACTTACCAAGAACAGATTAGCAAATAGGCTGGATGCTCTGTTTATATAGGAACTACTTATGTAGCTAGGTTTCAGCTTACCCGATTGCATTCCTAGCCTGCGGATTCACAGACAATGAACTGTAATAGCCCTAAAGAAGAGCAACGATATTAAACCGTCAAACTGAGAAGCGCAGAGTAAAGTTCGGGCTAGAGTTGTACGCGTCTGCTTTTTACAAAAGAATCGCAAAACAAATGAATTGATCGTTCTTCAAGAAGTCAAGCGGAGGTCCCATGGGACCATGCATGTGTACAGATGCGCACGACCAACATGTCATCCGCGATCTTCAAGAGAGCACTTTGTTTACCTGTAAGTAGTACTGATCGGCGGTTTGCAAGAAAGATTCGTAGGAAACTCTAACGCTGGATCCAGTCACTACTTACATGTCGCTTCACAGTGTTTCTAGAAGACGTACGAGATCAATCTTTATTTATCTAGCTACGACGAATTATCATCGGAACGAAAGATGCTAGCAACGTACAGCTCAACGAAAGCATGATAATCTCGTTCACTTCAATAGTTAACTGAAAGTGATGCAAGAGCGCTACAGAATCGAGAAATAACGTGGACGACAAGCCTGCTCTCTTCAAGAATATATGTACAGGTGTAAGTAGAACTGATGAACGATCGACGTCGTCTTGCAAGAAAGATTCGTAAGAAAAGTTGCGCTGCATGCTTTCTTCTGGATCCTGTCGCTACACATACATGTCGCGTTGCTTCACGGTATTTCCCGTGCACGTACATTGATCACTAGCTACGACGAATTAGTTTTAACGGAACGAAAGATGATAGCAACGGCTCGACGAAAGCATGATAATCGTGTCCACCTCAAGTGATTCAAGCAAGAGCGCTATACATGAAGAACTGAGAAAAACGTGGATAGCAAGCCCACTCCGTGCAAGAGAGGCAGCTGTCACGAAGGTGCATGTACTGAAATGGAAGTGTAGTGTGGGACATTGATAATATTTATTTAATATATTTAATGACATCGACGCATCCCTGGGCTTTCAAAGAATTACACGTTTAAGCAACAAGCTAATAATTAATGAATGATAAGGACAATAAATAGACAAATAATAATATTTACATTGATATTTACTGTAAATGCACACACACACACACACACACACACACACACACACACGCACGCACACACACACGCACACGCGCGCACACACACACAAATACACGCAAACGCATACGCTCGTAGCTCTGAAGCGTCGAGTAGAACACAGCTTCATTTACTAGTTAAATATTAAATGTGTCTAATGTGTCTGCGTGCTGTTATTAGCGACTGACAATTGCATGATAACCTGTTTTGATTGTTCGCTTTGTGGCAGAGCTTAATAAGGATACTACACATAGACATATATGGTAATGCAACCGTAGATCTACTATAGGAAAACTTCGATGGGTCTTAACACAAGAAATTGAATGCCTGGTACAGTAATGGTGGCTTTTGTTGTTGTTAGTTATTGGGTCTTGGAACATGCAGTCGCTGGTACGTATGAATGAAGACAGACCACTCTCGACGGAAGTTTACGAAGCTTTCCTCAACGTTATAAAAGAGACTCAAATAATAGCGCTTCAAGAAGTCTATGAATTTGAGAGTAAATACCAGAGAACCTCGAAGTTTCCCAACCGTTTGAGTCGTCTAAGGACTGAGAAAGACATAAAATTCAAAACTGACGGCGAATTTGCATTTGTTTATGACAGCAGGAAAGTCGGATTGGTTAAGCAAAACGATCAGTGTGGTTTTCTGGAAACGGCAATGCACAAGTACGCCTATTGGTGCAAATTTCAGGTATACCGCAATTGTCTGCAACTAATATCCTAAGTTATGTGAAGAAATTGTATATTTCAATTTTTTATGAACTGCATGCGTCAAGCATTTATAGGAGAACTCTCACCAAATACTAGAACTTGCTGAAAGAAAGATACAAGGCTTAGTATGTTAGCTTACGGTCCAACCAGCCACAAGCAGAGAATGGACCACAAGTTGTTCAGACGATTCCCCGTATGAGTTACTTTGGAAGTAAATACTTTACTTTTAACCGTACCAAGTGCTCCTGACCGAAAATGCAGCGAGACATGACCTATGAACCAATCTAAGAAGGGTCTCCATTTGAGGCTCCACGGTTGTATTGACACAGTCGAAATACTTGCGTGATATACGTAAGTTTGGGTCCCAGTTTGTTTTAGTCAATAAATTACAACTTGCCAGCATATCCTTACCTTGAAAAGTGCATGCACAAGTATCGGTCTTCTTTGATGACATAGTTACTCTAGTGACGACACATACGGGAACTAAACACGCCCACACAGGTATATTTTAATGCTTTATTTCTCCGTTACGCTAAACGTTTGCAGTAAACGGTGCAAAGAGTTGTGTCTAGCCTCGAAGTTCCAGACCGTCTCCCAAAAGAAATGGGAGATGGTCTGTATCAACTTCTGATCAAACCGAGTTCGGAAGTAGGCGTAGTTACTTAAGAGAAATGGAAGGGTTGTAACAGTAAAAAACACCTCTTTAGATACTAGCGCTATGCCACCCGATGTGACAATAGGAGATCGATTACTACATTTTAGAGGTGTGTTCAAACAAGGTGGGTGGTAATCAACTGCGATGGCGGCAAATCTGCAGCGGCCCGCTGTTCGGGATGCATTGAATCAATTTCGAGAGCCTTGGGCGATGTTTCAAAGGCACGGTCCAGTGCAGTTTACATCACGAAAGACGCACGTTCATGCAATCAATTACGAGCTGTCTTACCGTAACTAGCGCGCAATTATTGTCAACGTCTTTTGCCAAGAGCCGTGCATGTCATTACAGAAGTCTGGACGTTCATTGGCCGCCACTTTAGTGGCGGCATCTTGCTGATTGGCTGACTCGGATCACTTCCGAACTCGGTTTGATCAGAAGTTGATCTAGACCGTCTCCCATTTCTTTTGGAAGACGGTCTGGAACTTCGAGGACAAGTTGTGTCATGAAGTGACAGCTTGTATCTGAGAGATAGTTGATTTTGGTGACAGTTCTCCTTTAATTAACATCTAGAGGAAGCACTAACCTCTATGTCATTGTTTTTATAGTTTAATGGAGCGAATGAATGTTTTACCATGTATACTGCTCATTTTTGGTACAGCAATCGTACAGTGAGAGCTTCGGAGTTTAGGCATTTCTGCGAGCACTCTAATCGCGTTCGAGCAGACGGTGCTAAAACTTGTGGCAGAATTCAAATTATTTCTGGCGACTTTAACTTTGGGAATGCAAGGGAACTGAGGGAAGTCGCATCCAACTTGTAAGCCTTACTGACCTACCGATTTTGTCTAAATTCTATTTAGCTTTTGTCTTTCTAGTATTGACTTTAGGCTTTTAGATGCTGGACCTACAACAGTTGCAAAGAGAAATTCTCACTACGATCGTGTCCTCGTCAGCGAGACTCTCCGATTGCCTCATCATTATACATATCCTGGTTGGGAGACTCTAGCAGGACCAACAACGTCTACAGACTTACTTGAACCCTATAGCCAAAAGTTTAGTCAGAAAGATAACCCAAAATCGCCGAGATTACGTTCCTACAAGCCTGTTGTTCGTTCTTACGAGCTTAGTGATCATCTCCCTGTACAGATGAGCTGGGAAGGACTCAATATTGGAACCTGGAATATGGGAAAACGAGGATCTTTTGGTGATTCTAAGCTACGAGACGTGTACACAAAAGTGTTCTCACTTTTTAGCGTTTTGGCAGTACAAGAGGTCAGTCGTGAGGTCTATCAAAGGGATTCAAATACTCCAAAATGCTATGGCAGGGTTTGGACCGTTTCACATACTTTAAATGGTGAAAGACTTGGATTTGCTTACAACAGTGATAAAGTTGTTCTAGACAAGTGCACTGATTTCAGTTTAGCAATGGAAAACGACAATAATCAACGATCAGCGTACGCATGCGTTTTTAAGAAGAAAAAGAATCAGAAGGTAGGATGAGAGTTTTGGAACGGTTTTGATTGTATCAGAGATTTGTATAACTTGACTGTTTTTTTGCGGGGTGTAAATAGGTGTTGGTTGTTGTTAATGTGCATCTTCTCAACAAACCTAAGCCGACGGTTAAATACGTCGACAAACTGATCAACCATATTAGGTCAATGAATGAATGGAAAGATGCTTATATAATGGGCGACTTTAATGCTGACGACATTAAAAACAAGTGGAAACCAATCAAAACGTGTGTTTTTGTAAATAATTGTACCCTACTGCTCCTAATGGTTTTCGAGACTAATTCTATTCGAAATTCCAAAAATAATTTAGATTTTCTTACGAATCTCAATTTTTTCGGGGTCTTGATGTGCATTATTACTCATTTTTTGATTCAATTATTTGTTTATTTATTCTTTCAAACCGATTCAATTCTCTAAACATTTCTAGTTGGCATCTAGTCTCTTGCACAGCCCCTCTTAACGCGCATTCTCGTTAGGAGGGGCTTTGTAAGAGACTAGTTGGCATCTTGAGCTGCACACTTCCATCTGGCGGTCATATTTAACAGATGTTTTATGCGCACGTGCAAAAACTAAAAGCCAGGACAAATTTCGAGACCAAATATTATTTTTTCTGTTATTCTATTATTATACAAAGGCTAAATTTTTGGAAAGTTTATTACTCGAAAAACATTAGGAGCACTAGGGTACTTAACTCTTCAATTGATTTAATAACAGGTATTGTGTGTTTTAGGTATCTTTATACGTGTAGGTGTCTTAATTCAAACTGGTTATCTTATAATTCTGGATTCTCTTGGACTTTCACTCGCATTGCCAGTAAAAAAACTTTGGACTATATCTTTACACCAGAGCTTGCCATTGTGGGTGACAATACACCCGGAAGTCTTCGTTGTAGAGTTATTCATCCAGAGTTGGAGAAAGACAAGGACGATTTTATCATAAAGGATGCCAATTTCTGGACTCCGTACCGTTTCATCGGTTCTTGGAAAGAACTGTCTGATCATTATCCTGTATTCATGCAGTTTGAGCCTCCAAGTGATCCTGGCGGTACAGTCGCTGAGAAAAGAGAAAAGCTAGGAGTCAAGCAGACGTGGCCTCCTCTATCGTAGTGCAACGTGTCACATTGCTATCCTATAATCGCTACATTAGACTTGCTTGTTAGTGCTCGTTTTCTTCTTATGCTCAACACTGTCGTAGCTTGTAGATGTTTGTCATTGCTGTGGTAGCAACTAGAGTAAAGCTGCATGCAGTCATGTGTGAAGTACTCAAAGGAAGTTTGACGTTTTATTATTGTCTGGTGCAGTCGAGTGGTCAGAAAGAGAAGGATGGATATTGTTTTGTCAGACAAGTCAAGCTCTCTGGCGCTTGAACTAAACGCACGTCAATCATGCGAGAGAAGGAGTCGTTGCCGCAATTGCACGCCGAGATCGTAGTCTGCAGCAACTTTGCTAACGACTCGTTCGTCTGCGACGGTTATTTTTATTTTTTGAAGTTGTATACTATAGTCCAGAGCTTTAGCTTCAACCTTATTTAGAGCTTTAACCTCAGTACTATACGTTAGAGCCTCAGTACTACTTTATAGTTTTACCCCGTGGCAGCGCATTCGCGACCATAAGTAGAAGCGGATACAGGCGGGGACAACAGGAGTATGTTCCTCCTTTTGAGAATACTTTTTAAGTGAATTGATCTATCGGTACGTACTTTAATAGAATTAAAGGCTACGTTTTCAAATCTGAGCTTACAGGGTCCTACAAATATATAACATCTTGACTTAACTTTACAACGTGTATCTGAAATACTTGCAATTGCGCATGCTCACTGCAAAAAACACACCTACATTGTCCTCTGTCTAGCAAATTCTGAATCCGCCACTGGGGACTGTAATTCACCTTGTTGAACGGAGTCCGGTCTGAAGTCCCGGATCCGTGCTTGACGTCGGTTCTCTTGAATGATGGGCTGGGCCTGGCTCCTCCCACTTTTTACGGCCACTCCTTACACTGCGTCTAAGGCGAGGCTAACTATTATAGAAGTTTCCTACAATAGTTGCACCTTTTGGATCATCTCGTGTATAGGTGCTGTTGTGTATTTGGCACTAGGGTGCAAGAGCATGAGTCGTTACATACGGGACGTCAGTACGGCCTCCACGAAATGAGTGTGCAGCATTTGAAGCGCACACAATGTACGCATGCACGTGCGTTTAGGTCAGCAAATTGCGCTTGCGCACTAGATTGAGAAGAACACATCCGTTGTACAATATATCTGGATAAACCATTCGCAAATAATGCAATCTACCTGTTTATGGAGCAGCATTTATCTGACGGTAGAGGTAGGAATAATATTAGATTGCTACAGTTGAGTGCTGTTTTGACATGAAGCTAGGGCAAGAAGGAAGTCGCGATGGTCACTGTCATGATGTTTGTTTGTCGTCGGCGACTTGTTTTCCGACGGCGACCAACTGGATAGGAAGAGCATCGTTTCCGGAAATGAGTCACTTGATAATTCAGAGAAGCTCCTTCTTCGCTGGAAACGTTCGTTTCTTTTGGCGGACGCAGGGAAAGCCGAGGGGACAGGATACTACCGTTTCGCAAACGAAGATAATGTCTTCATTGGTCTCATAGTCGGTCGTCTGCTGTTCAAAGCTAGAACAGGGATTGTTCACGAGTGCGAAGGTGTGTTGATTGGACCTAAACACGTCCTATGTCTATATCTGGAGTGCATTAAATTCGATGCTATAAAAGTTTTTACGAATTTACCAACGTTGCAGAAACGTCCAATGTAAAGTTTGAGGTGGAAGTCATCTCTATGTGGCGTACTAGAAGATCAAAATACTTCGTTGGTTTCCTGGACGATGGATGATCCAAACCTTGTTGGTATAGATGTAGACAAATTTTCTTTATTGTCCTGGACTAAACAGGAATGGATCGACAATTACCAGTTGTTTCCAAAAATGGCTAACAACTACTCAGGCAACACTAACTGTTACACAAGATTTGTACAGGGGCACCATCAATTCGAATATTAAAAGTTCTTTTTCCAAAAATTCGACCTTTCATTATACGTCCAATTATGCACATGACAAGATATGTTTAGAGAGAGTTAGCGGTTCTAATATCCACTGGAAACAAAACTGCTATGGTACTTCCATTTTCAAACCCTCGAAGTTGTACTGTAGCTGTATTTAGCTCTATTTGGATTAGTGTCAAGAAGCGCTAGTGATGGGGTACGAAAATCTTTGTATGCTGATCGCATGAATTGGAATGATGTTCGACATGCTTATGAGATAGTTTAGCAGTTGATGATCGAATTCCCAGAGACAGCCACAGCGTCTTGCCTAATGGGACAGGTAAGTCAGTCAAATATACAAACAGATAAACAGACAGACAGTCAGACAAATATGCACGCACGTATATAGAGTCAGAAAAGTCAATAACATCAATACATGTACGTGCACTTTGTTTCACATATATTTGGGAGAAAGCTAGAAAATTAAGCATGGTGTCCGGTGTACTGTCTAAACTTCTATTTATCGTTGTAAAGTAATTCTTACACGGTTGTCAGTTAGTGGTGCTATTTCGTAAGCAAGGAAAATTAAAAATTAGGTATACATAGAAATGTTAATTAAAATCATTATGTTAGAGTCAGTGTTCCAAGCTACTTCGATTATGCTATACTGTAGACAAACGAGTCTTCTGAGTTTTACACTTCGTTTGGCGAATACAAAAGAAGATGAGGGTAGAATTAGTGCATCTGGGTGAGCATGCAACGTTTCTCTTTTGCTATGCAATTTATAACACTTTTAATTTAGCAGCTGGACATTGTCTAGAGAGGGCCACTCACACGGAAAAAATCGAAAATTATTTTAAATTTGTATATGACAGTTCTAAACGTGTACATATCCAAAAAATAATTAAAAGTAATTTTAGATTTTTAAAAATCAAGGTTTCTATGTGAAAACTGCGCCGTAATGTTTTATCACTTCCGGTTCCGAGCAGCAGATTTCGTCAGTATACAAATGTCGTGTTAGCGCAAAGTGAAATAGGTAACGCAAGACTCGAGCGTTTGCTACGGGTAGAATCAATGGCTAAGGCGATGTGTGTATGACAGGTGGGTCACCAGGGTGCTATACTACGGCCAAGGAAGGTATGAGGCTCTTTTGGTTTCCAAAGACCCGAACAAAGACGAAAGTGGGCGGAACAAGTCATACAAGAGATCGCTGGGAAGATTCAAGTGATTCATCTTGTGTAGTCGGATAAGCCAGGATTGTACGAGTAATCTAGGCTACCGGGCGCCGAAATTGAGACCGAATGCCGTGCATACTGATTGAGACAGCGCAAACGCTCAGCATATCTATGCAGCAAGAAAGAAGATATTGGCATACGAAAAACGTGGAAGGAAGAGAGTAGATTGTATTTAGACTTTACAGAAGTGCATAGAGTAATGAAACTGATTTCAGCTATAAGTCAGTGAACAATTTCTATGGTGATATTTGCAGAGAATTTTCTAGCTGCCGACAAGAGACATCACAGCCATTTTACTAAGTGATGGCGCTGCTCGAAACCGAATGTGACAAACCGGAAGCACATTGCGGCGCAATTTTCTCATAGAAGCCTTGATTTTAACAATCTAAAATATTTTTCCGGATACCTTTATAACTATCATATGAAAATAAAATTTTGATTTTTGGCTGTCAAGTGGCATGAATACTATACGTAGGGTATAATGGAGTGTGGGAAAACTACTAGTAAAGCGGTTATTGAGGCACTGACGCTTGTATATATTTGTTGTTAGTGATTGAATCTTGGAATATGCAGTCGTTGACAAATATGGATAGCACTAGCGCACTTTCGACAGAAGTATACTACTCAAGAAGACTCGGATATTAGCGCTTCAAGAAGTGAGTGGATTTGAAGCGAGATACAAGGGAAGGTCTAGTGCTCTCAACCTCTTGAAACATGCAAGTAAAGAATACACTCTATGGTACAGGGACAGCGGTGAATTCGCATTTGTCTATGATGGAAACTGAGTTAGACTTGCCACACAGCAAGTCCCTCTGTGTGGTGTACTGGAAGCTGTAAACCACAAATACGCTTATTGGAGCAAATTTCAGGTTTGCACGACCGTTGCTTGTAGCTAGGCTATATAGAGAGTACCCTACTATCTGTATTAATTAAATTTTCACAACGTTAATTAATCTCTAATTTTGACATTCTAATACGTCAAATTATAACTATCTCAAAACACAACGTACGAGTGTTTCAAGTTTACTGATTTGTAAATCTTGTTTGCTCCTATAATTTCTAGAAATGAAGAAATGTTTCACCATGTATACCGCTCATTTTCGCTACAGTGGCGGCGACGCTGCAACAAGAGCTCTAGAGTTCAAACATTTCAGCGATCACTCTAAAATCGTGCAAGGAAGTGGTGCTAAAAAGTGTGGTAGAATTCAGATTCTCGCTGGTGACTTTAATCTTCACTGTTCTAAAGAAGCATTGGAGGTTGCATCCAACTTGTATGTCATTAGTGTTTAAGTTACTTTTAGTTGTGTTAACACGTGTTTGTTTAGTATTGATTTTAGATTTTGGACGCTGGGCCTACAACAGTTGGCAAGAAAGTGTCTCATTACGATCGTATCATCGTCAGTGAGACTCTCTGTATGCCTCGTCATTACATGTTTCCTGGTTTGCAGAGTCCAATCGGTCCGGCTAAATCAGAGCAACTGCATCTACCCTACAACCAAGAGTTCGTTCTACGAGATAATCCAGCAACTCTCGCGTTACGTCAATACAAGCCTGTTGTCCGTTCTTACCAACTCAACGATCACCTACCTGTGTGGATGCAACTGAAACGACTCTCTATTGGAACATGAAATATGGAGAATCACAATCCTGCTACTGATTTGGTGCTGGTGAACGCATACATTGCGGTGGTATCACTATTTAGCGTTTTGGCAGTTCAAGAGTTAAAAGTTGTTCCAACAGACGGTATGTATGGCAAATCGTGGTAAGCGACTTGGATTCGCTTACAACAGTGAGGTTGTTACCCTACCCAAGTGCATCGTTCGTAACTTTCCAAAAACGCATACAATCAACGAACAGCCTACTCATGTACCTTTACAGAAGTAACGACGAAAGAGGTAGGGTGTTGGCAATTTTTGAACGGTTTTAATGTATAGATGGAATCTTATAGCCTGTTCACACTAGCATGGTTACATAGCCTTATAATAACCGAGCCAAACCGAACCGAACCGCGTCAGCTAACCGTGATGGCCTGCCAAAGGCTGAAAGCGCGCCGAGAGTGCGTAGTCAAAGAAAGTGGGCGTCTAGTCAGCTAACTGTGCATATCCGGGTCGTTCTCGTGATGGATCGTAGGCAAGATGCGATTGCCCTGTTTTAATTGGCATCTCAGCAGTACATCGCAGTGAGATGTACAACACCGAGGTCTTAGAGACGATTTTCCACTGGACTACCGAATCGAACCGTGGCGGCACGGGAGCTGGAGGTGAGCCAGCTCGACACGGTTTGGTTTGGTTTGGTTCGGTTTGGTTCAGCCGGCGTTCACACTGCGAACCAAACCAAAAAAAACCAACCAAACTGTGGCGCACCGTGCTGGCACAATTACAAACGCCAGTATGAACAGGCTATTACACTTTGTGTGGTGCAAGTAGGTTCTGGCTATGGTTAATCTTCACCTTCTGAACGATGCTAGACCAATGATCAAAAACGTTAATAGTCTGATTAAATATAGACGAGCAATTAGCGTAGATCCAGGTACTCCCAATGCACAGCAGCCGTGGAAAGAGTCTTACATAATGGGCGACTTCAATCTTGACATTCTCAAAAACAAATGGAACAAGTAAGTCAAATATAAATACTTTGACTTTATAGTTTACCAAGTTTGCATAGACCTGTTAATGAGGGTGCGAAGTGCACTCAGGAATTCGTTAGACGGTGATCCTGCTGCGCCATGGACATTTACGCGCCTTCTCACTAAACTGACATTGGACTACATCTACACGCCAGAGCTTGCTGACAAGGCTAAACAGGAGAATAACATTCCTGGAAGTTCTATGTATACGTGTAGTAGAGTGATCAGTCCAGAGTCGGAGAAAGTTGAAAACCCAGTCGAAGCATACACGTACCTCTTTCCAGATTCGCCACAAAAGATGCCTTACGGTAATTACAGTTTCATCAGTTCGTGGAAGGAACTATCCGATCATTATCCGGTTTTCATGGAATTCAACGCGCCAACGGAGCCAGCTGGGACTCCTGAAGCTCGAAGAGAGACTACACGGGCATGGCCTTAATTAACAAGTTAGCCAGTATATACTCTGCTGCATGTGCGAGGATGGCAACTACGGATCAATTCACTTTCACGATAGTTCGTCTAACGTGCATTTCGTGATTAGTCTAGTTTTTTGTTTTAGCTTAATTTTAGATTTTCTGGAGTATAGGATAGTTGTTCGTGTTTGTAGGGACGTTAGTAGGAAAGTTACAGTTAATTCAAACTGTGGATGACAAAAGTTTTACTCACCCTATACAGAGGCGTATCTCAAATGATTTCTAGGGTGCACACGGAAACCCCTC
>CAXXBX010000227.1:0-9189 GCA_964274945.1 Dehalococcoidia bacterium | reverse complement strand
AACATAATAGTTAATTAATTAAACACAGAACTTGTACTGTACGTACTACAGTCTGCCTGTTATAAAGTCTAAGAACAATGTACATGCACATTCTCGTGGCTAGTTGGGATGTTCTGGATTCTATTTTCTTGTGGCCTTCTTCGATCGCTTTTCCAGCAATACATATGGTAATTAGGTAGCCAGCCCCTCCCCTTTTCCACTTCTGATCGACTCCTCCTTCTATGTCGGTATTTTGACCAAGTATGTTATGAAAGAGCCGGATGAAGAAAGGGGCTGGCACATAAAAATTGATATTGGGATATCAAGTATGTGTGTACACATGCATGTACTAAAACTGTGTGTAGGGTAGTTACACAGAACAGGCACGCCCATCATTTTAGTCACACCCACCAATGGAGACTTGATCAAACCTGCCAACCTAGCCAAATCAAAATGCGTGAGTTTGCAGAAAAAAATGCGGGAGAATGCGGAAGATAAATTTTGCCACGCCCACAATAGCATTAATATCAATAAAGGTTATCGTAATATGCGTTAGATAATATATCGAATTATCAAAATTTAAATATTTGCATGACCTGTTGGAGTAGAAACCTTTATTAATTGAAAATACACTTAGTTAATTAAGTGCAACAAATTCATGTCAAATGTACAACCAATTACTGCCCACACAAAGTGAATTAGGTATACCAACGCCAATTAATTAATTAACTATATTAAATACAGAACTTGTACTACTGCCTAATATTACAAGAGCTTAGCTTAGATAAGCTAAACAAGTATGGACATTCTCGCAACTAGTTGCGATGTTCTAGATTGTATTGTTTTGTGGTCTTCTTCGCTTTTTCCAGCAACTCCTTGGGTGGGTCAAATTTAGTAGACGAGTTGGAAAGATGAGTTTTCACTGTCACGATGCTTGATAGAGTACCATCCAAAGACACAGCGGATCTGTAGCTAGTCTTATTCAAACGAACGAGACTAAATAGCCTTTCTTCCCCAGCATTAGAATGGGAAGAACAAGAACAAGTTTTGCTACCTTTGCCAGGTTAGGAAACCTTGGTCGACAGCCATCTGCAGACGTCATGCTGGCCAAGAAATTCCATATAGCATCCGGACGTACAGCTTGCATCTCTCCTTCTTCGACTTGGACATTGGCAGCTTTCCATGTGTCGTCTGAAATATCTGTTGATTCTAAGAGTTGGTAATCTACAAACTCATCAAACAGTGCATTGCACTTTTCGGAAGTAAGCTGCAGAACTGTGCTGTAACGATCGGCAAAGTATTCTACGTCGGTAAAATGAGCATTCATTCTGTTGTGAAACTCCACAAATTGAGTATGCTTAATTAAGGGTATCATCGTTCAAAGGAAATTTGTCAAAGATATACTTTGTGGCCGCTTCGTAGTACTGACGTACACCATCAAAAAAACTTCTTTTCGACTGAAGATGACATTTCTCCTTCTCTTTTAACTTTTCTAATCTCTGTTTGGTGGTAAAGCCAATAAAGAGTGTGTCATCAGTCAATTGATTTTCCTTCGTGTGATAGTCAATTTCTGCTAAATGGGTAGCCTCCTTGATCACTGCGACCTTCACAAATTTGGAAAGAAGCTTGCGAAGTAACTCAACGCACTGGCTGTGCAGGATATGAATACACGGGTCTTCCCGCTGCGGCAACAAGTTGAAGCGCGTAAACGCTGGAAGTACTGCATGGTAGAATAGGAGGTACACTTCCGTAACTGGTCGACTGAATAGCAGCGAAAGTCGTTTGAAGCGTGCTTGGGATTCATCTTCTGAAAGAAAATATGAGCAAAGACCCTCATACAGTTTCAGGGTACGTTCCACCGCCGTTGCAAGACTGAGCCACCTTGTAGAAACATGTCTAACTACTGCAGCGTAGGTGACATCACAGAATACACAATATTCTTGAAGTGTGCTCTTGCGTTTAGTGCTCTGGTCAAACGGACAAATCTTCTATATCAAACCCAGTAGTAACACTAAAGCGGTGAGATGCAGCAGATGCAGTGTTGTGAGCAAGATGACAAGGGCAGCCTACGAAGTATATGTTCGGATTAGCACGCAAGGCTCTTGATTTGATAGAGTCGTGTTTGCCAATGTTCACACTAACATTATCTACGCCAAAACCAACACAGTTTATCCAAGAGACGTCGCAAGCAGACAGTACTTGATTCATCTTAGCAAATATCGCTTCTGCGGTACCTCCCTCTAGTCCGGTTGTTGTGCACATGTCAAGGAATTTGCTTTGGACTGTTCCGCAACGTATATCAAATATCCTTACTGTAATTGGATTCATCTTTTCCAATCCGGTGTCATTGGAACCATCAATCAAAATAGAGAATGGGCTATTCTTCATTGCTGATACAAGGTCTTCTTTCTAGTGCAGGTGCAACAGCATAGTTTAAGATTGCCGTTGATTTCGTTCTAGCACAAGAATAACCCTTTGCAACTTGCTCATCAAACACTTCATGGATCATTGGACTAAGATAATCCGCAAACGCAAGTGGAATGTTCCTTTGTGCTAGCATCGTGCTAATTTTTACTTCTGCTCTTATCTTCTGTATACGGAACACTTCAACTAGATAACAACTTTACGCCTGTAGAATTATAACATTAATTGCTAACCTTAGTTGCTACAGCATCATGGCATAAAGATTTCAGTTGTGTTTGCGTCTCCAACTGTTTTGCAAAGTTGTTGTGAGAAGTGCTGGCCACGTGTCGTTTCACATCTAGCTCTCCTTGATGTTTGCAAGATATCTTTTTCTTGCACACAGTGCAAAAGAAGGAAAACGGATCGCTAGTGATAGCTTCAATGCATTCATACATCCGAGTCCAACTTCGGCTAAACTTTGATAAATAGCGAGCTGATCCTGTGTACGCGGAGGTCTTCTTTTTTGGTGGTGTGTCACAACCTTCGGCTTGTTCGGTATTCTCACTGTCTTCAGTTTCCTTTTGAAGTGTGTCTTCAACTGGCTCTACTACCTGGTGTTCTCTTGACGTTTCCTCAAGAGCAGAGAAATCAAGTGTACTGCTAGAGTGAAAATATTCTTACGTCTGTACCTTATGCATTCTACTGTTGTGTGACTACAGAGTCAAAATTGAAAGGAACTCGACTGCATGCTGTCAACATACACTAACGCTTAAGAAAATTAAGGTGATATTGTATCTAAGTTATTATTCTTATTCAGAATTATTACTTGTAATTATAATTATTAACTTAGTTCTACATATACTATAGATATTGATCCGTGCATGTACTATTCTAGTTGTTTGATGAATTCCAATCCTAGAGTAGCTTGTACGTACTACCAGAAAGTATAACTAAATAAAGCCTATTAACTAAAAACCTACACAACTGTATCAGGACACGGTTTTCCAGCGCTCGACACATTTTCAGACTGTTACTTGCCTTGCATGGGAGCACTAAACCAGCTGATACCATCGATCTAGATTGTTATTATTTGTCTTTTCGCAATCCGATTACCTCATATCGTAAGACCTAATGAGTCAGAGTCATCTGTCTTCCGGTTCAACCGTTTACTCATCGATTCATCTGTCAGGAATGATAAGTACGTTTCAGAAAGCCTCAGAGAATTGCCTGACTATACAGATTACAAAAGTGTACGGCTATATCTAGCGTTGCATGCTTACACCTAAGGTTTTTGTAGAAGACATAGACCTAATTAATTAAATTAAATGCGCCATAAAGAACTACATCTAGATTGCAACGGTCAGACATTCATAAATACTTACGTTTCTGAGGACGCAGATAGTGGGACCGGTGGGCGATCGGCGTATCTCTCTGCCCTGCTTTGGTTCGCTTTAAAAAAGTACGCTTCCATGATAGTCAGTGAAGTACCACGTGCAAACGTCGTAGTGACAGCAGCACGTCCTTGGCATGATAGTTATTAGAGTTTGCTTGACAGACTCCGCCTGTATCCGGTTAATTAATATTTTGACCGACCACAGAAGAGTCGGATGAAAAGAGGAGTTGACACACAATATATAAACATATACAATATAATGCATTGATATGCTAACAGCACACTCATCAGCCACACCCATTAGTCACAACCACCAATGGTCAATATGCGGGAGATTTGACACCAAATGCGGACAGGCGGGGGAAGGGTCCCAAATGCGGGAGTCTCCCGCTCATTGCAAGAGAGTTGGCAGCTCTGCTTGATGCCAAAATTTATGCTGGTAAGCGGGAGAAGGGTCCCAAATGTGGGAGTCTCCCGCTCAATGCGAGAGAGTTGGCAGCTCTGCTTGATGCCAAAATTTATGCTGGTAAGCGGGAGAAAGGTCCCAAATGTGGGAGTCTTCCGCTCAATGCGGGAGAGTTGGCAGCTCTGCTTGATGCCAAAATTTATGCTGGTAAGCGGGAGAAGGGTCCCAAATGTGGGAGTCTCCCGCTCAATGCGAGTTGGCATCTCTGTACAGTCCCCCCGCTCGTGAACATCTTTCTACACCACTGACATGCATGTCAAGACACTGTAGATATCTAGCACCTAGCTAGTACGTGCGCACTCAGCACGCGAAATGGCGTTTAATTAACGTTCAAAGCTCTAGAGTGTACCGTGAGCGCTAGCCTCATGGAAGGCTGAAAGTGTATACGGGAATCGGACACGGCCAGGCTTAGTCTCGCGTAGCCAGACCCCTTTCCGCCGCGGCCTCCCCGGCGAAATGGGGTCTGGTGTACTGCCTTTGATGTCGCTGTGTGCCGCGTAGCCAGAAATCGGCTATCTAAAGACCGGATTTAGTTTCTTAAACGCTTCACTAAAGACGAGACTGGTATGCACGCAGTGCAATCCTATCTCAATTAGCTTCTCTTGTTTCGTAGAGAACAACTCGAAGCAGGGGCGTACGCAGGATTTCTCTAGAGGGGGTTCGTAACTAAGTTAAGTGCTGTACTACTTTATAGATTTATATTATTTTTTACAGATAATTTCAATGTATCCAAAATCGGGAGTCTCGTTGTGTCTTCTGCTGTCCCCATATGTAATGGTGCTGTGTAGTTGCGCTCATGCGGCATTGCCTAATTCGAATTCCGCCATTACCTACCGCCTAGAGGGGGTTCGTCCGAACCCCCTCGAACCCCCTCTGCGTACGCCCCTGCGAAGACTAGAGCTAGAGTCGTTGCTGTTTGTGAAATCTGCATGTCTACAACAGCGATTAAACGCGGCCGCGGGGACGTTGACGTCGACAGGCATCGATTTCATGCAGCCATGATCGACGTCGTACGATCTACCGTTGTGCGCTCTTGTCACAACGGAGACTGAATGCAAACGTACTCGGTGCTGTTTGCTGTTTGCTGTTTTTTGACGTCTAAAGCGACCGCATACAGTCCGGAGTGAGCGATGTCTGGAAGGGCTTGGAGCTGCATGACGTCATCGAAACAAGATGAGTTGTCTTTCTGTGTTTAGGTAATCATTTCATGTGTTTTGTGCTTTGCTTTGATGAACACATACAGTAGCAACCAGGAAGAGACCACGTTGACAGAAATGCTGGACGTCCCAAGGTGGTACAGATTCGATGTGTTGTTTGGAAGAGCTAGATATTACGCGTGTTCCTGCAGCGTAACTTCCAGAGTATGTGGAGCTCCAGGGAGACTGCTTCCATCCAACTGTTTTCTCTTGCTCAACAAAGTGATAGCATCTGGTTGTTTCACCAAACACAAAAGCACGTAGAAGATACAGTGACCAACTGTTGTCTATTTAGTACAAAAGATTTAGTAAAAAAACTCTAGACTAGCTATATATGGACTACCATATATGTATATCTATGAATAAATACATGATGATCATGCAGTATACGCACGCAGTGTTGATCGTTACGTAAAGGTTACTCAGGGCCAGGCAGATACTGTATCATATAATGTAAGTAGTAGAGACTTGCGTGTTCCACAGATTGACATGCAGTGTCAGAAGTGAAGTCTGCAACCCAAGCTGCTTCCGTTCATATTACTCCAATCACAACGTGGTCTCTTCCTGGTTGCTACTGTATGTGTTCATCAAAGCAAAGCACAAAACACATGAAATGATTACCTAAACACAGAAAGACAACTCATCTTGTTTCGATGACGTCATGCAGCTCCAAGCCCTTCCAGACATCGCTCACTCCGGACTGTATGCGGTCGCTTTAGACGTCAAAAAACAGCAAACAGCAAACAGCACCGAGTACGTTTGCATTCAGTCTCCGTTGTGACAAGAGCGCACAACGGTAGATCGTACGACGTCGATCATGGCTGCATGAAATCGATGCCTGTCGACGTCAACGTCCCCGCGGCCGCGTTTAATCGCTGTTGTAGACATGCAGATTTCACAAACAGCAACGACTCTAGCTCTAGTCTTCGAGTTGTTCTCTACGAAACAAGAGAAGCTAATTGAGATAGGATTGCACTGCGTGCATACCAGTCTCGTCTTTAGTGAAGCGTTTAAGAAACTAAATCCGGTCTTTAGATAGCCGATTTCTGGCTACGCGGCACACAGCGACATCAAAGGCAGTACACCAGACCCCATTTCGCCGGGGAGGCCGCGGCGGAAAGGGGTCTGGCTACGCGAGACTAGGCCAGGCTCACGTGAGTTTGGGGAAGCTTCTCACATCGAGGCGGGAGCTTCTCACATCAAATGTTCTGTTCCAAAACGTTTGTTCGCATTCGTTCAGTGTGGATTGCACGGCAAAGGATCCGGGACCGCAACACACTGGGCGCGGCAGGCGAGGCCAGCGTAGCTACGTCCTGTACGTAACTCGTCAGTTGGCTTCTTGCCAACACTGTTGCAGGCAGGGACTGCAGCACGACCTTTTGTGTGGAACGGATCTGGAAGACAGCTGCATGGTCATAGGTGATGGAAAAGAGAAAAGAGAGGGGGTCCACCGAGTTTGAGGCAACCGTGTGGAGACCAGATGTACATTCTAGGATTTGCTCCTCTTCAACACTTGCAAACGGAAACACTAGCGTGCTCTCACATTCATCGCCACTCTTTAGTATCACGCGACCCAACGCTATTGCTCCATTTGGCAAGCACATTCTTGCGTTAGAACTATCTAAATGTGCAGACGAGCTTGCAACAAGGCTATGTATAGTGTCGGCGCGCCAAGAAACTGAAAGACCTCACCACATTTATCGGGTGTTTAGGAGTGCAGAAGATTTCCGTTTCAACTTCACTCGTCCTGCTAGTGGCAGACTGCTAATATTTGCATTGAACCCTTCCATCAGCCTATCATTACTTCCAGGCGACGTCGTTACTTGGTTAGATGTCTCGTGTGGCATCGTGATGAACGCAATTCCACCGTATCTTGTGACCATGAAGCACTTGACCTATTTAGATGTGACTAATTGTGGTCTAATGGAACTACCAACATTCATCAACAATCTACCTAGTTTGTGCGTTCTTCTGGCTAGTAGAAACAAACTCAATGGTCTTCCCACTACTGTAACAGAGTTGGGACAGCTTGAAATTGTAGACCTTGGAGAGAACCTACTTCAAGACTGTCATCTAGCTGGTTTTGAACGTTTGGAAAATTTAAGAGTTTTGAATATTTCTTTTACACTTGTAAAAAACTTGATCATTGGAAGCATATCAACACTGATTGTCTTGCATGAGTCTGTATTTGACACTTGCTCAGTGCAATCTTTTCTTAGTAGCAAAGAAAGTTTCTTTACAATTGACAAGGAAACATCAGAACTGGGGAGATTGGATAGAAAAGAACACGTAATTGAAATTGGCACAATGGCAAAGCAAGTAATGAGTTTCTGTTTGAAAGCAAGGCAGAAAGGTGGACTTGCTGAAATGAAGCCAAAGGTGTTAGTGATGGGAGATGCAAATACAGGAAAGTCAACTCTCATTTCATACCTTCAGAATCATTTTGCTGGACTGTTGGACTGGAACTTTAGTCAATCGAACCAATCGTACAGCTTGATGAGACACAAATACTCCGTTTATCCAAATTATCTCTTCACTGAAGTCAACAGTTTTATCAAACCCAATGCTTGTTATTACTCCTGCTGCCTGATTGTGATGGATTGCTCTAACCCCAATTTTAGTGAATCTCTTTATCAACAGCTTGATTATGCTGTCTGTCATTGCAATATTCAGTTGATTTATTTTGTAGTGTCAAAGCTTGATTTGTGTGATGCTAACTTGATGAACACAAGGTCAATATTAGACAGTATCTTAAATCTAGCAGAAAGCTGGAAACAGAAGAAAGCAAAGAACCTAACGTTTGCAAAATCTTGTTGTACTGCAATGATAGAGGCAACAGCAGACTACAAAACATTGTATCAGGAATTCTTACTAACAAGAATTGAACTGCAGAACAAGCTGTGCGTTCTCAAAAAATTGTCCTTTAAATACTTTGCGACGAGTGCAATCACTAGAGAGGGATTAGTTGTTCTGGCAAGTAACCTAAGCAAACTTGAATGTCATCGTCGACTTTACCCTCAACCTTGGATACAAGTTCAAGAGGATTGTATGGCTCAGCTACATCTAACCAGTGACTGCAAGGTAATATGCAAGCGTACACTTGATCTTACTGAATCATTACACATTGACTCTGTCGTTGAGAACGAGAGCAATTTGATAGCTCTCCGTATTTTACGGTTTTTGCTAGACACATTTGTCGTCCAACAAAAACAGGAAACAGGAAACGTCTTCCTGTTTACCGAGCGCAGGTCATTTGAAAAAATAATAGAACGATTAACGTTAACAAGCGGCTGCTCACGGTGCAGCAGAGGTGTGTTAGATCTGAGTTGTCTCAAACAGCATTTTAAAAACAACTTAGATCTTGAAAATTTTGTCACTTTATTGGCTAACGAAGATTTGTGCATTGAGGCTTGTCGTTGGAGCACGGACTCAATATTGACTGCAATAGAATGGATTGACGATGCTAGAGTAACCGTTGTCGATAATTTTTTGAAAAACTCCAGTTCTTTGCTTTTGCCGTGGCTACTGCCTGAAACAGAATTAGATCCATTAGAGTGTACCTTACGTGAAAATCTGAAGGAATCGAAACCGTATGTGACAAAAGTGATTTATCGAGTTTGTAATAGACTACCGTTTGCGTTGTTTCATCAAGCGTGCATTCGAATGCTTAAGGTACCGCACACAAAGCGTCTGGACTACTGGAAGCAAGGCGTTGCAGTTAACAACAGCCTAACTACCGCAATTTTGAAAAA
>CAXXBX010000226.1:0-28151 GCA_964274945.1 Dehalococcoidia bacterium | reverse complement strand
TTGTGCTGGCATCCGCCGTTTGCCAAACCGCAAGCTTTAGTGACCTGTAAATCAAGTTTCGGTCTGCCATATGAGCGAGCTCACGCACACTAGTAAATAATCTTACAAACAAAGGAGGACAACTCTTGCCTTTGCAAAATTGCTTTTGTGAGACGGTGCGATAACGGTACTGTAATCCAGTAGAGCATTTCTTAGAGCAGCTGCCCCAGCTACCCCACCCCGTAACCTACTCAACGACCTGTCATTGCACCGTGACTTATAAAATAGAAACGTAATCTCACCACACAATCTTTGTTTGCGTAAACAGTACAAGACGTCGTCTGAGAAAGGGACGGACATGCTCCCCCACACAGGGGTGACTGCGTAACTGTTCTTGTTCTGGTATATGTGCCCACACCGCAGTTATCGGTACAAGAAGAATATGGTGACCACGACGAAACCTGCAGAAACACGTATGTGTTGCCTTTCACAACAGAAGCAGTGCTCGCATGCCACTGACCTTGCACGGTCTCGAAAGATCATAAGTACACGTCTTTGACTCTTTCAGAGAAGGACAAGAAGAGCCGCCACAGCTAGAACTCACAGTTACAGATCGGGTACGGTAGCTAAGCAAGAAATGCAAGAAACGTTCCAAACGCGACAGTATAGTAAAACATCGGCAAGTCTTACTGTAAACCCTTCCCACAAGAAGATGAACAAAAGCCCCAATTACTCCAAGAACCAACTAGAATAGAAAGAAAAATATAAGAGGCTCACAACATCAATACATCAATCACCTCTACCTTGACAGTTAACAGGACAACAGCCGGCGGTGCAAGGTTGGGAACCGGAAGTGGAGGGACAAGAAGACCCACCACAGTATGCATTAACAGTAACTGATCGGTAACGGTATTGGGTACCGCTCCCGCAATTGCCGTTACTGGGCTTACAGCTTCCATAGCTACCCCATGAGCTCACCTAGACGAGAAAGTAAAACAACTCGCTATTTTATACCATTTTCTAAATTTAAATTGTTTGCCTGGCAGTTTCGTGTAGCATGTACTGTACACGGTTTTGCGTCACTCGTAGATGAACAACTCTTTCCAGAACAACTCGGGTAGGCTAAGATGCTACGACTTCTGCTTTGTGTGCTACTTCCACAGTTCGTTCCACACGCACCCCAGCTAGACCAACTGGACATTTTACAATCAACAGGACAGCAAGGACCACTAACAAACAAAACTCAATCATTATTACTGCATGAAACAAAACTGCGCCAACTCACGTGCATGATTTTGAGACGGCAGTGCTTGGACAGCTACTTCCTCCGCACGCAGAATTGCGACTAAACACATCGCTCGACATTATATTTATGCATACCAACATGACGTAACCCTAGAATAGCAGCATGTGCTTGACGTTATCAAAACCAAACCTGATTGATCTGTAGCGCCATTGATTTCCCGATCCACCGCAGGAAGCACTGCAAACACCCCACGTTCCCCAAACGTTCACTAATACAGTATAACAATTAGCCAGAGCTGAGCACGTCTCGAAGCTTTACTTTCTAAACTGATCTACTCTACGGTTCGACTCACCAGCGCAGTTCACACGACAGCAAGGACAAGATGAGCAAGTATTACGTTGGTCCGTAGTTTTGGTAGGGCAACTGGATCCTCCACAAGAAGGAGACCTTGACCAAAAATAATCGTCGTTGAAATTATTAGAGGCAATTAGTATTAAATGTCAGCGATGTTCCACCTTGATACACTTCGATATCGATAGCTTTTGCACGATGATCCACAACCAGAACAGCTTCCCCAGAATCCCCACCCGTTCATAATGCAACTAAAAGACAAAGACAAGATTTCTAGAAACACAAACATGCTCAAAACTAAATGCTATTATTGGAAATGTATGCGTAGATTGTGGGTCAGCTTGGCTAGAATGTAGATCTCAACGTGGGCAACCGACAACGAAGCGAAAAATCAGATTTGCACAAACGCATTAAAAAATGAAGCTACTTGCAGCTAGCTGCGATACATAGCACTCACGATTTAGGGCAGCATGGCCCATTGCAGTTCCTAGTGGCTGACAAAGCGAGGTTGCACGATCCGCAACTATTTTCATTTCTGGTCTTGCTCCTGTATCGTGCCTGTGTTCCTGTCCTGTCACATGCTGCATTGCAACTTCCCCAAGCACCCCAAGACCCAACTTGGCAGTTGATCGCACTGCAGCCTCTTCTTCGACGCCTCCACCAACCGTTGCTGGTAGTCACCAAGCTCGACAATACAATTACAAGCAGCAAACAGCGTTGCATCTTGGACAAAGCCATGTACTGTAGCGACCTTCTCAAACGAGAATCACGAGTCTGACTTCTGACAGATTGATGTCCAGTCAGATAATTAAATTTAGATCACCCGACATATAGAGACAAACATATTAAAACTTAATTAGTGTTACAGTTTTCCAAAAGCCTGCACATTGTAGACGGTCGTAAGATTATTGGGTTGGGTAAGTACTGTGCTGCGCTGCAGCTATGTTTCGAATGTGTCACGACACCTAACCGCAACACCGAACGAGTTGCGTTCGCATCTTACTAGAAGTGCACAGTATGCTGCATACAATGCCAAAGCAGCGCTCGGCAACTTGAATTAGATCTGCTGCGATGCCTTGCGTAGGCCTATCTGCCATGTGATCGCAGCCTCAATTAGAGGGCGGGTGAAGAGCATGTGATGTCCATGGTACGACATTGCACAGACTCTAAAAGCCCTTTCACACGAGCTCTTTCTAACAACAAGCCGAACCAACCCTCCCTTTCACACGGCGTTGAGAAAAGCGAGCCAGTTTCACTTGGTAGTGTATTTCTTGCTACATATGATGTGCACGTACGCACACTAGCTAGATATGCACTGTACGGTTACGTGTACATTAGAAAGGCTCGTCCTACGCAGCGGAAGAAAGTCTGGCTACGCTAATACCTATAGCTAGGATGCCGGGAGAGGGTCTGGCTACGCGAGACTACAGTTCGACACAGAGCCGTCTAGCGGCCATTCCAGCTCGAATCGGCTCGGTCCGCGTTCACACAACTTTTCAAAGCGCTCGAGCCAACCTGTGCTGACCGGTGTTGACAAGTGTTTCACCGATACCAGATTTCACCGTACTTGGCCTCGACCTCCCAGACTAGTGTAGCGCAATTTTTTTGGGTTCACTTCACACACACATCCCGGATATATAGCCCGGATACATGATTTAGTTGTTCGAAATGTGTTGTTATGCTGACAGATCGTGGGAATTGCGCTTTCTCTTCGAGCAGTTACCACACTCAGTAAATAGCAGTAGCTAGTGAAAGGAGAGCCCAATGCGAGGAATGTTGGTTGCTACAAACCGTTTTCTTTGCAGAAATCGACTTTCTCGAGAAACAATTGACTCCAGAAAAGCTTTTCGTGATGCAATTATCATACAAGACGGCAGAGGTTTGTACATTTTGCTAGTTAATTGATATTAGTTAATTAACTAATTATTAATTTATTAGAATTCAGTATTTAGTAACATTAAAGCACAATTTATGTATTTATGGTAGTATTTTGAACCTTAAATGTGATTTAATAAATAGTAATTTATAATTTATATGTGTGTGTATACAGTACTGGACAAAGTATTTGCCAGGCAAGAAATTTCAAGGGTTCCCAGGATTTTTGTGTTTGGGTGGAAGCACAAAATATTTTATAAAGCGACTTCTCGGTCAATGTTGTCATGCAATGGGAAAATCAAGACTAATTGGTACAGAATTGAGTCTAAATCAGTTGGTTGTTGCAATTTAATTAAGATTATTGTTACAACCTAGTTAAGACAGATTAATTAAGTTTACATTACAACTTATCAAAGCATATTCAATGCAAACAATATTACAACCTTTGAAAACAGACTAACTTATCAGTTTATGCTCATATCAGCACTTATTTCCATTCTGTAGTCCAGAATATGATGAAAAATCAACAACAAAAACTACCCGGCAAATACTTTTGTCCACTACTGTATATACTAGTAACTATTGCAGAAGAACCTGTTTATTAATCATGTACTCTGCTGTTACTGCAATTAATTTGTTTATATAAGAAATGTATGGCAAACAGGCAGGATTACAGGAAGTTGTTGATCCGGACAGTCTGTTGCCACAGAACACAGTTTTTCATTAGCCTAAAATACATAGAATCAATCCATGATCCATTTTAGCAATAAAATTAAAACACACACAATGAAGAAGCCTATTTCTCTAGTGGGTGCACAGTTTGCTGGACATAAAACTGGAATGACTTGTTCTGAACACTCATTCTGAACACTGTAATTACAATCTGTTTCTCTCTTTATATCAAGGAATATTAACATAAACAGTTTCCTCAACTCAAAAATCTTGTATCCTTGTACAGTTTAGATGGCATTAGGGGTATTTGTTTTCAAACTTATTGTCAGATTGTGGTTTCTCCTTGCTCTCTGGTGGATTCGTTTGGGGATAATGTTTCTGTTGAACATGTTGGTTGTAGTTTTGGCTTTCATGAACAATCTTGGCCATCCTGCTGATGCTGGACGGGTAGAAAAGGACTTGAAGTGTCGTCTAGCTACAGCAGTAGGTTGCACTCGAATCTTTTTCTTTTGTTTTCTGACTCCCACCTCTTTACCAAACATGTGTAGAGCAGAAAGCAGTCGCTGCTGTGTACCAGGTGAGTGGATTCCTTTGCCTTGTAAATTTCAATAATTGGAACAAAACCTTTCTACTGCAGCTATGAAGCTGTCTGTGACATGACTTTCATGCAGTCCGTCCTTGATATCTTTAGTGACCTGCAGTACTCTTTCAATGATGCCCCTTGACTTTTCATAGGTTCCTCTGTTAATTGGTTGTGTTTGATCTCTTTGAAATGTATTGCTAAAATTAATTTTGTCGTCAGCTGCAGTTGCCACTTCAGTTGTTTCACAGGAACAAGGAGCAATTTTTTCAAAGGAACGTTTGATATCTTCATCAGACCAATTCATACTGATGGAAAGAGACTTTAGATGATCTTCTTCTGCTTTTTGGTGGACACTACTGTAAAAGGAAATGGGTTGGCAGTGTTGTCATAATGCCACTGCTGCAAAAAGCTGACGGCCTTGAGGTGAATACGTTGGGATAGTATTGACACTGCTTTTGCGATACTTCATTGCTGCTGCAAATTGGTGTTTGCAAGGTTGACTTTGCATTCCGATGGGACAGGTGCACTCACCCAGTTGCAAGTCTACTACCACATTGTATTCTTATCTGACTGACTCACAACAGTGTAAACATCTGGGTCATTTGTTGCGACAATGTCGTCAGATGGAATGGTGTACGCTTTTACTCCTGTCACAGTAAATCTTGTAGAGACAAAATGATCTAATCTGTTTGCGGAGCGGATATTAAACGCTGCTGGTAATACAGTTTGCGAGTCTTTGTGAGAAGATTGAACATTTGTACCACATTCCAAGCTTTATTCCTTTGGAAAAGGATGTCTTTTATGATGTGTATACTAGCCTCTGAATAATGGTTAGTATAGTTGCCTTGTGTGGGAAAGTTCTTTCGGAAACACGCAGCCCATTCTTTCATCTGTTGCCAGTAGTCACCTAGTCTCTTTTTGAATGTCTGAAAAGTGCTTTTGTCTACTTCATGTTTGATTTTAGTCAATGCTTGCTCACTTGGGGCATAAACAAGTTGTTTTGTTAGTGCCATACAGGTAATTCTGTCTGTACCACAGATACCAGAATTTGAGCTCCAAAGCCATCTTTATATACTTTGTAAAAAATGAAAGACACATAGGTGTAATTCCACGTGAGGCCATGTACTCTTTAGAGCAATCCGTTCGCTTGCACAGTCATCTGTCAATAATGCTAGTCGTCCAAGATTTGGGCCTCTTCCAAACAATGCACACTTGGGCAGTATGTGGCACAGGGCTGTAAACCCTGCTGACAAGGTAACAGCATCTTCACTATATGTCATAACTGCAGCAAGTGGTAGAGCTCCTACTGATGTGCCGCAGCCAAGTATGAACACAGCTGTGTTCAAGTTATCAAGACTGGCTGTTGAGTCACAAAAGACTAGCTTGGCACTTTGTGTGACCATTTCATGGACTCTGGCCATGAGAGGAGTGACTAGAGCTAAAAGGAAGGGCATGGCATCAGTCTTTCTGGTTTTTGATTTAGGTTCATCCATGCTCATTGCAGCTGCTGCTTTATAAGGTTGAAGAAATACTCGCCCACCCTCTTTTTCATGTTCCTTGTTGTATCGTTGCACTTCCTTGAGCAGTCGCTCAAAACAAAGCAAAATGTTGTCTGATTGCCATTTTCTAAAGAGGCGTTGAATGTCTCGTACATTTGGGGTTATGGCTCTGTCTGCAAGAGTGCTCTCAACTACTCGGGGATTACTTTTCAGTTGGAGCTGGGTCAAGTATTCATGTTTTGAAGAGGCAGCAGAGCTGCCAGACTCAAAAGAGACTAATTTTCGCTTTTTTCACAGCTTCTGTGACTGGCCTAAAGCTGAGCGCATAGCCACTGTGGATTGGGTGATATGTGATTGTTAAGGCAAGATATTCAGGGTGGTCTGAGATTCTAGATGCCTCAGGTGGGTATACCCTAACTATTAAAGTGCTAGGACACATTGACTTTTTGTCTTGTGTGGAACAATGTATGGTGGTTTTCTTTAGTTTGCATTTCCTTTCTGTGGACATTTGTGACAGAGTTTTCTGTTTCCTGTAATGATGACAATGACGAACAGTTATAAAAAGGAGTCGCCATACTTTTGCTTTGAAACCTGTAGTGATTCGATAGGTGGTTTTTGAAACCTCTTCATAATATGTAATCCACTGGACAGCTGCAGTTTCACAATTGGCACTTGTCCATGCTTCTAGAGTAAAGTTGCTTGTTTCGGCTCCTAGGAAACTTTCCAATTCATGCTGACAATATGAGTCAACAAAATAGTTGTACCGCTGAGGGAGCAAGGGTATAATACTGGCAGGGAGGCCTGAATCAGATTTGCATTCTTGTTTGGCATCAAGTGGGTGCTCTAGATTGGCTTCACTGGTAGTTTGAAATTGTTGAAGTGTGTCTGTGCTTAAAGTTCATTTTTTCACATAAACTGACTGTTGTGCTACTACAGGCATGGAGGTTTCACTGACATAGTCAGCTTCTGTACTCTGTGAATGACTCTCATTAGAAGTGCACCAGGTTACATTAGAAAAGAAAGGATTCCTCTTGCCAGCTGAAACGGCCTTAGCAAGAGTGAATTTTTGCTACCAACTTTGTTTGCTTTGTCAGGCATATAGCAGGAGGGCCAATCAGTAGTTGCTTTGCATGGTGAAGCTGCTGAAGAGTTACATTTTCTCCTGAAACTTTGGTCTTGAAAGGTTTACTCAGACTTAAGCAAAGCTTCTGGCGTTCAGGTTGCATGAGATGGTGGCTTTGAATTTGCTGAGACTGCAAGTTTTCATCAGCTAATATGGACTTATCTAGGATATTTGAAATTTTAATTTGATGAGAAAGCAGCCATACTGCTAAGGTATTCGTCAGGTAGTGAGTATAAGGGCTTGGTTGACGCAGGGTTCTCCCCAGGGCGTTTGAGCGTAGCGCTGCCCTACGCTTGAATTTCTACTTCACTCTCAGATATCACTGATTTGAGATTGTCTAGATATGCTCCAGATACGAGATAGCAAGTGCATGTGAAGGAAACGTAATCTTAATGACGTAATTTGCATGTTTAGAACCTGCTTACTAAGTAGGCGGCTTGAAGAAAGCCAATACTGAATAGGACCGCTGATTGACCACTTTGCAAGAATAGTTCCAGTCAGATTCCAACAGCTGTGCCACTTCAAAGTGCAAATTCTTTGCCATACAGAACAAGAAGAAAGAGAACCTTTCCTTAGTGTTTCCAAACATTTTTAACCTTGCAGCCATGCATTGCCGAGCTAATCCCTGCTTCCACTGCTGACTGTGAGAGGGCTTTTCTGAACTGAATAGGATAAAGACATCTCTGAGAAACCCGTCTGAGCAACAAAATCACAGTGCAGCTGCTGTTTATCTCTATTGAAGGTCTCTGTTTAGAAGACTTTGACTTTAACGCTGCATGTCTGGTGTGGGCTTCCAAGAGGAACAGATGCAATTACAATATTGTAACAGAGTCAGCATAATTTCATTATACAGTGGACAACTTGTAAGATTGAACACAGTTTTGCTTATTACTCTCTAACATAGCAGCAACCTTAGGGTATATATTCAGTCGCTGTTTGAAGTAATGATTCCGAATAAATAGTATGTCATTGAGCGCTTTCACACACAGGGTTAACTCGGGTTAGGATAACTCGGGTAGAGTTATGATAACCCCACTCCACTCAACTTGCGTTCACATGTAGAACACAGGTAATTAGAGGCAGAAGATCTACAGTAGTGCGAATACATCGATTGCTTGAAGTTTCTGCTGGTAAATAGGAAAGCAGTAACGCCGATAGCCTAACACGAGAAGGACAAGCCATTTTGTACCTTAGCTCGATCCACTCTAGGGCATATTTTTGCATATATTAGGGCGTGTCTTTGCTTAACCCACTTTAACCCGGTTTAATCCTACTCGAAGCCAGGGTTAGCTTAACCCTCACTTAACCCCAGTCTTAATTAACCCAGGTTAACTTGGGTTTACTAAACTCGCATTCACACCACCGGGGTAATTGGAGTCTAACCCAAAGTTAACTCGATTTAACCCAAGTTAATCCTGTGTGTGAAAGCGCTCATTGTGTTTATGCATTCAATTGTGTCACAGTGTGTATCTAGCAAGCGTGCACTGCTACTTAGTAGACTAGTTAACAGGTTTGTCAATGCATGGTTGCAAGTCACAGCAATATCTTGACTTCAACAGTTGTCCATGCTAAATTCATACTCTTCCAACTAATGGGTTACTGATAGCTGACAGCCTGTAAACAACAACTAGTATAGACGATTTTTAGCAGCAAGTCTGATATATTGATAATAGATTAGTATTGCAATTGGGACTTTGTTGTGACATTGTTGGATGGGCGTGGTCTTAGGGAGGGGCTAGCGCTACGCTTTCCTGAAATCCTGGGGAGAACCCTGGTTGAAGGTAAAGTTTTGAGTTTGCTTTGTCACATAGAAGGACAACTGTGGTGAACAGATGTGTGCCTACCGATTCTCTGGAGAAAATGCTGCAACTGCCACAAAAATAAAGGCAATAACCTCACAAAGAGAAGAACATGTTTGTATTGGGAAAATTTTGCAATGCCTTGATCATGCGTGTTTTCCATCTTTTCAAATGTCAGCCTATGCATAGGAATCAAATCATGAATATCCACTCTTTCACCTAAGGCAGTGCTTACATAGCCCAGTGTTTGTATTAGTTCTACCAGCAAGTTGGTAGGAACTGTGTATCCCAATGGGTTGCCATAGAAGGAAGCTTTTGAATTCAAATCTAAAGCAACCACTGTCCAATGATTCCCACTCATCAATGTATTTGATGCAACAGAAGATCCAGTTATGGCATCAATTTGTACGTTGACAATAAGGAATATAAGTCTAATCTTCTTTCTGTTGTTTAGAGCTAATGCTATGGATGTGTTCAACGTGAATTAGCAAACTTTGGATAGCACAAGGCAAAGACGATTTTGTGATGAGCAATTGAGAAGCGAGGTCATACCTTCAAGCAGTGTATCATGTAACCATCTGTCACATGCCAGTCTAGACATTTGGTAGCTACTGTAGTCACGTCACCAAATGCCACAGCAGAGGCTGGCTTGTCTGACAGAATTTGTTGAAATTGCTGTATCTTGCTCAAGTTCAAGAGTTCAAGATTCAAAGTTTCAGGAATGTGACGGACCTTGTTGAACCACTTGTCTTCTTGAATAATCTGTGGGAGGACACCACTTAGACAGGAGTATGGACATTAAATTAAGGAACAAACTTGTTCAACTCAAAGTTTATTTTTATTACTTTACTGCAGCTAGGTGGCAGAGTATTACTAATCGACATTTGTAGTTGTGAATTCAGTTAACATGAGTAGTGGTGAGCTAATATAATTTGTGGTATTGTGGACAGGAACAAATTCTCATGCATATTGGTTAATATCTACACTGTCTGAACAAGATAGTGTAGGCACACTTTTAAAAGAAGCGTGCTTTAGCTATAGGTACCTAGCTAGCAAGGATGTGTGGTACATGTGATTACAAGTAACTAGTTCATGTAATGTACAATCTCATAATTAAATGGGACGTGAAATGCTTACTAAAATCATCTAGTCACTTAGACAGAACACTACAATGCGTAGAAAGAGATTCAAAAATTTACCTGAAGAGTGAGATGCTTAATATTTTGCATTGTGTGTATAGGATGTGTGAAGAATATTGGAAGGTGGATCGGGGAATGACATGTCAAAGTACTCTCTAGCAAAATCTAGCGACTGCTGTGACATTTCTTACCAGATTTATGACGTTTGTTTACCAGTTTACAATGCTGTATACGCATAACTCAATCTTAACCAGTTATAGTCATTACCAGTTGGATATAACAGTGTACGCTCTAGATGTTGAAGAAAGACTCAAAGTAACATGATAGTGTTTTGTGCTTGTATATACGTAGTTCTATTTGTGGTCAATTTGAGCATGGTATAAGATACTGTGAATACGCATCATCAACTGCTCCATTTCATCATAGTAAAGAAACACCGCCCTTTGTATTTATCAAGTTTTGAAACCAGAATTACTGTAACAGCTAGCCCTCATATATGGAGCCCTATCTGAGAGCAACTCCCAATCTAACAGCCAGGGACACAATGAATGGCAGATCGTTCAAGTGAGCATTATAGATATAAATAGATACACTCATATGGCATGTATTCAAATTTATTCAGAAATCTCTTTCAGCATGGCTGGTCTCCCAAAAGATCCTGCAAATAATCTATCGAATGTGCAAAGTACAATAGCTAAAAGCACTACGAGTCAAAATGCAATGCAGCTATACAAACTTAGTTTTCACTCATTTCTTCAGAAAACTGGTCACGGCAGCTCCCTAAAGAAAAGGCACTTTCTGTGTAATTCTGTGGAGAATCTCGAAAGATGAACTAAAATTCAAACCTTCTTTGACTTACAAGTGCAGTACAAACAACTGAGACATTGCATGCAAGTACCTTATCGAGATCCAGAAAATGTTAATTAATCGAAACATAGATGACATATGCCTAAACCACACATGTAATTCGTCTTCTGGCAGGTGCAATAATGGAAGTTATCCAGGTTACTCATCTAGAATCTGCAACAACCAGAATAAAAAAGTTAGGTTGACTCTATTTACAATATTGACTGTGTTATTTAATCAAAGAAAATATAAAATGTATTAAATCAATAAATATTAATTGCAATAATCAATCGACATTTACTATATAAATTTAATTAATGACATTGACTGTAGACATCAATCAAAACTTCCACCACTAAATATTAGCTCACCACTACATATTAACTGAATTCACAACAACAAATGTCCTGGATTGTTCATATTCCTTGATCTATAGAGAGGAACAGACTGCAGTTAGAGTTTTCAGAATGAGTGTTCAGAACAAGTTATTCCTGTTTTATGTTAAAATGGATCATGGATTGCTTCTATTTTAGGCTAATGAAAAACTGTTTTCTGTGGCAACAGACTGTCCATGGCGCAGATCAACAGCTTCCTGTAATCCTGCCTGTTTGCCATACCTCTTATCAAACAAATTAATTGCAGTAACAGCAGAGTAAATGATTAATTAAAAAACGGGTTCTTCTGCAATAGTTACTAGTATATATATATATATATATATATATATATATATATATATATATATATATATATATATATTATATATATAGTCATATATTATTTCTTCAAGTACAACTATACATAGATGTTTAAACCACTAAATATAAGACAAGCCAGCTAAGCCATCACAATCTAGACATAAGCAATCTAAAACTAAACAAGCGTTAAATTTCCACAGACACACAGATAACTGTTTGTGTAGCTGGCACACAGACTGGCTGGTAGTAATGTTGTGGTGGTAAGCAGCTCTCTTGGCAACAACTTTCAAAGTTTCCACACACACACACACACACACACACACACACACACACACACACACACACACACACACACACACACACACACACACATGTATGTATGTATATTTAGAAATACATATATTTCTATATAAACCCACCTACATGGGTATCTAACACACATTATCCATATATATATATATATATATATATATATATATATATATATATATATATATATATATATATATATATACATATATACATATATATATATATATATATATATATATATATATACATATATACAGACTTGAACAAAATTATAGGGATACTTGGCATTTTTGTGTCTAGTCTAACTTTGGCACTGAATTTTTCTCTAGCAAAACCAAATGTTTTTCAAATTTCTTTTTTCATTGATTGCGCCATTGTTAGTATGTAACATAGCTTGAGTTCAAGACTGCAGCTGTACTTACTACCTACTGCGCATCTAGTTTGCTTTGAAGAAGGAAGACGGCCATTCCTACTTTTCTTGTCTTTGTACACGTTCATCGCTCTTGGATGCTCATTCTTGGCATACAATCTAAGAATGCTCTGTAGTAGAGAGTGAAAGCAATTTTGTGGGTCCTCTTATCAACATTATGAAAAAAAGGTGAATTATCTGTTTTTGCGCATTGATTTCGCGCATATCATCACAATTTAAATTGTTTTGCCATTTTAATCAATAAACAAACTTCAACGTATTCAAAAATCATGCGACACTAATTAATTACAAAAAAATCCTGCTGAGACAAAAACTAAAAAAGGTATAGCAACAAAAGAACATTGACATGCCACTTCCGGTCCACGTTTTACGTAGCAAAATCTCAAACTGCTACCGCCAAAATGTCAGCTGCACTAAAACCGCTGCCCTTGAGACCACCAAACTTAGGCGATAAGTTAGCCTGAACGTTCAGCTGCACGCAGTTGCAGAGTCTTGTTCCGTGTGATATTTCACGAGTTGCAGCGATGCCTCGAGGCAAACAGTTGTGTCCAAAAACGCGAGGGAAAATTGAAGCCCTTCACTCAGTTGGCCATTCTGTGCGTCAGATCGCAGCTTTTGTCCGCCGCTCCAGGAATTCGGTTCATCAGTGCCTGCAACGGCTTTCCCATGGCAGCAGCGATTATGAAAAACAACCTGGACGTGGGAAGGCAACGACAATCCGGGAAGATCACCAACTGAAGAGAATAGCACTGCAGAACCGCAGAGCACCATCACGACTGCTCTCGTATCAGCTGGCTGATGAAACCGGCAAGCAGGTGTCAAGTAGAACAGTCCGTCGTCATCTCAGTGAGACAGGAGTGAACGCGCGAAGGCCTAGAAAAAACCCACTGCTAACAGAAAACCATCGGCACTTGCGAATGGGATGGGCAACCACTCACACACAATGGACTTTGGATGACTGAAAATCTGTTCTTTTTACAGATGAGTCAAAAGTCAGCATAGGAAACAATGGTGCTCTGTACGTTTGACGTCGCAAAGGTGAGGAATTTCTCCCTGAATGTTGTGATCGTACGGTCCAGCAAGCGGCTAGTGTGATGGTGTGGGGATCAATGTGTTGGCATGGTGTGGGGTCTCTGGTGAAACTGGAAGGTCGTTCGGACAGCATGGCATACCAACAGGTTCTGGAGAAGCACATGCTTACAGACACAGCGGCACTGATAGGAGACGACTTTGTCTTCCAGCAGGACAATGCGCCAATCCACACGTCTCGGTCAACAAGACAATGGCTACACCAGCATGACGTCACACTGCTGGACTTGCCCACCAAAATCGCCTGATGCAAATCCAATCGAGAACTTGTGGCATGAACTCAAAACTGCTGCCAACAGTCGCCAACCGAGAACTGCAGCTGAGCCCTGGAATGCTCTACAAGAGGCGTGGCAGCAGATTCCAGCTGTGTGTGTCCGGAACTTGGCAGAAAGTGTTCCGCAACGTTTGGACACAATCAGGAGGGCGAGAGGCAAGAACACTCGGTACTGAGGAACTGGTGAAGAGCTTCAATTTTCCTTCATGTTATTAAAACCGGCTTTTTTAAAAGCCACTAAACAAAATCAGAGAGAGTCTAACTTACGATGCTTACGCAGTCATGACGTCATACACTTTTAGGTCTCATTTTCCGCAATGCGAAACGTAAAGAAAACAATTTAGGCTCTACAGTATTCTCAAGAAACCTAACAATCAACGCGGTAACTATTAAGTTCTTAACAATATTGATAGTTGGTAAATTGTGACCTAATTATTGTGTTACTACATACCCACAGCGAGGTGTCCCTATAATTTTGTCCAAGTGTATATATATATATATATATATACCGTAAAACCACAAAATCGTGTGTACATAATATTGTGCAATTTTGTCCAAAATCACTCCTTCAACTCTATTGTGTGGTTTCAAATTGTGCGATTGGCAGCCATGTACACTCATGGCGTTGCAGTTCCACCTTGTACAAATCATGGAACTTGCGGACTGTCGACTCAGGCACGTTCCAGTGCAGTTGCCTTGTGAAGTGTCTGGCTGCTGCAGCAGGCCCGTGGTGGGCTGTATACTTTCCAATAGCTGCCCTCACTTCCTCACTGTACGTGTGCTGACTTGTCGTCTTTCTTCATTTGTCCGTAGAGAAAGTAGCTCCCTAGCTTCATCTCCAACGGCATCATTGGCAGCCTCTTCCTCTGCATTAAACGGAATAGGGACAAATATGCCATTGTCTTTTGGCATAATACGCTGATAGAAATCGTGGATCGACATGGAAGAAATGGATGCTGTTCAGTAACAGGTGCTAAAGAAATGCGCATGCGCAATAGGTTTATGTTGTGCGGATGCAATTCGTGCGATGTCAGTTCGACCACACGAAACAATGTACTGCACGATTTTCTGGTTTTACGGTATATGTATATATATATATATATATATATATATATATATATATATATATATATACATAAATTATAAATTACTATTTATTAAATAAAATTTAATTAAGGTTCAAAAATACTACCATAAATACATAAATTGTGCTTTAATGTTACTAAATACTGTATTCTAATAAATTAATAATTAGTTAATTAACTAATATCAATTAACTAGCAAACTGTACAAACCTCTATCGTCTTGTATAATAACTGCATCACGTGAAGCTTTTCTGGAGTCAATTGTTTCTCGAGAAAGTCGATTTCTGCAAAGAAAACGATTTGTAGCAACCAACATTCCCCATATTGGGGCTCTCCTTTCACTAGCCACTGTTGCTTACTCAGTGTGGTAACTGATCGCAGAGAAAGCGCAATTCCCACGATCTGTCAGCATAACACCTCACATTTCGAACTACTAGCCATTTGTGCACGTGAGAATGGTCTACCGTGCACGTGCAAGTTAAACGTATCCGGGCTATATATCCGAGATGTGTCTGAGAAGTGACCAGCCCGTCGCGACACAGGTCTGGGAGACCGAGGCAAACTGCTTTGTTCAGACCGCCCGCTGAGACGTCAGGTAGACAAAAATACTAAATATTACATCTAAACGATGCTTTTTATTTATAGGTAGTGTGGTGTTGGGAATATCCGGAAACGCACCCCAAATAGAGTGTACAGTATAGCAGACGAAGACTGACTGCGCGCCTACAACTACAGTCAAAGAACTGTAGAACAACACTGAAAAGTCATGCCGAAATAAGGTTGGGAAGACCTGCATCCTGATGGCTTTTTGTAGAGAGAGAACATACCGCGGCATGCACCTAAATCGCCAACATCTCGTAGCATCCTAAGAGATGTAGAGTCTCGAGCAGCCAGTCCCTCTCCCTTTTGATTTCCACCTCCCCGCCAACGGAAATCAAAAGGGGGAGGGGCTGGCTGTGCAAAACTACCGAGGTGGTAGAACTCTGGCTGAGCTATTAGTCAGACTGTGTTATCCTGCATGTGTAAGACAGCGTTTGTTCAAGATGGACAGACGAATTTGAAAGCTGAAACTCCAGGCTTTCGATTCCTAGAGGCCACATGTTGGAGAAGTCTTTTCGGTCGTCGAACAGGTGTGGACGTTCGAAAATGGTGTCCTTTTCCATCATTGACGCCTGCACTGGCTGCTGACAAATACCTATAGCATCACGAAAGATAGACTGCAAATGGCCGTTTCTAATGTGTTGTGTCTGCCAATCTAATCATGAATAGAGTCCTGGATCTAATCTTCGCGCTTGTTTCGACACTCCCTGTGTAGCACTTGCTGCATAAAACGTGTAGGCTGGATTTGGTGCAAATACAATCGGAATTTGGAGAGAAACAAAAGCGCTCTATGAGTAAGTTCCGTTGGCAAGAGATATTCGATTGCTCGAAGCTTTGCGAAGGACGACGACGCGTACGGTCTATATAGAACTGGCGTGGGCGTGTGTTCTAATGAACTGGAATGTGTAGCGTTTGCATCATCGAGAAATTTTACGTGGGGGTCGACCCCTCGAGAGGGGACTCTGTGCATTATTTTTTGTAATTTTTTACCCAAATCTTCCCCTTTGCGTGCCGAGTGTGCGTGCCGATTTCGGTTGCGAACGGACAAAAGACGTGGCCGCGTATCGCGAACACACACTCATGCAGACAGACAATTTGAGCTATGCATATGTACAGCACTAGATAATTTGTATGACAACTTTACCTGTACACGTCTGTTGATGTCCCGTGCGCTTGCTCTTTCTCTGAGAATATCTCCGGTGCTCTCCACAGAACGGTCCCTGCATTACGTAACAGATCAGTGCGTGCTTGTACAAGCGAAGTCGTGAGATCATCTGGTTCCAAGTGATTGTCACGCCGTCACCATACCGCTTGTCTAGTTGTTTGACTTTCAACTAACCTAGCGACACCAAAATCAGCAACTTTCACTGTCCATCCTTCGCTCACTAACAGATTGCTACTCTTCAAATCACAATGAATGAGTGGAGGTTGAAGACTGTGAAGAAACTCCATTCCTTTCGCTGCATCGAAGCAGAATGTGATCTGTCACATGTAATCAAGATAAATCGGCTCATCATAGAGAATAGCACTAAGAGCACCGCGCTGCTTAAACTCCAACACCAAGAAAGGACATCCGTCTGGTGCAAATCTTCCTGCACCGACAAACAACACGATGTTGGCGTGACGAAAGGAACGCATCTCTAGAATCTCTCGTTCGAATTCTTTCTTCTCTCTTCCTTCTCGCATCACCATCTATAGTCTCTTCACAGCCACGTTCATGTCACTCGATAAACGGTTCGATAACTTCCCGGCGTCTCTCCGTCGATGCGTTCGATCAGCCTCAAGTTCAACTCTGATCTATCGATTGTCCACACGCGTCCCATTTCCTCCACTTCCATCTCTCTCGCTTGTTTTATTCGTCTGTATTTGATCATTCTTAGCAGGAAGACCACGAGATCAAATAGAATGAGCAAAACAGCTATTGCCACGACAGTGATGATGTGATAAGTAGGATACTGACATCGAGAACCCGTGTAACCGAATTCACACTGACAATGAGCAGCCCGCTGTCCTTCTCTCGTGACAACAAAACATGTTTCATGTCTATCACAATATCTTTCGTCACATATACAACTAGTCATGTTGGTCGATCCTTCTGCTTTTGTCGTCAAACCCGAAGGACACGGTGAACACGATGTAGAGCCGACGTCTGCAAGTTTCCTATCGGACACAGAGAGCAATGTTTGAGTGACCAGTTCTCAGAGTACCATCTGGCATGACAGCCTGGCCGCATGCATATGGCCTTCAAGACCCGTTCACCTTGATTTTCTATTGGTAGACGCACGTATTTGTACTTCTCGGTGGGCATTCTCAAACTACCGGGTGCGTAGCCTCTGTTATCGACTACGTGCAGACTGTCGACAGGAAAACTAAGATTGTTCGTTTGTTGGATCCACTCGTTGGAATTGAGAAAAGTTTAACTACACTATCTGATCGATAATCATAATTTCCGTGCTTTCCACTGACATTGTGACGAATCGCTAAAATTTTCCTTCCCAACACAGCCGCTTTGACTTTGCACAAATTGATTGGATGAACAAGATAAAACATCATATCGTTTTGATTAGATGGTTGTAACTTTATGCCATCGTCTGCCAATTAAATCAAAATACCACAAGTCATGGAAACACAAATTCTGAAAATTGCGCGATATTTTTAAGGCGCGAGTTTGTTGCGATATAGTCACTCAAAATACATCAGATCCTCCAATCATAAAAACCATTGAATCTACAATCAAAAGTGAATGTCCCAGCCTTCCCATAAGCACAGGCGTATTGGGAACAGAATCAATGCGAGTCCATTGTCCCGTCACTGACGAGTCGTCTCTCAACAAATCCAACATCCACATATCGTTGAAGAGCGAGCAGTTCCACGGAATCTCTATTTGTACTCATTAAAAAGGTTAAATAAACTTTTACGAGAATGTTGTAAATAATTGCTGTACTTGTGTTTCTATCGCACGTAAATCCTTCAATCATAACAATAGAACCGTACCCAACGTCGACCAGCGCAGGATACAGACGAAAGCAGGCGCGTTTACAGTATCAGATTCGGTCCATCGCCTTTGACGGATAAGATAAACGCAAACATTTGACGAGGGTATGAGTAAGTCCGATTCGCCTTTAGAGAGTTCCTTCCAACACAATGGTAGATTCTTTTTGTGGCAAAAATTAATAATTTCTTTTGTTCCGTATGTGACCATGTAAGTGTTGTTGGAACCGACGGCCGGCGTGTAGCGAAAGCATGAAGAAGGACCAACGTTAGAATATTGCCACTATACGTATTGCTTTTTACATCCAACTGCCATTGCGTAAACACAAAAACATCACCCATAACAAAGTTTATAAATTCTGTCGCCTTGCTTACCAAATAGTACATTATATGACACAAAAATTTATATGGTATTGGAGCTCATCCCAAGAGACTAACATTTGTTTCATGTAATTACAAAAAATAACAAAGGTATTTAGATACTGGTTTGTAAAGAGTGGTTAAAAACGGGTATAAAGAGACTGCCTCCTACTTGACATGAATACAGACAGGTCCATGCACTGTTGGTCAATAGAAGGATTCTCTCATGGTAAAGAACTCAGCTGCCATACAGATTGCCTACAAACATCAGATACCACACTCTCGTTTTAGATAGATCTTGATCTTGCTCAACGCTGCTAAACGCAAAAATGCCTTAACTTGTAGAGAAGGCCGACAATCCCATCGTGGATTGCTCGGGAGTAGACGTAGAGTTGCTTGATACGGAACGCACTTCAATCCATTTCCTTGCTGTCAAATCTAGTCTATACACCTCACTTCCCTTCACATGAAGAATTTCACTGCGCATTTTGTCAAACAAGACGAAACTTCTAAACTGCATGCTGTCGTAAGGCAATGTGTAAGCAAACGATCTTCGCCATCTTTGATGTTTGCTGTCGAACAGCCAGGCATTTCTTACCTTCGTCAATTTCGTCATGGCTGATGTTCCTTGCACACCACCATATATTAACATAGTGCTGTCGTTGATGGCGAGATGACGCCGTTTTACCATTCAGGTTTGTTGGAGTGCTCATATCGATGCCAAGTGTACGTTCGTTCACCGTCTTCTTCTTTCTGGCATCTCAATTCTAGCAAGTCGTGTAATTCCTTCACGTTCGTCTTGTTTCCATACAACTGCAGTCTTCCAACACAAACAAACTGTCTTTACATCGACAACTGCTCCTTTTCTGTTGCAGCACGACAACGGTGTGAAATGTATGAGCTTTCACATCTTCTCCTTCCATTTTCACTTCTAGTTTCTTCCATTCTTCTCGAATACCATCAAAAATCCAAGTATTATTAAAAGCATATGATTCTCGGTCTTGAAAACCTCCAAATAGAACGACAGTCGTTTTACACAAACTCACCATTGTGTGACCTGGTCTATCAGCAGGTTGCTCACTTGATGATAACGAAAGACGATACCAAGAATTGATAATAGGTGTGTACACCCACGTACCTCGTATGAAATTTGGTGAATCAGAAATAACCACCAAACACGAGATTTCGCTCTAGATTGTTATAGGGATGTTGAACCAGGCTAATAGGCATCGGTCTGTCCTCAATTTAGCGTCTAGAGGCGGCAACTTGAGTCCCAACTGATGGTTTTGGAACGCTTCTCTCTCTAGATCTGTGATATACCGTCGAATCCCACTCATTCACTGATGTTTCGAAATGGACTCCTTGGTTTCTCTGGTATCGAAACCTCTTGGAAATGCTTTGCACCACGGTATTGCAGATACAACAGCACAGCAGAAACAAACAAACAACTGCATGTAAACTAAAGCCATATATACGATTGTTTGTTTAAACAGTAGAACTTATGCTGCCGCACTTATAATACCTTACATACTAAGAGATGTTGGTGTCATAGAAAATTTGCCATTCTCAGAAATTTGGTATCCCCGAAGCACGTTCAAGAGAAATTAGTATCTCTTCAAAAATTGTTGCCTAACTGATATAGCTTCATATATACTGATAAGAGACGTTATTGCATGGTCTTAGAGAATTATTGTTTTAATAAGTTATTTCACTGTAATTTCAAATTTGCTTGCATACAAATTTCAATCTGCATCTTTGAATAAAAACAGGAAAACTTACATGCAAAAGCACTACTAGATTATATTGTGCGAATCGTTCTAATTGTATTATACAAGTGTAATGACAGCTGATACGTAGTGTGAAATACATAGTTTAGCAGACAGATCTAATATAAATCACGTATTTTCTATTTCAACTATTTGCAAGCATCACAAACTTAACAATTACTTGCAACGAGTAGTTGCATACGCCATGCACTGGTGGAGATTACGAAGCTTGTGATTTTTTTATCAGTGACTGCTTAGTCTGCTGTGGCAATAGCTGTTTTGCGTATTCTATTTCGTCTTGATTGTCTGTTCTGGACATACGCGTATTGTAATTGAATGTGTAAGACAGCAAATCGATTTTCGATTATTTACAGACTTTTGGATTCAACATGACATTGTCCATGTCCGTCAGCCATTTCATCAGTTTAAATTAAGATATTGTGTCATAGAGATAATTTGTTATTCAGTTTTCTCATTTCCTTAAAAACGACTGTATTAATTTGCTATTTTACAACATTTCCACCGCAGGATATTTGTCTTGCAAATCTAATAGATCGCTATCACTGGCAAAGTTTGACAACCAGTTACTGAAGAGACTATAGTCTAGGAAACGAGGCATATATTAATATATAATGCTATAGGAGCCAAGCGCATACAACCACATTACCGATCAGCTTGTCAGCATCGTTAAATATAATAACTATTACCTGGTGGTAATTTCGTTAGGGTTGCTAATAATTGGAGTTAAATGGTCTCAACAGACTTTTACACGTCACGGCCCAAATCCAGCACGATCACTCCTCATGCACACACTGGCGTGGAATGTGACTCAATGTATTACTGGACTAATCCAAATGATGTCTTGTCGCACACACAAAAATCCAATAATGATGATGGTCTATTGGGTCGAAAGTGGTAGATCTACTCTGAATCCCACGTATACACATGCACGCGTCCTATATATAGATGCGAATGCATGTGCATGATGTAAGAAGAGTTCGTGGTATGATGCTATCTCCTGAGTCGCACACGTGATGCAACATCAGCAGCAAATTTCAAATCACTCTGCTGTCTCGTCTAGTCCGGTGTCCATCTCTATTCTTTCATCATGGGATACGCGACGGCCGTCTGCACACCGGCAATGTTGATAAACTTGTTCTATGCGTCCCTATTCGTCATAGGACAAGTAAGTAAGAACTGTAACGCTTCTCTATCAAATGACTAGAGAAAGACCTACAGCGTTAGTATAGTGGCGGGTTTATTAACGTGCTTTGCTTGCTCAGGTTGGTGAAAACGTCGTTTTGCCGCTGTGGATTGCAGCTTCAATGACATCAAGCAACGGTACCGATAGCTCTCTAGCGATCGCGAGTCCAGGAAACAACAACTCGAATGTGTGCCCAAACACAAGCAATACGACTGGACCAGAACCGAAATCGCTGGATAACTTTTTTGTCTTGTCGTTTGCCAGTCTGTCGTTTGTCATCATATTCGGGCTCGTCACGCTCGGTATCATTCTGTTTGGCCGGCCCGGCACCATCGGTCGTACGGAGAGAAAGTTTCCTCACACCGACATGTTCTTGATCGGTTTCTGCGACGCCATCAACGGCGTTATGGTCGTCTTTGCCGCAACCGCGTCCAGAACGAGTCCCATGTTGCAGACCCTGTTGGGAAACTTTATGATCCCTTTGACTGTTGTCGCCAGGTATTAGATTACAGCTTACAAATTGATAAATAAATAAATAAAGTTAAATTATTTGCTACGCAGGATATTTATTTTGAAGAAGAAACCGAATCTTGTTCAAGGCCTTTCAGCTGTAGCCGTCTTCATGGCTCTGTTGCTCTGTCTTGCCCCGGATATCTTTGATCTAGACAAACCACGCTGCAGTCAGTCTAGTGCATCTACGAGTTCCACTGGTGCTGCGCGTGTCCTGTGGCCTTTATGTTTCATGTTTGGATTTGTAAGTCATTAACTAACATTTTAATTAAAAATTTTTGAATCCATACACGTTTACTAATTGATAATTGTCTTATAAAGGTGCCCGCTGCTATCATGAACGTGCTAGAAGAAAAAAGTCTGAAAAAGAGAGTTCGCAGTGGTAACGGAACTCGTCAAATCAATTTGTTTTACTTTCTTTTTTGGACTTCGCTTTACCAGCTGCTGACAGCAGCCGCTCTCTTTTGGATCGACATCATTCCCGGATTTGGCACAGCACACGGCAGCATAACTGAGTTTGGGAAAAAGTAAAAAATTATTATTTATTGTTATTGTTGTTGTTGTTGTAATGTATTTGCTTATTAGTTATTGGTATGGAATAAAATGCTTCTTTGGTTACGGTGGCTGTGATTACTCATCTGGCTTGAGAGGAAGTCTCTTTGTTGGATTCTACGTTGTGGCGTACATCGGAGGTGGACTTCTTTTGCGCTTCAGCGACGGAGCCACATTTATGGCAATAGTCAATGTAGGCTAGCTGCTATTAGCCTAAGCGTCTTACTCCATGCATTGATTTATCATCGACCTATGTGTTTGTTTAGTCTGTCACCACACCTCTCGGATTTCTCTTCTGGACATTGTTTCAAGATCCGTCTAAGGGACCGTTTATGTGGGACCCACATGCGACAACAAAAACGTATTTTAGCTTGGGAGGTCTCGTCATCATGATACCTTTTACCTTTATCTACAACTATCGACGGTAACATTTAATTAAGTTAAAAAAGACTGTTTGTATTGAATTGTTTAATTAATTAACCTAATTAAATGTGTGTACATATACTACAGGGCGCAGAAGTCGACGGTTGATTCTTTCGATGAAGAGACGTCTTCTCTGTTTAGCTCGAGTTCGCAGCATTTCTCTGGGCATCGCATCAACCCTGGGGAGAAAAATTTCTCTTATCAAGATGACTGACTATATGGACAGCGAAGTGACGTCTTGATTCAGCATGATAGGTGTTCTGTTTGCGCAAAATGTTTGTTTGCTTATGGTAGCGCTGTTAACGTTGTGCGTGAGTATGTTTTTTATTGTCGCTTACGTCAAAAACTAGGATATGGATTAGTAGACAATCAGTGTATTTCGTGTACACACACACACACACACACACACACACACACACACACACACACACACACACACACACACAGACACACACACACACACAGACACACACACAGACACACACACAGACACACACACAGACACACACACACACAGACACACACACACACACACACACACACACACACACACACACACACACACACACACACACAGCAAACTAACAAAAAGACAGACAACTAAACAAACAAGAAATATACGTAGTGAGTTAGTCGAGGTGCGGTACAGTACTGTTCGTCACAGGTAGCAACCGAACTCCGAGGAGACTGACCCCATTTGATATCAAATTGAAAACAATGTTGTCATGAAACGGCTTTTCAAACGAAAGAAGAAACACTCACAGGTCAGCAAACTTCTATCTAATTTTCTCTCGCTCGACCAGATTGTATTCTATGTACAAGGAGTCTCCATCCGACCTCTCATCTGTAACTCGAAACACGAAAGCGACAAGTTCGCCAACTAGTAAGCGATACAGAGCGATTGTGACGTCTAATTTTGTTCAGCAGTTGCTTGAAGCAGATACAGTGCACGTGACATAGGCAATGTAGAAATTTACTTGATAATGTAACTCAATAGGATACTTAATTGATAGCACTTGATAATTTAAATTTACATGTATTGTCAAATCTCCACTACCTACTACATTATATTATATAGATGGGCATCTAAATGTTTCTGACGTCGACGAGGCTGGGTATTATAGTGTTGTACGAAATGTAAAGGGGGGCAGAGTTTCGAGCGCTCGTCAGAGAGCCGATAGACATTCTAGTGGACACGAGAAAGGAAACTCACTCGTATTGGAAACAGAACGTTTGAATGCTCACACCGCGGATAAACGACCGCGACTGGACAGTCCTGTCGAGGGCAGGAATGCGGAAGCACGGGTTGCTAGAAATACTGCACCGCTGGTTTCAGACAAAAGTGCAACTGAACCTCCTTATGCCAAAGTTAAGAAAATTAAAAGCAAGAAGGTCAATTAACTCAAAATAAATTGTTGGTTACCAAAATTAGAAGTAATTCTTGCTAATTGATTGTTTTCAGGTTGGAAAGAATTTGGTATTTCCGAGCAGTCCTAGTGGACGTCCTTCAGATGCTCAAGCATTATCAGTTGGCGACGACAGATTATTGAGTAGAGATGGGGGAGGACCATCGAGGCAGTTACAGCAGAGGTCAGAGAGAGGAAGCTTGGTGACAGGCTTGGATGATTGTGGAAATCATACAGTGTCGGGAGTTAAGGGCGATCTCATTAGAAGTAGGGAAACGTATAGTCCTGCACATGTTGGAAAGCTTGAAATTGTTCGGCAAGGAAACTCGTTTATTGTTGAGAATGACGGTGATTTTGACAGACAGAAGCCATCGAAGAATGCTCATTATGATATACTAGAGCAGGATTACTCGATCTCGGAGTCTTCGGCGGATGTATTTCACGAGGAGACAGAAGAAAAAGTGTTAGGAAAGGCTCATTCTGAGGGAGAGATTTCCACACTTGGACGCAACTCTCAAGTTGAGAATCGCTACAATCGTTTCGTTTCCAGCCAATCTGTTGAACATTCACTGCATGAGCAACAATTGGCTCATTACGATCATATTCATGCCGCAGACTCGGAGCCTCTTAAGACCACATTTGACAGAAGTTCGTATCAGTCGGCTTCTCTTAGCCGTCCACAGACTGAATTCCACACTTATTCGCATTCGCCAAATTTTCACGTCTCTCCTAGACAGCGAAACTCAAGTCCGGGTGAGCAGACAACAGCATCTGCACCAGACTCTTACAGTCCTGTATCCCCCAAAGTGTCTTTAAACAACAGAAGCAAACAGTTTGACGATACATGGGACGACGGTGCACTACAACTTTTGCACTTGTCGAATACCTCACTAATCAGTGCCAAGCGGAAGGCCAGTGAAATGGATGCCGTTCACTCAATCACAACAAGACAAAATCAAGATCAGAAAAGCCACGAGCTTTCAGCACAATTGACGGCCGTTCGGCAAGTTGTTGCTGAACTACAAGTTGAGAACGAGACTCTCAAGGAACTTAGCTCATCTGTTCAAGAAGACAGTAAGTTCATGTCAAACAAACATGATGTCTGCAGTAAGTCGACCTCGAATTGTTTCCAGGCAGTACTTTAGCTTTCTTGAAAAGAGAAAAGTCAGCACTCGACAATGACAATAGACAGCTAAGAGACATGGGTATTAAACTTTAGTCCGTCGATTGTCTATTGTATTTTCTTGATGCATATTAATATTATTGATATTCTAGTTCACAGATTGGCGGTCGAACTAACTCGCTATCAATCTCGACATGCTGGCCCTTCAGTTGGCACAAACGTCAAGTCTCCATCAAGAGAGGTAAACTTCATCGCTTGTGTCTGATTCCAAGTCAAGAGTGCGTTTATATTTAGACAGTTGGTGCTGCACAGGTCGTCTTTACTGCATACGACGAGAGATTGAAAGAGAAAGATGATCTCTTGAGCAATTACGAAGTCGGTTACGTTGTCAATCAAAATCGGTATCTCTTTACTATTTATCTTTTATAGAATCATTTGAAATCACTGAAACAGCAAATTGCTGGAGTTTCTGAGGAAAACAGACGTCTAACCAAAGTTAGTGCTTACATATTCATTGTGTTGTAAAGCTACCTTGCATGGGTTTGTAACAGAGAGTCAAAGAGCTGACAATTTCACAGCCAATCACAAGCAACGAATGGTTGGTTTACTATCTAATTGCTGTACAATGCAGACATGTGTCAATACGTATGCTGACAAAATATTAACATACAGACTGGTAACATTAATATAAAATACATTTATTTATTCTATTATTAATCTGGGCATAGCAGCATCTCTAATACAAAGTCCATCCGTCCATTTTGACTATTGATGGTCCCTACATTCATTTGACAAACAAGAACCTGTTTAGTCTAAGATGGGCACTTCATGTTTATGTACACATAACACTATGCACTGTTCTGCATGTTGAAGGGAGTTGTTTGTGTGATGTTATTTGGCAGGTCGAAGATTCAAGACGAAGTGAAAGTTGTAGTGGAGGAGAACTCATTGCTGATGGAAGAACGAGAGATACAACAACGAAAAATGAAAGCACAGCTGACTGCTAAAGAGAAGGAAGGTGTGTGTGGTTGATTGACTGTTGCTGGAGATTGTTGTCGAGTTATGGAATGTTGTAGTTACGGAATTGTCTGATCAAATCTCGTCTTTGGAAGATGACAAGAAAGAGCTTCAAGATGAGATTAAAATACTGACTCAGAAATGTGATGAGTTGAAGGAGAGATGTGAACGGTTGACCATCGAGCGCTTGGAGAGGATGCCAATCGAAGAGCATCTGGCTTCAATTGAGGAATGCCACAGGTTGATATTATCAAAAATAATAAATTGAATAAATATAATAATGGTGCACTCGATCTTGGTGTAATTGTATAGGGTCACTCAGGATGTGGAGAGACGCTGCAAAGCCAAGTCATCGAATGCATTTGCGAGACTGCAGGTAGTCTCTCGATTCTGTATGGTCCTATGGATATTTCAAATGGAAGTATGAACCGTATTATGTGAACAGGCCGTACAAACAGAAAAGCAGTCACTAGAAGTTAAAAAAGCAGGTTGGTTGTTAATATCAATTGCCTACATTGGATTACTACTTTCTTTACTCGCGTGTGCAGAAGCTGCCGAACATGTCGCTCGTCTGCAAGCAAATGTTGCTGCAAGTAGAAGAGCTCAAGAGTTGGCTACTTTCTGAACGTAACTCTCTTGGCGTTTTTGACTATGTCTGTGTTGCAACGTTAATGTAGGAGATGCCAACGTGAAATTGCTTCACTACGAAAGAAACTCGTTGCACGTAAAGAGCGAGAGATCAGTTTAGTCGCTTTACTGCAAAAAGCCGTTGAAGCCGTAAGTTTTGTCAGCACGTCTAGCTAGATAGTCATGATGGTTGGTCTACAGTGTGGAGTATGTGACAGGCTGAAAAGGCACAAGCTGAGCGAAACGCAGTCGGAGAGTTGGTAATTATTAATTATTATGTACTGTTGTAGTAAATAGAGTCTAGTATATCTTCTTAGCTAAACAATGAGCAAATCAATCTTTTCTTTCAGGCGCAAGAAAGGGAGAAAGCGGTCGGTGCCGCAACAACTCTGCTGCGGGAAGATGACACAACTATTGGCAGACTGGAAGAGAAATTGAAGGTTTAGCGATTCACTGGTCTTGTGTTGAATTTATACGGAAACGCGGGTCTTTGTACAGCGTCAGCAAGCACTAGCGAACAAGAAGCTTAATCAAGCTGCAGTGAAGTGAGTTAATTAATTAATTATTACTGAAAG
>CAXXBX010000225.1:0-10311 GCA_964274945.1 Dehalococcoidia bacterium | reverse complement strand
CCAATTGTCTTGTAAAACCAACGGATCAGCAACTGGAATCATTTCAAATAATTGGTGTAACATGGTCCAACTGGAGCATCTCTTAGTGCTCTAATGAGCTCACCTGGTGGGACCTCTACTTCATTACTCACTTTCGAGTTCACACTTACGTGGAACAGACAGTAGCTTCTTGATTTCCTGTGTTGTGCCCAGGGCATCTCCTATAGTTTCCACACTTTTACTGTATCACTGTAAACTAAGTTTAGTGCAATGCCCAAACAGTGTGAACAACGATTTTGGTTCCTCATCACACAACTGTTTGGCCAATCCTGACTTTGATCCGGCCATGTTTGATGCCACATCATAATAACACTGCCCACGAGCTTTGCTCAATTGCAAATTCATTCTGCTCATGCAATCTCCATTAACTTACACTAGAGTGCCTGATGATGTGTTGGGAACCTGATTTAGACCAATGAATACTTCATGTACCTCCAGGTTTTCATCCACCCACCGCAAACTCAAGACAACCTGTTCCTTGTTTAGAGTATCGGTCGCTTTATTAACCTTAATGCTGAAAAAGGGCTCCTCTGCAAGTTTGACGAAATCTTCCGCAGAATGCGCAAGACCATTGTTTTCAACATTTTCATTCTGCATGTCTGAAGATGTATACTTATCTCTTTTCTTCTCAATCCACTTTATCAACCGTTGATCATCCTTTGCTTGAAAATAGTACCATTAAATGAAATTAGAATCAACTTCATCACTCTCCTCTCAGAGAGGCCTTGACGAACCAAGAATCTCGCGCAACTGAGGATTTTTAGAAAACACTGCCTTGTCTCATCCTTGTCTTGCATGTCGTTGTTGACATCGACTCTCCAATGTCTCTCGTGGTACTTGGCAATATTGTAATTTTCTCCACGGTCTCGCGATGGTAACCCGAGGTCCTCTCAGAAACCTCTAGTAATGAAGGAGGCGTCCCAGGTTTTTCCAGAGGATAAAAGCTTCTTCTCCTTGCATGCCTTTACGCATTTGTGACACAATGCTACGTCCATCGCCTCGTCATAGTGCAACCACGAGTACCGTTTTAACCACGCTGGCTGAAAAGCTTGATTGGAGAATTAGTTCTTTCCAAACTCAAGTTTGGTGAATTGGAAGTTGAACGTTGGTGGGGGTACTTCACTAATAGGAGGAAGGTCGCATTCGACGCTCATTCGCAACAAAGTAGACAACGCCATGACACATTCGTGAGTAGCGAGCATGCCCACAGTGTGTTGTGACAAAGGTCAGGGAATATCGCCCAAGGTAACGAAAGAGAAGTCGTAGCAGACTTCAAAACAGTCACCAAATTAGTAGTGCCGCAATCCGGTAGAAGGCCAAATATATCATTGTATTTAATCAGCTCTACCTTTAGACCGGAAGTATACGGCAATTGTTCGTTGGCTGAAGTCGAATTTTCAAACTGAGGCGGTCATGTCCATGCTGCCTCTACGGCTGCATCGGCCTGCACTGATTGTAGAGTTCCCAGTTTGGCTTTAGTTGATCTCCACAGTCCTCTGAGTGAGTGGCGGTGTCATTAGGAATTCCAAAGGATGTTGCTCTTGTTCTCTACATATTCATGCATCAGCCTGTGTAACCCCTAGCCTGTTTTGTTACCGCCTTGGAAGTATCACGTTCCCTTATATGGTTGACATGTTTTCTTTAACTTGTGCCGTCTTCTTGTTTGACTTTCGTTGACACAGACTGTTTGATGTCTTGAATAGTTTCGGGGGGAGCAATGTTCGTGGCCAAGAATACTCAGTATACACATTTTGCCTAATCTAGTTGTCCTTGACAGCTCTCGGCACAGCATCAGCTTGGTAAGGTTATTCATTCCAGTAACGAGATGGGGGATACTCCGATAGCAGTTTTCGAATCTGAACCAATCTCTCCATTCTAGGGTGCCCTCTCTTCGTCTACTTTAAACCGGACTTTAGTTACACCCGACTCAGACACCCCAGGCATTGAACGATGAGTGAAATATGGTGCGATGTATAGTAACGAACCATCTGTTGCCATTAATGCTCATAGAATCTCCACACTCCTGATTTGCAACACCGTGCCCTTGTCAGACACAATAACTTATGGCAGTCTATGTCGAGCAAACATACTGCTCAACCTCTCAATCGTCGTTTGTTCTTAAGGCACTGCCGAAGTTTACATGATCTTCTCTTTCCGACTATTTGGATGGCGCGTGTTTTACAACTAATAACATCCATCTGAAAAGTCCGTGAGTAACGTCTGGCCGCGCGAGCAGAGCTTTAATTAAGTTAAATGCCTCCCAGATAAGACCCGTGTATAGTGCCAATTAAAATCGGCCTTTCCAGATCTGGCATGGTACCGCTTTTTTCAATATATTGCGGTTGGTCCAATGGGACCAGCACCAATGTTCAGTTTCATAAATTCATAACTTCCGTGTAGACCGATTTAATTGGCGCTATACGGGTCTGAGAAGCCGAGGCTAATGCGAGACGACGTTTGATGTACGTATACGTCTATACGCAACACGTGAAACTAGACTGCTTCAGGACCACTAACGGTACACAATCTTCACAAACTACAGCAACAGGGTCATCTACTTGTCGTAAATCTAGAAGACTGTCATTTAGCATGCTCTGCAGTGGTTTAATGGAAGGCATCAAAGTATAGTAGGGTCTGCTGTTTTGGAAATTCTGATTGAGCTCAGCGCGACAATGAGGACATTCCGCGTCGTTTTCTAGACATTGATCGATGTTGGTGCCCAATTATAACATTGTATCATGTAGAAACACAAGCATCGTTGTTGTAAGCTGCATCACGGCAAATCAGACACATGAAGACAGACTTGAAAGCGTTGGGTGCTCTTCGCTTGTTATCCATTTGGCCGACTTGGTCTTCCAGCATTTCAATACGGCGACGCAACGAAGAGGTCTCATCAGCCGCATGAGAAGGCATTGCATCAGAAGAAGACACCTTAGAGCGTTTACTCGTCTTTCCTGGTCGCTCCAGAATCTGGCAGTCGTCGTCGCTCGTGTTTATTGCTTCTAAATCAGACGCAAGAAAAGCTCTAATGGTCTTGCTAGATCTGCAGAATTTGTTTCCTAGAGATCAGTTTACATATTATAACTTTGAATACATGTGCACATATTCAGAGTGTAGATACCTCTCGTTCCTTCCACGTCCGGGATAGTCTTGTACTTGACGTCGACTATAGCGACGACATGAAAATTGAAGCCTCTATACTTATCTTGGCTTGAACAGTCGGAACGTTTGCAGTGCTGTCATCCAGCGTTAGCGGATGGCTGTACACGTGTTTTGGTCGACCGTTGCGTGATTCAAATATGTCAATGGTTTTTTTTGCCATTTTGGTTTACCCACCGCAGATTTCTTAGGATGCCACTCGCTACTGCACGCGGTTGCCTCTGGAGACTGACGTCCAGGTTGATAAAATGCTGACTGTCCCAAAGACCAGTGCTGCGACTGCTTCTGACTGCTAGAACCTGCGTCACTTGAAGCCATCTCAACTCTCCAGACAGGACAATCGCCTATGTCGTAGAATTCGCCTTCATCGTTGGGGGTCTCCACTTCTCCGTCGTCAGACATCAGAAAGACGGAAGTCTTTTGAAGGCCAAACAAACGACCGATTAACGTCGTCGTCAGCTGCCCTCGTTTCAATCTGTAGTGTTTCTGGCCCATCTCGAGCGTGTACATTTACTGCCTTCTAGATCGCTTGCCATTATTCTGCGAAGCAACATCGAGGCACGCAATCGCACTGTTTTAGAGTACGTTGGCCACTATAATGTTCTATATTAATTCAGTTGTCTAAAAGCGTTATTCACACTTTAGGGCATGCTTTTCACAATTCGAAAAGAATGTTTATCGCAGCGATGTTGTTCAAGGACATTTCATGGTATTAAAACGGCATTGGCCGCTTCGATACCATGTAGTGACAGTCGTCCGCGTTTCTGCATTCTGTAAATCTGCAATTCCAACTTTAATATCTAAAAACTGAGAAAAATGCTCAGTATATAGCAGACATGCAAGCAAATGCGTTCTTTGGAATTTTGAAGCGATCTTTTCACTTGTTACTCACCATCTTCTGGTTGTCTTCTCTTGTCTCCAATTTTAGAAGCAGTAATAAAGCAACCATCAGAACCACTATAGCTCTTCCTTTTTCCGTCTATTTCTCAGCCTCATCTCTTCACACTTTCTCAAATTGTTTCGTCAACTTGTAATTCTCACTTTGCAGTTGGCATGTCTATAATAGAGGAAGCACGTACCACAGAAATTCTAAACACTTCGTTGACATATGGTAAACATAATGATTCACTATTGTCTGTACTGTTAGATCAAATCAGAGTGATATTCTTGTTTTCTGATGAATGAATAGCTGCAAAATATGCCACACTATACGAACACTTTGAATAGCAATACCTGAAACTGCTAACAAGTGGAAATGTGAAACCGTATTGATATCAACTAGTTTTGATAATTGCAACAAATGAGAATATTGTGCAAGTAAACCAGCCTTACAATACTGTAAATGCATTATTTCAAAGTTGCAGTTTTATTATTTTACTTACTTATCATGCATGTATTTTGTTCGTCGGTAAATGTGACTGTATCTATTTATGCAAGTAGAGATAGACATATGACAGACAACAAACAATGTAAAGGAAATTAACACTTTGTAATAACAATTTGTTCAAAATCTAGATATGCAATAGCATGCACCATTACTAGGATATCAATTATAGCATATCAACTGTAAATGAAGCTGCTGTTACACCGTCGTTTCAAAGCTACGAGCGTGCGTGCGTGCGTGCGTGCGTGCATGTGTGTGGTGTGGTGTGTGTGTTGAGTGTTGTGTGTACGTGCGTGCGTGAGAACAAATTAAACTGTGTATTTCCGTGATGAAATACCTCCGAAGTGGTGAACCCTGATAATGTAAGTTTTTTTACTGAACTTAAAAGTTGATCCACAGCTACTGCATATCCTGTGGCCGGAGGCTAGTCCAGATCGTTGAGGTAGCGGTGAGCATAATTTTGATTAATGGCTATGAACAAACTGTAGACTACGAACAGTAGTATATTCCTCCGCCACAGTACCGATGCAGCTGCAGTTATAATTATAACATCGCCGTTTCTAATGAGGTGCATAGACTATGATGAAATTTTGCGCACTAGTTGTCTACCCTCTACCGCTGTCTTACGCGTTACAAAAAGTTAACGTTCTTGACTAGGCTTACGGGGTCGCAACCTCCGTTTGCGATGTGCAACGTCATAATTTGTAATATGGATTATTTTGTTTACTGTAGTTACAGAATCAGCTAATTGAAATGTAAAACACACACACACCCAAGTTTAAATGGAAAACAATATTGTTAGCGTGAAATTGGTTAGTAACGCCGGCGCCCCTACATCTTTTTCCTACTCTTCTTCTTCTCCCTCTTCCCTCTACCTCTATATACGTGAAAATAAAAAATTAAGCACAGCTGCAGACGCTGTGTTATTAGTTCTCTTAGACACACCCTTGTTGCCGGCGGCGCTTTGCTGTTGCTGCTTCTCAATTAATTCTCGTGGTGGAGTTTCTTCGTTTTTCTTTGCTTCCTCGTTTTTCTTTGCTTCCTCTTGCTTTCCCTCTTCTTAATTCTCTGTTGCTTCCTCCGGATTCGTCTCCTTTTTCTCATTCTTGTCTTTCTTATCATGTTTTCCCACCTCCATATCAGTTACGGTAGACTCGTGATTCATGTCTCTACAATTACCAAACCAAGATCCAGTCTCGAGTACCTAGGGGTACACCATACATATAGCTATAGAAAGTGCACGTACCTATCGATGAGTCTCGATGAAGAATGATTCAACCGCCTGATGCACCGTTGTTATATAAGCATTATTTCCCGCACTTTGAATTCATTCAAAAATCAACTGACACATTCACTCATTACAAAATGCACCGAATGAAAACATCGCGTTGAACTTATCTTGCTAAGGACATGTAGCCCTTTTTTGCAAATCCCTAGATTTGTGTTCACTACCAACACTTAGTTACAGAGTTGAAGTAGGCAATCATGTTTGTTGGTCAGCTCCGTCTGCCAGTGCTACTCAGCTGCAGCGCTTAGAAGACGGATCGGAAAGAAATGTTAGAGTAGTGCGACCCTGAACAGACGTTTTGCCTGATATGTTACCAGTAGGATGTAGTCACATGTGATACGCATTCACCTCATATCCGGGATGTTGTAAAAGAAACCTGGCAATCATTTTGATGCCTGAAAGCGTGGCCATCGTTTCCGGTTCTGTTTCTACATTATTGTGCTAAATATATTTTTACCAAGCGAACTCTCTAGAAAGAGCTTTTAGAAGCACCATACTTACGCGATCCATTCTGGTCTAGAGTGGTAAGTTAGGATATGGGATAGATTACCAGCTGAGGTATTGCGCTTGTGGCTTTGCTCGACTACGTAGGTGTCATTTAATGGAACAAAAAGGACCTGCCAAAACACGTGGAGCGCGCGAGGAGGAGGACTGGTTACGAGTTTATCTCGTGAACTGTTCGTACTGTCACGGTCGGCGGCTGCTCCTTCCATCGACCGTAGACAGTATAGAACCCGGCGCTACCGCCCCAACGAACTTGTCTCTACTCCTGTTGGCAAGTTTAGTGTAGTCTCGCGTAGCCAGACCCGTTTCCGCGCGTCATCCTCCTCGCAATTCTTGTTCTGCGCTCCCCACGAATCATGAAGGATAAAGATCTCTTTATAGATATCAGGATGTCTACGTAGGTGTCACAATCAAATTCCGCTCGTTTCGCTTGTGTTGATTTACGGTCAACATACACTAATTAGATATTCTTTCTTCGACCTACTTGAATAATTGCTACTTGAATAGAATTACATCAACATTCTTGAACAGCATAGCACAATATTTCAACCGTCAGTCGACATAAATGCATTCAGTAGCTGCCAACAATATCTCTGACTAGCTCAGCAACACTTTCAGAACGCAATCCATTTGCTTTGACAATTCATGCAACAAAAGGAGACTGTAGTTCCACACGATTGCTATAGAAATAATTTTAATAATAGTGCTACTCTGTGCGGTATGATCATAGTCTGTGACATCAACAATATAGTGTGGAAATTACAGCAACTGTAGCAGTCACGTTAGCCAGCACAAGATGCTGTTACCATCGGTCACCACGAGTAGGTGTGACTGGAATTTGACCGACACCCGCACAAGTAACAGGGGCGTCGGAAGGGGGTCGGCCGCACGGCCATGGCCGTACCACTTTTCGAAAAATGGACTTTTGCCAGTCGGCCATTAGCGTATACTTCCGGTTTAGGGTTAACTGATTAAATAAGTAATATATTTCTAGTTACGTTAGCATTCTGTACAGCTAGATTTTCAGGCGGTAATTTATAAATTTACGCTCAGTCACAAAGATGAGGCTGGCAACGCGAGGACACGGCAGCGGTAGATAGAGCGCACGCTAACCATTTCCGTGTGCTATATATGCAGATTAACGGGATTCCAGATGTCGGTGATCAGCCCTGTCAGCCTCGCCGTGCTTCATTTCCAAAAGTTTCGTTTGGGAAAAAAGCCCCAAAATCAAGATCATTTCAAGCTGCTTGGTTCGACAACTGGCCTTGGCTTCATTGGCACGACTCCGTTGAGAAAGTGTTCTGTCACGTCTGTGTGAAGGCTGCGAAGTCTGGCAAGCTGAAATGCAAGACTGCTGAGCAGGCATTCATCTATCGCGGAGTTCAAAACTGGAATGATGCCACCCGCTTATTTCGTTCACACGCGAAATCAGACTGCCACAGAGAAGCGGTTGAGTCACTGATCACGCTACCTGCCACAACAAAGCACGTTGGTGAACTACTAAGAACTCAATTGGTTGAAGACAGAAAGAGAAACCGGGCCAGCCTCCTTCGCATTCTCACGGCGCTGAGGTTCCTGGCACGTCAAGGTATTGCCCTCCGCGGTTCCGCCCTCACCGAAGAGATTGATAGCAATTTGTCACAGCTCCTTCGTCTTTTTTGTGAGCTTTCTACAGATCTCTCCGATTGGTTGCAGAAAAAGACAAATAAGTACACAAGTGCAGACATACAGAATGAGCTGCTGAAGGTGATGTCACTTCGAATTCTTCGAGATGTCTCAGCCAAACTTGAAGGCACACCATACACCATTATGGTAGACGAAACCACTGACGCAAGTATCCAGGAGCAGGTTGTAATAGTTCTACGATGGGTGGATGAAGACCTAGAGCCTCATGAGGATTTTATTGGGCTGCACATCACTGCTTCAACTGATGCTAAGTCCATTGTAGCAATTATCAGGGATGTTCTTGTTCGTATGAACCTTAGTCTGACCAACTGTCGTGGTCAGTGCTATGATGGTGCAGCTGTGATGAAAGGATGTCTATCAGGAGTTGCTGCTCAACTCACTCAAGATGAACCACGAGCATTGTTCACTCACTGCTATGGTCATAGCCTCAATTTAGCCTGCCAAGACACCATCAAAGACATAATCCCTATCAAATATGCCCTTGACACAACATTTGAACTGTCAAAACTTCTCAAGTACTCAGCAAAAAGAAAGTCTGAATACAAGCGACTTCAAGCTGAGGTGGCTCCTCAAGACCCTGGATTTAGGACACTATGCCCTACGAGATGGACCGTTCGAGCAGCTTCTCTACAGAGTGTTATGCAAAACTTTTCGGTCATCCAATCCAGCTTAGACAGTCTTGCAGATATGGCAAAACGAGACCCAGAGATGTCTGCTCGGTGTACTGGTGTTGCTGCTCAGTTTTCTTCATTTGACTTTCTCTTTGGAGTAGCATTAGGAGAAAAAGTCTTGAAGTTGGTTGACAATCTGAGCAAAGCTCTTCAGCACAAGAAGATGTCTGTTGCACAAGGTCAAGTGTTAGCAGAACTTACCATCAAATCTCTTGCACTAATGCGTACAGAAGCTAAATTCTCAAATTTCTGGGAAAAGTTGATAGAGAAACAAAGCAAAGAAGATGTTGCAGAGCCTTCTCTTCCTCGGAAAAGGAAGCGTCCTTGCCGATATGATGATGGAAGTTCGGGACACTTCGCAACATGTATAGAAGATCATTACCGGGTTATGTATTTTTCCGCTTTCGATATGGCAATTCAGTCTATCAAAAGCAGATTTGACCAGCCACACTATAAGATATACAGCAAGCTTGAATGCACACTTCTGAAGGGTGCTGCTGGAGAGAGCTATACGGATGACCTGTCTAGCATACAGGAGTTGTACTGCACAGACTTTGACAGCAATATCCTCCAGACGCAGCTATTGATACTGTATTCTCACTTTAGAGAAACGGCAGTCACACCAGCCCTGATGGATGTTGTGGACTATGTTAAGTCACTAGGGAAACCCGCCAACTGCTGTTGTCTGAGGTGGTCAAACTTATACGCTTGATCCTTGTTGCTCCTGCAACAAATGCAACTAGTGAAAGAACGTTCTCAGCTCTCCGCATTGTTAAAACATACCTTCGGTGCACTATGACACAGGCAAGGTTAAATCACCTTTTAATGTTGCATGTGCACAAAGAAGCATGTGATAGTCTTGATCTAGAACTATGCATAGATGATTTCTGTAGGGAATCAGAACACAGAAGAAACATTTTTGGCTCAATGTAGATTTACGTACAGAAATAGCCTTGTAAGGTTTGGCACATGTTGTTCTAGTAGTTACTAAGTGTTAATCTTGCGTTCTCTGTATGGTATTCAAGCTTTTAGAGAAATGTTTAGCGTGCGTTAACCGTTATATGATCACGCCCACCTAGCGCGCGTTAGGCCGGACCACTTTAAATTTGTTTCCGACGCCTCTGAGTAAGGGTATCTATAAACCACACACTCCTGCCCCGACATAACCAGTTTAGGAAGAAGAGGGAAACTATATAAACTATACACTCCTCCCCCGACCTAACTGGTTCAGGAGAAAGAAAAATTGAAAAATGGATAAATATGTAAAATCAGAGAACAAAGAGTATAAGCTGGAAAGTTCCATAAGAAGAGTCAATCAGATTCCATTGTATATGCCAAAATGTTGCCGAGTATACCCAGTCAAATTAGCTTCTCTCCACTATTTCAGGGACAACTATACAACAGAGACACAATTGCATATCAATAATATTCAATTACATGTAGCATACATCTCACCAGTATTTGATAAGTCAGCACTAACAGTATGAGGAAAGAATTGAGCCGATAAAAATTCCATAAGAAAAGTTGATCAGATTCAAAGTTTATGAAATGTGTGTGTGTGTGTAAATACTTGCTGTTTG
>CAXXBX010000224.1:0-2048 GCA_964274945.1 Dehalococcoidia bacterium | reverse complement strand
ACGGACATGTTAGACGTTCTTGTTTTTGGAGACTACGGAAAGCGGACGTCACGTTTTCTGCTCTGACCTGCCTTCTCTGGTTTGCTGAAACAGTCTACATTACGTACACTACTGTTTCACTATCCAACGACGATCTATATCCATATTCATATTATCCATATGCAGATGACGCTAGTGTTTTTGGCGGTATCATTTGCGCTTTCTCTGGATTGTTGACTATAACGTGGGTAAGTCGTCATCTCATTGCTGTAGGACGGTTGTCTATTTTATCAATAAATTAACCAGTTAGGTGTGACTCTCTATTCATTACATTTTCACTTGTTTTGCAGGGCGTAATTTTCTATCTTTGTGTAAAGATTCTTCGTTCAACTAGAAATGAATACGACCAACTAAATTGACTTGCTCGTCCTAGTGATAACTCGTTGCAAGCTTCATTGCTTATTCTATTATCACAATCAGTCTTTGTCTCTACGTCTGCCTGTCTAGCTATCTATCTAGCTATCAAGCTATGGGTGAGCGTTTGTGTAGGCAGTTACAAGAGGTAGAGCTGCGTAGACGTATAACATCTACTTATACTACTACAAATGATTGTATTTGTTCTTTATTTCCACGACATGTGTTTTGTGTATGTGTGTTTGGATATCAGTAGTACACATGTTAAACTTGAAAATTCCTAGCCAGACATGCAGAGTACTGGGACTAGGTAGTATAAGCAGATTCGTGTTTATACACTAAGTTAAATCAAATATTAAAATACGCAGTAATTTTTTTGTAAACTTTTTGTGTGATCCACCCAATGAGAAGCTCGCCTTTTCAAAGCGTCCTCATCGCTTCGCTCTCTTATTGTAACCCGGATAACAGTATCCCGGATATCTGTAGAATCTGCTTTTCGTGAGCAGATCATCACCGAGCGTCTAGTTATTCCGCCCAACTGTGTGCACGACGTTGCTAGTTATGTGACCGCTGTTTAAATCGACGTTTGCTCGTGTGTACAAGTAAGTTCAACGGAGTTCTGGTTTGCTACAGAGCAATCAAGTTGATTGAGAGAGCAGGAGCTATTGTGGATGAGCAGCCATATGTACATATGGGGGATAAAACTTAAAAGAAGCTACTTGACTACAGGTTGTGCAAAGTCAGTGTTTCTACTAAGGGTCTTAGTCCAGAACCGATCATCATGAGTTTTCTTGTCAGCACACTTGCATTGCAACGTTGCAGTTGAACTGAAAATTGTCTCCTCCATTGTGTCTTAAACTCAGCAACATTTGTTCGTTTGTTTTTATCTCTCCACATACTTGCAATTGCATTAAAGTAGTTAGTGACTTTTTCTCCCCAACGTGCCCAAAGTGCTAAAAAACTAGAGGCACTACTGATGGAGAATTAATATCCACTGTGTAGTTTTTCCTCTTTATATTTACTTAATTTAAGTTCTTCCCTTCTCACAGCCGCACTCCCTGCAGTTGTAGATGCAGGAGACAAAATGTCTGCAGCCCACGGATGAGCTAGTGCCACATCAAGTTCTATGTTTGAACTAGTTTCAGAATCGGTCACAAGAATATCTGTGCGGTTGTTGGAATTCACATACCTGTCTCTAGGTTCACATTTGTGTGGCTAGTGAAGTGAACTCAAACATTCTGACCATACAGACATCATCGAGTCGTGAGTCCATACTGGCCCACCACCAGTTTTACAAGTTAGAAGATGGAAACCATCTGCATCTTCGCCATGTATTTCTAATGGTCTTCCACCATCACACTTGTTAATTAATCCATTCTGGATAATGTACAGGAAGGCCCAACCTCATCGAAGTAGCCAAAGTAAATCTACTAGGTGAAAGTGCAAACTTCTCAGAGGATGGTATTGCACCGAGCCATGCTCCAGCTCCCTTACCTTGTAAAGACAACAAGCGAGCAGCGTCCTTTTTAGAAGAGTTGTCGATCAGACTGTTAATTGCAAGTTGATAACTGGCACTTGTTAATCTGTGTTGTAGCTTCTTTGTATTAGACATGATTTCTGACAGATTCATGTTTTCATCTAATGATTGTTGCAGC
>CAXXBX010000223.1:22500-30595 GCA_964274945.1 Dehalococcoidia bacterium | reverse complement strand
TCAGTCATCTATAAGGAATGAGCTGTGTGTTCTCTCGCCGACTGTGTTCGCACTAGATCTGCTCTAAACTAGTTTTGAATAGAACTTGTTTAAAATCTAAACCAGTTAGGCCGAGAGCATGGGCACTTGGCTTTCTCATTGACTGGACCAAACCATTGTATCCTACGTTGTAGCAACTCTCTCTTTCGTTGCTCAGACTGCTTGATGCTCTTTCTTTCCAGAAAATCTTATATGAATGTAAATATGCCCTTACACCAGGCATCATGTGATAGGGATGCATTAGAATGTGAGTTATCATCATGTGATAGTTAAACCTAAACAACTTGAAATAACAACCTTTGAACTAGGTTTAGCAAAAGCTGTTTAATTACGCTGCTAACTAAATTGTTTAGTGCTACGCTAAGTTCTAAACATGTTGTCTAAACAACAGCTAAATCTACAAGTTTAGTTGCTAGTGCGGACACGCTCCTATAGATCATATGTCTCAGATTCAACTCCACACACTTCCATCTGACTGAACAGGTAGAGAACGTATTGTTATGAACGTGGTCTTAGTGAGAAATCTAGGGTTAATGAGTACATCAATCCACCCGCCCACACACGCACACACACACACACACACAAACACACACACAACACACACGGTTGCATCGTGTCTGTTTCTGAATGCTCTGTATATATATTATTGTTTTGAATTCTTTTTAGTTTACACCTTTATCAGATCGTGCTAAGGAGAAGGATGTGTACACATCAAATCATTGCATCATCGCATGAGAGAACAACTAGACAGGGACTTGCTTGAAATAGACGCTGGTCTGCAAGCCTGAAAGACACAAGGAACAACAGACACGTCAACATAATCATCTCTAGATGTAATAAGTATGGAAGACATTGTAGGTTAAGTGAGTTGCCATAGAAACATTAGAATCAGCAAACATTGTATGCAACCACAAATCTAAAAAATTGTTATTAATTAATCTTTCACTCCATATGGGTAATAGTTACCTAATACTCTTCTGACCATTAACGTAGAAACTTTGTGTGTGTGTGTATATATATATATATATATATATATATATATATATATATATATATATATATATCCCTATAGCTGTCGGTGAGGTCCTACGTCGACTTGTCAGCCGTCTGTGCTGTTCTGCTGTGAAAGAGGACTTACCTGACACCTTTTTGTCTTATGGTCAGGTTGGTGTTGGTGTCCCAAGAGGTTTAGACGCTGCTGTGCACACACTATCAGCTTGTATTGCTCGATATGGATCTGATCCCAACTTGTGTTGCCTGAAAATTGATATGAAAAATGCCTTTAATGAATGCTCTCGAGCTTCTTTTTTGAGTCGTCTACGTAAAGAGTTCCCAGCCTTGTTTGGATGGTCCTCGTGGTGTTACCATTGTGAAGGCATGTTGAATTTTGGGAATTCTTGGATCAAGTCATCTGCAGGAGTGCAACAAGGGGATCCCCTTGGTCCCCTACTATTCTCTCTCGTTCTTATGGAGTTTTTGGATGACCTATGACCACAGATACACAGACACACACACAGACACACACACACACACACACACACACACACACACACACACACACACACACACACACACACACACACACACACACACACACACACAGCACAGTCACACTAGTCTTTTAATGGCCTGTTGCTATTGCTTGTAAGTGTTACTATAGTTGCTGAGAATGTTGCAATGTCTGATGCTTCTTCGTCCCTCATTTGAGTGAGAGACTTGCATGTACCGGTATACTCAAATATGGGCCACATCTTTATGCATTTGTTCATTGTTATTGGTATCATCTACTTGGTCCTCTTTTTGTATATAGTATAGGATATGCATGTGTGTGTGTGTGTGTGTGTGTGTGTGTGTGTGTGTGTGTGTGTGTGTGTGTGTGTGTTTGTCTGTGTGTGTGTGTGTGTGTCTGTGTGTGTGTGTGTGTGTGTGTGTGTGTGTGTGTGTGTGTGTGTGTGTGTGTGTGTGTGTGTCTATTTTCGCTCATTTAGCTGCATGCCGGTATAATTGGGATTACCAGAAACTTGCTGGTCAGACTCTGGTAACGATACCGGCATGCCGGTATAGCGCGAGGGAGTGCCGATGATGGCGATGGAGCAACTACACATGCGTGGTAATTCTACTGCACACGCGCCGTAATTTGATTCATTGACTTATAGAATTCACCTATCAGCTAGCAAAATACTCGAACAGAAAGGGGGAGGGGAGGGAGGGAAGAGGGGAGGAGAGAAGAGGGGAGGGGAGAAAGGGAGGAGGGAAACGTAATTAGCTTATGACATTTTTAAACACATTTTCATCTCACGTTGAGCAAAATTAGCATGATCAGAAGGTAGCTTCTGTCTCATAGTAGTCCGCACTTGCAAAAAAGCCCCAGAGCTCCATTATAATCATTAGCAGATAATAGACAGCGAGCACAATGAAACTTGACTAAATATTTAGAAATACTACAACAACGCATATTGCTTCGGCGCAAAAATTGATGTAAATTACTGTTTATATTAATAAGATCCGATAGTTCAACAAACTCTGCTTTACGAAGTGCTTGTTGGTACATATCATAGGCACGATTAGACTGACCAGCAGCCATATATACATTGGCCGACTGGGTCTTTGCTGTAGTTCAAACATCAGTCAGTGATTCAAAGATTTCTTGTCTTAATATAACTAACCTTCTATGGCATGCCTTGAAAATAATTGTCGGCAATTAGGCAAATTATAAATAGGAAGAAGATGTAAATAGATACGTTCAGATTCAGCAACCTGACCTAACTGTAAGTAACAATCCGCCATCAATTTTTGCACTGAAAGCAAAACACAAAATTATGTCACTAGAAGAACATGAAATTGCACCACCGCAATTTTTCATTAAAGATGAATGTTATTTGTGCAATAAACAAGCAACATCAAATATAGGTATGATTGGTTGAACAACACAAATGTATATAAGTTCAACCAACAACACCAATCTGAACAGATCTTCTAAGACGCAGCCATGAAGAATATAGACGTTGAAGCTCAGTTAAGTTACTATGTCTGGCACGCTCAAGACTGTGTCACGGTCTCAATAAGGTTTTAATCACCGATTTGTGTAATAATGTAATTAATGTATGCGATTGCGAGAACCATGGGCGACTATTAACGGACTTTGCTATCGCGTAACACTGCTATCGCTTTGAACGATTTAACTCTCTTAAAAGAAAAATAAATTCTAATTTACTAAGTTTCGGAGACAATCCTATCGTGATTTCATAAGGCTCATAGCTGTGGTTCGATTATTAGTATGAAGAAGCACTAAAGTGCTAACCTCTCCGCTGCTACATTAGAAAATCAAAACAACTATATTCAGTGGCGGGTCCAAAGGGGGTTCCTAAAATTTTGTGACGTTATCACACGGAGATGACTGCGTACCAGCAGTGCTTGTTACTTCCTGACGTGACTCGCCGCTCACGTTTTAGTTTTAACTAGGTAACTTCACACGGAGGTGCAGTGCTGATTATGAACTTTCGACATAGGTCCATCATCGTCGGACAGTACGAGTGAGTCGTACGGTACTTCTACTCTTTCTACATTAATTTATGGTAACTTGTTTTCAATCTCATTTGTTCTCCAACAACATGTTTCATTTACTTCCTTGCAATGATAATGTTTCAAAGTAATTAGTTTCTATCTCTTGAAAATTTACTTCCACCTTTGATGGTTACAACATTCACAATTTCATGAAACCATATATGTCTATAGAAGCTTTCTTCGGAAAGAAAAGAAAAGCTGTAACATTTGCCTGTCTAGCGAATGACATGTATAAACTTGCAAGATCAAATCGAATTCTCCAGTACTGTAGATTCATTAACGTATACTTCCGTTCTATAATATAGCAGATTAAATAGCTAATTTATATCTGGAGGCGTGGCTGATTTTAACCTTTGAGACGTCACGGAACCCCCATTCGAAAATCTTGAATCGGCCTTTGTATATTCCTCGTAAGAAACGACATGAGCCTTTATAAAAGCAGATGTACAGTGCGCTGGTAATTACAATAAATAGTGTGAGAAGGGGCTGGCCTGATACAGGTCCGTAGCAAGCAACTAGAAAGTATGTCTTCTGCCCTAACGTACGCTAACAATCTTGACAGTAGCCTCGTATTTCAGCGTCTCCGCGAGCTGCAAATTGGTCTGGAAGTTTAAGATAACCTGGAAAATACGAAGCTTGAATGTATTTAGCGAATAACATAATCAGCTATTTAGGTTGCTTATCTGAAAAGGAATTAGAAGAAATAGGCTTCTGTTTCACTTTAGAAAATGGGTCCGCAGCCTAACCGGTTCCTAGGACACTGTTGGGCACATTGACTAGCACATGAGAAAGTATGCAAAAACATTGATCAGCACATCCACTGCCACATTGGCACGTGAATGAGCAAACAGCAATAATAATGAGCACATGCGCAGCTTTCCATTTGCTGTCCATTGGTCCGTCTGTCCGTGCAATAAGGCATTACTGTAACCCTAGTGCAGGCTCGGTCGCCTAAGGTTAATAATCACAAGCTGTGTAAAAGACTCTGTATGTTTAATAACTTACCTTCTGAATACAAAGATAACTTCCAAAGATAAGGCTTCCGCACCAGGTCGTGGTCGTTTCTTACAATGTTCAACAGGTTATTTACTTTCAAGTAATGAATAGCTCAGAGACTTAGACCAATTATCCTTTAGAGAGTAGTATGATAATTCCATTTGCATGAGAGCTATAAGAAAACATTTTCATAAAATTCTGCTCTTTTTCTATAAGTAAGTTAAATTACCATTCATGTATAAAACATCTTTGGAACGTAAGCTTTCTTTAATTCTCTTCAAAAGACATTCATTGTGTACATACACTCCAATTGGCTCAAGTATCTTTAGTTGTTTTTCACAGAATCGAAAGCCAACATCAACGTGGCCACTGCAGATGTTGGTATCACAACCTCTTTTAACCGCATCCCAACACACATCATCGTCACATCGTGTCGTAAGAACTCTTTCAGTGACACTGTAAAGATGAGGAATCATTTCCACAAACTTTATGTCTTGCAATTGATCTTTAGTGATGTGATCATTTGGCACAATTTGCTGCAAATGCTCAGCAAAACCGGGTGAGTTTAGCGTGTAGAATGTGAGACTTTTTAACAAGACGAATAAATACTGATAACTGTATTAGAGCATGAACATCACATTTGTAGTTGTCATTCATTTCAACTGTCGAAATATGAGCGTGAGATAACAACTCTGTTAGACTCTTACTTAACCTACTAAGTGCTTCTTTGTCGCTATTTGAAAAGGCCATTAACTGGAGAAGGTCACCTGGTATGTTTCTGGATGGCATTAAAGTAGCGAACTCCAACACACTCAAGGCATCGGGACCCACAAATTCTGCTCAAGATGATTTACACGGAGAGCAGCTAAAGGATCCCTAAAATGACTAATATGAAAATACTGCAAAAGTTTATCAATGTTTAAAGCTCTTGCTTTCATCTCCTTCTCTTCTCTCTTCAGGAGGTGATAATAGTTACAAAATAACATGTTTATTTGTCGTAAAAACGTGCCAATGTGTGCAATGGCTAACGGTAATCCTTGGATCAAAGGACTTGTTACTAATCTTCTTGCATAGTCTCACTCATATTCATCAACTGGATGTGATGTCTCAGCCCAACCAAATAATGTCGTCAAAGCATTGTCGCCTAACAGATATTGAAGTGTAATGACATGGTCAGCTTTTTGCGGCAATTTGTTATCAGTACAACAGCGAGTAGTCACCAAAATGTGAACGTTTGAGAATTGATGTGGCAAAACTCGCAACAATAGATCAACGCCTTCTACGTTATCACACAATAGAAGTACCTTTGATTTCCGGTAAATGTGATGCAACAAGATTTTGTTCATTTCGTCAAGATTACCACTCTACTGTTGAGTTACCAGTTTACACAGCTACAACGATAGCAGAATAAAATCATCATAAGTAATAATTGTTAATCTATAGTAATATATTTGTCGCAATTGGTTTGGCAGTTGACTTGACCAAAGAAAGTAGCACAAAAGCGATTTGATTTATCTTTCGTACAATAGAGTAAAATTATACTATACTTTTTAAACTACTATGATGTGCGTTAAACATTGCACTTGAATTCATTACATCAACAAACAATCGTTCTATCCTCGTCTTTCTGTTTGTCCCACCCATGCCTGTCTGTCTCCCTGCTCCCTTCTCCCCTTCCTGCCTGCTTGCCTGCCTATTATGTAGAAATCTTGTATCTCAATAGGGCAACCTGCCCGTCTGCCTGTCCCGCTCTGATGTCTGTTTGTCTGTCTGTCTCTCTGTCTGTCTCTCTGTCTGTCTCTCTGTCTGTCTGTCTGCTTATCTGTCTATCAGTATGTGTACTTAGCCGGTGGCCTATTTTGCAAAATTAAGGCATTTGTCTCGACTGCCGTAAATTTAGAGATTAGTTAAGTTCAAAGTCACCTTACCAAAACATTTCTATTCTTGAGACACTCTACAACTTGATTCAAGTTATGCAGCTGAGTTACTAAGAAAACAAAGATAGACAAAGATGGACAAACAACAACTGTCATAATTAGGATCGAATACAATTTCAAAGATTTTGATGTTGAGCACTTTGACTACAGGGTGTTCTGTATCTGTCTATTTGTTTGACTGATGGTATCTCCGGCTGCCTGTCGGATGTCTGTCTGTCTGTCTGCCTGTCTGCCTGTCGATCGGTCTGTATGTCTGTCTGTCTGTCTGTCTGTCTGTCTGCCTGTCTGTCTGTCGGTCGGTCTGTATGTCTGTCTGTCTGTCTGTCTTTCTGTCTGTCTGCCTGTTTGTCTGTCTCTAGGTTTCTGTAGGCTAAGTCCATTAGTTGATTTATGACTTTCTTGTTTGCAATGACTGGTTTGCTTCCACATATTGCTAGCATATATACTAGTAGAGTCTACATGAGAATAAGGTATCTGTCTGTTTGACTGTCTGGCTGTCTGGCTGTCTGTCTGCCTTTCTGTCTGTTTGCCTTTGTATCTGTCTGTCTGTCAATGTAATTTATTGAAACAAAAACTCTATGTTACATTTCTAACACTAAATACAAACAAGCTACTAGTTTAGATTTAGTCTGTCTGTCTGTCTGTCTGTCTGGCTGGCTGGCTGGCTGTCATTCTGTCTGTCTGTCTGTTAGTCTGTCTGTCAATCAGTGTGTCTGTCTGTCTCTGTGTCGTCTCTCTGTCTGTGTGTCCTTCTGTCCTTTTATGTCTGTCTAAGACGACAAGAAACAGTAACTTTCCAGACTGCTTAAATTCCCAAATTTGTATTCACGCAATCTGTCTGACTTAAACGAGCCGGCCCAACCAAAACTATTAACATAGGATATGTATACAACCATGTCATGCAAAGTATCTCTGTATTCGCGTAATAGGGGCTCCAATTGAATGCGTTGTTCGATTTTCAAACGCTGCAAGTCAAAACAGGTCAGATAGAGATCTCTCACTGTCTAATCCCGGGTGAGTTTCTATTTCACAAGAGTTAACAGATGTCTGATAGTCTCCCTCGTCATCTTGTATGGAAACAAAGTGGCCAACGTGTGTGCTTTTGTAGATGGCCCAAGGATCATTCGTACTTAATGGGAAGTCGAACAGGCATGTCTTTGGCAGCTGCATTAACAAGCGTCCTAGCTACGAGAGTCTGGCTACGGTCAACAAATTTCTGGCGAGGCGCTATCTCACAGAACATGCTAAGCTGATGACCCCGCTGTGGTACCATTGCGACAGGCACAACTATTTCGTGAAATGCTGGGAAAACCACGGTCTCCTGTACTGCAACTCAGCAAGGCTTTGGCGTCGAAGCAGCTATCTACAGCGTTACGAGCGTCGATTCAAAATAGAATTCATGGTGTGTTGAGGATTTTGATGTCGAAATCATGTTTGTTGAGAAAGTCAACGCCAACGATAAAATCGAAGGTGACTAGTTTGCATGCTATGGCATGTTTGTGACACTTCGTGGGTCCTATAAAGACGGTAACCGACAGCGATCTAAAAGCAACTACTGT
>CAXXBX010000223.1:0-20000 GCA_964274945.1 Dehalococcoidia bacterium | reverse complement strand
GTGAAGACACAGGGAGGGAGAGAGAGAGAGAGGTAACACACGGAGGAAGTAGAAAGTAAGAGAGAGTGGGAGGGGAGAAGGGAGGGAGGGAACAGTCTCGTACCTGTCTCTCTCGCGTCGTCCTCCCGGATCCCGTATAACGCGACAACGCCAGAGAGGAATCTGGCACGACTGCGCGACAGGGTCTTGTACGAGGGTAGGAGGAAAGATGTAGGTGAAGGAGACACACGGAAGAGAGGGAGGGACTGAGACAGAACGAGAGAAAGGGAGGGAGGCAGGGAGGGAGGAGGAGGGAGAAGGAATAGGAGCAGTTATATTTCGCTAACAAATATCCTTGTTACTGTTCACGCTTGTGATACCTGATTCAGCATCAGTGTCCATATAGTCGTTGCCGGACGTCATGTAAATGTCGTTCAACTGCAGAAAATCAAAATCAAATAGCAAACGAGGCAGTGTCTACTCGCTTGGAAGCTATGAATCACGGGTGCTCGCTGTACCGTTTGCGTACAGAAAACAACAGTGGAGAAGAGCAAAAGGAGGAAAGAGTAAACAGAAAACCAGAGACAAAGTGAGAAAAGAAGAGAAGGGGTAAGGTACGAAATGAGAAAAGGCTGCGCGCTGAAAAGAAGAACAGCAATACTACCATGCATGTCGAAGATATTACGAATTTGCTACTAAAATATAACTCTAACATGCATTGTAAAATTTGTGACTTATTTAAACGTAGTAGTACCACAGGGAGATTTGACATAATAATTGTCTCACATCAATATCATAACATAATAGTTTCATTAGTAATCATTGATGCATTTTATTGACTTTGGATGCTGATAATGGCGCTGGAAGGCATGTTTAGAAAACATTCTCTCTCCACATATATATATATATATATATATATATATATATATATATATATACATATATATATATATATATAGTTCTAAAATTTGCGTTTGCTCTACTTAATGCCGTCCAAGAGGCTGCCCCCGCTTAAAGGAGAACTCTCACAAATACTAAACTTGTTGAAAGAAAGATACAAGGACTAGTATCTTCCTGCAGGAAGCTTACGGTCCAGCCAGCCATAGAAGCAGAGAACGGGCAACGAGTTCTTCAGATCATTCCCCATATGTAGCAGAAGTATTACTCTCTGTCCTCGTTTGAAAGTAAATACATTAGGGTTAACCACACCAATTGCTCCTAATGCACCCAAAATGCAGCGAGACATGATCTATGAACTAATCTAAGAAGGGCCTCCTTTGAGACTCCGTGGTTGTATTGACACAGTTGATACTTGCGTGATAAGTTTGGGGTCCCAGGTTGGTTTAGTTAATATATCACAACTTGACATGATACGTCTCACAATTCTTACCTTGAAGAGTCCACAGGTATCGGTCATCTTTGCTAACCATAATTTCAATGATTTTTTATTTCTTCGTTGCGGTAAAAGTCTGCAGCAAACGATTGCAAAAATGGTTGTGCCATGAAGTGACAGCTTTCATCTAAGATATTGTTGATTTTGGTGTGAGCTATAAAACCCTTCAACATCCCAAATCAATCGCCACTTGGGCTATTTATGCTTCGAAGCAAGCTCGCTTTAAGCGATGACTATCTGCAACCATTTTCTGTATTCTCCTGGCGATTAAGAAATAAAAGGGATGATACTTGTCTGCCAGAGGAAGTCATTTGTTTATTGAACATAAATTCTCCAATAGTACTATTCTCATTTGCAAAGAAGTGAAAGGAATGCAAAGCAATTCTTACCTATGCTGATACCAGCATGTCCAGGAGGGAAGACATACTGAGATATCTCAAGACACTGTGAGAATGCTTCTTCCGCTTCTTTCCAGCAACGCAGGTTCATATAAGTCACTCCAATAAAATCACAAGCTACACAAACATGTATATATAGAGATATGAGTAATGCTGATCAACTGATGCTTTGTTATTACGTGACGCTTATACACAATGCGAAAGACGACAACTGACGTAACGTCTATTCTATCTACTACTAGTGGTATATACTCACTCTTCACCATTGCCTCTGATGCTGGTGCTTGTTGTGCATGCATTTCACGTAATTTCAACAGGAACGGTAACATTTCAGCAAAGTCTTGTTGCTTCCATAAGCAGTTTGCTGCCTTATTCAATACTATACAACATTTAGGCAATTAAAATGCGTTTTAAATTCAATTGTATAATATTTATATACCATCCGCAGTGTCAACGTAAATGAGTGGAATTTGTTCAAGAGTATTCAAACTCTGCTTGTAAAGCTCTGTTGCCTTCCTAAAATCACCCTCTTGTTCGTATAACGATCCAAGAAAGACAAGAGCCTTAACAGCTAAACATAAAGGAAACGTTTACAGCATTCAGTACGACAATGAAATTATACCGTATATTGCCACTGTAGCTTACGCTGAAATTATCGAGACAATTAGCGGAGAAAGCAGTATCGAGGAAAAACTAAATCATATCCAGTTAAACTACATAAAACGGTTGTAACATTCTACGTGATGAAGTTTCCATCTACCCATACTGGTAGTATGGTTACTAAAACTAACTTAACGAATAAAGACAAAGAAAGACTTGTAAATTGCTAGTAGTTTATCAATACCATGCATTGTCCTGAATGATAAAACAATTTCACAACCCACGTATTCATATGAAAAGTCATCTAATAAGATAAGGTTATAGTATAAAGAACACTTGTTCTTGACCTACAATTTTAATCAACTATGCCATCTAATTAGCACATTGTCGCTCACAGCAACAGACAACACATATCTGACCCTTTCTCATATCAGAATCGTCTGCAGGCAATACGGTGCTGTATATTTCAATTGAATCTGACAAAGCTTTTTCTGCTTCTCCCAGTTGCTGCAAATTCAAATAGCATTCTCCGAGTCCCAAGCAAACTAAAATTTACATTGAAAAGCAAACGATTAAAGATGCGGCACAAAGGTCCAACAGATTTCCCATATTTTAATCGTCCCAAAGAAAGTAAGAATTAATATACATAAATAAAAATTAAAATGAGATATAAGAAGAACATTATCAAACGTTAACAGGCCAAATAGTAAAAGCAAACAGCAACAATTACATGTGTTTTCAATGCCGTCAAATAGAAAACATGGAGTAAAGTCTATCGAACGTACCTCCAGCAATTTCTTTCGACATTGGAGGAAAGTTTTGCGCGACTATATTACGGTATTGCAACAGCAACGGTAAGCATTCAGCAAATCGATTTTGCATAATTAGAGAATCCACAAGTGCAGGAAACGCTGCAGATACGTTACAAAGTTAACCACAAAGATATTGGAGACAAAAATTTGATAAATTATACCAACAACAGCAAAGCTAATGCATCCATGTAAAATCCTTTCAGAAATCTGCAAACTTTCTCTCAACACGTTTTCAGCCTCTACCGCGTTGCCAGTCTGGAGATAATTCAATCCAAGCAAGAGAAGACCTACACTTCAAAAAACTGCTTGCAAGAAATAAACGAACATTGACATCACAATTTCTGTACATTGCATTAATTGAGGATGAAAGTCAATGCGAAATGATCGAAAAAAACCAATTGCTTCTTGAAGAAAAGAGAACGACTGCTGTAACCTACCGTTGAAAAAATAGTGCTCTCCCAATTGGTATAATTCTGTTCCAATTACATGGAGATTGAGCAGATAAACCATCTAATGTGAAATGTGTCTCACCGATACAAAGAAGTTGTAAGGTATCTGGTAGATATCTCTTAAATGTTTCAACACATTCTTCGCGCAGTTTGACGGCTTTAGCCGTTTCTTCAGCAAACCAATAACAGTCAGCTAGCCCAGAGACAGCTAAAAGCAAATATCCAATTCAGAACAAAACGTCACACATTCTCAAGTGCACTGACCCATTGCGACATAAAGATCGTCACGATCACGTGTTGACATCATAACCGACACTGAATCTTCTGACATACGAGTGGCTTCGGATATGTTACCTAACTCCAGTTGAACTTTACACAATTGACGTTTAACTAAACCAAATAGAGTATATTCAATAAATATTGCATAGTGAGAGATAGAAGTAGAGAGAGAGAGTGAGGGAGGAAGAGGAAGGGAGGGAGGGAGGGAGGGAGGGAGGGAGAGGGAGGGAAGGAGAGAGGGAGGGAGGGAGGGAGGGAGGGAGGCAGGCAGGCAGGCAGGCAGGCAGGCAGGCAGGCAGGCAGGGAGGGAGAGAGGGAGGGAGAAAGGGAGGAAGGAAGAAAGAGAGGAAGGGAGGGAGAAAGGGAGGAAGGGAGGGAGAGAAAGAGAGAGAGAGAGAGAGAGAGAGAGAAGGAGAGGGAGGGAGGAAGGGAAGGAGATAAAGCAATTAGCTAATGATATTTAAACATGTTTCCAGCTCACCCATAGCGACGTCAACATGATCAGCAGGTAGCGCCTGTCTCATAGCAGTCAGTGCTTGTCCATAAAGCTCCACGGCTCCATTGTAATCATTAGCATATATTAGACAGTTACCACTGTTAAACTTGACTAAATATTTAGAACTAATACAACAACGCATATTGGTTCAGTGCGAAACACATTGATGTCACTTACTTCTTGCAATAATAAGGTCTGATCCTGCAACAAACTGTGCTTCATAATGTGCTTGTTGGTACATATCATAGGCACGATCATATTGACCAGCTTCCAAATATACATTGGCCAACAGGTTCATTACTGTAGTTCAAACATCAATCAGTGATTTAAAGATTTTTCGTCTTTATATAACTAACCTTCTAAGGCATTCTTTGGACGAAAAAGCGGGGAATTAGGAGAAGCATAAATAGGAAGAAGACATGAAAAGATACGTTCAGCTTCAGCTAGCTGACCTAACTGTAAGTAAGAATTCGCCAAGATCGTTTGCACTGAAAGCAAAACACAAAGTTAGGTCAATAGAGGAGTATGAAATTGCACTAAAACCATTTTTGAATCAAGATGAATTTTAGTTGTGCAAGAAAAAAGCAATATCAAATGTAGCATAATTGGTTGAACAACACAAATGTATATACGTTTAACCAACAACACCAATCTGAACAGATCTTCTAAAGACGCAGCCATAAAGAATATTGACATTAATAGAAGTGAAATCTACTTCTGGTGCGTATCTCAAATAATGTCTTATGATATATGTATAATTTCGCAATATAAAGCTCGGCTATAATTAACTCGTTGGTTGGTATCTAATTGGCAATCTAATATAAAGTTATTAAAAATTCATTAATCTTACCAGACAACCTAGCCTTACGATTACATTCATTTAGGTACCATATCTTTACCTATGGACGTAAAAACGTGACTTTAAAAGTTTACGTAAGTTAACGAGTACTAAATTGGAAAGACTTCCGGTCTGCCGGCAGAATGTAGATGTGTGACTATGTCTGTAAAACTTGAAAACGTGTCAAGGCCTCAATGCGGTTTAATCAATAATTTGTGTAATAGTGTAATTCATTTATGCAATGGTCAGGTCCATGGGTAGCCTCGTACCCAGGCCCTCTTGCGCACCCGCGTCATACCTTCGCAAAATTAGGGTCTGGCGCGGTTGCTTTGTAGTCATCGTGTTGCCGCTTGTACTGTACGATAACCGGACAGTTGAAGACCGGATAAGCATGGCACTAATTAGTACTTAGTAGTTACCTATCTCTTATCTATACTGTCTGGAATTTCCTTCCCTTCGTCTTCTTGCGAATTGTGTTGTCATGTGAGAGACGCAATTATGTCTCTGCGAATGTGCAACTTCTATGTATACTTTCACAGCACTCGGGGCGTCGACAACAGTAACAGCAAGAATCGAACGTCTTCACACTGGAACGTCCATTGTTTCCATGTCCTCCGACTACCCAGTGAGAGCTCTCTGCATGTCTCTGGGTCAACCTCTAGCAAGCATGAGACGAAAAAACATGAGTATAAGAACACGCACAACAGCTCGGGAAGACAGAACAAATAGGGCGACTGATCGACACTAGCCAGTAACTAAGTTACGTCTAGGCTGTCACTGACGCCCCGAGTGCTGTGTAAGTACACATAGAAGTTACACATTCGCAGAAACATGACGGCGTCACTCACATGACAACACAATTCGCAAGAAGACGCGAAGAGTAGGAAATTCCAGTCAGTGTAGATAAGAGATAAGTAATCACTAAGTACTGAGTAGCATCATGCTCATTGGGTCCGTTTATCGTACAAGCGGCAACAAGACGACTTCTAGCAACCGCGCTAGACCCTATTTTCGCGGAAGTATGACGCGGAAAAAGGGTCTGGCTACGCGAGACTAGTAAATGGGCGACTATTAGTAGACTTTGAGATCGCTTAACACTATATCGCCTTGAAAGATTTACAAATAGCGCTCTTAAAAGGAAAATAAAGTCTAATTAATAATTTTCTGCTATCATTCTATCGTGGTTTCAGAAGACTCACAAATGTAAAGCGACAGTCTAAACATTCTTTGGATTATTAGTATGAAGTACTAAAGAGCTAAACTCTAGGCCGGTAGCGTAGGAATACGAAACAACATTCAAAGCAAGAAACGACACGAACTTCTATAAACGCAACTGTACAGTGCGCTGGTAATTGGAATGAAGAGAGTGAGAAGGAACTGGCCTAATTATTACAGACCGTAGCAAGAAAATAGAAAGTGGTCCGGACTAAGGCCGGGTTTACATTAAAGACATAAGGAGGTGTTACGTGCTCCTTACGTCCTTTGCTTTTTCTTACGTCCTCATGTGTCTGTTCATATTAAAACGCCGAACGCAAAGCGGAGACGTAAGGACACGTAAAGAGGCGCAAGTAAATAGACTTGGTTTCTATTCTTGTGTCTTCCGTCTCGCCATTTTTCTATCAACCTGACTTCTGGGGTAGTGACAGACCCGTATTTCTAATGGAAGAACGTCTAATTGAGAGCGTTCGTTTGTATCTTTGTATTTTTACATCGCGGAGACGCATCTCCTCTATCAAATTGTGATAAGCTCCTTGCTGGAGCCTTTTGGCAGGACCTGAAGCGACCCATTCTCTCTTCCTTTTTCTTTCTTGTCGTTTAACACACATCGCAAGTGCCAAAATCGAGGTTGCAACGAATAAAACAGCTTTGTAAAAATTTGTAGCGCGTGTTAAATTATGTTGTTGAAAGTCACAAGAGGCTGGCGCGTTAACCAGAAGACGCATAATGTAAACGCAGCTTAACGTAAACAGAAAAAAGGGTGGAAGGAGACGCAAGACGCGAAAGCAAACACGTAAGGCTTTGCGTCTTTAACGAAAACACGGCCTATGCAAACAAACTTGCTGCCTCGTATTTCACCTTCCGCGGACGCTGCAACATTGGTCTAAATGATTAAGACTACCTGGATCTAAATTGAAATGTGTAGTTTGCATGTATTTGATGAATAATACAACCAGATCTATATTGCTAATACGAACCCGTTAATGTAACGGAATTACATGAAATAGGCTTCTGCTTCGCTCTAGAAAAAAGGTTCGGCAGCTTGAACAGTTCTTAGAGCCCTGCTGAGCACATTGACTAGCACGTGTGAAAGTATGTAAAGACATCATCACATCCACTGTCACATTGGAACGTAAATTAGTAACAGCAATAACAATGAGCGCATGCGCAACTTTCCATTGTCTGTCCGTTGGTCCGTCTGTCCGTGCAATGAGGCATTAGTGTTACTAACCCTAGCGCAGGCTCGTTCGCCTCCGGTTAATAAGTACAAGATAACTTAAGCTATTTAACACCTTGTATGTATAATAACTTACCGTCTAAATACAAAGAAGTCTTCCACACGAGCTCGTGGTCGTTGTTCATGACGTCAATTGCTTTCACGTAATATCTTAGAGATTCAAGAAAACTATGCTTCAGAATGTCATACGATAAACCCATTTGAAAGAGAGCTAAAAGACAAAATTTTCAAAAAATTCTGCTTTTTCTAAAACTAATTTACATTACCTTTCGCGTATATAATAACTTTGGAACGTACACTGTCATCAACGCCCTTCAAACGACATTCATTCTGCACATACGTCCCAATTGGTTCGAGTATCTTTAGTTGTTGTTGACACAATCGAAAGCCAGTATCAACGTGGCCACTGGAAACGCTGGTATCACAAGCTCTCTGAACCACATCCCAACACACATCATCGTCACATTGTGTCGCAAGAATTCTTTCTGCGACACTGTAAAGATGAGGAATCATTTCCACAAACTTCATGTCTTGCAATTGATCTTTAGTGTTAGAAAATCCTTTTGGCACAATTTGCTGCAAATGCTCAGCCAAACAAGTGAGTTTAGCGTGTAGAATATGAGGCTTTCTGATGAGACGATTCAATACTGTTAACTGTATTAGAGCATGAACATCACATCTGTAGTTATCATTCGTTTCAACTGTCGTAATAAGAGCGTGAGATAACAACTCTGTTAGACTCTTACTAAACCTACGAAGTGCTTGTCTGTCGCTATTTGAAAAAGCCATTAACTGGAGAAGGTCACCTGGTATGTTTCTAGATGACAGCAAAGAAGCGAACTCCAACACACTCAAGGCATCAGGACTCACAGATTGAATGTCAAATTGCCACGTCAAATAGACATGGTTTGCGTTCTTCATCCAAAATCGTGCAAAAAGCAAAGTTCTTTGGTCGATAGGATTGTCAGTAACGCGAGATATCAGTTCATGCTCAAACGACTCAAGCTGTTCAGGATGAGTTACACCAACAGCAGCTAAAGGAGCCCTCAAATGACTAATATGAAAATACTGCAAAAGTTTATCAATGTTTAAAGCTGTTGCTTTCATCTCCTCCTCTTCTCTCTTCAGAAGGTGATAATAGTTACGACATGACATGTTTGTTTGTCGTATAAATGTGCCAATGTGTGCAATGGCTAATGGCAATCCTTGAATCAATGGACTTGTTACTAATCTTCTTGCATAGTCCAACTCATATTCATCAACTGGATGTGACCTCTCAGCCCAACCAAATAATGCCGTCAAAGCATTGTCGCCTAACAGATATTCAAGTGTAATGACATGGTCAGCTTTCTGAAACAGTTTGTTATCAGTACAACAGCGAGTAGTCACCAAAATGTGAACATTTGAGAATTGACGCGGCAAAACTCGCAACAATAGATCAACGTCTTCTACGTTATCATACAATAGAAGGACCTTTGATTTCCGATAAATGTGATTCAAGAAGATTCTGATCATTTCGTCAAGAGTACCACTGAACTGTTGAGCTACCAGTTCACACAACTACAACGACAGCAGAATAAAATCTTCAGAAGTAATAATTGTAAATCTATAGTAATAAATTTATCGCAATTGGTTTGGCAGTTAACTTCAGAACAAAAGTAGCACAAAAACGATTTGAATTTATCTTTCGCATTATAGAGTAAAAATTATACCATATTTTGTAAACTACTATGATGTGCGTTAACCTTTTCACTTTAAGCAATGACATCAACAAACAATCGTTCTATCTCGGTCTTTCTGTTCGTCCCTCCCATGCCTGCCTGTCTCCATGCTCCCTTGTCCCCTGCCTGCCTGTTTGCCTGCATATTATGTAGAGATCTTGTATCTCAATAGCGCAACCTGCCCGCCTGCATGTCTCACTCTAATGTCTGTCTGTCTGTCTGTCTGTCTGTCTGTCCGTCTGCTTATCTGTCTATCCGTCTGTGTAGACGGTGGTCTATTTGGCAACATAGAGCAATTGTCTCGAGTTAGCGTACATGTTTAGAGATTAGTTAAGTTTATAGTCACCTTAAGCCTAGAAATAAGTATGCCAACTCAGAAAACTGTTTTCATATAGCAGCATATAATTCCACTGGACTTTACACTTCATATCAAAATATTTTCTATCCTAGAGACACTATACAACGTAATGCAAGTTATGAAGCTGAGTTACTAAGAAAATAAAGATAGACAAAGATGGACAAACAACAACTGTCATAATTAGGATCGAAAACACTTTCAAAGACTTTGATGTTGAGCACTTTGACTACAGGGTGTTCTGTATCTGTCTATTTGTTTGACTGTCGGTCTGTCCGTCTGTCTGTCGGCTGTTTGTCCGTCTGTATGTCAAATCTTTATATTTCATACATATGAAATATTACAAGCTATAGATACGAAAGTGCGTTATACATCAATTAGACCCACACGGGTTTCTAAAAAATTATCAACGTAGGTTGATTGCAATTGGACACTAAATATGTCACTAAAGTCATTTTCTTTGCTTCGTGAGCGGTTCATCTTCTGAATGAGAACCTTTGCGTTGCACCTTTGGAGACCTACAGCGAATCTTCTTCTCCAGTAGCACTTGAAATCTTGGTCACTGTTGCAAAGGTCGATTTTTTACTTACTTGAGATAATTGAGACAGAAATGATTGTGCTTGTCTCCCCTAACGACCGAAGTGTTCCATAACTAGAGGCACGAAGTTGAGGCATAATCCACCCGGCAGGACCTTTGACTGTCTGTCTGTCTGTCTGTCTGTCTGCTTGTAGGTGTCTTTACGCCAAGTCCATTAGTTAATTTAAGACTTTGTTGTTTGCAAGGACTGGTTTGCTTTCACAAATTCATAGCATATATACTAGTAGAGTCTACATGAAAATACAGTATCGGTTTGTCTGTCTGCCTGTCTGTCTGTCAATACATGTATTTTTCATATTTGAATTAAGATACAATAACAAATGGCTAACTACGTGTGTCCTATGACAATAAAAGCAAGAAAAAACAACTAACAACTAAATACAATATATATTTAACTACTACTTCTCTGTCTGTCTGTCTGTCTGTCTGTCTCTGTCTGTCTGCCTTTCTATCTGTCCGTCTGTCAATGTAATTTATTGAAACACAAACTCTAACGTTACATTTCTAACACTAAATGCAAACTAGCTACTGAGTTCAGCTTTAGTCTGTTTGTGTTTCTATGTGTCTGTCTGTGTTTTGTCTGTCTGACTGACATCATAGGATTGGATCGGTTGGACGACACCAAGTGGAAACAAGCATCCCTGAAAATTAAATTCGGTGGATTCGGGCTCACGTCAATTCGAGGTACAGCTCCTGCTGCATTTTTGGCAGCATGGGCACACTCACTTAAAGAACTCCCCAACAGATTTCCATCAATGTGTCGAGACTTAGAAAATCTCTATCAAAGCAGCCCTAAGAATGATTCCTCTACCATAAGGTCAACCTTGTATCAAGCAGTGTCTAATCTTCCTCCCAAGTCAAACTTGGACGATGAAGAAGAAGTTATATATCACACTCTAGAGGAGATGATCAAGAACCCCAGGAAACTACAGCATCGTTTATCAACGGACATTTCCTGCATGGAAGCAGCAACATTTACCAATAGAATAGTTGAGGAAAAGGACGCGGGAAGAATGAGATCCTTGCAAGGACGAGGGGCGGGAGGATGGCTTGAAACAGTCCCCACTTCAGACAAGCACGCACTAAAGCAGAATGAATTTCGTCTAGCGTCTTGTCTGAGGTTGGGTGTCTGTCTGCCATTCAGTCAGCTCCTTGTAAAATGTGAGTGTGGAGCAGAGCTGGACAGAGAAGGATATCACTTGATTACATGTAAGTATGGGGGAGGTCCTGTCTGGACGCACAACACCCTAGTTTCTGGATGGAGCGAGTGTCTCAGCGATTTGCTCATATGCCACCAGATTGAGCCAAGACACAGATACATCCACACTGAAGATAGACCAGACATCACATTTTACGACGTAGACTCAGGAACAACAAAAGAGATAGATGTTGCTATGGCTCATCCCTGGAGCAAAGATACCATCAAGGGAGCGTCCACGACATGTGGATATGCAGCAACAAAACGAGAGGCAAGGAAGGAAGTAAAGTATCGCAAAGAATCATTACCAGATGGTTCTAAGCCTTTTGTTACTCCTCTGGTGTTCGAACACTTTGGTCGTTGGGGACCCAAAGCAGAGGAATTTTTAAATGAGCTTGCAAAGAAGTCCAAAGACATGCTGGGAAGGAAAAATGAAGCAGCGTTTAGAAGCTATTGGAGAAGAAGATTTTCTGTGATTATTCAGAAATGTAACAGTAGAGTTGTTTTAAGAAAGCTATCTAGGCTTTCATTGAATTGTTTGGATGGACAAGACAAGCTAGAGATGGACAAAGCCATTCATAGTTCTATTCATTAATTAAAACGAAGAACAGTAGGAGAGTAGAACTTTTAGTACTGCAGCAAGTGATGTAAGTAGTGACGTTTGATGACAATAAAACAAATCTGTCTGTCTGTCTGCCTGTCTGTCTGTCTGTCTGTATATATGTATGCATGTATGTCCTTCTGTCCTTTTATGTCTATATAAGACTACAAGAAACCGTAACTTCCCAAACTGGTTAAATCTCTAAACTTGTATTAACGCAATCTGTATGACTTAAAAAAGCCAGCCAAGCCAAATCTATTACCATAGGATATGTATACAACCATTTTATGCATATACTAAATCCGAATCATTAGCTACATCGATTACAATTACACTAAAAAGATGTTTAACGTAGTTATACAAAGTTGACTCCGCTTTGGCGGCGCGTGCGATTGCCGCTCCTCCCGGACAAGGGCATGTCCGCAAGCATGAGTGCCATTTCCGGCGGGCTTGCGCAGTCCTCATCCGAAAAGTTCCCATTAGCGCCACGAGAAATGTGCTTCTTGTTAGCTTCCAGATGCCCGATTACGAAACGACCGCTACCGGAACTAGACAACTGAGCGAAGCTAGCGTCTCTGTTGCGAGCAGCAGCTAATTCTGCAGCGGAAAAGTCTTCTATGCGAAATCTACCAGAATGCCGGGCAATTTACCAGAAGAACACCAACACAGATCAGCGGGTACGAACAGGCTAGTTGTGTTGGTAACGTTAGCATGCGTCAGATAAACGTGGGACTCTGGACGTGGACTCGCAAGAACTACGATGGGTGGATCGGAGCCGTTGCTGGTGTCGCCGTAGAAGGCCAAGTGATTGGCAGGACTCAAGTGCATGGAAGTGCTAGTCCGACTACGAATCATATTTCACTACACACTCCCCACCACTCGGCAGCAAAGGAGCGTGACGCGGTAATCAAGGGACGGACGTAATAACAATGTCGGGAGCGTTTGATCGTAAAGAGTTACCATCTATGAAGCGCGAGGCATTACGTGGCAGCAACAGCATTCGAGTGTAGTCAAAGTCTGTATGCGTACTAACGTTGGTTGGGCCGCAGCCCGGGGAGCACATCGCTGAGTTGCTTGTCACGGAGAATAGCGGGAAGGGAAGGCGTGGACGCAGCAGCCACCATAGAGTACAAACAGCAGAGCCGTAGCTCCTGGTGGCAAGATCTAAAAGTGGTTGGGCTAAACAATGTTCTAATTAGCTACCAGGGGTTGGGCCGCAGCCTTGCCCTAGCTAATTGGTTAAGTTACTGTGGTTGGACCGCAGCCCTAAGCCATATCTATGACACGCAAGGCATTGCTTCGCAGCAGCAGACTCGAGTGTCGCCATATCGGTACGCGGTAATTAAGTTAATAACGTTGGTTTTGCCGCAGTACGGGGAACGTACATCACATGGCTGAATGGCCTGTCATGAAGAAAGGCGCGACAAGAAAGGCGCGGCAGAAGCAGCAGCCAATCGAGTACAAACAGCGAAGCCGCAGCCAAGCTCTAATTAGCTAACAGTGGTTGGGCAGCAGCCACTTGACGGCATAACGCTCTAACAGTTGGACCGCAACCGCGCTCTAACTGTGGTTGCATGGGCCGCAGCCCAGAGAGCGTGTCGCTAGTACGTAATGTGTGATGGCAATCACGTTGGCTTTGTAGCAATCGTGCAACCCATAGCATACAAGTCCAAAAACATTTTGAGAAAATGATGGGTATATAGGGATGGGTATGTACTTATGTCATTTATGCCCATCTCGTACATCACATTCACAACTGCTGCAAGCGATATAGGTAAAAAGAGTGTGATGTAGGAGATTGGCATAAATGACATAAGTACATACTCTTCCCTACATACCCATCATTTTCTCAAAATGTTTTCGGACTTGTTTCATATATTTTTAGATGGAAATGACAGTTTTAGTAAACGGAGTGCTTAACATTTTGAACATGTGAGAATACTTTCATGTTCAAACCCCCAGGACAGACCACGTGGAGGTTGCACTCTCTGTCCCGCCCCCCTCCCACCCTAGGCCACGAATTTCAGGCTGTAATTAGACGCTGCACATCCCAGTTTAGCTACGGTACTTCTTTTCAAGTGACCTCTAGCCTGGCTGACAAAAGTGAAATGTGAAATGTGAAAGAATAGATCGGGTTTTTTACTTGCCGATAGCTGGCTTCTGAGGCGCTTAGTGTCAGCGGTGATAGTCTGTTTAGACTTGGGTAGTTTGAAATGGAAATGACAGTTCTAGTAAACGTGTGCAGCTCGGCCGTGATTTCAATCTTTGATTGCATCTCTAGACAACTCCCACGTTACGCTCAGCATACACGGAAGTACGTAGCAGCTGACGGATGTACGTAAGAGCACTGATTACATCTATAAACAACTCCCATTACCTAGAGTTCGACGAAAGAGATACACGCTTACATGCACCGAGAGTCAGACAGGACGCCGCGCCGTTGAACATAGTCGTACATGTTCAACTACATGCAACTGTAAGCAGGATGTAGCAGCAGGTGGAAGTGGCAGCTAGGCTTCCAAAAGGTAGTCACATGTACACACGTGACCGGAACAACATGGCGTTGTGGGAAGCAGTACGTGGAATTGGGTGGCAGCAGTTGACTGATACAAGGTGACTTTGCACATTTCTAGCTGTTGGGTCAGTGCAATTCTTCGGACAAGAGCGAATCGTTTGGTGTGACTCTCGTCGTTGTAGCTGCTTCGAGTGAGGCGCTAGCCTGGCTGACAAAAGTGAAATGTGAAATGTGAAAGAATAAATAGGGTTTTTTTACTTGCCGATAGCTGGCTTCTGAGGCGCTTAGTGTCAGCGGTGACAGTCTGGCTACCATTAGGAACGTTTGAAGTTGAGCGCTACGTGGATCCGAGATCTCTGTAATGAGTTCTGAGAGATCCGGTTCGGATGCGTTTGGATACTTTTGTATGGGGCGTCATTTTAGATTCTTCGCATCCCTACATAAGGAGTGCTACCGCACTTCCTGATAAAGAATCAAGGTGACGAATGCCGCGTTAAGGAAGGCGTGGCCGCAGCAACCGCCAATCGAGTACCGATAGCGAGGCGGCACGTTACTTGAACAGTGGTTAGGTGCGTGTCGCAAGAACGTAACGTGTGGTTGGCCTGCCGCACACACGTTGGCTTTGTCGCAAACGTGCAACCCATGGTATATAAAACATCACGAGGTTGGGAACGGTCGGGAGCTACTCAAGTATATAAAACTCTGTCGTTTCTACAAGAGAGATCGGCCGCAACGACCACTAGCTGATTGCCTATAAATAATATACCTATTGGGGCCGCATGTAGCCCTTCGTTGCAAGATATTAATTAGCGTTGGTGAGGCCGCAGCCAGTAAGCGTGTCGCAGTTAGTTTGGTGCATAAAGTTGCACCTGGCGCTATACGATGCAATGACGTGTTCGGCGCAGTGAAAGTTGTTGCAAGGCTGCCCAAGTTGGCAAGCCTGTCTTTCACAACGTTTGGCCGCAGCGGCAATGGGTTGAGTGTATGAAAGACAATACACATAGTGGGCACGCCCTCGGGTTGCACGGTACTTCAATATCGGTTAGCCAGAGTTGAGAGAGCGTATTGCTGTCAGGTGGGATGGGTCGTAATTTATGGTATATTATGCAATGATTTGGTTGGCGCAGGAGGGAGCACAGCAAGGCTTTTCGGGGTTGAACGTCTGTCCATTCCAGATATTGGGCCAGTTACGGAACACAAGCGAGATGGCTCATGTGGCAGTCGGCGACATCAGAGCAGGCCGCAGCAAATGAAGATCCGACCGCTTCGGGAGATCGAGGATTGATTAGCAAGCAGTCCAACTGGTTCTCTATAGCGGAGACCTTCACACCTGTTCCTGCGAAATTGGTAAAACGAATACAGTCATTGGAATTTTTTGACCTTGCAGAGCTCCTGCTAGATAATATGGAGCTCATGCGGAGAGCTGATTCTGAACTGACTCAAGGGCAACGGCAGTTGAAGAGGGTATTCGATCCGGCCACGTCAGTGTAATGTTTTCTCTACATACGTAGCAGTCCTCACAGAAGCCCACCCTCATCGGGTAGACGATCTCGTCGCGTACGTACAGCTCATTGCAAGAGAGGCACAGCGTAACGGAGAGAAAGCTTGGCGCGCCTAAGATGTGCTATTTCGCAAAATGGGTGCTAGTAACCTGGCATTGCAATGGTGTCAGCTCCTACCATCGATGTACGCAATTTGCCTAATGCCAATTAGGTCGGATGGGCTCTATTTTTTGCAAACATTGTTTGGAATGAGATCATAAGCCTGAAGACTGCCTGTGTCTTGTCACCGGCAGCCCTAGTGGACCCGTACTCGTAGTCGACTCAGCAATGGATAGTGTAATCTGGTCAAGAGAGTGCGTCTTATCGCCAGGTTACTCCGCAGAAAACGGATGATCGTGATTCTGAGACAGAATAAGCAGGTCGCCTGATCTGCAGGCGGTAAAACTATAATCTAATCTGTTGCAAGGGTTATCCGAGCTGCACGTTCTACCATGCATTATTTGTGTGGCAAGCGGTCTCACAAGGTCGGCGCGTGTCGAAAGTTCGACCCGACGGTTGGAGGAGAGGATAGTGCGCAAGTCACAAGTTTCCTGGACGCAGCCGCAGCACAGCAACATTGATTGCTTTGGGCCAAGTCGGATCCTCACGCTGACCGCTGTGTGTTTTTGTTTTGTTTGTTCGTTGTTTGTGTTCCAGTGCTGAGTTTACTGGTTACAGAACACGGAGTGGCCACTAGTTGTCAGTCTCTGGTGGAGCCGCTCGCATTACATTTAGCTGTTGGATTGCTTGTGTTGCACCGACGTGCGGTTCCTTAGCATAAGCGGTGGCACGCAGTGCATGGCGCCAAGATGCTGGTTGGTAGCCACGACGTTGTTCAATATATCTAAGTAAACAATATAAGTGCGCTGAAGTCACCGTGACGGTAGCTTGGTCTCCTATGTTTTTGCTGCAAGTGAGTCAGCCCTACCAGACAATGCACTACCAGCGTGCAACGTGGCGGGCGCTCGGTATCGTTATGTAGCCAACTTGATTGCTTTGGACCAGTACCGTCCAGATGTTTGCTCGGGGTCCATGACGAACTCCGCAACTGTTAACGTCGCCAAGTGGAAAGAACAGTTGTTGTCACACAAAAACGTCCAGTTTGCTGCTTGGGTCGTCTGTGGTTTACATCATGGTTTTCGAATCGGCTTTGGCGACAGCAGGCACCAGTGTCGTTCAGGAAAGAGAAACCTGAAGTCCGAAAAAAACAGAAAGAAACCATTTGCTCGTATTTGCGAGAAGAGAGAGAAGGACGTCGGGTGGTCGACTCTCCTCCTGGTGCCGAAAACATCCAGATTAGTCCTTTAGGCGTAATTCCTAAGCCACACCAACCAGGAAATGGCGACTAATTTGGACATTCCTTCGCCACAAGGTAGCAGCGTCAATGATGGCATAGATACACAACTGTCCTCTCTTTCATATGCAAGCATTGATGACCGCGTAAAAAGAGTATTGTATGAGGTCCGGGGCGCTGCTGGCAAAAATAGACACTCAGAGTGCGTATGGCATCATTTCTGTGCATCCAGACGATCGTAGCTTTCTCGGTATGAGATGGCAGGGTACAGTTTGAATACATACTGCTCTTCCATAACCTCTGCGTCAGAAAGAATTTCAGCCGTCGCTGACGCGCTAATATGGATAATGTAAATGTGGTGTAACGTACGGCATTGACTACTTAGACGACTCTCTTTTCTGCTGCACGTCTGGGTCAGACGAATTCTCAGAAAACTTGGCAAAGGCGCTAGAGATATGTACCAAGCCTGCCGTTGCAGTGGCTCGCCACAAGCTTGAGAGACCAACGACCTCGATATCGGTTTTGGGCATTGTGATCGATACCGACCGGGGTCAGCTTCGCCTCCCTTTGGAGAAACTAGACAGCCTACGGGAGTCTTTGGCAGTATGGGCGGATCATCGTTGCTGCCCAAAAAGGGAGATTCTATCCCTCATTGGATCTCTAAATTACGCGGCTGCTGTTGTGAGGACGAGGCGAGTGTTTCTTTGCCGCCTCATTAATCTGTCCCAGATACCAAAAATGCTCCACCATTTTGTTCGACTCAACAACGAGGCGCGCTCAGACATTCAGTGGTGGTAAACTTTCATTGGTCGATGGAATGGCGTCGGGTTGATGTCAGCACTTGGTCGCGAGAAACCCTCTATTCGCTTGAGGTCGGTTGCTTCCGGCCAGTGGGGATGCGGTGCTGTGTGGCAACGAGACTAGTTGCAACTTAAGTGGTCATCAGGGCTTGCGTAATTGTTAATTGACGCAAAAGAGGCAATGCCAGTTGTGCTGGCGGGGTTTTGCTGGGGTCATCATTGGACGGGAAGGCACGTACTGTTTGAGGTGGACAACAACACGGTTGCCTCTGCACTGCGGTTAAGGTCTTGTCGCGATACACAGGTAATGCACCTGCTGAGGCTACTGCACTTTGTGGAGGCAGAGAGGCGATTTTCATATATATCGCAGTACATTCCGGGATCAGAAAACGTACTGGCCGACGCCATTTCTAAAAACCTATGTCGCGTCTCTTCTCTCTGCAACCTCATCTGGCATTGAATTCAGAGTCAATACTGCCAGACTTCAAGAATCTGCTGAAGGACGATCACTTCGACTAGGCATCAGAGACTTGGAGACTTCGCTTTCTCCTCTGTTTGCTGCAGGTATAACAAAGAGTACTGCAAGAACACACCTAAGAGGTCAAATCCGTTTTCTAGACTGTTGTCGTCAGTCTGGCCTTTCAGGTAAAGTGTAGTCTGAGGAAACTTTCGGTCGTTTTATGGGATCGCTGCATGAGGACCGTCTAGCGCATGGCACCATCAAATATTATCTCTCGGCAGTACGACACACTTCACGATTTCTAAAGGTCAAGCAGATTGGTTTGCATCCCGTTTGCCTAGCTTGCAGTACGTCCGTCGCGGAATAAAGAGTCTCCAGGGATCTCGTCAGAAGCGGCCCCATCTTCCCATAACACCGGACATTCTCCATAAACTACTCCTCTATTGGTCAAACCGTGCAGACCAATTTGACGTCGTAATGATATGGGTGGCCTGCTGCCTAGGCATCTTTGGGTTCCTCTGAGCCAGTGAGTTTACTGTAGACTCACTTGGAGAATGTGATCCCGCCTCACGTCTGACGCCCTCCGACATATCCATCGACTCCAGGGAAGGTCCACGCGTAGTCAGTGTGCGTATCAAACAGTCCAAGACTGATCCTTTTCGCCGTGGAAGTACGATTCACCTCGGACACATAGGCAATGCGCTTTGCCCCGTGGAAGCCGTCCTAGCGTATGTAGCTCGAAATGGCGCCCAACATGGACCGCTGTTCACTTTCGGCGACGATTCTCTACTCTCACGTCCTGTCGACTAGTGAACGAGTTACGGCAAGCTCTCTCCGCAATGGGATTGACTGCATAGTCTACTCGGGTCATAGTTTTAGAATGGAGACAGCAACTACAGCATCTGCCAGGGGAGTGGAGGACTCTATTATCCGTGCACTTGGTCGCTGGCGCAGCGACTACTATCACCTGTACATACGGCTGGACGCCAACGCTTTAGCAGAAGTAACTCGTACGCTAGCAGTTTGAGTAGAGTAACTTGAATATTTTGTGTGGTTTGTGGTTGGTTTTTCTCGGCGTACGCGTTGTTGCGAAGCCGCTACACTCATGGTGCGGCAAAAGCAGGAAAGTATTAAAGATTCCTTGTAGCACTAGAGCATATTTCTGAAGTGATGCTTGGGTCGACGGAGGTTGGCTCATTGAGTCTCTCCATCTGCTTC
>CAXXBX010000222.1:0-35352 GCA_964274945.1 Dehalococcoidia bacterium | reverse complement strand
AGGTGGGGTAAGTAGGAAAGAAGTTCAAATAAATCATTCAATAATTACTGACAACCCCTAAGAAGTACTCCATGATTACGAACATTAGAATAAATCAGTAGAGAATAGATTTACTTATAATGTAACTTTACATAAAAATATGAATCTGCGCAGTTGCGAAGTGTTAAAACAAAACACTCTGTTTGAAACCATCAATAAACAATCTATAACTGTTGTACGTACCTTGTCTACTCCTTTCTTCTTAAATGCATTTTGTAGAATTTTGAAATTGGCAATGTACTCGAACTCTTGTTTCACATCAAATTTTACCCGCTTCATTGGAACTGAACCTAAAGAGCATGTAGCATTTAAACACTAAATGTGAATAAAGCAAACCTAGCTGCACCACAAAACCTTTAAAAAGCAGATCCATGAATTGACAGTATGCAGCACCTAAAAGACAATGTTTCAATTACCATCACCCAACGTCACAGTGACAATGACACTGTACATGTACAAGTAGTGCAGCTGGTTAACAATATATACATGGTGGATGTTTCATTACCATTTATTGAAACAATTGCACACGTTGCTGACTCATTCATAGGCAACATAAAAACTATGACTTGCTAACAACTATAACAACCAAGCACTAGCCTTTGATTTTCCAATAAACCAACACACAGATAACAGATCTTTAAGAGATCCCACATACTTTGTGACGTGATGTGGTTTGTCCTCTTATGATTTAGTCATGCCTGACTGCCTTTCATACTTGTCCCAACTGCAAACTGCAGTTTGCTTCATAGATGACTCAGGGGAAGTGTGAAAGACAGAATGGCAAGGCTGAGTTTTGTTTTCTTATCTGCAAGTATGACATGGACCGATTAGTAGTATATACTACAGTAGTATGTCAACAGCTGCTGGCTTCAGTAACTGCCATTATCATTATCAACTGAAAGAGCCTCAATATTGACAACAATCTCATCTGGCTGTATTTGATAGCAACAAAAATTCTAATATTGACATAGATGTTGTTGCTCTAGGACATTCTTAGAGCTCAGAGGTGAGAAGATCAGCTGAAGTGGGCAACTTGACAGTCTCAAGAAGAGAAGATTAGAAACCATCAAAATATTACAAACAAAAACTGCAACAAATGTAAACACTTTGGTAAGAAGAATGACGTAGCTGAGAACTACATAATTTAAAATTCTGAAGAAACAATTAAACAAAGTTTGTATCATGTCAAAAAAGTATAATATTGCATTAAAAATAAACTTTATAGAAAATGCAAAATTTATCCTCAATAAACTCTCTAAATTGATGTCGTGACAACCGAGTTAGTGTAACTCTTTTGAATAAAAATTTCCAAAAATAATGTTCACTAACAAATAGCTCTTTTGTAAAGACGAGCTATGCAAAGCTCTAGGTTAGCATTTTTAGATTTCATGCTTTAGAACTAAAGTGTTGTACAGTAGAGTACACTATTTGTGTAGACTAGACACTAGAGACTACTGTACTACTACGTAGACACTGACGATCCTAACAGACACACAGAGACGGTCGAGTAACACTGCACAATCAACACTAAATGAATCAAAAATGGAAGCGAAAACACTAAGATATAATTGCGATCAACAAGACAAGGTGACGCACCTGCACACAATTGCTCGATCTTTGTGTAGCTCAATTGGAGAGAATCATTTACCCATTGAAGAAGTTCATGACGGCTAAGCTGCTTTTCTCCAGCCATAGACGACGCCGTAAAATAGACGTTGACAGCAGTCATCGCCAACGGAAATGCGAACACCGCTACCAGACAATGAGCATGCGCAAACTTTACAACACGTGAGTGATACATTAATATCAATATGAGACCGTCTTGTTTGTTACAACGCATTGCTTTCTATGCTCAACCAACTGCAGCATGGAGAGCTATCAGTTCTTTGTATAGTGGAGTTATAGACGTATTCGATCGTCGCGCCAAACGCCGCCAGAAAAATCGGACATGCGTGGGCGTGGACGAAGATTTTACTACTTACCATTACCTTAGAGATGAGGTGGCCTACAGGGTCGTTGACAGAATGAGAGACGTATCTAGGTCGTTTGAGCTTGGTTTGGATTTGGGTTGTGGTCATGGTCACATAGTTCAGCACATTGATCAATACGATATGCAACAACTCGTTCAATGTGACCTCGCAGAAAAAGTCATTCTTACCAGTCACGTGCATCAAGCTATTCCTACAACACGGTTACATGTTGATGAGGAGTTCCTTCCATTCAAAGACAACGTGTTTGATGTCGTGTTGAGCAGTTTGAGTTTGCACTGGGTGAACGATTTACCGGGATCATTACAACAAATATGTGAAGTGTTGAAGGAGGATGGATGTTTCATTGGCTCTATGTTTGCAACAGATACATTATATGAGCTCCGATCATCTTTTCTGCTAGCTGAACAAGACAGAGAAGGTGGCATGGGACAACACATTAGTCCATTCACTTCCATGCAAGACATGGGAGGCCTATTAACTCAAAGTGGTTTTAATTTGACAACCATTGATATAGATGACATTGTTGTGAATTATCCGACCATGTTTGAGTTGATGAAGGACTTGAGGAGAATGGGAGAAAACAATGCAGTACGAAGACGAAGAAGTTACATACCAAGGGAAACACTCATAGCAGCTGCTGCCATCTACAAGACGTTGTATGGTAACGAGGACGGTAGCATCCCAGCAACATTTAGGATCCTGTCTGTGATTGGATGGAAACCAAGCAAGTCACAGCCCCAACCTGCAGCAAGAGGTTCTTCGGTAGTTTCGTTAAAAGATTTAGAGGAAATTGTTAGCAATGATAGAAGGAAGACATAACCAGCTTTCCTATTCATACTATATTTACTTTTATAAAACTTCCATTACATCAAACAAGAAATGTTCACATACTCTACTTAGTTACTTCAACATGTACTTGTGTGTTTACATTAGATCAATTTAATGACTTGTTAGGCAAGTAGTTGTAATCATATGGAAGGTCTTGCAGGTCGTCCACAACTGTCTGGTCACCATAGTGTCTGAAATTGCGTGCAGATCTTAGGACTGGTGTGAAACAAGATTCGATGCCCAGTTCGTCTCTACAGAATAAGCAAAAACCACGTAGTTACGATCCTGTATCCTACAACAAATGCTAGTATGTATTTGTACATGATGTTATAATAAAGAATAACTGCTACTGTAACCACTAAAGTAATTTATCTTTTTTAAGAGTTTATTTTGTGTTGGTCTACACTATAGCATTTACACTATATTTCAGAACCGTTTCAGGTAAAGTAGAAATTGATCTAGATGCCCAAAATCAGCATCAAAACAAGGCATTCATCAAGTAGTTTTAGTCTGTAAAGTAATGGCAATCTTGAAGAAAACTTATCTCGTTCAGACTGGTTCTGAAGTTGCTGGTGTGAATGCTGTATACAATAACAGTAAATGATAGTTATCCTATGTCCACATTATCCAATGTCTACAATACACTTGAGATTGGTAATAATAAATTCTGCTATACGAAGGTGCCCATCTGGTGCTATGATGCTGCATGCAGCGACAAGACAAATTTTGCAGCGCTAAGACAAGTAAGGTTTTGATAATACTCTGCCACGTCCATTGCAATAGACGGGTAACGTGTCAATATGCAAAACAAAACAGCAAATGATTCCTGTATACTGGGCAAGCAGATGAAAGTAGGTCTCAGTCTGGCTCTAAAACCTGAACTCCCACCAATACCCACTATAGACTTCAACATGGCAGCAGAAGTTTTCACCAGGAAGTGCAGTACCCTGTTCTGCAAGTAGTAGCAAATATAGCTCGAACTTCCAGACCAGAGAGCGCACAAAGCATGCAAATTCTAGTCTGGACCACAACGATACTAAAATGATTTCGGAAGTACTTATCACAAGCGATGCTAAATGGTAGTCTAACAGCGTAGGATCGTTTTACCCAGATCAACATATCATTTGTAAATGCCATGAGATCTCACAAACGAAGAAGAGACGTCTGCAGCGTTTGCAGTGATATCTAGTAGACGGCATGAAACCACAACTCTTTGATTCTCTGGCAGACCGCTAGCTAGTCTAACCACTTGACTAGCGAGACTACCACTCGACCAGTCATCAAAGATAATGGTGTCGCCGTAAGCTTGAAAAGATCAAAGAACTAAAGCTGAAACTAAAACTAAGATGTGTGCGTGCACCAGAGTCTTCATCACGGCTCTGGCGTGCACTTAGCCGCCCATGAGGATTTCATACGTGTGCAATCAGCGTTAGTGCACTTAGCATAACCAATTATTGCTAAACCAATCAGAATTTGCAACCGACATTCCGGTTCTAAGACGCTGATTGGCTTAGAAGGCTATTTCCAAAATCATTTTAGTACCATTCTGGTCAAGACTAGAGTTCGCGTGTTGTGCTCTAGTCTGGAACTTCGAGGCTATAGCAAATACACAGTCAATAACCAGCTTGCTGGGTTAGTGCATCCTAGTCTCAACACCATCCTCAGCTTACCAAGACAAAGTTAACATGTATTTCCTTCATGTAGCAAAGAAACTACCAGAAATACAAGGGTGGGGTACACTATTGGAGGGTTCTGAAACACAGACGGCAGCTGTCATAGTGTGACTGCATCGTATAGAAATCTTGATGCGATCGCATGAGATTCACATGCGAGTCTCTTTCAAAAGTTGTTTATGCATGCGAATTGGCCGATTTCGCATGCAAAGACTATGAGGCTGTTGGTACCGCCTGATTTGAACTTGAACGCCTGTATGGCATTATATGTAACAATAAATGACTCAGCATTCTGGGGACAGTTTTCCTTTTAAAACTTTTCTTAAAAGAGTGCAGTAATCAATGGAACTGTTTGTTGATGCTAATTCTGTGTTGAGTTGTTTCTATCTAGCAGTATATTCAGAAAGCATCCCCATGGAGCTGCATGTTGCAAGGCATGCAGCTCTAGCATCAGTATAACATTACTAATACTGTAATGTCTTGTTATTACAGTATAGTAAAGTAAGTAACTGTATGATAACGTTTTAGTACTTGAACAGACTATTTCAAACTTGGGCACCCCTGACTATAAGGTATTGAAGTACACTGTACCATTAATCTAAACTACATGCAATGATACATCTGAGGATCAAGTTGTATGTAACCAATACAATATATGGGTACTAACCTCAATTGTTTAGATGGCGTCACTTCTGCAAATTTCCTCACTAATCCTTGCAGATCTGTCATTTGATCTTCCTCTTTCAACGTGGAAGGTGTAAAAGTCATAAGGCTTGATCGGTCTCTTCGTACATCAACTCCTGCAGATTGCCTGTGGTTTAATGTAAACTCTGCAAGCAGCTCACAAACTGCTTCTTCATCAGAATAATTTTCATTGTTTAAGTTCTGATCAGATGATACACTGCTCGACTGCTGTTTACTCGTATGGCCGTCTTCTCCAGTTGAACTATCAGAAACCTCTTGTCTTGTCTCTAAAAAAGTTTATCAGACGTGATAAAAACAAAACTGACTGAAGAAAGGAGAATGTTATGCTACAGTCATGTGAAAAGAATGACACCTACGTACAACTTACCAAATCTTTCTTGCCTGCTAGAAATGTAGTCCAACATATCAAAGTTAGGGGCAAGAGCAGGTGGAGTGGACATGTCAGTTGTTACACGTTGCTACATGGTCAACAACAGCAAAACATAACAATTAGACAAAATGTAATCCCTCACGTAACAATTAAGTTCTGGTGACTATGGTGGGACATTGGTGTCAAAATTACATACTTTGTACTTAATTAAATTTCAAAAATTAAAAAAGCAAAAGATTCTTGACAAATAAGTTACATTCTCCTGCGTCTGCATCTTCCAGTAAAAGGTCATCAGCTTCTCTGATTTTCTGGCAATTAAATATCAGAAAGCACGTTTGTGAATGGCTGATACAACCAAAAACCATGCAATGGCAATCCCTCCCCAACTCCTGTTCAGCGACCTTCTACAGTTGGCTGCGTAGATTGTTCTTGAAGTACACTAATTCATGTGACTTTCAGAGGACAAGAAAGGAAATACGTATCTTCATCAAGAATCTCTTTTTAACACTCTTATCTGGCCACACCACTGCTAATAGTTTAATTATTTGTATGCACTCATCAAATATGTCAAACCTAGTTCTCACAAGTCAAGCATTGTCTATTACCACTTACTTCAGACACATTGTGCTTGGTAGCTGACTTCAAAATAGAACTTCTTAGGGAATATGGTTTCCCATTTTTCTTCAAATTAGTAGTCGGTGTCTTGTTTGTATTGGTCTCACTGACATCCACTGCTGTTCCACTGGCACACATCATCTAGGCATAAAACATTAATTAGTTTGAATTAGTGACTGTCCTCACTGTATACCTTCAAATTTAATTTCTAAAATTTTACAGTATTACTGAAAGTCAGACTGGCCCTTACAACTAAAATACATTTAGATATTGGCAATAATCACTATTAATTACCACATTCTTAGTGGCTAAACATAGATTTGTGTCACAAAACACTGAAGTGTGGCATATAATATTTAAAGCTGCTGGGTCATAATTATATGCATGTGTGACGTACTCAATAACACTATCATTCTTGAAAATGTTATTTTAAGTTTAGCCTAACCATAACTCCAAGTGAGAAACCAATTACACATCTATAGTAATACACTGTAGTCCAGTATCTATGTACACACCAACAATTAAATTAACTAGCTGCCTGTGTGTTGTCTAGTGTGCATTCTGGCTCAATCTTTGTTTTACACTTAGTAAATAGCCCTTCTATAATGCAAGAAACATTTTGATGTAGTTTTCTCATATCTTTGTATGAAGTGCAAGGTGAAACATGTTGTATGTTCATAACTAATGTCTGATAGTACATGCATGTACCTTAATTTGCAGTTAGTGAGTGCAAGTCTGTGCTAATTGCTGCAAGAGCACTATTCCTTACATTGTGTGGTCATGCTGTAAAGCCTAAGTAAGCACAATACTCTGAACATGCATGTTTAGACTAATACAATCGCAGTTACTGTTTGCTGAGCTGCTGCTGTTTGTTCAGGTGCATCAGAATAATTTTCATTGTTCAACTTCTGATCAGATGATACACTGCTCGACTGCTCTTTACTCGTATGGCTGTCTTCTCCAGTTGAACTATCAGAAACCTCTTGTCTTGTTTCTACAAAGTTTATCAGACGTGATGAAAACAAAACTGACTGAGAAAAGGAGAATGTTGTGCTGCAGTCATGTATGAAAAGAATGACACCTACATACAACTTACCAACTCTTTCTTGCCTGCTAGGAATGTAGTTCAACATATCAAAGTTAGGAGCGAGGGCAGGTGGGGTGGAGATGTCAGTTGTTACAAGTTGCTGCATGGTCAACAACAGCAAAACATAACAATTAGACAATTTAATCCCTCACGTAACAATTAAGTTCTGGTGACTATATATATAGTGGAAGATTGCATGATGTCAAAATTACATATTGTACTTTACATTTGAGTATACACTTTGTTACATTAGCCTACACAGTAGACCCTCACATATCCAACCCCCTTTGGGCAAGCCACAGAGGAATAGGGTCAAACAGAGGAGGTACTGCATGCACCACCCTATCCAGAAGTTGGGACGGGAACTTCTATGCATTCCGAGGTCTGAGAGCGTAGCGATCGTTCCACAGTTCTGTTTCTACAGTAGCTGCATTGCTAGTAATTTGCTACCAAGTGAAATCTAAGAGTGTGGAACACTACGCTCACCTAGAGCAGTCTGCATCCCATTATGATCGACTTGAAAGAAGGATTGGGTTCTCGATTGCTGCTTGTAACTTCCACTGCCCACTGCACAAGAAGAGAGTCTAGAATAATACACTAGCACGTAATTTATACGCATTCTATTGCCCTATATAGCTATTTCACCGTAGATCTAGATGTATACTAAATGTGCATACAGCTAGAGACTAGACGTTATCTAGAACTTCATGACTTGCACTGTTAGATCACAGTAGCATAAACAGAACGTTGGATGAGAGAGACACTTCGCAACAGACCAGTGAACATGGACACAGACAACTTCCGTAAACCAAAAATGGATTTCATCGTCACAGTTGCGAAGTCAAATCTTGGATCTTTGAGATTTCTCAATGCAACATCTTTCCACAACTATTGCTATATTCAAAACAGCACTTAATGGCCCAAAGATCCCACGTAGACAAATGTAAAGGCATGATCAACCCACAGACCCTCATGATGACGCAACTCAAGACACGTCAAGATTTGGGCTACTATTCCAATCCTATGGCTAGAGTAACATGTAAAACAACACCTTGCATCGCAGACACTTTGAATAGGGTCACACTCTTGCCAAACAGATCAATCAAAGTATTGACCGCTCCCACTGCTGTAAGGCGTCTTCTCAGTTACTGCACATGTGTGAAAGCATGCACTACCTCCTCTGAGGGTCAAATAAGTGAAAAGAACAGATAAGCAAATCATTGGAATTTCAAGCGCAGTGTCCAGGATAACGAGCAGACAAGCCTATTCTTTACTATTGATGCCCATAGTTTGGCAATAGCATATCCAATTACAGCAGTGTGGTGCTGTCTGCAATAATAGCTTTAATTAACACCTAAACTAAACAATTTAGCACATCGTTGTCAGTTTTGGTGGTGTCTGCTTTATCAGTTTCAGTAGACTACTACTTGGTTAAAATGGCTGCTTTCAGTTTCCCACAGTCGGACCTTCCTCACTACAATGTTGATGACATAGGGATGAAAGCTACCCTACCAATGCGCCACACGTGGTTTCGTTCCCCTGTCTGTTCATGGTAACAGCACTGTTTTTATCACTCTGCTAGCTGCTTGTGGCCAAAGATGACAAAGAAAATCATACTCACATACACACATTTGTCATGAAGGAGTTGCAAGACAATCCAGAGCATTAAGCTGACCTGTTTTTAGCACAAGCAAAGACACAACTACTCGCAAACAGGTCATTTCGTTTGAACTCCCTTCTCTCACAGACACTTTCAAGGCTGCTTTCAGCGTCTTTTCAGACGGCATAGCTGCCAACCTGCCAACGCACGGCGTATATTTGTAGAACCTATTTAATCAATAGTAAGAACACTATGAATTACAGTAATGTATTGTCAAGAATTAATTGGTGAATCAGTATTACTTAGACTGTCACTATCTCATTCTGGTATCATGTTACATGTAGTTGAACAGAGCACTGACAAGTTATTATAGCTGTGTGTAACAATTTATGGGAAACAATGTCAGATCAAATTTAGTTGTCCGGCCAAGCATAGAAATGACCAGACACACTCCAGCCATGTATAAAGCCCATCCTGGACACTGAAGCATACCTCAGAGTTTCAGTCCACTTTTGAGTCTCAGATGTACCCATGGTCTGAACTCTGAAACATGTACGCTAGTGATAAAATGATTGCACAAAGACGTAATATGCGTACTATATGCAAATTATAATCGCCAAACTAACCCTACTGTCTGTTCCCCATAAGTGTGAACTTTGAAAATCATCAATATCTCTGCTGTTTTTTGGGACTTTCGCGATGATCTCGGTATTGTTAGAAACCGCTAGGTCTGGCATTTCTGTTTATCAAATTATCTAAGCCTTTCCTACAAACAAAACGGAAGAATAGTACTTGTGCATATCAAACACAAACGGGTGAAGCAATGACTATTATCCAATTATCTTGTAAGACCAACGGATCAGCAACTGGAACCATTTAAGATAATTGGTATAACATGGTCCAACTGGACCAGCTCTTAGTGCTCTAATGAGCACACCTGGTGTGACCTCTACTTCATTACTCACTTCCGAGTTCATGCTTATGGGGAACAGACAGTAGAAGCCTTCATATCTTCGGTTGCCATCACTGCACTTTCCACTGCGCTTCACAAACGATTTGGTGATGTCATATCAGTTTTGTGAAAAGGGTCAGATATGCAAGGGTTACTCTATTCTTTTACTTCAGGTTATTCATTAAGGCATATTCTCTATGATGATGAGTGCAAAAATAATTAAACTATCAGATGTGCTGGCCACTGCTGTGCTACTACAATGGATTACTGAATTGTATGCACTTGATGGTGATGTCGCATATTGACTACTTAAAATTTAAGAATTGAAAAAGCAAACGATTCTTGATAAATAAGTTACATTCTTCTGCATCTGCATCTTCCAGTAAAAGGTCATCAGTTTCTCTGATTTTCTGGCAAATATCTGAAAGCACGTTTGTGAGTGTCGGATACAACGAACAGCCATGCAATGGCAATCCCTCCCCAATCCTGTTCAGCGACCTTCTACAGTTGGCTGCGTAGACTGCTCTTGAAGTACACTAATTCATGTGACTTTCAGAGGACAAGAAAGAACCACGTATCTTCATCAAGAATCTCTTTTTAACACTCTTATCTGGCCACACCACTGCTAATAGTTTAATTATTTGTATGCACTCATCAAATATGTCAAACCTAGTTCTCACAAGACAAGCATTGTCTATTACCACCTACTTCAGATACATTGTGCTTGGTAGCTGACTTCAAAACAGAACTTCTTAGAGAATATCGTTTCCCATTTTTCTTCAAATTAGAAGTCGGTGTCTTGTTTGTATTGGTCTCACTGACATCCATTGCTGTTTCGCTGGCACACGTCATCTAAGCATAAACGTTGATTAGCTGGGCCACACTAAAAAGTTTTTTTGTTTTGAGCAACCCGACCGACTGTCGTTTGGAGGTTGCTGCTTCAATTTTTTTTCAATTTTCTTGCGGCATTTGTTTTCAAACATGTTAAATGCATGTGTGTCTCAATTATATTCCTGTCGCATGCAGTGCACATAAATGTACGAGGCTAGAATTGCACAGTACGTGTAGATATACACAATGTGTACATGTACGTATCATGCCTGCATTGCAATTTCTGGAATGGCGGTCGTTCCATGGATACTGCGGGTCAAAAAATTAATCGTCTCTACTAAAGACATTCTTTGAATGGTAACATCAGATGATGATGCAAGCCTACACAGCGTTTGATGTGTTCAGACAGCATCAGATCCAAGAATTCGCTGTGATGCAGTGCCGGATGACAATGGCAGATACATTTAGAGTTTGGTAGACATCATGTACTTTTATCTTGGAGGTTGTTACGGCATTGACAACTTGTCAGCAAGTTCCGGTTGAAAGTGCATGTAAACGACGTGCCAATGCAGAAGGCGTCGGAGCAGCGTCTTCTCTAACCACTTACATCTGCACGAATCTGACAGTACAGCCATTGTCATTATGTAATTGATAGGGACTGCTGGCCTCGTATGCCCGGTTGATGTCTGTGCCAGTTAAGGTACTGTACATTGTGCGGTTCATTGCTCATGGATTGTAAATAATGATCGATGGCCACCATGTAATGCATTTAGTGTATGTATTTTTAAATATAAAAATGTAGAAAATAAAGAAATTATGACCAACTGACCGCAATTTTTACTCCATGTTACCCAAACAAAATTTTTTTGGGGTGTGGCCTTAGTTTGAATTAGTGACTGCATGTCCTTACAGTACTGTATACCTTCAAATTAGAAGTCGATGTCTTGTTTGCATTGGCGTCACTAACATCCACTGCTGTTCCACTGGCACACGTCATCTAGGCAAAAACATTGATTAGTTTGAATTAGTGACTGTCCTTACTGTACACATGTATACCCTCAAATTTAATTCCAAAAAAATATTACTGAAAGTCAGACCGACTCTTACAAAATACATTTGGATAATGTCAGTAAAATCACGAATTACTTAGCAGATTTATTATGCCATTCTTAGTGGCTAACACAGATTTTGTGTCACAAAAAATTGAAGTGTGCCACATAATTAAAGCTGCAAGGTCACAATTACACACATGTGTAACTCAATAACTGTCATTTGAAATGCCTATACAAACTCGACAAATGGTCTTAAGTTTAGCCTAACCAATAACTCATAGCAAGAAATCAATTACACATCTATACATTATAGCCCAGCATATCTATTTACACACCAAGTGTGCATTCTGGCTCGTTCTTTAATTATTTTGTTTTGCACTTAGAAAATGACGGTTTTGCAATGCTAGAAAAAGGAAATGGTTTGATGTAGTTTCTCCTCTCTTTCTTTGAAGTAGCCAGTTGAAACACGTTGTATATTCATAACTAATGTCTGACTGTACATACATGTACCTTGTAGTTAGTGTGTGTGTAAGTCTGCTAATTTCTGCAAGAACACTATATAGCTATTCCTCAAGTTGCACGCACATAGTCATGCTGTAAAGCCTAAGCACAATACTGTGAGAACATGAATGCTCAGTCTGCTAATACAATCGCAGTTACAGTTTGCTGAGCTGCTTCTAGACCATTTGTACACAGTGCAACAAGACCATCTAACAAGTAAAGAAGATTTTGACTCATACATGAGCAAAATAGTGAAAAAAACACTTTAGCCGTCAAAGTGATCAATACAAGAGCACAATGTACATGCAACAGTTTGCTGTAATCTCTGTAGAGTAATAGTACTGTATATATATATATATATATATATATATATATATATATATATATATATATATAGTATGCAGCTGTTATAATTTAGAACAAACCTCAAATGGTAGATCATCATTGTTAGGCTTCTTAGCAGCCATCATTTTCGCCTTGAATTGCCGCAGATGTAACCTCCTAGTTGTGTCAGTTGCAGAAGCTGCCTCCACTTTCTTCTATTAATTAAATAACAAAAATATAGAACACACATATCTGTAAGCAAACAACAATTAGACAGACAGACAGAGAAAAATGGCAGGCAGGCCACATGTACACAAGCAAAACTTTGAATAGCTAAAACAAACAATTATTACAACATTTCAATAGATATCACCAGCTGTCGTATTGTTGTAAGTTTTGTAGCTACCTTTTTAGCTCGTCGCTTCCCCTGTTTTCTAACTATCTTCTTTTCTTCTATTTGCCAATGGTTTGCCTGGAGTTGACTTAGTTGTTCAAACTGGCTATTGATGTCGGTCACCTGACAACTTATCATATCCCAGAATCCCTGGAGATCCGACACTTCAGCTGTCTTAACAGCACTAGGATCCTAAAATAAATACAAAGCAATAAAAAGCTAAACAATGCATACACAAATATCTTCCTCTCTACCTCGGCTAAGTCACAGAGTTGACTGAATTGATGAAATCTTTGTCGTATCAGTAATTGTGCTTTACCAACAGCCGCGTTGATCATACCTACAACTGTAACAACGTGCACTTGTACTGCTGTTATTGAAATTCAAAATTAGTGCTAAGACCACTTATGGATGAAATGTGTGGGTGTAATCTTTCAAACATTGTTTAGCAGTTGCTCACCACATCTACCCATATAGCATTGTCACAATTTGTGTACATGCAAAATCTTCTAAAACTGTGTTATATATTGACCATGTCCAACAAAATAGAACTTTCAAGACAAAGGTGTCGATTAACATGCTGATAAAGATGAAATAAATGTCTGTGCTCATAGTTCACAACCGTTTACTCGCAGTAGATTGAAACATGTTGCAATATTTCACACTTACACATGGCACAAGTTTTTCTTGCCAATACATAAGCAATAAACTCTTGACCCTGCCGTGCCATACTATAGAGTTGTTGCTCTAGCTGCTAGATCAACATTTGGAAAATTGTCGTACACTCAAACCTCCCTAATCCGGACAGTATGGGACCAGCCGCTGTCCAGATTCTAGAAATGTCCGGAAGATCTATAGATATAGTTAACCCGCATTATATCCTCACAATCTCAGACCGTTGTAATGTAGGGTTTGGTGAACATCATACACCATTTCTGCCTACAGTATGCTTGTACAGTACTGTACACGCTTGTACTACACTGTAACGTACATGTGTACTTTGTACAGTGCCCCCACGCATAAACGCCCATAACTTTGGCACGGCCTAGCGCAGGCCCCCGAGGTCATACGCTATAGCTGATTAGATGCGCGTGGTCCTTGATATGAGGGCTTTCTGGTAATGTAATTATGATGTCACAGAATCTTCTAGAAGAAAGTTAGTAATACAAGGCGGTGATTGGCTGTCGATAGGGGCGTTGACTGTTACTGATTGGTTGATAAACTTAGCTCCGCCTTTTACTGTTGCAACGCTATGTGGTCGCACAGCAACCGTGCCATATTCTTGCACCTGCCTTCTTTGCCGTGTGTCAGAGTGAGCAACAGCTGTTCAGAGACAGAAGAAGTGTTTTGAACAAGGTTAGACGAAAGCAAATGAATGTTCCTGTTGACCAAAAGGAGGGTCCCCATTTTGGGAATGACGGGTTAGTGTCTCCTTCGCTAATGTCTGACTACGTGAAAGACCTATCCGAAGTTTCTGCCAGTTCTTGTGAACTCGGGCAACTTTTACCAGACAAGGAGACTTTAGATAAAGACATTCAGAACTGTTTGGACAACTGGGTTGTCACTCTCACTACAGAAGACCGAATGATTCTTAGTCTTGTTGTTTTTCAGGTGTTTCGATCCTTAGTTGTTTTGTATAGTTTTTAGATCTTAGGTTCTGTGTAGCTTTTTGGTTGTTTTTTTGCTGTAAGTGAAAAATATTTATGGATGGCATAATACAGAATGTTGCACATATTCATGTTGTCATATCTTTGCGTCAAAAGCATCAATCAGAAATCCCCACGATGAATATTTTAGAAATCGTCTTGGCTATGTTATCCTTGCGTTTCACCATATTCTGTTACCGTTTTGTAGAGACTTACGACCGTATGTGCACCCCTCTTCAGGGGCCTTTCTCTTCAATATCTCAAAAACGAAAGCACGTTTTAAAAATCGCCACGATGATTACCTAGATAATCATGTCATGTCCCTTTCTGCAAAATAACTAGTTAAATAATGAAACACCGTAGCGTAAAAACGGACAAATGTGCAATATGAAGAAAATGTGCTTCCTCGATCGAGACCCGCTGTAAAACGCAACTGTTTGTTGAGTTCTTTCACAACGAGATGCGGCTACGATAGCTGAATCTTGTTCCCGAGTTTAGTCGATAGACATGACAGAACATTTGAATTACGCGCACTTTCCTGACATCACTCCCGGATGGGCGTTTATGCGTGGGGGCACTGTACTACAGTTACATACGTTACATACAGTAGTATGATATGCACTGGCCCGTGATAGTCAAGACGGGCTTTGAGAATTGAGTGTTTATACAAGAAGTTTCTTGCCAAAGTGATTACCCTCGAAGTCCCAAGACCTAATATGCACTGGTAAACTGTCCGGATCTTGGAGGTCTGGATTAGGGAGGCTCAAGTGTATAATTTTTTCTGTCCACAACAACAAAAGTAGAAACTAATCTACCAATCTACCCTTAGATTTAGCCTCGTGTAGCCAGACCCTTACCCCGCCCTTACGTCGCACAGGAGAAAGGGTCTGGTGACGTTTCCTTGATGTTGCTATGTTGCCACATCACCAATTTTCCGATAAACTAAAGACCCTATAATTGTTATAAAGAGGCAAGATAATATTACCGCTTCTCATGCCAGTGGTTGCCTGCTGAGTGTCTACAGGATGTAATCATCAATGTTATCTTCGACTCTAGGCAAGCCATGAATAATGTTCATGGCCTGTATCGTTGAACAGTCATCGCAAGGTGAGTTTGTGTTGCGAAATGTTGTCAAAATGGTGTGTACACGCGCCCTTTACAGTCATTGATTTCACTATGTAATGCCGGTGCGTGTGGTGACAAGCACATACGTGTTCGGTTAGCTAGTAAGTAGGCTAGCCAGTGAGAAGCTAGACACAAGGCTGTGTGGCAATGTACTAGTGCTCTGCATGTTTCTTACAATGAGGCGATATCATGCAGTGCACAGTCACCGTCAGTTGTTGTGTTGTTACCTGGACGTGTTTCCAGTGAACTCTTGACAACTACGTGAACTTCCTGAGAATATATGAGATCATCGCCTCGCCATACAGTCTAGCGTCTAGGTTCTCACTGGACTAGCCTACTCACTAGCTGAACACGGACATGGTCATCCAACCGGTATTGGTAAGTGAAAATCAATGACTGCAAAAGGTGTGCGCATACACCATTTCGACGACATTTCGCGACAACAACTCACTCACGATGGCTGTTCAATGGTAAGGCCATGAAATGTTCTTTCGTGGCTTACCTAGAGTTTGATAACATCAATGATTACTTCCTATAAACACCCAGCACAACCTACTTTGCACAAGAAGCGGTAATATTATCTCGCCTCTTTATAACATTTTAAGGGTTTTAGTTCACCAGAATTCGGTGATGCAGCATCATGGCAAGGTCAAAGGAACCTCACCAGACCGTTTCCCCGCCGGAATGTTGAGGGTGGGATTAAGGTCTGGCTACACGAGACTACCTTAAATTGTTGTGTATTTTACCCAAATACTTATGCAATCAGGTTATGAATTCAAAGCCAATGAGTAATGACTATTTTGATACGAAAAAGAACTCACCATCATCATCTTCTTGTTCGTCCTTTTCTGCTACAATCTGATTCCATGTGTCACACAGTGACTGTAATCGTTGTGTCTCTGATTCAATCAACTGGCGAAAAGGAGCAACTGCCAAACGCTTTGTGTCAACCCAATTTGAGACAACATCATCACTACTGGCATCATCTGTTATGAAAACAAAAAACACATATGAAATATCAAGGTGAATAGAATCATGAAGTACACAAAACAGTTTCAGTAACAAAGATTTAACACATAACAATTAACACAAACACAGACGAACAAATACATGCATGGACATGGACACACACACACACAAACAAACAAACAAACATGCACATACACAGTCACGTCAACCATAACATTATGTGGTAAAATATTTACCTTTCAATTCAGCTGCATTCTCCTTGTTTCCAGAATTGCCTTCTTTCAAATCACTCTTCCACCACTCTTGTGCATCCTCGTCATCATTGATGACTACCTCAGACCATGGTGAACTTGTGGAACCACAGTCCGAATTGACAGCTCTGACAGTGACCAACTTGCTAGCTGCAGATTCTGAGATCTCCTGATGGCAGCCGATTGTCTCTTTGTATGGATTTACTGCAGCAACGTCCTTATTAGATGGTTGAAATGAAAAGTGAAACGGAGAAAAAGGTTTGCTGAAATCAACGACCGATACTGTATTTAATGTAGACTCCAGTTGACTGACAAATGATTGAGGAACAGGCTCTGTTTCTAAACAAAAACCCAATTTGCAAATATAATGTTAATAACAATTAGCAACCAAGAATAATGTCTTTAGTTCAAGAAACATTCACATAACCAAAATTGTTTGTCCGACTACATTTTACAACTGCCGTAGTGTACTGTGTCAGTGAGTAGGTATATGTATTGATGCAGATACATTACACCTTTAGGGGCGGCCCAAAAATTTTGTTTTGTCCTTACCCACCCATCCACCCCCTAATACAAAACTAAATGTTAAAACCAACAATGTCTTAATATTTGTATAATATGTTAAAGGTGCAGGAACACAGTTGGACATGTGCACTGCATTGCTTTGAAAAGGGTGCACTTTTTCAAACACTCGATAACCGCAAGAACTTGCATGCTCTAATTAGCACTACAAGCAAAACTGACTGAAGTCTCTCTATAGCCTGAATTGGAACAATCAACATGTTGCAGTAAAACATTGCATTAGACCGTGTCTAGTAATTAAATCATATGCTTTTTAGATGTCGTTCTCAAAATGTTTTGTCTAAAATCTCAAACTGAGGTTGCTACACTGCAGTTTCTGTACAAGTCGACAAGCACCCTTGCACTTTGAGCCTGATTGGGGTTCCTTACGCTCTGCACATTACCAGACAACACACATCATGTTCCCATATGTTGCATCTGCCATAGTCACACGTCTTCCTCAGAATAACCAAGCACACTTAGTTCACAGTGAGCACCAAAAAATTTGTATTGAATAAAGCTTACACTGCTGCCTTGCCTGTCAATCAACACCTAAATAGCCATTTTGCAGTTGTTTCATCTATTGACGTTTGCGCATGCACAACCTATGAACAGATTTGAAGGACTTACTGGCGATTGAAACCGATTTTCTTGCCAAGACACTTGAACATATGTTACGTATAATAGCTACAATGCAAAAGCTACCTCACTTGACATCGGCTCAAGTGCGCATGTCCAACTGTGACCCTAAACCTTTAATTATCACAATTTAGCAATTAAATACCACACTTTTGTGTCTATGTCAGTTCTACCAGACAACAACTTCAGGCTACACTCTGCAGTATATTTAATTAAAGCTATATCTGTGTCTTACTTGGTCTATGAATATCCAAGTTTTTGGTCTAGGGTCATGGTGCTTACAATTAGCCAAGCTAGAAAACAAACAGTTGTGTGCATACAACGTCTCTTTGGCTTCCTGCTAATGACGCCCTTGCCAACAGCTCGTCACATGCAACTTCATCCCACTCATATGCTCCTTCCACAGTTTCTGTGCATTCTCCAGAAGGACATACTTCCTAGTGTCAGCTGGATTCAGCTTCCAGAGAGCCTCATTATATAACAGCATAATACGGTCCAACAGCATGCCCTAAGTTGGAAAAGAAGGATGCCTTCTTCATATGATGAGACATTTCACAGATATGACTGCCTGCCTACCTGAATGAGTCAACAGCTCCCGGATAATTTTCATACCCACCCACCCACTTACAAAAAATTTGTTTGAAAACAACATCATTAATTTTGGATGTTCCCTTACAGACATACATCTGAGTTCCCTGTGTAATGCTAGGTTCCTCTACTAAAGCATAAACTAGAAAGTGATATTTACCAATATATAATAACACATAGCATATGTATGTAAACATATTATACATGTAGTTGTTTATGTAAATCAAGGATAACTTCAAATGCTTTATATATTTGTGTATTAGCTACAAATGGATTCTACAATGTCGACACATACCTTTGGTTTTTGATGATATGGCACATTGAGTAGTTGTTAGTTTGATGGTCTTTTCTTCTCTGTTCTTACTAACCTTCTGGCTTCTTTCTTTTCCCCTGACTGTCTTTGCTAGTGACTGTGCACCTGATCTTGATGATTCTTTAGCTGCCAGTCGTGTTGATCGTCGTAAGATGACTGGCTCAGCATAAAACTTCCTGTAATACAGTAAATTCTAGAGCTCAAACCATTTTGTGTAACACAATTCTAAAAGTCAACAAAACTATAACTAACAAGATCAACAAAACAACAAATACTGTATTATTTGTGTAGTCGGAATATTGGTTGTAGTCAATAAGTGAGAAAAGATTAAGTGTCATTGTGAATGTATACAAATAAACTAAAGATAACAACAGTTGATACAAAATGAGGAGATATGCAGAGAATCAAGAAAACTAAGGAAACAAGGTTGACACATGTGTAAAAACAGAGAAAAGACAATGATAATGAGACTCCTTGTTATTGACTGCTTCCACTCACACCCCTACAGATGCTGCCCATGAGTTCAAATGAGCCAATAAAGTGCTGTACGTCTACTGTAAATTGAGATATGACATTTGGACACTTGAAGCATTTTGAGATCACATACATATGATGATGCACACAAGCACAGCTAGAGATGCACAGCGGAATACGACACATTTTCAAGTTAGTCAGACATCATGGTTTTATAGCCTACATCACACACTTGTCCATGCAATCTTCATGAAATGTGTCACATTAATTGCATTGACTGCTGCATTTCATGCCACACATGCACCTAGTTATACAAATAACTTTTCACATTGGACAATTTTGCTTGTTGGGGGCATTTACACTGAAATGGGTGCAACATGTAAAATACAAATTTGTCCATTATGATATGTGAGTTGTGTCACCTTTTGCATTGGTCAAATATTAAACAATGTGTAACTAGATGAATTTGTTTAATTCAACAAATTTTGCTCTCCAAATTCAGCTTAAGTGTATACGTCAATATGTAAATGTTGATTGGAACAAAACACTGTAGGCACCTTCTTAGTTTATTCAAACAATGTCCATGTCACGACTGTTATTTTCTGATCTGGGGATGTACTTCCCCAAACAGCATATGTTTAGCTAATTAGACTCGAGCGCCAGTCTCTCCCCGCTCCGCCATTCGCCGCATTGTCAATCTAATCCCAGTACAGTACGATACAGTACAGTACAGTACAGTACAGTAGAGTAGTACAGTACCATACAGTAGAGTACAGTAGAGTGCAGTAGAGTACAGTAGAGTACGATGCAGTAGAGTACAGTAGAGTACGATACAGTAGAGTACAGTAGAGCAGGGTTCGAAAAATGTGTTTGAATCTGGTCGCCAGTTTGGCCACCTAGAGGAACGATTGGTCGCCAAACTTTCACTAGTTTCTAAGTCAGAGATTCCAGAAGTAAACAAGTCATTAATATCACTGTTGAGACCCTTTCCCAGATTATCATGTTTGACATTAAATTAAGACCTAACTAGGAATTTGCAGTAATGTTGGATGAACATTGGCTAGTAAACACATCAATCTACAGTGTGGTACTTGGGATTCTTTTTATGTAATAGTATGAGTATTCATATTTTATAGAAACTTTCCACTAATTGTATAGCTACAACCAAACAAAATGTGCTTGTGTGGTTCTGTAATGTTAATAACAGGATTATGTGGTTTGTCATCACATCCACATCCTAACTATCCATCAATAAGACATGAGCATTCTTTGTGTTTTTAATTAAATTCTCTATATGACTCAGTGCCACTACTGATTTGCTGAGAACAGTACATCCGGTAACTCTCGAGGGAAAACCCCACCCCACGTGGTTTCCTATGGCTAGCTGTGTTAATCTCTGAAACGCGTGGCTTCATTCAACACCTAGATTTCACATGCAGAAACTTTTGTCTGAACAACCTTTCTTAGTAGCACTAGGAGACGTATGAGCTTCTGGACGTACACCTTGGTCTAGTTCTTGTGATAGAAAGACACTCAGGCAGCTTGCTGGAGAAAAGCTGTTTTGTTTTGCCACTTCCTACGCCCACCATTTGCAAACATCGGCATAATAGTGTTTATTTGTCTCAATTCAAGATGGTCAGGTTCTTTGAACAGAATAGAAAAGGATCTAAATAGGCAGTTGCCGTCACCTTCAACTACGATTGGCTGCGAATTTCATGTTTCATTCTGGAGAAACTGCTGCGCAACGGAGTCTCGTTGATGATAGAGCTGTTGACTTGGATTTATTGGTGAAGCCTATGAAGGATAGGAGTGACCACAATTGTTTGAAAAATTATACTCGCCTGCAGGTCTTTAGTTGGATTTGTCTGGAGCTGATGGCACAGACCAATCAGATAGGTACAGGCACTAGAGTCCGTAAAAATGATGGTGTACCAGAGAATAGCAATGACTTGCAATAGATTGCTAGGTGATACGTTGTTACACGATAAGTACGAAGGTGCTACATAGGCGGCATACGTCGCAGGGTGCCACTAAATGGTAGAAGTAGAAAGCGGAACTGAGCAGGTGGTTCCCATCCAAGAGCCGCTGCCACAAAAGACTAGAAACGACCAATATTTCTAGTCGCCAAATTGGCGACCACACTGTTCGTTTAGTCGCCAGCCATCTAGAAGTGGTCGCCATATGGCAACTTGGTGACCAAATTTTTAGAACCCTGGTAGAGTACGATACAGTAGAGTACAGTAGAGTACGATACAGTAGAGTACAATACAGTACAGTACGATACAGTAGAGTACAGTACTGTACAGTACGATACAGTACAGTACAGTACAGTACAGTACAGCACAATACAGTAGAGTACAGTAGAGTACAGTACGATACAGTAGAGTACAGTAGAGTACGATGCTGTACAGTACGATACAGTACAGTACGATACAGTAGAGTACAGTACTGTACAGTACGATACAGTAGAGTACAGTAGAGTACAGTACAGTACGATACAGTAGAGTACAGTAGAGTACAATACAGTACAGTACGATACAGTAGAGTACAGTACTGTACAGTACGATACAGTACAGTACAGTACAGTACAGTACAGCACAATACAGTAGAGTACAGTACGATACAGTAGAGTACAGTAGAGTACGATACAGTAGAGTACAGTAGAGTACGATACAGAAGAGTACAGTAGAGTACAGTACAGTACGATACAGTAGAGTACAGTAGAGTACAGTACAATACAGTAGAGTACGATACAGTAGAGTACGATACAATACAGTACAGTACAGTACAGTACGATACAGTAGAGTACAGTAGAGTACGATACAGTAGAGTACAGTAGAGTACAATACAGAAGAGTACAGTAGAGTACGATACAGTACAGTACAGTACAGTAGAGTACAGTACAGTAGAGTACAGTAGAGTACAGTACAGTACAGTACAGTACAGTAGAGTAGAGTACAGTACAGTACAGTACAATACAGTAGAGTACGATACAGTACAGTACAGTAGAGTACGATACAGTAGAGTACAGTACAGTACAGTACAGTACAGTACAGTACGATACAGTACAGTACAGTACAGTACAGTACAGTACATTACAGTACGATACAGTAGAGTACAGTAGAGTACGATACAGTACAGTACAGTAGAGTACGATACAGTACAGTACAGTAGAGTATGATACAGGAGAGTACAGTAGAGTACGATACAGTAGAGTACAGTAGAGTACAGTACAGTACAGTACAGTAGAGTACAGTACAATACAGTAGAGTACGATACAGTAGAGTACAGTACAGTACAGTACAGTACAGTACGATACAGTACAGTACAGTACAGTACGGTACAGTACAGTACAGTACAATACAGTAGAATACAGTAGAGTATGAGTACGATACAGTACAGTACAGTAGAGTACGATACAGGAGAGTACAGTAGAGTACGATACAGTAGAGTACAGTACAGTACAGTACAGTACAGTACAGTACAGTACAATACAGTAGAGTACGATACAGTACAGTACAGTACAGTACGGTACAGTACAGTACAGTACAATACAGTAGAATACAGTAGAGTATGAGTACGATACAGTACAGTACAGTAGAGTACGATACAGGAGAGTACAGTAGAGTACGATACAGTAGAGTACAGTACAGTACAGTACAGTACAGTACAGTACAGTACAATACAGTAGAGTACGATACAGTACAGTACAGTAGAGTACAATACAGTAGAGTACAGTACAGTACGATACAGTAGAGTACAGTAGAGTACAATACAGTAGAGTACAGTACAGCACAGTACAATACAGTAGAGTACGATACAGTACAGTACAGTACAGTACAGTTCAATACAGTAGAGTACAATACAGTACAGTACAGTAGAGTACGATACAGTACAGTACAGTAGAGTACGATACAGTAGAGTACAGTACAGTACAGTACAGTACAGTACGATACAGTACAGTACAGTACAGTACAGTAGAATAGAGTACAGTACAATACAGTAGAGTACGATACAGTAGAGTACAGTAGAGTACAATACAGTAGAGTACAGTAGAGTACAATAGAGTAGAGTACAGTACAGTACAGTACGATACAGTACAGTACAGTACAGTACAGTACAGTACAGTACAGTACAGTACGATACAGTACAGTACAGTACAGTACAGTACAGTACAGTACAGTACAGTACGATACAGTACAGTACAGTACAGTACAGTACAGTACAGTACAGTACAGTACGATACAGTACAGTACAGTACAGTACCGTACAGTAGAGTACGATACAGTAGAGTACGATACAGTACAGTACAGTACCGTACCGTACGATACAGTACAGTACGATATAGTAGAGTACAGTAGAGTACGATACAGTAGAGTACAGTACAGTACAGTACAATAGAGTACGATACAGTAGAGTACAGTAAAGTACGATACAGTAGAGTACAGTACAGTAGAGTACGATACTGTAGAGTACGATACAGTAGAGTACGATACGGTAGAGTACGATACAGTAGAGTACAGTACAGTATGATACAGTACAGTACAGTACAGTACGATACAGTAGAGTACAGTAGAGTACAGTACAGTACAGTATGATACAGTACAGTACGATACAGTAGAGTACAGTAGAGTTCGATACAGTAGAGTACAGTAGAGTTCGATACAGTAGAGTACAGTAGAGTACATTGCAGCACAGTATAGTGGAGTTTATCCGACTAGTGTACGGTTGCTAACCTTTTTGATGCTTGTGGCAATGCAGGTGGAGTTCTAGGTATGACATTCGACCTCGCCACAACAACAAACGGTCTGTGTTTCTTCCTATCCATCGCTTTCTTCTCCTTCTCCACTTGTCTGCTCGCTTTCCACTGTTGAAGCCTTTCACGCAACCTCACCGCCTCCGCTGTTTCCGTTTTGTTCATTTCCTTGCTCGATTTCGTCGTACCCGATACTTCCTCTTGTATTTCCCTCAAAGCCGCATGTCGACGTCTCATCACCGTCTCGTCTCGTTCGAGTTTTCGTCGTTTGGTTTCGTCTTTTGCCTTCAATAACCGCCTTATATCGCGGCTAGGACCGCGAGATTTGTACGCATCTAGTCGACGACCGCTCTCCATCTCAGATCTGACTTGAAATCAGTTCAAAGTGTCCTTCTCGATCGTGATTGGTTCTTTGGTGTTTTGATATAAACCAGTGGATCTTGGCGTCGCCGACGTCATTGGTACAGTACGACTTGACGTCATTGGTACAGTACGACTTGACGTCATCGAGAAAACTTCGCTGTGTTCGTAACCGAAACACACGCACAAGTATGGCTACAAGTGAATGCACATGTTAGACATTTATTAATGCGTTTTGTGACAAAAGGTGAAGTAGGTACAGACAACGACAACAGCTCTATAGCACGAACGCGAAAGTCAGTACGTACCAGAGATTGCCAGTCAGGTTTTGGTTGTACATACAGTACATGCTGAATGACAGAGTTGTCGGTGAAGAAGGTTATCATGGCAGCTAGAATACGACTGTCTCCTTTTGCAATTGTGTTAACAGTTTCCATTGGCGTGTTGCTTCTCTTTCTCTACAGTAGAGATCGTGTTCTGTTTCATGCACTAACTCGAGAGAAGGTTAGCATTGGCAAGCTCTTGTCTGCTGCAATAGATTTAGCGGAGAGAGCTGGGAAGGTTGTTGCTGAAGTAAGAACGTCTGATGGTCTTGGTGAAGAAGTAAAGGGTGAAACAGTTGAGGGAGCTAAGGAATATGTGACGAAAGGTGACATGGCATCACATAGAGCCATTGTTAAAGGACTGGTGAAGGCGTTTCCTGGCATTACATATGTTTCAGAGGAGCACGAGAAAGAGACAGAATTTGATGTAAGTTTTCCAAATGTCGATCGGAAAGAAGTGATGGAGATATCAATGCAGGATGACGTTGAATTGTCGAGAGTGGCGGTGTGGATAGATCCGTTAGATGCAACACAGGAATATACTGAGAAGTTGCTGCAATATGTTACTGTAATGGTGTGCATTACAGTAGATGGTCGACCAGTGGCCGGAGTGATTCACCACCCTAATTTTTCTGCTGAATTTCCTGCTGAAACAACATGGGCATGGGTTGGCCGTGGTGGTTCTGAAGGATTGGTACAGTCTGCTAGTTTGACTAAAACCAGGGAAATTACAGCTTCTATGGATCATCTTAGTCTAATTGTTTCTCGTTCACATGGCGGGGCAGTCAATGCATCTGCAAGGAAAGCATTTGGATTAGCAACAAAAGTTGTTCTGGCTGGAGGAGCAGGATATAAAGTATTGCAGGTGATTAGGGGCAAGGTGGATGGCTATGTTCATGTGACGTGCATCAAGAAGTGGGATATTTGTTCTGGTGATGCTATTCTTCGAGCCCTTGGTGGGAAGATGACCAAGCTGGATGGAGAAGAGATAGATTACTCTGCCGATATCACCCCTAAGAATGAAGGTGGTCTTCTTGCTTCATTAACAAATCATGAAAAAATGAGGAAGAAGCTAACTGCATCAGGCACCCAAGTTTCACCATGTCGGCACTAGGAACAATTGGCATTGTTATTTAGTGAAGTGTGTTGTTATCGCGTACTATTTTGTGACATGCATGTAGTTATGTAGAGTGGTGCTAATAGATTATATTACTAATAGATAAGCAGGTTTACATCATCAGGTCAGATGAATCTGCTAAATTGAAGAAGTCAGATACATTCCAAGACAGTCTAATTAATTAATTAAACAAGTTTCACTGCGTGACAACTTTTGTTTCTTATTCTTGAACTTTCACTTGTACATGTACAGGCTTTTTCTCATGCTTACGGTATGTGAGGAGGTCAGTAGATCAGATACTATGGGGGAGCTAAATGAACGTAGTAATTAATTAATTAATTATAAAATGTAATAATAATAATAAATTAATTAATCATAAAAATGCAATAATAATAATAATTAATTAATTAATCATAAAATGTAATAATAATTAATTAAATTAATTATAAAAATATGTCTACGGAAAGTAAATTTCAATCAAGTGTACGGATCTAGATTATGGTACAGACTTATTAGAACACAATACAGTCACTAGATTCATTAAGTGTATTTTATTAAGTGTATTTTACAGTAAGTGCTGATTGTCATCTGGCACACAGTGCGCAGCATTTAGTGACGTCAGTGGGCGAGGGTTGACTATCCGGGAATGACGACGGCGAACGAGACCGGGTCGAGTCTACTGTACAGCCATGCAAGGATGCTCTACTACGTATAATCATCAGTGTTGAAACAGTGGATCTACATTTAAAATATGTCATGTGTTATTTGATGCTTCCTTTACTTCTAGACACGTAAATGCTAAGAACCGGAACCTCGGCTTTACTAATTACCTTACCACTATTCACTATGACGTATACATTGGGGAGACAGCCTTGTTGTCTAATACGTTTACTTAGTACAACTGTCATTTGAACTTGTTATAATAGAGGGTACCAGGACTGTCATTTGAACTGACTCCTAGGCAGAGCTATAATGGGTACATGTACAACTGTCATATGATCTCATGAGTACAATACTACTACTTTTAGTACACGTAGGCACATGATCACTATCTCCATCGTGTGTTAGTTACACCACTGAAAATGAAACAAAGAGGAAATGAGACATGCTCAAAACTTACTCATCTTACCTGCATGATGTGTACAAGTAGCTACCAGAAATTACAGGCTAATGACCTGTCGCACTTTCAGCTTCAATTCCTCAATGTGGACATAGAGTACAGTGAAAGCAAGACTCACCTTACATTTCACTTGTTCAGGGAAGTCTCTCCTATCAAACTCGTGTGATATTGTAGCCAGTAGACTCACTAGTTAGTAGCATCCCATCCAGAAAGAGAAAGTGGACAAACTGATCATGTTTGCGGAAATGAAAAGTGAGTGAATATGACTGCTTTAATTTGTTTAATTATCAGTCAGCAACAGTAACAGTGAAGACTAACTCATGTGACAAACTGTAACATCTATGTCACTTCTGCAAGTTAGCAAACCCAATGTGGAGAGCAACTGAGCCACCAAAAGAGTTCAACGCCATTGCAATACACCATGCAGTACATGTAACAATAGAATCAATTTTGTTCAATTAAAAGTAACAATTCTTAACACATGCCTAGCTGACATACAGCACCTTGATTCAAGGCATTGTACTGCTTGAGAAGAGCTTCATGTCTTTGTTTTTCTTTTGCAAGTTCAGCAGCTAGTCTCTCGTCATCTTTCCTAAGTTCCATGATGTGTTCAGATGCTTTTTTAAGTATTGCCACCTTGGGAGCTTTTTCATTGTCTTTTATATCAGGAACATTCATTCTAAGACCCTGAAAGCTAGACTTGAGATCATTCCTCCTTTTCCGTTCTAGATGATTGTGCGTCGTTCTCTTGCTCTCCAACTCGTTCTCCGAGTCTTCATTTCGTGAACTACTTCTACGTACGGAAACACGACGCTGGCCAGCCAACGAGGATGCAGCACTGCAGATACGCGGTTGACAGTCGCGACGCGGTTTAGCTTGGTGAGTTGCAAGGGGCGTTGCAGGACGGCTGGGAGGAGGTGTGGTTCTTGGTCGTTTGGATGGTGGAGCTGCGGAAAGAGAGATGTGGGGAGATGATGATCGACGTTTCGGTTTGTTCTCTACCGTCACCACATCGATCTCTTCCTCTAGAAAATCAGTAGAGTGAGACAGTTGATTGATTGGTAAACGATTACAATCAAACAATCAGACCGCGTATGAGGAGAAAACATTACGTAATGCCAACGAAACCATAAAACAGGAAGTCGGGCTCACTTACTTCTCTCACACACACACACCCGCTTCACATACCAATCGACTCATGCCGTACAGTCAAGACACAGACCCAAACGAACAAACAAAGTGCTCGCAACACTTACTAGTACCGGTTTCCGAGCTGCACGCCGACGAGGTGGTAGGTGTGACGATTGGCAGGTGTTTTGCAACATAGTGACTGTGGTCGGTAAGCGGAGAGACAGACGGCAAGACCGACGACGGATTGATACATTCGACCGCACTGTATGAGGCGATAGTATCATCATGTTCCACTTTATCTTCATTCTCTCCTGACAGCGTGTCCAAACACGTGTTGCTAACGGCCGGAGATCTGGTTTTCTCGCCCAGCGAGCAGCCATTTCCCCACATGCAGTCGTTGCGTATGATGTAGTCTCTCCATTTTGTTACGGGCAAACTGTCGTAGTCGAATCTGCCGTAATCCCACTGTCCGCCTTTCGTGTCGAGCAGCATCTCAAACTTATCTGCGGTCGACGGCACGCAGCCAGTTCGTCGAGAAGGCGACCTCGGTGGAGTGAGCGGGATCTCGAATTTCGTCCAGAAGTCTTCACCTGACAACAGCGTATCAGACCAGTAGCGACCGTCCTCGACATTCGTCACACAGTAGGGTTGACAGGCTTCAAACTCGTCCTCCATGTGGCTTTTCTGTACGCACAGCATATTGAGATCGCACACTGAAAACCAAAGAGCACATCGTTAGATAAGAGAATCGTTTTCAGTACGAAATGTCGAGCTAATAAGTGACCGGCCGGTGACGAAGGTGATGGGCAGGGTCATACGAGTGTAATATAACAAGCATTCTAAAACACGAGCTCACACACACGAGTGCCGATGCGACAGTTCAAATCGGGAGGGAGCGAAATAGCAACGGAGTAAGACGCGTAGACGTTATCTCTGCACGAACTGGAGCCGCAAGGTCGTCGTGCAGTTGTTCGACGCCCCTCACAAATCTCGTTCTCACTCGCTCGCAGCGCAGCGCGAAGAAAAGCCAGTGAGTCGAGCAACGACGCTGGTGGAGACGCTGACGGAAGACACACGCTTTCATTCCTCACTAGAATGACGACAATGTAGCACACAAGCAGGAAACGCTTTCCCTAGTCATGCGAGAGGAATTGCCGGCGTGATATTTATGTTCCACCCGCTTTACCTTGCCTGTGGTGACTGTCTACCATGCAGATGACCGTGCAAGAGGCGGCTGGCTCGCTCACAGCCACAACCTTCCGTCGGAGTTGCAGCAGGAAAAAAGAACGAGCTTTAATCTGATAGGGCAATACATAGCTGTCTTCGCCACGCCTGCTAATTCACCTTTGGCGGGATTGACCTACTCGCTCACATAAGGAATGGGGATTGACTAGGTGTCACACTTATTCATCAAAACCGCAAGTAGTAGAGGTTACTAGATGCTTCCCGTTCCTCCTTCTTTCCTCAAAGCAAGCAGCGTCACGTGCGACGAATGCACCAGTCACGTAGCGTTAATTTCATTTCCTTGTTCGGTGCAGCCTCCGACATTCCAAAGGTAGTTGACTAGCAAACGACTCACAGGCGATAATTTCGCTAATAGGGACAAAGGAAACGATAAGGTCTCGCTCGCCTGCAATGTTTTGTTCCAGCTGTCTGCTTCACGCATAGTGAAGACGTCTAGTTGGTTGATAATGACGTGAGGAGTTACAAACCGGTTGTGTTGCAACTCCCACACACTACAGAGTATAGCTGGAATTTAGATGGTCGTTAGCTAGACAACAATCCATTTGTGGTCTCCAATGTTTCTAACTGTTTCCAAACTTATCACTCCATACAGTTCAATGGTACGTCAAGAATCCTTCCTTCCTACCAGAGTAAGTGGGCTCTGTTTGTTCAAATCATATGATTAGGATATGTGTAGGAGTGAGTACATGGGTCATCTACTACACACTCAAATTGATCACAAATACATCAGCTGGCGCTTAGACCATTCAATAGCTTACACGCAGCAAGCTGCTCAATATGTATGCACAGATGCGAGATTCTGGAGGATGTACGCCCTCTGTTTTGACGCCTTCACGTGATAAAATCACGTGAATAGAATCTCCCCTATACGCCACGGTGTCTGAGGTCAAGAATGTCAGTGGAATTCCGCAGTCACTTTCATAAACACCGACTTCCTGATTACGTAGCTTATGTAAGATAAGACAGGAAGTTTGCGGTCATCGCTGATCAGCTGATACGATCAGCTGAAACAGAGGAAGTGGAGTTTGTTATTGAGGACATCACACTATTAGGGTCCCATACACTCTAGTGGCGGTATTTTCGTCACAAAACAGACTCTAGAGAATGAGTTTGTGTAATAAAAATGCCGACAAAATATCCTGGCAATGACCCTCATGGAGTTCATTCTCTAAAGCAAAAGGCTGAAGAGAAAATGAAGGTACAGTATTGTGTTATGAAAGAAAACTGTGTGACGTGTTAGTATCACGTCATAAGATGTGTTAGTATCACGTCAGATAAAATAGAAAACAGGCGACAAAACTGGTCAACTAGTAGCACCTGCACTTGCTTTGTCTTGTGCCGGTCTTCATGGCCGCGAGCCAATACACGTCGCATCTTCTTCTCTTCGTTTAGAATGAAACAGTTGCGCTCAACACAAACATGACTAGACTTGCCCGCGCTCAGGCCTTAGAAATCCCGGATAAACCATCTGGTACCAGGATAAGCTGAGATCATACACACGGTACAGTGTAGCTACATGATATTATGTGTAGTCACTGAGTTACTGTCCAGGTGTTTGAGGAGGTGACACTTTTACTTTGTGACATCAGTGACATATGTCTAGAACCTCCGCAGCAGGTCCTAATGTGGGAATCTTCACCAATGTGTGGCCTTTCACACGATGCGGTTTATTTTGACGCTTTTTCTGTAGTTGAAGCCGACGTTTCTGTGAAATTGTATTCTTAGAGTGTCAAACTGTTAATGTGCCGCTGAAATTGTAACGTCCATGTGTGAAATTTGTCAGTTCTATGTAGGCATGTGTCACATTTGTAGAGACGTCACTACACAGTGCAGTAGTAGGCAAATCTTTATCACAAACTCTGTATAATTGGGGTGGTCTAAACGTGTGTCTAGAAGACACAAACTACAACTAGACAGCACTCTGAGAGCGCAAATATCTCTATTGTACAATCTAGTTCACTGGTGGGGATGCATTTATTATCTTCATCTCTTTTGAGTAGTGAAAAGATACACTAAAATTTATTCATATTAAATATCAAAATATAATTCAAGAAATTGTTTTGTTAGCTTAGTGACACTAGTTTCATTTACTGTTTTTATTTTTTCTCGAACACAACACAACAACCTTTAAAATTGATAGTGATATAGTTAAAACGAAACTATATGTCAAGTAGAAAGAACAATTATGTCTGTTCAAAAAAGACTTAGTGAGTGAGTTCGAGATGAGCCTCACTCTTCATGATGTCTATCTTGTCTAATTTGAGTGGAAAATGTGGTTTCAATCTTGTCTCTCAAACACACAGAATTGCCGATCTTAGTCTGCATCTATAGCTAGCCATAGATATTGTTTGTGTATTTTGATTGTTTGAAATGATGTTAGACTATGTTTATTGTTAGTTTGATGTGTCTCATTGCTTGTGGTCTTCATGTGTCCAATTAGAATCTGTCTTCATCGTCCTAGCCCTTTCTTGTTTCAATGACCATTCGGCCACTCTGTGATGGGTTAATAAATAATATTCATGCCAAGACCGTTTCTGAGATACACCACAACCTCCCACACATGTACAGCTGACAGAAACAGAAAGGAACCATAGGCCAACTAATAAGCTGCATATGATGTGCATGTCATGGTGTACATGATTTGGTAAGTAGAAATAACTCAGCTGCTGTCATCAACCAAATTGACGCTAAGGTAACTATAAGGACAGTGTTTCATACGCAAACAAGCATAATTTGGTTTACAACTGCAAGAAACATTTGCCATTAGTTTTTGACAAAAATTCAGCGCACTTTATTATACAACTGGTGGTAGTTCAACCTATCAAGTTGCTACAATACAGAATGAGTGCACACACGCGTACAACTTTGACAGTACAAAAAGCAGCAGTTGGATAAGGTGCAAGTATATTGCTACAACGGTAAGTGCACTTATTGCACTGTAAAACAGCCTCACAATTCCTCCTACAATAATTATTAATAAAACAGTAACTCAGCTAGACGTAGCGTCTCCTAATGACTGAGATGTAGTTTCCGATATATCTGGTTGACCAGAAAATGCTGGTCGATCTCCTTTGCCAGATTCCTGATCACTTCGTTGACTTTGTCCAATCTGTGAGCCTTTCCCAGAATCAGGAGACGCTTCTGTATTGCCTTCTCTGTCACCACTAGTCTTTGTCAAAGTCTCAGTTGGCTCAACTTCCATTGGCAGAGTTTCATCTCCTTCAGCAGACACAGCTGCAGTTTCTCCACTGTACCAACAAACCATGTTTAAGCCAATGATATATACAAACGATTCAAACAAAGGAAGAAGCTAATATGATACATCAATTTCTGCATTAGTAATCCTACATAATTGTTCCCAGTTATTAACTCTAACTCTACCTAGTTATTTCTAATTCAGTGTGTGGCTTATCTCCTGGAAACATTAATAACACAAATGTGCTGTGATCACACAACAGAAAGTTCAGCCAGCCTACAAGGCAACATGTAAAACAAGGAACATGGAATGGAATGCGCATGTGCCATGTCTGCGTACAGATGCAAGCTCACAAAGAATCTGTAATGGAATGTGAAACGTGCAACCTGGAACGTGAGTCAGAACTGCGTATCTAAGAAACAGACAGTATCCATACATCCATACATCAGCACTACCAAAAACAGTACATGATACAACATTGCATGCATGGATAATGAACAACACAACAGTTATACTGTGTAAATTACTATTATATAAATAAATAACACAACACAACAATTACATGTATCGTCTATAATGAACACAACACAACAATTGCTGTGGAATGAACAACACAATTGACTAACGAGCAAATCAGCCATATTCTATAACATTTTAGAGATTCAGTCCAAATATAACATACAAACGTATTCTCGATGGACAGTGCATGGAGAGCTGGCTATAAATATCAGTTGGAATACGAGGCTCATTGCTTCAAAGGTTAATCGGTTTAGCTGCCGATTTTAACTCAATTCCACAGTGATCTTAACAGACGATTTCGTTTTTGGGAGTGAAGAGATTTCCTGAGGTTTAAATCCCAGTAGCTAGGGGTGTCTTTCAGCTCTTGATAAAATGGATTTGTGTTCAAAGGGATTGTCAACGTGCCTTGACACAATGGCTGCAAAGGTACAGGCGATTCAATTGAGACCTCATGCTCTGCAAAAGGGATAAAAGCTAGAAGAATTCTCCTTAGACTGTTCTGTTGCAAGAATTTAATCATTGCTGAAGCTACCATAGTATATGGGCAAGGCAGCACTAAAGTATTTCTTGACTCTACTTCGGGCTTATATCTGGTTTTTACCCTCTTTCAGAGTGCATAATCCACTCATTGCCAATGAGGTGATCTGTTAGGCCGGATGCTTCTCATGCATCTTGTATCATGGATGTATGGATGTATGGATACTGTCTCAGTGTCTGTGTCTTAAAAAATTGTGAGCTTGCATCAATATGCAGACATATGGCACATGCGCATTCTATTCCATGTTCTGTTTCCAATTCCACTCCATTCCGCATTCTTTGTTTTACATGTTGCCAGTTTGCAATGTCATCACCCTGAGTTAACAAGTATCCTAACATTTCTCACTCAGACATTCTGTGCAAACATACAGAGCCAGTATAGATCACAGTAACCCACTGTTATCGACATAATCACACCAAAAATCTAGATTGCCTTTTAGAGTGATTCCAAGCTGTTGCAATGACAATGATCACCACTGGTCCAAACTGCAATGATAACTATGGGCACGTCTCCACTAGGGCTTAAACATGTCTACAATCTAAACATGTTTAAGAATAATCTCATCTCCACTAGCGCTAAACCTGTTTAACTGTAAACCTAAACAGCTTTTGCTAAACATGTTTCAGAGGTAGTTTAACGAAAGTGGTTTAACGGTCATGTGGTAGTAACGCGCGTTCCACCACCATGGTTGTTAGTTCTTTCGCACTGTTCTTTCTCTTTCTTTGGAGACTATTGGAAGAAGACAGAATCATGCAATGTCAGAGTGCGTAGACTGATGCTGAGTGCCAGGAGAGAGCAATTTCGGCGAAGACAGAGACTTGTGTGTCTCTAATTGTTCTTCAGATAACCAGAAGACGATCTCCAACTGTCTGATGCACATAAAACAAATTTGCGAGGTACAACAAAGTCCCGGATAATTCTTTTAATAGCCCAGAATATATGGACAAGTGGAGACGCTGTCTACTAAACATGTTTAGAGTCAACGTGTTTAACGTTAAACATGTTTAAAGAGCAACAAGTGGAGTCACAGCCTAAGGTATTCATTACTTACAAATGCAGAGACTGCTACTTTGAATCAAGTCATTTACACCTTCAGCAATATCCAAATAAAGTATCCTTTAGTCTCTCAAAGTATGCACTTCAAAAATCGAGCAATTATATGACTTCTTTGCAATAATTGTTCTGCATTAATTAAAATAATTGCTTGTCCTCCAAAAGAACTAGTAAATAGCTTGTGCAGTGTAAATTATGCAATGAACAGTAGACTGTCCACATAGCAACAGCCGTCAACTGCCCCAAGCTGCAATAATGATAGCCTAACAGAAACCTTAGAAAATCTATCTAAAATAGTACAAAGTGACCGTTGTTTCACGTGACCTCAAAGTCTGTAATAAGTCTGTAGTCGTCAAGTACAGTAATAACAGTTATCACATACGAGACATAAATATCGCTCATAGTTACTTTACACAATGTTAGGTCCTCGTGTAGAAGCTGTAGGTCACAAAGCGATTGATTTCAC
>CAXXBX010000221.1:0-31381 GCA_964274945.1 Dehalococcoidia bacterium | reverse complement strand
AACTCGTGTGTGTGTGTGTGTGTGTGTGTGTGTGTGTGTGTGTGTGTGTGTGTGTGTGTGTGTTGTGTGTACTGTACCCGACACACATTTACTCGCGGCCTAGAGGCTTCATGGAATTATTGCAAATGCAGTTGACATACACTGCACTCCTTGTAGGATATCGGCTGGTTTGATGATCCACGACGAAGTACCGGAGCTTTAACCACTCGTCTCGCTGCCGATGCATCAGAAGTAAAAGGGGTAGCAAGCGACTGCACATTTCTTCAGTTACCATACACTTACACAGATGTTTCTGTATTCAGGCTGTCGGACTTCGGATCGGTGCCGTCATTCAGCTTTTATCCACTCTTGTTGCAGCAATGGGAGTTTCTCTGTATTACGATTGGGAAATGACACTCGTGAGCCTCGCTTTCATTCCTCTACTCATTGCTGCTGGTGCCTTCCAAATGAAATCGCTTGCCGGACACACGGCAAAAAACAAGGAGCTCGTCGAAGAGGCCGGCACAGTAGCCGTCGAAGCCGTAGAGAACATCAGGACCGTAGCTCAACTGACACAAGAGGAGACATTCTGGCAGAAGTACCACGAATGTCTGGAAGGTCCATTCAAGCTGGCCATTCGCCATGCCCACATCCGAGGGTTTTTCTATGGTCTGGCAAACTCCATTTTGTTTTTTGCCTATGCTGGATCGTTTCGATTTGGAGGGTGGCAAGTCGAGAATCAGTCTTCGAAATATACTATGGAAGACGTCTTTATGTAAGCTGTCAGTCACGAGTTGTCATACACGGATGAATTAGTTTCTTGTGCTAGTGTGTTTGGAGCTATCGTGTTTGGGGCTTTCTCGGTTGGTCAAGCACTGTCGTTTGCTCCCGATTACAGCAAAGCGATGACGGCCGCTGCTCGTGTGTTCGACCTGTTGGACACCGAACCCGCAATCGACAGCTCGAGCAAGAAGGGTCAGAAACCTGTAGGTAACTGCACTATGTCTCTTCGTTTCTGTATGCTACCGTCTTCTTCGTTGGCGACAGATGGTAGACGGTCATGTTGCATTCAAGAGTGTCCACTTTAGCTACCCGACTCGACCCAATGTAACGATCTTGAATGGACTGGATCTAACAGTCGAGCCGGGTCAGACGGTTGCTTTAGTTGGAGCAAGTGGTTGTGGCAAGAGCACGTGCATCCAGCTACTCGAACGTTTCTACGATACCAAAGATGGCTCTGTAGTATGTCGAGTATCCCTACCTGTTATACAAAGGAGTGTTTGACTTGAGGTGTTTGTTGTTGCTGTTAGGATCTCAGTGGTCACGATATTAAAGACATCAATGTTCCACATCTGCGTTCTCAATTCGGTTTGGTCAGTCAGGAGCCAGTACTATTTGCTTGCAGCATTCGTGACAATATTGCTTATGGTGACAATTCTCGTGAAGTATCTCTGGAAGAGATCGAAGCAGCTGCCATTGATGCCAACATTCACAAGTTTATCGAAGCACTGCCCGATGGATATGACACTATGGTTGGTGAGAAGGGAGCCCAATTATCTGGTGGTCAAAAGCAACGTGTGGCCATTGCTCGTGCTCTACTCCGAAATCCCAAGATATTGCTGTTGGATGAAGCTACCTCGGCATTAGACACTGAGAGTGAAAAGGTGCCATATGGAGTATCTATGTTGTTGAGACTTTGGCAATGATTAATTGTGTCTAAATTCCAGATTGTTCAAGAGGCTTTAGATCAAGCGAGAGAAGGGCGCACGTGTTTGGTCATCGCTCATCGTTTGTCGACTATTCATACCGCTGACAAGATCCTTGTATTCCAGAATGGAAAAGTAGTGGAGGACGGAAAGCATGGCGATTTGATGAAACTGAAAGGCATTTACTACAATCTTAACCAAGCTCAAGTCCACAACGTCATGTAAAGTCGCCTACTCTAGGATATCTAAAGAGTTGACTTTATGTAGTATATAAAGTAATAGATAATAGATAAGATCTGTTAGTTATTTGCGTTGCAACAGGCAATACTTACATGTTTGGTAAGTATTGAAAGATTATGTTGGAGAAAAGATTGAGTATGATGATGGAGGTTACTAAGTACAGAATAAGATCATAGATAAGACCTGTTAGTTATTTGCGTTGCAACAGACAATGGTTACATGTTTGGTAGAGAAAGATTATGTTGAAGAAAAGATTGAGTATGATGATGGAGGTTACTAAGTACAGAATAAGATCATAGATAAGACCTGTTAGTTATTTGCGTTGCAACAGACAATGGTTACATGTTTGGTAGAGAAAGATTATGTTGAAGAAAAGATTGAGTATGATGATGGAGGTTACTAAGTACAGAATGTAGTATGACACGGCGGGAAGGGTCCGGCTACGCGAGACATTTGTACAGTAGAGTGACTTCACACAACTCAACTGTCAATTTAATTGCTTCCATCAAATTCGAACAACTGCTCGTGTTCATAACGTAAATTAACGTCTGTATTCACTTAAAAACAGTTCAATTTATCGAGTTTCGTTCGGGGAAAGTGGCGCAGAAATGGGTAAACCAAAGAACGAACGGAGACGGACACACACTAAATTTCTAGTTGGCACGCAAGTGCACCGCTGTTAGAGTCAGAATATAGATACATGTATACCTACAAGTCGCTTGCTCGCAATCGCAATAAACTACGTATTCGCTGCAAAGGCCCTAATTATTAATTAAATATTTTGGCACCGTAACTAAAGTCCATTCCCGAATAGGGACTTGTGGGCACTGTGGTTAGTAGATAGGAATTGAAGAGCACAGATGGGCGTAGCTAATTATTGTTAGTGGAATAAAAGGAACTTACATTCAAAGGTTCAACCAATGCCTCAACTACATGAGCTTGCTAGCTACAGCTATTTTACTTTATCAATCCATAGTTCAAAGTACGTCCGCGTCAGCTTTCAAGTAGTGGGAGCATAGCGGTGACTTTGAAGTTATCTGACACCTGGTCTAATAGCAGAGTAGGGCAGGGCCAAGCGCGTGTCATATTATACAGAAAGTTAGTAATTGTGTTGTAATAAAGCACCAATCAGCGTATTCATTAACTGATCTGGAACCTCCTCCTTGTGAGCTTTCCAATGACGTGGGAATCAACTCGCTAGGACCTCTGCTTCAGGAGATACGGGTTTTCACCACGTATCCTCCTATTCGGGAATGGACTTCACGTATTGCGTCGATCAATGCTAGCACTGCAGACAGTGCTAGCGTAAAAACAGTCTTGTTAGAGCTTATTTCGTAAATGCACTCTTAGCGAAGCTTGCGTACAGTACGTACATCAATCTAGTCAGCTACGACTTCCACTGAGACCTCCAGAAGCTAGCGTGTCACAGTGACCGTGTGACAATGCAATCTCATGCAGTTCACTAGACTCGTACCCAGTCCTCCTCCTCGCGCGCGCTCCACGTGTTTGGCACGTGCTTTTTGTTCCACTCGCCAGGGAGGACTGGTAACATATTATGTCACGTGAAGAACTAGTTCTTCACGTGGTAGGTTTTCGGTGCATTGATTGGTCAAAACTGCAACGCGAGACGAAAAAATGTTGTTACAAGGGCACGCGTAGGATCCTATTGAGTCGCAATTACCTTGACTATTAGACAGTTATTAGCAATAGTTGTCGTCACGCAAGGTGCAAACTCATTAGTGCTCTCCGCTGTGGACATCATGACAACGACGTCTTCTCCAGCCGGAATTGACAGAGATGTCTCTAGCTGCTCAGTACGAAGCAAATGGTAGCTAACAGACGACAGGAGCGCGTACAAGGTGCATTCGCTACCGATTGATAGTGAAGCTAAAATGTTCATGAAGCGAGCATTTTGCTCGTTGCAACGAAAGCGATCTCCTTTGTAACTCTAGTTTCTGAACAGTCCCTAGAAAGAGCGTAAAGCTTTGTGTTTTTGTTTTGGCTGGCGACGTTTAGCGTAGTACTCTCGTGAGACTAATTACTCGACACCATATTATTAGTGCAGGTGGCAACAATTTACGGGATCGGTTTCTAATTAAACTAATGAAATAAATGGTCACATGACATAATATGTTACCAGTCCTCCTGGCGAGTGGAACAAAAAGCACGTGCCAAAACACGGAGCGCACGCGAGGAGGACTGGGTACGAGTCTAGCAGTTCACGACCTCGGTCTGCATGCATGCATGCATGCATGCATGCAACATCAACATTAACTCTCTAGCTAGAGCCGAATACCGGCTACAACACGCGCTCTCAAGACACCCAGTCATTTTTCTCTCTCGTACTTATGTTTAGCGTTATTTACATGCACGTATGCGCTAGAATCTGTAAATCAACTGCCGTCTGGAAAACCAGCTAGAAGACGGAGACAAGCGTTTAGATGGAAAAAGCTAGGCAATGTGCAAATCCGGGATGCGTAATTACGCTACAGTAGGTGAGTGTAGACGTAGTGTACCTAAAAATCCCGCACCTGGCACCAAACTTGAAGTTGCAAGATAGTCAGTCCCAAAACATAGCACTCACAGCGATTTCAGACCTACAATAATCAAGTACGCAAAATAACGTTTGTAGATAAAAAAAAAACAAGAGGAAATGCAAATGAGCTAGCGGATTATACAGAACGTCTTCCATCTTTCTTCGTCAACTACTTAGCATGTGATGTACAATAAGTAACATGTCACGTATAATTAAATATACACCTCAGTATTATTTATTATATTAATTAAGATAGAGCACATATTCTATTTCACATCAGCAGACGTGTTGTGTCGATAACGACGGTACAGTACCAATTTATGTCCAACCATTGTATGATTAAAGCACTTCACACACTGCTGCCAGCAGGGATGAAAGGGCGTCTGTAAGTGCGTTCGGTATCATGCCGAAACAAGAAGAAATTCGGGTGTATCTAGCACATCATGTGCAATTGAATTAGCCGTCGCCATTTTGTGTGGGAGTGTCTCTCCAAATATATGACGTCACAAAGTCATGTGCCTCAAAACCAGAAGATTTCCCAACGACGGCGAGGCACGATGGCAGAAGCAGAAGGCGACGGAGACGACCTAGGGAGTCTAAGGCGGACTAATTCGTACGACGAGGCGATCAATAATCGTCTGGGCTACCGCGCGACGTCCACATCTGACCATTCAAACAGGTTAAGACTTTTTTATTAATTACGGAATTAGTAATACATTAACATCTCAGACAACTACAATCATCCTGGCAAAGACGATATAATGATACATTTTCCCAGGAAAAACAGCGAAGAAGAGCCCAAAGAGGGCGGTCCAATGCCAAAAGTGGGCGTTCTACAGCTGGTATGTCCACGCCTCAGCCACATCTTCGCTACTGTAGCTCTGTCACTTTTGTTGTTTTAATTCTATTTTTCCAGTTTCGGTGTGCTGACAAATTCGATGCTGTACTTATTGCGGCAGGCCTGATATCTGCTGCTGCAGCCGGACTCAGTTGGCCGGGAATGTCGCTTGTGTTCGGAGCCATGATCGACTCCTTTCTCTGCTTTGAAATCACCAAGTCAATGTCAAACGCGACCGTCACTAACTCGACTGCAGCACTTCCGTGCATTCTCGGCGGTATCGGATTAGACTTCTGTGGAAATGGTACAGTTGATGTACAGGCCGAGATAACAACGGCTGCTCTCCAATTTACGTACATCGGTATTGGAGTGTGGGTTTCCTACTACCTCTATGTGACGTTGCTCATATGGACGGCAGAACGCCAGACTCGAAGAATGAGAGAGGAATGTTTTCGGTCCGTCTTGAGGCAAGAGATTGGCTGGTTTGATACAACTAGGACAGGAGAGTTGGCGACGAAAATGACAGAGTGAGACCTTGAATGAGCTCAAAGAATAACATACACTATTCATTTTGGTTTATGTTTAGAGACATGAACATAGTTTATGCTGGCATTGGTGACAAAATTGGGAGCTTTGTTGTGTGGATGTCTACTTTTGTGGGATCGATTCTTCTCGGGTTTTATCTCGAATGGAGGCTTACTCTCGTCATATTGGGTATAACTCCTCTTCTTGCAGTAGTGACCATGATTGAAGCAAACGTGAGTGTTGTTTAGCATTCATAGTCAGCACGTGTGTTTTGACTGGATTAATTGCTGTTGTTGTGTCTTGGTGGTTTATTCAGCAATCCATTGCTCTAACAACAAGTTTTGAAACTTAAACAATTTTTTCAAAATCCTGTTGGATTAATTTTAATCAGAAACAGTTTATGAAAACAAAAGGAAGCTTAGCATGATGCTTATGAAAAATCTATGGTAAACTCTCCTATACAAAATACCTAATCTAAAAATACCTAATTCATTGGTAATCATACTTTTACAAGCTTGTGTATCTATAGCGACAATTATGAATACCATGCTCACTTAGGTAAGCCACCACCCTAGACAACTTGACATCTTGAGATAAACAAAAGTCAAAGTGATAAAGTGATTGTGACTAACCAAAACAATCAATGCTGCTGTGCTAATCACAAAATAGTCTGCCAAGACGGTCAACATCACTTACCCTATAACCATAACCGGTTATTTCTGTGGTCTTAAATTACAGCGATTTGAGAATCTAGACAGAAGTTTTAATTACTGCGAATCAATTTCTGCGTTTCAACCAGGAAGAGAGTTACTGGTACACACATGTACACGTGTCTGCACAGTGACTGCCTACAACTCCGAGGATAGGCCTAAATATCTGTGAATCATATTTGTGTGCTCCGTGATTTCTTCGCAGAATTTGTAGAAATATCATGATCGCAGAAATAACTGGTTCTATGGTACGCATACAATATACCGGTATATAGAAACTTCATTTTCAATTGTAGTCAACATTGGTCTATAACAAACTAAAAGGCCTGGGAGTTGAAATAGATCATCCCTACAAGCGTAAGAGTCTAGCAGAAGGCCTGTCAAACGAGTGTCAATTACCACTTTCAAAATCCGTAAAAAGTTTGGCTTGACCAAAGTCAAAAACAAGGACTTATGGTGTGTTTACACTAAAAGATGCAAGTGCTCTAGCTTGCATCCAATTGGTTGAGTTGAGTCTAGCATCCAGAGACATTATTTGTACACAACTCACCTCTACTGTAAACACACTCAACCCAGGGAGGCTAGCTTACTCATGCAAGTACATTAGAAGGTTTCCATTCAATCAATAAATGTAATGTTTTGTGATGAAGCTTGCTATAGCCTTCACAACCAGACAACAAGGAGCTTATGCAAAAGCAGGCAGTGTGGCTGAAGAGGTGATATCCTGCATTAGAACCGTAGTTGCATTTGGGGGAGAAGACAAAGAAGCTGAAAGGCACTCCAATCTATCGTCTGTGTGAATTTCATCTCAACTACATATGTCTGCGTATGTTTTTCTCAGATACAAAACAGAATTAGAACATGCCAAATCAGAAGGAAAAAAGAAAAGTGTGTTGTTAGGTTCTGTGTTATCAACGGAATATTTCATGCTGTACTGCATCTATGGCATCACCTTCTGGTAGGTGAAATTCATTGGTCACATTGGTGGCACTCTCCTAGTAAAGTTGAATACATGTATAGGTTTAGTGGGTATCTTGTTGAAAAAGGGGGTGCTTCAAGTGGAGACATCATTGCTGTGAGGCATCACATATTTTGTTAACACGATTAGTGTGCTAACATGTATTCCTGTCATGTTGTCAGACTTTCTTTGCAGTTTTGATTGGAGCTTTTGCGCTGGGTCTGGCTGCTCCAAACATGGAGGCAGTAAACACAGCACGAGGTGCTGCAGTCAGAGTTTTTCAGATTCTGGATAGAGTTGGCATAAAATACATATAAATAAACATATCTAGTTTTATACTATGGCAAGTGTCTTGTGTAGAAATCTGAAATTGATCCATTGTCTGATGAAGGAGAGAAACCTGATGAGAATTTGATTAGAGGCAATATAGAATTCAAGAACATACGTTTTACGTATCCGGCAAGACAAGATGTCGAGGTAAGAATACATTGTCATCAACATCAAGATGGCCTCAAGATGGCCTCATATGTCTTTTAGATACATTATACATACATTGTAGGCACATTGTGTAAATACAACTTTTCATGCCTAGAAAACTTTCTAACATTCCAACATTCCAGAATACTACAATTGTAACTTTGTTATGTTTATTAAGTTTATTATTTTATAATAAAGCTGCATGCCCTAGTGTGTAGCTAAACTACTGCATACGTACTACTACGTGTAAATCATGTATAGACCGTGTGCCGATTATTGGGTCCTTCTCGTAGCTTTCACAGGTAACCTTGGCTGGGAACTGCAAAGTACACTCTAGAAAGAAAATGACGACACAATAAACTCCACAGCTCTTGACATTCAGAGAGTATATATAGTGATACTTACCCTACACGTGTTCAGTTAGGCTTACACACTTTAGCGCGCGTTAGACAGACAAGCCTTTAGGATACATGTACGTACGTTGTATCCGAAGCCCGGATATCCGGGCTAACAGTGGACGACCGACTGTACGTACGACGGTATATACTCAGATGCAAATGAAGCTATTCCGACCAAAAGACGAGACGTGGTGTCATTACCGACCAATAGCGAACGTGATGTCATCATAAGGCTCCACCTCTCTTGTTTGGACATACACCAGCCGAGGGTTTAGCACTGTAGTGCTTCTCTATTCATTGGAATTTAATATGTAGAGATTATATAAGTGCACTTTTAACTTTAATTAATTAACTGTACGTTGTCTACATATCAGGCCTATTTACATAGATATAACTAATGCATATAATTAATTTAATTACTCGTGATTTCATCTAAGGTCTTGCATGACGTCAGCTTGGAAGTTAACTCTGGCAAAACAGTGGCTCTAGTTGGTCCAAGTGGTTGTGGAAAAAGTACTCTCATTCAGTTGTTACAAAGGTTTTATACTCCACAAGAAGGAACCGTAAGATATTTGCAGCAAAAGATTTTAGAATTGCTGGTTGTCTTTCAAGTACACTGTACCCAATTGTGTTAGATTTTCCTGGATGGTTATGACTTGAATTGTCTTAATGTGCGATGGCTGAGGAATCATATCGGTGTTGTCAGTCAAGAGCCTGTACTATTTGCAACAACGATTGCTGAGAATATTTGCTATGGAAAGGAGGATGTCACTCATGCTGAAATTGAGAAAGCAGCAAAGCAAGCTAATGCTCATGATTTTATCATGAAGCTACCTCAGGTAAAAAATTAAATTTACACATAAACTAAAAAAATTATTTAAACATCTTGTGTGTACCTTAAGCATTGACAGTGTATGGACATTCAGACATATATTTTAGAATAGTTTATATTGTGACATAGTTTAATTAATTAATTATATCAAATACACTTTTTATTAAAATAATATATAATAGTGATAGAAACAATGACAAAAATGATGACAAAAACAAACAAAACAACAACAGCAACAACAACCCAGTTTTTAATCCATTTGTGTCTCAACTACTTTATACTGCATTCAACTTGACTGCTCAAGAAGTACTATTGACAGTTTTCTTCTAGAAATACAATACACTAGTTGGTGAACGTGGTGCTCAACTTTCTGGTGGTCAGAAGCAACGCATTGCTATTGCAAGAGCTTTAGTTCGAAATCCCAAGGTTCTACTGCTAGATGAGGCTACATCAGCTCTTGACACAGAAAGTGAAAAGATGGTGCAGTCGGCACTGGAAAGAGCAGCAGAAGGAAGAACAACTATAGTGGTAGCTCATCGACTGTCAACTATTCAAAATGCAACATCTATTACTGCACTTGTTGATGGTCAAGTTGTGGAGAGTGGTACTCATTCACAACTAATGGAGAAGGAAGGTGTCTATTACGATCTTGTCATGGCACAGGTGAGACCCTATTCATTTCTTTCCGGATTTTGCTGTTCCTACAATATTTGGACGAGTCGATCTATTTTTAAACAATTAGTAAACAAAACATTAGATTGTTACTTATATAACATTAATTAGTTTTTGTTGCAGCAAGTTGGAGATGGCACTGTGGAATCAAGTTGAGCAGTCAGGCAATGTTTGTACTTGTTGTATTTGTAATCTTATTCATTGTAGGTGAAACTGAGGTAAGTTCTGTACGTTCCAGCCTACTACTTTCAAGTCACTCTCGTGATGAGACTTCAAGCTATCAGCACCAGCACAAGTATTTTCGCATGTCATCTGGAAGTGAACCTTTGAATGTAGACGTTTACTAATTTCAATTTTTATGAACACGCTTCAATGCAATCTGTATAGAGTAAAGATGCAGACACAACCGTTGACGAACTTGATGATGGTCCTCCGCCATTGCCTCCGCCTGTTATTCGTGTGATCAAGATGAACGCTCCTGAATGGAAGTATTTGTTGTTAGGAGTATTGGGTGCTGCTGTTGCTGGAGTGGCAATGCCAGTCATGTCAATCTTCTTTGCATTACTTATGAGGGTTAATTTTATCTACCATTTTATTGGGTAATAGCTATAACTGGCTGTATGTTACAGGTATATGGTGAACCGTGCGATATAATGCAAGATAGAATTGCAACATTGGCTCCCGTGTTTTTGTACATTGGAATAGCTTCTGGAGTGGCAGAGTTTTCTAAGGTCGTGCAGTTTGTAGTAGAGTAGACATGCACTCTAATTTCATAATTTCATACATGTATCTGTTCAACTAGGCTGCATGTCTTGGTATTGCTGGTGAAGAGCTGACCGGTCGATTGAGAGGACTGGTGTTTCGTGCTATCTTACGTCAGGTTGTTTATATCATGAATTAACATGCATTCTACTTATAGTTACTAATCTGATCTGTTTGCATTGTAGGACATTGAGTATTTTGACAACCCAAGGCACTCAACAGGTGCATTGACCACTCGTTTGTCCACTGATGCATCTGAAGTCAAAGGAGTAATATTTTACTATTTTTTATATAAACAGATGTAGCAGAAGTTGTACTTCAATGTCGCATGTAGGGTGTTGGTGCTCAGCTGGGTACAATCGCTAACCTTTTCTTTGCTTTACTGGCTGCGCTGTGCATTTCGTTGTATTACGATTGGGAGATGACATTAGTGAGCCTCAGTTTTCTTCCTATGGTTCTTATTGCTGGCATCGTTTCTGCAAAGACTGTTACTGGACTTACACATGGAAATAAAAAAATGCTTGAAGAAGCTGGCAAGGTGGCGGTAGAGGCTGTGGAGAACATTCGAACAGTTGCACAGTTAGGCAATGAAAACGTGTTCTTAGAGAAATACCATGTTTTACTCGAGGGACCATTCAAGCAAACAATTCGGCATACCCACGTTCGTGGTTTCTTCATGGGCTTATCCCAGGCTGTACTTCTGTTTTCATATGCTGGATCGTTTCGATTTGGGGGTTGGCAAGTGGAGCATCAGAGTGATAAGTACACGATGGAAGAAGTATTTATGTGAGTGCAGGAGACATGGTGTTGTTGATTTGTTGATTGTTGAACAATTCTTGCTGCAGTGTGTTCGGAGCAATAGTCTTTAGTGCAATGGTAATGGGTGACTCACTGATATATGCACCAGACTATACGAAAGCTAGACTAGCTGCTGCTCGTGTGTTTGATCTTCTTGACTTTAAGCCATCTATCGATAGCTCAAGCAAGGATGGCCTCCGACCAGTAAGTTGTGAATTGTTAGATACTCTAGTAGATTGATAACTTAATCTGCGGTTGTTTGATTTATTAACTTGGTGTTGCCTAACAGAGTGTAACTGGTCACATCACATTTAAGAAAGTCAAGTTCTGTTATCCCACTCGTCCAGATGTGACTGTACTGGACGATTTGAGTATGAAAGTTGAGCCAGGTCAGACCGTAGCATTGGTTGGATCGAGTGGTTGTGGCAAGAGTACATGTGTGCAACTGCTTGAACGCTTTTACGATCCAAACGAAGGCACACTGGTGGGTGTTAATTGTACCATTCTGAATTTCTCTCTGTGTGTAGTTGTATCTCTGTAGCATTTGGATGGATCCAATATTCAAGATATGAATGTAATGCATCTTCGTGCTCAGCTTGGTCTCGTTAGTCAAGAGCCAATCCTGTTTGCCTGCAGTATCCATGACAATATAGCATACGGGGATAATTCAAGACGAGTAGCTGAAGAAGAAATAGAGGCAGCTGCTACAAAAGCAAATATTCATAAATTTATTTCCTCGCTTCCGGATGGATATAATACTGTCGTTGGCGAAAAGGGAACACAATTATCCGGTGGTCAAAAGCAACGAGTAGCTATAGCTCGTGCCCTCATTCGTGATCCCAAGATCTTACTGTTAGATGAAGCCACATCAGCGTTGGACACAGAAAGTGAGAAGGTATACTACTAATTGATTTACATAATTGGCAAGTCGTAAAATACTAATAATTTACACAGGTGGTTCAAAAAGCTCTGGATCGAGCTAGAGAGGGTCGGACATGCATCGTCATTGCTCATCGTTTGTCTACTATTCACACTGCAGACAACATCGTTGTGATACAGAATGGAAAAGTTGTTGAGCAAGGAATACACAGCGACTTGATGAAACGAAACGGTGTTTATTCACAACTTAATCAAGGCCAAGTGCAAAGCCTAGTATGAACTCCAGGCCTGTACTCACACTATAACTTGCATAGCATTCGCACATGCTATACAAGTCTTTGTCTACAATTTTACACTACTGAGAGAGAGCACAGTAGATTTAGGATGCTTTTTGATAGACTAGAAGTTAGTTTAGGCAATACAAGTTACTACACTAGGTACCGCATGTTCCAATTGAATCTCTTACATGAAAGGAGGTAAAATTTTTATGTACTCCTGAAGTTGACAACAGAAAATGATACAAGCAACTATTTTTGTTAACAATTTCAGAATAGCCAGTGCTGACATCACCATCGACATCAGCACAAATAGGCAATCGGATCCAGAATAGCAGTTGTAGCAAATGTAAATACAGTTTCCATTGAAAGTATCACTCAATATCATAGTTTATCATTACTACTGTTGCTAGCTAAGAACTATTTGGATCAAACAGAAGAGACGTTGCAGCAAACAGCAGAAATATAATTGCACCTAGAAATGTGACTACAACAAACGACACGTTTTACAAACTCTTCGCACAACACAGTGACTTAGATTCACCTGTTCTCACTGAGATTCTCTGTGCAATGAGACGTCCCCCGACTACCGCTATTGAAGTACAAATGGCATGACCCAAGGTACCGCCAAATGCAACTCCCACCGGATTCTAACCCACAATGAATTATGTTCGTGTATCAATTGCTGTGAACAATTTTACTCACTTCTCTTGCAGCTAATATAATTGTTGTTAGTTGTGACCTGTCTCCCCATTCAGCAAGAAACGTTAGCATAAATGCCTGGAGAAATATTGGAGACAGACATCGACACCACTGCGACGCTTTCCTTCGAAATACTTTCATTTTTTGGATTCCTAACTCAACGTCCCCATTAGGTATCGAATACAACTGTGCCGAATGCAGCTAAACAAAATTTTTGCAATACATTAGATACTACTACAGTAGAATACAAGATGTACAGCTTACATGCAGTGAAAAGGTGGTAGTATGAATACAAAATAACAAATAGCTGACTATACAAAAGCAACTATAAAGAGGTGCTTTAGTTGTAGCAGTTTCTACTGTATCTCATAACAAGTACAGTCAACCCTCGATATAATGACATGCTTAGGACAGTGTGGGGTGGCCAGAATAAGTCACTAATGCACAAAATTTATCTTAGGATGGCATGTACTGTATTCTAATTGCAGCTAAAAGAAATCCTCTAGTGTTAGAACCTGGCAGCCATTTAAGCAGATAAAGCGCCGTAGCAGCTCTTGCTTCATGTGTGCACTACATGGCAAAAGGGGCACCAAGGGAAGATAGGCTGCGTGACCTGGATGTCGGTAAATTGAGGAAGATTTTTATACTTTCATACATCTTTGTACTCTCTTGCGTACGTCAGTGTTGTTATATCAAGAGGTGATCGAAGTACCATGTTTAGTATGCATGCACTTTGTCTCACGCTATCTACGTCGTCGTTATATTGCGATGTCGTTATATCATGGTGTTGTTGTTGTTATATCGAGTGTTGACTGTACAACAAACAGGTAACTAAATCGTACAAAATAATGATATGTCTGTTTGTTAATTAAATAAATCTGTCGATTTCCTGGTCTGTAAAACACACATAAGCAGACAAACAGACAAACAACAAACAAACAGAAAGACAGATAAGAACAAAACAGACCAAGACACAAACAAACAGATAGAAACAGAAAGACAGACAACAACAATACAGATCACCCCAAACAGTCAACCATGTACACCCAGAGCAGCTAGGAAGCATGCCAAATTTGATTGTAACAATTTCCTCTCTGAAACAGCAACCTCTTCATCCTTCTTCTTCAACTCTGCTGAAACTTGTTCTAGTTCTTCTTGACCTTCGTCAGGAGACATCTCCCACGCTTCTTTCAGCATCTTCACACCAAACAGCGCAAACAAGACTGTCGACGCATAATACGTATAAGCCCTCGGAATGACAGTTGTAGCGAATCCCAGCGCCACTGACAACACAGTCATTAGAAACAAAGCCCCGATTGCACCACTGAAGACGACAAGTCGTGAGTGTCGCATTGCCATTATAGCCGCAATAAAAAATGTCTTGTCGCCGAGCTCAGACACGATAATAACCGATATAGAGGCAACAAAGGCATGGACAAAGCCAACTGTATAGTTGAGAGTCCACTGACTCAAGGCAAAGCTGTCTGTAGGCTAGACAAAGACATTGAACGAATGCCAAAATTTGTCTTACTTCTTCTCTACTCAAACGCATCAAACCATTTGTTCGTTTGCTCCGCAAAGTTGAACTATGCCCAGTACTGCTGTTAACAAAGCCAAAGGATTTGAATGTAGAAAAACCAGTTACGAAGAAGGGGTGGTCAACTCATGTCGATACGGGTCCAAAGTATTCGAAGCCACACGCCCCTATCTGTACAGTGTCAGTGTCGTCGACTAGCCTCGAACTTCCAGACCAGAGAGCGCTCTCTGGTCTGGAAATTCGAGGCTAAGTGTCGACATCTAGACTGAGTAAAGTGATGTCTGTACAACTAGTAGAAACAAAGGGATTTATAAAATAGACATTTACAAGCAAGTAAACATGTATGGAGTATTTGAAATCGTTTACTTTCGGCTGTGTACGCTCCTGGGTGGAGCCAAACCTCACTTTTTGATATCTATTGATAGAAAGGCGATGTGTTCGCTCAATTGGTTGAGAACTGGCCGTGAACGCATACTCTCAGCTATTCGTGGAGTTCAGTATTCTTCTGTAAGACATGCGTCGGACGCTGTGTCTGGTGGCGTTCACATCTCACGTCTTGGAAGCAGGGGTGTTGTGCAAGTAGCAGGAGAGGATTCTATCTCTCTGCTTCAAGATCTCATTACCCATGACATGGTCAACTGCTTCTCCGAACGACAGCATACCAACTATGCTCACTTTCTTAACGTGCAAGGTCGAATTCTATGTGACACTCTCATACACCGCTCCAGCAATCAGACCTACTTGGTTGAGTGTGATGTTCACATAAAGGATGATCTTATTGCTCACATCAGAAAGTATAGACTACGGAAGAAGGTTGATGTTGCTGATGTCAGCTCGGAGTACGACATTGTATCTGTTCGGGGCATCGACCAATTATTTGTTTCTTTGGATGAAGTAGTTATTTACAGTATTGATCCACGTGTGAAAGATCTCGGGTTGAGGGTAGTCGTTTCTGGTGGTATGGATGTTAGAAAACTTCATCCTTCGGCCATCGAGTCGGATGAAGTTGAGTATCACAAGTTGAGATGCAGACTGGGAGTATGTGAGGGCATCGCTGATGTACCGCCTGGGAAGGCTCTTCCTTTTGAATCGAATGTAGATTACATGAATGGAATCAGTTTTGGAAAAGGTTGCTACTTGGGTCAGGAGCTCACTGCAAGAACTCATTTTACGGGAGTTACAAGGAAACGGATTGTTCCACTGGAGCTTACTGATAAAGACGCTAGCTCATTGGTACTTCTCCCAGAGTCTGTTATCATCAGTAGTCAGGGAAAATCTGCTGGCAAATTGAGAAGTAGAATTGATCAATTTGGTCTGGGCTTGCTTCGTTTGTCGTATATTAATGATGCTCTAATAGTTAGAGATAGCAATGGAAAGTCGATAGACTTGAGGTCTCATCAGCCTCATTGGTGGCCGTCAGACAATGATAGAGACGTGAACACTACATAACACTCTGAATACATTGACAAGCAAGCTGATAAACAAAATGATTCTAGTCATTTGTAACATATTTGCTGGTTTGCATCATGCATATTATTAATATTGTTCATAGGACATGATTGCAGCTCAACTGTGATTGAATCAATATATTTGTATTGTAGAATCCGTTTGGTTACTATTCCAATCAATCGCCAACAGCAAACTATATACTGCTACCAATGCACTCAACTATTTACAACCGGCGCTATGAAACTTGAAACCTCATTTTCGTTTGCTAGTAATGGCTTTCTTTGAAGATTTAGATGCCGAGCTTCGTTTACTACTACCACCAGAGAAAATGCGCTGTAACCATGCTGACATGTCAAACATATCAGATGGTCGTTGATTGAACATGCTCTGCATTTGCGTCATCGTCTCCTAAAAACATCAATTGTAAGAGAATACAGAAGCTGCAAAATAAATTTGTCTGCAAACTTGTACCTTATTTTCCTGATCCAAGTTACTTGTAAGGCGTGGAAGAACGACAAGAAGAATCAACGGCAGTACCATCATCAGCATCTACCAATGAAGAAAATATCCAACTCAGACGTGCCAGCCAGTGACTATCACGTGACCAACTAACCATTGGGTTTGCTAGAGCATCCTTTAGCCTCCATTCCTCCCGTTTCTCAAAGTACTCAGCCCTTCCTTTAGTTTTCAATCTCAAAGGATAGGGAATGGCGTCCACCTTCGACGGCTGAACATTGTCCACTTTTCTTGCTCTCATCTTGCCTTTCGATTTGGAGCTGATCTCAACTCTCGCCATCTCAAACATATAGTTTGGTGAGGAGACTTCCACCAAGTGCGATCCAGGAGGTACATTTGAGACGGTAAACATGCCATCAGACCGTACGAAGCCGACGAACTCGCCTCCATTTACAAGAATTCTCGTCTGATGACTCCACTCCTCAATTTTGGCACCTTGAATAACAATTTTTCCCTCTATCTTGAAGAGACTTTCTGCGCCGGCGTCTGTCTCCGCTAGACCACATGAGACGGCTTGAAAAACTAACACGAGTACAGCTAGCATTGCGAAGATGCAAAGACCCGTACGTTATAACAGTCAGCTCCCGGATTACGATTGCGAAGGCCCGTACGTTGTCAGTCAGCTCCCAGTAGCTACATGGGAAACAAACTGTCTGTAGAGCATCGAGAGACTACGAAGCAATCAAGTAAACGTCTACGGGATGAAGAACTGGAAGACTCGACCGAGGAGCTTATTTCCTCGCCACAGAGGTAAAAAGACCAAATCGTATAGAACGACTGTAACTTGTGTACGCATTTACACTACATTGACACTACGTTTCTCTTTGAAGGCTTTTCTTAATTGACATTTTGTACCATGAGGGGATATTTAATTAATAAAAAACTAGAATCTGCACTGACAGTGCAAGACTGTGAAGAAATTTCAATTTTTTTTGTGGTTACAGTGAACATTTAGCACAGTGGAGAGCACTAAATGTATTGATTGAGTAATTGATGGAGTTTTTGTTTACGTTTGTTATTTAATTATTGTAATTATTCAGTTTTTGAGATTTGTAACTTGGTAGTTGCGTAAACTTGCTTCTACAAAGTACAGGATGTTTGTGTAATCTTACATATTGTCTCTAGGAAGAAAATGAAGACAACATCAGCATACATATTTGATACATTGTTTGTAAATGGGGCAAATTCTGACATCATTATTGTGGCTTTAGGTATTGCCATTGTGATCTAATAGATTTTGCAATGTAAACAATGTGATATCATTGTTAGGTGAAGAATGGTTTTTGCACAAGATTTATTTACGCCAGGTAACTAATATAGAATGGTGTAGTAAGAGGGCACTCAATCGATATTTCTTATTGATTGCTGGCATGATTGTAATGTATGCTGTTTTGGTATGTGCAAGTAAACATTTGAATTAATTGCATGGTGACGACAGATGTTGCTTATTAATATGTTGCATGTTGTATTGTAGTCACCATACTTTGCTGGGATGTTTAGTGGAAACTGGAAAGAGTCTGCAGAATCGAAAGTAGCCATTGACATACTTGATCCCAACATTGATGCCAATGGTATAGTTGGATGTGGTAACATACATACTGTAGCTCTATTATAAATGTCTTGTCGTTTCTAATAGCTTTGAGAGTCGCATTTGGATCGATGTATAAGGATGATATTGAGCTGTCTGTCACGTCTGTTATATCTATTACTGCAGCAGCTTCATTGTTTCAAATGGTACATGCGCACAAAGTGCACTTTTGTTGTCATTCAGACTAAAGTTGTGTTTTTTAGGATGGGCTGCTTCAGGGGTGTGTGGAGTTCATGAGCGAAAACATCATGTTAGTTTCGTTTGGTGATGACTTTATGTAGTAACTTATCTACTTTTTGTTCTTCTGGCTATCTGTCTGTCTGTCTGTTTCTGTATTTATTCAAGTTGTCTTTATAGTCTGTTGTGGCTATTATTTTATAAATGTCAATTTATCCAATTTATGGTTATTAACTTAAACTTTGTAAATTTTTGGTGTTTCTTTACTTTTACAAACGAATTATGTTAACCATGCAAACAGAGGTGTGAACAAAGTACTTTGTAGCTTCTTACTAGGCCACCACATATTTTAGTTTGTTACATGTTTTCAGTATCAGACTTTCTGACAGAACATCGCTAGGGATGACTTTGTTTTGTATACAGTGCAGTATGTGGTTTGTCTGCTGAGCAACTCAATGTAGCCTACTATAATTTATAAGTGTAGTTTAGGCACTTAATTGCTGTGGAAATTGTTTTATCATATTTAGTATCATCGTTATATGTCTCTTGTGGTTATTATACTCTGTTGCTGTAGTGCTAAGACTGTTTGCAGTTTTTACAAAGCTGGTCAGATGTATTGTCTCAAGACTGTAGAAGCCAAGTATTAAGTACAGGAACATGTGTTCGGAACAATTTAATATGGTACTGCATTTTGTAGATGTTTTGAGTGGCTAGAGCATTGCTTGTTGACATCTCAAAGTGTCACCTTGCTACAGGAATTAAGGCATAAGCATTTTTCATTTTTGATTGTGTGAAAAGTATATTGTTTTGTCATAACCTTGCAGTATTGATTTGATGTTGGCACTTGTCAAGTCTCCGCAGTTGTTTGTTATGCAGGTTGAAATGGACTTGTACAGTCTGTTGAAGCAGGTTGGTATCGTTACAGAATAGTGGACACACACACACACACACACACACACACACACACACACACACACACACACACACACACACACACACACACACACACACACAGATACTGTGCCTGAACATATTCTCTTGAGATTGCTTGATCTGAACAGTTATGTGTACGTGTTTCTGAACTCACCGTGTTATTTTGTTTGTACTAATGTTACCTTTTAAATTTTGTTATTAATTGCAATAGTTCAGCATGCGTTCAGTTACTAGGTATGCATAGAGGAATCACTATTATTATTACTACTTTACTCAAGACATTGTTTGAAATACTGAAGGTTTCTTTTTCTTAATGATGCTATCATTATGATCCCTATAGAAGGATGTCTTTGCTTGTTATTTGGTACTTAGTCGTTTTATCAAAAGACCAGAAATTGTAAAATAATGGTGGTTTCTTTTGACAAAAATTTTAGCAGATGACACAACTTACAGGTTTGCATACTACGTCTCAGTGTTCTCGCCAGAGGCGGCAGTGCCTGCATTTTGCCGGTTGGGAAGGAAAAATGCCGGTTGGGAAGGTAAATATAGCTGATTTTGCCGGTTGGATGGATTACAATTATTGCCAAGTAAGAAGAAGGGACTATGGTTGTGGAGACAGCCTGCTGTGAAAGCTAAACAGCTACATGTCAGTAGGGTACCTGTATCACATGTTAATTGCATTCTCACCTTGCCATTGGCACGTGTGCACCAACAGGCTATCAAGATAGGAATGCCATTTTGCAAAAGACACCTGCACATCCACATGTACACCTGCACCTTCTCTTACAAGAATGTTGTAACTCATTTCTTTACTAGGGCCTTGTATATAAGGTGTCATGGTACATCTGAATAGCTATATAACCTATAGTTGAAGTTTCTGTACTAGTAATGGCTGCATGTGTCACATACAGTGACGCTGCATGTTTCACATACGGTGACACTAAAATCCTTACTGCTCACTTCTTGATGGCTCAGACAGGCAGGAGTGTTCAGTGGATGTGTCTGCACGTACTATAGGTAATGTATACATACTGAATTGTGTGCGGATAGTGTCTATATCACCTGTACCATCCTAAAATCTAATGCAAGTTGAAGATGACCTAAAATTAGGCAATGATGACGTCATCATCCGTTATTAATGGCGTCATAATTCAATTAGCATTGCCGGTTGGGAAAAAATCCTGGCTAGAACACTGCGTCTTAGCTAAACAAGAATAACAAAAAATGTCGTTTAGCTTATACATTAGGTGCTTCGTTATTCTAAACAACTATGGTGCTCATTGTCTAGACTACGTCAAATGTTGGATTTATGAAACAATTTAATATAATCAGCACAATTGTATATATATATATATTAATATTGTTTAACACCATATTTACATTCCTTCTTTTTGTGTTTAGTGGTTGTACATACAACTCAATCCCGATTCTAGTTGCGCATCGATAACAAAGCTTCAGGCAGAATGCGATCAATATTTTAGTCAAAGAGGTTTCTGGTGTTGTGAGTCTTTCTGGTGTGTTGTCATTATTAATAGGTTTATTAATTTTGTAGCTGAGAGTGAAGCAATGTTAGAAACTGAGGCTGGAAAGCCATATCAGAGTGTATTTGAAGCTGTCAGGTTACAGCATGTGATTAATGATATAGCTTCGGCTCAAATATTGGACACGGACAGAATAATTCCTGAAAGTAATATTTTTATACTTACTGAAAATGCAAACATGCATGTTTAAATTATGGTCTAATGAATTGATGATGCAAATTGCTAGTACATCAGTTTTTTGGATGGTGCCTGTGATTTGGTTGGAGTCAACATCTCCTAATGATCAGTGGTAGCTCTGTCTACCCTTTTTCACTTTTTCATGTGATTATTTTAGGTTGGCTGTCTTCTTTGTACAAACAGCAATGGAGAAAAATGTTGTCTATGGACCAACGAATGGATCTTGAGTAAAATATACCATTTATCTGCAGTCTTGGTCTTGTAGTTAACACCTTTACTTTAGTCCATCAGGGATGACGGATCAAGCATTCGATGAAAGTTGTGTTCGTTGTGGTCGTGTGTTGCATCAGGATGGAGAGGTATGTGCAACTGTAACTTGTTTGAATTCAACATGAAAGATGCGTTAAATGTTGTAGTATTGTTGGCGATGGACAGGTTTTTCATTTGGGTTTGATTTTCTAATCATATTCTCCAGTGGGTGAGACTACATCTTAGAACAGAAATTGTTAATATAAATGATCATACTTTTTATACGGAGTAGTCTCATCTTTGTAAAGAGAAACACGCGAACTCAGCCGTGTTCAGCAGCAGTTAGTTTGTTGCCCAAGCGTACAGTTATTGTAAGGTTAGATTGCTTTATTAGTGTGTTGAGGTTTGCAATTACAAACCCTGTTTTGTCTTAAGAACAACTGCTGCTTCGTCTGACAGCAAAGGCAGTTTAATATACAAAAAGACAACAGGCAAGAAGGAAATGAGGTTGGGTCCAGATGAAGTAAGAAAATTGGATGTTGTGGTTGGTAATGACTTTGTAATTGTTTGTAATGTTTTGTAGCAATCACTGATATTGTCGCTTGATCCACCTGTGAGGTTCCCTTTGTACATTTCTGTAAACATGGCAATGGTTAGAGTATAACTAATGTTCATTGCAAACTATTAATTGAACGCAACAAGTTGTACAGTTGTATGTCAATTAACAAAACTGTACTGTACTTAACGATTTAAATAAAGAAAAGGTGTACAGTATGATTGTCTCCGTGCCTGGCTACTTTTTGCACGTGGGATGGTGGGAGTGCTGTCTGAAAGGCATGGAGAAAAGGCACTTTTTTCTCCCCACCTCACACACACACACGCGCGCGCGCGCACGCACGCACACATGCAAAAAGTGATTAGGATCAAGGCTACAGTATGATTGAGAAGTTGTATATTAATAATAGTACCTTACAGCCACATGATAAGTTTGGTGAATCAAGCAACTCTACAATCATTGAATCATGTTGATGGGTTGCTTTAAATCTGGTAAAATCAGTATTTATTCGATCAGTGATACTGAGAAGGCACTCAAATACATGTTGCCGCCTACTATGTGATCTCTAATAAACAGGAATATACTGGACAATTCTAGTGGACTACAACTGAAAGCATAGAGCGTCACACAGTCAAACTGCCTTGTTTCAAAGCATACTAAGATGCATATGACCTTGTTTCTTCACCAGTGAGGATGCTGTAGAGCTAACACAAGAGTGGTCCTTTCGAATGAAGCTAAAATAGGTTGGTTGTGTAAAACCAGCAGTGTTATGAAGCATTATTTGCGAGCAAGTGAAGCGAGCGAGTTTCTCTAATGCGTCAAGGGGGTACACCGAGTGTCCGTACGTGCGTACGTGTGTACGTCGGTCCGTTGGGCACCCCCCTACTCCCTGGGTGAATCGTTTAGAATTGATATATTCGAATCATTACCCGAAGCCCGGATATCCGGCTAAGGGTATACTAGTGGGCCGACATGCGACCGTACAACTGTATTTATACTCGATTAGCGCAGATGCAAATGAAGCTATTCCAACCAATAGACGAACGTGATATCATCATAAGGCTCCACCTTTAGTGTTTGGCAGCTGTACATGTGCTACGAAAATTCAGCCATCGGGCGTCCGTCCTGCACATGGTGTTTATTCCTTTGCTTTACAGGTTTCGCACATAGAAACAACGCTTAGAGTCTTAGACACATTTGCACGTGTATGTTTTCCCACCAACAACCAGGCGTGTAGCTAGAGAGCGAAGGTGTAGCTGTACCTAACTTGTACCATTGTGCTTGTTCCCAGGGGCGGATCCAGGACTTTTGAAAAGAGGGGTTGCAAATTTTGATAGACCACGCCTACTTCAGTCAACGCATTTGTATATTTAGAGGTGCAAATGGCCCAGGCTTCTTACGGCTTAGCTAAATGGCAACAACTATGGCAACATATCTCTAGCAATGTGTCATGTTCTAAACTTCCTAAATTATCAAAACTGTCTAACAGAATCTAACTGCATCATGCATAGACTACTGCTAAATAAATGTTAAGTAAACTACGGTGCAACTATGTCTCTTTCAACCAAAGACTGTATGAACAATCTCCTTGGATGATTTTGTACAAACTTTGTCTGCTGGTACCCGGTCTTTGTAATGCATGGCGATAACTGATAGGTGTGCAAGACGCTCCTCTGTCATGGTAGACCTTGCTTACGTCTTCTGTCTCCTCGGTAGAAAAAAATGACCTCTCTGCTTCTGCACTTGTGATAGGCAGTGTACACGCTACCAATAGCAGACGATGAACATTCGGGTACAACCGAGAGTCACAGGCTCCCAAGGCCAGGAGAAGGTTAATTAATTGTTGGGTATGGCCTTCTTGCACTCTTGCTCTCTTTTCCTTGCTTCTTGAATTTCCTGGTATTTGCTTTGCCATACTGACTGCCGCCTTCTCACTTCGGGAATGGAAGATCGGCTTTCCGTTCATTGGGTGACCCCCGGTCAACGTCGGAACGAACCAGAAGGGTAATAACTAGACGCGATAATGCTTGGACATTATCTTGCTCACCATTAGATCGTTCGCGCATCTGAAGAAGCATGCAGGAAGTCTAGGAGGAGTATCGCAACGGATCGTTTGTAGTGCTCAATCGGACTCCGACCATGCTAGTAGGTGTATTGCTCCGGTTTTGCTGTAAGTTCGTTTTTTGGGAACAGATTCAACGGATCTAATCCTGTCTGCGAGTCGCAGAATGTCTCGATACCAAATGTCAAAGAGGTCATGTATATCCTGCCTTGTTGCCTTCATTCTTTCACTTACGTACTGAGTGAACCATTCCCTACGCAACAAAGATATCCTGGTCACGAGTCTGGAGTTTCGCTGCCAGATGTCTCACTTCGTCAAGAATCCGCTTAGTTACTTTTAAGTAAGTGCTGAAAATGAGCACAATGCGGCTTCAAGACCTTGTGCTTTATCTCCGAGGCCAACAAAAGGGGGGTTGCAACCCCACAACCCCTACCCTAGATCCGCCACTGGTTCCACGGTGTTTCTGCAGTCTGGCAGCTTAAATGTTCGGTGTGTATGACTATAGTGTCGTCTTCGACAGAAATTTGGCGCTCGACGGGAACTTGCGAAGGGGAATGTGCGTTGTCCATGAAAGCGTCTGGTTGTCGGACGAAGCGACTGACCTGTAAGTACGCTAGTGCGTCTTTATTCATTTTGTTGCGGTATCCAAAGTCAGAGCGAATAGAGACGCCTAATCTACATTTGCACGCGTATGTTTTCCCACACTATTTTGTTTTGGCTCTGGCGGCTCTGAGGTCACCTCATTACGACAAAATGGTTGCGGTTAGACGGGTAGCTGTGTAAATACGGTGGGTGTACGGACCACGTGAGGGAACTTTCAATGGTGTCAAATCCATGAGCGTTCGTGCCTCTTGATCCTCAGCTGCCTTACATACACTGTACACGTGTCTTAGCGTCATTCATGTGGTGTGCATGTACACTAGCCGAGGGTTTAGCACTGTATAATGCTTCTCTAATAATTAACTCTAGGCGTAGCGAGGGTTATAGTAGTCGTCTCACCGGAAGTAGCGACTCGACGGAAACGACCATGTAAAACAACTTTGGAATGTATAGCGTGCGTTCACTGGTACATCTGGACATATCATCACATATGGTGTTGGAGCTTGTCCGCCAGTCTACGCGGGTCACGCAGGATGTTCCAATTTTGATTACTGATCATAACTTTCGAGTGTACCTTCAAAGTCCTAACGGACAGTGGCCTGCGAGAAAGTGCCCAAGTGATTTACGGTTTGATGATAAGACTGCCTGTCCTTTCTCAGCCACTTGTATAAACAAGTGTTTAGTGTGACTCACCATCTGTATGCCAATTTTAGTAGTATAGATTTTGATGGAGGTCCGATGAGCCGTTGCAGAGTAATTCGCTTGCGAGTGGAGGCGGGTCCTCCTGGGATATTTTAGAATACTAAACTCAGCATGTTTCCAACCTACCTACGCACTGAACAATATTTCTTTTCGGATCTTTTTGCTCTGGATGTAGTTTGATGTTTAATTAAGATAAACAAATCAACTACAGCTTGCTCAGATAACGCAGTTGATGGGACTGCTGGATAGCTATAGCATTGTGATGGAACAATGGCATGTGAACAAACAATGGATATTGAAAGTGAGTATTACACTCTTAGTTATGAGAAAACGAACTACCCTATGAGATTGAGTTCAAGTAACGAAACTTCCTTCAAATTGAGTCTATCAGGGGCATTCGGTTTCCAGCACTATGTCGTTCTACGATGCACCCCCAAAAGGGGACTCGACTGAAGCTGGAAACTGACGCCACCTTGCCTATGTTCTTACCCATGCCGAGTTACGCCCGTACCCCAAATTTTAGCCTCGTGGGTGATCTGGTCTAGCCGGCTATCAAACTTATACATATTTAGATCTACACACAAACACCGCCAATTTTAGTAGTATAGATTAGAGGCATATCAAATCATCTGCGTGTTACTGAACCCAGCTTTGTTGTGCAGTTGATCATAGCGGCGGTAGGGTATATGGTATCAGCGCATACCAGCGTACAAACGATTTGTACCCGCTTTTTCGACCAATCAGGATTGTCAAAAACCACGTGACATAATACGTTACGTCATGTGACGTCATCACTTGAGATGTTTTTATGGCGATGCCCACTTAGGTTTCACCACCCCTACACTCAGAGGACAGCTGTTACAAATTGATCATTTTGAATAATTGTTTGCCTTCCTTGATGGGTGTAAAAAATTGATACTTCACGTTATGTGACGTCACTCTGTGATTATTGCTATGGCGACAGTATTGAATTAGGCGTAAGCAGCGTTTTAACTTGCATATTGTCTGAGTTGTTGTACTAACTGTCTTTGTGACAGTTAATGCTGTTCTTAGCTAATAATTAGCAAATGTAACGAAAGTTAACAACTGCTAACATTGCTATGGAAACATTGCTCACTTACTGTACTTGCAAACAAGTGAGTACATGCTCGCTCGAACAGGTGGGGATGAACTGAGCACCCATTATTATTTTTTTTTAGTTATGAAATTGGTGAGCAGACCTTGTTCTAGGCAATGCTTTACAAAGCTTTCACAAAAAAGACTTAATTTCAATAACAAATGCCATTGCATTGTCATATCATTGTCATTGTCAATCAGATAGCAAGATTGTCTATGCTGTCATCAAATTTACAGTAGTGTTGGATGCAATCCACCTACAGCCAGGAAGGGAAAGTCCTCCAAACTTGTCAAGCGTTGCATAGGCAGTCCACCCGTTTCACCGTTGAAGATGACAATCCCTTGAATGTCTATTTGGCAAGAGTAAACGAAGTCCATACTTTAGCGGCTAAACATTCTATTCTTAGTTTGAAGTCACTGAATGCAGCAGTGTCCTGTAGCATCCTTCCTGGGACTGTCTAAAACCATTTCGAGGTCCTCCTCTGGCACAGCCAATGTAGACTCTGCTTTCACTACATCTTGCCTGCAAGTGAATTGTCTATAACTAGACATTGGGCCCTTGATGGGGCTACAGCTAGCTCCCGACTTATCTGAAGCTTGTGATGTAGAGCAGTGATGGTTGTCTTCTGATAGTGTAGGAGATGCTGATGACTGCATAAGTGGTTTCGTTTGTTCAAGTAAGGTCTCTTTTGGTGACCCCCCAGGAGATGGTGCCGTTAGGTCAATCAACAGACAGCGCTGTGGGGCTTGCTGTGATGTGTACTTAGATACAAATGGAATAGGCACAGATGTCGATCTTGGTGGTCTTCGTCGACTCTTCCGTTGTGAATGTAGTTCTACACTTGACTGGCGCTTTGTCATGCATAATGAAAAGCAGCAGCTCGAACTACACTGCGTGAATGAAACTCGCAACACTCCTAGACTTTTACAGCAGTCAGGAAAAGTGGGTGACATTATGTATTTTACCGCTATAGGCAGAATGTCTTCATTACTACACTGTCTGTGTCTTACTATGTCAGTGCATTTATCCCTTAGTTTGATAACTTCCTCTCTTTTAATTTTCAATACAGCAGAGATTATTGCTTGGTGTGCTATAGCATCAATAGCAGTTGTTGATTCCCTCCAATCTTCTAACTTTTCACAGTGTTCAGCACAAATTTTGAAGTGCTTGAGAGAGTCATTAAACTCAGTTCGTGTGTCTTTCTGCTTTGTCTTGGGCATTGCTAAGCCCTTACGAAAGAACAAGCTACCCAGAGCTAGAGCAGCAAGAGGGTTCAAAGGGTGACTTTTTGACAATCGCATGGCTTCCTCTTGAGCTGCACCAAGATTCTCAACAGCATCCTGAAGTTTTTCTTGATCTAAATGTTCAGCTGTATGAACTGTTGATGCTTGAGATATGCCAACATGATATGAAGTCATGGCTCGAGACAGCCGATCACAAGAGAGACGACTTTGCATAATAAGTGCTTGAATGAAAGTACTCTCACTAGCAGTATAGTTGCGCATCTGAAATTGACAGTGACCAATCCGGAGTAGGACTGAACAGATATCTGGGTGGATGGGTACAACACGGGTAACCGAGGTTGGAACTCCAGAAAGCTGGCTTTCCTTGGTAAGACCTTCGGCAAACGTGTCTTTAGCCATCTGATATTGCTTGATGGCTGCACATTTGTGGTCTACAGCAACACTAGCATTTCCTAAGGCAACAAGTGCTCTGGCCCTCAGAAGAGGGTAGCAACTGGATGGAGAGTCTTGATTGAGACAGCTTTTCATGAGGTGCTTTGTTGCTAGTTGCGGTTCTCCCTGTGAAGTCATCACAGATGCTTCAAGGATTCTATATATTGTTAGTAGCTTGTTCTCGAGCTTATCTTCATAAGTGGAAATGCTGTCGAGACATGATTTGGCATCCTCAGGGTTTGATGCATCTAGTAAAGAATCAGCCCAGCAAAGAGTAGCAGCACATAAGCGAGGTGGATCATTCTGCTGTTTTGCTGCTTTGGTACATTCTTCATATAATCTACAACGTTGATCAACTTTCAGAGTGACTCTAAATAGACCATCTGAATTTATCACCAAGTCCATGTAATCACCGTACAATTTAGTAAGAACTGCACCTTGCAGTAATAGTTCATAATTGCTACGATTCCTATCAAACAGCAGAACTGATTGTTTGGGGTTATCCAAAAACTGAGCCGAGGCCTGTTTGAGGCGTTTCATATAATACATACACAATTTCTCTTTTGCATACAATTGAGACTCCAAAGGAAGTTCCCTAAACTTTGCTCGTAGAAATGTCACAACAGAGTTATGAATAATGTACTGGTGACCGTTCTTCCCTGGACTCAGGAAACTGTACTCTTGCAATGGCCCAAGTACCTCCTGTAGTACAGAAGACTTGTTTTCCATTTGTAGTACAAAGGCACAAGCTTGGTCTGAGAAGGACCCTGGGAAGAGTGATAGGGGAGGCAGCTGCTGTTGAAGCTGCTGAGGCAAACATTTGTATGCTGCTTCAAAACATGCACTGATTTGAGGTAATAAACTACCTTCCTTTGCAGCGAATTCATCCAACTTGGCATAAATACTGGCATTGTCTCCATCATCACCATCCAGATGAAGCAAGAGACTCTTAGGAGTATACTGTTGTGATCTCAGCACTGCTGCAATAATCCGAATGCCAATAGCCATGCAATAACAAACCTTTACTAGTTGATCAGCAATGTTTGTTTTGAGATTGTTTCCCATATTGCATAGTTGCAACAAAACTGACCGGGCTGTTTTAAGATCAAATGGCTTAAGGTTCAGATATGAAACTTCAAGTCCATCACTTTCATATCTAGTTAGTGAAGTTGTGATAACTTTGAAGCATTTGGCAAGTTCAGAAAGGAGGCTATGAAACTGAACCTTCTGATACCGGAAGGCCTTGTCACATGCATCCAGGACAAGAATGTGGTTCCTAATATCGTTGTCTTTCATTAATTGCTGCAAGTGTGTGAACTCTTGTCCTTCAACCAGATCTTGTCCCAGACCTTCCAGGATAGCACGAAGACACTGATCTTGGGACTCTTGGTCACCTAAGCTAACATAAGTTGCTCTCCAGTCTGCTTGTCCACTTTTTTCATGGTAATCATTCAACTGATGTGCAGCTGCCTTTACGAGCATTGTCTTCCCTACACCTGGTAATCCGTAAACACAACAAACATGAACTTGTGGTCTTGTAATTTCTCTTACAACACTCTCAAGTTCTTTGTCTCGTCCATGGCATACAGCGACAGCCGGAAGAGGACACGAATGTATGCTGGACTGAACAACCCAAGTGCCCATCTCAGTCATCTCTGTGTTCCCTGCAACAGCAACATTAACTAATTTAGCCACAAACCAGATTATCTTATAGAAACAATACCCAAAAGCTTTAATAGTCGTTGAGCTACATCCCTTGGATCTGACACCAGAGGTGTTTCAAGTGCCCTGATTGTGGCAAGAGTAGGGTAGTGCCTTCTAAATTTTTCAGTGTTGACACCCAGCAGGAGTGGCAAAATCAAATTGTTTTGTGCCACCCACTGTCTATCCAACAAGGCTTGAATGATAGCTTGTTCCCGGTTCTGTTTGGTGGATTTCACAATGGAATTAGAGATAATCACAACAGCCTTTTTGCACTTCCAGATAGCTTCGTCTGCCAGTCTTTCAGTTTCACCCCATAAAATAGTCTTTTCTCCATAAAAGATTTGAATGCTAGAATCAATCTTCCTCATGCTCTCATACAGAGCCGATGTAAATTCTTTGTCATCAAGATGAGAAAAGAGCAGTACATCGTATATTTGATGGGGATCTACAAGGTACAAAGTCATATCAGCCATACATAGACATGGCATTGACACTGTGTCCACGTGCTCACTCACATTCACTAAGGTTTGCATGACTACTACAGATTTGCACTTTTACACTGCAGTAGGCACGTGTGCCATCAATATGAGTAAGTATGTACTAAACTTCCAACGGACTGTACACATAAAACTAAATTCTCGCTGCTCACCATTCTCTCCATAAAACGCTACTAATTAACTTTAAAACGCTCTTGCAAGCTGTTTGTACATGTAATTAGACACACATCAGAGGCGTCGGAAGCAAATTTAAAGTGCTCCGGCCTAACGCGCGCTAGGTGGGCGTGATCATATCACGGTTAACGCACGCTAAACATTTCTCTAAAAGCTTGAATACCATACAGAGAACGCAAGATTAACACTTAGTAACTACTAGAACAACATGTGTCAAACCTTACAAGGCTATTTCTGTACGTAAATCTACATTGAGCCAAAAATGTTTCTTCTGTGTTCTGATTCCCTACAGAAATCATCTATGCATAGTTCTAGATCAAGACTATCACATGCTTCTTTGTGCACATGCAACATTAAAAGGTGATTTAACCTTGCCTGTGTCATAGTGCACCGAAGGTATGTTTTAACAATGCAGAGAGCTGAGAACGTTCTTTCACTAGTTGCATTTGTTGCAGGAGCAACAAGGATCAAGCGTATAAGTTTGACCACCTCAGACAACAGCAGTTGGCCGGGTTTCCCTAGTGACTTAACATAGTCCACAACATCCATCAGGGCTGGTGTGACTGCCGTTTCTCTAAAGTGAGAATACAGTATCAATAGCTGCGTCTGGAGGATATTGCTGTCAAAGTCTGTGCAGTACAACTCCTGTATGCTAGACAGGTCATCCGTATACTGGGCTGCCACTCCTACGGATTTTACCGTAGGCTACGGTAAAATGGCCTTCATACTTGCCTACGGATTCCGTAGGCCATTCCTACGGATAAATGCAGCACTGAGCAAACACATACTCGATGATCACATGGCATTTAGTTGTAGGTCTTCCGAAGTCACTCAACGTC
>CAXXBX010000220.1:0-9418 GCA_964274945.1 Dehalococcoidia bacterium | reverse complement strand
CGTTCTGGTCCAGACTAGAGTTGTGCACTTTGCGCGCGCTGTGGTCTGGGGGTTCGAGGCTAGGTTTGCCTGTTGAGGGCTGGTCTGGTATCCCATTAACGTAACCAAAGACATTGAGAGAGTTGTCACTGATTACTGTGAGCATACCATCATAAATGTTAATTTTATTATAAACATTCTGGACCGGGATATTCCAGCCTTGAAAGTTGACATCACCTTCTAAGTAATTGCAAATCATGCTAGCATTATGCTGCCATAACCGAACAGATAACTGTTGCGTTAGGTTTGTGAAAGCTACACTAAATATATATATATATATATATATATATATATATATATATATATATATATATATATATATATATAGTGGATCTTGAGGTAGTCTTGCTTGCATTAAGTTTCAATGATTTTAAGCTGTCATCTGACCAAAGGCCCATAGCTTTCTACTACCAACGGAAAGAATGTGCCGCCAGCAGAATCTACGTTCTCACTATAACGTAGATCTTTTTGTTCTTCTATTTGTGCCACAGCTCTTCCTCTGATGATTGCTGACTGTTGAATATATTTCGATTGAAAATGAATTTCGAACTGTTACATCGAAATAGTCTGGATGTCCATTGAAAAATTCGGGTGAAAGACGTCACCAAGTCGGTTGTTGTTTCCACAACGCTGTTCTTTCCGAGCACCCCTTCTAACCCTCTAATTATTGAACCATATTATTGCTATCTGAAGGTAGATCCAACGAAAAACCTCTACAGTATCTACTAGTAACCTGTGATAAATCATTCTAGCATTATACATCCACAGTTTTATTGAGAGTTGTTGCGTCAGGTTCTTCTGCATCTGTGAAAATGAGTAAATTGTTACAGCAGACACTCTTGAGAAGGTTAACTTTAATGTTTGCAAACTTGCAGGAGTCCAAAAGCCGTAAGTCTCAACAACAAGCGAGTAAAACTCTCCTCCCACTGCCATTACTCTGGCCTCATGAAGATCATCTTTCCTGGCTTCAGCATGTTCTGCTGCAGAGGCTGTAAACTATTGCTCACCATAATGTCAAAGTATGCAGTTCAGTCCTCCGAAGAGTCAGAGTGAAAAATATCACCAGGACGACTGGAGCATTGTTGCTCTCTTTTCACATACTTGTTTTCAGTCAAAAGAGCATGAAAGATGACGTCACAGAGTGAGTTATGCCGTCTTGTCCAAAGTGGACCATAACCACAACTTGGGAGATTATCCCCAAAGGATGTAGAATTTAGCCGCAAACACACTTCATGGACTGAGGAGAAAAGACAAGAGAGGACTTCCAAGCCATAGCCTTACAGCTAATACAAAATTCTTGCGGTTACATCACAAGGCTTAGGTGAGGATTCAGTATTGCCCACAACCAAGCACCAGTATGATTCGTAGCAATGGTGTTAAGCCGTGCTTTCCCTAAGTCTGGGTTTCTGTGTAAGGGATGACAGCAAATCAAGGTTGATCTCGTGTTGTAGATCATGTTGTGAAGCGGACATGCTGGGAGAACCAACACCATCAGGTAACTGGTTGCATAGACGAGTGTGTGCTTCAGGCTTTACCGAACACAGTAAACAATGGCTGTGTCTGACATTTAACAGGAGAATCAATTCATAGATTGGCTTGACAGAGCAAGGATTGATTACAACACAGGCTGCAGCAGAGGAGGAAAGAGCTTCTCAGAGACCAAGTCCAGCACAACGAATAGGCAAAGTAGCTTGTAACCAAGATGAATCTTGAATTGAAAGCTGAGTAATTAGTTCCAAAAGAGTGCCTCAGAGCCTTATCAAGCAATGAAAATTCAGTGTCGGCTAATCCAAAAAAACAACCGTGCACATCAATAAGCTGAGACTGAGAATCCAGCACTTTGTTGACTTTGAAGCAACAGCAGACTTGAAAATCTGATCAGAGCTGTACACTGGAGAGCCAAGTAGGTGAATTCTTTCAGATAGATGCCTGATTTCACCAAGTAATTCAGGGAAGGATTGATTGCCACTGGGGCAGAAGATCTCACGCTTTTCCAAATTGAGATGCAAACCAAAGTTAGGACCAGTTGAAACAATTGACTGCATAAACTTTCCAACCAATGGTTGAGGTCCAACAAACGAACCATCATCAAGGTACCAGAGTTGTAGATTTAAACCATGATTAGAGCCAACTGAGTTGAGAAACTGCAATACCGCTAATGAGAACAACAAATGACCCATTGGGTCACCCTGTTGAACTCCTGCAGTAGACAAGATGTGACCTTTGCCAAAGCAAAGTTCACCACAGCATGGTACGACCATTGTACCCAAGTAAAACGGTCAGGTAGCACTTCCTTCAACCGAGACAAGAAGGTCTCTATGACATTCATTGTAGGCATTGAGAAAGTCAATTTTGTCACAACATGGATCTTCCCTGTCTGCTTTAGAGGCAGTGAAGGACCTCAGAGTATGAACTGCCACTTCTGTACCTCCATTAACACCCACACCGACTTGACCATAAGGAAGACGAGATTTCATTGCTCTGCAGCACACTCTACTAACCAAACGGCGAATAACATTACCAACAGCAATAGGACGGATTCCACCAGCTTTCTTAAGTAGAGCTGTTAGTGGAGCTCCTGACAACCAAGGGGCAAGTCTCGATCAACTTTCAAGCTAGCAAAGAATTTACCAAGCGAGTAAGATTGTCTAGACAGAATTGAGCCTCAGGAACGCAAGAGCCTTCACAGCATCCAAAATGTGCTGGGCTTGTAGTTGTGACAAACCAGGACTGTTGCCCCCGGGGAAAGCTTTCAATGCATCTAAAACAGGCTGTGTGAGCCTTAACACTCAAAGCTGGAGGAATTTCAGTAGACCATTCTGGCAAATCATCTTCAGGATGACGAAGTGTCAGTTCAACAAAGCAACAGGGTCATCAATGGCAGCACATCCCTGAGAACGTAAAGCATTCATTGCGTCACCATATCAACCTTCCATGGCCATCTTCACAGAACGACTAATATTACTAGAGCAAGGAGAAGTGGAACTACTCATACAGGGTCGTGCTTCTAGTCTGGCTTCTTGCCACAAAGAAGTACTTTGGCAAACATGTGTAACTTAACCTAACCCCCAACCATCTTGACACGCATGTTAAAGTTCTGTATCAAGAACTTAACTAAACAAAGGACGCACACATCATGGAATATGGAGAATTGTGTGGACTTTATTGCTTAAAGAGGAGCTATTACAAGTGATGCCAACATTGCCTCTAAAACAATGGAGCAATTTCAAACACTGCAATGTCGCTCAATTTATAAGTATTGAATACATTGCAATAGTCATAAAATGCTCAACACTTTCAACTATTAAATCCATTACTCTGACAATCCCATTCAGCTATGTCTCTTGCACACCACAGAATATAGGAGCAACAGATGGCTCTCCTACAGACCTCCTTCCTTATCTTCATGATGTCTTTGTGGCCAAGAGAGGTGATGTCTTTCAACCATGAAAAGAATGACATGTACGTACTTCCGTGTGCACATACTTTGATGGTGTGGAGAGTAGCTTTGAAACCACGGGCTGCTAATCCTCCAATTAGATCATCACACATGTCTAGTTTTCTTTGTTTGGCATCAGCCGTTCTTTCATCAAATGGGACCGTCAACTCGACCAGATTTGCTCTTTCTGAATTGTAAATCACTATGTCTGGCCTGAGAGTGGCGTAAACAGACTGTAGAAGGTAGGTATAATTTGAGCCTGGAAGGCCATACTCAAGTGAAATCAATTAGCAAGCAATTTTTGAAACCCTCCTTTAGAACTGACAGGATTTGATTTTGTCTCCACGTGTTCCTGCCCTGCTTCAGTGATATGGGGCAGTCATTGAGAATGGGTGACAGTGTGTGTTTGTTTTGTTGAACACAGTGAACACAAAATAGACAGCATCCTATTCCAACATACCAAATTGGATCTGTGAGGAATAATGTCCACTATTGATTGATTGTTTATACACTGTATCCGGCAGTGTATTTACAGTTGAATACCAATGTTGTCGTCATCATCTGCAGACCTCACCGTAGATCCTTGCAACACATGTTACAACAGGGTTTGCTCATCTTTTTTCTGACAATGACGTTGGACGACTGCTCTGATTTCTTTGTTGATCATCGCCTGTGCAAGATGTGCAGGAACAAACTTTCTATTGCAAAGTTGAAGTTGATGATATATATATATATATATATATATATATATATATATATATATATATATATATATATATGTACTTTGTTTAGAGCCAGTTGTTGCACAGTCACATCATCAGATTGCAAAACCGACGTAGTTTGCAAGCTTCAATTGACTGAAATGATGTAAACATTTTTAGTAAGCCCAAACCAAACGTTTGAGAATGCAGGTAAGGATTGTTGTGTTACCTTTTTTGGCTTCAAATACTTTGTAAAAGGGGGTTCACTGTTACATTCACCCCATTGAACAGTAGAGCAACAAGAGTCAGCAGCCAAGATATACTTGAACATATATGCCAACTGTAAATTTGACTTTTTGTGTTCGTAGAATAAATAAGGCATCAAGCCTGCCACGCAGAAACTCAACATGCTTGGCCAATTTGTTCTGCACACCTGACAATGACAAAGACATGTCAAAAGGCAGACCATGGGAATTTGAAATGGTGTTTCCGATGAATGGAATAGTTTCTGACTGAATCTGTAATTCTGGATCATACTTTTTGACCGCCTGGTGACTTGATATAGCAAGCATGGCATTTCTGCACATTGTGCATTGTGGCCCAATAGAAGAATTGATCGGATATCTCACAGAGGATTTGGCATGATTTGACACTGCAAATAAGTGTCATCAGCGAACTGAGTCAGGAAGAGGCGGTTATTGTTGTAAGAATACTGATAGGCAAACGATAGATGACGTGGTGAGGAAAGAAGGTCAACTTACATATTGATCACCATGTTGAGGATAGAAACGGACAGTGATCACCTTGGAATACCCCTCTTTGAAAGGGGATCAGTTGCGTTTGCCGGTCAGGAGTCCGTACTTGAACAGCTAGAGTGAGTAAAGGCAACCCACAATCCTCCAACATCTTTCTGATACATGGTACTGGGACGTAGCATATTGGATTAGTTAGTGGTAAACGGTACCATAAGCATTCTTTAGGTCCAATCAGACAGCGCAAAGAGAGCGCTGATTTGATTTAGCTTCTTGGAGAGCTTCCCACACCTTGAACTGGTGCTCATGGCATCCAGGAATACCTGGAACAAAATCTTTCTGGAGATCGCAATTGAGGTAACCATTTCCAATCAAGAACAGTTCCAGTCTCTTCTCTATAATGAACGTATACAACCTGGCTATGCAGGATGTCAAAGCGATAGGCATGTAGTTTGCTGGATGTTTGGCATTTTCAGCAGTGTTAGGTTTGGATAATAGTTTGATGATACCAATCTTCCAAACTTTGGGGACCAGGCAAGTTTTCCAACAGGCTTGAAATAGAGACAGCAAGGCAGCATGTAATGATGGACACTTTCTTGAAAACAGCATAGGGAATCTGGTCAAGAGGAAGGAAATTGTGTAAAAGACAACCTGGACTTCTTGACAGAGCATTGAACATCATGGATAGAAATATCACTGTCATCAAATGCTGACACGGGACTTACAACTGCAGGTAAAAAGGTAGATCGCAAAATTCAATAGGTTCTGACGAGTAGGTTTCAGTGAAATACAATTCTGTGTCATGAGCAATAGGCAGGGATTTGACTGAGCTTGAAGAAGTGCCCTTATCACGAAATACTGATGACACAAATTTCTGTAAGTCCATATAACAGCTAAACTGCTGTTGCCTTGCTCTCTTTGCACAAGAAAGCTTGGGAGATTTCCTAAGTAACTGTGTATGTTGACAAATTTAGATGAAACCATTCAGAAGGCAACTGTTTGATTGCTTCAGAATTCTGACCATACATACATACATACATACATACATACATACATATACGTGATGGCAAGATGATGATGATGATGGCATGTCCACCACTACAGTGAAGACTATCTAACAGTGTCCTTTGTGCCTCATATGAGATAAAAGTTCTGTCTTATCTCGACATTGTAGCTGACATGATGAAAAAACAAGAGAACTAGTGGTGTAGTGAGATCAATGCTATATATTGTCTTTACAGTGTTTTCTCTTGACTTGCGCAGCACTAATTTTTCATCTTCAAACATTTCCGGTGACACATCACAGCAACGACTCCATGTGACTCAATCTGTGTTAAGTTTCTCAAACTTGTGAGAGTCAATAGAGCATCTTTTAAACTGCCTTTAAGAGAGTCTTTGAACCTCTATTTTGGATCGTCTTGATATCTATTTCCTTGAAGTTGTCCATACAAAAAGCTGTTAGAGATTCTTAAATCTGGCATCCTAATCACATGAAGGAGGTAGAACTCCGGTCCACAGACACCGGCACGGGACAGGACTTCGTGTCGGAATTGTATCCTCACATTTGATATGGCAGATCTGACGAAGACATCTCATTTAAAAACTGTTAATTTTTTTAATATTACGACGTAGAACGCACTATGTTTTACTGGCATACAATAAAGTCGGTAGGACAACTGCCTTGTACACATCCATTTTAGTCTCGAGCCTTTCTTTGAAATATCATGCCTTTTCCATAATTTCTTTGAAACTTTGCCAAACGCTGAGCTGGCCTTTGCAAGTCTAGAAGGGACCTCAGAAGCAATGGTGCTGTCAGCAGATAAAGGACTGCCGAAGTAAGTGAAGTTCAACTGATTGCACGATTTACTGAAGTGATTCATGATAGTTTGAATATCATCAAAGAGTGCACAGACAGTACAGTCATTCACAACATACATACATACATACATACATACATACATACATACATACATGCATGTTTTATTCTTCCCAAACCTGGGGCATGACTGCAAACCCTGCGAACATAGCAACTGCAGTAGCTATGGCACAGTATACAAGATGTAGTCAAAGATCTAGAGGCTACCAACCACTACACTTAACTTTGACAGTCAAAACAGCAATTCAATGGCTGCAACATACTGCAATAAGTTTCAACAGTCAAACAAATGATTTCTCCCCATATCAGCTACACCACATGACCAGCATTCACAAGATGGCGACCAACACAGAATGTGGCAAACCTTCCAGAGTACAATCAAACCTCTCCAACTTGGCCAACTGGATCGCTGATGCAAACTAGGCATGCAGGAGAAGAATCCAGGTGCTGAAAAACTCTGTGAGAGTTCAAACGGTAGACCAGCTCATGGGAAGCACTTGACCCAACATCACAGTTTTGATGGTTGAGGCTACAGAAGCTTCCAGAACAATTACAGCACTGGCCATCTCACTTGTGCCTTCACAGCACAAGCCACTTTGAATACCAGCGTAAAAACGATCAAGAAATCTACTTCCTAACAGAACGAGAAATGAGACTATGGCAATAATTCCTTGTTAGGGCCAATCTCAAGCACAGAAACGAGTCAACAGCTGCCATGATGAACTGCAATGACGAGAAATGAAACCTGGCAGATGACACATATCCTCCGCCATCAACATACAGGATATCATACATACATACATAATGATATGTCCACTGCAATCAGTGACGATCCTCGTAGTGTCTTCGGCTACGTTGATGGGATACCAGACCAGTCCTCGACAGGCATACCTTTCCACATTGAGAGCAAGTAAGGTTTGTATGCAGTGGATTTTTAGGACTGGTATATCAGTGCACTTCCTCGCCAGTTTCTTGACTTTGATATGTGAAATACGAGATCATTCAAACTTATTCAAACACTGGTGACAAAGTTTACGCCATTTGGCTCTATCAGTAGCAGAATGTTTGAATGTGTTCGGATTGATGGAACAAGGTTTAAGACTGCTCTTTAGTGAGTCTTTGAAGCAGAGATATGGAAAACCCATGTCCAAGTTCTCCGAATAGTAACTGTTTTGTTATTTTGTCATCAGGCATATGTATAACATGTCCTGTCCAGCGGAGCTAACATTTTTGTGATGTAATATTGTGTGCCACTTCCAGTGCATATGAAAGCTGTCAAGTTTCTTCAGATGATATGCGGAGTCAAAGTCTCACAACCGTAGAGGAGAATTGACAAAGCAGTTTCTCTATACACTGATAGTTTGTTACACACACACACACACACACACACACACACACACACACACACACACACACACACACACACACACACACACACACACACACACACACACACACACACACACACACACACACACACACACACACACACACACACACACACACAGACACACAGACACACACACACACACAGACACACACACACACACACACACACACACACACACACACACACACACACACACACACACACACACACACACACACACACCACATGTGAGACATGGACAAAAGCATAGGATGGTTTATAGTGAGTAAGACTTGTGCAATATCAAACCCTCTCTCTCTCGTCTTAGATTACCAAGTACATACTGGGGCAGGAGCTGCAACAAGCATACAAGCAACTAGGATGCGGTGATTTGCTAGAGAAGGATTGATGGGCCTTTCTTCCTGCCATAAAGTACACCACAGTACTATACTGCTGTAACCTCACTACACAGTCTTTTTGTCACTGCATCACAACAGAGCATAATCCAAGGCCATAGACTGTGATACATGGGTCAGCGCCGAGGTGTATAACCACAAGTTAGTGCTGGCTTATTTGATGGCCGCCTGTACTTGCCATGTCACAGTACTGTCAACGAGCTTTGGGGGTTTTCTTTGGGAGCAGTAGCGCCACCTACTGTTCCACCACACCCTGGTGGTACTGCCGCTGCAGGTCCACGACTGCCTATTTGTCAGAAAATTCATTCATTAGAATGGTTTCTTGTTTACAACAATGCTGGCCCCTGTATCTGAAGGTTGTTCCACTATCCACCACCCGTGGACGCGCTCAGTAGAATGCAGCTTTTCTCTGAGACATACATACATACATACATACATACATACATACATACATACATACATACATACAGAAATACATGTATACATACTGTTTTAGTCTGTGATCGCTGCTCGTAGTCAAGTTGGTGACTCCTCTTCTCTTTGTCACGACCAAACTCATGTAAGTTGATTGAGACAGCATGAAGAAGAGTTGTGCATATGAAGAGATTAAAGGGAAGGTCCGGTTTTGCTGTCCATACACTCACTCAGATGAGAAAATGAGTACCCACTGTTGGACCGACAGTCGAGACGACCAACAGAAGTTGAAATTTGAAGGTTTAAAGAGTGGCCTTCCCTGGTGTGCACGGGCAATCCTCTTCCTCAAAAATCCACCAATCATTGATGGAAAATTGAGCTGTTTTTCATCGGCCGAAATGGCTGCTACTGC
>CAXXBX010000219.1:0-3755 GCA_964274945.1 Dehalococcoidia bacterium | reverse complement strand
TACGATAGAAGCTGCTGAAACCAAAATTTCCCGATACCGTACATTAAAAAACTTTACCTCTATAATGATATTTTTATAACGATATTACCCCTATTTCGATTTCTGCCACTGGAACGAAACACGTCTGTAGTAGTTGTATAACAATATTCATTGATATTAATGTGCTAAAAGTGCACACACTACTGCGAGGTAATTTTTATCGGAAGAGAAATTTGTTCTATAATTACAATACCTTGTCTTGCAGGATAGAATAGAAGACGTTGAGATTGATGAAAAACCAGAAGAAAGAGCTTCTACTCGTGAAATGACATTGAAACTACAAGAGTCTTTGCTAAAGTGCATCGCAAGGGTTTGGCCACAGGACGACAAAACACAAGGTGATATCTGTGTGGTAGCAACAGGAATCAGTCTATTGATTTAATGCCATGACTATATTAGTGGAATACGAGCGGCAGTTGTTCACCATGTTGATGAAGTTACTAGCCAAAAGCACATGGAAAATAAAGGTGGCAGTGCTGGACTGCCTTCGCGCTTTCCTTGAAAGGTAAATATAACTACAGTAGAAGGGGCTCTAATTAACTAACATGCAAGTATAGATGTACAATTGTAGTATTAATTAATTAGAGGAGAATGTTTCTTGTTGAAGATTGTGTCTTGAAACGGTAGCTACCAGTGAACGTTGCCAAGAAATATCATTGGAGCTGATACCTCTTATAACAACCTGCCTAGGTGCATTACTATAGTAGAGCAATCCTCTCTACTAATTAAGTTTCTGTTGCTAAGTTGTTTACTGTGAGTTTATAGATAACTTGAAATACAGTGCCGTTCGTGGGGCCGCTATTGGAGTCCTGGAAACTTTTCTAGCTCGTTTGATGAGTAATTGCAATTGAATTTGTTAGGCAGGTGACTGTGTTGTTGATTCATCTATTGATTGCTAGGGAACCCTGAGTATTGTGGCTGCTGTTTGACTGGAACTGAGTGGAGAGTGTTGTTGAGACACATGGAAGAGATATCCAAGTCAGACCCTCAAATTGCACTACGACAACGCACAGCCAAGTTGCTGTTGGATGCTATTAAATATAGATGACGGGCAAGTAGAATTACAGTACTACATTACTGTTTTTAATTAATACTAGCAAGCGGAGAGGCTTCAAGTTCAATAGAATCTATGCTAGAAATGGCCGTCAGTCAGCAGATGACGGGATGGGTGACAGCTCTAGGCAGCATCAAGTGGCGTACTGTACGTTTCCTCGTTGAGTACAACCTGCAGACGAGCATATTAATTGCTGTTGCAACAAATCTGACGATCAGGCCTGACCATTGTAGTTTCTTCGTTGACCACAATTTCTAGTATACTGTGCATACGATTTCCAAACTAAAACTAATAAAACTTAAATTAAAAGGATATTTTAAAATGTTAATTTTTTCGATTTAAAAATAACATTTGATCCTCAGTCCGCAAGTTTAAAATTACTGACAGGCTAAACTAAGTATATGGGATAACTTGACAGCCATTCGCTCTTGTGGCTGATGTGGCATTTGAGGATCTGCACTTGAAGCCATCATGTCAAATACATCATACACAATAATACCCACATTGGCTGCTGCAAATGTCTCTGCAACAATCTGATTGTACCACTTGATGCGATAAGAATTCAAACGAAATGAGTCAAACCGTCGTGGATTTCCTGTGCTAAATATAACTGGAACTGTCTTTCCCATCTTTCTCTGCCTTAGATGACGAACTGCGGTCACCATGTGCTCCATGCGTTGACGAAATATGTCTGGTGGTAAGAGTAGGAAATGCTGTATTGTGCTTATTAGGATTATCTCATTTCCATGTCCTGGAATAGCATCGATTGTATCTGCTACAAATGTAGCGCCGGTGAAGTTCATGCCAAGTGTAGTTTGCAATGGAAGACCATGTAGTCGATATCTGATTGTTGCATTGTATTTCTTTACATACGTGTTCAACAAATTTTCCGGAATGTACAAACTCAACTGTGGTTGCATCAGGCCAATTGATGAAAGAATGACTATGTGCAGTTGTCTAACTGTTGAGTCTCCTATTAAGTATAGTTCTCTGTTTGTGAGACATTTCCACCACTTCTCTTTAGTATCACATTGGAAAGAACAGTCTCTATTGATCCATTGATTGCCAAGCCAATAACCTGTTGGTTTAACAAAAGGCTGTTGCTTGCAAGTTTCTTTGCTGAATTCTGTTGTTATTGGTTTATCACCAATTGATATCCAGACAGATTTTACCTTTGAAGTCACTGCACCTGTGTGTAGACGTGCACTGGCAGATTCTGCCGCATTGTTGGATTTCATCGTATCGTGATAAACGCACCATTGAATAGAGTCACAGGTTGCAGAATTTGGTGCACGTGGACCTTCACAAACTCCATACCAGTCATATCTATATCGAAATTTCATATCACATGATGAGTTGAATCGAGGGAGTTGATCAGGTTTGCCATTCATGTGACACACTCTTACTGCACTGCTCTCTGTTTCGCGGGCAATAGTTTGTATCTCCAGTAGACTATCTCGCATTTGTGGACCTACATAGTCTATGTGAATGCCGTAATTGTTTCCAAAAGTGCAGGAGAAAATGTAATTAGCGTCAATAGTAGCTTTCACCACATCCACAAGATAACTGCTCAGCCACAACTCAACGTCTATACTCGCTTTTCCACTCCAAGGTGGAACAAACGTGATGAGATATGAGCCATTGGAAAAATCTGTGACTTCACCAGCAACAGAAGCAGGAACACTTCCTACCTTACCTCTCAATACTGCATTAAACATATCTCCTCCTGTCGACTTCTTGCTGCCTGTTGCGTCACGAGCTGTTAGCAATACATAGAACGGTCTGCCTACAGTGATGCTTTGCGACACAATGTTCCACGAAGAAGTCGCTGCTGTAGTTTCGGGTAAACGGAGTATCGATTGTATCTCTGGAAGAGAACTACCAGCAGACATGCGAGTTGGTGGAAACGTTAGGGTGATGATATAGAATCCAGCCACTAAGACTGTCCATAACGGCAAATAGAATAAGAGTATAGATATTCGGAACACTCGTCGATCCATGACGTCTAGATGTATAGAGGTAGAAGAATCGGCGCCCCAACCTGGTTTTGCAAGTGACGTCTTGTGACAACTACAACTTTTCGTACTGTGGTATAGCGAGCATGCGCTTTAGGTGTGACTGCGGTTTGTGTACGTGTGATATTAGTCTAGCGATAACTAGCGTTGAGTGCACTTGTGCAGTAGAGTACGTGTCGTTCACTGTAGCAGAATAGATTCTGGTATAACCGGTCCACTGAGTCGGTATACGCGATAAAGTGGCGTAGCCAGGATTTTTTTCTTACCGAGGCAAATTGATATTAATATTAATTTTTTTATTAATATTAATTCCTTATTGATATGCACTACCTAAGGCTATTGCTGTCATATTGATATGCTTAATTGATTTGACAGGGTAAAAACAGTAAACTACACTTGGATTAGTTAGCAGTTGGCAGATGAAGCTGTCCAATCCTTCTATGTCTCGTGGAATCAAATCTTTGCAGAACATTTTCTCTGCTAATTTTCATATCCTTGTGGACAAACATGAGAGCTAACCCATTTAGCCTATTCTCTCCCATAGTGGTTCTTGACCAATGTTTAAGCCTTCTCATCTTCGAAAACGACCTCTCGCAAGATACTGACCCTACTGGTAGAGTCAACAATAGCTTGACAAATGCCACGCC
>CAXXBX010000218.1:0-77689 GCA_964274945.1 Dehalococcoidia bacterium | reverse complement strand
AAGACGGCCCTCCAGGAAATCTGGGTGAAACACATCACCAGGTCGATTATTGCTTTCCCCTCCGCACTTTTGCTCCCGTTTGGAATCTCTGTTATCAACAAGCAGTGCATGCCAGATAACCTCGCTGATTGCATTATGGCGTTTTATGTGAAGAGGTCCATGCCCACAGCCAAGGACATGGTCACCAAAACAATCCATGACATGTCCGCATGGACATCTTGCTGCTTGTTGACTGTCCGGAAAGATAGAGATTCCAAGCCAGTATCTACATGCTAAAATATATGCATGTCGGAGCATGGCCAGGCCGAGCTTTGGGTTAGGGATTGCCTTTAACCACGCTCCTGCATGAGGTGTAGAGATGGTATTAATACGCGCTTGATCCCAAAGACTGGAACCCTCTTTCAGATTTGACAACAGATGAGAATCAATTCTTGATTGGATTTGACGTTGCAAAGCATTTGTGAGATTGGATGGGATCGTGTCACTTCCAAGATACTTGGGCAATATGTTCCTAGCGTGGTTCTCACCTGGAATGCAGACATAAGGACTGTTGGTGATGTCATCTAAGTCAGTTGTATTGAAAGCATTCTTGTCCAGGAAGAAGCTGACAAGGTTCCGAGAAAAGTTACAGCTTCCAAGAAAGGCTGCAGAAGAGGTTGGTACAGCTTCTTTTAACCCAAGACCACCAACTTGCAGCAGAAGTGTAGCCTGATGCCATGCAGAATCAGAGATAGACGAGTGGGTTATAACACCCAAAGATCTCCAGAGTCCTTTGTCAAAGCGTACAAACTGGTCACTGCCAAGACTTGGAGGTACGGTTCGTAGGAGACTGTTCAGTTTACAAGAACCCAGACAACTTCTCAAGAGGTGTAGTTCCACTTGTGGATTGTCCAGATCTTGAAGATGGCTTTGAGAATTCAGAACTTTATCGACAACCTCAGCAAGGGTTGAATCAATGAAATCATCTTTACCATATACTGGTGACCCAAGTAGAGTAGCGCCTCCCTCTGACTGATAGACTCCTCGTCTGATTTCAGATGGAAATTCGGAAAGGTCTGATCGCCAGAGGGTCAGAAAACTTCACATTTATCAATATTGACCAGTAGGCCATATAAAGGGCCTTGTTGTAGTAGAGCATCTAATAGCATTTTGACAGCCTGCCGGGTTCCAACAAAAGTGCCATCATCTAAGTACCAGAGAGAAAGTTCTATTCCTGGAATAGTGCCAACATCAACCACAAGTTCCATAATAACCAGCGAAAAAAGTAAAGGGCCTAGAGGGTCTCCTTGCTGTACTCCTGCTGATGCAACAATGCAGTGGTTGCTAAACCTCAGTTCTCCTTTTGTGTGGTATGACCACTGCACCCATGCCATCAGCTCTGGAAACTCTTTCACAAGTTGTTTCAAAAACGTAGTCCTGCTGCATTCATTAAATGCATTAGCCATGTCAACCTTGAAGCAGCAGAAATCCTCTGAACTCCTATGACAATCAATAATGGTACATATATATATATATATATATATATATATATATATATATATATATATATATATATCAACAGTCGTATGCCCCTAAGTGCCACTTGAGGCCATATTTGAGCTCCATTGTTAAATTGAACCAGCAACATTGATAAAGCCAATGGCTGTCAGTTCTAATAAAACTGCAGTTACTAGTACACCATAATGCTATTAAAGGCTCTAGCTACAGCATCACTGTTCTACCTGAGAATTCATGCCTGACAATGCCCAGGAAATCAAATTCTGATAAAAGCAATACTGCATAAATAAAGAAGCACTATGGTGTTAAACCCTCGGCTGCTAGATTACTAACGTAGTAGGTGTACAAGGATGCATGAAATACAAAATCATGTGGACGTTACCAGACACCACATGCCAAGACATGTCTAGCTAACAAGCTAGTCTTCAGCTATGTTGTGCTTGACATAGCAACACTAATCATTCAAGCATCATTCAATACTAGATAATTAGCAACATCGGCTCTTGTGACAAAGAGCACATGCACAGTAAGTGTGGCAAGTCGTCGAGTTGTACATATGTACGTACCATGGTCTATGACAGCGTTACTGTACCCTCGCACTTCCTTGCCTCAGGTAGCAAATGTCTTTATGCCTCAGACACTGGGCAGCGATAGCTGCAATGCAAAATTGCAGTACTATTGAAACTCATGCAAACATGTCCCATTGAATTAGGCTAGTCTGAGGTAAAAATATTGCAGGTTCTCAGGCCCAGCAGCTGGGTCCAAGCCTGTCTAAGCAATTTCATTAACATTTTAAATTAATATTACTGCATTGTTAAGATGTCACTGGACAAGATGCTTGTGTCGGACAGAATCAATCACGATGCTCTAGTCGTAAAGCCTTGGGGTCTTCATCTGTGCTGTAGAAACTGTCTAATAGAAAACCTCTTCCATAGTTTCTTCAATGGCTCCATTGAAGATTATCTGTCAGCTAACATCTTCAGTTCCAGTCCAAAAGAAATGCCAGTAATTGCTCATGTGAGTTCCAAGCCAGAAAAGAGTTGCATGAAGTCTGTTATTCTGTCTGCCTCAGTTGGTCACTATTTCTTTGTTCTACAAGAAGGGCAGCCCGAAGTCGCCAGTGTTCCAGGAAACTCAGCGTTTGACGTCCTACTGTAATCAGACACTTCCAACCCCTTCAGCTAAAGCTGATCTCATAAAATGCAATTCTGAAGTCATCACTATAAACTTCTGATCTACCATACTAGAGCTATGACAAGAGCTGCTTTACGGTCATTTGGAAGGCTCTGCAATGTGAAACCAGCTTTCTTCAAGAAGTGTACAGAAGGTTGACAGGCATCTATGCTGCTCCTCATGACAAAAACCAGGAGAGAGAGAATTCTGGTACCAGGTATGCTCTTGAGACTGAAGACCCAAAGTAGATTGTTGATCTTAGAGCAATGAATTCAGGAAGTCCATCTTGTTGTGATCATTTCTGGAAAGAGTTTAGGAAGTACATTACTTAACACATGAAGATTGATATCGCAACAAATGACAAAAGACATGATACCACTGTTCATCTTGCAGTTGCAATGTATGTCTCACATTTTCCTGAGAAGACTGAAGTAGTCAGTGTCCAGAAGAGGTAGCCGTCCTAGTGTAAAGTATGTTATGTATTGGCCAACAGCAAAGTAAATGCAGCAAGCAGATACACAGGATGATTGCCTGTAAAGTTCATGATACAATCCCACCAGTTAGAAACACTCACATACAGTAGACTGTCATTATGTGCCAGCACTATTGCAATATCGAAAAAAGATTGCTTTCAAATGAGGTAACAGTCAGGTCTTCATGGAGAACAAGCATGAGATAAGAACTGGTGATCCAGATTGCGCAGTTGCAGCAGTTGACAGAAAAACAAGTGGTCGGAATATTAACCAAGTTTGCCATTGCAAACAATGAATTTTGCAAGAGAAGCTTCACTCCCAGTGTCTCACTCATCTGTGACATACCAACCTCCAATACAAGACTTGTTCTACAGAGGTCAAGTGTTTATTGAGCTGAAGGATGCAGTATGCCAAGCTTTGTCTCCAATAAAGATGCAACAAAAAAGCCATCAGTTCTGGTCAAAGCTAATTTAAAGCACCCAATTCTCTTGTTGCACACTAACCATCGGCTCACCCACGTATCTGTTAAGATGGCCTGTTCTGCTTATTCTTCAAGCACAACCTTAAATGTGTTGGGAGCTGTAAGAATGCCACCCTGCCATAGTCAAAAAACCCTCTGGAAAGAGTTCTATCCCCACGCACCCCACCTGGATCCACAATGGATACATAGAGAGAGATCTTGCAAATTGATTCCAGTCTACTTCCAGTAGACGCTACAGAACTGCAACTCATTCTGAGACAACTTTCAAGCAGTTTTTGTCACACTGCTGCTTGGAATGTCATTATAGCTTTTCCATCAAAAATTTTGGTAGGAACATTTGCCTCTTAAAAATCTGTAAAGAACCTCGACTATCTAATGAACTATTTGATACCCTGTGCACCTGCCAGATCCAATACCAGGCCATAATAGTGAGCATTACAGGTCATTTCAACATGTGCATCAAATGGCAACCTCCAAGAAATATTGGCCATCTGCAGCTGCCACATCGAGCCATGTTGTCCATAGCTTGTGCCCTTTAATCAAACTGGCTAATGTGCAATATCTAGAATGATCTGGTCCTGCTGCAAATATTAAAACAGAATGTATGTATAGCTTCTTTTCAAATAGTACTGAAACATGTAGTTTAGCATCATTTTAGAAGTGTATTGTTTATCAGGTTTTGTTAATATCAAACATGAAAAATAAAAATACCATCTACCCACACAATACTTCCAGAAACTCTGCCTGAGAACCAGGAATTTTGTTAACCCAGTCTTTAATACCAGAAACACATAACCTTCGTTATTAAAGGCATTTGCAAGAGAAATTACTACAATAATTTTGGCATTAGATATAAAAAGCTTGTGAAAACAAGCAAAAATTGATTTAAATTGATAAAGTTGTTTTGTCACAGTTTGTTGAGAAAATACTCCTCCAATGCAAAGGCATATGAGATATACAGGATGCCACATTCATATATATATATATATATATATATATATATAGTATATTTAAATCCTTTGCATACAGTTTGTAAAATTAAAATCCTCCAGCTGAGAATCTATTTGCAAGCAAATCCCTGTCTGTTATTGAAATCTGTGCGAGTTTTGCATTTGTATATTAATTCTTCAAGTAAAATAGTTATAATTGCATAAGTGTATTATTAACAAGACGTTTCCATAATATGATAGAAGGAATGAAAAGCAACAACTAAAAACAAGCATATACAGATTACCGAGCTAGCTCCTCTTCCAACTGCTGTAAATGTTCCTCAACATTTACCATCTAAATCAACCAAAAGTTAAGCATCATATGTCCTAGATGTACCTATTACAGATCAAAACCCACTGCATTAGAATGATGAGAATAAGAAGAAGCTGCTGTATGGACTCGATCCAGTTCAACCTTGAGAGCCTGCAGAAATTAAATTTTGTCATATAACCAGCATTTAATACTCTACAACGTAAGGCAACAATGGCCTATTGTCAAGGCTACTAAAATTGTGCATACTTCAATCTGACTTTGCATCTCCTCCATCTGCACAGCATGTGGATCTCTATTCATCACTGGCTTGTTGCAAATATTTCGTGCCTGCCACACAAATGTCAAACTCGTGCAGTTAAGTAAATATCAATTCTGTTGACAGAATTATCCCTCACTCTGTTTGCATATTTTAAAGAATTAAGCGTTTCAGCAAAGCTGTCTTCGGATGGACTGAGACAAGTCAACATCACAGTCTTACTATTGCCACCAAGAGATCCCTGTAAGAACAATTTATATTAACAGTAGTTGTGCATAAATTAGAAAATAATTATAACTTTTAATCCATTCTAAGCTAATAGAAATTAATGATTGAATTATGTTTGGTAATTAACACTTTTAACCCATAAAATCATACAAAGTTCAACAAAAAGTAAAACAATGCAAATAACATTAAAACTGACAGACAGAGTCAATAAAACAACAAATTACAAAATCATTCCCTACCTTCAAAATTCTTGTAATCTTGGAATCTCTATATGGTATGTGTGTTGCCTTGACAAAAAACAATCACAACCACAATGCACTCCTTTGTGTTCAATACTACCTAATACCCTTCTCTTTGGATCTCCAAGAGCACTGATCACATTACCAAGTGCTAGCAAGCCCGTATTAATAAATATTGATTCTATACATAATGATCACACGGTCATCTAACTTGCAGCATCATAAAGACAATGAATGATGTCACAACCTTTAAACCGTGCACCTTCATTTCCAGTACGACAGGCTCTTTCAGATCCCGCCAAATCAACAAAATGAAATTTTGCAGAAACATACTGCATATCATCAGTACCTTCTGCAACACTACCAATTCTTTGATCTATACAAGTTAAGATAACCTCCATAAATACAACATTAATAAACCAAAACTATTGAAATTTAGGTCAAAAGGTATTACTTCATCCAGTCCATAAACCAGCTACTTTGACAGACATCATACAACTGTACCAAATCAATAAGCATATAAAAACAAATTCCTCACAAATATTTAAATGGTGCCAAGATATTTGAAACATAAAATGATCATGTCATTAACACATCAGTTTGGAAAATCATAAAAACTAATAACGTGACTATTTTTGCCCTTTCACCATTAAACATTTATGTGCAAACCTTGTTAAACAGAGCTATTATCTTTGCAATTAACGTTAGCAAATTCCCATATTAATAAGTATTATACAGTGTTCTTGCTAAGACTTTTCTCAACCAGAGATGGTAATTGAGTTATGACATGACATCATTTATTAAAGATGGTATCACTTCCATCTTGCAACTTTTCATACTGTAACATTTCGTATGTTTATAATTCATTCTCAAGTAAACACTTGCTTTTGAAGTTTCATGTGTAATCCTACTGCCATTTACTTTAACATTCCACCTTTATAGAAGTTGGAAGTCGTCAAAGTATTTGTGTCTTCGGTAAAATAACATTCTAACAACAACTATCATTGTTATAGAGTAGAGGTGTATGCCTTGCACACACCAAGATGAGGGATAAATAGCTGGTATATCAATTACTAATTATGTGCGCTAAAAGGATTTTGCCAGCTCTCAACAGCATGCCCAGTAGATATCAATGACCACCAAAAAAAAGCTCTGATTCTCATTGCCAACGGTCGCCATGCCAGATCATAGAAACTCCCCATCGACAAAAACAAGCCTATACATACTCTCACAGACATAGCCAGATAAATAGTGAGAAAGAACCACAGACTCATTTCATTATATTAGTGTCGCCACCAGGGTTGAACCCAGGCCATCATGATTAGAGAACCAGAACTCTAACCACTAGGCTACAGTGGCTATTGGCTAAATAACAGCGAGTACTAATCGAACACATCTTACCAAGATAAAGTGTGAAGACAGTGTGAGACCGGCTTGATCTTTCATTCATTTTTGTTGTTCCAGTGTGTCGAGCAGCAGATCCTTGCTCTAGTAAACTAAGACCATCATCAACTGTGTGAATGACCAATTCTTGAATACCAATAAGTACTATAAACAGAATGTTACATATGAACAAAGGAGCCAACCATAACTATACACTAAACTCTGACATGTGTGTCCCTTCTCATTCTCTCTTATATGAATGTCTTGTGATGGAGTTGTCATATGCAGTAAGTCATTCAGCTCTTCTTGGTACACTTCCAAGTATGAAACACGAATGCTAAACTGGACGTTAGCCATCTCCTAACACAAAATCTCAATAAACCATACAAAAACCTAAATGAATTGATTGCATGGCAACAATTGATTTACTTTCACTCTCTTGAATATCTCTCCAATAGCCCTAGGAATGATCCCTTGTGTGCTATTGTCTTCCCAGCCAACCAAGTCTGGGCCAAGAATGGTAAACGTCTTTCCAGATCCCTAGGTAAAAACAGAATATGAATGATGCACACTCTTGAAAATTACAGTACAAGGGGTTGTCCATTTTTCGGCATTTTCATGAGTGTACAGGGAGGGGGTTAGGACTTGCTGTACACTTTTGCAAAATGTTTCTAAAAAATGCACATGCACAGGGCCTGTCTAGCATATTCACAAGAAACACTATTGACTGAAGCTGATAGAAACTGCTGGTTCTTGATACTCGTATTAAACATTCGAACAGTATCAAACACTGTACCTTATTTCTACTCCTATAGCGAACCCTCTTGAATATCCTGGTTTCAAGCTACCACATCTGGGTTAGCCAAACATTTTTCGCCATGTCATACTTCCGAGCAAGCATGATGCGGTGGAAAAGGTCTGGATATGCAAGACTACATCTGGGTGTTGGTGTGTTTGGCATGGAGCTTAGCGTAGAAAATGCCCACTCCTTTCAGTTATGCCAAATGGCCGCTGCAGTGCCCAAATGCAAACTACCATGTATTAACACTTTGTGAACGTGTTCGTGTTTGCCAACTCTGAATGTCTTGGCTGTATGTCAGAATGCTGTTAGGAAAGCACAAACACTCTGAAAATCTAACAGCGTGAAAAAAAGGAAAGAAGTATTTGAACGCACTGTTGATGAGTTGGAAAGAATCAATAAAAACAGGATGACAGTGTACTTTCAAAGGAGTTCAACGCTGAAGGTGCATTTGTTGGGATGCTGATAGAGGCTCTTTCACGATGCTGTTTAATTACTAAATATGTGAAAATTGTACTGTTGCAGGCTAGCAACATTATATTGCACGCTTTCACAAAGGGTAGAAGGGAGTAGGAAAGTGCACACTTTGTATGTTCATAAAATTGCCGAAAAAATTGACGACGCCTAAAAGGAATATTACAAATATCATTAGAACCATTAGTCTGAAAAAATAGCACAGCAATTGAACGAAAAAGATAACTACAAAGAGATAGATGCAATTTGTACTTGTAACTGTGTTCTAAATAAAGTTGCACCAATCATTAAATCGATTATCGCTTATTGGCCAATATAGGCATATTGTTTTATTGTATTTCCTCAAAAGAACACCACTGCAGGACCCTGCCACTATATTGAATGAATGCTGCCCTTGAATAAACACTGCAGAGTAGGTAATTGATATTCCTTATCTATACTGCGTGCATGCTTGACACATGACTGAATCACCTAAACCGCAAGGCTGAAAAGTATTGACCCTAGAAGCATTCATATGAGGCTGTCTTGACTCAAAGTAGTACAGCAGCGGTGCTTTGAGAACAGGCAAGCAGGACAAGTCGATGGAGTAAGTAGCCAAACGTCTAGTGGCAATAGAAGATAACTTCAAGATGATGTTGGCATACGGAAAAAGACAAAGAGAGAAGAGACAAAGATCAAGCTTGGCCAGGTGTGTGTAGTGTGCATGTGATACTGGACATGAGAATAATAATGAAAGAACACCGCCTTTAAATGAACGCCGCCTTCAAAAGAACGCCACAGGGACCAGTCTTGACAAACAAATATACGCCACGACGGTCATTCTTAATGGGGGAACGAATCAATCAAGCAAATAACATCTAACAATGGAAAGATGCAGAGTACTCTGCCACGTTGTTTCGTTTACGGTTGTCGGGAGAGATTGAAATGTAGTTAAACCAAGTTTCCAAAAAAATTAGTCTCCAAAGTTGTCAGCATCTTAAGGCCAGTGAATAGTTTCAATGACAGTTGGAACATTGCAATCACTACGAAATGACAGTCATTTTGATAACTTCTGAGGAAAAATTCTCAACATGAGAAATGACCTGGGTGTTGATGAGCCTTTCTTACCCAGAAAAAGAAAGGTACCATATTGTCTGGATTGGGGCAATACTGAGCCTGAACATATTAATTCTTGCAAGCTGTACTATCGTTTGCAATACTATAGAAGCTCTTGATATGATGGCCAATTCAATTCAAAACAGATTTGAATAGCCAGGCTTATAACGTATCGTAACTTGGAAGACCTTGTAATTAGCGCTGTCTAAGGGAAAACTATGAAGAATCTCTGAACTCTATTACTCTATTCTATCCGGATGATCTAGATGAGTCACAGTTCAAAGTACACTTTCAGACCCTGCCTGCCAACAGGCATCATTAGCCTATTACAGACGTTACAGTTTCTGATATCAAGGACTACATTCTGACAGCGACTTCACATGAAAGGGGTTTGTTATCCGAAGTTGTAACAGTACTGCAACTTACAATATTTTAGTGATGCCGTCTACCAACGCTATTAGCGAGAGATTTTTCAGCAACCTGAAAAGACTAAAAACATATTTAAGAAATACTATAAAACAAGCTAGGCTTAATCATTTGTTACTACTTCATGTACAAAAGAATTGTACAGATGAGTTGTCATTGACATCTGTAGCAGATGAATTTGTCAGGTATTCAGAACACAGATTGTCAGTATTTGGGTGGTGTAAAGGAATAAGTGATGTGCTGTGAAATTTTAAGACTGTTTTTACATCAATAAATGAATGGGCATTACTTTGACTGTCTCACTCTCCCTTTATTACAGGGGCATTTTAGTAGCTTCCTCTTGCTCTCTAATTAACTTTATTAATTAATCAAATCTGTTCACCTGCAGATGGATATGAAACAGTCAGGCACCGAACTGATGATAAGACTGCTATATTCCTGTTCTTTCTCAGCCATCTGTATAAACAAGTGTTGGGATACTTGTGTCTAGTGCCATGCACATGGATGGTTGCCAGTAGGTGCTTGCCAGTATGTATGCAGCAACTGTTTGGTGTTGTTGTGTGATTGGAGTACGTACCTGTGCCTGGTTATAGAGGCAAAAATTCGGTGTTCTAGCCACAAACGGTTTCATGGCACACGAATGAAGGCATGTTAAAAACGGCTACTACCAAAGTACCCAGAACTGGAAAGGGGTCAATTTCTTGGCACCTAGGCTTTAGCACTTTTAGTGCTCTTTTCATTTAGAAACAGCATTAATATTAATTATGAACGTAGACCAAGTGATTAACCACGCCCTTTAGCACATTAATTGAATCAGCTTCTGCTGGCTCTGTGTCTCCTTAAGCATGTTCTGTATCTCAAAATTTACAGTAGTTTTGGAGATAAGATCATTCTATGTTTTGCCTAACAATCTCTTAAGGTACTCAACAACACTAACAACAATCCTTGAATCAGTCGGATGCATTAACTTGACCTAGCAAATATCCACCGCCATGCAATGGCTACTTACTTACTCTTTGACAGCAAACTGGGTGATGCAATGTTTAAGCACAAGAAGGACACTTGCACAGCATGCCAGAGGATATAAGTACAAACAGCAAAGCATTTCTGATCAAACTTCAAACTGTCAAACATATCCAACCTGCTCACTGATTTGCAGTTAATGCACGCTCCATAAGATGTATAGAACACTGATGTGGGATTGATTGCTCTACATGTGTGGATTCTGGACAGAATTTGAGGCTATGTGAAATCAATGAACTAGAAGTGCAGTGGAAGCTTAGTTACAGTAGAAATATCTTCTCTGAAGAAACTATTTAACAAATTTGCTCTAGTTTAGAACTAGAGTTACACTGATAAGTGCATTTGACCGATATACCAATAACTGATATTTAAGCAAACAAGAGCCAATACAGATAGCCGCTACCAATATCTGATATAACTATCTTTCATAAATAATATTCAAGTTTTATGCAAGCCTTGCAGTATATAAATTTTGCGTCTTTGCCACCTTGAATTGGTCCTAAATGCAGGACTTCTGTTTCTTCAATGACATGTATGCAACTCACATGGCCCTAATGTATGACTATGCATGTACATCTTAAGTGACTCTTGAATGCCAACCAATGCAATGAAGACAGGCTTTCACCAAACGTACGTGTGAGATGCACTCCGTGACCTCTTAGTGTGTCGGCCTTTTCTGCCATATCCACACAACAGAGATAACAAACTAACTCCTGTCACCACTGTGATGACTTGCTTCAGTAACACAATACAAGACTGACTCTATATTCAGGAAACCCAACTTATATACTAGTATCCTACGAGCATGACACACAACAACTACTCATGACAGAACTTTCAGCAAGCACTCTTGGTTGTCTCTCTACTGATCTGCCATTTCTTTTGACAACACCTCATCGACATCAGGACATGTCACTGGCAAAGCAACAACAAGTTGCATCGCCTCCTTATGACACAGTGACTATTCGTGATTCTTGAACAGAACAGTAGCATCTTTCCAGTTAGAGAGTTCTCTTGATACAAGCGCAGAGTCTCTCTTTCCATGACTTCAGTCCATTTCTTGACTTTGGTGATACCACACACATGGCAAAAGACTGCATCATCTCCAGTTGAATGATGAAGCCATTTCCATTTCTGAAACCAGTGAGACTGGCAGGAATGACTCACCTCTGCTTTCTTACTGAACAAATGCTTCGAAAACGTAAAGTCAGAAGGATGGTGATAAGGGGCTTCAGGTACCCCTCAGCTAGCAATAAGTGACTGTCTGTAGACAGCCTACTCTCTGTTCGCGTTGACTATGTGCTTGGAAGTGACTAATGATGCAGCTTTATTTGTTTACCACACTCAGATGTTACGTGATATCCCATTAACTGTACAATTTAGAGGTCATATTATAATACAAAGCTGTTAGGTAATAGTAGAGGAAGTCACAGGCTACCAAGACAAAACAGAACAAGAAGAGGAGTCAGAAATATCAAGCAACTACTTGCAAAACAAGAGCAAATGTGAGTTGATGTCAAGACAGCGGACTGTTTACTGACCATGTTAATTGGCTACTTCCTCTATTAGCAGCATTCTTGTTGTAGGACCATACCTTGTTAGTGAGTTAAGAACCCTAACGACTCTTGATATGCAAAAGCCTTATCAAACCGCCTGTGTAACACATACGCTGTTGTTACACTAACTATAGAAGATCCGGGAACTTGCGGTTTTGAATGATACCAAGATCGTCACTGTCTGCCCTATTGTGCAGAAGTTATTACAGATTTTCAAAGAGCAAAGCCAACGCAAACAGAGAGTAGTCACGGCAGAAGACGATGCCGTACAATGGAAATAGGGCAAATGCTCTGGTCATGAGGTAACTATATCCCCAACTTCCGGGACTACAACCTCTGGGAATGACAACTTCTGGGAATTACAACTTCTGCAAACGAAGAAATAAAGTATTAAATTTATTAACTATAGTCCAAACCAGAAGTACTCGGCAGTCACGCTCTGGTGAAAGTACTAATTTCAAATATTGGTACAGCCATGGCCATCGGCTGGCTCTGCCGCTCTGAGACAATTTTGGTTATAAAAATGCCCAAGAGGTCAGTCCCTTGAATCTTCAAAATTCTTTGTCGCTAAAAGTGTTCCACTTAGAGCACGTTCGATTTGCAGTTCTAAAACTGAAACTGAGGGCGTGTTGCTACTATTGGAACTGACAGAGCCAGAACTAAATTAAATGAAAAGGAGCTCTAAATTGCTAAACCCTAGGCATTGAGAAATTGACCTCATTTCTAGTTCCGGGTACTGTGATAGTAACCATATTTGGTTAGAAGCACGCCTTCGCACATGTGCCATGAAACCATTTCTGTCTAATTAAGTCACACAATAGAGTAGTTGGATATTTTGTATTGTGCCTGTGATAGTTCGCTTCTTCAGTGAGAGTGTTTATTTTAGTCAGTCGCCATTTCCAGTAGAACACCGAACATCAGATTTTAGTCTCAACAATGAGGCACAGGTACATACTCCAATCGCAACAACACCAAACAGCTGCTGCACACGTAATGGCAAGCACCTACTGGCAAACATGGACAATTACCAACAAGTGTACGTCACTAGACCCAAGCATTCCAACACTTGTTTATACAGGTGGCTGAAAAGAGACAGGCAGGCAGTCTTATCATCAAACAGTAAATCAATTTGGTCCAGCTGCCTGACTGACTTGCATTGTTTTGTCACAGGTTCACCTACTCTCTGTTCGTTATGACGTTGAACGTACTCAAAAGTAGCTAGCAGACAAGCTGCAACAACCATATGTCAAGATTACATGAGTGATGACAGAAAATGCACACTACACATTCAAAAGTTGTTTACATGGTCATTTCCGTCAAGTTGGTCGCCATTTCCGGTAAAATGACTACCATAATTATATATATCTATCGCATGCGCCTCAGGCTAACAAAAAAATCTGCTTTGTGAACATGAACTGCTACCGCAGTAATGTCAACGCCTACTGCAGCTCTACAGCTTCACCAGCTATCGATCCATCGACTACCAGAATGAATTCAGCTAACATCGCCTCTTGTTGACCTTGTGATGGACATCAATCTTCCTCAAACAGAGCAATATAGTGCACAAAACTATCAGTATTACTGTCTGCAACATGGTATGCCATCACACTTCCTGGGACTTTTGCAAAAAGAGGTGTGTCAGTTCTGTCAGTTCAAGCAGTTCCAGCTCCTGAGCCGAACTGCCAGAATCAGTTCAAACAGTTTCAGAACTAAATCAAATGCAAGTTCCAGCAGTTTTTGCAGTTCTAGAACTACTGAAACTGCAAATCAAACACAGCATTAGCATTAATGTATATGTTTAAAATGGTTTTAGTTGCAACTAAATTTTCAGCAGAAATTGGATTATTTGGAACTTCTAAAGTAGCTGAAAGGAGTAGTCTCAAATGCTCCCTGTGTAAGGTTCCACATTCTTTGGATATGGTTGTGGACAAAAATTCTTTACAGCTGCACAAACTTTGCCTCCCTACTCTGCATTCAATTACTCTCAACTTTCTAAAGACAACAAGGATCAGACACCAAAATCTGCAGCTCACATATGAGCCTATGTATTAGATAATATCTAACTCAAGTTGAGAACCTATTTTACACACTTTCAGCCATGCAATGACTGCTACACAATGCCATTTAAACAGTTTGATAAAAAGCTTGACTCTTGGCATTAACTCTAGCTAGAATCCTGCACATGTCCAATGACTTGGAAAACAATTAAGTGCGGCAAAATGATACAACAAACAAAGGGGCATTCTTTAAAATCAGAGTAAATCAACAAGTAAGTTGCTATGTGTGTGAGTGAGGTAGTCAAACCAAGTTGAAATGAAACAAACAGATACCAACCGTCTGTCCATATGCAAATACAGTAGCATTGTAACCTTGAAAACACCCTTCCACTAAAGGCTTAACACACATTTCGAATGTAGACGCCTGCATAACATCAAGAAATCATTTACCTTAAACTTCTGTTTTCAGTTTTTATATTCTCTTATTCACTGACTTGGTCTGTATCTTGTCCCAATAATTGATCAAATGTAAATTTCCTGTCTTTTCCAATGATCACTTGTAACTTATCTGGTAGAATCTGAATGCATGACTTACAGCCCTTTACTATTTCTTTCTGTAGCAAAGGCCGAACCTAGAAAACCAAAATATGTAAGTTGCCAAATACAACAAATACGCATGAAGTTGCCAAATACAAATAATAAGTAGGACGTACTGAGTTATATTTAACAACTAAGTACTCTCTTTTTCCTGCCAGGCAAACCTCTCAAATGTCTCAAATTGAACATTGCTGCATTTTCTTCTCTAGCTAAAACTAAGTAGGATGCTGTTATCATAGCATCTATTTGTAATTGAAATAACCCTTAATTGTTAATTAAGAAGTAGTCTTGCCAACAGAAGTCCAATTCGATGTCCATCGTTCACTCATACTGTTTGTAATGATGTTCTCTGTTCATATAAAATGATATGCCATGTCATGCATGCAATAAACAGCAGATTCACACTGTGGGCTGACATTTCCTTTCTTTACACAACAGTCAACTGATATACTGCATTACAGTTCCAACACTATCAGTTAACAAGGCAGGTTTGATTAGTCACCAACTTTGTCATTCTAATGCCTCAAGGATTCCATGTCAGTTTGTCATCAGACTCTCAAACAACAAGGTCTTATAATCACCAGCGTTTCTGTCGAAACAAGCTTCGAGCAGTGTAGACTTGATGTTTTGCCCTGCATCTCCTGTACCCTCATGGTAATCATCAAACGGATGGATGGATGAATGGATGAATGGTGTGTGTGTGTGTGTGTGTGTGTGTGTGTGTGTGTGTGTGTGTGTGCATGCGTGTGTGTGTGTGTTTGTGTGTGTGTGCACGTGCATGCATGCGTGTGTGTGTGTGTGTGTGTGTGTGTGTGTGTGTGTGTGTGTGTGTGTGTGTGTGTGTGTGTGTGTGTGTGTGTGTGTGTGTGTGTGTGTGTGTGTGTGTGTGTGTGTGATAACTCGCTAAAGTTAGTTGTACCACTTCCACTAATTCTCTTCAAGAAATAATCTTTTCTACACCCCAAAGTTTTAGCAATTCAAAAAATATTTTTCATAGCCTCAAAAATCCGGTGTCATCCGAGAGCTTTGCAGTGCGCACGCAGTAAACCTAGCAACCAACAAGAGTCATCAAGGGTGGAATAAACACTGACAACACTGAAGATGATCCAGACAGCAGAGACCTTAATTGGTAGGCATAAACAGATGGACTGCATGTACCGGTAGTACCCAGGGCTGTAAAAGCCAATGCGGCGTGGCTGGACCACTTTTTTCTAGAGTAAACTTTCACCAAAGGCCTATGTTTCAGGGCTGTAGGAACCGGTCCAGTCGGTCTGCATTTGTACAGACCATCTTTCAAGATTGCCCAAAAATTCCGGTTGAAAATATAGGCGATTAAATAACTAATATATGTATACTCAAAACAAACTACGTACATGTATTTTCAGCTAAGGCAAATATATTACTGGTTCTTTACCTTCTTGGAGCGTCCAATCAGCTGTGTATATCTTAGATAAAGAAGTAAATAAATAAATCGAAAATGCTTAGTGAAAATGCAAGAATTGCTCGAAAACATTAGAGCTCAAAACATAAATAATTTGACGAATTAGTATTCGAAATGAATTAGTGGTAACGCGGCATGTATCTAGTGTAGGTATCAAACTGCATGTCTCGTCGTAATCTGATTACCCGGATAACAACTTGGACTTTCTCTTCATCTGTAGCCATACGAAGCCTTCACCTTGCTAAACTAAAATCGTAGACGTAGCTCCTTCTCTGATGTTATTCGTCACCAAGAGACCATATAGTCCACTGGTTAAAATCAACTAGCGTAGCACGTAGCGTAGCAACGGCCAAACTGCGTGTCTACATTTCTTGGTTTCATCCCATACGTACGTACTGTATGTTGAGTCAAGGAGACTGTAGGTCACTTGCAAGAGCTCTTCTACACGACGTCGAGTCAACAGTTTTGTCACGCCTTCGTCTCCGTGAACAAATCAGTGAAAACTGCGTCAGAAATCGTCATAATCACTGCAGCTCGCCAGAACAACATCTGTTGGATATCTGGGGTTTACAAGAGAAAGATCTCATTGATTACCAAATTCCCGCCACTGTCTGGAACACCTCAAGTGTAGACGTTAGCAACAGTAGCTGGAGTAGCAGTTTGCTACCAAGTGAAAGAGTGACGAAAGATGAGGCTGTTGTAGATGAAGATGTGATCGACACCGCAGTTGACCTTTCTTCTAGCTCTTCATTGTCACACTGTACGCTAAGCGACGAATCTGAACGCAACGACGAAACCACAAGAAAACTTTACAGTAACGTTAACTTTCACAAGGAAGCTAGCATTGTGGGTGAACAGTGCTGCATCGAATGTACTTTGTGCAGGCACTCTAACTGTAGATCGTGGAATTTCTGTGAGGAGTGTGGCTCTTTACTGAGTAAGCCCTGGCAGCCGACCAAACACGTTCCAGCTGCTACAAGTGCTTTAAAGAGCAACCTTGCTGAACTACAGAAAAAGCATTTACATGGGGGAAATTTGCGGACAATGCCCTGTCTAGAGAAGAAGGTTGTATCGGGCATGTTAGAAGATACGCATACAGAAGAGGATAGATTTATAATGAAGAGTGTTCTTCATCAGGGGCAATATAAAAGACACTGGAAGCAGTCAGGAATAATAGGACCTGTCACTATCAAATATGGAAAAGTTAACAGTAAAGATTGCTTACAGAAGAACACAGGCAATGCTACTGTAAAACCTAGGGTGATTACTGCTTCTTTTGGAGATTCTTCAAGGCAAACTGTCAGAGCACATCATCCCATCCAGTCATCAGGGATGCTCAATGTAAAACAGAGCTGTTTATGGACTTCAAATCAGCATTCTAGTTTACCGGGTAAGCTGATAAATAATACTAATAATTAGGCTACGTGATTTTCAAGCAGTCAGTACATGTGTAAATATGTGTATCTGGCTGTGCCACTAGGTGATATCAGTAACAAAATTACTGTCAATGTAAGATTCTAAAATTGGGTTTAATGTACAGTAAACGTTATAATAAGATTTTTGAAATCTTTGATATGGTATTGCGATTAATTGTTAGCATGTTTCAATGGTAGTAGTGCTCACAGATATATGTACCTATAATATAGGAAAATTAATCTAGATATGTCATTGTTCATGCAGCTAGTGCTTGCTTGTTAACCCTAGGTGTAGCGAGGGTTATATATATATATATATATATATATATATATATATATATATATACATACATATATATATATATATATATATATATATATATATATATATATATATATATATATATATAGTAGTCATCTTACCGGAAGTAGTGAACGACCGACTCGATGGAAATGACCATGTAAACAACTTTGGAATGTATAGTGTGCATTCACTGGTACAATGTAGTGCTTGTGTAAATGTTGTTGGAGGTTGTCCATTAGTCTAGGCAGAGTCATGCAGGACATTCCAATTTTGATTACTGATGATGACTTTTGAGTGTGCCTTCAAGGTCATAGCAAAACGGAGAGTAAGTGGAACAGAGTAAGTGAACCTGTGACAAAGCACCACGCCAAAGTGATTTACCGTTTGATGATGAGACTGCCTGTCCTTTCTCAGCCTTCTGTATAAACAAGTGTTGGGTCTGGTGTGACTCAGCCATCTGTATAGACAAGTGTTGGGATGCTTGTGTCTAGTGACTTGCACGTGGTGTTAGTTTGTGCATGCTTGCAAGTAGGTGCTTGCCAGTACGCATGCAGCAACTGTTTGATGTTGTTAACCCTAGGTGTTGTTGCGATTGGAGTACGTACTTGTGCCTCATTGTTGAGGCTAAAAATCAATTGTCGAGTGTTCTAGGAACATGCGCATAGGTAAGGTTCCTGCTTTGCAGTGCATTTAGAAGCACATTGCTAATTCTACTGCACAACCTAAGTGCCCGGAACTGGAAAGGGGTCAATTTCTCGTCGCCTAGGGTTGAACACTGTAGTGCTCCATTTCATTTTACACAGGTGATTAGTGATTTGTACATACCTTACTTGATACAATGCTGAAACTTACATACTATCTTGATTGTTAGTCAAGGTTTGAATTAATGTATTATTATATATCGTATAACATGAAATATTGGTGGGAAATTTATTTTGGCAGGAAATTTATTTTGGTGGATTTTCCAGCAAACCCAATATAAATTCGTGATTTGTCCACCAAGATATTGTGACGTCATGTAAACATCATACCCACCTGCATCAGGCATCATGGTGATGTGACAGTATGTCGTGCGGATGAGGCCACAAGATGGTAACCCCTGCTTGCCATCTGTACCTAGTGCCTTCCTTGTCTAGCAGGAAAAGGTTAGACATGAGATTGAGGCACCATGAAACTTAGATCAATTATCTGTAGCAATGTCCAACTGCCAAAATAGAATCTTCCACTATATGTTTTTCCAGCAAACCGACATATATTCTCGTCAATTTTTATCTTATACAGTATTCAAAGTTGCTAAGTATACAGTTACAGCTATACAACAATTTTAATCAGTTTATGAATGGGCAAATTAAGAATTAAAACTGGGCAGGTTACTGTAGATACAAAAGTGTTTATAAATGTGAAGCTGTAATATTTAAAGGAGAACTCTCACCAAAATCAACTACATGTATCTCTCAGATGAAAGCTGTCACTTCATGACACAACCCTTTGCAACCGTTTACTGCAGAAGTTTACCGTAACGAAGAAATAAAGCATTGAAATTACCTGCGTAGGCGTGTTTAGTACCCGTATGTGGCGTATGCGTAACTCTGATTGTTGGTTAGCAAGGAAGACCGATATTTGTGCACATTTCAAGGTAAGGATTGTGAGACATATGGTGTCAAGTTGTGATTTATTAACCAAAACCTAAAGTAGTTGCTTTGAGAGAGTAAGACTTTGCGTACATATGAGGAATCGTCTGAAAACTTGTTGCCGATTCTCTGCTTCTGTGGCTGTCTGGACCGTAGGTTTCCTGCAGGAAGATACCAGGCCTTGCATCTTTCTTTCAACAAGTTTTAGTATTTGGTGAGAGTTCTCCTTTAATGTTTGCAGTAACATGCAAATTTTAAGGAGACATGTGTATTATATCTTTAATTTGTTTAGGTGGATTCTTTATTTGTGATTTAGAAGTGCGCAATGTTGTACAACTGTAACTTTTATAGCTTTTACATGTTTTTGCAGCCTCAGCATGCAGTTCGATCTACAGTAACAAAAATTATTTAAGCGACTTATAGTATACTGTTTTACTCAAGTTAGCTTTGCTGATTTATCTCAAGGTGACTTTGTTGATGCCATGCACACATGAGATTTCTCAACTTATTGCTGTTTCTAATCTTATGTAGATTAGGATTTGTGATTTATTAATTTTGATGTTGCATTTCTGTTGCATTACAGATATTCATTATCTTGTTCTAAATGCATGTATTTATAATATTTGATACATGCTAGATGTAGATTTGTTAGTGTATTTGTGGGTGAGACGCTACACGCATGCATACGTAATGTGCATGTATGGAAATTGACATTATGACTGTTCTCACACCGTTGTTGTTCCCTACAACGGATGTTACTAGCTAAGAACATAGATAAGTAATTACAAAAGCCCTTCAATTATGTGCATAGTAAAATGTAGTTTAATGACCTTAATTAATGGTTTTGTCAAACACCAAATTAATGTGTATATATACCGTATTCGCCCGTAATAATGCCCATACCGAAATAATGCCCATGCCCACATATACGCCCATGTGCGACAGGTCAGAACTTTCAGCTCGTAAAACTCCCATGCCCAACTATATGCCCATGCCCAAGTATAAGCCCAGGATACGCATGCTCAGACAAAACAAAATGGGGCCGCAGAACATTTGTCTCCGTCTGTGTGCATTTGATAAGCTGGTGTTAGTGTTGAGTAAAAGTGCTTACTGCTAGACTCATGTCTTTGTTGCAATTACCGACCCTGATGCTCGACGGGCTTCAGGCCGACCACGTGTGTATAGTGTTTAGTTTCTGCGTGTATGTTGATGCTGTATGCATACCAGCACAGGTACCTTTGATCTTGCTGGTGGATAATTGCAAGCATTTGTGGTATTTCTGTCTTCAAGTATTTAGATGATGATTGGCCAAACGACAGCATTTTGTGACCATGTATACGCCCAGGACCAAAATAACGTCCATGCTCTAGTATATGCCCAGAAAAAGTCTTTCTTTCTATACGCCCAGGGCATTATTACGGGCAAATACGGTATGTATATATATATATATATATATATATATATATATATATATATATAATCATCTTTTTTTTGTAGGATCTACTCTTTCAAGAGTATCAAACAGGATTTCTTTGTTTCAGACAACTCACATTGCGTATCTTCCTGATGAAATGTTGTTGTACATTTTTGGTTTTCTTGAACAAAAACATCTGGCAGTATGTTGTAGAGTAAACAGAGATTTTTACAGAGTGAGTACAGACTCCAGCTTATGTAAGTAAACTTGATAGGCAGATGATATTTTCTTACATTAATTGTCTAATTGATTTGTAGGGAAAGAAATAACAATTATCAAACGTCAACTAGCAGATTTGTGGTTGCTCAGATTAAGCCAACTTCGACCAGTCTCACTTCACCTTGTTTGCTGTCGAGGTGGCCCACAGTTAACTTCATCAGGACTGAGACAACTGTTTCGATCTTGTGCTGATAACTTAGAAGTATGGTACCTTTAAGTCTTATGATGAAGCGAGTTAATGTATCTGTTATTATACAGGAGCTCAATATCAGTGGATGTAGCAGAGGAGAGTTGATTGGATCTTCTCTGTTGCTTCATTGTTCTTCTCGCTGTCACAACCTGCACTCACTCAATGTCAGCTGGTGTCAGATAAGCATCAAAGCTTTAGAATTAGTATTGGAAGCTAATCAGGGGTACATTGGCAGCTTGCACTTTCTCTATTCTGTATTACGACCAATGTAAACTACTGAAAATAATGTACGTGTGTTGTTAGAATTTGTGACCTTGATCTGAGCGGCTGTAATGTCACTGACACAATTTTGTACATAATTGAATCAAAGCTACCATGGTAGGTTTTGTGTGCTTTGGATTAATTGATTTCTCAGTAATGTGTGTTTGTGTGTGTGATACATGTAGTTTGAAGAGATTACATTTGTATGGAAACTCAAGTGTAACTTCATCTGCACTGGAATCCCTTGCTTCTAAGTGCAAGTGTATCAATGACTTGAATGTTGGCCAGTGCTGCCAGGTTAGGATGTTAAACAGTGTATCTATATTTGCAAGAAAATGATATATGTTTGTGGATGCTTGCAGGTTAACGACTCTTGTCTAATCAATGTGAGCAGTAATCTTTGTTGCCTGCAGTGTATTGAGTTACGAGGATGTACACAAGTGAGTAACTAGAATGTGAACTGTCTATATGTTGAACTAGCTCACCATCCTGTTCTCCGTACGGGCAGATTAGCTATTAATATTACTAATGGTTAGTAAATTTCTATTATTATTAGTTGTTAGTTAATTCAGACGTTGCTGGCGTTGCGGGGAACATGTGTATCGAATGTGGCAGCTCTTCAACGGGTGTAGACGGGCAAATGACCGTGGGCGTTTTTCAAGACCTGGATATAAGCAAAATTGTCTTCCCTTTTCCGACGTTGCCCGCAATAAATGACACGCTTTGCATGTACCATCGTCGGGAATCGGCAGTTTAAATTCGGTGGAGATCCCATACGCCATTACGGGGATATTCACGTGTGAGAGGAGACAGGTTCGAGGCGGGTTCCATTGGCTGGAAATCACGTCGTCGCGGGAGAAGTCTGGAAAGACGATGACAGCTTCACTTTCGACCTCTATGGATTTGGTGTGCATGAGCCAAATTCAGGTGTAATCAGACTCGCCGTCTTGGAGATCCTCTACTACATATGAACACACACAGAGACTGACAGCTCTCCTTTATATATACATATATATATATATATATATATATATATATATATATATATATATATATATATATATATATTGCTATCTCTTGTCTTAATTATTAATAGGTTTCTGACATGGGAATTAAAGGTTTAGTAAGGAATTCATCACAATTACAGTCTATTGGCTTGGCGGCATGCCAAAACGTTGGAGATTCTGCCCTGACAATTCTTGATTGTGTAATGTCATTGAGGTACTTGTTGTCAATTGTTGCATTTTGAACATGTTGAAGTACCAGGAGACATTTGTGTCCCAGGTCTTTGGATGTGACCAGTTGTCCAGTATCAGATGTGAGTGTACAACATTTAATTTGCAGCATTGGTGACAACCTTGTGAAGTTAAAGCTTGGCTCAACTGCTATTACAGATGGAAGGTAGCATATAATAAATACTGTGTGCATTTAGTGAAACGTTCTGTACAATGACTTGGCAGGAGCATGTTTAAATGTTTTTTTGCTACTATTGTTGCACTTTTAAGTATTTTGCACTTCCCTCTTTCTCTTATCCTTGATCCCTTAGCTACTTAATTAATTGAGTTTAAATTGCTTCTTTGCTCACTCTTTGTCTTTGCCTCGTGTGCATAGCTTAGTCTTCAGAATTTCTTGCACTTGTTGTATATAGTTTTTATATGAAACATGATTTCAACTTCAAGAGTTATTAAAAGATAGATACGGGTGATACAACTAAATCTATGCCAATTAAAATGATGATCTATTTGTATCATACTTTATTAGTAATAGGTATGAACAGTCCTTTAATTGGCATGTATTTATGTGGTTGTCTAAGTAACAGTTTCTAATTTTACACTTCAGCTTAATTTTCAATGCTTTTCTAGGTGATACATATATGTAGATGATTTACTGTCATTTATAGTGTTTGCATTCTGCAACAAACATCTGATGTAACTTCATCATTGCCAGGCAGATTCAGAACGAAGTGGGTCGAGGATAGTCGTATATTGGGGTTTGACTGTACAGTAGAAGCTCGCTAAGCTGAATCTTGCTAATTTGAATCCTTGCCAAATTACCTTTATCACCCTTCTTCGCATACTCAGATCATAATAGGAATATTCAGGCAGCCTCATCCAGATTGCTGCCACATTGAAGTGGTTATCTAGTCTTTAGCAAATGCATGTACTTGACTATTTTAAATCCTGACTGTCACAGTATTTAGAAGTATGTAGTTGTTGCAGATGTGGCATTTACCACAAACATGACATATTGTGACATACGTAAATTGATTAATGCACCAGTGGTCTGGGTAGTTGAGTGAGGTCTGAACTTCTGAGGCTAGGCATTTTTGTAATCAGAACAACTTCACTAATCTGAACAGGTCTTTGCCAGGGCTTGGCCAGAACTGTACGGATTAGCGAGGTTCTGCTGCATGGACGTTTTAAAGTGTCACTGTATTATGTTTGCTATTTCTATTTATTAACTATGGACTTTGATGAATATAATGTAGAATCAAGCTAAATGAACTTGAACTGACTTTGACATTTAGCTAGGTTTAATACAAACTCTGAATTGGCATTATATTTGATGCGATTATAGTCAATAGCGTGCTTTAATACTAGAGTTTTTGGGGATGTTAATTAATAAGCTGCGACTTAGTATTCATATGGTCATTTCTTTATTGTATTTTCTTAAAGCATGACAATTAGTTGCTTTTGCAATATACATTCATTGTTTTGTTTAGTGTGTTTTGTATATCTCAGTCATGCAGCAACTGGTTGGAAGAATTGGATCTTAGCTATTGCCGATCTGTCACAGCTGCAGCAGTCCAGTCTGTTGTTCAGTCTTGTCAGAGGTGTGTGTGTGTGTGTGTGTGTGTGTGTGTGTGTGTGTGTGTGTGTGTGTGTGTGTGTGTGTTTTGTGTGTGTGTGTGTGTGTGTGTGTGTGTGTGTGTGCACGCTGTGAAATGTGCATTTAATTGTTATGTACAGGTTGCAAAAACTAGCCGTTTATGGATTGCCTTTCAGAACACAAGTATCAACTCCACAATGGTCAGATGTAAAGATAGACTTGGCTCATCCTTTGTAGCAGCAGAAACAGAGCTACTATATATTAATTGATTACATACGCAGAAAAGAATAACAGTTTGTAGTTAAGGTAGGTATTTATCAATCATACATTCAACTCCCAGTCTTGTTGATACAGTTGTTGCTCAATATCTGCACATAAGCCAAGCCATCTGCATATTTCTCTCAGTAACATATCTTTGCCAATTTTGGGCGATGTAGCAGTTAGACAGATCAAGGCCATGACAAATGGAAATATATTAATAAGTAACAGCTGAAGTGCCGGAGTCTGTTCCACGTGCCATATATTCTGATTGACTTTGAGATACTTGATCGATCTGTATCAAACGATCTGCGTGGAGAAGTCTCTTCCATGCAGTTGATCTAATCATGCGCAGCTGTCTGTTGAAGCAAATGATTGCGCATGTCTTTTTACCCACAAAATAGACGGTGCAGAATTGTTCAGTTCAAGGCTAAGGAAATCTCTAAAGCTCTGTTGTGCTACAGCATATAGGAGCAAATCAGTAAAGAGGTTGCAACAGCAAATGATCGAAGATCTGCATGCTAATTAGTCAGTACAGCCCGACAACTTTCTGTGAAGGGCTATCAAGAAGCTAGTAAAAAGCCGCTTCAGTAAAATTTAACAAAAACTTTATTATTGTTTAAGAGACTAGAAAATGCTTTGATAAATTCTATGGTGAGGTGCTTTTAAGAGAGTCCCAGGCAGAATTAAGCAGTACATTACGAAAGACCAAATATTTTTAAATATAGCAGGTAGAAATTCTTTGAAGCTCTGGACACGTCTACATGGTTATTGCAGCTAGACATTTTAGGTATTCCTGTAGTAGACAACGTTACATTTAGCAAATAACGATGGGTTTGGGGTGAGTAAACTAGCTGCTTCAATATGTTTTTAGGAAAGATATCGACTTGGATATTGCCAGGTTGGATATTGTCACGGGCGTGTTGCTTCAAAGAGCGCCCATGCCGTATACGCCATATTAATTAATTAAAGGCTGGCAGACACGGGGTACACGTGTACTGTACAAGATCCTTACAACTATTATATCCCATAGATATCAGACACGCAAATAACATGCAGACACAATTTATCTTACGCTTTACTGAACGAAACTGTTACACACCCGTTACTTCAGTCAATTGTAACTCAGTCAACTCTAATTTAACCCTAAGTCTTATCTCTATTCTCTAATTAAATATGTTGAACACAATGCACCGCCGTTAATTCCGTCAAACACGTGGCATAACTCCCCTTCAAGTTGAAACTTCGCAATTAAGTTCAACTTCAACCCTTTGGTTGTCATTGTCAAGCTTAACGGCTGACGATCCTACGGTCCCTAATGGTTTCGATCCGCATCTTGAATTCTTGCAGATGAAAATGCATGCACATGCCCGTACGTACTGTATACTATAGGGTTGATATTTCCTGACGGCCCATGTATAATACGGCGAACATTCTCTTGTGGTCATGGAATATCTTTTTTCTATCCCTTCGTTCACTTTGTATAAGCTTCTTACTTTCATATACGACTGGTAATAAATTGCCACCATGCATCTGAAGTAGCTAGCTAGGACGGCTCTGATGCCGACTCGTGACGCTTGGATGCGCTGTTTAGAGGACGTGTCATGGTCCAGCAGATGTAGCTTGTGTCACTGCATTTTTTGTTTTGTATGTTCTCTCTTGAGCCTCGCCCCACTCAATTTTGTTGGGCTGTCCCGCCCATTATTAGTGGGGTCCATTAGCTACGGCTGTCCAGGGCCGGATCCAGAGGGGATTCAGGGGTTGCAACCCCTCTTTTCCAATAGGCTTGGTTCAATAATTTTATATAATTTCATTAGAAAAGAGAAAATTAGCAATGCTATAAATAACTGCTAACGGTGAACCCCCTCTTTCAAAAATTTCTGGATCCGGCCGGCGCTGCTGTCGTACTAAATTTAGGAATGAAATATTAATGAAACTTCGCAAATCGGCTTATAAAGGCTCGAAGCTCCTTCGCGGTTGTTAGTCATTGATCGAAAGTATTCTCTTCGGTTGGTTCAGTGGTATATACTTTCTGGCAAACCTCTTGAATGACTCTGCGCGGCCCATTGTCAGATACGACTTTTCCAGGATTCCTTGACGCGCAAATATCGACTTCAGATGTTTATAACTGCATTCAAAGTATAGTGTCAGTGAGTAGACAAGTCTCAATGAATCGGGAATAGTAGTCCACTATACTAGTGTATGTGCCTTCCATTCAAAAGTATCTGTCGCAATTCTTTTGCCATGGGTATTTAGGGAAGGATCGACGTTGGTAATAACGGTTCTGCCGGATTCCTACTCCTGCCGGATTCCTACTCCTGCCGGATTCCTTCTCCCTCTGGAGCAAATTGGACAGTTGCTTGCAAACGACTCCTGCTGAGTGCTAGTTTGAGGCCACTAGACGCTGTGCTGTGCTAGCTTGGTCCTTAATTTCACTGCACTTTCTGATGACTTGATGGCTTCCGTGAATCGCAGTCGTCACTTCTTTTTTGCCTACTTGGAGCTGGTATCACGATTCTTGACCCGCGAAGTAGTTGTCCATATTTAGTATCATACTGTACTATGCAGTTCATTACGGACATCCCATAACACTTAAAATTCTTCTCAGATGCTGTGTACATGCAGGCATCTAATTCAACAAACTTCTTCACTTTGCTGTATACTGTGTCTTTTTCCTGAAGAACCGTGATCCTCTTCAAACGTGAGTTCAGGGCCGGATCCAGGAATTTTTGAAAGAGGGGGTTCTCCTGGTAGCAGTTATGTATAGCATTACTAGTTTTCTCTTTTCTAGTGAAATTATATGAAATTATTGAACCACGCCTATTGGGAAAGAGGGGTTTCACCCCCCTTAACCCCCTCTGGATCCGGCCCTGGAGTTTGACAACGGGAGACAGTCCATAAAAACGTGTTGACATATTCAGCAGCTTCATCGTCTAGCTCTGATACTGGTTGTATGATTAATTAAGCTGCGCATTACTGCGTACTGGTGACAAAATGGTTTAAATTCCTTTGCTACAAATTGAGGAACATTGTCCGTGCATCCCAAATCTTGCAAATACTTGATTTAGAGATGAAATTACTTGTTTGGTTCCGGTGGTTCCAACCTGAAACTTGGACACCTCTGGCCACTTTGAGTGTGCGTCAATAATAATCAACCACTTGTAATTTACTGTAATAATAGTGTAGCTGCTTTACTTATACACAACTAACAGTTTAATTAAATATAGAGAACACAACTACTTGTTAGTTACAATGACTGCACTGTCAATTAATTAAACTGCTTGCCGGTAAGTCTACATTACTGTGTCTATATCCACATGCAGTTTCGCTCTAGCGAACGACGGGTAATGCCTACTCAAGCGTGAAGTCTGTACCTTCGAGAGTTTGGCATCCTTGAGGCCTACAACTAGTCTATCTTGGATCAAATCATTGTGTATAGAGGCTCGAATCTGCAATGTTAATTCTGCCAAATGATACAGCAAAGTGTACTCCACAGGTCTACAACTGTCGGCCGGTGTCATAGGGAATTTGGCATCCCCGGGAATCTGGCATCCCCGGGAATCTGGCATCCCTGAGCCATATTCACTAGGGAATTTACCAAATTCCCTATGACACCGGTTGACACGCGCACATTAAGCAATCTGAAATATTGTCTGGAGCTTCCGTGATCTTGTCGCAGTAACCAACACAAAGCAGGAGCGTACTACGCTGATGTGCGACTGCATGTCTAGTGAAGTAGATTGTGTAGTTGACTAGATCAGATAGCTCTAGCTGGTTCACGAATGGAACTAGTACAGCTAAAATGACACCACTTCTCGTCTATTGGTCGGAATAGCTTCATTTGCATCTGCGCTAACCAACTATATATACGGTCGGTCGTCGGGTCGTCGGGTCATCGAATGACTACTATACCCTCCACCCGGAAATCCGGGCCTCGGGTAACAATGGGAGCAAATGTCTGTTCAACGAAGAAGCGGCCATTTCGCTTAACGTCTAGACTCGCGCTATCTGACAATTTGATTTAATTAAAACAGTCAGGGCGAATGGTACGCTAGGCCTAACCAAGTGATTGAGGACACTATTATACATTGTTCTTTCAACGCTAGACTGAATCTAACAGATTCTTTCGTCCGACTGAATTTTCTGAATTTAACACAGGTACTTTATTTAACACCCACTGAATTTAGCACAACACTGGCGCAATTCCTATACCGCCCATAGCGCAGGTGAGGGATATATATATATATATATATATATATATATATATATATATATATATATATATATATATACGAGGGACACCATCTATGATGCGCTGTTGATAGATGACACAGGGACTTTACTAGAACAGAGATTTTCGTCACAGAAACAATCGCCTTGGTGATGTTTACCATTCCGACTTTCTGTTTGGACGTCCTGCCTATTTTGACCTTACCATCGGTAACACAGTCCAATTGAAATTTGTTGTCAACAGTCAGTGCAAACTTCTGCCGGTTCAGCTGCAGCAGCAGGTGAACTTGAAAAAGATCTCAAGTACGAAGAAGCAGTCGCTGACAGTGGTGCCTTGTTTTTCCCACTAGCAGTGGAAACGTATGGTTGTTGGACTCCTGCTAGTCTGGATACTATTAAAACTATTGCGTCTAAAGCAGTGACTTCGACTAGTATTCCTTTTACACAAGCGTATTCTAATTAATGCAACAATTGTCTGTTAATTTGTGGAAATTTAATGTTCGTATGATACAAAGTAGATTAATGTTAGATGCTGATGTAATTGTTTGGGATTTGCCGGTTTTGTCTGTTAGTAGTTTGTTATAATATATATATATATATATATATATATATATATATATATTTGTCATCAAGGTGGTCCTAAATTACGTTATATAGATTCTATCAAGGCTAATATGAAATTTTGTGGGATTGACTTCCTGCATTTTGAGAAACTATCCAGTGATAGAACAAACTGGAGATCTCTCTGCCATTCATCACTCCAACAGTTTGAAGAAAATCGTATTAGACATCTTCAAGCTCAACGTCAGAAACGGAAAGAACAAATTGTTCCTACCAACAAGTCATTTGTTTGCCAATCTTGTGGCAAGGAATGCCGTTCAAAAGCAGGTGTTAAATCCCACAAGAGACACAGAGGACACTAAAGAGAGTCATCACTGTTATCAGTGGACATGCCATCATATATATATATATATATATATATATATATATACATATCGTTAACGTGTCCGACTACAGATCTGTATAGAAACGATTCCTGCAAGTGACCGAAAAAACCTCATGAAGTTCCGTCGCCTCATCCTCTACGTTGTAGCTAAGGATAGTGTGTACTCAGGCCCAGGCCCAGATCCAGAAAGAATTTTATTAGAATAGAGAAAATTAGTAATGCTATAAATAACTGCTACCAGGTCAACCCCCTCTTTCAAAAATTATTCCTTAATTAAGTTGACTACTAACTTGAGACGCTGACTATGGTATATTCGTATGTAATGTAATCACCTTTAGCAAAAATCTACAAATCAGCAGCATTAACTTAGTTGATCGGGCCCTTACATACTGAAATGGTCTTAGTGTGCATAGTCTTGAGATAGTCAGTCTAGAACGTTCTAGAGCCCATCTGTGGTAGCAGAAGCAGAACGTTATTGCAATCTGACAAGACAACATGCATATGCGTCTATACACTACTGGCCCGCACGCTCGTAAATCGACGTAAATAGCACGTAAATCGAATTTACGATCATCGTATTGAAACCGTAAATTACGCCGATGGTGCTCGTAAATAGGCGTATTCATTCGTAAATAGACGTATTTGTTCGTAAATGGCCACTTTACGTTTATTTACGGTCATTTACTTTGCAATTACGAGTCATTTACGTTGCAATTACGAGTTATTTACGATTGTTTTACGTAGGGTTTACGACTCGATTTACTCTAACTTACGTCAATTTACGTTGTGAAAACGGTTCATATACTGAGCATTTACGTAAAAATTTACGTCTAGTTACGGCCTAATTACTTTTCAATTACGGTCATATACGTAGCAGTTACGTAGCATTTACGACTGAGTTTCCGTATATCTGCATGCAGTAACGCGAGAGTGCAAATTGCCACACCGATATGCAAATTTCCTTTATTATCAAAATAATTATGTTAATTACAAAATGATATAATACAAATTACAAAATCACAAGATAAATTAGTTGACAGTTTTCTTGATTCCATATAATTTTTTCCTGCCGAATGAAGAGATCAATGATAATGTCATGAACGTACACATGTAGATAATGCTAATACATTTAGTGCCCTTGATGGCAGTTGTCTTCTTCTGCTTCCAGGTAGAATCGTCTTCCCATCGATAATTTTAATTATTTCAATCAAAAAAGAATCTGTATCAAAAAGATGTCTAATTGTAAGTCAGAGTATCTATATATAGCTATTCTTAGAATACCTGTCGTTTAGCTAGAAGTCCCAGCACCACGAGGCAGCCCATTGTCATGATTGTTCAAAAGCATGCAGCTGTTGCTTGGAAGTGGGTACGCTACCTGCAGCTGTCGCTATCCCTGCAGCTTGGAAATCTATTTCACCTGTTACCACAAATTGAATTTAAATATTGTGATAATGAACTACAATTGTCACGTGCACGACAAATACGTAGTTCCGAGCTTGCAATTGGCGACAGCTGCAGGTTTCCCAAACCTTCATCACCGACTGCCTGTTCATGATCAAGAGGTGGATGTTGTGATGAGTACTGCGTTGGTAACGTGGCGCGACATACGGATCTGGAATTCCTAGGATGACGAGGCCGTCGCGATCCTCTAGATGCACACGGGACAAAATTTATCCCCAAAATGCATACAACAGTGCAAAACGATAAACACTTACGCTGTGTTACATTCATGGCGTTTTATGCGCTGCCGAATGTCTTGCATAATACCAACTCTACAGTAGACTTTGACCACAGGCCTGTCAACATATTTATGCCTACTACATCACCAAAAACTTATCATGTTGACATTACTTTTTGAATCGAAGTTTAGCTCATAGAAGCCTTTTTGTACGTCTCCTCTAGAGAAGGTCTTGCCAATGCTATAGGCAGCTAATCGAATTTCAGCCTAGAGAATGCACGATGTAGTCCACTTAGATCAATTTTTGTCAGTCATACACTACATAATTAGATAGCTAGATTCTTAATTGCTTATCGTGTATTGCAAACGGTCTTTGTTGCCTTTCACCAGTTCTAGCGAACCATCCATTCTTGGCACGAAGCGTCTAATGACAGCTCAACCCCTATCAACCACAATTGTACACTGCGTAGATCCTCCCATGGGCGGAACCTTCAGTTCACACAGATTGACGGCTCCGTCAAACCTTTGGTCTCTAGCCTTGTGTAGTACTCTGTATACGGCTTACACACATTTGCATGTACTGAACGGCGGTATTATTCTTAATTAAATTAATAAAGATGCATGTTCAAGAGCTCCTAGACTAATGTCAAATGATGGAGTGTAATCACACAGTGCACGTGTCATTATGACCTAGCGATGTTGCGTAAATCAACGTATCTAAATAAGACGTAAATAGACGTAAAATAGTAAGACACGTAAATCTTTCGTAATTTACGGTCTTCGTAATTTACGTCGCAAAGAGCATGCGCAAAGCTACACTTCAGACGTAAAATACGACCCAGGATCGTAAATTACGAAAAAATTACGTGCCTTCGTATTTTACGTCGATTTACGAGCGTGCAGGCCAGTAGTGCTAGGCAGCGGCCATCACATACAAATTTTCTTACTATAGACGTCTGGGTGTGAGACTCTGCACTCCCTTAGATTCCTTTCATCAATTATCAATTATGAACCACGCCTATTGGGAAAGAGGGTTTTAACCCCCTGAATCCCCCATCTGGATCCGGGCCTGGTACTTGACAACCTAGATCCAGAAACACCTTCAGAAACCGAATGCCACCTACAGTCAAGTATTCACACGTCCCGTACTTTACTAGAAGTCTGCATGTTTACGGTAATTTCCATGACAGGGTTTCTAGCTAGGGTGAGGCGTTTCAGTAGACGGTCAGAAAATTCCGTTGAGACGCCGCTGACGTGTTACTCAAAACACGAGGCGAGACGAAGGATACTGTAAAACTAGTTAGTCTGCCGCTAAGGCATCATGTAAAACAAGGAACATGGAATGGAATGAAACGCGGAATGAAACGCGGAACCGAACGTGGAAGGCCTGGAACCGGCCCACACACGTGTCAGAGCTAGACTGTGTTAGAGCGCGCTAAGATAGTCGATTTGTTAGGAGATGGCGTTCAGTGGGGAGTTCGAGTCGTTTGGTAGAGATGCGTCTTCCCCTACTTCTCCAACGGCCGCACAGCGGCCAGTTGCTGTAAGGTGACTGTCGTGACTACTACGCGTTGATCGTATGATGCGCATCTTCTACGTATACCCGTCGGTAGGTAGCACTTCTCAAGAGCTTTCGAGACGAAGAGCATAGAATGTCGTCACTCGCAAATATGGATAGCCCAAAGAGGCGGGTTGGGAGGCTCTTCTCGATAGGCAGTGATCGTCAGGGATCACACCGTAACGATAGCTATAGTTCTGGTACGTGGTGAAAGTCTAGATGGTGACAATTCACTTCCTCTGCTTACCAGCCATTGGTACTCTACAAATTGATTTTTGGTTGCAGGTAGTTACTCTGAGTCTGAATGCTCAGATGATGAACAGTCGCCTCGAGACATTAAGCAGGTAGGACAGGATTTGTTGAACGCTGTTTATGTGGGCCGATATTTAAGATCAAGGTATGTTGTGATTAGGAAAATTCCAAAGGTTTCCGTGATTTCTGCGTGCAAGACATTGGATTAGCAAACTATGGACGTTGGATGATAACTAACTCTGAAAAGGGTATATAGTAGAAGTTTTTCTCTAGATGTCAATGCAGTGCTCTAGCTGTCCACCAGCTATTGCTTTAACCTAAGTAAGGCCGCATAACCGACCGCATAACCGACCGCATAAACTTAAGGCCACATAAACTTAAGAACACATAAACCTTAATTAATTAACTATAAGATTCTCATTTTGCTGTAGTCCTGTTCTCTGTTTGGCAGATGTTAGATTTTAGATTTATTATTTAATTTATCTATCAAGTGTGTATCATTGAGAAAAACCACTGAGAATCTAATAATTAAGTTTATGTGACTTAATGCTCTTAGCAAACAGTTGAGGCATATGCATGTAATCTCAGTGGGAATGTGTCTGAGGAAATGAAATATGATCCTGTTCTATCAATTGTTCTTAGATTGCTTTGAAATATACTTACTAATTAGTGTAGATCAAATGACTAATAGACACAAAGTGGGCATGTGCAGAATTTCTGCTTGAAATTGTACTAAGATCTACTTGGGAGGACATACGTCTAGATGAATTATCTACGAGTGATCAGACAGGCTGAGTGAGCGAACGTAGTTTGTTAACAATTAGGGATATCCTCTAGTATATGCGTATGCACAGTTTTTTTAATAGCATGCCATCATTCATTTTTAACACCCTGACATCTAGTTTTGTTCGTGTTCCCAGATGTCGCATTTCAGTGGCTGTGTTTACGCGAGGGTGGCCTTTATTTGCTGATTACTTTTGTCTTTGCCTTGTAAGATTGACATGCAGTGTGGTACCTTGTCATACTGATATGCACTTCACACATCGAGACTTACTGGTAAGACAGCTATGGGGAAGGGTTGTCTAGGAATGTCTCTTTGAGCAAAATGTAGTTTAACAACTTATTCTTCAGAGCAAGTCTTCACAAGTAGCAATTGCACAAACGGTAAGCCAAATTACTCAAAGCTCTATGGGGTTGGATAGACAAATTCTTTCTTTAGTAAGTGAAGTGCGGCGTTTATTTGAGGATGGTGTTTACTGTTTAAGTAGTAGTTTTTCTCAAATGTGGTTGATGTGGTTTCCCAATGTTTCAAATACGAGGGTGTAGTTTATTTGAGGGTAGTGTCAATTGAAGAAGCAATATATATATACGATATATAATCTCTAAGGTATATTGTTTCTTCAATTAATAATAGTCTCATGTATATTGTTTCTTTGATTAAACAGCAGTCTACTAATAGTAGCCTTATATATTGTTTATTCGATTGAACACCACTGATATTGTTTGAGCCAAATTGACTTGAGCTAAGTACAATTAACCTGTGCTAAATTAGCCCAAACTAAACCACAGGGCCAGGATTGAGTTAAAACTAACCTTGTGTTACATATTTCCATGTTAAGCCTGGTACTATGTGAGACTGACGATGCTTGTGATGCTCGCAAGAACGCTAGTGACAACGCTCAAGCAGATATATGCTCACGAGGATGCTAGTGACGATGGTCAAGCAGGTGTCATAGTGTAAACAATTGCATGTTGCATCACGAGCGTCATCAGCATCGTCTGCATCACCGGCGCTAGAGTTGATTCAAATTCAACGTAGCGTCCAAACCGGAAGTGCTCTAGAATCTACCGGAGCACATGCTTTTTGTCAACAAATCGTATCAAACCAGGAGTGAAATAATCGGAAGAAAACTGTGGAAGAGCGACTTATCGAAAGTGTACACGTATTGGTGTGGCTGCTTGTGGTAGATCAAGTCACGATAGCTTATAGATCTTATAAATTATAACATATCGTTATTCTTACACTGAAAATAATAGCATCTCGTTCAGCTACTGTTCATAATACAACTCTTAGTATAGCTGTTCATAACCTACACGAGTAACTGTCAGTAGGATTATGGCAATGTAACGCCAGGCTTATCCTGGACAGGTTTTTGGTATAGGACTTTGTTCTGTTGGACACTTAGACCAATAGGCCTTATGAGCAGTCATAAGATTTATATCAACAGCAAGACATATATATATATATATATATATATATATATATATATATATATTTTCATGGCAACGAGCCATCTTGTATATGTAGATATATGCCTTGCTCTTTATAACAAGGCAGAAACAGACATAACAGGCAAATCCCAGAAACAGTCATCTGAATCTAAAAGTACAGGGTTCTGCCCAAAGTGGTTAGAGGTGAGGTAGTTGCGCCAAACCATCACTCGACGAACACTGACCATCTCTCCACATGTTCTGACCACCATTGGTAAAAAAGTTTAGGTAGTGGCTTACTTGCTCCAATGGATGGCAGACGTTTAACCATGCCATAGCATAAACGTGAGACTGGGCAACGTAGTTCCTCGATTTTGACTGAAGTTGCAGCTTTTTAGTCTGCTCTTTCAGATCAAAAACCAAACAGTGTGATACATTCTGTTTGGTGCTTTCTTGTCAGAAATAAACCACATCCCTTATGCAGCCCTACCACCACTCCGAAAATCCTGGGCAGAACACTGAAAGTAGTCTACTTTTTATCAGTCTAGCATTAGACTTCCACAAGCTACTGACAGCTGCTGCATAAGGTTATTGTAAGCCTGTGAAAACGGATTGTTGTTTGAAGTAATTGTTTTGTTAGCAATGGTTTTCAGAGTTTCCAGGCTGACAGGAGTCCAAGCTCCAAATGATTCCACTACAAGAGGATAGAAGAGTGCACCAGAAGAAGACATTAAGTCATCATATTTGGTGTCTTTCTCAATCTCCCCAGCCAGACCAAGCGGCACCTGCCATAGTCGCTGAACTTGACACAAATTTACGTTGGAACAAATTGCTTATGGTTATATCAAAGTAAGCAGGACAACCAGTCAAAAAACTGTGGTGAAAGATGTCTCCAGAGTGATCACAGGTGTGATGAGAATCTCTGCTTCTTTGAAGTACCTTTATCATCTCTATGTGTTCCTTTGTACAGTGTGGTTAGGAAATGGGGTAGTAGTCATGGAATTCCTTGGAGGATTGCAGACAAAGGAAAACATCACTGATGGCCATATTTCTGATTCTGATTTGGTAGTTTTCTCACATGCTGCAGACTTTCATTAACTATAGCTAGTATAGTGACACTGTCCTTTGTCTGCGATTCTCCAGGGAATTCCATGGCTTCTGCTGTCTTCCCTAACCACACTGTACAAAGGCACATAATACCAAATGTTCTAATAAGAGCCCTGCCATTAAATGTGTGAAAAATACGGTATATATATATATATATATATATATATATATATATATATATATATATATATATATGTATATATATATATATATATATATATATGTATATATATATATATGTATATATATATATATATGTATATATATATATATATATGTATATATATGTATATATATCAATGCTCGCTTTAGTATATAAGACGGTCTCCTCTCGAGGAGTCGACTCTCACGTGAAATCTCACGATGACGTGACCGTGGTGCGACTTCGAATTTTGACACATACGATTCCCATGCACTTTAACAGAAACTTGTTTGGGATAACCCTGGCGTTATATTGCCATAGTCTTACTGACATTTGCTTGTGTACATTATTATCATGGCATTTGCTCGTGCGAATTATTATCAAGCTATGCTAAGAGTTCTATTATGAACAGTAGCTGAACGAGATGCTATTACTTTTAGTGTTTCTAAACTAGACTTAGCCTAATAACCAAAACTTTCTACAGCTAGCCGTATAAATGAGCAACCAGATTTCAGGACCATGTTACACCAATTACCTTACATGGTTCCAGTTGCTGACGATCCCTTGGTCTTACAAGATAATTGGATAATAGCCATTGCTCCACTCGTTTGTCTTTGATATGCAAAAGTGTTTTTCTTCTGTTTCCTTTGTAGGAAGGGCTTAGATAATTTGATAAACAGAAATGCCAGACCTAGCGGTTTCTAACGATACCGAAATTATTACGAAAGTCCAAGATATTGAAGATTTTCAAAGTTCACACTTATGAGGAATAGACAGTATGTTGTAATGAGTTCCTCACTGAAATGTTGAAAAGGCAGAACATCCTTCTAAAATATCAGGATGATACAAGTCACCGGGACGTTTGAAGTTTTTCTGCACTACAATGTTGTTCGATATTTGAGCCCTTGTCAGAAAGGAGGTACAGTCACGTGTCACTCGTCCCATGTTTACTTATCTGACATGTCGGATATCTGGCAGGTCAAGCTTGCCACTGTGATAATATGACAGGTGATATGACAGATATATGATATGACAAATGATATGACAGATGATATGACAGTAACGCATCCTGCATATTATATAGATTTACAATCAATCATGAAAAGTATAATTTTTAGCTCTAGATCAATAAGACATTTGGTTCTTTTAAATTTACATCTACATTCAGTATACCTAATGTGGAAAAAATGCCGTTTAATATGGACAATAGTTGAGTTTGTAACAGCTTCAGTTATCCAACATATTCACTTATCCAACAGGGGTCTGGTCCCAAGGGGGTAGGATAAGTGACACGTGACTGTAATGAAAATGACTGTAATGAAAATATGTTGCGTAAAGCATCGCATTGTTTGATCCTAAGACTTCAATTTTCATAACCTAGTAGACGATCTCCGAAGACATCAAGAATGTGCCCACAAGAACACCGGGAAACATTTGGTGGAGGAGGGAAGAGTGTATACCAAGAAAGAACCGAATAGCAATCACGAATTCCTCTCTAGACATAGATAGGCCAAGTTTAGTGTTGGGAGTTGCCTGGTGCCATGCTCCAGTGTGAGGAGTACTGAGTCTCACTTGATCGCGAAGACTACTTACAGATTCCAACTCAGTAAGTGCTAATGTGTCAAGATGACTTTTAAGCTGACATTGTTTCAAACCAGAGAGTTTCAAATCCAGCCTAGCACCGTCTGAAAAGACAAATACAACCCTATTCTCTTGGAAATGAAGTGATAGAGGGAAGCTGGGTTGGTTGCACAGCCAGCTGTTGACTAAAAATTGCAACGACCAAGGGAAGCAGCGACAGCAGAACGACTGGCAGTAAACCTAACTCTCCAAGGCGAGAAGGGAAGGTAGCTTAGATCCATGAACAATTAGAAATGGACGAACGAGTAATAAGTTATAATGAATGTTGCAGACCTGAATCAAAGCGAAGTAGCTGTTCATGAACTCTGCCAGAAGGGGTAATTCATATAAGATGATTCAAACAGCATAAGCCCAAGCAACTTCGGAGAAGCTGAGGCTCAATGTGAGGATTATCCATGACAAACAAGACTGAGCCAACAACACCTTGCACTGCGTAACGAGGTCGCATATATTTCTTGCGTACACGCCCTAGCTTGCATGTGACTTACACGTGATTTGTGAGTGTAAGCTGTATTTACACGAGTTTACATTTAGTCCGATCGCGTGTAAGCGCATAAAAACAAATGTAAGTGGCGTGGATTTTGTTTTTTAAACGCTTCACTAAAGACGAGACTGGTATGCACGCAGTGCAATCCTATCTCAATTAGCTTCTCTTGTTTCGTAGAGAACAACTTGAAGACTACAGCTTTAGAGTCGTTGCTGTTTGTGAAATCTGCATGTTTACAGCAGCAATTAAACGCGGCCGCGGAAACGTTGACGTCGACAGGCTTCGATTTCATGCAGCCATGATCGACGTTGTACGATCTAGCGTTGTGCGCTTGTGTCACAACGGAGACTGAATGCAAACGTACTGGATGGATGCGAACGTACTCGGTGCTGTTTGCTGTTTGCTGTTTTTTGACGTCTAAAGCGACCGCAGACAGTCCAGATTGAGCGATGTCTGTAAGGGCTTGGAGCTGCATGACATCATCGAAACAAGACGTGTCGTCTTTCTGTGTTTGGGTAATCATTTCATGTGTTTTGTGCTTTGCTTTGGTGAACACATACAGTAGCAACCAGGAAGAGACCACGTTGTGATTGGAGTAATATGAACGGAAGCAGCTTGGGTTGCAGACTTCACTTCTGACACTGCATGTCAATCTGTGGAACACGCAAGTCTCTACTACTTACCTTTATACATTATATGATATCTGCCTGGCCCTGAGTAACCTTTACGTAACGATCAACACTGCATGCGTATACTGCATGATCATCATGTATTAATTCATAGATATACATATATGGTAGTCCATATATAGCTAGTCTAGAGTTGTTTTTACTAAATCTTTTGTACTAAATAGACAACAGTTGGTCACTGTATATTCAGCTCAGATCAAAGTTGGGATCCCACTTTACATTTCCATCAGATTGTATTGATTTGCAAGAATTTCGTCTAGTTGATATGTATTCGAGTGCCTCCACAGTCGAGATGAAAGAAAAATTTTTGATGTCATTTAGTAAAGTAGACAGCACACTGAGAGTTCTGATAGCTACAACAGCATTTGGGATGGGTGTTGACATTCCCAACATTAGGTGGTTTGTTCATTGGAGTCCTCCAAGACTCATTGAAGATTATGTCCAAGAGACTGGGCGGGCTGGAAGAGATGGCTTGACAGCAACTGCACTGCTTGTATATGGACATCTGCACAGGACAGTTTCATCCTCGATGAAGAAGTATGGACAAAATTTTACAACTTGTCGTAGGAAGTGCTTATTTGCTAATTTTTTATTTGCTGGTAGTGAAGACAGTGCAGGAAAAGGATGTGGTTGTTGTGATGTTTGTGTACTTCGTTGTGACTGTGGTAACTGCTGTACCTTTGACCTTCCAGTGAAATAAATAACTGCATGTTAATAACTGTCTAAAATTCTAGATCATGTAGCGCTGTATGCATGATCATAAATCATGCAATGAAACATAACTGTCTGACATGTCGACGTGCTTTTGTGTTTGATGAAACCACCAGATGCTATCACCTTGTTGAGAAAGAGAAAACAGTTGGATGGAAGTAGTCTCCCTGAAGCTCCACATACTCTGGAAGTTACGCTGCAGGAACACGCGTAGATATAGCTCTAGAGTCCAAACAACACATCGAATCTACTGTATATCACCTTGGGACGTCCAGCATTTCTGTCAACGTGGTCTCTTCCTGGTTGCTACTGTATGTGTTCACCAAAGCAAAGCACAAAGCACATGAAATGATTACCCAAACACAGAAAGACGACGCATCTTGTTTTGATGACGTCATGCAGCTCCAAGCCCTTACAGATATCGCTCACTCTGGACTGTCTGCGGTCGCTTTAGACGTCAAAAAACAGCACTGAGTACGTTTGCATGATCCAGTACGTTTGCATTCAGTCTCCGTTGTGACACGAGCGCACAACGCTAGATCGTACGACGTCGATCATGGCTGCATGAAATCGAAGCCTGTCGACGTGAACATTTCTGCGGCCGCGTTTAATCACTGCTGTAAACATGCAGATTTCACAAACAGCAACAACTCTAAAGCTGTAGTCTTCAAGTTGTTCTCTACAAAACAAGAGAAGCTAATTGAGATAGGATTGCACTGCGTGCATACCAGTCTCGTCTTTAGTGAAGCGTTTAAGAAACAAAATCCGGTCTTTAGATAGCCAATTTCTGGCAAGCCGTTCACCAGACCCCATTTCGCTGGGGAGGATGCAGCGGAAAGGGGTCTGGCTATGCGACTAGCATTGTACGGTATGGTGACAAGATAACCATGCATTACCATGGCGTTTAAATGCGGTATTGCACGCATGTAAGCAAAGTTTACATGCAATGTACATCCATGGTCGAAACGCGGTGTTGTCTACTCTCTTTCTGAAATAGTTTATCTGACCTTACAATTGGAACTTCGAGTAATTTCAAACCATCTGATCGACTCTTGTCACTGAAATATCTACTTCAGAAAAGGATTGGTCACCTGAAGGCCAAAATACTTCACACTTGGAGGTGTTGACAAACAGGTCATATTTAGGTTTCTTCTCCAGCAGAGCAGAAAGAAAAATCCAAAAGCACTTCTTGTCCCAATAGAAGTGCCATCATCTCAGTATCATAGTTTGACCTCTAGACCTGGAATGACACCAATATTGTTTGAGAGCTCTAAGCAAAGACAAAGAAACAGCAAAGGACTCAAAGGATCAGTCTGCTGCACACCAGCAGATGAAAGAATTTTGTGAGTACCAAGTCTTGGCTCACCTTTGCAATGGTAACACCACTGAGTCCACAGCAATAACTCTGGGAAGGTGTTGGCAAGGCAATGTGAAAAGTAGTCCTGCTGGCATTCATTAAATGCATTATGAAATCTATTTTCATGCAACAAAAGTCTTCCCTACACTCAAAGTCATTGAAATACTGACGTAACCCATGAACTGCTGCTTCTACACCATTTTGTACACCACCTCCTACCTGGCCATATGGAGGAAAACATCTGGTAAAGTCTTGTACAGCAGCACAACAAATTCGACTGGCAAGACAATGCCAGACCTTACCCACTGAAATTGGTCTGAAGCCACCAGAATGTTTTTTAAAGCAGTTCGAGGAGCACCAGAAAGCCATGGAGCAATGCTAGCATCCAGGCTTCCTTTTCTAACATGTTGTAGATCAGTTGAGTAAGATTACCCAAACAGGTTGAAGCAGCAGAAACCGCAGTGCCAGAAACTGTGTCAAGAATGTGTTGAGCACGAAGTTTGGGCTTCTGGGGCTGCTTAGTTTGAGAAAAGATTAAGGGCATCTACAATAGCAGCAGAATCAACAACGACTGGCGCACAAATTTTGTCAATCAATGGAGGCAACTCATGTCGACGATGGCGACGCAGAAGGTTATCCAAGTCTTTGATGTCATCAGATGAAGCACACCCTTCAGAGCCCAAACTTTCATTGTTACACTATAGCGACCTTCTCTAGCGAAGGCTAAGCTCTCTTTGCATTCTTTGTCTTGTACTTCCAATAGTATGAAGAAATTTCAATCTTTTATCTAGCCTGGCTTTCTTCCGTAATGAAACTAGATCACCATTCTTTTATTGCTCTAACTGAGGACACAGCAATGAACTTGTGTGAAAACGTTTCTGACTCCCTGTAGGAAGTCAAAGAACAGCTTTGGAAAATGCAAAGAGGCAAACGAATCCTCAAATACCACTAGAACATGAAACTTGGTTGACAAACCTCAGGCAGTAGAGATCTCTCATAAACTGGGACATGAGCTATAGTTGTAACAGACAACCTGACAATTTCAGACATAACAGCATGGAATGTGATTTCTCATCTCTGAGTTGAGAAGAGTCAAGAATTTCAGCAATCTTGAAGCCCTCCAGTACAACATTAAGGTTTGCATACTGAAAACTAGATGTAACAATAGTGTCTTCAGATGGTATTTCTTCAGAAAGAGACAATTACTGATTAGAAGATTGATCTAGTAATGAAGAGCTGGGAAAGTATGGTGATGAGCAAGGCTTTACCATAATTTCTCTACAATAAGAACGACCACTTCGAGTAGAATGACAACAAAGCTTCCATTCGCGGTGGTAGACATAAGAGCAGAGAGAGCAAACTTGGCGATCATGACGTTCCAAAAACTAATACTGTGAAACTCACGCCTAGTAATGTGCTCACTGTAGATGTGCTGCCGTATAGATGTCTCATCTCTCACGTGAATATTACAAATAGGACAGATTCGCAAATTTGAAACAGGTTTAGATGTACAACCTTTCTGTCGTCTTTTGAACAGTCATTCACTGGCAAGAAGTTGTATGTATACTCACCTGAGTGTAGTCCCAGGGCTCAAGTAACCTCCCTTTCCCAATTTTTGGCCTAGGCTCTAAGATTTATCACACCTTTTGTTATTTAATTAGTGCTAATTGTGCTTTCTACAGTCACTCTGTGCTGTAGGAATGCTAATACCATTATTCTTCACTTGCCTATGCCTTTGACAATGTGCAGCAGCTATGTGGAAGAGAATTTGTTCATTGGCTGTTGAATAGAAGATTACCATTGTGCAATGGCATCACCACAATGGCTTTGTGGGTCAAAAACCTGCCAACCAATTGATCATTGACAGGTAATGTCATTAATTGATTAATCACTTCTGCCGATAAACATCTACCTCTAGGTGTCAGTCTATCAAGTAACATCCCATTCCAACTTCCCTTTTGATGCTAGCTAACCATGGTGGTGGGATAATACTCAGGGCGAGTACATAGTAGTGTCTTACGAGTGATGTAACCTTGAATTAAGACCTAAAGTTAGCTACGGAGTGAAATGTTGGTATATGGCTTTAATATATGTTACCATTATCTCTTATTTAAGGGAACTTATATTGTAGTTGAGTTCAACACGTTTAAATAGTCGATTTTGTGGTTGTAATTGGACATTCATGAATGTTTTGTCTTGAATTTCACCTATTGTGTAGTGTAGACAGACAATTTTTTGTTAGCAAATTTATTTTAGTGATATTTTTCTTTTTCTGTCAGTGATGCCAGGACTCATGAAACTACGTTATAATTTGGCTGCTGAAAAGAAGTTATCTGGTGCTAAAATTGTTTGCTGTTCACACATTACAGCACAAGCCGCAGTAAGTACTGCACATATACAATATACTGATAGATTGAAGTAGATGTTTATTTAATGGTACTTGCTATGGTTACCTTTCTTTTAAACTCTTGCTTATTATTGTTTATTATTAATGGCTACATGATGTATGATATTGTAGCTTTTTGTCAATGTTTTCTACACACCGTGGATTATTTAGAACTTTTGATGGACAGTACACCTATAATCTCTAGTTACTATATGCAGAATTTATGCATTGTTAGGAAGCTGTCAGACAGACGTATGAAAGCTGGTTAGTCATTCAATTTCCCCACTTTGCTATTGAAGGACTACAATGTTTCTTTTGAAACTTTGACTTTATTGTTGCACTTTGATTGAATCATTTGCAGTGGTATCTCAACTGTACTCTCACTTTATTCAGCAAGTACTATTTATGTACTTGTTACAATGCATCATGTCACATGGTGTGTAACATCACTGATTTGTTGATAGAATAGTTATAAATCAGTTGTACTGATATGACGCTGCCATGGCCATTAAGTCGACTGCAGACTTATGGGTTGAGGCTCATTATTTTTACAACTTGAAGTGGAGTTCCTGGGTTATCGGATCGACAAGACCAAGCTACTCACATCCGAGGAAAAGGTCATAGCTATCAAGCAAGCACCAACATCAAAGAATGTCACACAACTTTGTTCGCTTTAGGATCGCTAAATTATTATCTGTGTTTTTTGGGCAAACCTGTCTACTCTATGTCAGCCCCTAATCACCTCTTGAGGAATGACACTCCCTGGAAGTGGACTAACCACTGCAAGTAGGCTGTCGAGTGCAACTAGCATTAGCAATGGTATTGGTGCATTACAATTCAGAGCGGCCACTCAGGTTAGCATGTGATGCTTTATCCTATGGGATTAGAGCTGTCATTTCACATACTTTTCCAGGTGGTGCAGAGACACCTATTGCATTTGCCTCAAGGTCATTATCTCCAGTGGAACGAAATTATTCTCAATTAGACAAAGGGGCAGTGCCACTGTTGTTTGACGTAAAGCGTTTCGCCAATACCTATATGGCAGGAAATTCGTTCTGATGACTGATCACAGCTGACAACTATTCTGGGTCAGAATCTGAAGGTACCATCACTAGCAGCACATCTACAAAGGTGAGCCTTACTATTATCGGCATACAATTACGACTTAAAGTGTCAAAGATCAGCACAACATGGGAATGCTGATGGCCTATTGAGATTACCTCTAGATAACTGTGCGCCAGAGAAAGTAAGCTCAGCAGAAGCTAGGAAGGTGAAGCTTACTCAGCGTATGGCTCTACCAATTACCAGCAAGGAATTAGCAAAGAGAAACCAAGAAGGACTCATTGTTGTCCAATGTTTTAGGTATACAATGCAAGGCTGGCCCCCAACAAGAGGATCCGATTTACTACCATTTTTATGGAAATGAGTAGAGGTATCAATAGGAGATGGCTGTCTCTTATGGGAAATATGGGCAGTAATTCCATCTCGTTTGCAAGACCAGCTCCTGGCTGAACTCCATGTAGAGCACGTCCCCGTTCCTCGGACACCATCATATTCCGGACGAGAGTTCTCAGTTATCTGTTTTTGAATGCAGTCTCTACCATATCATAAATCAGTGCTTGAAATAATGGTTGGACATCGGACATTGTCTGACCATTTTTGCACCTTGACCGATCAATTGTGATCAGATGTGTTCGAACAAGCTCTATCAAATAGGAATTGTTTGAGTTGGTTGTCCTTTCGTTATCCAAGTGCAGGAAGAGGAATAAGAAATTTAGCAGGACACACTGCTTGTTCTTTGCCTTCATAGGCTTTGTGTGTTGTCAGTTCCACCTGGTTTGGGTTGTTGCCAATTGAGTAGCCACCTTCTTTGATCAGATTACTTGTGTAATCATATAATATGTGGTAAGCTTGCTGTGGTCAGCTAAAAGGCTACTCAGCGACCTCAACCTTTGTTTAAGGGCCATAAGACAACTGTATGCCCTCACTAATCGAGGAATTTGATGTTTGGATGGGATCAACTGAAAAGAGTAGATACTTTATAGTAAACAAATAGTTTGAATATTGCTTCATTGATGTTCTGTGTGTTGATCCTGGCATACTTGTATCATGTAAAATATAGTGTTAAGTCCACTATCACTAGTAATTGAAGCTGTGTTTACACTGTCGCTTCCACAGCTATGAGCCTTCAAAGTCCTGAACACCATGTAGGTAGGCCGCAGTGACGTAGAAAGACGTTCACGAGTGGGGGTGATGTAGACTCAGGGGCGGAGTGTGGGTGCATAAAGTGGTGGGGCTGACTCGCTGCTGAGACTTTGGCTCCGGTCTTTAATATTGAAAAGAGGAAAATGCCCCCGAAAAGTGGTGGGGATGTAGCCCCCTCTAGCCCCTATATTGCGACGCCCCTGCCAGTAGAGTGGATGTCGAGTGGATGTCAACAGCTTGCCAGACCGTAGACAGATTTGCAAAAAATTGAAATTTCTACACTGAGTGAGGGGTCTTCATCCTCTAGTCTTCATTCCCCAGTCTTTATCCCCCAGTCTTAAACCGCCAGTCTTCTTCCTCCGCTTCCTACACTGGCAATGGTGCAGCAGTAATTGTCGTGCAGAAGTACGAATCTAGTCTACATGCTATTTTCTTACTAGACGTGTTGCCTGCAAAATGTATCTAAAACCGTACGTATCGAATGCCGTTTCACGTGACCACAAAGTCCGTAAGTAGTCTGTAGTCGTTGAGTAGAGTCATCGTATACGGGACATAACATTTCTCCTGGTTACGTAATGATAGATTCCCGTATAACTATCGTAAAACCAAGAAAGCGATCAATTTTGGGTCAGCAGTTGTAGACAGGTGAGTTCTGTTGTTTATTTCCGACAAGCCCTAACAATCGCAAACATAAATTACACTGTTCTGGTAATAAACTCTCTCAAGGAAGCTTCGCATGTACGATTGGCTGTTTGTCTATTGTCTCTGGTTGCCATTTACGACATAAAGGAATTAATTCTTCGTGATTGGGCCACACTAAGGAGGCGTGACACATTTCTGTAGCGTGACAGACATAGCCAGCCAGCCAGCCAGCCAGCCACATAGTCCTCAGACCGAAAGTCGGTTCAGCCCTATACGTTTAGAGTACGCTACTTGCCAAGTTTCGTGACTTTTACAAAGTCCCTTTTCTTATAGACTCATAGCTGAAACAAGCATCTGCCACTTAGGGCTTTTATTAGACTTGACCCATGGAGTCTCACTTTGACAAGGGTGGAGTGAGACTGGGTTGATTCTAGGCTATCATGTGCAAAACAGCTTGTTAGTTTACGTAGGATATGTCTAAAATTGCAAGTGTCTGACTAACATTACAAAAATCCTGTGTTTAATTAAATTAACGTGTACTTTGTACTGAATTTTTCTGCTTTTGCTGTCACAAGCAAAACAGAAACTGCACAAAGATGAGACAGCAGCGCAGAAGATATGTTCCTAGTAGGCACAGACAATAAAATGTAATAGAAATTTGGCAAAGATTGCCAAATCGGCAAACATATTTATTATTATAATATTATTCTTAGATGTTACATTAAATAATGCTCAGACGATTAGAGCCCACTCTAAAGGTGAATTTGTATGTGTGTAAAGGTATTTGATGATCAAAATATATTTACAACAGTAATTCAAAACAAATTTTTAAATCAGTACTTTAAAAAATTTTGTTTGATGTCCAATGAAATCTATTGGATGTTCAGACAATATTCTGTTTGGCCAGTCATTTGTCAGAGCAGATACGAAAAATTATTTCGAGCACTGTAAATGTAGTTATCCAAGTTGTAATTGAGCACACCAAAAGAGAACATTGTACTGTACCTCTTCTCTGCTTAGAGTGAGATTGAAAACTATGCAGAGCCTTGCATACTTTGTTCATTGGAGAAACACATTGTTCACTGGACAGTAGCTTTTAAATTGCACACACGCGTTCTTCAGCATAGTTAAGGGGTAACTGACATGAAAAATCAAAAATTATTTTATTTCATTTTTGTTAGTTCTTAATGTCCGTAAACCTCGAAAATTAAAATTTTATTTTTGAAGTTACGTTCGTGAAGATATTGAGGCACAAATTTGCTTCCGGTTGCTTAGTACGTGTACCCGCAGTGACCTATTAGCAGGAACGGAAGTGGCTACCAAGATAGTACACCTCTCGTTGCCTGCTGGCTGCGGTAATGTGCTCAGAAAGAAAGTGTGGCTTTGAATCGCTTCCACAATAATGCCAAGATGTGAAAGAAATGAGTAGTGCGAGTGAAACATGCTAGAAATCTGTGAGATGGGCCAACTGCATGTTCAGACCCGTTTATTGTGTGTTCTCATTTGGAATGATTCAAAACGGAGGCTAACGTTACTGTGAGGCTTTGGACTTTATCTAAGCTAATCGGAGACTTAAGCTTAAAGCATCAAGCTGCACTGGTGATTTGTACAAGGAAGCCATTGCAGCGTGACAATGTGAGAAAGTAAATAATATAGAAGAGGAGAAAGGCTGAAAGAAAGAGAAAGAAATGAAGGGGAAGTACAATTCTAACGATCGATAGAGTTGCTCGTGACGATTTTCTACGGTAGATACTAGTAGCTAGAACGTGGAAGAGCTAAGAGTGCAGGAGACACCACACAATGGCAGTATATCACCAACTCACAAGACTGTGTGTGCTGGAAGTGGGTTGGAGAGAACATGAGAGTTAAATCTAACTTGCTGCTCACATACAAACAAATATTTGAGAATCAGTTGCCCATGGTCAGAGCAAACAAGATTATGAAATCTTCCATAAAAACAACTTTAATGATTTATGATTCTCTAATGTATGAGGATGTTTGAAACTGTTGCAAAGGATGGGTGTGAGGTATTGTTGATAATTGATTACAGTCTTCAGAAGTTTCAACACTCACAACCTACAAACAAAATAACACCATTCTCTTTTAGTGCGAGATTGAGACAAGTATGTTTCACACGACACCTAACTACAATTATTGCCAGCAGGTTTCCTACTAAAGAATGTCCTGCTTTCTTTTACTTGAGATACTCTATAGTGTGTCATAGTGCCTTCTGATGTTTGGCTTGTGACCTCGTGGAATTTTGATTATATTCAAAGCAGCCAACAACAATCTGTAAAAGCAACATTACTTTTATATTGTTGTAAGTACTGGATATTCTATGATATGTATGTGTGCTAGCATCTCTAACAAAGTGTGAAGACAACAGGAAAGAAATAACGTTATTCTGCTATTGGCCAAGATATTTTAATTACATAAACAGTAATTATACAAACCTTCTACCACTACCAACAACAACAACAATAACAACAACAATTGCCATTACAGCCAACTTTGCATTCTTGTACCTGCCAATGCTACATACCGGACCAACACCAGAACACTGATCAGATTCTTCAGCATTCATTGTCTACGAAGTCCATATTAACATCAAGAGAGTCTTGTGCATCTCTTTGATTCCACGCAGTATCTAATGTAGAAAATCATCACAAGCAAATCTGTCTATTGTTAGAATAGCTAGTACAGAACTTACCCTTATTTCTTTCTCTTTCTTTCGTATTTTCTCCTCTTCTGTATTTGTTGACTTTCTCACGTTGTCGTGTTGCAATCCTCTCGATGGCTTCCTTGTACAAATCACCAGCGCAGCTTGATGCTTTAGGCTTCAGTCTCTGTTTAGCTTGAATAAAAGCCCAAACCCTCATAGAAACATTATCTTCCGTTTTAAATCATTCTGCTGAGAGTGCGCACTAGACGGGTCTGAACATGTGGTTGGCCCATCCCATTGATTTCTCGCTTGTTTCACTCCTGCTGTCTATTTCTTTCACATTTTGGTGTTATTAGAGAAGCGAATCAAAGCCACACTTTCTTTCTGAGCACATTACTGCAGCCAGCAGGCAACGAGAGGTGTGCTATAGTAAGACATTTTGTATTGCCTACATGCGCGGTCACTTTTGTTCCTGCTAATACCTCACAACGTGTACGCCTACCGGGAGTAACTTTGTGCCTCAATATCTTCAAGAATGTAACTTCAAAAAAATAATTGTATTTTTGGGAGCATACGGACATTAAGAACTAACGAAAAATGCAATAAAATAATTTTTGATTTTTGCATGTCAGTTATCCATTATTATATATCGCTAATCAAGAACTCTGTACTTACAAATCATGTTATCATCCTGCATGTCAGCCAAGATGTGTATGAGTTACAGTCAGTCAAATGCCCATGGTAACAGCTCCAATCATCGGACACCCTTTTCCTTGCCTTCCTACCTTCTCAGCAACAGACGCAGCAGAACGCTTGCCTAGAGTTCTTGACAGCAATTCTGGCCCATTTCTCTTACAACCACGCCCCACTAGGACATGTAAAACTGTCGTTTGAACAAACTAGCCGTTTAGCAAAGAGGACGACAACCGAAACTGCTGAGAGGGCACAACTGAAGTGCTTAAATGGTTTTTACCCATTGCAAAGAATGTCGCTGTGTACCGTTGACAAGGACTTGACGTAATCTAATTCAACTCATCTAGGAGAAGCAGGGGTGAAGGTTCCAGTTGCTTGATAGTAAACAAAGTTTCTACGCTCAGTACAGCTGGTTGTCCCAAGAATGATGTGCTGCACGTTGTGATGGTTCAAGGTCAGGCAATGTTAGATATCGAACTGAGATAGAAACACTTGCACACGTTCTATTCAGAACCAAAGAACAATTTAGAGGATTTGAAAGGAAAGCACAGGCTGTTCCTGTGCGAGTTTGGATAATGTGCTTACCACAAATATTGAACGTGGATGACGTGAATCATCTGTTAGATCTGTGTGCATAAAGCCTGTGCAATTGTGCTTCAAGACACTTAGGAGTTCAAATGCTTACGTTGGAAAGACTAGACATTACCAGACGGCTAGTAGATGCCGTCAGAGTGAGCTTGTCAGCAGAGAATATTCAGCATTTTCCGACTATTAACCGTTGCTGAGTCAAATGAAGGTCAAATGAATTGAGGGCTGTACTGTATTTTCTTCCAACTCTCTCTCATGACATTATTACCGCAGACTGTCGTTGCTGCAAAAGACTGTCTGACGAAAGGGGCAGTACCTTGACTGAATAAGCATGCGCTATCTCTTCTGGAGTTTAGCAAGCTGAGACAGTGGTAGGGTTGCTATGTTAGCTAGTCACCTATAACCCTATCTCAGGTGCGAAGTTGCAGAATTGCTTTGCATTTTCATAGGGGAGGTCGTGTCCAATGAATGATGGTGGTGTCCGATGAACAGGGTCTCATAGAAGGATTATGTTTACTGCCCTATCATAACCGTTTTAAGTCTCTGAAGTCCCGGGTCTGGAATCACAGTGTTTATTAATCCTTCTTGCTGTGGGCTTCAACAAGGTTCAGTCTTAGTTTGTTTACTTCCTGTACGGCTGTCTGATGGTTGATGGTGTCCAATAACGGGCAGCACTCTTATCCCATACTAGCGTCTCGACCCGGCATTGCCCAGGTAACATTAGACAGGTGCAGCTAGGGTTGCGTATTTTTGCATATCCTACGTATTAAACACAACACAGCTCCTACGAAATACATTAGATGCTCTACGCAAATTAATACGTTATTGCCCCTATATCTTTATTAGATACAAAACCACACAGATGTCAATAGGTTTGTCTTGCGCATTGGGTTTCTACAAATATCTTACGGTTTTATGGTGCAATGACATGCTCCACTTGGTAAATCAGCAACAGCAATACCATGACGAACACACAGGTTCCTATCCCTAGCTAGACCTCAAAGAAGGAAATACCAAAACGTGTGTTTGTAATATTGTGATGTGGAATGCAGTCTTCATGCAACGGTCTGTGTAGACTCGTGCTGTCTTGGTCGGCCTGTGTAGACCGGTGCCATCTTGGTAGATAATGTGATTGTGGGTAGATAGCCATATGGTTTTGATTGCCACTGTAATGCAACAGATGTCCCATTCATGACTCACTTGCATCAGCTAGTACAGAATACACTTGATACTGCCTGTAAAGCGAAACCCAGGCATGAAACGGATATTGTCGTGGCATGTGCATGGGGATCGTAAATTCGAAGTCTCACCGTGGTCACGTCGTTGCGAGATTTCACTTTGGGGTCGACTCCAAGAGAGGGGATTGTCTAAATACTGTGGCGTGCATTTGTATTGTGGTGTAGAACACAGTCTTCATGCACGGTTTCGTGGCAGTCACGGCAGTTTTTGTGTGATTGATGTTACAGACAGACAGACAGACAGACAGATCAGACTTTGATAGATATAGAGATTGGAATGGTCAAAATGAAAGCAATAGCCTGGCAATACATATGGTGGCCGAAGATTGATGCTAATATAGAGCAGCAAGCAAGGGCATGTCAGGCATGTCAAGAAACTGGACCGTTACCTCCACGGGTAACCCTACGTCCATGGAACTGGTCAAGCAAACCCATTCCAACGCATTCATGGGTCACGTGCTTTTATTGATCATTGATGCCTATTCGAAATGGCTGGAAGTTTATAGAATGTCCAGCACACTACTGAAAGGACAATTGACGTGTTTGAGATGTGTTTGCTCTATTTGACGTACAGGAAGTGCTTGTTACGGACAATGGTCTGCAGTTTGTTTCAGAGGAAATCTCAAGATTCCTTCTATCAACGGGAGTAGAACACAAGTATTCAGCGCCCTATCACCCTCAGTCAAATGGTGAGGTAGAACGATCTGTACAGACGTTCAAATCAGTCATGAAATCTATGAAATGAGGGAGAAGAAACATTGTCTCGGAAGTTAACATCATTTTTGTTTCAATATTGGAATATTTCCAATGTCACCGCAGGAATGACACCTTCAGAGTGGTCTGGGCAGGCGAGTTTGCAGTAGGTTATCCTTACTGGCTCTGGACATTACTGCAAGAGTCCAAAAGAAGCAAGCACAGAGCACTTACTCTGGTGTGACTAGAAATTTGAGGTAGGAGATTCTGTGTTGGCGAAGTCCTATTGGAAAGGTCAAGATTGGGAGAACATTTGGTAACCAAGAAACAAGGAGGAGCAGAAGTCCTGGTTGATAAACGGTTATGACATTGCCATGCAGACCAGCAGAAGAAGAGCATGTTGAAGAAAAAGATGCAAGTAGGTTCTGAACCTGATGCCCAATCTGAATCAGAAGTTTCAAAGAATGCTCCAGTTTTTACTGGACAAAGCAGTATCACCATCAGAATCAGTCTCAAAGTTTGCCACATTTGGAAACTTGACCTCCTCTACTAGAGCTCCTAGTTCAGACATCACTCGTGAAGAAACACTACCACATGATACACCAGCTCCACCAATAAGAAATCCACCAAGAGAGCGTAGACCTCCACAACGTGTGGACTTATAAGAATTAGCGGAAAGAAGTGTAGTGTATAACACATTCTTGTGGTATAGTAAAAGGGCGTAGCCTACAGCTACTGAGCATTGACTGTTTTGATTACTACTCACTTGCGTGTTCTTTGTTGTTGTGTTCGTTACTAAGCTGAATAGAGTTTCTAGAGGAACTCACTTTCTAAAGGACCCAGGAACATAGCAGTTCTCTTATCAGACTGAGATGTAAGAGAATTACAGGCATTTCTTTTCTGTGTCTGAACATACGTCCAGTATTAAAGCTTAAACCATGCTCTGCCTCTACACTCTTTGGAGAAAGGCATTAAGTTTAAACATTTTAACATTACCTTGGTTTTTTGTTGGAGTTTTCCTTTAAAGCAGCAGTCATCCCCTTTCACACACACACACACACACACACACACACACACACACACACACACACACACACACACACACACACACACACACACTAGAAACCAGAAACTCGCCCGTCTCGCAAGATGATGGCATTCTGCACAGCAGGAAAAAGCAAACTTGTACTGTCCAGTTCATCTACCAGTTTGTAAATCATCTTTATATCTATAAAAGTGTGATCTGTCTGTCTGTAATGTCAATCACGCCAAATCTACCAGGCCAATCACCACGAAACCGTTCATGAAGAGTGCTTTCCACACCACAATGCAAATGCATGCTTTGTTATTTAGACGGTCTCTTCTTGAGGAGTCAACCCCCACATGAAAAACATCTCGCGATGACGTGACTGTGATGTGACTTTAAGTTTTGATATGTACGATCCTATACACATGCCACGAGGGACGGTCGATTTCTCGCTGAACTATCTGTTTCATGCCTGGGTTTCACACTACTGATCAAGTGCATTCTGTACTAGTGGACGGAAGTGAGTCATGAATGGGACATTTGTTGTTATTATAGTGGTAATCAGTCTGGCTATCAACTTACCACACTCACGTTATTTACCAAGGAGGCACAGGTATACACCGGATGTACACGTACCAGCCTTAGTAACGCCAAACTACACGGTCATTCTCGTGACTAAACGGTAAACTGCAAGCTGATAATGTGAAAGCATGTGACGACCGCGTGCATGATTCCAAATTTCTGTATACATGTAGGCTTTCCTACAACATCAGTGTTCTCGCCAGTATCGTCAGTATTGTCATTTTGACGGTTGGAACAAGGAAGGGATGTTTTGGGGAGGGGAAACAGCAATTATTGACGGTTGGGAAGAAAATTGTGGAAAGCCTTAGCATGCTTATAGTGTGAGATCACGGATCTAGCTAAAGACGTTAGTGGTCTTGATAGTCCCAAAGTTGCTACAGAACAGTGCATATTCTCATGCCAGACATCTGGTAATTTTAGAGAGTGCATGGCCTCCTTGTTGGTGTTTGAGGTGAATTCCTGTTGACCTTTCACACAAAGAAGTGCTAAGGAGACTGTGGTTGCAGCAGGCTAATTACTTTGTATCTCAGTCTCATGTTTTGTACACCCTTACTCTTTTAGATCAGCTCACAATATTCCAGTTTTAAGTCAACTTGTTATTGTAATAATCTACTGTATTACCTGTCTGACTTCTGTGTTGTTTAGCAAGGTTATGTTCAATGAGCTTTTCAACAAGGTCTGAGTGGCAATTATATTGAATAGCCTACCAATCATGCAGTAACTTCAAGACTTTACATAGAGTTTTCTAACGTTTTGTTACAGTTAGCTAACCACACTTCTTGTTAAAATTGTAGTTTATGTCTATCGTATTTTGTCTCATCTATGGAACGTAGGATATCTACTACTACTAATATACATGCATCTGACTCTAATACAAGTAGGGAACAGATAAAGAGATTTGATGATGTCATTAATTGACGTCATTATATTTAATAACGTCATATTAATAAAATGGTTGGCAAAAATCCTAGCTAGAACGCTGAACATGATTTGTATTCAATGAACCTGGATGTGTACACTCTTATGCCCACCTTTCCAAATTTGTTGCTTCCACACTTTCATACAAAGGAGAGGTGTGTGTGTGTGTGTGTGTGTGTGTGTGTGTGTGAGAGAGAGAGAGAGAGAGAGAGTGTGTGTGTGTGTGTGTGTGTGAGAGAGAGAGAGTGTGTGTGTGTGTGTGTTTTGATTATATCAGGGTCTTTAGCTAATCAGATAAAAATGTGTGTTCACAATGCACCAGGAATCAATTATTCAGTTTGTGTTTTCTCTGCCCAATAACTGAATTGTATAATGGGAATTTGTGTTATTAACCTTTTCCGGGCGAAGAACAGGCTAACGAGCTAGTAGGTAATATAATGTACAGTGTCCCAATGATTCTCAACAGATGTCAAACTGTTGCTTCTTGCTAACCTAGCAGTACAGATTGCTTGCATGCACTATAAACCATAGTTCTTCTTTTCACGAGACACACACACACACACGCACACGCACACACAACAACAACAACAACAACAACTGGGCACAGGGTATAGTCTGGGATTTGAAATATGATGCTATTAGCTGTAGTGGCTACCTTGTTGCTTGAATCTGATGGAAGATGATAAAACAGAAATTGATAGCAACTATGAAATGGCCAATTGTTTTGCATGTATGTGTCTTTATCTGCATTTTCATTTGCAAGTGGCAGAAGGAACAAATGTTCAGTAGTGATTTATTTTTGTTATTTAAGTGAAAAGCAATTAGTGGATGTCCCATGGCTATACAGACTATACTAATAGCTAGAGTATTGATTTTGTCATGTGCATGGATCATTGTTTTTACTCAACTATTCATGATTGGTGTTGTAGTTAGTGTAGTTTTGGAAATTTTAATAAATATACATTTTGAAGTATTATTTGTATTTGGAAATCAAGAATATGATTTTGACTTACAAGATACCGTCTCAAGACAAGAATGTATCCATTGACAGTGCAATTTAGGAACACTGCCATTAAGTGAATGCATTACGTGAGGGTAGTCACATCTTCACGCCAACATACAACGAGTGGAGAGTGGTCTGGCTATGCAAGACAAGTTATTACCCGAAGCCCGGATATCCGGGCTAAGGGTATAGTAGTCGTCTGGTCGACAACCGTATGACCGTATTTGTACTCGATTAGCACAGATACGAATGAAGCTATTTTGACCAATAGATGAGAAGTGGTGTCATTACCGACCAATAGACGAATGTGATGTCATCATAAGGCTCTACCTCTCTTTGTTTGGTAGCTGCTAACGAGAATTTGGCCACCGGGTGTCTGTCCTGTACGTGGTGTTTAGCTTTTTTGCTTTACATAAGGGTTTAGCACATAGAAACAGCGCCTAGTCTACATTTGCATGTGCATGTTTTTTCCACCAACAACCAGGCATCTAGAGAGTGATGATGCTGGATTCAGGCACCATGTGGTACGTGTAGCTGTACCTAACTTGTAACATTTTGCTTGTTCCCCGGGATTTTTGCATAGTGGTTCTGCAGTCTGACAGCTTGAATTTCGATGTGCGTGACTGAGTGGCTGCATTGTTGTTGCAAATATTACTAGTATTGTCTTCAACAGAAATTTGGCGCTCCACGGGAATTTGCGAAGGGGAACGTGCATTGTCCATGACAGTGAGTCTGTTTGTCGGAGAAAGCAACTGACCTGTATGTATGCAAGTCTGGAGACGCTTTGCACGTTTGTTTATCTAAACAAATGCATTGGAAACCTTAGCTGACACAAGTTTGTTGGGCTAAAACCTCAGTATGCAGAACATTGTCTCGTGATGAGATATGTGATTAGATACCTCAGCCGAGGGTTTAGCACAGTAATGAGCTTCTCTGTTCATTAGAAGCTAGGTGCATCTAAGTTTTACTCTTATTCTGAACTGCTGTACTTTTTTATTCTTTGAGTGTAACAGATTGGACTGCAAATGTATGTTTGATGATCTATAGGTGTTAATAGAGACTCTTCAAGCTGCAGGAGGTCAAATCAGATGGTGTTCATGTAACATTCACTCAACACAGGTACATGTATGTGTTCTAAGAGTATATTGGATAGAGGGTCTTATGATGATGTTTGTTAGAATGCTGTAGCTTCAGCAATTGCAGACGCAGGTATGATCAGCCTATTGAACACTTTCAAGATTTTCTGATTTTGTCCTGTTAGGCATTCCTGTCTATGCATGGAGGGATCAGTCTGAACTAGACTTTTGGTGGTGTATTGAGAAATGTGTTTTCAGCGATAATTGGCAGGCTAATCTTGTTTGTATTTCTTATTTCTTATACTTTTTGTGATGCTGTTTGATTGATTGTGTTGTACTAGATTTTAGATGATGGTGGAGATGCGACTCATGTCATGTGTACAAAGTTTAGTGGGACATTCAAAATGATAAGAGGAGTAGTGGAAGAGAGTGTCACTGGAGTTCATAGGTTGTTGATCTCAATAGAAACTGTTTGTTGGGATCAAGTTTACATATTTGTAGTACTGTAGTACAATTTCTGTGACAACTGCTACGATACAGTCTAAACTAACAGCTTGTTAGCTACATTGACTGACTGCTGTATACAGGTGAAATTGACAATTTTCTTGAAAATTACATTTCATGTCTTTCGTAATGTTTCATTGTGTGTCATGTATGTTTCATTGTCGCTACATCAAACAGTCGATACACAATGCTCAGTTGAACTAGCAACCAAATTTGTGCATTAATTAATACCAAGTTTCAGTAATTATGTCTTTCAGGAGGTTATGCTTTTATGGGCATTGGTTTGTTTTTGTGTGAGCGGGATTACTCAAAAATGATGAAATTTGACAGGACATAGAACTTTGATAGAGGAACGAATAACTAGTTTGGGGATTAATCCAAACCAGGGTCAGGTTTCTCTATCAAGGGGTCAGTTCCACTTAGAACTATTTGACAAGGAGGGTGGTGAAATGACTTCCAATTTGCTTCTGCACTGCCATGTCATCTCCATGAGGAATGAACACGTGGTCTTTCGTTGCTTAATAGGATCACTTTGTGTATTGCCATTAGTTGCTAGTGAGCCAGCACAAGTTCACGTAACTTGTGGCAACCTGTAGTGACTCGATCGGCGAGTTGCCAATCATTGTGACAAGCCATGTGAAGTCTCAGTAAATCACGTAAGAACAGCTTGTCGTGACTCTGCCGATTTCATTTACGTATAATAGGAAAGGTGATGATGAAATTTGGATGATAAACTTTGATAGAGGAACAATTGATTAGTTTTTTGGATCAATCCAATGTCATTTAAACGTAATGTGTGCATGCTAAGGTGACCGCAAAGGCCTTCAAATAGTTGTGAAACAATTATGGCATAACGAGGTAACTGAGCTGCCTTGGTAAATGGAGGTTTGCACTCTAAGAGCGCTTTCTAGCTTATGCAATGTAACATGTTATGCTGAGAGTTATTTTGATATGGCATGTTTGCTTAATTGCAAGCGTTTGTTTTACCAGCAGGGTCATTCTTAGATCCAGGGTTGCTTTTTCCATTATGATGGTGCAAATAGTGGCTCCAGGCGTAAAATTTGTGGCTCCATGTCTAAAACTTGTGTCTTCAGACACAAAACAGTAAGGTAATAAATTATTACATAATAGTTATCAATTTGACAACAAGGTCTTCTCAGCTTGACTGTTTTGTTGAGAAATGTTATGCACTTAATTAATGGATCCTGTTCCCAGAAGTGTATTGATATTGCAATAGAAGATAATTGATGATTGTCCAATATAATATAATTGGTACAAAGACTCGAACAGTTGATAACACTCATTCGATAAAACTGTTGATGTGTTGTGCCTTGAAGAGTTTTAAGCCTGTGTATAGAAATGGGCTGGCACTGCTGCTTTACTATGACAGCCTTGCTCCACACCTTTGTAATGGCGGAATTTACCACATTTAAATGGTGGAATTTACCACATTTATTATCAACAGCTGTGACCCTAAAATGCCCTTGAGACCACAATTTGGTCCCCATTGTCAAATTTGATCAGCAACCCTGACCCTCCACTTCACAGTCACCACAGTTAGTTTTGTCTAACTTATGTTTTATGTATTAAAGCTTTTTGGGTATGGGAAAACAGTATGGGTTTAGCAGCTATAACAGCATTGTCTGTAATTGTGAATGCATGGTTCTGGGTTCAAAAAATAATGATGTTACAGTGCTCAAACTGGCATAGGATTGGTTAATATTAAGATCATTGTGTTTTTCTTGATTGGTCAATTTTGAAAGGTGGAGCTGGTGACTGTTGGTTCTTTATTAGCAATAAAAATGCAAAATTATTTGGAATGCAGGCTTTATTAGAAAAACCTTGTTTCCGTTTTGTTCGTTAGCATTGCTGATATGGCAGAGTGATGGCTTAGCACTCTAGAATTCTGAAACTGGATATAACAAGCTCATGAAGTACTTCTTTGGATACAATACCAGCAGTGCACTCAATAGTGTTGGTTTCATACAATAATAATTGATGTCACAAACTGGAACCAATTTTGTGTCAGCTGTAGTCTCTGTTCATTTATATCGATCAATAGTATACCTTGCTGTTGTTTTGTTTGCGCACATGAGACATGCTTGTGTGCTTTGCTGACAAATTTGCAGTTTATAGTAAATTAGTAATGGGGTTCTGAAGGATAAATGCTTGATTGTGTTGATAGATCTTTCACTTGTGTTATGAAACTCAATTTTGTGTCATAGGTTGTATCAAATGGCACAAGGTGGCAAGTTGTGTGTACCAGCAATGAATGTTCATGATTCGGTCACAAAGGTAACAGCTGTTCTTTTTCATTTTTGTCCATTGTCACACTGCAGATTTTAGACCAAGTTTGACAACTTTTACTACTGCCGAGAGTCTATCATAGACAGGTTAGTCATCATTTCCTAATGATTGTGTTAAGATAATCACATGTTTGTTTTGTGTTTTAGCATCAAACGCACGACAGGGATTTTGTTTGGTGGGAAGCGGATTCTTGTATGTGGCTATGGAGAGGTCTTTGCAGAATTGACTGTTACTGTGGTGTAGGCTTCTGTATTTGCTCTGTGACGTGTGAAGGTAGGCAAAGGATGTTGTCAGTCTTTGAGAGGTCTTGGTACAATAATTTATGTCACTGAAATTGATCCGATATGTGCTCTTCAAGCTTGGTAAGAACAAGTTGGAATCTTGTTACATTAAAAGTGCGGTAGTTTGGTCATCTGATGCATGTGTAGTATGAATGGATTCAGAGTTGTCCTCATTGAGGATGTTGTGGCTGAAGTGGACATTTTGATTACTGCAACTGGTGAATAGAATTACCTCAACGACATATGGGTATGTTTTATGTCTCTTTGCTTTTTGCAGGTAATAGGAATGTGGTTGTTTCAAAGCATCTGGATAGTCTGAAGAGTGGTTGTATTGTGTGCAACATGGGCCACACAGATGGAGAAATTGACGTGGCATGTTTAGTGATGTTTTGATTGAATGTTGAACTTTATTGTCTCCTTCAAATTTCAGGAGTATTTGAGGAAAATGCAGTGGGAAAAGTTGGAACATCAAGTGGATCAAATTAAATTTCCAGATGGCAAACACATCATCCTTCTTGCTGAGGTTTGATTGTCAAAAGTGCTTCAAGGGTTTTTGACATGTTTCTGATATGATCTAAAGAATTTTTAGTTATGGAATTTCTGTCATAAAGTACATAGTAAACGTTGTGACTTGTTAGAGAGAGAGAGAGAGAGCTGTTTTGTAGTTGTGGAACACGTGAGTTGTTCATGACGGGAAATATAGGATTGCAATAAGAAAAAGCATGTACTATGGCTTGACTACGTGCGAAGAGATTATCATTAATGCACTGACTCGACAGCATTGGCAAAAAGTGGATAGCAGTTGTCAACATCGGCAAAGAGTAGACAGATATTGTCTGAAAGCATTTTATATTAATTTTTGTTGGTATTTATTTCATTTGTTTTCCGGAGGTTCATTTCTGTTTGATGACGTATTGATTATGACTCTACAGGGTCGAACAGTGAACTGGAGTTGTTCAAGTTTGCCTCCTCTTGTACTTAGTATTTCATCTGCAACACAGGTTAAAGAATTTAGTCTGTTTTGAAAGCAATGTATCAGCAAATTGCTTCTCAGGCTTTGGCGCTGGTTGAGTTGTATAATGCTCCTTTGGGGAGGTACAAAGGAGACGTTTATTTGCTACCTAAGAAGATGGGTTGGTGGCATTTTACTCAACGTTAATGTTATTGTTTAATTGTTGTTTTATGTACATTGTACCATGCAGACGAACATGTGGCTAGTCTTCACCTTGATGAGTTTGATGCTCGTCTTACAAGTTTGAATGACGAGCAGGCTGCTTACTTGGGAATAGCAAAAGCAGGTCCGTTTAAACCAACGTACTACAGGTATTAATGACATCGTAACTGGACCATTTAGTGTGTAGTATCTTTTGACGAGTTTTTTACGTCGTAATGTATTGACTGTTTGTGAAATCTACTATTTTAATTGAACATATTCTTAATTAATTGTTGGTGACGCTTAGTAGTTGGAGGTGTTTGCCATGCGCACTTGCACGAGTCTTGGACCTCATATGCATGCAATATTGTGCATTCAAGAAACGTAATGTCTATTTTGGCAACAAAATTTGCGGTATGTACAGTTGTGCTCAAAAGTAAATAAACTCCTTATGAATTTATCCAAACTTCTCCTATCTAATATTTGCAAATCAGAACATTTAATGACTCTGTAACTCAGACATTAAAGCTATCCAAAATCTGTAATAAGGCACGAAATGGACACTAATTTGAGTTGAAACCAAATATATGGACTTTAAGAGCTGGATTAAACCTTAATTTATGTTTGTTTATTCTTCTACCTTTATTCTTCTACAGCTATCTATTTTTTCTTGTTAGTGTATGTATCTTGTCTGGCCTATAGCACTGTACCTGTAGTGGTATGAAACAAAATATATTATTATTATTATATTCTAATTTTCGCAGAAATATGTGAACCTTCCATCTAGTATTTGGGATGCTCTTCTTTCACTGTGACAACTTTAAGTAGTCTCAGTCTGTAGGAAGCAACAAGACTTTGGCATCGTTCTGTGGGAATTTTAGTCCATTCCTCTACGCAAGAAGTCCTCAGTTTCGTTAGATATTTGGGGTAACGAGAATGAACGGCTTTTTTCAAATCACCTCACAGCACTTCGATGGGATTGAGGCCAGGACTCTGACTTGACCACTTCAAACAATTACCTCATTATCTTGCTGCAACTTTCAATTGCAACCACCAGGGCAAGATTTTTTGACTGACAGAAGAACGTCTTTGTCAAGACTATCCTGCATGGTCGATGGCCGAATTCATTCTCCCATCAACAATAGTGGGATTTTCATTTTCTGAAACAGCAAAGCATCCTCATACCATGATGCTGCCTCCATCATATTTACGGTGGGAAGCATGTGTTTGTCTTTGTATGCTGTGTTTGGTTTACACAGCGTTTGTGAATGTGACCAAATTGTTCAACTTTCGTCTCATCAGTACACAAAATTTTCTCCCAGGAAGTCAAAGGATCATCAAGATGAGTTGACGCATACCAAACGTATTTGGCGATGGACATTTTTTCAGCAGGAGTTTCTTGTAGATTGTAGAGTTTCTTGTGACGTCACTTGTAGATGATTTGCCTAAACGTTGACAGATGAATTCCGTACATTTGGAGTTTAATCCCCTTTTCAGCTTGTGAGCTTCTATGAATTGATTTCGGACACCTTCTCACAGTTCTTTGATCTGTGCATCAGCAGATGGAGGAGACAAAGTAGAAAGTATTGTTTACTCTGACAAATTGCTTTGATTTGTATCTTTCTAGTGTAATTCATATTGTGAGTTTACAGGACATTCAAAATATTGAAAAGGAAGGACTATGTCTTCTTCACTTTGTTAATCTATTGTCAGGGTTCACATAATTTTGCAAGGGTTGGCTTTTGACAAAGGCCGATTCTTCTAGGAGGAAAATCCGCTTCTGTACATGTCAAATGTAGCTATGCATTTGTTTGAAATTTTAAGAAAAGTGATTTGTGGAAATACATAGGGAGTTTACTTACTTTGTGCACAACTGTATGGGTCTCCTTACAACATGCCTATGCCTAACTATAACACTCACTTGTAAATTGCAGCTACATAATTATATAGAATCGGTCTAAAACCCCTATTTCAGATTATTTATCATTTACGTATACTATATGTCCGTGTTTACGTTGTTGAGTGCACGCATTAGTTTTTTCAGTCAGTTTTGTTGAATCAGCTCATTGCGTAATACGTGTACTTTGTAGTAAAATTCCGTCACCCGCGCAATAGGTGACTCACGTATGGTTATTTCCTATTCAGCCGCGTCTGCATGTAGATCTAGAATGTTCGTTTTTAGCCTTCTCCGTTGCCGTTTAGAAGTGGGCGGTGCGTAATGGAAAAAAAAACCCGATGACGTCACAACCCGTCACGTGATTTTTTAATTTGTAATGTTTGGGTTTCGGAAAATATAGATGAACAACTTTGATAGTCAAAAGCAAAAACTAAACTTAGTGCAAGAGACTAATTCTAGCTTTAGCTAGTCTGCCCTTAAGCAAAGTAAATAATTTGTCTAAATCTACTTCTGCATCACAGTATATAGATGTGAAGGAGTCCAAGATGGAACAAGCGACTTTGGATCGAAAGCAGACTTTCCTTCACATCTAAGCGGCGGTTCGTCCGACCCCCCAGCCTACGTACGGGCCTGTTCTCTCATCCAATTAAGATCCAGCTCTTTCTGGGGATTGTCTGCTGTTTACGTTACCCGCACGGACATCCTTCTTAGCTTGCCTTGATCAAAGACTGGATGGCTATGCATGGGCTTGATTCGCATCTCTCTCGACGCATGCAAGGCCGAGAAGGCGTGTCAAGGGAGTTGCTCCTTTGCATTGCTGTACAGCAACTCTCCACGAGGGACTCAATTCTGCTGCTCCGAATTGATTTCGGTATATAGACATTCATTTGTCCATGCAAGTGGAACTGTTGTGTGCGCATAGAGAATTTGACTGTTACCATCGCGGTTCGTTCGGATGAGACTGTGAGCGTTGTGAGACAGAAGAATACGGCTGTCGTTCGGGTAAGTCAAGTGAAGATATTCTAGAACGTGTGCAGAGAAGACAAGCAAGCAATGATTGTTCAGTATGCTGCATGAACACTATATGTACTGGTAATGGCACCCGATGCGAGTATATAGCTCTTCCTAATCCATCTCTGTTTGCAACCGGTCGTGTAGATTCTTACCTGGGGTATCGATTGACACATGCAGCCAAATGATAGATCTTGAATTTACCACCCGTACGGTAGCCACGGCGGTAAATTTGTCAATGTATTTGTGAGATGGGTTTCTTCTAGACGTATACGTATGCCCGACATTCGACATCATTCAAGGTGATCATTTGGTTTCTTCCTACTGGACTCCTAAATTGTAACTAGAATTTCGGAGTGTTGGCAAAGTCGAGAGCTCTAATAAGTAATAATATTATATGCACATATGCTCCATGCAGTTGGATTGTCGCCATCTGTGACATCAGCTACTGTACTGTAGCAGAGCCATTGCGGCACCCATGACAGGGTCATGAAACCAATAATTATTGTGGCCATGCTTCTTCCGCAGTCGTCCCAGAATTGTCTTAAGTAGGTTCAAGATCATCTAGACTCGCTTGAGGTAGGAAATCAATGTGCTCGCTGACGTCACCGTTGATTTGGTATTGAAGTGATCGAAATAGGAACTATTCGTTGTCCACGAAGTAGGTGTTATTCGTCCAGATATCTGATCTCCTTAGCTAGAATTGCTGGCATCCGGGGGAAGATACTCAATGTGTTCAAACTCAGTGCTCAGTCAGACGCTCAAACACTTGTAGATGAGGTGATAGAATTTTAGTGCTTAATACTGCTTTAAATATCTGAATTAATTTGTGCAATTGAATTCAATCGTTTCACACTACTACCCGCTAGGATACTACTCTATTTCTGTTGGTTAATTAATGGGTTGTTTAGCTAGCACTCTTCCAGTACTTTCCTGACTTGAGAGTTGGATATCAAAGTCTGGATCTGTTATTGAAAACTAATGGCTGGATTACTGTAGTGTGAGCGAGGAAGTCACCGATTTTACACCAGCAGTTTTGCTCAACTGGTGCAACTTGGCAGCTTCGACGTTCTGACATTTGGATAGGAGGTTCTGGCGTTAGGTCAAAGCTCTTTGCGCTAGCTCTGCATTTTTGGTGGCTAAAGAGCCATCTTCGAGGCTCGAGCAATAATGGCGTTTATTTACTTTTTACTATGCTGCTCTCTAGACGTAGTCACATGATGATGCCCAACTACCACGCCTTACTGTCACGCTGAGGCTCTGGGACCTGAGTGACTTCTGTCACACCAACTTCCGATTTGTAAAAGGCAGTAACGTACGCTATCAGCTGTCATCGCCTGTCTGTTTAATTGGTGGTTTTCGTCGTTTCAAAGTGAAACGAAGCCGTTTCGGTTGAGATAGCTTTAGACACTGACGAAAGTTGTGCAGTGAGTATGAAGCTAACAAGCACTGGCTGAATAGCCACTGAACTAACAAACCTAGTCTCCATAATTATCTGAGACTGCGCAGTCTTTACTGTTCGGAGCGCTAGCCTGTTCCCTGCAAACGACCAAACACGGCCACAGATCGGGGTGGGACACTTGGGAAGTGATCGTAATCATTGAACTAGATAATTCTATATATAGCTAATAATTCGGCATTAATTAATTAAGCGAATTGAATGAATTGGCTAGTAACTAACTGTATAGCGTCACAGTAAGACATAATCCGCAGTCTAGATGATAATTGCTATTCTTAGAGGAAGTTTTCTTGCTTGTCTGTGAAGTTTGCTGACCTTCGCTAGAAATGCTCTGTCCCGGCTCTTGCGCAAGGACAATCGTAAGTGACACACAGAGGACACAATGACAAGTGTGTGGTATCCAATCAGAATTACCCTTGCCGTATTTCAAACTTACGTCGCCTTTGGTTGTTAGAGACGCTGCCATCTAGATTAGCCCACTTGGCACCATGACCAACAGACAGGATGAGCAACATTCACTAGACTTGGAATTTTGTAAACCACACTGTCAACCTGGCGCTCTTCCAATCAAAACCTTTGACCACACTTACTTATCTGATGAAGAACTCGATGTCGAGAACTACCTACAACAGTGCTACGACTGGTGGTACTCTTATTATACAGCTGCAGTAAGTAATTGTATACACTTGGATGAGACATGATAAACATGTAAATTAGGCCCGAGCCAGAACGCACGTGTACTGTACGCTCGCGATGTTAGCTGCCTTTAGCTGTACTCTATTGCTGTGCATGGCAATGTTGCACTGCACGTTATGCCACAAACGTAAAAACTACTCCCAGACTCTGGAAATCGACTTGCCAACTAGAGTGACCGGTGGTAGCCTCGACCTTCCAGCGCCAATAGGCCATTGACGTCCGGGACTTTTACGGGTTTTTCCACGTGACTGAGTGGCAACTCGTTCGAGTGGCATGTCTGTCAGCTGCATGTAAATGTCTTTAAGATTGACTTCCACATATTTTAATGGTATGGATGTAAAACAGATATGTGTGTAACCTTGACCTGATTGGCGTGGAAGTCCACTTGCCCTGTACGTTTTGGAGGCGTGCGATGTGGGAGAAGAAGAGCCGGATGTCGCTCATTCGGACATTTATGTACCCAGTCCTCTCCTCGCTCGCGTTCCACGTGTTTTAGCACGTGCTTTTTGTTCCACCAGCCAGGAGAAGGACTGCTAACATATTATGTCACGTGAAGAACTAGGTTATAAGTGTGTTGATTGGTCAAAACTGTAAATATGTTATTACAAATTAAAGGCAGTCGTAGGATCCTATTAGAATGAATTGAGAGAGTAGCACTCACAATCAGATGGTTACTAGCGATTACTGTCGTCACCCAAGGTGCAAGCTCATTACTGTTGTCTGCTGTGGACATCCTGACAATGACGTCTTCTCTAGCCAGAATTGACAGAGACGTCTCTAGCTGCTCTGTGAATGGTAGCCAATAGCTATATAGACGACAGGAGCGCGTCTAGGGTGTATTCACTACTGCTAGATGTGAAGCTACGTGTTGTACTGTATCCGTAGGCGCCTCGCGTGCGTGAGTAACACTTCCAACGGAGTTTTCAGACCGTCTACTGAAACGCCGAGTCCTAGCTAGACAATACGTATTTGTTGAAATCCTAGCTGTCATGGAAGTAAACATGCAAACTTCCTAGTAGTTTAGATTACGTATAAAGGCCTGGTATAGGTACGTAGTCGTCGTTTTGCGATCGTGATCAAGACAATTGAAATGTACAATCTAGGTATGCACTCAGTTCCGTTGTAACGACAGTGGTATGGTATTTACTGACATAGAAATTGATATCAGCAAACATTGACTATCAACAGTGTTAAGATGCAGCACAGTGTAGTAAAGGATTGATCATACTGTAAGTATGGGACGTGTGAATAGTTGACTGTAGGTGGCATTCAACTCCTGAAGGTGATTCTTGGTTGTCAAGTACACACAATCCCTAGCTACAATACAAAAGGATGGGGCGACGGAAGTTCAGGAAGCATTTTCTCCGCCGTTCGGTCACTTGAACGAATCGTTCTTAGACTCATCTGTAGTCGGACACGGAAACGATTTTTAAGGTAGGTCCTGGCATGAAACGTGGTCGCGGAGAGAAGAAATTTGAGATTTGTGTGCGCGCGCACACACACACACACACACACACACACACACACACCACACACACACACACACACACACACACACACACACACACACACACACACACACACACACACACACGCACGCACACACACACACACACACACACACACACACACACACACACACACCAAAAGCTCGATGAAGACCCATATAGGACCACGCTTATTTCTGTTGTGCAACCCGAATTAGATGCCGCGCTACGCTCGGCAACTAGATTAATGTCCATGAAGCGAGGGTTTCGCTCGTCACAACGAAAACGATTTACTTTGTAACTCTAAGTTCTGAAGAGTTCCTAGAAAGAGTGTAAAGCTTTGTGTTTTTGTGTTGGTTGGCTTCGTTTAGTTAGCTAGTATGGCGTGCGATCTCTGCCAAAACTCCCACAACGCAAACAGACGTCGGTAGCACAACGCAAACAGACGTCGGTTGCATGCACAACGCAAACAGACTTCGGTAGCACAACGCAAATAGACTTCGGTTGCACAACGCAAACAGACTGCGGTAGTACAACGCAGACAGACGTCTGTGTAGCACAACGCAAACAGACGTCGGTTGCACAACGCAAACAACACGCATGCAGTTGCTTAGTTACTCATACGCATGCTGTAGAGCCTGCAGACCTTGCAGTACACTGTGGACAACGTTGAGCTTCCGTTCGGCCTCAAGTAGACACCACCTGAGTCTAGTACGTACCCATATAGAGAAGAGTTGATTGTACATGCAAGTTATTGGTGGTAAAGAAGATTAATTAACTCTGCAAGATACAGCGCAAGTTTACAGAGTCGCAAGGTAGGGAAAATCATTTGCTAGTCAAATTTCATGACAACTCAATACTAAGCGAAATTCTATTCAAAGATCGATCTCTTATTTGAGATAAGGCAATATCCTTCATTGTCAAATAGATATCGATGCCAAATGAATCACTGTCTGCTAGAGGGTCAATGCGTACATCCTGCTGCTTTGAGCATCAACAGATGATGCTATGTTTGCCATGTCGACATGGCTGTGGTCACCCAATCTATCAGAGAGTGCGGGCCTTCCCAATCTATCATGGATGCGAAGAACCTAAAATGGCCGCCCACTCAAAGTATCCAAACGCGTCCTATCCAGATTTCTTATAACTCAGTAAAAAATCTCAGAACGGGCCACTTAACACTAGAATGTAAACGGTCCGAATTGTAGCCAGACTACTAACGCTGACACTAGTCTCAGAATTTAGGTCGTCTAGGAAGCGCGTCACATTTCACTCTTGTCAGCCAGGATATGTAGCGCCTCACTCACATACCCATCCCTACATACCCATCATTTTCTCAAATGTTTCTAGACTTGTTCTCTAGAGTGATGATGCGTCACTATCATTTTATCATAAATACGCATTGACCGGGCAAAAGAAATGAACTTCAGCAACTTCTACTGTTTGCGTTGTGCTATCGACTTCTGTTTGCGTTGTGCATGCTACCGACGTCTGTTTGCGTTGTGCTACACAGACGTCTGTTTGTGTTGTGCTACCGCAGTCTGTTTGCGTTGTGCTACACAGACGTCTGTTTGCGTTGTGTTACCGCAGTCTGTTTGCGTTGTGCAACCGAAGTCTGTTTGCGGTGTACTATCGCAGTCTGTTTGCGTTGTGCAACCGCAGTCTGTTTGCGTTGTGCTACCGAAGTCTGTTTGCGTTGTGCATGCAACCGACGTCTGTTTGCGTTGTGAGTTTTGGCAGAGATCGCACGCCATATGCTCGACACCATATTATCAGTGCAGGTGGCAACAAAGTACAAGATCGGTTTCTAATTATACTAATGAAATAAATGGTTACATGACATAATATGTTACCAATCCTTCTCCTCGCTAGAGGAATAAAAAGGACGTGCTAAAACACGCGGAGAGAGCGCGAGGAAAGAACTGGGTATGAGTCTACAAGAGTCTTGAATCGTACAAGTCTACTAGACAGCTGGCCGGGTCAGTGATTTGTCGATAAATTGCATTGGTACAAAACAAGATAAATTTGTCATCAGATGTAAAGTTCGGCATTCACAATCAGTTTCATTGCCTCCACTTCTGCCATGCCATGGGTTGCTGTTGAAAAGTCGGGAATTGTTATTTAAATGCCTCCTTCACTAGATCAGCTTTATTGCTGGCTCTCGGGCGGTCTTGAGATCATTTGCGGCGAGCGTACGCTTTCAAATTCTTTTCGCGACACCTTTAGCCGTTTTAAACAGGGCTGGCAGTGCGGGAAAAGACAGATGAGAAGTATGGTGAAAACGGGTCATCCGACTTTTTTTCCTGACACGAAATGAAGAGAGCCTAGCCGACTGTGCTCACTTGGAGACCATTCATTTCGATTGACTGCTGCAATCCCTAAACGCCGACGTTCTAACTCGGCAGGAAAACGGTAAAACTTAGCGAAGTGCCTTTCTCCCATCTGCCATTGCAGTGAACTGTGAAACAACCTTTTCCATTGCCATTCAATATGGCGTGTAACCACGGTAACGTCACAGCCACATGACCAATATCCCGGACATGAATAAGGTCTACTAAATTTGGCCGTACATGTATGTAGAGGCTGATTTTAATTGACGTTACACGAGTCGGGAAGGCCGAGGCTAGACCAGTGGCGGATCCAGAAATTTACAGTAGGAAGGGTGCAGAAATGGATGACCGGGCGCTACGTTGGTACACAGTTGTCGCCCATAAGATCTTATACGCTATACGTCGCGCCAACTTCCAGACTATTATAAGCCGGGTTTACAATATATGACGCCCAGCAGTCTCTTCTGTTCCGTAACGTTTGCGGTCAGGTTCATAGTGTCAAACGTTGACGCAGAGTGATTCACAATTTGTAGCGCACACCGCGCACTGTAAGTCTACGCGAATTTTCTCGATGGGAAAAAAGTCTGTTGTCGATTGTGTGTGCTGTGTCGCTCCGAAGAAGCAAGAAGAGAAGGAAGCGTAGAAATGTTTGTCACCGTTCAGCTAGTACACGGGATACCCAAATGAGCCAATTGGATAGTAGCCTTTTACTCTGATTGGTCAGCTACTCAATTTCATTTCCACTCAACCAGAGACGACGTGCGGTTTTGACGCTGGAATAGAACTGAATTCTTTCCGTGCGTCATCTGTCCGTCACGGTCCACATTGTCACGTCACATTGCGTGAAGGCATTCCACAATATGCCGCTGGACCGACGCAACGCGAAGTAACGGAACGGACTGCTCTCCGTCACATATTGTGAACCCGGCTTAGGTAGTAATAATAATTAGCTGTATTTACACCTTCGCTTCAACAGGTATAAGCCTTCTGGAAACTAGAGGGTAAGATTGTCGCTACAATCAAATAGTGACGATATTTCCTTTTTATTGCGCTACTCGTAAAATCTACTGAAGTTACACTACTAAGTGACTGTCGGTTCACGTAACCGTAGTCCGTAAATAGTATACGTAGTCGTAAAATGTAGTAGCGTTACCACTTCCTACAGCCTCGCTCAGACGCAGTGTGGATTGCAGTCCCGGATGCGCTAACCACTTACAGGACCTCGTAGTAATGTTAGGTTGCCGTATAATTTTCTAATGCCACGAAAGCGATTGATTTCGTTGTAGAAAGGTAAGTTCTGTTGTTTATTTCCGACAAAACCTGCATGAAATACAAATTTCAGTAAACGCTAGCTAGGCGGATCTGATTGGCGGTAGCTCGTCCATTGTCTCATGTGCAATGAATCGTAAATACCGCTCTGTGAATGGACCGACTGGGGCGTGGCACATTCCTGAGCGTGACGGACATCTATTTTGACCCGGAAGTTAAAACCTACACGTTTTGAGTATGTTAGTCGCTAAGTCACGTATCTCTACAAAGTCCCCATTCCTATGGCTCGTGCATAGTTGAAGTAACGTATACCCTACCAGCGCGTCTGGTAATGTACCTTAGTCGCAAAATCACACTGTTTCGGCTGTGATAGTTTGAACACTTGTCCAATGAACAAACTTAATCAGCCACAAGCGCGCCTCCATTTGGATCCGTGACTACGGGACATGGACTCACGTCTCTTGAACTAGCCTCGTGGCTAGGGAAATGCAAAAGCGCTGCATGGTCACGAGGCTACTCTTGAACGCAAAAATATATACCATTTGCAAGAGTTGTCTGTATAGTTCGTCTGAGCAGTAACATTGTTACAACCATTGCAATACGTATCCTGCGGCAGCGGAGCGACTCGCAATTAAGTTGGGAGGAGGGCATGAAAAACCCCAGAGTCTAGACATGGACTATTCCGATTTTCGTTCCTTTCCTACCGTAAGTACTGTTGGCTTACAAAAAAAGTTGGGGACAGCTGCTCCATGCAGTCCCCCAGCCACCTATGCAGCTTCGTCGTCGCTGGTTTCTCTGTAGAGTGTAATTAAATACACAGATAGCATTTACGTGAAAGAATCGCTTTTCTGTGTTTTTTAGCTGGAGGAGGGATACACTGTTGGACCTGGAGAAATCTACTTTGACAACAGCACGGGTCTCTTGTACTACATACCTAATGCCATCCGTCAATCTGAAGATTACCCACAATTACAGAAATGCAGTGAAATGAGCGACTACGGGCATGATTGTATTGGAGTTGGTCACGAAGATTTGTACGCAGAAGTTTCCAACCCTTGCGTTATTGCACCGACGTACATAGTACATGACCAGCAAAGTCAATTTGTCCAGCAAGAACTGACCCCTCCACAAAGTCGTACCAGCAAACAAGAGAGAAAACATTCTTGTCGACACAAGCCTGTCGTCATCAAAGATCCTGATACAAAGGAAGATGTTACATTTGACGTTCTGCTTGGCTCAGATTCCCACTCGAAAACAGCACCTGAATCAGAGTAACTGTATGTAGATGTTGTTGCTGCTATTGTTGCATGTTTACAACTAAAAGTGGACATCTCAGTAGTTATAGAAGAGGCATTAACTCTTTACTAAAACGTAACTAGAGCGACGTGCAAAGTACACTCTTGCATGGTATTGCAAGCGTATTATATACCTGAACCCAGCGAACGCGTTTACGGACTAGATGCTGCATTTGGAGTCTCAGTGACAACCAACTGTTGCTCTGTGACTCCGCGATTGAGCAACCCAATGTATCTCAGCAAGCGTCGTTCCAGGAATACTGCGCCATTGCAAACGGATTTACTCGAATGCCTTGCACATCCCGGATGCGCAAATGCCTATTGGAAAAATTGCCTACTGAAATTTATACCAGTCCAAGCGTTAGTGAAAACACGGCCGATATCTCGTACTATTTTTACACCCAATCGGTGGACGCGTTCGGTTGTTTAGATGCTGAAGACAGTGCGCTGTGAATGCGCAGTTTCATCAGAATGAAGACTACTGTTCACTAGTAGAGTCCCGGATCTAATGTCTGTCATTTCCTAATCTCGGTCACTCGTTCTCTGCCAAAGAGCTGCAGCCAGACCTAGCTGCTACGCTAGCGTCATAGCCCTACTGGATAGCAACTAGGTAGAGCGGGTCACGTCAGCATCCGTCGTAACGTTGCTGCTGTAGAACTTGAAACTGATCGTACCTATTCTCGGTCAACAGAGTATCATATCTCGGTCAGTGCTTGCCATCTCGTTCCTACAACTCCATTTGAGACGCAAGTCATCTCTGTCGATTAGCTCATTATATGACTTCCTGTCGCCAAATTGTTGGTTTTGTCTTGTCAACCTCTACTCTCGCAGACAACGAAGAAGACGGATGACTCACGGGACATAATCTCGGTCACCTGATCTCGAGTGATTTTCTCTCTTCAGACGCAGATCTGAGGCGTTCTTTTGGCTACTGCTATAGTCATCAACGCTGGCTACTATACCTACGGGGTGACGTTAGTGCTCATCGTACTGTTGCTACGGCAGAACGTGAAATCTGAGAGACAAATACTCGGACATCAGGGATCATATCTCGGTCAGTCGCTTTCATAGCATTTCTACAAGACGAATTGAGACGTTAGTCATGTCTGTTGAAAGGTTCGCTTTGGATGTCTAGGCTACTGAATATCCGGTTTTGTCTCTTCAGTTTTTCTGTTGCAGGGCGGTGAGAAAGGTGATCGACCTACGGGACATAATCTCGGTTACAGTATGAGCGCACTTGTTGGGTTCTACAGCTTTCAGGTAAGTGGTCTTACCTTCATTGGGCATTGTACATACGGTCGCAGTCGACTAGGGCTGATTGAAAATGTTTTGTAGTGAATTTGTAGAACTATAGCAGATTCTAGTAATTACACTGTGTTGGCAAACGTTAGTTGTTCTGTCTAAACTATGTTTTTGAATAATAACTAAGATAACCTTTATTTAATACATCTGGTTTAGTGATAATTAGCAAATTTTGTGACTGGTAGATTATCATCATGGAGTTCTACATTGAAGCCATTCTAGCACTAGTTGAATATCACAAGATGCCTTTTCAGTATGCCAGGACTCTGCATACTTGCAAACTTGTGTTCTACAATCTTGTTGATTGTAAGATTTTAGCTACATCAGTTATTATCAACAACATGCACTGCTTAGTTCTATACACAGAAGGTTCGTTGGATATCTTCACTGGACTAATTATCATTCTCTCTCACAACTTCATAACTGTGTCATGAGACTCGGAACTGTGTCATGAGAAAGATTGTTGTCTCTTTGACAACATGTCACCATTTTCATAAATTCTCAGCATAACTCTCCTAGGGATGTAAAAAAGGAGTTTGTGTGCAATTCTACTTGATAAAATCATCAATCATCTCATCCAAGATAAAGAATCATTATATCTGCCAGTCGAGAATGTAGAAACAGGTAGGAATACTCTCTGGTTAACTGCCAACAAAATGTGAAAATTCAGAGTCATCACGTTGTATGTTTGAAGTGATAAAAATAGTAAGTTAGACAGACACATTCGTAACAATATAGCTCTAGAAAAACAGTAGACTAAAAATCGCACAATACAACCTACTCAGGAACCCGTCTTTCTCAAAATCGCCTGACCGAGATTATGTCCCGTACGCCATCACCTTTCTCACCGCCCTGCAACAGGAACAACTGAAGAGACAAAACCGGATATTCAGTGGCCTAGACATCCAAAGCGAACCTTTCAACAGACATGACTAACGTCTCAATTCGTCTTGTAGAAATGCTATGAAAGCGACTGACCGAGATATGATCCCTGATGTCCGAGTATTTGTCTCTCAGATTTCACGTTCTGCCGTAGCAACAGTACGATGAGCACTAACGTCACCCCGTAGGTATAGTAGCCAGCGGTGATGACTATAACAGTAGCCAAAAGAACGCCTCAGATCTGCGTCTGAAGAGAGAAAATCACTCGAGATCAGGTGACCGAGATTATGTCCCGTGAGTCATCCGTCTTCTTCGTTGTCTGCGAGAGTAGAGGTTGACAAGACAAAATCAACAATTTGGCGAAAGGAATTCATATAATGAGCCTATCGACAGAGATGACTTGCGTCTCAAATGGAGTTGTAGGAACGAGATGGCAAGCACTGACCGAGATATGATACTCTGTTGACCGAGAATAGGTGCGATCAGTTTCAAGTTCTACAGCAGCAACGTTACGACGGATGCTGACGTGACCCGCTCTACCTAGTTGCTATCCAGTAGGGCTATGACGCTAGCGTAGCAGCTAGGTCTGGCTGCAGCTCTTTGGCAGAGAACGAGTGACCGAGACTAGGAAATGTCCGAGATAAGATCCGGGACTCTAGTTCCAATCTATATGGTGCATGAAGCAGCGACTGTCGTTACCGTTCAAGATACTCTAGACAGATTTTGGAGAAGAAAAATTAAACTTTAGGTGAAGATTCGGAGAGCTTAATTTGCCACGGTTTGGCCCTTCTTTCAAATTCGCGACTTCCGTTCGGATTGATTCGTTCGCGACGAAAGGCATTATTAGCTCAATCACTCTGTCACAACACAGGGGAAGTCTACCGGTATACCCAAACCGGAAGTTAATGCACTGTGCATGGCTGGACCGGCCGGACTGGGTGCTACGGCCCTGCATGGTAATCCCGGATGGCAACAACACAGACCTCTACTTGTCTTCGTTTGAAAATTTGCTGTATACGAATACGTACAGGGTCGTGAGCAAATTTTCAAGACCATTATTATTATTGTAGCTACACATGTAATTAGATTTCTAGGCTTCTTCATCCGTGGATTAAATTTCAATATGGAATCCTGGGTAGGGTCTAACTGGGTACGAGAAAAAGGCTTTAACTTTTACCGAACCAATGGGCGGGCCAAATCTTTAGCCGGGTACCACCTAGATCGACGCGCTAGATGCACCTCTAATTACCATAGAAGAACTAAAATTTTAAAGGCCCCCGTCCTTGTCATGTTTGATTGACTGCAAGTCAGCAAGACGCGTGGCTATCGAAAAACTGTTATGAAACGGCAGCATATCACCACCATCATTTCGCTCTTTCGTCAAAACTGTAAAACACTGAAGAAGATTTTACTCTCCAATCAGCTTACGCACACTAACGACTATCACCTGTCCCATTATCCCCAAAGGGTCATATAAAACAAATATCAATTTTAGACACAAGCTCACGAGAGTCTGGATACCTGGTCATTGACTGGGGCAAAGGCCCCCGACTGCGACAAAGTCCATCAGCCACTGAGGTCCTAGTGGGACTTTGGGTGCCTACACCACAGTTGGCGTCGCAGTTGGTGCTTCTGCGAGTACCTGGCCAGGCTCCAGGAGATTGCTTAGCACGGCCCATAGCTCCCGCGTAGTGCATAACGATTAGGCTGGATGCGTAACTGTGTACAACAGCAGCTTCTTATTCATTTTGCCATTTGTGTGCGTGCGTGCGTGTGCGTGGTGTTCTACCAGGTCCCGTCGGTTTTGCTTTAGGGAGCAGACAAGTGGACTATCAAAGCCTCACATATGCAGCAGCTAAGTTCCTTTCACAATCTGACTATACTATAGGGGTGAAAAATACAACAGAGGGAAGATAGAATTACTGCTAAACAACTTGCATGTGAGTGAAGTCCCGGATAATGTGGCGGACGTCACGAGTGCCGTTGGCTCTGCATGAGTGCCTTCGTTTGCTCGTTTATTGTTAGTTGAACCTGTTCGTTAAAGCTGAACTGTAACAAGCATGGGAACGGTTCAAGAAATTACTTGTCCAGTTTCAAATTGCACCACCAAAA
>CAXXBX010000217.1:0-7176 GCA_964274945.1 Dehalococcoidia bacterium | reverse complement strand
GTTAAGTTAACGTAGTTAATTAACAGTGTGGCACGGTGTTTCCACCAGAAAAGACGAACTTTGGAACTGTCTGAATTGTAACTGCGTAATATAATACATGTACATTTTTAGTTGTCTCCCACTAAAAGGTACGTGTGTTAGTTTACTGTTATGCATGCTTAGACTGTTACATGTGACGAATGATATATCCGGCCTAGTGTTGTTCATTAATTAATTAACACGCCCATCCAATCGAAACTAGGTTTGTATGATACGCCTGCGTATACTATACGTGCATGGTGTAGAATTTTCCGCTCCACGCAGATCTTGGAAGGACGTCACCGCTTGTACAATGCGCAAGCACAGCGTTAGGGATCCTGGACACGATTACTACTTTCGCATCATTTTACTTTAGAATGCAGACGAGCGCGTGATTTACTTCGAGTAATTGGTAAGGCTGCTTATTATGGATGCGAGTAAATTACCAGCTCCATTCGAGTTAGAACATGTAACAGTTGTAGTTCTCACTCTTTCTCCTACATGGTATCTTATTCGTATTTGTGTGACGTGTGTCACTTGGGGAACAGCTCGTACTGTACTTGATGATGCAGTTCTGTTAGTTTTCTGGATAAAACCATACAGACATGTACATGCAAAAACACAGACAGACAGACAGACAGATGTACAGACACTATATTATGTATGTGCGCACTTGATCCCAGTGCAAGCTGTCCGGTTGTTCTGTTCTGTACCGTTATGGTCTATAGTGGCCAGGTCTAGACTAGCTTAATTAATTTCTTACATCCAGACTATAGGTTTTGATGGCATGGGTGTACATAATCAATTATTAACCCATTAAGCCTGATTCAATACTAGAAACTTGGTCTGATCTGGATGAACTGCTCTAGCCTGCTATCATTCATCAGGCAGCAGTCTCACAAATTCTGTTATTCTGCTAGGCTAACGTGACACTGACTTTGAGTATACCAAACAACATCTATAATATTGCATAGAAGGCATTATGATGCCATACATTTATCAACAATACAGACACTCAAGGCAAGAACAACCATCAAACTCTTAAACTACTCACAACCTCTTCAAACATATAAAGAGAAGTTACTCTAAGCAGCCAGTTTTCAACTCATTCGTTGTCTACTGTGCAGTTCCACCAAAGCTAAACACAGAATCTCGAGGAGTACTATCACCAGTACCATAACCACTGTCCATGGGCGAAGGAAGAACAGTATCATCTGCATTTGGGAATAGGTTAGCTTTGTCTAGCAAATCCAATGGTAGACGTAGGTCACGTCCGGGTCCTTTTTCTGATTTCTGTTTGGTGAATAAAACCAGCGATTGCCTGGCATGTCTGTCAGTGCTTCCTTGAGGTAAAGAACTTGAAATTTCAAGGTCATGGCGTTCATGAAGCCGTCGTCTATGAGAAACGCTCTCTCCGCCGGCAGTCTAGTAATCCATCTCGCCAGTGGAATAATTGCGAGTTCCATAAACCGGTTGTTGTCCAGTGGCGTCTTGAACAGCTTTGTTTCTTCGGCGAGGTTCCGTCTTTACGGAAACGGAACGCGAAGGGACTGCAGCCTCTCGCGGCACGTTTGAAAGCATGCCTTTAGGGGGCTGTCTAGACTTGACTTTGTTGTCTGTGGCAGCAACACCCAGAGAATCAGAATACTGTCTGAACTGGCCGTCTTTCGTACTTCGTTTCTGTTTCATCGCACTTGTTCGACTGGCGCCACCGTTGGAGAAACCTTTGGTACGCTTCCCAAGTTTACCCCGCCACCGGCAACAAGTTTGTTAAAGCCTAGGAGAGCCGGTTGACAAACTGTGGGGGTCGACACGACCAGTCGGCTTAGCTCCGACCAAGACCCGACCGACAAGGGTTCCATGACCTTGTACGTGAAAGGATTGATCTTAGGCCAAATTCCAGAATTCAGATCGGTGTGCATATTAGGAGACAGCACCCCACCGTAAACACGGTCAAAATCGTCAAAGGATGCGGTCACTTTGTAGGTCACTTTCTGGGTCATCGATTCAGAAATCCACGGTATGGTCACTGTTCTTGTCTCCTTCCACTTGATGAGGCGATCATCAACACTCTCGACGTCAGAAATATCAATCTCGAGTACTTCGTGGATCATTGGAACTAGGGCTGTTGTATGCGAATTCGGACTTACTTTATTTGCATTCAGTGCCGTTTCGAGCTCCTTCACAGGCGGATACCTTCGTGCCACTTGAACTTCATTGTCAGCTAGGGGTTTAGTTTTCTCCATCATCCAGTCAACACTGATTTTGACAGCACGATCTTTGAGCCACCTAGCCAACAACACGAGCTTCGGCACTTCTCGCACTTTCAACAAGAGAGGCTCATCGTGATAGGCAATGCTATCAAAGATGTCGGTGATGTAGTTGGAATAGGCCTTGCAACTGTGGTCGTCAATCCTGATCTTTGGTTCTTTCGGAAACCACAGTTCGTTGTCTGTCTCGTACACTTCCAACAGGCAGCAAGACATGTAGACGGCTGGTAACGTAGGGTTGTCGTCGGGGAAGAAGTCGAGTTTAGATGCAAAGTCGTCGAGATTGCTGGTTTTCTCCCATGCTGCATACTTGGTCATCTCTTTGTTAGAGCGCACGCCCGCCATCAAACATTTCATGATCCAATCTGCCTCGAACAAGAGCTCACCTAGACCAGTTCCCCTTATCCAGTTGGGAGAAAAGGTTTTCAGCCAATTTCCAAGGAAAGGATGGTACGGGTTAGTGACTGTATGAAAGAAAAAGCTCGGATACGTGTCATCGCAATAGACAGTTCGCAGAACAACTGCCAGATCTTCTTCCATGATAGTTGGCATTTTGGGACACGAAGTAAACAGGAGGACAGGCACGTTGTCTTCAAATCGACAGCCTCGTAACGCAAGGCCTTCTGGCAAAGAGAACTGAAACGACAAATCGGAGGATGAAGTCGAACACATGATCAGTTGCAAGAGAAATGATCGCTCAGTAATGCAGCGAAGCACTCTATCCAGTGATCATGTTATTGCGCAGCAAACTTTCCCGCAGAACGTTCCCCAAACCCACGTCGTTATCTCGTGAGGCAGTTTCAAGGTCACACACAACGTTCCCTAAATGCAAGGCGGTACCACTTGAAACAGTTTCAACTTTGCAATGGGGGTGTCGCCAACTGCAGACAAAACGCGTGTGCAGATCGTATCAAGTTTCAGTAGAATTTTCCGTCCAAACCTCGCAAGGCTCTCGCAACCGCGCGACGCGGGACACGACACTTTTGCGCTAAGCCTGGAAACAATTATTGCTATACTTCTAGAATTTTACATGCGAAACCGTACTAAAATGCTGCCCGGCACACCAAGTTCTATAGCATGCATATTACTAGCTATAGACTTCCAGTCAGAACATGCGCTATATCTACGAGAGAGCACGCGTACTCGCATTGCAACATTTCTGGCAATGGAAGAGGCAACACATACTCTTCCAAGCATGTGGATGCATGCGTGAACTGAAAGGTTGCAAAATAAATTCGACTAACACTGTTTGATATGACCGTAATACGAGTACTTCAACATTCTCACACCGGAATGACCTGGTATATGACGTCTACGGTATTCTTTACAGTCTCAATACTGTACCTGATGATTCTACAAAGTTTTGCTAGTTGCAGTTTCCTCCAAAGTCTGGTCTTCTGTAACGACTAAAAGAGTTAGTACTTACCACTAGGTTTCTGAATGAAAATCATACAGACACACGTACAGTACCTTACACAAAACAGACAAACAGGGAAACAGAGATACAGACAAACGTATATCGCGCGCAAGCACTCACGCACACACGCACGCACACACACACACACACACACACACACACACACACACACACACACACAAGCAGCAGCAGCATCAAACATACCAGGAATCTTGTCTGAGAACTTCTTCAGCTTGGCTACAAAAAATCCGTCCATGTTATGCGTATGCGGATAAAATCGCCTTGTCAGTCTGAGTGAAGGATGGAAAGACTTTCCTCGAAATCTATGATATCGTAAGCATATAATGATGTCATATTATCTATCTACACAGCATGCTAAAATGACCTGCAAAATCCTTCAGCTCCAAAATCCAAACCTGTTGCTACAACTTTGACATTTCGCTTAGACAAGGCATATTCTATTACTCCTTCATTTTCATCTACCTGCAACCCAACAAGTCACATAATCAGAATAAAGGAAATAGTATTGCAAACCACAAAAGAGTACCATTATAGAACACGTGGAATACACAATGTAGCCACCAGTAGATGACCGTGCATCAATACAATCTATAGCTGAGAGTATAAGCTGTTTTTGTAAGTGAGCACACCTCTTGATGTCCTTATCATCCTATAAACAAAGTGACTCTTTACTTTCGAGAACCAATTATTTTAATTACTAGTAACACAATTTAGCTCTCGGGTTCAAACAACACACACACACACACACACACACACACACACACACACACACACACACACACACACTCTCTCTCTCTCTCTCCCTCTCTCACACACACACACACACACACACACACACACACACACACACACACACAACCTACTGTGCATGCCTTACTGACTATAAGTCCACCGACCTTGCCCGTTTTCACTGAACTGTCCTTTGCTATAACACCCGTTCCACTACATGGTGCATCTAATAAGACTCGATCAAAACCAGACATTACCTGTCGACACAAAATCATTAGTACAATCGACAAAAGTGTTACAAGCTGCACATACTGTTGAAAACTTTCGTCCATCATAGTAGCATATAATTGTATTTAGCACACCTTTTTTTTTCGAAGCAACATACATCAATTAAAACACGTTCAAAAATTGCAATGTTTATATACTTACCTAATCTGTGAACATTTGCCACAAGAGATTTTGTTCGTTCTTTGTTTATATCATTGGCAACCAATATTCCAGTATTTTTCATCAGACTTGCTAAAACAGACCAGTCATTTGACACCACATCCACCAAAGAGCACACAGACAGAGTAATTGGCCTTCTAGCAAACACTCTTGAGACTTAAAAAGAGATCATACGCAGGCAAAGTCAAAGATCATGGGATGATTGAGATCTTGGCCTGTAACCTCAAACCTGCACTATCTAGTACAAAACTGCTGTAATCAGACAAGCCTACGTGACTCCACCTTTTCATCACTCTGGTATGTTACTCAAGTGCACTAGCAGTTTCATAAGTGGTTTGACAACCAACAGCATATTCACTATGATAAGACTCAAACATGTCTTATCGTTCTCCTCAAAATAACAATAAAAGTATGTACAACTAGTTTACTTATGTGAGACAGAGTCACAGACAATAGTACAGCTGACAATAATATAGCTACCAGTCCATCTCTGAGGCATGCTGCAAAGTTATTGTAGATGCTGAGAACATCATTACGCCATGCCTTGCAGCAGTCTGTTTGCTAAACATAGACATTGGCTTTAATGACTCTTCTTGGGGTCTCCTAAACATGTCAATGTAACCAAAGTGTCACTAAATCAAAGTACACGATTGTCGGCCACCAGATTGCTATTGTGGAACCTTTGTACACTTGTAGTGCATGGACAGTCTTGATAATGTTACTTGGAAGTTTGTTGAACATAGAACTTCCACAAATAAAATTTTGCATATAAATAAAGCTATATGCACATAAGGACGTCATTACAGTACAATTAGTGTACTGGAGTAAAGAAATCAAAAATGTCTGTTTGATGATGCAATTATATGATGCAAAAGTCAGAAATATGATGCAATTGTGATGGTCTTGGCTTAGCACAAAGTCTTTTTATCCGAAGCCAACTCTGGCTTCTGGGGCTCATCTAAGTGTCAATAAATCTGATATGTCGGTATGTGTGATGTTGCTAAATCCGAGATGAAACCAATATAAGAGACCCTAGCTAACCACCAGGCAAAAAACAAGTCGTTATAAGCAAAGTGTCAATAAATCGGAAGTCGTTATATCCAATGTCTACTGTACTAGGTGTACTCATAAACCACCATACAAAAAATCTATACACTCGAACAACACATCAAATTAGAATAGTGCTTACCAATGTATGTTGTCTTTCCACCGGGTGCAGCACACATGTCCAGTACACGTTCATTCTCCTGCGGAGCTAATGCCATCACAGGAAGAAGAGATGAAGCTCCTTGTAGAATATAATGCCCAGCCATATACTCAGGTGTTGCTCCTACGTTAGTCACATGTTACCAGACAATACTGTCATATGAATTAAAGTATTAACACCTTACCAATTGGCACTGATGAGTCATACACTACCAGGCCAACTTTTGACCACTTTCCAACTGGATCTAAATTCACTCCACGGTTGATCAATGCCTGTACAAAGCTGCATGTTTGTCTACCTACATTTCCCAAAAACAACCTGATGTACCTGTGCAAGGTCTCTCCGTCTTGTCTTCAGAGTGTTCGTTCGGATAGTGACAGGTCTCTGGACTTCATTAGCTTCAAGGAACTCTAACAACTATCACACAAAAGTGTGTGATATTTCACGTATAGTGACAAGATGCCCTGGCTTACTTCTGAAAGTGGAAATAAGTTGACAAATTGTTCCATAAGGAAATCGTTGTAACTGTAGTACATGGACAGGTCCCTCATAAGCAAACTCATGTATTCCTTTCTGAATCTACCGAGACAGACTAGTTGTGTGAGCAAGAAGACAGTTGTGAGACAATTTAACTAAGGAATCCTGTTCATACCTGCCCTCCATTCGTAGCTCTTTGAAATTGTTCAGTACATGCACATTGCTTTTGATCCGTTCGTAAATTGCACTTAAATCAGTTGCTTCATCTGCATTAAATAATACAAATATTTTTATACACACAATGTAGGTTTAAATGTAATTAATATACCTTCTGCTTCCAACTCTGTTGCTGTTGGTAAAATAAAGTTTTCATAATCTCTAGCTCTTGACTTAGCCTCTAGGTCTTCCATTTCTCTACACCAGTCAACGTAGTAAACCAAAAATTCACGTTCTGTATGGTGTAGATGGCTTACAGCTCCTTCTCTTTCTTTTTGTCCAATTTCTCTGACTTAGTTTCAATGTTTAGCAACTGATCAATGATACACAAAACCATAGTAACTAATAGAATGGCTGTAACATTGCAATTTCTG
>CAXXBX010000216.1:0-40390 GCA_964274945.1 Dehalococcoidia bacterium | reverse complement strand
GGAGCGTCACCGCATGACAATCTCACGTAGTTTAATTAACTAAAATGTCATCGACCTAATGCTCTACGTTTTCCATTCCTCTCAACAATTTCCTTGTAGCTCTGGTCAATGTTGCCACTGAGTTCACCATGCCGAATGGCATACGACGAAACTCATACACTTCATCTGGTGCGGTAAACGCCATTTTTGGATGTCGCCAGGTGCCACGGGTACTTGCCAGTAACCTTTACTGAAATCAATTTTTTGTTAAGAAACGGTCATTCCTGAGATTTTGGATGAGGTCCACAATCGGAATCATGGGCTCCACGTCGTACACTTTCACGTTATTCAATTTTCGATAGTCAACACAGACTCGGTTAGTACCATCCTTCTTCCTTACGGCAACTACAGGCGACGAATATGAGGAATAAGATTCCCATATTGTCTTTAGCTGCAGCATTTTTCTGATGTCTGCCTTGAGTGACTCTCTACTGCTGTACGGCACCGCATATTGCTTGGTCCTGATTGGCTAAGTGGTAATCAAACTTATCCGATGCTGGATAACGTCTTCCCCTGGTAGGTCGGTAAAGACCTGCTGGAATACTGTCAATATATCTCGGACCTGACCCTTTTGTTCTTTGGTTAAGTTCTCCCCAATGATGACATCCTCCCATGATTCATCAGCCTAGCAAGCACCGGAGATCTAGTAGCTCGCTGTAGTCAATCGCATAGTCGGACCCACGTGACTCGTCATCCTCAATGATGGCTGAACATACCCTCTCTGAAACAGCACCACCTACCATCATCGGGCTTCTGTTGACAGCCTCAACAACCTCTCCGTCCTTGACTCTCTCCTGATACTTCTTGAGCAAATTGATCTGATAAGTTTTGATCTTCCCTCTGACGTTGATTCGATAATCGTTGACGCCGCCCTTCACCCTGACTTGATATTGACCCTTCCACTGCATGATTACCTTGTTGCTCTCAGTAGGGCGTAGCAGTAGCACTTTGTCCCCTACCTCAAGACTCCTTTCTTGGCCTTGCGGTCATAGTAACGCTTCTGTCTAACTTGAGCCTTACCTACCTCTTTGTCGCAATACGCAACGTCTCCTCAAGCCTCTCCCTCAACTTGAATAAGTATTGGTAGCTAGTTCTCTTTTCTGGTGCATCATCCTCCGAAGTCCAACGGTGTCGTAGGATTCTCATGGGTCCTCGAACTGTTCTTCCGTAAAGTAGTTCAAACGGAGGACAACCTGTTGACTCCTGGGGAACCTCTCTGTATGTGAAAAGCAGTGGGTTGACATATCTGTGCCGCTGCTTTGGCTGTTTGCTACATAATCTTCTCAGCATCGTCTTGAGCGTCGCACTAAATTTCTCCACCAACGCATTGCACATTGGATGATACGGTGTTGTACTTAGTTGGCTTATACTCAACAGCCGTGAGACTTCCTGCAAGCACTCCGACAAAAATTGAGTGCCATGTCGCTAAGGACTTCTTCATGTACCCCAAGACGGCTATAAATATTCACCAGAGCCTCAACAACTGTCTTGCTGCTCACCATTTTCAGCGGTATAGCTTCAGGGTACCTCGTGGCATAGTCGACTAACGTCAGAATGTAGCGATGCCCCTCTTCACTGTGTAGATGTATTAGATCAATTAAGTCGACTGCGACTCTCTCAAATGGCTGATCAATGTAAAAGCATGTTTTACAGAGAAGCGTTTGAAACCGATGCCTTCCGTATTGTTCTCTGAAAACTGTCACAAGACCGACAAATCTCGACACATCAGCGTGAATGGCTGGCCAATAATTGCCGTTGAGTATCCTGTCAACTGCCTTCCGGATGCCCAATTGTCCCCCATTATTGATTCGTGCGCAAGCTCTATCACCTGCTTTCGTAATTGCTCCGGTACCACAACCTGCCAAACTGGCTTGCCATTGTTGACATGGGGATGTTTGAACACTCAACACATGACTCGATTTTTGACTTCGATCTTAACTTCTAGTAGACCCTTCTTCTTGATATCGGTCTTCTTGTAATACTTCTCTAACGAAACATCCTCACCTTGCATTTCCACAATCTTTTCTCGGTTAATATCGAGCCAATTTTTGACTGTTCGTATGTTGAGATGGTTCGCATCACCTACTCTCTTCGTGCCGGATCTTGTGATCACCACGTTGTCCATATGCCACTCAGGATCGCGGTCGTCTGCGCCGCTTGCACTTGCAACGTTACCAACTATCACATCATACACAGCATCAGATGGACATAAGTGCCGAGACCTCTCCTGTCAAGTACGGTGATTCGACGTGAGCAGTGGCTATTGGTACTCTACGAACGGTATTGTTCACCATTTACATCAATCCATAGCGCCCGGTATATTGGGTATCAAGAATAAACATCTGCTTTACTATCACCCCACTGCACCTGTTATCTCCCAAAACACGTACCCCTGAAGTGCCAATCCTCCCTTCTGACACTTTCATACAATGACCATTTACTGACAATTCCTCATTCATAGCACTGCTTATCAGCGGAACCTTCTTACCATTTGATAGAAGTAGGCATCCGTCATCAGCTGATTCTTCCAGGTGACCCTTTGACACACCATGGGCTTCAGTAGCAGAGTCCAGGCGATTCTTCTTTTGCACTACACAGTTGGACTTGACAGTAGTATTTCCAGCCTTGGGATTGCTCCGGCAGTTTCTTGCCTCGTGGCCTACCTTACTACACCTGAAACAGTTTCGTTTGGATTGGTCTCTGCAGTCAATGGCTTTATGACCATAACTGCTACAAACAAAGCACTGGATACGTGATGGCTTAACTGAATTTATCTCGACTTCACGATGCGTGGCTGATCCACTGTCTAGACTGACTTCTCGAGTTGCGCAAAGTTGAGTCACGTAATGTTGTCTTTTGCGCGACGTTAGAATTCGGTCCGCGGCTTTGGTTACCTCCTCCAAGCTCTTGACGGCTTTTCTCGCAGAAATGCGGCTAAGTTTTGCGGCAAGCTTCAAAAAACTTCCTTATCACAAACAAGTCACGCACCCGTGCCGGCGACGTGTCGTCGACTTCAGCCAGACTCAACCACTTCTTCAAGTAGTTCACAAACGCGCGATGAACTGCGACCGGCTCTCGTCTCTTTCCGGTCTCTCTTGCCGAAATTTTAGTCTTTAGCCTTCATAAGTCAAATTGTACCTTTTAAGCAACGCCTGCTTCCGTTGCTTGTAATCGTCGGTGGCGCTATCCGGCAGTCTCGAATAGACATCAAGCGCTGTGCCTGTCAATAGTGCGCTCAAGTAGGGCGCCACTTCTGTTTCCTTCCATGTACTATTGGTAGCAAATCTATTAAACCGTCGTCAATAATTATCTAACTCGTCCGTACCATCTGCGAACAGGAGCCTTCGGTATCTTGGGATTCGGTCCTCGGGCGCCGCCCTCGCTTATTCTAACTGCATGTGCCCTCGCCTCTAATTCGAGTCGCTTCATCTCCATCTCGTGTCTTCGCCGTGTTCTTTCTCTACGCTCATCTTCTTCTGTTCTGTCTCTTCGTGCTTCTTCTTGACGCTGGAGTTCTTTGCGCTCACGTCACTGCTTCTCGCGTTCGAGTTTGCGTTCTTTGCGTTCAATCGCCTGTTACTGCGCAACAAACACCGCTAAGTCCTTACCCTTCAGGCAAAACTTCTCGTTCGCGTCAATAAGACGATTCATTCGACCACCCACTCACGGCTACTTGCGGCTTCGATCCTCTCGAATGACCTCGCAGTCTATGCCTCGATCCTCGATTTGCTGGTAGGTCTTCTTGCTGGAACTCACTCTCGGACAGGCCCCCAATTGTTTCAGAGTTCCCGAAGACGGATGCAGCATCTCACGAGAGAGGACGCGTAGACTGTCTAACGGTTGACCGTTCCGTATATGGCAAACACAATCTTAATCAACTTCCACTCGCTACCGATACCCAGTCAAAATCTCCCTCTATCTGAATCAATACCGCTTCTTATACTACCCTAGCTCAGTCAAACACAATGTCGGTCCAATGACCAATCACAATTACCGACCTATATGTCAAATGTCTCTACGTCACATTGACAAATCGCTATAGTTGCGGAAGACCTATGCTACAACGTTGATCAAGATCTACCCATACAAAGAATTAGAACATCAATAAATACAAATAATGGAGCATCAATAGATACAAAGAATAGAACATCAATAAATACAAAGAATAGAACATCAATAGATACAAAGAATAGAACATCAATAAATACAAAGAATAGAACATCAATAGATACAAAGAATAGAAAATCAATAAATACAAGGAATTAGAACATCAACAAATACAAGGAAAGAACATCAATAAAACAAAGAATAGAATATCAATAAATACAAACAATAGAACATCACTAAATACAAAGCATAGAACATCACTAAATACAAAGCATAGAACATCACTAAATACAAAGCATAGAACATTAGTAAATACAAAGGATAGAACATCGATACATACAAAGAATAGAACATCAATAAATACAAAGAATAGAACATCACTAAATACAAAGAATAGAAAATTACTAAATACAAAGAATAGAACAACAATAAATATATAGAAAACATCAATAAATACAAAGAGAACATCAATAAATACAAAGAATAGAACATCAATAAATACAAATAATAGAACATCAATAAATACAAAGAATAGAGCATAAATAAATACAAAGAATAGAACTTTAGTAAATACAAAGAATAGAACATCAATAAATACAAAGAAAACATCAATAAATACAAAGAATAGAAAATCAATAAATGCAAAGAATAGAGTGTCAATAAATACAAAGAGTAGAACATTAGTAAATAAAAAGAATTGAACATCAGTAAATACAAAGAATTTACCACCAATAAATATAAAGAATAGAACATCAATAAATACAAAGAAAGAACATCAATAAATACAAACAATAGAACATCAATAAATACAAAGAATTTAACATAAATAAATACAAAGAATAGAACATCAATAAATACAAAGAATAGAACATCAATAAATACAAAGAGTTTAACATCAATAAATACAAAGGATAGAACATAAATAAATAAAAAAAATCATAGTGGTGGACTGAGTGATTGACGTTACCCAAACAAAAAAGTCACAAGGTAAACTATAGTCAAGCTCCAACGTGACTCTGTAAGGTAATTGCATTTTTTGTGGTTTATCAGGTACGCTAATGAAGAAGCTGGTGACCGTTGCCACGTAAAAATTTTGGATCTCTATATCTAAGTAAGTTGCCAGCAGGATTCTGCCGAGAAGTCTTCTATTATAAACCTTTGTTATCTACACCTTCATTTGGTTCTTGGTATTGAAAGGAAGTAATCTTTCATAACACGCTGGCTACAATGATGAAAGTGATGACCGCTGAAGCTGGTCTTCCCTTTCGAACCAACCACTCTCTTCGAGCTACTAGTGCGACAAGGCTATTTCAAGCGGGAGTTCCTGAACATATCATTCAAGGCAGAACCGGCCACAAAACCATGCAAGCACTGACACAATACCAAGAGCCATCTGAATTTGCAGCAAATGGCAGCGTGCACAGTTCTGGATAATGGCCATGCACACACAGACTACCCTAACGCAAAGTCAAGGAGTCGGGAGAGACACGAAGTAGTCCAGGTTGAACAGCCGTCTGAAACGGAGAGAGAATCTATTTGTCATTTCTGACTGCGTCTTTACAAACTGTAGCACTGTGAACATTATTATTGGTAAAGAATAAGGTTGTAATCTAAAATAGGTACGCCTATGTATTGATTGCTAGTTTGTTTTGGTTTTGCTATTTTTTTCAAGTTAGTTGTGTATTATGTCAGTAAACAGTATAGAGATATTGACCGGTCAATAAACGTTTATTGACCGGTAAATATACAACATATGATCGGGTTGCTATGTTAGAAATGTAGTATAACGAGAAAAAGAATGCTAGCAATGGCGGAACAAACACCCAAACTTGCAACAAAGAATAGAGCATCAACAAATACAAAGAATATAGAACTTTAGTAAATACATGAAATAGAACATTAGTAAATACAATGAATAGAACATCAATAAATACAAAGAATAGAATATCAATAAATACAAAGAATATAACATTAATAAATGCAAAGAATAGAACCTCAATAAATACAAAGAATAGAACTTTAATAATAACAAAGAATAGAACATTAGTAAATACAAAGAATTGAACATCAATAAATACAAAATATAGAACATCAGTTAATAATAACAATTAAACATCAATAAAAACCTGATTTCGTGCAATGGAGTCATACTGATAGAGAATGCACTAACCCATACATTAACGATTAGCTTACGGAATAACTGAATGGACTGCTACCATACCTGTTAATGAAACTGGTCAATGTGTAGTTTCTGAACAACCTATGGCAACCTGTCACTACGTGTAAAGAGTCATCTACAGACTCCAAACATTGTGATGTTGTAATACAATTGAAGTCTTGTACCGAGTGTGAAACTCCAATCGATTAAGTGCGTACTGCCTTACTCTAATGTAACCGTGGATGTACTATGTAATATAGAACTGGACAAAAAGGGCTTCGGGGACCTTGGCATTAAATCCGTCGAGGTCATCGTCTGTGTTTATTCAATGAAGAGACAAGTGACGTGACGCTTTTATCCCAGTAATTTGTATCAAGGCTTCAAATTTTGATAACTTCAGAAGCATTGTGTGGCTTATATTGAAAGTGTGTGACAGCAAAATGACTGCTAAGGTTAGAGAAACACTCTGTTTATGTGTACTTGTAAAAAATTTATATTACCAACAATATAGCGCCACCGCGTTGTGTTGACAAAGGCTTGCAATCAGATCCCATACTTGCGGAATTAGCAAAATTGGAGTATTTGAGCATGCAACTTCTTCAGCGGGCAAAGTCAATCAAACGGTAGTGATCATGAGTATTAGTACGCTAATAGAACATGTAATTGTGTGATTTTTGCCTTCTTTTTCCTCTAAAGAAGATCCTTGACACTTTAGACATGGTTGGACTGCAACATTCCATTACCGTTGCTCCAACTTCCCTAAACCTGAGTTGCACGTAATAGTGAATGGTAAGACATGTACAAAACAAGAAAACTTGAGATGTTCTGTAAGGTGAAGAGTAATCTTGGTTTGTCACGTGATTCATTTTTTAATTAACTAACGATTTTGCAACTAATCAATAATTTTATCTATATATTGCCCAGTCAAGAAATCTCACGTTGGCCCGTCATCACGACCTTCTCTATTTCTTTGAATAATTAAAAGTAATGCGGTTCTGTATATATCAGCGTTGGCTCTAGGTCTCTTGCAAACATTACAATTGAACAATCATGTTGAACATACAAGGATGGTGTAGCCCTAAGCATAGGCGAAGGTATCGTGAGGGCCAATGTGGTCTTGGTCCCCGATATGTCTTCTTCCTCGCTGCATTACCGCGTTGCACCTGATTGTAATGTTTGGTGCCAAAGGTAAAAAATTTCAGGAGCCTAAGAAATACTACCCTATTACAATGACCTGTTCGCTGCAAATCATGACAGGCCCACAGTACATCCTGCGCTAAGTATAACCGCAACAATCGAAAACGTTAGTTAACCATCAATTTATGATCAATGCATTACAAGTCTCAACGACACGTTGCGTTTTGTGTCACAAAACGTAAGACAAAAACTTCTGGTTCGCAAGTAGATCAGTAACTTCATCAGTTGTCAGCGGCGGTAATGTCTCTATTCGAAGCTCTAGAATCAGCTGCTCTCAGATTTTACACAAAATTTCCGCTTCGTTTCGATCTGCAGTCGTCTTTTTAAAAATATGATGTAATACTAAGAGCAGAAACATCGCCACTACACAGTGCACTATAAACTGTAGAAATAACAGAAAATCACATCTCGTACATTTAGTTGTTGCAATTGAACATACAGAGGCGATTAACTTAAGCAAGACTTGCACAAACAAATCTCAGTCACAAATGTATAGCTACGTTATAAAAATTACTTACATCTACATGTTTTGTCTATTGTATTGAAATTCAATCTACAACACAGTGTACAAATAATCGGGCTGTCACATCTCTTGACACAAAATTTTACACTTGTGGACACACTTGATTCACAAGATTTTCGCTGAAGACTTCATTAGCTTGGAGTCGAAGTTCTTCTTTAACAAGTGCCTCGATAAGCAACTTACGGGTAGCTTTGTCGGCCAGACTGTTACTCCAATCTTCTAGCATGGCTCGAGCTTGAAGCAAGACATCATTGTGCTCAATTCGTATGCACTTGATCTTCTGAACTGAGAAGAGTGTCGGGTTCAATTCTGATGCAAAAGAAACCCAACGGGTTCCCAGAGATTTGGCAAGGTCTTTCAATTCCTTGGCAGTTGCCTTGTCATGAACAGAATAACCTAGCAAAAAAGAATTATCAATTGCAAGTAAAGAAAGAGACAAGACGGCGTCAATTTCAAATTCTTCAAATCTAAAGTTTTCACATTTGCTTTTAATCTAAACTTGTAAGCATGCAGACAATAACTTGCACCATCGTTTGAAAAGTTCCTATTAATTCATGAAATTGCTACCTACGAATCAACTCTGTATTCATTACGATGAAAAAGCACATTGCAAGGCATACCTGAGATGTGAAGACCAATTAAACAGCATGAACAAAATTTGTAGTGAAACGCACAGTCAACGAGCAACGTTAAAGAGTTAGCGATACTTCGTTTCTTAACTGCGTCACAACGTGAGCTGTAGAAAGGTTGACGTCATGGGCTTCATTGAACCACATAAAACTTGAATAAAGTCCTTGCACAAGACACATGTAGCATGGATTAAAACCACGTGCGACCGTTTTCGTGCGAATTCGGTACTAATGACAATAAGTTTCAGAAATACAACACACTATTTGTGTTATATTTCACAAAAATATGAAAAACAGCAATTTCAACAAGAAGATATCCCACATCTATAAATAATTTTATAGGACAATTAATAACACCCAACTCCGACATTACAACTACTAAACCCCGAGACTGTACGGCTGGGTGGACAAATGTTTCGCCAAGTCCTTGATCGGGGTATTTGCAGTAGTCCGCGACATTTTCGTTAACGTGTTCTTGGCAATAGGGACATCCTTATCCCATAAACACTCGTTTTAGAACTTGCCGCGCCATACACTGCTTGCCCATGTCGTCGTCATTGTCGAGGATCAAATTGAGATAGCCTTCTTCGTTCTTCGCACCCAGTAGTAGTCGTGTGTCTACACGAGATGCTCCACTAGAGCTTATCTTTCTAAACAGGGCGAGTAGTCTTGGGTATCCTGGATAGAAAACAATCCAATTTCAACGTTGTGCAGATTTTCCAACAATGGAAGGAATTTGTAGGATTTCTCTTCCAATGGAATATTGGTCACGTCACTACTATCACTATAGAGCCGGGTTTGGTATTTGCATTTTTTTTCTACTGTAGACTTCCGGTAATTGGCTGTCTTTCGCTAGAATACCTTGGACTGTATTTCAATAGAGAGATTCTCTCCAAGCCTCGTATGAACAGGTTACAACGATTTTCACATGTAGCACATTTGGAAAGCCCTTCGACGATGCCTACCTCATATACCATCTAGGAATGCTCTTGCCAAAAAATCTCCACAAGCAGATACCGCGGTCCCTTTTATTATAGTTCGAAAACCTTGTTGTTGGAGAGCCAACTCCACAAATAGAAATCGTACCGAAATGTCGGATACGGGTTCTACTGTCTATTCTCCGGAAGTGTGAACTGTTAAGTGATTAATGAGTAGAGGTCACACCAGGTGTGCTCATTGGTGCAGTAAAACCTGCCACAGTTGTAACGTGTCATACCAATTATCATAAGTGGTTCCATATGCTGATCGTTTGGTCTTACAAGATAATTGGACAAAAACAATGCTTCACCTGTTGTGTCCTAATATATCACTGATATGCAAAATCATTATCCTTTAGTTTCCTTTAGAGGGAAGACGTAGATAATTTGACAAACAGAAATGCCAGACTTTGCGGTCTCTAACGATACTCAGATCATCGAAAAAATTCAAAAAACAACGAATATATTCAAGATATTCAAAGTACTTTACTTTAAAACACATACTTTTAATACTCTCTTTCTATTATGTAGACAAAATTTGTTTTCGGCCGGCTGTTCCAGTCCCATCAAAGCCACAGCCCTCTACTACTCTCTGAAAAAGTGGTTTCTAAGTGGTGGTTGCGCACTCTTACTCTTACTCACGTCTAGGACACAGTTTTCTACTTCCATCTTTAAAAGTATGGCGGAAATCCTCAATATTAGCTGAAGTGGTTTAGGGGGAAGAAAAAAAAGAGAAAAATAGCAAAAATTTCCGATGTATCTAGAGGATTGTTAGAAAATGGTTGCTAAGGATATTACTTTCGAGACCAATTTTGTCTCTGTTAGTAGCGGCAAGTGCTACCATGGTTGTCTAACATTGACGGAAAGGTTTCGTCGCTAAAATGATGGTTTCCAAGCTGATCGGGACTCATCTCTTGCTGCTGTTTCGTGTTTTCGGGGTTACTAAAACAAGAGGAGAGACGGTGATATCGTTTGTGGCTCCAACGTCTCAATTAAATTGAAACAGCTTCCTGCGACCGCAAATTTTGAGTATTTATTAATTCAAAAGACTTAACTGGCAAATTTATACAAAGGCTGATTTAATCCATAAGTTTGCTTGCACTATGGCAACTAACCAAATACATTGAAAACTATATATATATATATATATATATATATATATATATATATATATATATATATATATTAAATCCTTTAAAGATACTAACGCCGAATTATGAGTTAATGCAAAAATTCGCCTCCCACTAGACCAATTACGTAGCCGTACATTTTCCTAACACATAGTCGCATGCTAAAAATATGGTTGCCATCTACCTAATAATTTCTTGCTGCGGCCTTTCAAGAGTACCATAAAAGCAAATTGTCAAGACTACGATTTCCTAAACCATCAAATTATATAAAACGTTCACTTTGCTGACTTTCTAGATCTCTATGGAGACGCTAAATTTATGTATATATGTATGTATGTATGTATGTAGCTCAATTGGTTAGAGAGTGCAGTTGGAGATTGGCAACATCCGGGACCTTTGGGTCAGAGTTGAAGTGCAGGAGGCCCACATACATAAATTCCCTTGAACAAGGAACTAACATACAATTGCCTCTCTCTCCAGAGTGTCAAGTTCTCTCCAAGCAGCAAAGATGAAGAACATGACGACATATAGTAACTGCCAGATTTTAGATTGTACAGTAGCAAGTATTTTGTGTCTGTAACCTGGGCCCTAAGGATCCTTGTAACAATATATATATATATATATATATATATATATATATATATATATATATATATATATATATATATATATATATATATATATATATATGTACGTATGTATGTACGTATGTATATATGTATGTCTTGTTGTATGTATGTACGTATGCATGTTTGTGCGTTCTAGAGGAGAGAGTGGGTTTGGTCTCGCACTCCCCTTACCCACCATAATCTCTTCTTCGTGCAAGTTCCTATAGTCTTACTACTGGCCTGCCTTTTTCATGTCACATCTTCGACATAACAGACATTGAAAGAGTCGTAACCGTAAGTGGGACATATACAATCACGTATGTTAGATTGTACGTATGTATGCAGAAGACAACGTTGGCATCACTTTGCAGTTACTCCCCTTTCAAAAAAATAATGCGTTTTCTTATGACTGCTTGCCTGACTCAACAAATTGGATGTCAAAATCAAATAATTGCATGGACATGGAATACTATAGTACTGTACTCTGCTTTAATTTCTTAACTGCGTCACAACGTGAGCTGTAGAAAGGTTGACGTCATGGGCTTCATTGAACCACATAAAACTTAAATAAAGTCCTTGCACAAGACACATGTAACATGGATTAAAACAACGTGCGACCGTTTTCGTGCGAATTCGGTACTACTGACGATAAGTTTCAGAAATACAACACACTATTTGTGTTATATTTCACAAAAATTCCAAAAACAGCAATTACAACAAGAAGATATCCCACATCTATAAATAATTTTATAGGAAAATTAATAACACTCAACTCCGACATTACAACTACTAAACCACGAGATTGTACGGCTGGGTGGACAAATGTTTCGCCAAGTCATTGATCAGGGTATTTGCAGTAGTTCACAACGTTTCGTCGACTTGTTCTTGGCAATAGGAACTTTCTTATCCAACAAGCATTCGTTTTAGAACTTGCCGCGCTATACACTGCTTGCCCATGGCGTCGTCATTGTCCAGAATCAAATTGAGATAGCCTCTTCGTTCTTCGCACCCAGTGGTAGTCGTGCGTCTACACGAGATGCTCCACTAGAGCTTCCCTTTCTAAACAGAGCGAGAAATCTTGGGTATCCTGAATAGAAAACAACCCAATTCCAACGTTGTGCAGATTTTCTATCAATGGAAGGAGTTTGTAAGATATCTCTTCTAATGGAATATTGGTCACGTCGCTACTATCACTATAGAGCCTCGGTTTGGTATTTGCATTTTTTCTACTGTAGACTTCCAGTAAGTGGCTGTCTTTCGCTAGGATACCTTGGACTGTATTCCAATAGAGAGACTATCTCTAAGCCTCGCATGAACAGGTTGCAACGATTTGCACATGTAGCACATTTGGAAAGCTCTTCGAAGATGCCTTCCTCATATACACTGTAGGAATGCTCTTGCCAAAAAATCTCCAGCAGCATATACCGCGGTCCCTTTTACTCTAGTTAGAAAACCTTGTTGTTAGAGAGCCATCTCCATAAATAGAAATCGTAACGAAATGTCATATACGGGTTGTACTGTCTATTCCCAAGAAGTGTGAACTGTTAAGTGATTTATAAGTAGAGGTCACACCAGGTGTGCTCATTGGTGCAGTAAAACCTGCCACTGTTGTACCGTGTCATACCAATTATCATAAGTGGTTACATATGCTGATCGTTTGGTCTTACAAGACAATTGGACAATAACAATGCTTCACCTGTTGTGTCCTAATATATGTCTGATATGCAAAAGCATTATCCTTTAGTTTCCTTTAGAGGGAAGACGTAAATAATTTGACAAACAGAAATGCCAGACTTCGCGGTCTCTAAACATACCCAGATCATCGAAGAGTTAAAAAACAACGGATATATTGAAGATATTCAAAGTTCACACTGCGCTTTTCCACACACAGGGTTTAGTAAACCTAAGTTAACATGGGTAGGATTAAGGTTAAACGAGGGATAAGGTAACCCTAGCCCCGAGTAGAGTGGAGGTAAGCGAAGGCGCGCCCTAATACATGCAAAACACGCCGTAGAGTCGATCAGGCCAACATACAAATGGCTTCTCCTTGTCGTGTTCTCCTATCGGCGTTACTGCTTTCCTATTCTCAAGCAGAAACTTCAAGTAATCGATGTATTCGTTGTACTGTAGATCTTCTTCATCTCATTACCAGTGTTCTACGTGTGAACGCACGTTGGGTGGAGTGAGGTTGTCATATGACTCTACCCAAGTTATCCTAACCTGAGTTAACCCTGTGTGTGAAAGCACTCATATATGGGGAATAGACAGTAGGCTTGCTCGCTGTTTCTCCGGGTAACCGATCGCTAGATAATCTACTTTCAAGCTAGATAGTTTCCGAATATATTCTGTATACAGTACCAGGTAGGACATGGCGATTGGTGAGCTCTCCAACACTGCGTAGGCTCAAGTCTCTTGCAGTTATCTATGGTTTCCTAGGTGTTGTCGACCTCTGTCCTGTTGATTGCTTCGATGCCTTGGGTAAGATGTACAATCTACTAAAAACACCGTCTAGACTTAAAGTTTGGTTGTTTCGTACCTTTGCCTATATAGATTACAGCTTTCTACTACCATTGTCTGGATATATAGCCTAGCCAAATTGTGTTCTTGTTGAGTGGTTTTCCCTCTTATCTAGGACTTACTACTATATATGGTGTAGACGAAATGTCTTCTTGTTTTCTTCACAGCCTTCTAATACTCTCTTTCTATGGTGTAGTCAAAATTTGTTCTCGGCCGGCTGTTCCACTCTCATATAAGCCACAGCACTCTACTACTCTCTGACAAAGTGCGTTGAACGTAGTAGTTGCGCACTCTTACTTTTGTCTAGGACAGTTTTCTAATTCCATCTTAAAAGTATGGCTCCTGGCAGCGAAAAACCCCAAAAATTAGCTAGAAGTGGTGCAGAAAAAAGTAAGACAATAGAAAAAGTTTTGCAGGGTATCCAGACGACAATTAGAAAATGGTTGTTAAAGCTACTACTTTCGAGACCAATTTATCTCTGTTAGTAGCGGTAAGTCCTACGCTGTTTGTCTAAGATTAAGGGAGAGGTTTCGTCTCCAAAATGATGGTTTCCAAGCTGGTTAGGACTCATCTCTTGCTGCCGCTTCGTGTCTTCTGGGTTGCCAAAAAGAGGAGCGACGGTGATATCGTTTGTGGCTCCAACGTCACTACTAAATTGAAACAAGTTCCTGCGACAGCGAATTTTGAGTATTAATTAATTCAAAAGACTTTAACTGACAAATTTATGCAATGGCTGATTTAATCCAGAAGTTTGCTCCCACTATGGCAACAACCTAAATAGAGCGAAAACTGTTTATATTAAATTCTTTAAAGATATTAATGCCGAATTATGAGGCAATGCAAAAATTCTCCTCCTATGACCTTTTCTCAGTCGTACATTTTCCTAAAGTATAGTACGCATGCTAACAATATTTTTGCCGTCTACAAAATAATTTGTTTCTCCAAGCTTTTCCAGAACATGGAATTCCTTGGTTAATTACGAAGTCTTAACAAAAAACTGCGGCATTACGCTGCCTCAGAAATATAAAGGAACATTTGAATAAGCTTCAACAATACTACCAAACGTATCTGTGCATAAATCTAAACATGGTAACGGCAGCTCATAGTGATCACCATAGCGATGTATAGATAAGGGTTATTGTCGTTAGGCTGGTGATTGCATGCATTTAGATATTCAGTATTCTTCAACAGTAGCCTTAATTCATATATCTTTCGTAAGCTATGAACAAAATTTCTTGACGCTCAGCACGCTTACGCGCGAGTGCACGTACACACGTGCGTTTATCAGCGATTGTGTTCAATGACACCGACAACAAAGACCAAGTAGAAACTGTTTTTGCTACACGCTTTGAAACTGCAATCTTTCAGTATGTTTCGTATAAGATGTAAACATTTGAGGGAATGTATTTTGGCGGCTTCCTGCGAAATTGATGGGAAAAGAAAATTGGCGGACTTTATTTTGGCGGTTGGACATCGTTGTTTGATAACTGATATACGTTTTACCATACGTGGTCATCGAGAAGTTTTAGATTGACAGTTGTGTCTGTGGCTTACATTTCACTAACTTACTGGTCAGCAACTCCTGCATAGTGATGGAGAACTGCTGTACGTGTCAGAACAAAGAACCTGACCCGCGTGAACGTGACAGACAGTGCGCTTCAAACGCCTCACGGTCTCATTCATAGGCAGAACAGACAGCAAGCAGGGATTACCTACCATCCTGTGGACTCATTGGCTTGACGTGCGTACCGCCACTTCACCATTATAGCTGATCCACGTGCCTAATAACGTCAGCATGTCCCGGTGGCCAAATTAATATTGGATTTTATATTGGCGGTCGCTTAAAATCCGCTAATCTGGTAATCCGCCAAAATAAATTCCCCGGCAACATTTCATCTTCTAAGATATTTTATAACGAAATTTGCTTTTTTAAGTGCTATATGAATTGTCGAATCGTGCTTGTTCAAATGGCATATAAGCCTGTCTTAACTATAACCCTGTCGAATATAAGCCATGAGTGCTAAATATTAGGTCGAATTTCAATTTGGCTTATACAGAAAAACGCTGGGATTTCCTATTACGCGACACTACAGTGGTAAAAAACAATACTGTTGCCTAAAGATTAATCATATCTGCAAGTCTTCTTTTACTAGTGAATGTTGTAGTCTATCTGTAGCTCAAGTGCTCCTACCTATTTGGGTAAGACAAAAACTAAGCCACCTTTACAATAAAGTTGTACTATGCAGTTATTGTGGCATCATTTCTCATATTACTTAGCCCAGATGACGAACAAGTTTGTATCGCCGACCGATATGAAATGCCTATCTCAAACTCTGATCCGTAAATCACGTAGCTTACCATCTCGTGAAGCTGCGTCGTCTTTTCTTCGCTTTGCTGGAGGTGAGTCGAAGCTGTTTTCTAGGCAAAATCAGTGAAACCGGACTGTGATGAATATATAATTGAGCGAGAATATAACTATACCGGCAGTAATGTGATGCTGATGTCCAAGAACCATCAATGCATCTGTACCGTTAATGTCTGGCCTCTTCAAAACTTCCACTAGATGATCTTCGGTAACGTTCAAGTCTTGACTCCAAGTTTCCAACATCACACTGGCTGATTTCATGCTAGACACTAATGGCATACCTAACGCTTTACCCAATTCTATCCAGCTTGGCTGTTTCTCTTCTTTGTCTGGCCAATCCAAAACATTGCACAATTGAAGACGAGTATTTCGCTTCATTCGAATAATATGATTAGAATCAACAGCAACAAGATCGATCAGGCGATCCTCTCCTTTTTCGTGAGTGACGACCTTTTCCTTGTCTCGCTTAGCGGTTTTGACTGCTTCTTCAGAGTAAGAAACGATTGCTTCCATATACTGACTGATGGAAGCATGACTCAAATATCGTGTCTCTAAAACAGTCCCTGGACTTTTCTTGTCAAATACTTTCATCATTAGATCAAGAACGGACTCAACCAACATCATGCAATCTCCTTCACTGTAGCGAGGACCTCGAGCGATCACGTCCATACTCTGAATGGCTCTCTTCTTATTGGTAATTTGTACCAGCGCTTCTGCTGGTAAATGGTTCCGCATCACATCACGGAGCCTCTGTTGCACTTTCATGCCACCATCCCACAGATCTATTACACTCATATATTCGCTCTTCGAGGCTTCGCATTGAATGACAGGATAAGAGCCTGGAGTGATGAGATGGTGTGAGTACTTGCATTGAACGCGACGGCCAACGTGCACTGGCTTAGCCCCATCTTGCTGCCAGGCGCTCGCTGGCATGCTCTTCTTAATATGACAAGGAAAAATGTAAAGAGGATCGCCCTTTATATCCTTCCTGCTCGAATGTTCTAAACTGAGACCTAACTGACAGAGAGCACGGATGGCCAACATCACGTCCTCATTAAATTGAACTCCATTGCTCTCACTAAATTGCTCGAGAGTTTCCTCAATTTGTGCTATTGTTGCAGTACCGTCGTCGTCGGTCTGCAACTTGACATTAAAATCAAGAGAATTCTTGTCGGGAAGAGTCGCACCGATGACAAAGTAACACAACCATGGCATGTCACTGACCAATCGATCATCCAAGTCAACTATCTAAAATGTACATGCTCAGTACAACAAGAAATTCTAGAAATGTGATTTGCTCATTACCACGTCATCTTACCTCTCCACGTTCATCAAAATGTTCCATTAGTACTTTGAATGCCTCTCCTTCTAACTCAGAAAACTTCCTCGTTACGAGTCGACGAAATTCTTCTTTTTCTACAAACTTCTTGTTACGACGAAGATTAACGAATATTTCGTCATGAACCTTCTTGCAAATAGTAGGGACTTTGGGCAAACTCTAGACACAATATATTCACATAATTACACCAACTTTGAGCAACATCGACACGTTTACCTTCAGAGCCATGCTTCTAACTTTACCAATAAAATTTAGCAACTTTTTCATTTCTACTGAATTTTTGTCTCTCGCGTCCAACACGATAGCGGAACTATCAGAACTTGGGTCAAATAGCGTCAAAAAAGGAGTAAGAACTTTGTATTCATCTCCTGCGTCTTCAACTGTAACAAAGGTAAAATATTTGTCAAATTCTTTGGACACTTGCTTCATCACATCTCTTAGTTGTATTTGCTTCTTCTTCTTCGTCTCCTCCGGATCTCCGTGGGTGCCAATAGTAAGCATGTAAGGGAGAACTCCTCCTTCAGAAGGTCGTCGTGCTGACAGTACAAATGAGAGAAAGTACTTGGCAATAGAGCGAATTTCTTCAGCGCTCTTCCTTGCATCGATAACGAGGGCAAATATAGCAGATTCGCCGCTCATAAAGAGAGAATGCGTTTGATGAAATTCTTTATGACCGGCCACATCGAGAACAAGCATGGCACCGCCCAGTTCCCTTCTGGTTGCCAGTATGACATCGATACCAGCCGTTCTCTTGGTTGCATCTCCGCTTCCTCCCATCGCAATGCTCAACGTCGTTTTGCCAGCCATTTCTTCACCGACCAGACAAAATTTCAATTGATCAGGATATTCACATCCACCAGCATACAAAACAGCAAAGCGTTGTTGTTGCTATTACATACAAAAACAAACTTACTCTAAGCCAAGTATTCGGAAGTCACTATAATTTCGTAAATTTCGTTAAAACCGATCACTTTCCTAAACTTTATCGCTTCCTAGTTTTTCTAGAAATCAGCAAATCAACTATTATACAAGTCCATATACTATACATATCTATCTCAATATATGTATAAAGGCGAGTTGTCTTTCAGTATCTATGTGAGAACGCGCGTATAACAGCCGCCCCCGTTTCCGATCTCCGCCAAATATGGCTCGCGCATGTCGAACCTGTACCCGCAGACAGTGAAGTGAGCGGAATTCTCCGATTGCACTGGGTTCCCTCTCGAGAGGTCGTCTCAAGCGTAAAATTTCTCGACGACGCGAACCCTACACCTTCCGTTTCATTTGAGAAGATATCAACGAGATCTTGCCGAGTTCCTGTAGTTCCCGCCCACGAGCTCCTCATGCGCTCGCAGTTCTCTCCAAATACTAATTGCATCTGCTCCGAATCCAACCTCTGCGTTTCCTGCACCGAATGGTACACGGGGAGTGTGTCGATTTAGAATGGAGTCAATGAGATATACTTCATGATTGTATAAAACAATAAATTAATTAACTACAACTAATAATAATAGAAATTTACTAATCATTAGTAATATCCATATCTAATATACTCGTGCGGAGAACGGGATGGTGGCTAGGATACTATGTACACAAGTAATGATTTGCACACTCCAATGTTTGATTTCTTACATCTCACAGCAGACTCATGACTAACCTCCTCGTTCGGGTACGGCAAAAACCGCATTGTATAGAAGCCTTGAACAGAGGAATTTTGCTCATCAGCCGCGATATCACTGACATGCTTCCCGGGGATTTGCTCACGTGCAATTTTCCTTTTAAGACGTACGTATGACCTACGCACGCATAAAATGTGTGCCTCAAACTTCCGTCAATCTTACTGCCACAAACTATACACTGTACTGAAGCAGTAATGTACTGCCTTCTGGCAGGTTTCAAAATTACATCACTTCCGGAAAAGATACTTGCTCAATTTTGACTTAGATTCGCTTTCGAAATATACATGATTTACAGTATATATATATATATATATATATATATATATATATCAAAATTACATAGCTGCAAGTCAGCGTGCGAGACAGACAGACACACACTCGCATAACTAAAGGAGCAATTCACTGTTTGACGCATGTGCAATAGATGTTAACGTACGTTAAGGTCGTGGGCTCCGGACTGAACGCTTGCTGTGTTGCGCGGCGCGTTGTTTTGGTCTTAATTTCCGAGGCCAACTACTAGAGCACTCAAGAGACGGGTCTAGACACTTCAGGCAATTCTGACCGTGAAAGAGAACTAGTTACAGTTCATAAGCGACTCAGTTGTTCGTACTTTGTAGACTCCATATGATCGTCTTGCGAGTTGCAATCGCTCGGTCTTTCGAATTTGCTCCGTGTTTCTTTCTACGAATGAAGGCTATATATACTACAGTGAAAAGGGCTTGCGTGATGCGAAAAACACACGGAAACGTACGTCACAGAAACATAATCACGTGACTCAAAGTGCCTTCATTCCACAGCCGAACCATCGCCGTATGTGTGCTTTTCGCCGTCGATGGAAGGTGAGTCAGTGGTGCGAAAGCACATTTTACTTTTGCCTATGCAAATATCAAAGTTTAAACGAAGCGGTAAAACGAAGGAATGAACGTAATTTGAAGAAAACGTATCGAAGGTTTTTTGCCTTATCAAAATGCTCAGCTATCAAGTTTGCTCTGAAATAGCGCCAAACTTCCCAACTTGAAAAAAGAACAGAAGCGATTGGCTAATGCACGTGCGTCAATCGGTGAAGTGCTATTTTAGGGTTAACTGCAACGCAGGAATCAAAAATTCTTTTATGTTGGAAATTGATAGTTATAGTTGCATACATGACAGGAAAAATAGTTCTAAATTTAAGTTAAGTCTTCGCTAAGATATAGCAGGCAAAAGTTGCTGCCGTTTCTTCAACTTCCTGTAACGCGTTATAACGGGCATGGTGTAGTGTGATGTCACAGAGGGGAGACTACACGCTGACGTGTATTGTAAACAAAGGAAATTGTGGCAAAATAATAGTTCGGTTTTGCGTGGCTGAATGATGCACCAATTCGCGCAAGTCATACGCAATCGTTTTTCTATTTTCGAAGATCCCAAGCTAAGAAAAAAGTGGGAATCGCAAATAAGGATTGCAGAGACGTTTGTGACTACAAGTGAGTGCGACTCGTCTTACTAAGTGGACAGGAGTCTGTAGTAGCCACTTTAGACTGATTGTTTCGAGATACGTACAGCCTGGTCTATTCAAGAACTTGTTCTGGGTTGTAGAAGAATAAAATTGAGGCAAACACTTTCTATCTACCTGCCTCCACAATTCAAGATCGCTGCACTCTGGAACCTTCGCAAAAGAAACGAAGAGCCGTATTTGAGAAGCGGGAGGGCAAGGAAGACTCTTGTGCAGGACTAAAGTAATGCAAATGGCAGGAAAAGGTCAGACTCTTGACTATATAGACTTACATCTAGATGCTTGATCATCATGTGTGTAAGAGGATACACTACATTGCGCATGCGTTGTAGCACTAGTATATAAGCAGAATGTATACAGTACTTGTACACTTAGTATTGCGTGACTAGCCTAGAGAATATATATTATAGCACACTATATTACACGGTGTCAAAAGTGCAGTAACTCGCAGCAGATGTTATGAGCAACAATGGCTACGGCTGCGCAAATACGAGAGTCACCGGAGACAAGCAATATTGTTCATTTAACGAATGTGACAGTCCCGTTGCCGGGGAGATAAAGTATAAAAGGCAACTTGGCGCAAACTGGCGAACGTTTCGCAGAAGATGGAAATCTTTCGAGATCTCGTCCAGTATGACCAGAAGATCGCACAAGGAGGGGGTGGCGACCTTTCAGCAATGCCTGCCGGCAGAAGCTCTCGAGGTTCTGGACACCTTGCCCTTCCCAGAAGGTAAAGATAGAAATGATATGGCAGTAGTGCTTCCAATTATGGAAGCGTACTAATTCAGCAAAACAAACGTGATGTACCAACGGTACCAGCTCAGGCAGCAAGCACAGAAGCAAGTTGAGCCGTTTGATGACTACCTAATTTCGCTAAGAAGAATGATTCGTGCATGAAATTATGGTGCGACCAAAGATAAATTGTTGTGCGACAAGATAGTCCACGGGATACGCAACAATGACACCCGTCAGAAACTCCTGCAAGTAGCTAAATTAACTTTGGCGACTGCGATATCCACACGTCCTGCCCGAAGATTCTACATCTGCACAAGCCAAAGCCATTAGATTCAGCGATGATGTGAATGCATTGACCTCGTACAGCACACGGAACAGGAGGAGGCAAGTCACGGTAGCCGCTAGGGTACCGCAGACATGTCAGAGTTGTGAACGACGACATGACAGACGTCAAAGACGATGTTCCGCACGAGGCAAAGCATGCTCCAAGTGTGGCAAAGCAAACAGGTTTGCTTCCCTTTGCCGACAGAAACAACCACAAATAAAGACAGCTTCACCAAAACAACAGTACCGCATTCACGGTATAGAAGACGATAAGCAACACTAAACCAATTACCTGATGACGATCACACTGGCCGATATCAGAAACACGGATACAGCCTATTCTCTTCAAATTAGCCAGGAGACACATGTTAATCAATTGTATGCCACAATGACAGTCAGTGGCTGCCCAATACGTCTACAATTAGACGCAGGTAATACGTGCAATGTTATCAAGAAGTGGGAAAGACCTCCAGGGACCGTTCTACAGATATCTGACAAAGGTTTGTCTCTTTACAACAAGAGCAGACTGAAACTTCTGGACAACGAAGCAGCTACCTCCTATGACGAGCCGGAGCGATGCAGCGACTAGGATTTACTAGCGTACTCCTCGACCACGTACGTACTGTCAAACAAGAACAGTCAGCACCTGATTCTTGCAAACCGCAGACAACCACGGACACCACAGCTGACTTAAAGTAACTTTTTGCAACATACGCAGATGTCTTCGATAGCAGCACTGTTGGTCAACTGTTGGAATGCTACATCTAGATGTTGACCCCACGGTACCACATGTCAAAATGCCTCTAAAGAAAATGCCTATTGCTATACAATCACAGCAGAAAGATGAACTGCAGCGACTGGAACGACTAGACGTGATAGAATGAGTGGACACTCTAACCGAGTAGATATCTAGCCTCGTCGCCGTCAAGAAACCGAACGAAAAACTCCCTTGTGCATCGATCCCAAGCCAATAAACTAGGCACTGACACGTAGTCACTGTCAGATGCACACCGTCAACGATCTGCTGCCTGAACTATCGCAAGCCTAAATGTTCAGCGTTTGCGGCTGGCACCGGAAGTATTCTTGCGACGACTAGACGAAGCCTTAAGGCTTGTCCACACTAGAACAGAATGGATCGCGATCCGATCGGGATAGCGAGCGTCCACACTGCACTTTGAAAACGATACCTCCGCCTCATTTTCGATAACACGTGACTGATGACCGAGGTGTACGTGTGGCTTCTTTGCTTGTGGAAAGCGTTGATACAGCGACGTAAGGTGAGAGAGAACAAAGACGAGTCAGGAGTGTTAGATGTTCCGACTACACGCTTAGCGTACGCGAAGGTAACGCCCACTATTTCTAATTGGATTCAAGCGATCGCGATCGAAACCACCTCGCGATGTGGATCGGACGAATCGCGATACGATCGGGATCCAGTTGCAAGTGTGGACAGCGTTGCGGTTGGATCGCGATCCAGTTGCCAGTGTGGACAGGCCTTTAAGAATCTCCGGAGTGCATACAATTGCAGATGACATCCTGATCAATGCAGTAAGAAGTAACGTGGATGATGCAACAGCAGACCATGACCGCAAACTCTACAGACTACTTCAGCGATTCCGCTCCAAAGAAATCCGTATCAATGCCGACAAGCTCAAGTTTAAGCAAAGCAAAGTTGCCTATTTTGTACATTTGCTCACAAATGACGGTTTCAAATCCGACCCCACGGAACTTAAGCGATACTAAATATGCAGAATCTCACAGACATTCATAGAGTGCAGCGCATCCAAGAACTAGTCAATTACCTCCCGCGCTTTCTTAGCAATCTGACCGATTTGTGTGAGCCGCTTCGCCAACTCACACACAAGGATGTAGCATGAAATTAGCCTAATATCCACAACAAAGCAGAAAGTGCAGTCACAACAGCAAAGCACATCATGGAAAAGCAAAGATCACTGGGTCAAACCAATCGCTTTCACTGTTAGATCACAGGACAAGCCAATAGCAGGAATGCAAACTAGCCTAGCACAGCGATTGACGAATAGGAGAACAAGAACTTTTCTACCTAAAACTGCAAAGTTGCCGAAACCTAAGGTACCAGTCGATGATCTTCAGGAACTAGAGACACGACAAGCAAAGCAAGCCCGTTATTATAACAAAACAGCAAAGGATCTGCTTAGCTTACAACCTGGTAAAGCTGTCCACATACAACCACTCAACGCCTACGACCACAAGTGGATACCAGCAACAGTTCACAGACAAATAACATCCGATCCTATGATGTCACCACAGTAGATGGACAACTTCTTCACAGAAATAGAAAACATCTACGAGCGGCACCAGCAACAACAAAACCCAAACAACAGACAACACAGATGAAGACGTCACAACAAAGCAGAACAACACCCGCAATGATCTCCAAACACACAGAATCAACGAAAATGTCACCCGCAAACAACGAGTTATGAGAAAATCTGCTTACCTGAAGGATTGCGTTGTCTAGACTTTACTGCTAGCTTAGCAAGAGCATTGTTTGGAAAGGGGATGTAAGAGGGGTAGATTACATTGCGCATGCGTTGTAGTACTAGTATATAAGCAGACAACATAGTACTGGTACACTTAGTATTGCGTGACTAGCCTGGAGAGTCTATATTATAGTATAATATATTACAATGTGTAGTGAATGCAGTCGTATGCATACAGGATACTGTACAGTAAAGTCAAGCCTTGTGTCAATGTGAATTCAACGTACGAACTTCAACTCATTTTGCTCTCTTTCTCACAGGACGTACCTAGGTTTTGCATGGACTCACCACTGTGCCATTATTGTCGCTAGTATTCGACATTATTATCGCGTCATTATTGAGACAACCTAAATGCGTTTTGGCAGCACACGCACTCCAGACGAGTACGTATCCATCATCTCAATACGACCGCAGATCCACCTGTGACGGTTGCTTACATACCCGGATGGGAATCGATAATGTTTGCTACTCCTACTTCTACTTGCGATGATGACAGGCTATCAGGTAGCCTGTCCTCTTCCTCACACGCTTCCAAGGCAGCAGGCGATCTCAAAGCTTCAGAGACACCGTCGCTGAACTCGAACCTGTATGGTCTAATCACTCTAATGGCTCCCAGCGGATATTCTTCATCCTCGGATTCATGGGATAACGAAACGTTATCATCGCGTGTCCAACTTCCAGAGGACTCTTCAGAAAATAACTGTTTCTGCCGTCGCTTCTACCCTAGCAGCATTGCCTTGGATACGAATATGTAGTCATTTTTACATGTTGCTGACTATGCAGATGCATACGCGTCTCCTCTCTGTGAATTGTACACTGCACCACGCCCGTTATAAAACGTTACTGAAAGTTGAAGAACAGCAAGCAACGTTGACCTACTATACCTTAGCGAAGACTTACCTTTAAAAAATCTAAAACTATTTTTCCTGTCATGTATGCAACTAGAACTATCAATTTCCAACATAATAGGATTTTTGATTTTTGCGTTGCATTTACCCTTTAGAGTAGATAAATATTACCTGATATGTTCTCATCACTTGCCTCAAGTCTCCACCGGGCATGTACTCATGTGGAAGTTTCCCTTCCTATAAAAACAGGTTTATTACAGACTATGTAAGATAATCTTTGCACTAAACACTTAACTTACCAAGTACAGTTCCTATTATATACTATGAACTACAAATATAACGGTTTTATGTTTAATAAAACAGGCAAAAGATTTAGAGATTGCATAAAACGTACCATGCTAAGGAATCTAATAGCAGAATACATATAATTAAATCTCTCGAACACTGTACGAAAGGTTTTTGAAAGACTTCATTACGTTATTCTTAATATTCAAATCTTGTTTCCGATGTTTTTTGCAATGCCCTACTTCCTCTTTTATAGATAGACAATACATGGCGTAGGAGCTTCTAGAGTATCCTCAATCTTGAGGGCAACACACTTATCGCTGATCTCGCTGTGTACAAAGTCTACGTTTCTGGGTCTACTTCTGAACCATAGATCATCTAGCCGTCGACTAGGTTTTGCAAGTAAGTTCATTGCTTACCATTTCTTGCATCTTGTGAGAAACTCTACCTGCGTAGAGACGTGTACGGAAACCATTTCTTGAGTACGATTTCTGGAGGCTCAGAAACTGCTGTTCAAGCTGAAGTTGTCTGATTCACACTCTGAACAGATATACTTGGAATGGAAAAACAGACTACTAGCGATGGATCAGTTTCGGCGAGTAAAATCATGCCACCTGGGAAGACATCTGGGATATGTAGCAATGCATGTAGGACGTCCCGCTTTGTTCCTGAGCTGTCCAGCTTGCTTCTGTATAAATGTGATTCGCCAAGTCGAAGTTGTTACTTTGATAACTTGCACTGGTTAGGTACTGACGCGGACCAGAGTAAAGTACACGTACTAAAGCCTACATGTCCCACTAACAGTTACGCCTAAAGTAACAGAACACATATGCACTATTCCATAGCTGGAAATGTCTAAATCAGAAAGCAGCGGCTGTTCTACCTCATCCACAGTTGATCAAGACATGTATATAGTAGTGATCTGAAAAGTGAAGATGTCAACTGTCGAAAATGTCACTGAGGCTGAAGTTGATGGTTTATGTCGGATATTATACAGCAAGGAAATGAAATACTGGCACTTCAATACAAGATTAGAGCTCTCGAGCAAGACCTTGCATCTGCAAAAGACTGAGTTGCAAGAAAGGCATTCTCACTGAACACACTGCCAAATGATAAAGTCGTGTTTTAAAAAGGTTTTTGTTTTGAGAAATGTCATTGATACAGTGTGGAGTTGGATTGAACCAGCAGCCAAGACTGTTACTACAACAAACTAAGAATCAGGCCAATGTACGTACATCCAGTGATGTAAGCTCATGAGCTCCTTGCACTGCCCTCCATTTTGGGTTGTATAGGCTAGACGAATTCTTGCTGACTCTAAGATACAGAGTTTCACAGTTCTACAGTTGGAGAACGTTAGATGGAGGAAACAACTAGTCCTATTTTGCCAAGCAGTGGGTCACGTTCGGTTACCCCGAATGGGTTCCCCTATTGCCAAATCTTCACCTGACAAAACTTCCATCGCTAGGCAATGATTAGTCTGTCTTTCCACTCTACATATATCTGTTCTGAGTATGAGTCAGACGAATTCAGCTGAACAGAAGTGTCTTAACCTCGAGAAGTAGTAATCAAAAATCAGCTTCCTACGTGTCTCTATATGCAGGCAAAGTATCTCACAAGATGTACAAAATGGTACATAATGACCTTACTTACAAAGCCTAGCCAACGGCAAGATGATCTACCGTTCATAAGCAGACCCGAAAACGTGGACTTTGTGTACATTGAGATCAGGGAAAGGTGCGTGTTTCCCTGGAATTTACACATGCCGTATAAGTTCCCGCCAAATAGCGTCTATTGCATAGAATCTGTTTTAATATTAGTTTATGTAACTGTAGTGGGACGCTTTTCCACTAGCTCCACTTTAAACCAATTTCACAGTGGTGTAACTAGTGGTGTACTAGATGTGGCTACCAGCAAAATTGGAAGACGTGATTTTCGTAAAAACGAATAATAAAGACATCAGCTAGCTAAGAAAAAAGCTACATATGTAATTCAAGCTTGTCTAATTAGCTAAGCATGACTATAAACATAATGATAATTAAAACATAGCTGACAATAAGTCTACTGCCAAAATGTCAGTTGTATGTATAAATTAAGTGTTACATTTTTAGTTATCATCCGAATAAATATTATATTTATAAACAAACGTTAGGATATTTAAAAAGTAATAATAATGCAGGACTTGAATAATGAACGTCAAGGAGCGCTAAGTCAGCGAATCTCTCCTGACCCAGCGTGAACTGGAATACTGTCTTTATCTGGCCCATAGCACCGACTAAAATTTAGTTACTGGCCATGTACAAAGAATCGGTATATATACAGCAGTGCTCAAAACAGTGGGACATAGATGATTCAGTCAGCTTTAGAGCAGCCATGGGGAGATGACAGCTTGAGCTTCATTCACTACGAGCATGTCTACTCAAGTCAATCCGACGACCTAGCTAAGCAATGATCATGCATGTCATCAATAGATCGTGCATGTCATCAATAGATCGTGCATGTCATCAGTAGATCATGCATATCATCACTATATAGATCCTGATGGTCAAACCATTATTTTCTTCGGCGAATAACTGCAGTATGGACTCTTCAGCTTTGTCACAATGCAGCACATAAGATAAGGTTGACATGGCACGGATTGTGCTAAGATCGCTGCTTGTCGGTTGACCTAGTCGGCTCGTGGTTATTCATTTTCACGATTAAATACCTCAAGACTATACTTTCTAACAGGCCATCAACATGTCTCAAACAGCTTCTCCGCCGCCAATCTCTGGTAGCAACTCCTGGTTGTCTATCTCATGCAATTGTACAGGTTGTGCATGGACCGGATCAAAGAACCGTTTTCTTGAGCATTTTAGACTGGTACATGACCCGGACGACTTTCCATCGCATCTCAAATTTGAATTACGGCTGTCTCAATGTCCCGGATGCAGACACTGGTTTCAACGCCTGAATCAGCATCTCTCCAAATGCAAACCGTACCATGAGCTGAATAAACAACAGTTGACTTGTCAAATGCCATCTGTCAACAGAAACACCACGTCTCGACGGTATAACAACGGAACTGGCAATAGCAACATAATATCCGGGATCTGTAGCCCTGTGAGATCACAAAGGCCATATGATAATGAAAGCACAATCTCTGGAAGATCTAGCCTTCCGACATGTATCTCAAATGTCACGTCCTCGGGCAACAGAAATTCAACGTCTGGGATGTATTGCCTAGGTACTCCCACCACCGTGCGTTGTGAATCTCCTGTACCATCAACGGACAGCTCTCACAGCTCTGTATTTCACCTACCACCATTTAAAAAGTATGCCGCAACAAGTTTCAAATGGAATGATTTAGATGGCTCGGAAGCATGCAAGGAATTGTCCAGAATCTATGACGACGTCGTCTTTTGGAGAAAAAATCTGTTCCTTGTACCTTCAGGACGAGTTGGAAAAGATTTTGTTTCTGAAATGTGTAATATTTTGCAAGCATATAGCAATGCAACAGCTATGGAAGTTATTGCACTGAAAGCTTTCGTTGTCTTGCAAGTCCTGTTGTTGCAAAAGCCGAGTGCAAAATCAAAGAGCAGGGATCACGTCCATCACCTCCATCACCTCCAGCGTCGGCTGAACTTGTGGAAGGAAGGAAGATTTGATGAGTTGTTTAGGGAAGGAAAAGCTATACAGCAGCGCCTAAAGTCATCAAAGAAACCCCCTTCAAATCAACAGATCGAACGAATATTCAGTCGCCTAATGGTTCAAGGCAAGGTGAACGCTGCTTTTAGATATTTGTCAGACAATACAAATGGAGGAATCTTGGCAATGGATGAAATAGTGGAAGGGTCTAATGGTCAAACTGCCAGGAATGTTCTCAAAGAAAAGCACCCAGCCTCGCAACCAACATCAAACTCGGCGCTTCTTCAAGAACCAGTCAATGACATACCAGCAGTTATATTTGACCAGATTGATGGAGATGCCATCAAACGAGCAGCTCTACAAACTCAAGGCTCCAGCGGTCCATCTGGAATGGACTCTAATGCTTGGCGTCGTCTTTGTTGTTCTTTTGGTTGTCAGTCGGCTGAGGTATGCAACTCCCTCGCTAGCCTTGCAAAAAGACTCTGCACACAATTCGTTCACCCTCGTGGCTTACAGGCGTTTGCTGCATGTAGACTAATACCACTCAATAAATGTCCTGGCTTAAGGCCAATTGGGATTGGTGAAACATTTGGAAGAATAATTTCGAAATCTATTGCAGCAGTAGTGAAGGACGACATCTGCCAATGTGCTGGTTCATTGCAAGTTTGTGCAGGGCAAGAAGGTGGCTCTGAAGCTGCAATTCATGCCATGAGATCAATATTCCACGCTGATGAGTCTGACTGTGTGTTGCTTGTGGACGCAAAAAATGCATTCAACACACTCAATCGTAATGCGACCTTGCATAATTCTAGGATAATATGTCCTGCTCTCTCAAAAATACTGATTAACACCTACAGAGTGGCAATTCCCATGTACGTTATCGGCGGAGAGATAATACAATCAGTGGAACGAACAACTCAATGTGACCCATTAGCTATAACAATGTATGCCATCGGAACTGTTCCTCTGATCTCTAGCCTTGCGGGAATCTGTAAACAAGTATGGCTTGCAGACGATGCGACTGGAGCAGGTACCATAAATGAAGTTTGGAAATGGTGGGACAAGCTGACTGAAGTAGGAGGGGATTTTGGTTATCAAACCAATGCGACCAAGTCATGGTTAATCGTGAAACCTGAGGCAAAGAAACAAGCTGAAGTGGTCTTTGCAAATTCCGGTGTTCATATAACAACTACAGGAAAACGACATCTGGGTGCTGCCTTGGGTGATGACTGCTTTGTCGAGGAGTATATACGAGGAAAGGTAGATAAATGGGCTAAGCAAGTGTTGAACTTGACATTAATTGTAAAAACGCAACCACACGGTGCTTACTCAGCATTTACACATGGTTTGATAGGGAGATGGAACTTCCTGCTGCGTACAGTCAAAGAGATTTCACATCTAATGGCTCCATTGAAGAAGGTCGTCCGTCAACAATTCATTCCTGCTCTCACAGGTCAAACGGCTATCAGTGACGAAATGAGAAGCCTTCTAGCTCTACCTTGTAGAATTGGTGGTCTAAATATTATTGACCCTACACAAATGGCTGATTGGCATTATCAAACTTCAGAACGAATTACAGCCCCTCTTGCAGCTGAGATTGTAAATCAACAACCTTCCTACTCTGTAGAGGAGCAAGAAATTCAAAAAAAAAAGGCATCAATATCAGAGAAAGAAACAGCCCATAAATCAACCTTGAACAAGTTGAAAAGTAACGCATCTCCCTCGCTAAGAAGAACCATAGAACTGGCAGGAGAAAAGGAAGTATCGAGCTGGTTAACTGTCTTGCCGATCCAACATCATGGATTTCATCTACCAAAGTGTGAAATTAGAGATGCCATTTGTTTAAGGTATGGGTTGTCACTGAAGGGCGTTTCCTCAAAGTGCTCATGCGGGTCAACATTCAATGTTGACCATGCTATGATATGCCCCAAAGGAGGATTTCCAACTATCAGGCATAACGAAGTGAGGGACATCACTGCAGTTTTGATTAATGAAGTATGCTCGGATGTGGCCATCGAACCGAGGCTAAACCCCCTCTCAGGTGAATGCCTACACAATCGTACTGCCAACAGGGAGGAAAAGGCACGGCTGGATGTTTCGGCAAGAGGTGTATGGCGTCGTGGTGAACGCACATTTTTCGATATTAGGGTGTTTTACCCCAACGTGCAAAGTTACCAGGAGATGACCTTACCGCAATTCTTCCGGAACCATGAACTTGAGAAGCAGAGAGCCTATGGCGAGAGAGTCAGAGAGGTTGAAGGAAGTAGCTTCACTCCATTGTTGTCGTCAACTGGAGGCATGGGAAGAGAAGCAAACACTTTCTACAAACGGCTAGCCAGCCTGATCTCAGACAAACAGGACACTTCCTACAGTCAAACAATGGCACTAATACGATGCAGACTGAGTTTTTCTCTACTACGATCTGCAATTCTTTGTGTTAGAGGGACGAGGTCATCGAAGCGCCATCCAGTACATCTTGACTGTGTTGACAGCATCGTCAGTGAGGCTCGCCTCACTGTCTAAGAACTCTTTTAGAACTAGGATATTGCATTATTGGTACAAATTATTGGATTGTATTCGATGTTGACTGTTAGACAACTAGCCTGTAATAGAGCAGCCATATGTTGAAAATATATGTATAGAGCACATAAGATACTAGGTAGAGACCCCTGTCCGCACGCTCTGCAAAGTCAACATTGCGTGTAAAGGTGGGCGGTTATACCTCTTCTAGCAGCGGTAATGCGATGGCCCGATGAAAGTAGACTACTGGCGTTTCTTCGCGCATGCAGGAGTATTGTTACGCTTGCATGGCTTGCCAACCACAGAGTTACCATTCTTGCAGAAAAGAGCATGATCTGAACATTGAATTTGGTTTCCCCACTCAATCATGCTTCTCCTCCATGCACAATTTCATGCATCTGCTTGAGTTGCCAGCACATTGGAAGTTGTTCATGGCATGTACAACTTTTGAAGATTGACCAAAAGAACGCCCCGACTACTCAAACCGTACACCTACATTAGGGGTGGTTTCCATACAACAGGAAATTAATGCTACAGTTAGGCCACTTATTAGGTTAATTAATGAAGTCTATGAAATGCAACAAGTTACACTAGAAATTGCGCAACCAGAATGTCCTCGGTAACGTGACAAAATAATTTTCCAAGAGCCTGTAGAGCACTATTGCTAAAACGACGTTCTGCTGTTATACAAAGGAATGTTTGAGTGGGCATTCATTTATCACCTAAGTAGGGTAGGTGCTCCTACTTGTAGAAATACCTGTAGGACAAGAATAGCAAGACGTCTCCTAGCACACTAGCAAAATACACGGGGTAACGTCTGTGAACAACTGAAACGGGGGTGTATCCTAATTGTGGACATGTTTTTCTCCGCCACAGAAAGCGACTGGGTCTGAGTAACAGCTGGACTAGATACCTGAATGGTTGCCGCACAAGCTGGTATTTTGGGCCTCAATCAAAAGCATGTTTTGTGGTGTATCACAACGATTCCCCTGCAAAACTGATAGCGCGTACAAGGTTCCTCCCATCTCGTCCACAAATTCGAGGTACGCGAATCGTTCTTCTAGTGGATCGTGAAAGTGCCCTGACGTTAGTTAAGCAATTTTCGAGTACCTTAGTACTTAGTAAAGTTTTGAGCCTAGTTACGTTGACTTGTAACGTGCTAAAGAAGCGCACTATGTACATTGAGCGAACGTGTAATTCCAGTCCACTAAACACCTGAATATCTTCACTCATACTAGATCTAGACAAAAAAATCCACTGACAATCCAACTGTTTTCACTGCAACTACATCTGGCCACAATAGGGTATGAAATGAGAATAAACAAAGTAGGTGGAATGTCAATATGAGCGACATTCGTAATCCAGTCAGAATTTGACTGTCTTCACTGCTACTAGATCTGGCAACAATAAGACACAAAATGAAAACCTACAAACACACCTAGGATAGGTGGAAGGTCAAAACTACCTTGTCTGATATCAATAATCAGCTCTACCAGCAACGCAAAAAGATGCTAGAACCACAGTTTACAGTTGAAAAGTTGATCTAAACATGATTGATCGTCTCCTGCGTTGCATCGTAAACAGAACACTTGGCTTCTTCAAAATTTGAAAGGCACGACGCCATTTTACATAGAGGTGATACACGACAGAACATGGTTTTGATTGCGGCCCAAAATACCAGCTTGTGAGGCAACCATTCAGGTATATAGTCCAGCTGTTACTCAGGCTCAGTCGCTTTCTGTAACGGAAAAAACAATGTCCACAATTAGGATACACCCCGCGTCCAAGCTGTTTACAGACGATATCTCGTATACTTTGCTAGTGCGCCAGCTGCCGTTGTATGATTGTAGTCATACAGGTACCGTTACGAAGCCTAGACAATGGTGCGTATATTGGACGTGTTTCACTGTCTCTTCGTGCAGGCTACCAGAGAAAACAGCGATTGTAACTCAAATTACCGGGGAGTGTCCACAATTAGGTACACCTACACTACTGACAGTAGCAGAATATAATTCTCTGCTGCATTCAAAACGACATTTGCATCTCCGAAATCAATCCCATACCAATCTATGTATACGTAAATATGTCAGTTCTCTGTGTGTAAAGCAGATCTCAGAAGGGGCGAGTTGCTGCTCCACCAAATTTTGTTTCCACAGAGATACACAGTGAAGGTGTCATTTCTACGGGCTGGTTCACAATATGTGACGGAGACATGATGGACGGTCACATCGACTGTCCGTCACGTCAGGCAGTGTTCACAATAGGTATACGTTCCGTTCTGATCCTCGCATTTGCGTTCCCTGATTGGGTAACAGTACCTAATGGTCTTGAGCGGCGCTTTGATGTGGTTTGACGAAACGAAACGGCTTGCTCTCTGTAGCATATTCTGAACCAGCCCTTAGTATATAGGCCACTGGATCTGTCTCAACCTCTAGAGAGGCTGTACTAGGTCAATCATGCCCGCGTGACGTAGTCTGTATAAGGTTAGTAGAGGTTGGATGAGTTTTAATCGATAACACATCCTCTATTATTGCAGGAGTCCACCAAATCTCGCCTGTTGCTGAGCCTAAGGAATGAAATACATGATTTTTATCTCATTGTTGTGAACAAGCAATGATTTAGTCAAGGGCTCTCACCCCCACTCTGCGCCCAGCCCGCTCTGAGCCCCAGACGAGAGAACGTGCATCTATTAGAAAAATTTGAGCATGTACCACTGTCAATAGTGGTTACCTGGCATCATAGCACCAAAACAATTATTGATTGTATGTTTGCGTCCAATTGCATAGTTAGTGGACAAGTGTTCTCTATAGTGGATTACACACATACAGACATGGATAATATAGAGATGTCTAATCAAAGCACTGGCCATAATTAACAAAACCTTTACATTTCAAATGACTTACGTGGTTTCTATTGTATACTTGAAAGTTATGTTTCATCAAAGTAGTGACCACTTTTTCTTTGGCTTTCTCTGTAGTCATAGGACATGATACGCAATGAAAAGCGGTGTCTCCATGCTAAACAACCACTATTTGATCACGTTTAACTCCAAAATCATTAATGATTGACTGACGTTGTTGGTGACATCACGTAAGCATTCAAGACTGATAAGACAATCCAAAGCTGCAGCACATCCAAACTCACATGCTGTCAATAATCCGGTATTACCACTCTACAAACAGAAAACATTTGGTTGCACACGGTAAGAGATACCTAGTAGTAAAAAGAATTACAACGTTCAATCCATAAACACAAAAGACACATAAAATTGAAAATAAAGCTTATACATAGACCACTTACGTTACCACCATTATAAAGATATGCTGAAATGATGTTGGCAAAATCGACAATAGAAAGATCATGGAACTTCTTGGTTGTATAGATTCTGCTACGTAAAGCATAACTGGAAAGCTGTCAGCAACCCTATGTAACTATAGCTTAAGAATTTTAGCTATCAGAGGCTTTGACTCAGACGCTCGCAGAGTGCTTGAAAAGAAATCCTCACTAAGATCTAAAAAATTCCATTACTCGTGGATGCTCTGCCTGTTGTAGCATGGATTGGTCCTCACCGATTACCAATACAACTATCAAACTTTTCAAAATTATCATTAATATGAAACAAACTGAGCTTACGAGACACAAATGTATTGCATTATGGTAAGAGAAACGTACGACATCTAGGTCAATTTCCCCACACCATGTGTCAACATGCTGAACCAAGAGCATCATTATTCAATGACGGTATTCCAATATCTAAAGCCCAAGACCAAAATATGAGGTGTACGTGATAAGGAATTGAAAGTCTTTTAATAAACTCTCCCTAATAGTCCGCACAAGAACATGCATTCCTGGGACTAGACAATGAGTGTAAGATAACTTCAGTGTTAAGCACAGTTGAAGATGCCAAGAAAAAAGTGAATCAACATGACATACTGGTAAAAACATTCCAGTTGCTAACAGTTGCAGAAATACGAATTGGTATAAAGCAGTAACGTTGCAATCAATTTGGGTATCAGACATCTGCAGATAAAGCCATTATCAAAACATAACAGAATCGCTTCGCTGGCAGCCAATAATATAGATAACATCATGTGCATCAGTATGTGGGTACACTTAGACATACCCTCAAAGCGGAAGAAGATATCTGTAAGGACTTCCATTTAATTAGGAGAGGATATGCGTGATATCCGTCTGAAATGTTTACAGTAAGTATATTTCTAAGAACGATGCACTCACTACCACAGATATGACTAGTTAGCTAAGTTGCAAACATTAGTGCTGTAAATGATGACTCTAACTTAGTCATCATACATGCATACGGCCTAGATCATCAGATATCAAACAATAAATAAAATGGCCTTACATCAGTGCAAACTAAATCAGTCATGCTTGTCCTATTTCTCTGAACATGACAAAAGTTTAAGTTCGTGCGTGCATGTGTAAAAACAGAAAAGATAAAAACGATTCTGTAAGAGTTAGATGTTGCCGTTGCCTTTGTTTTACCAAATATTTCACTTTACATCAGCAATATTGGCAAACTGTGAGTGTTCGGTTGTTTGTGATCGCTGTACTTGCACTAGACAGAGAGGGAAGGAGTAGCCTTTTCTACTGAGAGGCCTAGCTATTTCTTCTTGCAAAGCAGGAGGCAGAAAATGGAAGGGTTAAGTTCAAGACTTATGTTAGCTGAGATCAAGGTCGGAGATCATTATGAAGACCATCTTCAAGTATTTTGGTGCTATGCCTTGACATATGCTGCGAGTTGAAAGGAGAGAGATTTATGTTGTGCTGCAACAGGCGATTTATTCGGTTCTAGCATGAAAAATATTTCTGTATTGAGTGTTCCTTTCAGTCAATGATCCTAATGTATGTAATACTTCATTTCAAAAATGGTACATCTATAGAGCACCTTAGCAACACACAAAAACCAAGAAATAGCATTGAATTATCTATTTGGTAATAATGAGACAATCTCAGCGTAGGAGTTGTTTATCAGCAATGCGTGCAGCTGAGTGTAATACTTATTATCAATGCTGAGAATGAAGCTACTGATTGAACCAAAAAAAGGAAAAAAGACTACATGCTAAAACCAAATTAAGAACTTTGATGTGTCGAAGTTCCTTTTCAGTGCTTTTGGTGAACTTAGAAAAGATGTCTTTCTTGACAAAGATCTAACTCTAAATGTAGTATATTACATTGTATTTGACTGTACAGTGTATATGGTAGGCGTAGTGTGCACACATGCGTATACTTATGCATGTGATGTATGCGTGCATGCTGTGTGCACGCGTATGGCTATGAATATATAAATAGTGGTATGACAGAGATAGTTCAGTCAATAATTGAGTATCAGTATAATCAAATTGTGCCCCTACAAAATTGTAACAATGGCGATGAGGATGGGGTTTCAGGTATTACCCGGGGCTGTCGGAGAGTTTCACCAGGAGAATGAACGTTTTTCTGCATACTATGAAAGGGTTCTTCCTTTGTTTGAAGCATCTGGGATAGACGCCGAAAAACATGTGCCTATGTTCCTGAGCTTGCTGGGAGCAAAGATATATTCATTGGTTAGAGATCTAGTCTTGCCAACCTTACTGCAAGGAAGTCTTTGGAGGAACTTGGATGGGTGCTTAAAAACTACATCCTCTGTCATTGCTCATCGTTTTCACTTCTATCGTCGGAATCAGACAAATGAGGAAGCGCTTTGTGTGTGGGCTACAGGAGGAATCTATCCAGAGACGATTGCTTACAGAAGCTAACTTGATATTTGCTCAAGCAGTGCAAGTAGCACAAGAACAGAAGCAGCTCGGCGAAGTGTAAAAGATTTCCAGAAGGGTACCGGCGTTTGCGTCCCGAGACTGTTTGTCAAATGACTCAATCTGCCATACCGCCTACGTCAAATTGTCAACACTGTGGCCGGCAAAATCATACAAGTTCTGACTGTCAGTTAAAGTAAGCCAATTGTTCCTGGTGTGGAAAAAGGGGCATATTACTCCTGTGTATCAGCATATGTCGAAGACAATGCCAGTTGCTAAGCCTGAAAGACATGGAATACGAAGAAATCGTGGTATGACAAGGGATCAGTAAAGCAAATGAGCGTGCTAGTTGGTGTGGCCACAAAGAACAGGAATTATCATGTGAAAGGATGAAAGTGGTGAGTCATCAGGTGCTTGTATTTGGTCAAACCACAGAGAAACCTCTAATAGTCACCGTACAAGTTGAAGAAAAATCTTTTACGATAGAGCTAGATACGGGTGCTTCGGTGTCAGTCATGTCTTAGAAAAACTTGGAAGTCCATCAAGTTGAAAGACATAAGGGTAACAGTTCGTACATATTTGAGTGAAAAATTATCAGTTCTTGGTCAAGTTGAAGAGTCAGTCGTCCATGAAGGTAGACAAATGGTATTGACTATGTTGATAATTGAAGGCTTTGGTCCTTGTGTATTGGGCAGAAATTGGTTGTCTAACCTGAATATATGAAAGTCGATTAGCCTGTTCAGAGTTTCGTCCAGGGAACAGAGTATTGAAATTTAGGTTGACGAATTTCCTAATGTTTTCAGAGAAGGTTTAGGAACGATCAAAACCTCAAAGGCTTCCTTGGAAGTTAAGACGGGATCACGTCCTCAATTCTAGAGGGCTTGCTCCGTGCCATTTGCTTTGAAGGGTGCAATTGAAGAGGAGTTAGTAAGGATGCAGACACTGGGAGCCTTGGAAGCTGTCGGTCACTCTGCATGGGCTGCAACTATTGTTCCTGTTCCCAAACAAGATGACTCCATCCACATTTGTGGGACTACAAACAAGTTAACTGTCAATCAGGTATTAGATGTTGATAAATATCCACTATCTAAACGAAATGAGTTATTTGCTTGTTTGGCCGGAGGAAAGAAGTTTACTAAGTCGGATATGTCTCATGCGTATAACCAACTAATGTTGGATAGCAATTCAAGTAACTTTGTTACTATCAACACACATAAGGGTTTATTCCGTTTTACATGTCTCCCGTTTGGGGTAGCATCACCTTCGGCGATTATTCAGAAAACAATGGACCAGCTGTTGCAAGGGTTGCCACGGATTATTTGCTATATTGACGACATCTTGATAGCGGGTGAGACTGATGAAGAATATTGGCGGAATGTTAGAGCAGTGCTTCAAAGATTACAAAATAATGGCATTCATATTACGAAAGAAAATGTTCTTTCATGCAAGAGTCAGTGACCTATTTGGGATGTTGTGTTTCAGCTAAAGGATTGTCGCCAACTAATGTCAAGATGAAAGCCATAGCAGAAGTGCCAAGTGCGAATAACGTACAACCGCTATGTTCCTTTTTAGGGCTGATGAATTATTATGGACGTTTTATTCCAAATTTATCAAACATGTTATAACCTCTAATGTCTTGGTAAAGGTGAAAGTCAAGAGGGAGAGGTCGAATGAATGTGATGAGGCATTTCAATTGACAAAAGTGAGTCTTATGTCGTCAAAGTTCTAGCTCATTATGATGTGTCTCTACCTATTCGTCTCGCTTGTGACGCAAGGTATAGGCGCAGTGATGTCTCATGTTTTTCCGGATGGGAGTGAAAGGCCGATTTCGTTTGCGTCTAGAACTTTAAGTAGTAAGGAGAGAAACTACTCACAGATTAAAAGAGAAGCGCTTGCGCATGTGTACCGTATAAAAAAGTACTTGCCTTTAAACCAGAAAATTCAGGATGGTAACTGACCACAAACCGTTGAAGTCAATTTTTGGGCCAAAACAAAGAATCCCAGACCTGGCAGCGGCAAGAATGCAAAGGTGGGCATGGGTACTATCCACTTATAGTTATGATATTGAGTTCTGACCTACAACAAAGCACTACAAAGCTGATCGTCTGTCTTGATTACTGCTCCCCGAGAGTGGATCAGAACTAGAAGCAGAAATGGCTCAAATTATCAGTATGGAAAGGCTGGAAACAGTGCCGGTATTGTTGGATGATGTGAGAAGAGCTACAAGTGTAGATACGGTGCTTAGTCGAGTAATAACGTTCATGCGTTCTGGTTGGCCAGGTATTATATTAGCTGAATCGTTGAAACCCTTCAAACAGAGATATAAAGAAATGTCCATTAAAGGGGGTTGCCTCATGTGGAGTTTGCGTGCAGTAATTCCTCTTTCATTGCGGTCAAGGGTCCTGCAAGAACTTCACGAGTCACACACTGGAATATCTCGAATGAAGTCATTGGCTAGAATGAATGTACGGTGGCCCAATTGTGATAGATATTGAGAAGTCGTGGATATCATTCATGTCAATCTGTCAAACATTCTCCTCCAGTAGCACCATTACAGCCGTGCATTTGGACGTCGAGACCCTGGGCTACAGTTCATATAGAAGTATTGAGAAAGTCGTTTGGTGCTTACAGGTTGCCGAAACAAATACTAACAAACAATGGCCCACAGTTTATTAGTAAAGAATTCTGTGATTTTGTTCGGTACTACGACATTCAGCATATTAAATCGGCACCGTACCATCCATAAACGAATGGAGAGGTGGAGTGATTCATACAGACCTTCAAACATGCTATAAAAAGTAACACTGATCGCACTCCACCCTATAGGCTAGCAAGTATTTTGTTAGCATACAGAACAAACCATCATGCTACCATAAATGCGGTACCGTCAGTGTTATTTCTAAATCGAACATTAAAGACTCGCTTGACGTTACTAAAACCAGATATTCAAGCTAGAGTTCTAGCAAGACAGGCGTCACAGAAACTTGGATATGATAAATCACTTTTGCGTGAATACTTTGTTGGA
>CAXXBX010000215.1:0-10049 GCA_964274945.1 Dehalococcoidia bacterium | reverse complement strand
GTGGCTAAAATGCCGAGCTTCAACAGCACACAACCAATCCTAACGAAAAATCAGCGAAATGAATAACGTACATAAAGGCAACATATCAATTAACATCATCACACAACATGTAGCTATTGTATTCTCTACCTCAATGTTGTAGTTTGTGTTTTAGATTCTAGTTTGTTAAATTAGATGTTGATCATTTGTTGTCATTGATCACACTTGCTATTTAGTAAAGATGAAACAAAAACCAACACAAAATTGAAATTTGTGATTTAAAAGTGAAGTTGAAAGTTGGATGGTCCACCAGCTATCTCATTTCGTCAAACAAGCCAATTTTCACTTGCTATTTTCTACTGTTTATTATGGAGTTCAAAATTAAACATTTCCCGTGTGTAGAAAAATGGCTGGTCTCTGACAGCACCAGTGACCACTGCCTCTATACAAATAGTAGTTATTGTGTACACATACAAAATGCACTGGTTTCCATGTACTTTAGATTGTGTGTGTGTCAGTGTGTGTGTGTGTGTGTGTGTGTGTGTGTGTGTGTGTGTGTGTGTGTGTGTGTGTGTGTGTGTGTGTGCATGCGCAATAGCTCAGTTGGTTAGAGAGTCACCTTATGGAGTACCTGGTCTTTGACTGGGGTGGCAAAGGCCTCCGACTGCGACAAAGTCCATCAGCCACTGGGGTCCAAGTGGGACTTTGGGTGCCCACACCACAGTTGGTGTCGCAGTCGGTGCTTCTGCGAGCACCTGGCCAGGCTCCAAGAGATTGCTGGTAACTCCTTATTCATTTGCCATTGTGCGTGCGTGTGTGTGTGTGTGTGTGTGTGTGTGTGTGTGTGTGTGTGTGTGTGTGTGTGTGTGTGCGCGCGTGCGTGCGTGCGTGTGTGCAACTATAACGAAATAGGTGAAACGATCGAAAGCAATCAAGTGAAACAAAGAAATTCAACGATAAATATCAGCACCTCGTTTATCACTTCTTGTAGCTCCTTTTCATGTGGTGTTGCAAGTGAGAGGAAATGCTCTTCATTGACCAAAAAGACAACGAACAAAACGTTGTGTTTAGCTCTGGCCGTCTCCTCACTCTGAGACGCTGCAAACCATGGGCATGTCATTACACAAGCAAATAAAACCTTCTTGCAAATCTTTGCAAAACGCTTTGCAATTTGAACGGCAAGTTTGTCACGATGATCTTCAGTCATTGTGGCAGGTGTGTGCACGACAGTAAGCAGCTTCAGTTGTGTTGCTGCATCAGGGTCGAGATGTAGCTGTTGCATCTCGAAATGATTGCCTTCCAGTCTGCTCTTGAGCTCTCTCAAATTATCAAGAATTGCAACTGCCTTCTCGTGGCAACTGAAAGCATTCTGCTCGCGTTTCTCATCACCATTCTTCAACTGAAGTAAGAAACGTTCATGAGCCTGCAGAGTGTCTGTAACTCGTGCAATCAACTCGCAATCCACGCTATCACTTTGCCTTACAACAGCCATGGTATAGCCTTATTTGCAAGCTGCGTATTGTAGCACACCAGTGGCAACGTCAAATAAGGGGCTCTCCCTTTGAATGCTCACGTGACTCTAATTGATATCAACTTAAAGGAAAATGGCTAAAACATCATCAGCAAGTCGTTTTTCTGTTCTTCACGATGCGGCGGCTTCGGACGAAGAAACCGAACTGAGGCAATCGAACAGTGGAGAAGGAGCAAACGCGCTGGGAAAATCAGCTGCAAAAAACGCGAAGAAAAGAGCGAAGAAACGAGCAGCCAGAGCGGAGGTTGGACGAGCAGCGTGTGATACGGATGTTTCCCAATGTTTTTAGTGTCGCTTATCGTTGCCTAGACGTCTGATCGGCTTTTGAGCGCCAATGGTACGTCACAAGGACGCGTGGATACGTGGAAGGATTGGCAGACGAGAGATAAGATCGTAGGATGACTGATGTGCGTTACTGTTGTTTGAGATTTGAATGCGATGATTGTATAGTTAGTTGAGGATCAGTTTGAAAAGGATCTGCAGGTAACTCGGGTTATACATGTACATCATGTCTCATGTTGTTTAATTAATTATTTAATTATGTTTGAGTTGGTATTCAGTGTATGTCTAGTGTGCATCAGATTATATTGAATAATAATGATAATAAAATAATAATGCCTTGTTTGTAGAGTAGACAGTCTGACTAAGTATCTGTATATATATAGACACAGCTCTTAAGACTGAAATGACCTGTCAACGAAGTTTGCAGAGTAGGCTGGATTCTGATTTAAGTTCTTCCCTCAAAGATTCTGCTAGTATTCGAGATCGCGCTAGACTGAACACCATTTCTGACCAACATGCTGGTGCATGGTTGCAGGCATTGCCAAACCTAAGCCTCGGCCTCGCCATGCCCAGCAAAGAATTTAGTGTTGCTTTGAGAATCTGGTTGGGCATTCCAATCTTCAACTTGCCTTTTGATGCCAAGCGCTGTACATGTGGTGCAAGTTCGGTGATCATTTATTGGGTTGCAATCAAGAGCAGAATCTGAGAATGAAGCATCACAATGCACTCTGTGAAGTAGTCTTCAATGCACTCCTAGTGGATGATTCTCGTTGTCGTCGAGAAATGCGATGCAGTAGCACAAGCAATTCAAAACCTGGTGATATTTTTCACCCGAATTTCGAACATGGTCTTCCGACATATTTTGACTTGACCGTCCAAAACTTCTTACAGCCATCCTACCTTGTTCAAGCAGCCACTTGTCCAGGGGCAGCGGCTGCAGCAGGAGAGATTGAGAAAGATCAGTGGCATGATGCGATGGTTTCGAACACTGGAGGTATTTTTCATCCCCTCGTGGTGGAGTCTTTAGGATTATGGACACTGAACAGTTTACAAGTACTTAAAATTATAGCACGAAGGGCTTCTTTTCTGAGCAATGCTGGTATCAGTAGATCAGTTTGTAATTTGCATCAACAACTGTCTGTAAAGCTCTGGTTATACAATGCTAAGATGGTGTTATGTCGAATAGCTTTAGATGGTAGAGTTGATCCCAGTTGGGATCTATAAGAAGTATAAATATATACATGTCTAATATATATATATATATATATATATATATATATATATATATATATATGTATGTATGTATGTATATACTGTAAACGATGAATATTTCGTCATGCAACAATTTTGTCAAAGTCTACCAAGACACTGTTTGTCATGAAGAAATTTTTGTCACTAACTAGAACTGTAGTATAGTACAGTATCACTACCATATACGTGTGGGCGGAAGACACCTGGTTGAGTACTGAAAGGCACCTAGTATCACTCTGTCCATCTGACACTTGACCACCAGTAAGTCCTTACGGTAAGCACTCGAAATTAGAGCCATGGTGGTACTCCTTTTTGCCATCAACATACGTAATAGTGTATTGTAGGCTGTATTTGCTACATGCAATGTCACTGATCAGATGGCTTAGCTCATGCAATCCTCGTCTTGCTGGCAGGCGAAGACTCTCTTTCTTCCAAACTGTAATGAACGTGAAACAGAAGCTATTACTGACTTGAGTAGTGTACTTGCTAGTAAGAGAGTAAATCAGTGTACTAGATCAGTGTCATCAACATGTGCCTCAAACTCTTGCAGTTCATAGAACTTGTGCAAAAAATTGTCTTGTATAACTATTTACTGTAGTTGTCAAATATTTGTGAAAATTACAAAAAATTTTGTCTGACGAAGTATTTGTCATTTACAGTACTACTGTTATTATAAACACGTGTAGACCATTGTCAGTAGCCCTGACATATTCATAGCCTTGGTATTCCAGACTGCTTTCTGCACGTGATGGGAGGGAAGGGTGGGAGGAGAGAAGAAAGCAGTCTGGGGACAGCTTTATTGTAAGTGACTTCGGAAGAGGTGCGACTGCTCAAGTTCAGAAACATCCGCTTCAATCAAAACCACCGCTAATAAAAAAACGGCCAATCAGCGCTGTAGACAACTGCTGACGTCAATGAGTACTTGTAATTACCTCTAAGCGATTGTCAGACGACTGTAATAGCACAGTGGGGTGCAGCTAACACAAATGCAACGCGCTACGAGTTTCGCTCCTGATGACATGATAACTCAGCGAATGTTTGTCAGACGTTACTGGACGATAAAGCCATTGCAGCGGCTGTTCCGACTTGAAGCCTTGAAGACCCTTCGATTGCTTGCTAAGCGATTTTAGTACGAGGTCACGACGTCTTTGCCTTCTCTCTACCGGATTCAGTAAAGTCACTCATTTTCTACGTTCTCCCGTTCGTTTGTAGTCGGCTGGCAGCGAACAGCTTCTGGCAATATCCCACGAGCCATCTGGTGCTTGTTACTGTCCCTACTGAATGTGGGTAATTATCGATTAAGATGAATACCGCCTATTTCCGAAGTTAATTACAATAGAGCTGTCCCCAGACTGCTTTCTTCTCTCCTCCCACTCTCCCCTCCCCTCACGTGCAGAAAGCAGTCTGGAATACCGAGGCTAGACATATTCAATACATCATATTTGATAATAATAGAAAATAAAAACAATGATGATTGGACTGCATTTATTTTTGGTGTACTGTTTGCTTTTTATAGACATCAAACAAATAGGACATTCAAGCAACAATCAAACAGACTAATAGTACCGTAGTGTTTGTTGTTCAGGAAGCAATACTGCAAAGTAAGTTAGAAGAGGAGAAACGACGGAAGGATGAGGAGCGAATGGCTCAGTTTGAGGCATCGGTGCGTGTTGCTGCCGATTGCAGCTTGGTGTTGCATGTTGGTGACTAACTTTGTTGTTTTTTGTATTCTCTTGTGCTAGACTTTGCCTGATTGTTAGGTAACCAAAATGTGTTATCTAGGAATTGGCAAAGAATAGCATGAAGTTGGAGGTGAAGGTAATGTATTGATAATGATCTGTTTGCACAGCTATTGAAAGAAACTGAGGAGAAGAAGCAGAAGAAAGGGAAGGTCAAGATGTCACTACAAGAGTGGCACTCTAGTCTTGGTATGTTTAGTTCATTTACTTTTGTATTAGATTATTTAAATAAATTTATTTAAATAAATTTATTATATATACCAGGTAGGCTAATGCATGGTTGGCAGACGATATCCAGTTTATTTGATTGATTTCATGAGGGGCTTTCCAAGAATAATTATCTGAGATTAATTATCAGAAAATGTCCCTTATGACCCTCCAGGATATTGACTGCCCACCATGTTGCATGTTTTACACAGCCATCTGTCTTGACCTGGGCAGGTGTTTACGTATTGTCACTGGTTTGATGGAATAGTGAATGTGGCAGAAGGAGCTGCATGGCATACGTCCTTATTGAATAATCAATATAGGTGTATATTGAGCTGTTGGGTTGCTATGCTGAGGGGTCGGTATTAACAAAAATATCTCAGCAACAAGGCAAATACACATTACAAACAAGCAACGATGGCTGGGATTGCAACATTTGTGATCGGTTTGGACAGAGCAGATAGGTAGGAGACCATTTTATTGAACAAATTAATACAGATACAACATCTTTTGGGGCTTGTAGCTCTACTCTAACACAAGTAGCAATTACGGACTTGTCAGCTTCAATCAAGTGCAATGGTGTTGATATAGCAAGGTGGTTTGGGGTGAGGTATGATGTAATTCTTTATGTTTTCTGTACTGTTAGACCCAGTGGAGCCATCACACGACGTGGCAGGATTAGACCCGTTACCAGTTCCTCCAGCGTTACAGGAGGAAGACAAGAAAGTTTGTACTGTCATTTGGAATTTTGTGTATATGATGATTTTTAGCTATAATGTTGCAACTGGGTATAGACTTTGGGTAGTGAATCTTCATTTTTTGATCGTGTTTCTCTGGAAGTTGCTGCTGAAATGGATCGCGAAGAGTTAAGTCGTGCAGTGAAGCTATCACAGGTATGAGTTCTTGATCAACACGTTTACTGAGCAGATGCATATAAAGGTGTTTGTGTGTTTGTAGCATAGTAAAGCGGAGGCTGCTAGATTGGCTTATGAGGTGGACAGCTTGGAGAAGAAAGACAAGACTATTCAGGAGCTATCAGTGCAAGTTCAGGCATTACAGGTAGCTCACACAAGTTAACACAGCATGTTGTAGTACATAAGAAGTCATTGTTCAGAGTGAGTTAAAAGAAGTTAAGCTGAGAAATAAGCAGCTGTGCCATATTCTCAGTAAAGGAGAAAGTCAGACAGCTGCTCTGAAGCATGATGTAATGCCAGAAATAGAGTTTTCTACTTGTTGCAGTGAAAGAGAAGAGTGAGCTTGTACAACAGTATGAAGAGATGGTGCAAGCGAAAGATGAACTCACAACAGAGGTATCGACTTGTTTTCCTAGTTGTGGACAACAGGCAATAATGAATTACACATTTAGTTCAGACATTTAAAGACAGACAGACAGACAGACAGAAAGACACAAACTAGAGCCACAATACAGGTAAGTCAACAGTGACAAGAGGTCGGACATCCTCGTTTTTGACCCAGATTCAGGTGCAGACATTGAATTAGATCTGTTGTTGGCTTATCCATGGTGTTTGGACTCAGTGAAGGCAGCCTCCAGAGAAGGAAGAGTAGCAGCAATGAAACGGGACGAGAAAGTATAAGTCTGAGCTGCTGCCAGAAGGGTCCTGTCCATTGGTCATTCCTCTTGTTTTCGAACATTTTGGCCATTGGGGCGAACAAGCAGTTAGATATTTGACAAGCTGGCAAAGAGTGCAAGGGATGATGAAGAAAAATGAAATGAGACCGACTTTAAGACCAAATGGCGATCAATTATTTCAGCGACACTACAATGTTGCAATGCAAAAGTTGTCTCAACAAACTCATTAGCATAGCGAGATTAGAACTTCGAAATGTAGTTGGTGCAGTGTAATTTGGTATGCTTCAAGATCGTAATGGTCTTGTTGTGTTAGGTTGCTCATTATGTAAACGTTTGATTTAAATGGAAAATATATGTATTGAGACAGACAGACAGACAGACAGACAGACAGATTGGGTAGTCAGATAGATAGACATTTTAACAGACTGTCAAAATACCTGTGTAACATCAAACCAATATCACGAGACAGACAACACGTCTACTGCATGTGACATTGTAATTCGCATTAAATTTTGTGTTTGTGTGTGTGTCACTGTTTGTCCACTGTGTAGATAAGTGAACTTCACGTATCCTTGGAGCAAGAGCGAACGAAAGTAAAAACCCTCAAATCAGAAATACTGAAACACCAGAGACATACAAGCTCGTCATAGCTAATACATAGACACATATATTCATTATACGGGTATTCTGTTTAAAAATTTGTTTCGTAAGTCTTTTTCGTCTAAAACATGGAAAAGGAAGCATTTATTGCAGACGATAGCACTGATAGGGAGAACGAACATGAGGCCCCTCATGAGGGCCACCCGACCGTCATCCAAATCACCTCTTTCTTCCAACGTCAAGTGCAGAAACTTTTGCAACGAGATGAGGAGACAGGAAAGAGCAACGTGCGCGCGCTCGTTACCCTCTTTGTACTCACCGTCGTCTCAGTTCTGAACCAGGCAGACCGTTGGGTTCTTGCTGTCGTTTTGCCTTACGGAATGAGATGTCCGCACGGCAATACAACAAACGGAACGGCCGTGGAGTGTTCTAATGCGACAAGAATTTCGTACAGTGGGTCGTGTTTGATTAGTGATGGCTGTGTTGAGATGTCAGACACAGGGCAGGGGTTGTTGACTGGCACTGTGTTTACTGTTGTGTACGTTCTGGGTGGACTTCCTCTCGCTTGGCTTGCGGACAGGAAGTCGCGTTTGTTGGTGCTTGTGGCAGGCTTGACGGTCTGGTCGCTGATGTGTTTGTGTACGGGATTCGTGCATGAATATTGGGCTCTCGTGTTGGTGAGAATGGGACTGGGGTTGGGAGAGGTGAGTTGGTCGTTGTGATGTGTTTGTTGTCTCACTCGTTTTGTTTTCTTCAGCTGTATCTAACTGCTTACTGTGTTGTGTGCATGTGTACAGTATTTGTATTTTGTGTGTTAGTGCGTGTTCATGTTTACTTGTTTGTTTGTTTGTTTGTGTGTTGTCTGTGTCTGTCTGTTTGTTGTCTGTGTCTGTCTGTTTGCTTGTGTTTGTCTGTCTGTCTGTCTGTTTGTCACATACATATATTTTTCAAATCCAAAGAAATTTCCATCAAGAGCTTAAAAGCTAGTCTCTAAGTAAAGTTCCTCTAAATCACAACAAACACTTAAGGCTACAACAGATGACCCCAGTTTGTGTGTCTGTCTGTCTGTCTGTCTGTCTGTCAATAAGTAGATTGCATGTAGGTAAGATAGATGATTTTTCTTTGATTTAAATATTTAGCACTATGTTCATTAGGATAATAGTTATGACTTCAGGCATTTCAGTAGTTTTTGTTAATGCTTAGGATGCTTTCATTTTTGCGATTGTTACACGTATAGTTTAGGAGAGAATAAAATAATCTGTCTGTCTGTCTGTCTGTCTCTGTTTGTCTTGTCTAGTTCACAATATAATGGCATGCCATGCTGAGTGCTGGTTCCTCGATTTGAATCCAAAAAGAAACATTAGAAAAGCCAACATTGTCACATACAGTCATTGCATGTGCAGCAACAGTATAACTAGCAAGTCAACAGTGAATACAAAGATCACAAAGACTTAAAATCATTTTCCATTTTTTTTGCATAACGACACAGTCTTTGTAATACGTCGTCGTACATTTAGTTGTAGCGATTAGATTTCACACATTTCTCTGTCTCGTGTCATGCCTCACCATGGCACAGCTTGCAGAAGCAATGACACCAGTAGCTGCTGATCATTGTTCTAATAGAATGTGTTGGATGAAATATGATAGACTTGAATAGACCAACATGCTCAAATGGACTGACACTAGCACAGCATTGAAACAGTATGAAAAGGAAATACAAAAAATTAGTCTGTTGTTGTGTGCTGTCTGTTTGGCATAAATTGTTTTCGTTGCATACATTAGCTGACAGTAATGTTTTACAGGCATCGTGTAACCCTGTTGCTTACTCTCTCATATCAGACTTTTTTATGCCACAAAATCGAGCCACCGCGTTGGCTGTCTTTACATCCAGCATCTACATTGGTACTAACCAGTTTCTATCATTGCATTCGAGTTTGGTTTTCTACTGACAGATGCACCTTTTAGGAGGAGCTTTGGGCTTTGTTTGCGGCGCATTGAATTCGTACATTTGCTGGAGATGGACGTTTCGTGCTTTAGGAATATTCGGTTTGGCTATGGTACCCGTTGTGTTGTTGGTTATCAGAGAACCGAAGCACAGAAAAGATGACGTCGTGGTTGGCCAAGCCAACAAGTCGAGTTACTCAATCAGAGAGACATTTAGCTACTTAATAACGTGTTGGCCTTACTGGATGTTGTTAGTAGCCGGTTCCGTGAGGAATTTGCCAGGGTATGCGTTGGGCGGTTGGCTGCCAACGTTTTTCAGTAGAGATCTGAAGGAGTCTGCTTCCGTGTATGGCTGGAAGGCTGCAATTGTTGTGCTGTTTGGTGGTTGTAGTGGAGCCATGCTGGGTGGATTTCTAGCTGATTGGTGGGTAACAGTCATTGTCATACGTGTTTATAGTTCAATTTGGGATTGAATTAATTAGTGGTCAGTCCAATGAACAATTGCTGGGGTTAGCTAGGACAGGGGAATGAAACAATTAAGGGACAGATATATATGGATGGACAAACAAACAAACAAAGAGACATACAGACGGACATGAAGATTGGATGAATTTTATTGCACTGCACTGTTAGTATAGACGTAGGTGTGTGTGTGTGTGTGTGTGTGTGTGTGTGTGTGTGTGTGTGTGTGTGTGTGTGTGTGTGTGTGTGTGTGTGTGTGTGTGTGTGTGTGTGTGTGTGTGTGTGTGTGTGTGATGAATTGACAGACAGACAGACAGACTAATGGATTGACCTCGTTAACTGGCAGACAGACAGACTAATGAACTGACCTGGTTAACAGTCGGACAGACAGACAGATCAATGGACTGACCTGATTAAGACGGACAGACAGACAGACCAACAGACAAACCTGATTAACAGTCAG
>CAXXBX010000214.1:0-9645 GCA_964274945.1 Dehalococcoidia bacterium | reverse complement strand
CTCGACTTCGTTTTTGATTTGTTTTGTGTAGTGAATGGCGCTGATCGAGCGAACGGTCGTGTTTATCGGTAGAACGGGTGCTGGAAAGTCGACGTGGTGTGCCAACGAGCCGTTGGTCCAGAAAGCGACCAATCTGTGAGCGAAACAAAGTTCATCGAAACTCGAACCGTCAACATGGAGCAAATAGCAAATATCGTGTCAAATAGTGGATACAGTTGGGATCGGTGATACAGACCTTGGAGAAGACGAAGTACTCAAGCGTTTGGCTAGCGCTTGTGACGAATGTCGCAAAGGTCGTGTTTTTCGTCACTGGAGGAAGGATTACTCAAGAAGAAGCAGACGCGTGGGATGTCATTTGGAAGGTGCTCTTTATTCATCGACCACACCGCTATTTACCGATTGCACTCGTTTTCCAAAGTTTTAGATCCCGACGTTGTAAAGAGCAATTGTGATAGGTTCAAACACAAAAGGTAAAACAACTGACCAAGTCAAAGAGATCATTCACGTCGACAATCCACCGCACCAATATCGCGGCTGCATGGATGGAAACGCAACAGAAGTGTCACGACATTTTGACAACTCGTTTGGCTCTCATGCAGCGAAGATGTTCACAAACCTCCAGAACTGGATGAAGGGTCACGTAAACGAGCGCATATCAGAAACACGTTGAGAGAAAGAAGGCTGAAGAGATCAAATTGCAAACGTTGCAAGAAACGTGAACGTTGCGCCAGACCCTTCAGCAATTTAGAAGAAACTCTAGAGTACAGTACACCTACAACTGCAAGTGACGCAAGAGAGACAGGAAGCCCAGCCCCTGAATCTAAATTGCGACTAACACGAGAACGAGAGATGAACGAAATTCTTACAAAACGTGTAACAACACGAAGCGACTCAAACGAAGAAGACATTGTAGGCACAATCATGGTAACCGTTGGACATTAGATTGCAAGACAAATTCGTAACTGTTCTCTCGTGTGATTTACTTTTTGCCATAACTTTTAATTTTGTCTGCATGCTAATGTATTCTAATTTTGGTGTTGTGTGAAGTAACGCTATATAGAGGTCTATAGAGATGCTGTGGGACAATGTTTAAGTAATGCCTTGCATGGTGTTATTGATTCATTGCGATTCTTTCTTTGTAACAGAGATAGTCAAGTATCTAAAGGTTTGACTGTTCAATATTTATTTACATAGTCATGCAAAAATTTGTGTTCGTTTGGAAGAAAAGCTTTTAGGTTAGATAAGGCAAGCCGTTCTCACAGTAAAGGTCAATCCAATTTTGTATAGGAGAACAATGGATGAGATGCCGCTAGTGTTAGCATTTCCAGTCTCCACACCATGCTCAGTTCTTCTTAATTAAAAGATCTTTAGGCGTTCAGTAGGTTTAAACCAAACCATCCGATAAGTGCTTAGATAGACCTGGCTATAAACCACTCAGAACAGAACACCTATAGGGTGACAAGATTGTTCCTCCAGTTCAAGACTAAATGTTATCTCATCACTCAAAATCACATGGCAGGGTTACGACAGACATCACAAAAATTGTTTAACAATTGCAAATCACGCAAACACACAAGAGGCGGGTCCAATAAAAGGATCACTATAAGTACAAAGTTCGAAAATCATGTTGCTTTAGAGATAGCTCACGCTGTTCACTAGTGCCAAGACGGTCTAGTGGAAAGCGATAACGTCAATTAATAAGTAGTGCCACGCCTGGGCAAAAACGTCCAGTACTGCAAAATGAAAGGACACGTTTTAAACGCAAACCTATAGTATACAAAACGGTGCAAAAAACGCAACAGAAGCAGAAGCTGTGCATGCATGAACACTCCACAGTCACGCTGACTGCATGTGCATGGTATACTATACGCAAATCTGTCAAAATCTGTGAAGTTGTGTGGACTTGAAGCCATTAATTATTCAGAGACTGCATGGAGTTATCAAATATTACTCGATAAAACGTGAAGGTTAAGAAGCAAACACCCGGCGCGACGATATTCAAGAAAAACCAACAGAATCAGCAAATTAAACTTCACCACGAACACTTGCACAGATAGATAGAGTCTAGGGTGGAGAGTCCATAAGCCTATTAAGGTAGAGTAAATACCATTTGTAGACAGTGTTGCATATATACAGTATATAGTCGAATGTGTGAAGATACTTCTCCTGCTCGAAAAACGGAGGAACCGTGAGAATCCTGCATAAGTTTGTGATGAAGATTAGAGAGGAGGAGTCACCGACGCGTGCAGTGCGATGCTAAACGGTCTCTTTGTGCAACTAATTATTTCTGCATTACAAAACGCTAGGTTTCCCTACGTCGCCTGTTATGATAGCTATATATATATATATATATATATATATATATATATATATATATATATATACCAAAGACAAGAGAAGTCTTCGAACAGCGGTTGCGACATAGTCACCGACAACTCTGACAAAATTGACAAAAGCACTTAGATTTTACCATTAGCGGTATCTTTCAATTAATTGCACATCTGTGCACAACTAGTCTAAACAGAATGTTTACTAAAACTAATGACATACCAAACATACTATTGTTAAATTTATTCTATTGGTTAGCCAATCCGATTTCACATCGACTGATCTGTAGACACCTCATCACGAGCTCTTAGAACGGTTTGATAAAATCTCACCTTCTTACGTTCCTATGTTTCAGATATCTGGACCTCCTGTACTATCTAGCGATATAACATTTCCATCTTCTTAAGTTACAAGCTAATTGTCCCATCTCATCGTCCCATCTCATTGTCTACTGCTAACTCAGATAGCACGCCTTACAGATCTTGACTTGTTTTTTTCATTTGTTTTGTATCGTGTGAGTAAAATGACGCCGATCGAGCGAACGGTCGTGTTTATTGGTAGAACGGGTGCTGGAAAGTCGACGTGTGCCAACGCTCTTGCTAGCGCTATTCTCTTTTCAGAAAGCGACCAATCTGTGAGTGAAACAAAGTTCATCGAATCTCGAACCGTCAATATTGATGGAGCAAATAGTCGGTATCGTGTCAAAATAGTAGATACAATTGGAATCGGTGATACAGACCTTGAAGAAGACGAAGTACTCAAGCGTCTGGCTAGCGCTTGCTACGAATGTCGCGAAGGAATCAACGCCGTGTTTTTCGTCACTGGAGGAAGGTTTACTCAAGAAGAAGCAGACGCGTGGGATGTCATTTGGAAGGTGCTCTTTAGTCCCGCTATCGTCGACCACACCACTATCGTCCGCACTCGATTTCCAAAGTTTTTAGATCCCACTGCTGTAAAGAGCGATTGTGATAGGCTCAAAGCACAAAAAGTGGCGGGGAAAAAAATAATTGAACAAATCAAAGAAATCATTCACGTCGACAATCCACCGCAACAATACCCCGGCTGGGAAGAAACGCGACAGAAATCACGCGCCACTTTGCTAACTCATTTGGATCACTGTGAAGCTGTTTACAAACCTCCAGAACTGGATGAAATAAACAAACGCATATCAGAACATGTTGAGAAAAAGCAAGCTGCAGAGATAAAATTGCAACCGCTACTAGTAGAGTTCAGCCAAACGCGTGAGCAATTAAACGAAACAAAAAAGAAACGGGACAAGTTGGAAGAAGCTAAAGTAAAATCGTTGACACAAACATGTGACGATTTAGAAGAAATTAAAGTGAAAAAATCGACACAAAAATGTGACAAGTTGGAAAAAACTGAAGTAGAAGCACCAATACGAAAACGTGACGAATTAGAAGAGTTGACCCGGAAATATCGCGAATTAGAAGTAGATTACGCAAAGTTGGAACTGCAAATGGCAGAAGAGAAACAGAAGGCTGCTGACGCGGAAGTGCAACTATTACGGGAGATGAACGAAATTCTTACGAAATGTACAATGCCACGAACAAACACGCGTGAAGAATCTATGCTCGACAGAACCATGGAAACTGCTGAACCTATTGGGAAGGATTTTCGTAGTTGCTGTCTTATGTGATGGCACGCATGACTTTTGCATGCCTTTAAGCACGTGCATGCATGGCTGTTGTTTGTGTAAGGAAACATATGCTCTAGTTACAGTATGTACTTTGTTGGACAATGTATTGTCTCATGTATGCTTTCTAGAACGTCTTTTGCAAAATAGATTTTTCTATAATCATGCAATTTCGACTTCGATCTTTTGTCTAAAGATTAATTAATTATGTATGAACGAGAGTTTTGTCTCAGCTTGTGGTCTTTTTAGAGATTAGATAAAGCTAACAATGGATCAGAGTAAAGGTTAATCTAATTGGGTTACTAATGAGAACAAGAGTTATTAGTAGACACCGCTGGGATTAGCGTTTCCAGTCTTAGCGTTTCCAAGCACCATGTTCAGCCGCCCTATGACTGCTTCAGGCCATCGCCGTACCGTTTTGCTCATAGGTAGGACAGGAAATGGCAAGTCAGCTTGCGCCAATGTCATCGCTGGTTGCGACCCTTCCAATTCTGAATCACAGCTCTTCAAAGAAAGCGACGGTTCTGATAGTGAAACCAAGGACATTCACGAGGAGACGGTAACGGTCACCTGGGGCCACAACAACTACGCTATAAAAATTGTTGATACAATTGGTCTTGGAGATACAAACTTGTCGGAAGAGGAAGTGCTGAAGTGCCTAGCTAACGTTTGTACCGTGTGCAAGGAAGGCATCAACGTTGTTTTCTTTGTGGTTGGACGTCGCATGACAAAAGAAGAAGCCGATGCTTGGGATATTATTTGGAAGATCATATTTACTGCAGACATCTGCAAGTTTACAACATTGATTCGCACCCAGTTTCCAAAATTCATGGAACCTGTTCGAGTTGCTGCCGACAGCGCTGCTCTGAGAAAATGTGAAAAAGGCAGCAGAGTCATGAAAACGGTCACAAAGATCATTCACGTCGACAATCCACCGTCTGACTACTCAACCTCAGAAGCAACTCGTGCACAGTCAAGAGAGCTGCTACTGGCGCAAATTATTATGCGCGACGAAGTTTACAAACCACCTCAGTTAGATGACGTGAATGAGCGTGTATCGAATCACTGTGAGGACATGGCTATTGCAAAAGAGAGAATAGCTAAGCTAGAATCTGAAGTGGAAAGACTACAGAATCGGAGCGAAATCGACAAACTTCGTTACGAAAAAGAACTTGCTGAAGAGAGGGGAAAAGCTGATCGAGCAGAGATTAGAGTACTTCGCGAAATGACTGCGTTTCTTATGGAAAGACTACGCAGTGATGAAGTTGAACGTGAACGTGCTGGACGTGACCGTACTGACCGTGAACGTGCTGAACGTGAACGTGCTGGACGTGACCGTACTGAACGTGAACGTGCTGAACGTAAACGTGCTGACGATTGGTGCCTCATACTTTAGAATCAGCTAGGAAACAAACAGTGCACGTGGTGTATTGGAATAGCTAGCTGCATTATTAATCATGTTTAGATGCATGCATGTAACGGAATGTTAGCGTTGCTGCTGCTGCTGCTGCTGCTGTTGTTGTTGTTGTTGCTGTTGTTGTTGTTGAAGATAGGAAAGACAGTACATTCGTACACTGAAAATACAAATAATAGCACCTACAAACGTGCCAGTGGACTTCTGACAACCCTGAGACCTGGAATAGCTACAGAGCTTCTCACAATGAGGCAAGCCTGCATGTTACTGTACCTCATATATGTGATCTAGCAACAGGGTGCAAATCTATAAAGATGCCAAGGCTTCTCCCTTAATAATTAAAGTGATTTGCTGATTGACTACTAGCAGTTGGTATGTGTTTTGAAAAACTGTTCAAATCTCCAAAACCTAGTAAATGATTAGTTTCGCAATATCTACAAAAAGGTGGTCATGTTTCTCAATTTTTTAATTATTGTAAATTGCTTGCTATTCACCCTACAAAAATGATAGTTGACCAAAGATCACACCCTATGGTAAAGAACAAAAGATTAATTAACGTGCTGACCAAGTTCTTTCCTAGAAAAGTCAATCAATAATCAAGAACCCCTAGACACATGTTTACTAAGCCTTGCATGCCCAGATCCTCTAGCAACTGTTCAATAACTATTGTAATGTAACTATTAGTTTAACTGCAGTAGAAAGACAGCTTGGTACTTATTCTACATTACAATACCAGTCACCTTTTCAACATTCCACCCCAAATTTCTCAAAATTTCGAAGAACAACAACTATTTGTAGGTGTATGTAACTCATTGCCACAGTTTTTTTATCTGTATCGATCTGCTCCACTGTGAAACAACTCTTTAGACCTGATCTGAGGTCCTCCACAAGAAAGAAAGCTGAAAACAACATGAAAATGTCTAAATAGCAACATTTAACCTTTAGGAAAGTTAACTGACATTGCACTTGCTCCCAGTGACTTCCAGATGGTCGCCATGTAACACAGTCAAGACTGTAGGTTCCAGGAGATGTTGGAACATGACAGACACCATAACCATCTATAGCATACAACAGACTAATGTTACTTAATTAATAAAACAAAGCAGCAAAGTAGTAATTGGTGGGTACTATTTCAGCATGCCATTCAACTGGACTACACAGCCTACATAATAACTACATTAGAAACAGTTGCATTGGAACTTGCAGACCAAGTCTTAAGATATAGAACACCAGTAAAGCACAATAGTATAAATTTTAGTGACAGCATCACAGGATCATAGATAGTTTAATTGTTGTCTTAATTAATGTAATAATTAGTTTTGTTAAAAGTCTAAATGTAGCTTTTAAACAAGAGAGGTGTTTATTTGTTCATTACTTTTGTCTTTGCTTCATACATAATACTTTACCTATATTAGTATATATAATAAAACTTTGCTTATTTTGTCTTCACAGCAGAGTTGAAGTTAATCGAGATTACATACCGAAGTAGTGTGCTGAGATTGTATCTTACAGTCTACGCATGCTCAGCAACTTCTTAGAGGGTTGGTGTAGGGTTAGTGTTAGGCTTAGGCTTAGGGTTTGGGTTAGTTTGTATTGCGTGCTGAGAATGTCAGTTCTATTTTGCGCATGCGCAAACAATCTCAGCACAGTGACAATCTCAGCACGTGATACTTGTATTAGTGCAACGATGAAACTAACTAATATATTACCCTACTTCGGAAGGTCCTGCATTAGTGAATTTTTATGTACAAAGATAAAAGATAGCAATATAGCCAGTGTAGCACAAATTTGTATCAACAGCTATATATCTTAATGCCTATAAAATATTCTTTTGATGGCAACAACTAATTATTTTCACAAATAAAACAATAACAAATGTGTTATGTCATTACTACATCATAATAACAAACCATTAACATTGGACAATCAAAACCCCCAAGAAAGACTGCTCCAGTGCTTCTTTCATACCAATTCTAGACATCATTATTCATAATATTATCATTACTACTGTATTGCCATAAGTGCTGTATCCAATCTAGACAAGCATCCATTTGGGGAGGCAATTGCCCCCAACTTTTGCTGCTCTGAAGTGCATTAGATGTAGTTAGGTGTATACTATGACTAGTCTTGAGTAGTCAAGTTGCTAACCTGTTTGTAGTAGCAGGCCCGTAGGAAGCATTTCAAAAGTGGTCCAGCCTAAAGCGTGCTAAAAGGTGTGGTCCAAAGATAATGCACCAAAAGAGCAGTCATCCATATTACCTAGTGTATTGCATAAAGAGTTCTTGAAACTCTCGTTTACCAACAATTGTAATACGGGTATACGTAACCTGTCTTAGCTAGATAGCAATTACTATATTAAGTCAAGGTGCTCTAGTTTACTTTCGTTTTAACTATAAATATATTAGTTATCTAATCACCTACAGTTTCAACAGAAAGTTTTGGTCATTAGTTGTCGACTGTCCCAAGTACAGTCTTTGAAAGATGGTTTGGCCTAAAACAGACTGACAGGACCGGTTTCTATGGCCCTGAAATAGGTCACCAGTGAAGGTTTACTCTAAAAAGTGGTCTGGCCATGGCCGGACCAGCCAGATTGGCTCCTACAGACCTGAGTAGTCAGTACCATGACATCACTTGTTTTTGCTCACAGTTTCATTAGTCTCTTACAACTGCTACATCTGTTCATGTCGGCGGTGGCAGCAGTTCACCTGTTGCTTTTAAAGCTACAGAGCAATTATCTGTGTATATTAAACAGTAAGCGTACGCCACCACACTCAGAGACTCAGAAACTGCTCACAGTCGTATAGATCAACTCTCCACCAGCTATTACAAATTGTTTTTTCAATGCACAATTGTTGCAAAAAGTACCAACCAAGGTTGTAAAAGATCAACCAAGGCTGTAAGTCTCCTTTCAAAGAAAACATAAACTCTATTTCTAGCTCTCCCACTGATTTGATTTCATCTACCCAAAAACATTAGGACATACTACACAATATAATCAAGATACATGTCTAGCCAATGAATTAAAAGCAAGTATGTGCTCCTATACTAATTTACTAAATTATAGTTGATAGTCTATAAGATGACAAACATAAATACATATTGAAGAGAAACACTTGTTGTATATTTACTATCTTTACTGCATCAATTGAGGCTGAAAAATATTTCAACATCTGTCATGATCATGTCACAGCTGACATGCTACCACATAGGAAAGCACATGTGGTGCAAGCCTTGATGTGCTACCATACCTATGTGCTTAAGTATCTGGAATGCAGTTTAATTAAAATATCTGAGACAACTTGCAGCCGCTTTGAAACTAAGCCAATCTACCAATTGAAATACCACAAGACACAATCTGATAACTATAGATACAAGGTAACACACACACACACACACACACACACACACACACACACACACACACACACACACACACACACACGCACACACGCACACACCTGGAACATGTAATTTTGCCAATACTACGGGCTTCGGCATCGCAGAAGTTTCCACCAGGAAGTGCGGTCAATATTCAAAGATACCAGGTTTAGTTGTATGGTATCAACCCATCTGTTCTTTGAATCATGCTGAGGATGTTTCGTATTACGTAACTTGCTTCTCAGCAACAACTATTGTGGACGAGAGACGTACATCCGTTCTAAGTGACCAAGCCACTGTAATCTTTGATGTTAAATTTAATGTTCAATTGGTTCTTCCTTGGCAGATTTGTATTTCTTATCTTGTTCAGTCTTGTTACACCCAAGATAGATCTAATACAGCGCATATGAAAAGTGGTCAGTTTTCGAATATCTACTTGAGTGATTGCCTAAGTCTCACAACCATGTAATAAAACTGGCATCACTAGTGATCTAAAGACTCGCAGTTTTGTGTTCTTGCTAAATCCTCGGTTTGTGAAAACTCTACGTTTCCAAAAACAAAATGTCCTGCTAGCTTTCCAAATACGTTCAACAACCTCTGTATGACAATCTCCAGACTTCGTCACAATGCTACCCAGATAGCAAAATTCAGAATCATTCTCCAGAACACGACCAGCTATCAAGATGTTTGCTTCTTTAACACCGATGCTCAAGATTTTAGTTTTTCAGTGTTGATCCTCATACCCCATTTCATACAAGCATCTGTTGCAACTCACTATTTGACGTACGTATTAGAGCCAAATCATCAGCATACATGGGAGGTTTGATCTTATGTGTCCCTTCAGGTTTTACTCGATAGTTCATGAATGGGC
>CAXXBX010000213.1:0-17400 GCA_964274945.1 Dehalococcoidia bacterium | reverse complement strand
CTTCACTTTCTTGCAGTAGAATGGTCTTCGAAAGACTACGTTACACACGCTTTGAGTTACCGTGGTAATTGCTTCTACTGGACAGATGGTCCAGATTGCTTTCGATTACAATGTGGATCCGAAAGCCAGCTTATCAAGGAATGTGTGTCGGCGTTGAATTGCAATCACGAAGAAGCGGACACTCGCTTGATTTTGCACGCCTCTCATGCCAGTATGACCGGCCACAATGCAGTATGCATATGCTCTCCTGACACGGACGTAGCGGTTATTGCCACTGCTCACAGTTTCGATATACCGGCAACTATCGTGTTTCTCACGGGTACAAAAAATCGTCGCCGCTTCATCAATTTGACGCAAGTAGGAAGAAGTCTCGGGAGAGTGCTTTGCCTAGCCTTGCCAGGATACCATGCGTTCACAGACTGTGATACAACCGGCGCCTTCGCAGGTAAAGGCAAAGTTGCACCGCTAGAACTTCTAAACAAGAATGAGTCGTTTTGCACTGCTATGCAGCTAATTGGAAAAAGCTTCGACAGTAACATAGATGTATTGTTTAAGAAATGTCAACCTTACGTTTGTAAGATGTACAGTTACCATGACGTCGCCACCGACATTAATACTGTGAGGTATTCTTTATTTTGTGCACGAGCTGCAGAATCAGCACGGCTTCCTCCTGCCCAAGACGCTCTGAAGATGCATATCAAACGAGCAAATTATCAGGCTGGTATATGGCGACGTGCAATGGAAGCTAATCCTGATATACCATCATTCCACAATCAAGGTTGGCAGATCGGTGATGACAATGAGGTAACTATTGAATGGACGACGAAGCCACCGGCACATGTCGACGTTTTGAACTGATCGGTTGCAGCTGTAAAACTGGGTGCAGCTCTAAGCGCTGCTCTTGCCAGCGAAGCTGCTTACCATGTACAGATGTGTGCCAATGCGACAATTGCGAAAACCCAATTCCACGTGAAATTTTGCAGCCGGCTTCCACTATAGCATCTGCAAATGAGTTTGAAGCCGATAATTTTGATGCAAACTCTAGTGATGAACATGATGAGTAGGTGGCTCTGTACATTTCATTGGTTATTCATTAATTAAGTGTAGTTCCTATATGAAATCATTAGTCCACTAGATAATGACTAAAATGACTCTGAGCGATTTAGTACAGCCGTAACTTTAGGCACTTTATGTCAGTAACGCTTACGACCCGCTTTCGATGGTTTTATGTTAAATATTGTACACTTGTACTAACGTCTAGATAGTTAGTATTACAAGGTACGTGCCGTACATCCGGGAGTTTGTCACGACTTGCGTGGTATTTACTGTCTTTCCGAACGCTCGAGGTCACGTTACTGTTGCAGGGCAGTCAAACGCAGCAGCACGAGTGTAACAACCATGTAGGAGTTTTCTTTCATCAACAGAACTACTGGCAATGTGAGAAATACTATCTAGAGACCGCACTTCATTACCTCCAGCTCTACAAAAGACAGCTGCACTAGTTTAAGCCTTCGCGTGATATAGCTAGTGCCTATAGACCTTATGCATGGGACCAAGTTCGTCTCTTACTCTCGGTTTGCCGTTGCTGCGAATTTGCGTGGGCGTGGCCTCAGTCAATCTAATCCTTCTTACTCAGAAACGGCCCCGTTCCAAGACGGCAAACAATCGTAAATGCTCTCGCGTGGCTTCTCTTCGACGATTGCAACTACGGAAACTTCCCTGGGTTCGGGGGGGGGGGCTACGCAACTTGTCGCTTTCTGGTGTTGGCCGACGGACTAATACGCCTCTCAGCCTGGATAACACTTCCGGCGTGATTGGTAAGCGCTATTGCCGTCTGGGACCTGCCGTCGACCGCTTGACGCCTCGTAAGACTAGTTCCAGACGCGGCAGCGACACTGCAAATGGGTTCCCCAAACCTGCCTGATGTGAACGTGCCGCACCGCTGACAGGTTACCTTTAACGGTTGAGTGCGCAATCCCCTCTTCGGCTAGAAACGCCATGAACAAGCATAACGTCTGTTCTGTTGTTGGGATTGATGTGATCCCGGCTCGCTGACAGAACCGCTGATACCAAGAGTATCCCGACTGGTATGCGCGCAATGTGGACGGAGCTAGCCCGGCGCCAAACAAGCGATAAACCGATCGTTCCAGCTGTCCGATGTCCAGTCGACGTTGGCGCCTAGTGACATTGACCGCGGAGCTGGGTCGAAGTTTCTCGATAATACGTCCGCGACTGCGTTCCGAGACCCTGGAATGTGCGCCGACGATTGCACAGCTATTGAAGGAAGAAGGCGGCCGACGGCTGCTAGCAAACCCTAACCGTTCCAGCCGACCGCGAACCTAGCCCACCAGCCAATATCTGAACGCGCCTCTCGATTCAGCCGTACCAAATGGTGCAGCCGCTTTGGCACTGTCGAAAGGTCGATCAGTCCTCTAAGAAAGATGCGTCCTGGTTTGACCACCGAGGCAACGTGCTGCAGCATGCCAATCAACGATCGCAGCTCGCGCTTCGTGCAGGTTCGCATGTCTGTCCAGCTTTGCAGCATGACACGCAGGCGTGCGAGCTTGTCTTCCGGGAGCCGAAGAATCCCTTGCTGCGTGTCCAGCTCGATGCCCAGAAAGGTTTTGGATGTGCGTGGAAACTCCACTTTGTGACTAGCAACTGGAACACCGAGGCTATTGCACGTTTCTAACGCGATGGCTAGATTCGTGGTGCACTCGTCAGCCTACACTTTTCCGAAGAACAGCATAATTGATGAAGTGGGTCATATAAACTATCCATTAACAAATTAGGACTTAATCTGGACACAACTTGAATACACATTTCCAAACTAACAGGCATAGTGCTGCACAGAGGGCAGCTTGTTCTCATGGTCTAAACTTATGCTTTCTTGTTATTGGCCATTGACTAATAATTGAAGCTGTGTTTACGCCCTCACTTCTACAGCTATTAGCCTTGTGAGTATTTTGATAGGATTGTCATGAAAAATTACAAATGTAGATTGCTTTCAAGCACACTACTTGTAAAATTTATCTAAAATCGTACAAAGCGACTGTTGTTTTACATGACTGCAAAGTCCGTAAATAGTCAGTACAGGTAGTTGTCAAAGTACAGTCATGGAGTTATTGTATAATGTGTTATTTTTAGTGTTTTAAAATTTTGGTATTTCAAAAAGCTAATACCTTGCATTGTAACCTAATTTTGGTAAGACGAGGAACACATTTGGTGTGGCAGAAGTAGAAGAGATTTTGGGTGTCACGTGAGATCTAGTGCTGCTTTCCCACTACCTATGGGGTCATGAACATGCTGCACTTGCTTTGCATCTTGCATTTGTGAGTTGCTCTGGGAGGCTCGTTGTTTCTCCAAGCAAACGGTTCTCATCGTTGTGTGCAAAACTTTCAGGGGTTTGTGAAGTATTCGAGTTACTTTCATTCTATCGACACCTTCTAAACGTGAAGTGCAGTACTTAGAAAATGTTAGGTGTTGATCTTATTTTAGGTAAAGAAAAGTCACAGCAAATTTACTGAAAATAAAATAACACCGAAAATAACACATTACACAGTACCTACCACATACAGCACATAAATATCGCTTCTGGTTATGTAATGTTAGGTTCTCGTATAGTTGTCATAAGTCACAAGAGTGATTGATTTTGGGTTAGCAGTGCAGACAGGTCAGTTCTGTTCAATTTCAACACGATCTGGTAATCACAAACATGAATTACACTGTTCTGGTAAAAACTAAAACTCTTTTATTAACATTTTGTGGATCTGATTGGTGGTTTGTCGATTGTGTCTGGTTGTCATGTGTGATCGGTTACAAATATCGCTATGTGTTTGGATTGAACTAAAGGCGTGGCACATTTATGATCGTGATGGACATATATAGTCAGCCAGCTAGCCGGCTATGTACATAGTCACAGACTGGATGTCAGTAAACCCCTATACATTTTGAGTACTCTACTTTCTAAATCATGTGACTTTACGAAGTCTTGTTTCTTCTTACTGGTGGCTGAAACAGTTGTCTTGACATTGACAAAGAACAGGATGTCAAGGAAAGAAGGCATGCAATGGTTTGCTGCCTTTTTATAGTCACTCTAATTTGAATGTAAAAGCTTTGGCAAGTCTAAAATTTACCTAATTTTAGCTTGACCTAACGTTAACTAGAAGCAAATTACTTGATTCAGCGAGAAATGTCACAATTAATCCAATGGTCATTTTTTTGTTTACCTGTTGTAATGAGTTACAATAATCATTATTGAACTATTGAGAATTCCAATTGTAATAGCAGGATATAACTTACTACTAGGAGTGAATGGGCATGTGTGCATTTATGTGCAGTTATGGTATAGTAGGCACTGACTTTTATTACGGAGTGTCTGTCAATTGTTTGCTTGGTTGTAGCTGCTCCATCTGTGAAAATTCCTCCTGTTGATCAAACTGTGAACGAGGGTGCAGACTTTGTAGAATTCAACTGCACTTTTGCTCAGAAAGAACCTGAACCGACCTTTAGCTGGACATTTACCAACAATGATGGTCACATGGAGACAGTAAAAGAGCAGCCACCACCTTTTCCAAATGCAAGGACAAGTATTATTAGAGTATATTCAATTTCAAGGGACAAAAGTGGCCGTTATGATTGTGTTCTTGAGAATGAATTTGACAAAATCACTTCATCAGCACATTTGACTGTACAATGTAAGTAATGAAATTTTGTAATTATAGATCAACACTTAAGCTACTGATATACCTGCAGTATAGAGTGTATACTGTTTTCACTTTATTCTGCACTAGACTAACTGTTTTGTTCCATTTGTTAGATTTTGATGGTGTCAGTCTTAGTGTTATTCCAAGCAATGAACTTGTATCTAAAGAACTAGGAACTTTAGTCATCAACGTGTCATCAGTTCCAGCTGCAACTGAAATACGTCTGAGTCGAAATAATGTTGTACTCTTCTCATCATCTAACGGAAATCTCAACAAATCAATAGGAACTGTCACAGTGAATGAGAACAATCACGTACAGTACGTCTTTACTGTTGATAAAAGCTGGAATACTACAGTAACAGCATATGCGAAGCATCCACTGGGAAGTAATACATCAACTCAAGTAATAACTGTACTTGGTGAGTTATGTGACAAATTTGTTGTTAACTGACATGTACACGTAATTCTGGTATATTTTAGCTCCTCCAGGTCGTCCAATTGATGTGTCTGTAAACACCTCTTGTTATAACAATAATAACAGTTTACTGGTTACGTGGACTGTGTACAGTAATGGTGGACGCGACATCAGCAATTACACACTGAGATGGAGGAAAGGTTGTAGTAATACTACAACTACATTGCTCAACTCAAAGACATGGATGGTATCAAACAATGCTAGATTTACACAGCAAAGAGGCAGTTACATAATACCAGGACTGGATGGTAACACAACATATTGTATAGACGTGGAAGCAACAAATAGTATTGGACCAATGTCGACGACAGTCAAAGCAACTACACTGTCTGGTGTGTTCATGACTTATTAGTTACTTGCACTTGTAGTTACCTGTACTTGTAAATATGTTGGTATTGTTTTGTTGTAGTCCCAAAGCAGCCTAAACTTCAATGTAATCCCACGTTGACCACAAATACAAGTGTAGCAATAGCTTGGGTAGTCAGCAGCAATGGTGGTGACGACGTCTCACATTATGCTGTAGTACTGAGTAGAGATCTGAATTTCACACAGACAGCTTATTCAAAGACTCTGTTTGTGGTTGACAATTCTGAGTTGACACAGAAGGGTGGAATGGTTACTGTGCCAGGTCTTTCTGGTGGAACAACATATTATGCAAAGGTTGTTGCAAGAAATTGTGTTGGTGCTAGTGTTCCTGCTACTCAGCCTTGCTCTACACGCTGTGGTCAGTGTATTTGTGAGTAGTTGCTTGTATTTAATTGTTGTTTAGTCTCATAAAATACATTATGTTGTGTTGTTTTGTAAGGTCCATTATTGCAGCCGCGAGCAGCCAAAGAAGTATTATTGTCTGATGACACCATAACACTGGCAGTAAAGGCTCCTGACTTGAATTGTCAAATTGACAAATACATTGTTAAAGACGTAGCGTCTGCTGACGAACTCCAGTCATCATATTCTGTTGAGAATGGTATTGTAACTATTACCATAACGGGACTGGGGGCAGGAGCAAACTATACAGTTCAAGTGTATGCAGTAGATCAATCACAGGAACGTCCAATAGGGAAACCAGTCACATTTCAAATATCAAGCCAAGATAAAGGTAAGAAATGAAACGTGGTTTAATAGCACAAATTGTGATGAGTTGATGAGTTGATGAGTTGATGAAGCAGCTGGTGTGATGAAGTTATACAAGCTCATTGCTGTTGTCTCAGTTAGCACTGATGGGTGACCATGTGACATTGTCAACATCCTCTTTACTTGCAATCTGTCTAGTTGAGTCAACTGTCACTTTACTGTACAGATTGATGTACAGATTTGTCACGGCGTATCTAGTACTAACAAATTGAAATTTGTAGAACAACTTGATCGTAGTGTTTTGAGGCTGTTCTTAGGAAGCTTCCCATGGGACCAAAGTTTGTACTGGCTTTGGAGTTGTTTAAGGTAGGAAGGGTCTCTCTAGATGAGCATGGTGTAGTAATATATCTCTTTTTTAAAAGTCATTCTGTTTCTAATCCGTGCACTGCATGTCAAATGTGACATGTAGACTCAGCAGGACTTACATTACTACTGCATAGGTGTAGGAAAGTGGTTACAATGGGGGGGGGGGGGGGGAGGATCTCGCAGTACTTTGTGTATCAGCACATGTGCACTTGCACACATTGTTAGCCATGATGTTGAACTATAATAACTAAACATGACCAAATAGTTCCTTCTTCTCTCAGTAACGTTTCTAGAGGAATTTGCTAAATTAATCTTATCTGCTCTGTCCTTGTGCACACAGAGGGACATTGCATGATTTAGTCTTGCCTGATTCATTGCAGTTCTCAGGTATGTCTTCAGTCTCCTAAGTGCTGAAAGTGGTCTCTCAGCAGTAAAGGTGGTGACAGTAATACAGTGGTGTAGAAAAGTGTAATCAAACGAACAACTTCTGAAAGCATCTTAGTACTGAGAGAAATTGCAGCAATGATAACATATTGTTCTTACATTGTCACTTTTGTAGTTGGTAGATTGTTTTCAAGCTTTGATTTCTGACTCGGATAACATCTGAAAGCATTGATAGCTGGCATTTCAGTCGAGATAACTCAGGGTCATTTTTGTAGTAGAGTTCTAGTTCTTTTGGTGATGGTGTACCATCCGTGGTGCATCTACCATTTTCTAATAGCAGCTTCTTTGCGCAAAGATAAAGGGTGGGCATGGCAGTGTTGAACGGTTGTGCCCCGGGTTTCAAAGCCTATGTACTGTTATTCTTACAAATAGCCCATCATGTACAATCTTGCGTGTACACATGCTAGTAATGTATAAAAATCAATTTAATTTGTGAGGCTTATCTTTGCATGTGGTAATTGATTATGGGACAAGGTGTTGATGCTACACTCATAACTGTAGCAGAAGTGACAGCTACAGAAATATATTTCACTTTTAATGCCGTGTCTCACATGACTCTGGATAATTGACGCCTGAATTACCCGGGTGTTGTCCCCCGGGTGTTGTCCCCCGGGCGAAGCCGGGCATTGGAGCTTGTATTTTATATTTGAAGCATTCTATTTTTGAAGCATTTTAGTCCACCGTGCAAGGCACCCGTGTGTACTTACTATATGTGCTAAATCACGGTGTTACTGCTTGGTCTGTTGGAGTTACGTGTTCTCTCTGGAGATACTTTCTTTTGCATATCTTACTTTAAACCTCTGCAAAATTACACTTGGCAAGAGAAGCAAGAGAAGGCTCCATGTGCACACCCCTCTTCCAACTTCTATAGCTCTGCCCTATGGTCGGAAGAGCCAACTCTACCAACTCTGCTGCTAGTTGGAAGAGCATGCCCCTCTTCCAACCTCTACCAGCTCTGCACTGGAAGAAGTTGGAAGAGGGGCGTACTCTTCCAGACTCTTCCAGAAGAGGCTGAAAGAGCCCAATCGAATAAGCCCTCAATGTCTGCTCTTGTTGCTGTGGTGCACACTGTTATATCATTCTGATAAATTTCAGGCAGTGTCGACCAACTAAAATTCAGTGTTGCCTCCTGTCAAAGAAATTGTGTAAAAGGATTTGTTGCTTTCTCATATCTTTTCTTTGTGATTTTTTGTCAGCTCGATGACTCAGAGTTGGTGATGTTGAATCATTGCTATCCTTCACAAGAGTTTGTAATCAGTACAGTAGCATGGTTGACAACTACAATCTTATAAAGTCTTGTGCTGTGAACTCCTAGTAGTAGTAGTGTGATGAATTACTGCTCAATGGTACCTGTTTATTCTTTAGTTGTTTACGTATTTGTATCTGCATATTTATCCTATATGTTATTGATTGCTGTGCATTAAGTCAACGTATTTCTTTCCAATAGTTTGGGGTCTATGTTGTGGTTAGGATATTTTATGAAAGTACTATTGACTTGCTTCTTGATGAACTGTAGCAGTCGTTGTACTGTATATATCTTATTGTGTTCAGTAATTTTATGTTTTTTTGAATGCAGGTGAAGGAGATGATGAGAAAGTTGTGGTTATTTCAGTTTCAGTCACTGTTTCTTTCACTGGTTGTGGTGTGCTGGTGTTTGTTGGATGTTATTGTGTTTATCGAAACAAGAGGAATAAAAGGAGTAAGTCTAACATCTCACGTGAAAGTAAAAGTGTATTCTTCAATTGTTGCAAAATGTTGAAGTGGATTTTTACGCTAACGACCAAGGAGTAGTAGTTAGTTTTCTATGGTGATTTTGTAGCTCGTTCTCTTTATAAGATGATCCTGAGTATATAAAATTATGCTAAAAAATACTCATAACGTTTAACTTGCAATTTCGGTGGGTTGCTGTACTTTAGATAGAGCCATTGTTGTTGAGACTGTTACTATGATATCATTTCTGAAATAGTGTTTGACCACATTTTGCTAAATACTTTTACAACAACAATGGCTGGGAGCATGAATGGTATTTTTAGCAGTTTGGGCAAGCCCGCAAGATACATGGAAGAACTCTTACTTCTTTTGTAAACAGGATTGAATAACAATATGAAATTATAGTCACTAATTAAATATTAGGATTATGTCGCTGATTGGTACAATTTTTGTGCCTAACCCTAACCGTGACTCCAACCCTAACTAACCCTGAGCCTAACTAAAGAAATTATATACCAAATATTCACGTGCTTTATATGGCACGTCTAGGAGTACTGATGAAGCTGTTCTCACAGTGATTCAGAGGGTGGCCACTGTTGTCGTGCAGCCAGTGAAGCATAGTTAATGTGCTTACTGTTATTATTTTATTGCTTTAGTTAATTTTATATACTTATCTGGAATTTCTGAAACAGCGCCCAGACCAGTGGATTTACAGCCCATGGGCTGCTACTGAGAATCAAGAATGTGGTGAGCAATTTGACCATGCAGTCCGGAGTTGGTCGATATTTCAAGGTTGTACGTATTTTAGTAATGTGTGTTACTATACTACAGTGTACGAATTGGTACGGCAACCAGACAGCGGTCTTACACTGTCAGAAGGCTAAAAGAAGAATTCGGAAGCAATATCAGCTTTGTGTCATGTGAGCTGGGTGTTGACCAGAAGGGATAAATTAGCCTCTAAAGAAACACCTGACAAGAAGTGTAGGGAGGGCAGTTGGGTTTGGTTGTACTCCTAAGTATATAATAAAGACCAAGTATACAGGACTGGCCTCACACTTCATTCAAGTCATTTTTCCATAGTTTCCTATGAAGCTCCCAGGCACTTATGGGAACTGATTTTCTTCCATAAAAATCCCAATTTTCGTATTGTGGTCCTTGGCGTTGTTTCAGAAATTCCCGTTATTTAGGTTTCCCCACATAACCCTACAATGTTATTTAGTTGCAAATTGTAGTTAGCTGTGTTCTAAACTGAAGTATCATAGAACTCACCTTTTATTCATGGATCATTCATTTGGTCATTGGAGTAGATTTTGGTATACCAGATCAACTTGATCATTGTTCTAGATTTATGTTTTTTGCCTAAGAACAGACAAAACGCAGGAATGATTACACTAGTATGCTTGCACAAACAGTGTCTCAGATATTGTAAATATACATGGGAAGCCAAAGACATTATCAATTTTGAGACATTAATGATTAGTGATTACAAATTATTCAAGTCTGCTTAAGTTTTACAATAGAGCATGATGCTTAGTCGTTTACAGTCTTCTGGACTTTGTACTTTGCCGCAGTGGAAATGGTGATAATTTGTTTTAGTCTGACCTTGTCTGATTGTGACTACAGTCAGACCTCATTATTCCAGCACCCAATAATCTGACACTTAGTCTCGCATAGCCAGACCCTTTTCGCTGCCTCATACTGCCGGCGAAAAGGGTCTGGCTATGTGAGACTATCCGACACCCTCACTTTCTGACAGAGGTACACGTGAAGCCAATTTACATGGTCACTGTGTATTTGTTATTGATCATCTGACAGTCGCATCAGTCCGACAGAAACCAGTGAGACAAACATGGTCGGAATAAGGAGGTCTGACTGTATTGACTTGTGATAGTAAACTTCTTTGTAATTGAGTAAACACAATCAATTATGTTTATCCATTTTAATTAGGCCTCTGTAACATGAAACTGATTGGCTACAACATCTACTTGTACCTTTCACATGGTTTTTGTTGCTCTTATCATTTCTGTGTAAGAGGCAAAGCAGTTTACATATCGTTGTCTTACAGTCATCCATTATTGGGCAGAGGCATACTTGTATAGTTAACAGATTTCTAGGTATTCACCCATCGAGGTATTTACCCAGTTTGCTGAATGATTGCCGATCATATGATAGCTAAGTGAAATGAACCAGTCAGTACTGAGGGATTGACTGTTTAAAGCGATTTGGCTAGATCTAGCATAATAGGCAACATGCATACACTGTAGTGCTTGGTGTTGTTGATTGTTTGTAAATGTTGTTGTTTATGTTTGTTAGACAATCGAACACAGGAAGGGGGACAAACAACAACAGATGTTAAAGTTACAACAACAGCGTCAGTTGCATATGTAAATGCACCTGATGGTGTGTTGGTAAAAGCTAGCATAGAGCATTCGTCAGATACACGTACATATGGTCATGTGGGGCATGTACCCAGGGACAAACCAGCTCCACATGAACCTGACTCGATGGTTGCAAAAAAAGGTGGCACATATACGCAGCCACAAGTTCTTACACCACGAACACAGACATGTGCTCAAGGTCAACTTGACTCGAAATCTGCAAGAACGGGTGTCACATATGCGGAGCCACAATTTCCTTCCGAGGACGAACGGGTTCCAGCCAGGAGGCCTATGAGATCCGTTCCGTACCAACAGATCGATGTTGTAGCCACAAAAAATCTTAAACTCGAAAGAGATAAGAATTCGAGTCCTGAAACTCAATGGCTTACTTTACCAGGTGAGAATCACTCACGATACAGTTCCAGTGGGGACGAAGAGTCACATGAGGAAGCTCTTTGAATGCGTGACTAATCATTGTTGCATTATATGCGTAGTTAGTATATGGGCAGGTCTGTCTCGATCGTTTTGTGTAGTGACATAGGGAGCAGTTTGGGTACAAGCGTCTAGTTATGTATAAACGCTATGGTCATTTGGTATCGACATATATCTATCAATCTCTTGGATCTAACAATTGCAGAAATGTAGACCTAGTAATATTTGAGTCCTCACGCATCAAAATTAACTGCCGACTTGCCTAGAAAGCCTGTATGATTCTGAAGCCCTACCTAGAGATGCTTATAATTTTTCATAAACACTAATGAGAAACTGGATATAATGGCATTCATCTAATTAATACACTCAATTATATTATGTACAAGTGATAAATACAAAATTGAAGAACATTCCATCTCTATTTCTATTACAAACTACCTGTGCAATTATACAGTCAACTTAATCACAGTACTCCTAATATTAGGTGAGTGTTTCTGTAAAAAGGCATGAAATGTTGTCTCCAAATGATGCAAGTTACCAAACAACATCGAAAACATCAGTGTCTTTAGACCTGCATACAGACTATTCTTGTGGCATAGGTCTTCCTCTTATTATATACAAGCTCCAACACCCGGCTTCGCCCGGGGGACAACACATGCCAGGTGCTTCTCCTTTCCACTTCATAGTGCCGCAGTTGACACACACGTTTGTCATAGAGCCAATACAACACGGAAGTGGAGAGGAGACAGGTCGCCTTTATAGGTAGAGATTATAGCATTAATTTAATGACAGACAGACAGACAGTTGTGATGTCTTCCTCTACCCATATTGTCTACTCCTCTTTACCAACATTGTCATCATGGATTGTACACATCTTTACCTCGCGTCAGCCTAGGCGTCTTCTATGGTGGCCATGCACTTTGTGATGTCCATCCATGTTATCCGGGATACAGACAGAGTGTTCAGTTTTTTGCTTTTTAGTTGTCATTGTAATGTAGTGTATCGTGCTTTGCTTAATTTGATTTAGCCTGTAATAGTTCTGATTTATGAAAATATAATACCATTGACAGACAGACAGACAGACAGACAGACAGAAAAACAGGTCGCCTTTGTAGGTAGAGATTATAGCAGTCGTCTCTTCGAAGACGTTGCTGGCGTTTCGGGGAACAGGTGCATCAAACACGGCAGCTCTTCGACGGTCGCAGACTGGCAAACGACTGTGTGCATATTTTTTCGAGACCCGGATATAAGCAAGAATATCTTCCTTTTCCCGACGTCGCCGGCAATAGACGACACGCTCGGCGCGTACCGTCCGACGTCGGGAACGGGCAGTCTAAATTCGGTGGAGACACGATGCGCCGTTCCGGAGATATTCGCGCGCGAGCGGAAGCGAGCGCGATCGGCGGGAAACGGCGTCGTCGTGGGAGAAGTCAGGAAGACGACGGCGGTCTGACTTTCGACCTGAATGAATTCGGCGTGCGCGAGCGAAATTCGGCCGAGATCGGACTCGCCGTCTTCGAGAGACGCTCGTACGTACGGACACACAGACAGACAGACAGACAGACACACAGACACCTCTCCTTTATATATAGAGACAAGCTCCAATGCCCGGCTTCGCCCGGGGGACAACACCCGGGGGACAACACCCGGGTAATAGTTTAATCACACAAATTATTGATTTGCAGACAGTGTTTGCTATTAATGACAGACAGACAGTACAGAAAAACACACAAACAGACAGACAGGTCGCTTTTATAGGTAGAGATTACAGCAGAAAGTATCTAAAAATGCGTTTGATGGTTGGAGAGGCAGAGGGGGTGTAGCCAAGTCACGTACAGTTTGTATAGAGAGATCTTTGTAGATTTCCAAACTCTCTGGTCTAGAGTGTTGGTTATCATCCCTGTGCAAAAAAAAAGTTGCAATCACAGCACAAACCAATTACACTAACTTATGCCCTTGTCAGTGCAACCCAAGCCAGACCACGTGGAGGTCAGGGCATATACTGGCTCAAAAAATTGGTTGAGACATGCTCAACCAGGAGCTCTCGCTCCGGTGGTATTTGAACGTTATGTACCTGCTTGATGTCTTCAGCATAGGTCTCTTTGAGAAATTGATGCATCACCAGCTGCTGCAGCCGCCAAAACGGTCTACTTTGTCCTGTTTGTTGCTGTGTGATACATATTGTCTACCTACCTTTCAGTGCATTATTGTAGTGTTTTGTCTGTTTAGTCGTTAGTCATTAATGTTTATCTAATTGACCATGTGTGCATGATTAAAAGCGGTGTCTTGAATGTTCAGTTGGGCTGAATTTACAGCCATGCAAAGGCACAGTCTGAGATGTCACGGAGTGCTTGCACACTCCTATTAACAGTCAACCTCTTCTAAGCTAACCCTGGTTCAGTCGCTGTTGGCCAGCATCATAGGTGATGTTGGCCATGAATGCCTGCAGTGAATATAAAGATGATCATCTTGTCGACAGCACTTCCTGGTACACTACGTTTTTGGTTTTTCCTTCTTTGGCCAAGAAAGTTAGTCCATGTTTGGAGGCAACTCTAGAAATGCCAACATAAAGCTGTCCATGGCTAAAGGATGGCTCGTGTAGATCTAGCCCTGCCACAGCTAAGGTCTGCCCTTGTGCCTTGTTAATAGTCATAGCAAAGCAGACCTTAACTGGAAACTGAAGTCGTTTGAATTCAAATGGTAGTCCAGTATCACTGGGAATTAGTGGTATCTTTGGCAGATACACGTCCTGGCCTTTATGCGGTCCAGTAGCAATAGTTGCTTCCAGACAGTTGTTCATCATTCTCTTTAGTATAAGACGTGTGCCGTTTGCAATCCCAGGAGCCAGATTTCGAACAACCATTAGAGGAATTCCCACCTTTAGAGCCAGTTTATGAGGAGGCATACCAGCAGGTTCCAGGGAGTTAAGAAACTCCGAGGGATAGTGTACTGCATCATCATCTCTGACCGTATCAATTGATTTATAGATCTTTATCTCTCCAGGAAACAGCTGAAGCATCTCCCAGTTAATATCACGAATGGAGACATTATGAGGTGCGAGAATAGCTCGTTGCATTAGCCATTCGAAGTCTTGGTAGTGATGTTGCAAGTTTGGGTACACTCGCTCTATCAAGGTCTGAGGAGAGTCGGTAACTGTGCCAAGATCTTCTGGAATGAAGATGGTATGACGTCCTTCAACTACCGGTATATGACCGTTCCCAACTCGCAGCAAGAGACTTGCAAACTCAGCAGCGTTGGCGTCACCGTAGAGATAAGCTCTCATGTTAGTTGTCAAAGAATGTGTTTCTACGTGTTGCCATAAATGTGATGACTTGATGCAGGCATCAATTTCATTGGCACGTGTACCTCCTCGAATGACTGGTAATGTCTGACGAAAGTCCCCAGACAGGACAACTAAGATACCGCCAAATGGTCTTGAGGACTGCCTTAGGTCTTGTAATGTGCGATCTAAAGCCTCAAAAGCTAGTTTGTTAGCCATGGTTGCCTCGTCCCAAAATATAACGGCACATTCCTGTAGGAGTGTAGCCTTTGATGAACCTCGCTTGAGGTTGCACATAGGAAGGTCTGTGGTCATGAGATTAAGCGGTATCTTGAATGTCGAATGTGCTGCCTTTCCATTTGATAGTAGCTGTGCCGCAATGCCACTGCTGGCGACAGCAAGGGCGACAAATCCTCTTGATCTGAGGCGTGCCAGGGAAAGGTTAATCAGGTAGGTTTTACCTGTGCCACCTGGGGCATCAATAAAAATAATCCCTCCTTGCCCATGGTCCACCATATCTGTAATGGGAAGGTCAATGTTGCGTTGGTCAATCGTCAAATTCGTTTCATTTTCGTCTACAAATTGTTGCAGTGCTTCTCTGTCATAAGATTTTTCTCTAAGTAGGTCAACTGTCAGTCTGTCTTCATGTCCCCTGTTTACAGGCGGCAGTCCGTACTCTTCAAGTTTCTGTCCACTCATCTGCTGTACTAATTCCTGTAGTCGAAAGAGACACTCGTTGTACATATCATCACTATAGTCCATGTCAGGCTGTCGAGCTTCCCTCCTACACTGATGCAGTATGTCATCAGTCATATCATTTCGATATGCAGACCATATGGCAAGAGGGTCAGCAACATCACACGTGGTCAATATAACAGCAAACAGAGCACGTAGTGTAGATGCTCCGGCTCGCATGGCTGCCTCTTGCATGGCCATGGCCCAATGCAAGTCTTCTTCCAACAAACCCATGCAGTTACATGCTTCGCGAAAAGTCTGGCACTTTCGTGCATCAATCGTAAGCAAGTCATCAAAAGAGCAAGGTCCCCGCTTATGGTGAAGCAGAAGGCGTAAAAAGAAGCATTCCTGTTGCTTACTTTCTTCCAGTCTACTTACTCCAAACAGTCTCTTCCTCCCCCTTCTGTGCTTCCTTCTGGTGTGTCTTCTCCTCAACCTCCTTCTCATGACTTTGATATTCGTCCATTTTCAACTTCTGAGATTCTTAAGAAAATCAAATCTACTCGAAATTCTGCAGCTCCGAGTCCTCTGGATGGGTTATCCTATCTTGTATTCAAGATGTGTCCTTCTCTACTGCCTGCACTGCTGGATCTATTTAATTGTTGCTGGCTGAATTACACAATGAATTACACAATGAATCACAAACTAAAAACACAATAAGTTAGATCAATACATGTAGCATGCAGTTACAGTATATTTGACGATGCACTCAAGTTGTAGTGCCTTCTTAAATAGACAGCATGCCAATGACATAGCATAACAATTAAACAGCAACTGTAGATACTTAATTAATTCATAGTAAAATGGTTAGTGTCGCATGCTGTAACCAAAAGCCATTCATTACCTGTTATAAGACCAGAGTCGATGACATCAACATCATCATCTGGTGCTAAAGTTTGTGATAGCACCGGGTTAAAGCGAGGTGAAATTAGTGTTGGAGCATTTGGCCACTGGAGAGTTAGAAGTGGGACATACACTGGGGTTCTCGGGCCAGGCAGTCTTCCTGTAAAGACGTTTTGTGAACTACTTTCTTGTTGCTCCATTTGGTGTCTTGTCATTGAGTAATTTTGAGATTGAGCCATAGCTACTAGTCCACTTGTCGTCGTAGTTGCCATGGCCAGGTGATATGGACTGACTCTGTTAGAGCTAGTGGTTCCCAGTGATGTCACATTTTCATGATGGATAACAATGAATAACTAACAGCAGAGATAACAACTAACAGAAACAGATAACAACTAACAGAAACAGATAACAACTAATAGTAAACATAACAACTAACAGTACAGATAATTAAGAGAAACAGATAACAACTAACAGTACAGATAACAACTAATAGTACAGATAAAAACTAACTGTACAGATCACAACTAACAATACAAATAACAACTAACAGAAACAGATAACAACTAATAGTAAACATAACAACTAACAGTACAGATAATTAAGAGAAACAGATAACAACTAACAGTACAGATAACAACTAATAGTACAGATAAAAACTAACTGTACAGATCACAACTAACAGCTAGTACAGATAACAACTAACAGAAACAGTGAACAACTAACAGTACAGAAAACAACTAACAGTACAGATAACAACTAACAGAAACAGATAACAACTAACAGTACAGATAACAACTAACAGTACAGATAACAACTAACAGTACAGATAACAACTAACAGTACAGATAACAACTAACAGAAACAGATAACAACTAACAGTACAGATAACAACTAACAGTACAGATAAAAGCTAGCAATACAGATAACTAACAGTACAGATAACAACTAACAGTAAAT
>CAXXBX010000212.1:0-60832 GCA_964274945.1 Dehalococcoidia bacterium | reverse complement strand
TTAGACTTTGGTCACCTGATGTGTGATATTTGAGAGTGTGATATTAACTGAAAGTAACTTATTGTACACTGCCCATATAATACGTCATGTACATCATCTAAATACATGCTCGTGACTGGTTGCACATCACATGATCATGGTATAAGAGAGGGTGTGGTATTAACTGGAAGTAACTTATTCCACCCTTACGTCACATGATCATGGTATAAATTTCTTGTATTGCAGTGCTATATATATATATATATATATATATATATATATATATATATATATATATATATATATATATATATATGGCTTTTAGAAGCACTCAGGGCGGGGTTATAGACCTCAGCTTGCCTTGCGCGATAACCTCATCCTTCATGCTGCTATAAGCCATATAGCACCCTAATCATATATTAACTCATACATGTAGCATGTGAAGAGTGCCTACATACACGTAGTTACTGACTGTACCAAGAATTTCCAAAACAGCACCCAGGGCAGCAATATGCAAAATTGGAAGTTTTATGGAAGAAAATCTGTTCTGAGTAAACGCCCGAGCGGTTTACAGAGAACTCTAGAAATTGTCAAAATTGACTTGAGCACCACAGAGAAGGCAAGTGTGAGGCACATCTTGCAGCATCCTGCATACTAAGTCTTTATAAACTTAGGAGTGCGACCAGACCTGACTGCCCTCATCAGGCATTTCTTTAGAGGTTCCTTCTTTAATCCACAGTGTAAGATCGCTGTCTGGTTGACAAACCTGTACGTACATTGTAGTATAGTAACGTGTGTTACTAATACAGCCTCGGAATATCGACTAACTCTCGGCGGCGACGTCGAATCGCACACCACAATCTTGATTCTCGTTAGCAGCCCAAGGGCTGTAAATGAGAACAGTTTCTACCAGTGGGTGAGCTTTTGGCTGGGCGCTGTTTCAGAATTCTCGGTACACTTGATCTGGGTATATGAAATGGTATATTGTTGTTGTTTGGTCTCTGTACAGGTGGAACTTGCTGCTCCTCGTAGACTGTCATCAGAGGTTACTTACCTTGTGATCATCACATTTTACATGTCAAACCTCACTCGTGACAGTGATTTTTATGTGGCTCTATGTGATGGCAGTGTTTGTGCTGGTTACCAGTACAATGATGACAGTGCAATTAGAGTACATGAGTGGTCTGCTCTGTCAAAAACTTGTGTCAACAACAGACGGTGGTCAGAATGGAGAAACAAGAACGCTCACTTTTGGGAACTCCGATATGAGTTAACTCCAAAGTACTCTCTTGGTATTACATTTAGTCCATCTGTGGACAGAGCCTTGTCACATGTGTATGATGCAGTGCTTAATCCTCACAATGGACTATGGATCACTGTGTGCCGTAACAATGCTAATGAGCAATATGAATTTCACTACCTTGAAACAGCTGTTCAGGAAGATACGTTTGTAGTCTAATGCACGAATTAAATGGTATTTGCAATGATTTCAAGTTGATGGATGAGCCGTGTGGTAACTTAAAAAGAGTCTAGATTGACAGATAAATTATAAATCGGTAGTTGTAACTCTTCAGATGTAGACCAGAGAATCAGTATGCATGTTTGGACATCTACTGTGATTCTTACTGATATAATCTCATTGATCATTGATGTTTACTTATACATCTTAGTGTAATGACATTTGCAAGTAGGTATAGGTGCTCATGCAGTGCTGTCCTCCATAAGCAACACCAGAAAGTACTGTAGCAGACATACATTTTGGTGTCTTCTCGTGAGAAAGGAAGAAGTAGGAAAATTAAGGATGGGTTTGCAAGAAGTACAGTACTGTGATGATCCACACACATGATTGTTATCCATGATCTGTACGTCTCAATGCACTGATATGTCTATCTTGACTTCTCCCTCCACAACCATGCAGTTCGGTATTTACAGAAACAACCATAAATGGCACATATTTAGGATGCAGCACACAACTGTGGATGGTATTTTCCTCTGTGTTGTAATCATTCATCTTCATAGTGTTAAGAACTGTTACAGATGAACAGTAGTATGTCAACTGGACGTTTTGCACAAGTTGATCTGTCAATTCCTGAGTTCTGTGCCTCCTTTGAGCTGTTCCTAGAAACCCAACTTCCTGTCTCTGACATTTTCTGTTTTGTTGCATCATCCAGGTAACGCTTGCTTGCCTTGTCATCTACAAATCCCTACTCTTGCAGCTGAGTAGCAAGCAAAATTGCTTCACTTTGCATAATACTATAGGTACTGATTCATTCTAGTTGAGTCTTGTGAGCGTTTTGAAGGCAGTAGTGGCCTTTCTCACATGTACAGCATTTATTTGAAATATGTGAAAGATTGACAAATTTATTTATGACAGACTTGACATGCGTTCTATGTACAGCCACAGTTGGTTGCAGTCTAGATAGCCAAAAATTTAGCCTTTCCCACTTTGCTAGCTAACTGTGAATGTAGCCTCTGGCTTAGTCAGTAATGAGAGTTGCCTGACAAGTAATATCATTTATTTTCAACACTACTAAGCTACTGGTCTCATACTTAATTATAGCATTAAATAATTTGATTATCAATCTAACATAGCAATTAGATCAGCACAGTAACAGACATTACACAAATATCATGAAAAATATAGTGGCAAACACATGCACACTGTGAACATCTACAATTAATCATCTGTACACTCAAGAATGTCTTGAGGGAGTGTGTCGAGGCTAGGAAGCTGAATCTTATGCCTAGGCAAGTGGTTGGTAGATTGTTTTCTTTCAGGAAACCATTCATTGGGAGCAGCCTCAAGGATGTCATCAGGCATTTCTTCCAGCTATGAACATATTCACACATGATCACAATAATCACATCCATACAGTCAGCAACCCAGGTAATTATGAGTCATTGACCCAATGTTGGACCTATACTGCTTTCTCACAAACACCTACATTGTAGGAACAGTTACTAAAACATAAAGACTATATCTGTAAACTCGTACACAAAGTAATGGTGATACTAAGATCTATTGAATAACACTGCGCAATAACAACTAAAATTTTAACTACAGCAGTGCGGTACCAGATATTTTATCTACAACCAGAAATGTCCTGTAGGCCCTATGCGCGGACACTACAATATCACAGTTAGGTTTCCAAAGCCAATTATTGCAAACATGCAAAAGGTTCAAATCACAGATCCAGAAACTTAATTAGCAACTGTCTCTGTGTCTGTTTTTGAAATACAAACCCAATTCATGACAGCTGATTGAGCATATGTTTGTGCAATCCTATTTTTGCTTTGCTCAAATTGTTTTAACATATGCAATGTTTATAGTGCAATTAAATCAACAACCATTTGCTCAATTCAACTGCATTAGCTCTTCACATAAAGATGGGCTTTGTGCGTGTGTGTGTGTGTGTGTGTGTGTGTGTGTGTGTGTGTGTGTGTGTGTGTGTGTGTGTGTGTGTGTGTGTGTGTGGCGTGCATGTGTGCGTGTGTGGTGTGTGTGTGTGTGTGTGTGTGTGTGTGTGTGTGTGTGTGTGTGTGTGTGTGTGTGTGTGTGTGTGTGTGTGTGAATGCTGTCTTCCATCAAATGTGCTAAAACTGCAGGAAGAAATGGTTTATTTCTGGAATTGGTCAAACATCTAGGTGTAGCTTTTCAAGAGTACATCTTGGACTTGTTCAAAACAGTGTGGAATGGATGAAAGGTACCTAAGTCTTAGGTGAATGCTGTAGTGGTCCCGGTGCCTAAGAAAGGGGACTTAAGTTTGTGTGATAACTGGAGAGGCGTTAGTGTACTGGATGTAGTTGGGAAGGTTTTTGCTCAAGTACTACAGCAGTGTCTTCAGCTTGTAGCAGATGCGGAATTAGCAGAATCTCAATGTGGGTTTTGCAAAGATCGTGGATGCACTGATACGATATTCTGCATTCGCCAATTGATAGAAAAGACCACTGAACACAAGGAGAAACTGTATATAGCTTTGTAGACTTGAGAAAGGCTTATGACAGTGTTCCAAGAGAAGCCTTGTGGCGTGTGTTGAAGAACTATGGGTTTCCACCTGTAGTCATCAATCTGGTAAAATCATTTCACAAGACATGTGTCCTCTAAAAATAAACAGGGAAGTCTTAGAGGGTGAAATTTATGTATCAAAGGTTTACAACAAAGCTGCACTAAGGCTCCTACACTTTTCAACCTGTTTTTTCAATTTGGTTGTGGCGTCAACAGTGTGAGGGAATAGATACATATGTATACAAGATGGATGGACGTCTTATTGGTTAAATCTAGAAATCTAAATGAAACAACATGGAATGAACTCCAGTTTGCAGATGATATCGCTATCTTGGCCAAATCAGAAGAGCAGTTCAGGCATTCAAGAGAGCTACTGTTTGAGGTATTTTGTAAATGGGGTCTCAATATCAGTGAGCAGGAGACCAAAGTTATGATAATTGGTTGTGAAACCAATCTAATACCTCGTTTACACTGGGAACAGTTCTGAGAATTGTTCTGGGAGTTGTTCTAGTGCCCGTTTACACTGCATCCAGCTTAGCCGTTCTGACGCCTCGATGTCCTCAAACTCCCAGACCTTTAGGAGAGAAAGACGTAATGCACGCTTCTTGTTGTAGTCGTCATGTGATCGATTAGATAACGCACGTTACTATGTCTCGAGTCACTGTATCCTTTATTCTACGATATTCATACTTTAATTTCTTCAGCTTGGAAGAAATTTGTTTCTGCCTTCGAGTGTAGCCAGCAGCCTCCATGTCCCTAGCAATTTTTTCGTATACATCTTTGTTCCTATGGCTACACTCAAAGAGCCGTTGTATAGAGTCCTGCCCCCCACAATTCGATGAGTTTCATCATCTCATCATCACTCCACGCCGCCATAGCGATATACGGGAAACTACAAGAAGAATTGCATTTGCGTCAGTACTGTTCTGGGGTGCGGGAGAGTTTACACTGCACCTGTCACTATTCTGGAATGGTTCTGGAACCACTCTTCTTTGGTTTCTGCTCCGGAACAGAACGCCACAGGAACAGAGCGTTTACACTGCTACTGGGAACTATTCTAGAACTCGAGAACCGTTCTCGACTGCCAGTGTAAACGGGGTATAAAACACCAACATGTTAATTAAACACTTCGTTTGGGTGGAACAGAGTTAGAGATTGTAAACCAGTTTAGATATCTTAGGTCTGTTGTGCATTGTGATGGATCTGTTGACTGTGATGTTGAAACTATATAGCAGCAGGTGGACAATATTTGGAGAATAACTATTTTAAAAGAAATTACTGTCTGTAATTGGCACTCTTGTATAGTGCTGAAACTTGGACTACAAAGCGTTCATTGTCTCAGAAGCTTGAAACCTTCTACAATCAACGTTTGAGAGCAATTTTTGGTATAACACGTATTCAACAAATGAATGACTACTGCATCACATCTTTACAATTACGGGAAAGCTTGGTATGAAGGAGTCGATAGAAGAGGAAGTAATCCTTAGGTATTTGAGGTGGCTCGAACACATTGGTTGCATGGTAAATAGCAGAATGCCCTAGTGTGTTCTTTTGGTCGAAATTCCTAGAATAAGACCTTTTCATGGTTTGAAACTGCTATGGAAAGACAGAGAGAGTAACTAAAGACATGCGTGTGCTCAGTATAACTCAAGACAGAAAGACATGGTTCAACGTCTGCACAACAAGCATACTCAGAAGAATAGCTATTAGGTTACAGGAGGAAAGGATAAACGAGAGAGTGAAAGAAATCCATTGATTTATGACAGAAAAAACAAATCGTTTGTTTAAACTGTAAAGACGTTTCAGAAGACCAGGAGATCAAGACACAAGTGTGACGGTGTGAGGTTTTCATACATTTCTGCTTAATCTCATCGCTATTGATGAAACAGCATCGTCAGTGCTGACGGCTGTGTGTCAGGTTTCAGGTGTGTGTGTGTGTGTGTGTGTGTGTGTGTGTGTGTGTGTGTGTGTGTGTGTGTGTGTGTGGGGTGTGTGTGTGTGTGCATGCAGTGTCCACAATAAGAATTTGCAAATGACCGGACAAAATGTCAGGCTATAACGAAATTTGGCCGGACATGACCGGACAATACTACTGGAAATGTCTATGCAAATTTATATATTTTTATTAGTCCCAGATGAGTCAACCAATACGTATACCAAATTAATGTTACACCAAGTTCTACTGTGTAGTACAGTAGCATGTGTTATAAACATGCACGGAAGCCTGCATATTCTTTATTAGGAGATTACCTACACACAATATAGGGGTTTGATAAATGTTGCATTGTACATTAAATTCAAGTTCAAGAGTACATAATGTGAATTGGATAAGATTATAATCACATCTATATAAAATTTGAAGTACATTGAGAAGTGTTGAATAGTACTGTACACTCTAAATGCTTTTCAATGACACAAAGCCTAAGACCATATGATGGATACAGACATCAAACATGGAAGAAAGTTTAGGTAAAATGTCTGGCATTGGCATGTTCTAAATCTCTACACTAACAAATTTCTCCTAGTCATCAAAATCACAAGCATTAGCTTCATCATTACAAGAATATTGAAGGTTCTTTAGTGCCTTTCTCTAAACTTGTATTTGTTTACAGCAAGCCAAGACAGCGGTTAAGCTGGAAACTGCCAGCTCTGTTCCCACCTTTGTTTGAAATCCGGAAGCTGGTACAAGGGTGAACTGATTGTTTAGAATATGTAATTAGTAATACTTTCTACTCTATCAATTCTAGAGCAAGTCCAAGCTGGTCAATTGTGCTACAGGTACAAGGTGAGCCATTTTCAATGGAAATCAACACAGGATCGGTTGTCACAATCACGTCAGAGGAGGGGTGGAAGAAAAAGCTTGGAGGCATTCCACTCAAGACAACATCCAAGGTGCTAAAGACTGTTACTGGTGAGAACATCCCTATTCTGGGTGAAGTAGAAGTGCATGTGGAACATAATAGGCAGAATGTTAATTTGCCCATATTGGTGACGAAAGGGCAGGGTCCTACCTTATTGGGTCACACTTGGCTTAATGCATTAAAAGTGGATCGGTCCCAAGTGCAATTGTCTGGTCCAACTAATCTAGAGGATTTGCTGGCCAAATGTGATGAGCAATTTAAACCAGACATTGGAGAATTGAAGGGTTTTACAGCAAGATTGGTAGTAGATCCAGAGGCAACACCAAAACTATACAAGGCCAGAAGCGTGCCTTATGCCTTACAACAAGCTATTGAAGATGACTTGAGAGGGTATAGAGCAGTGCATGGGCAAGTCCTATAGTACCAGTACCAAAGGCAGATCATTCTGTAAAGATCTGTGGAGATTTTAAAGTGACTATTAACCCTTCATTAGTGGTAGATCAATATCCTTTGCCTAAACCGGAAGATTTGTTTAGCGTATTATCAAGCGGTCAAAAGTTTAGTAAGCTTGATCTAGCTTGTGCCTATCAACAGCTTTGTCTTGATAAAAAGTCAAAAGATTACGTGACTATAAACACTCACCGAGGTTTATATCGGTACACACGAATACCATTCGGGGTGGCTAGTGCTCCTGCTATTTTTCAGAGAGTTATGGAACAGATTCTTCAAGGTGTACCAGGAGTAGTTTGCTATTTAGATGATATTTTGATCATTAGTCAAAACGATCAGAAACACTACAAGAGCTTACAAGAGGTGATGAAGAGATTACAAGAGAGTGGGCTACAATTGAATAGTTCAAAATGCAAGTTTTTGGAATCATCAGTAGAGTATCTGGGGTTTAGGATCTCTCATGAAGGACTGAGTACCTCTCAGGCCAAAGTGGAGGCAGTCCAGAAAGCACCTACTCCTAGAAATGTAGTTGAATTGCGTTCGTTCCTTGGGCTAGTTAACTACTATGGGAGGTTCATTCCCAAATTGGCTAACATTTGTTACCCCTCAACCAATTATTGAGGAAAGAAGTTTTGTGGAACTGGCCTAGGGAATGTAAGCAAGCCTTTCAACAACTGAAAGATTGTTTGATGTCAGCTGAAGTTTTGGTGCATTCTAATGCAAGTTTACTTGTTACCTTAGCTTGCGATGCTTCATTGTTTGGATTGGGAGCAGTGATTTCACATGTGTTGCCGAATAGTAAAGAAAAACCCATAGCCTATGCTTCCCAAAAATTAACCAGCTGAGAGAAAGACTATTCTCAAATTGAGAAGGAGGGTCTAGCTATTATTTTTGGAGTGAAGAAATTCCACTCATTTCTCTATGGCAGACCATTTCAACTGATGACTGATCATAAGCCATTAGTGTCTATCTTTGGTTCAAAAACAGGCATACCACCTATTGCAGCAGCGAGGTTACAACGGTGGGTTATCACCTTGGCAGGTTACAGGTATGAAATCAAGTACAAAAGGACATGCCATCAGGATAGGTTAAGATGACTACAGTAGACGGTACTAATTAGCTACCACAGTACAAAAGGTATACACGCGTTCGTGTATAGTCGCTTCTCCGACTACTACTTCTGTGTTAGTATTGCTTTGGCTATTTTGGGTTGTTAGTCATACACCACCTTACAACTTATGTTCTACTGTGTGTCTTGGAAAAACACAAGTAATAGTATTTGTTTTACAGAAGTTGCCGACACTCAAGTTGATTAATTAAGTTCAACTCCAGCGTCCAAACCAGAAGTGTTCAGAGTTTACTAAAAGAACATACTATTTATCGACAAATCAAATATCAAATCCAGGAGTCAAATATCTGGAAGTAAACTGTGGAAGAGAAACTTATCGAAAGTGTATATAGGTACGATGGCTTGCAGCAGATCAAGTCACAGGAGCACAAAGATGCGAGGTGCAAAGAAAATGCTTCGAAAAAGGTATCAGAAGAAACCGGGCTCCCAGGAGCAGACTGCCAAATAATATGCGCCTTCGCGACAAGTTCGTGAGGGAGGAAAAGAAAACCATATCACAGACTTCATGGTAAACAAAGGTGATGAGCATGTGTATAGTGGCTCGTCGCTGACTCTCATCAAATGATATTATACACGGTACTGCATCAGCATCAGCATTTTGACACCTACTCTGTGTCTTCACCAGCGTTCTCACCAGTGTCATCAGCATCACATTGCAAACTAGCCATTAGATTTGCCAGTCCAGTTCAGTTATGATCATGATCGTATTTATTTCAGTCGGTTGAACTGGTTTCATGTCTAAATATCCAAGCATAAAATTTTAGCGACTCTGGTCTTATAGCAGACACAGAATTTCCTCCCCATGACACCTAGTTGTGCAGGTATGATAAAAGTACAGACACTTGCAAGCTGTTCCTATAATTGACTCTTACATAACTGTTAAAATAAATGCACCAGTATAACGATACATGACAAACTTGCACATCAAGGCAATGAAATTGCAATGTCCCTTAATTATTCACTCCACGCACATTGTCAATTACTCACCTGCTGTTTCAATAAAGGAGAAATTGAGATTTGGATAGTTTCCTTCTCCGCTTTGGGATCACTCAAAATCTGTGTGAATGAAAGAAAAACCTTTGGCATTATAACAAACCTTTCAGTAACAAGTTGTAATAAATAGCTACAGGAGATATTGTAATCTCTTCCATTCCATCCACAACTAGCCCCTAACAAACAACCCTACTAGTGCCTGAAATACAATATGAATAGTGCAACTTACTCCTTGTCCACATACTGGTGAACTTGTGGATTTAGGACAAATTTGTTTGCCTTTCAGACTCATGCCCTGACACAACAAGCAACCAACAATCCAAAGACATGTCAATTTATGGTCAGTAATTACAGCTTGCACCACACAGAAAGAATACAGACACAGACTATGTATATATATATATATATATATATATATATATATATATATATATATATATATATATATATATATATATATATATATATATACATTGTCAATGCACAGCCTGGAGGTTCTGAAATCCATTGCGAAGAAAACATCTCTGTTCAACGGATTGACTTTTAGTAGAACTTTATGTAATTTACACGAACAGTTGTCATGTAAGCTTTGGCAGTACAATGCTAAATTGATAGTAGATAAGTTAGCTTTGTTTAGCTATGACATGGATTCTTTAAATATAGTTTAAAAAAATTTAAAATTTAAAATTAAAAATATATATATATATATATACATATATATACGTATAAATATATATATATATATATACATATATATATATATATATATATATATATATATATATATATATATATATATATATATATATTTGGTGACCATGGTCTTGGCTGTGGTCCTCTTCGGATTAAGCGGCATGATGCCTTATGTGATGTCGTCTTCCACTGGTTGCTCTTAGACAACTCCAATGTACATCGAGAACAATGCTGTTCCTCTCATTCTATGACAAGACCAGGAGACGTTTCCATCCCAACTTTTCCCTAGGCAAGGCTTCCTATTTCAACATTTCCGTGAGAAATTCGTTCACTCCCTCACCTTATTAATGAGACCATAAAAGCTGGTGCTGCTGCTGAGGTTGGGGAAGTGGACAAAGATGAATGCCATCGTGCTAACGTTTCAAGTTATAGCTGTTTATTCTACCCTCTTGTGGTGAAATCATACGGAGTGTGGGTTGCACATAGTCTGGAGATGTTGAGATCAATCGTAAAGAAGTCTCTTCTATCATCTGGCTTGTCTCTGAGCCAAGCTTCCAGGCAATTTCATGAACAGTTATCTGTTCGTTTGTGGCAGTATAACTCAAGAATGATTAGTGACAGATTGGACATCGTGATTGTTGACTATCTACCTAGTTATTGCGATATTGCGACTTAAACTCTTTGTGCTTTCAGCGGATATGTGCTATCTGTATTATATACAAATATTATATATATATATATATATATATATATGTCTCAAGAGGGTGTTTCATGGCATGTAATTGGGCAGATTCCAAATGACACACCAAGAAGCAAAGTACAAGTAATGCTTAGCAACCATGTGCTATACATACATACATAATGGCTATCTCCAAGATTTCCTGCACAAACTGGTTCTAGCACGCTTTTGACTAAATAGTAGGTGCAAAAAAGAAACACATACAAACATGTCTACTATGCTAAGAGCCTGGTCATACTGTGTCGGCAACTGCATTTGCAGTCACATTATGCATGCGCTTAGCTTGTCTCATCTGTTGTCACTGACAGTTGTTATGGCTGTCTTGCAATAGCAGCACGTAGATGTGGAGGCAGGCACCACTGACTACCGTGTTGATGACATCTGATAATTAGTAAATTTGCAGAATGATTAGCCTAGCATTGAGCACAGTTTAGAGAGAAAAGTCAATGATTACCATTAATTGAAAACAGAACGAGCATAGACAACAGAACAAGCCGTAAGACATGCTTCAGATGCTTGCAGATATGCCTTTGTCTGCATTTTCAGTAAAAGCACATGGAAGACAAATGCAAACACAGATGAAGACACAGTGTGACCAGACCCTAAACATGCTTTGCCATTTTCTAATAGTTACAGTTTTTCAAATCCTTGACATAGTCACTGCAAGCACTCGATACGTGCACATTTGCTATTCACCCACATAAACACATATTAATCTTTAATTTGCTAAATACAATGTTTACACATAAAAATTTCAGTGCTATTAAGTTTAGGTGCCCTAGTGTCATGATTGAATACACCTAAATTTAAACTGCCACTAACTTTCTTTTTTATGGTATGTGCAGGACTCAATGGCCAACGAATGAGAGATGAAGCAGCAGCCCATCTAACAGATCAAAGAGAAGTTAAATCGATAAACAATTTGCAAGGACAAACTGGATGGTAGTCAGGCATAAGGCAATATGCCAACAGCATCAGCCAAAGCCATGAAAAGCATATTCGCAATGAATCATAATCACATACTACCAAAGTACTATTAGGAATGCACGTACAAGCCATGCACAATCATCAGCAAGTTAGTTCAGAAACTTTCTTTATGATCCCTTTGCATTGCAGTATTAAGCAATTTACTATACCATACACAGTTTCTTAAAAACAAGATATACTATAGATCCAATCAGCATTTTAACTCAATCTTCCGTTGAATGTCATTTGATCAATGTTAAGGTTAGATGAATCCAGCTTGTTAGTAGTTGCAGTTGCTTGCATTGTATGTGCAAAATCTAGAAATTCTTGCTTGAAATACAATGTATAGCTAAAGAATCAATCAAGAAGAGAGCCAGCTATATAGTGTCCACCTAAGTGCAGTCAGTTTGATAGCAACACTGCCAACAGTTTGGTCTACTAGAATTGTGACGTGACATAAGAAATGGTCTACGAATGTTTCGACTAGTGCAGATTGAATGAAGCAATACCAATTTGATCTATTCAATTTTATTTTTAGTTGTACCTGTTTCAATCAACAGGAAGCTATTTTAGTCATAAGCTAGTCTCCCAAACAATCTAGAAAAAGCCTTTGCAAGTCCTTGCCCTAAAATTACGCCTGTGGTCGCCAAACTTTGAACACGGATTGTACGAAGTGCCAAAGCTAGATGAAGCAGTTAGATTTATAACTAGTAAATAAAGCAGTATTTTACTCGCTTCAGAGGTACGAGCGTATGTGCTTGTAGTTGTGAGTGTGAGTGTGTGTGTGTGTGTGTGTGTGTGTGTGTGTGTGTGTGTGTGTGTGTGTGTGTGCACGCACGTAGACCGACCATTTGACATGCTTGGATGTGGTTTTAATAACTATTTTGTTTACCACCTCATTGTATGTACACATGGCTGGTGTGTATTTTGATGTATTAGTATGTATGACAGATAGACAGACAAACAGAGAAACAAACAAAGACAAATGAGCAGACTCCCAAAAAACAATAGAGATTGACAAAAACAGTACAGCATTATATGTCTAGCGCTTGCCGTACATAGCTACAGATGTATACCTTATAAGCTATCTCTGATCCAGTCACATCACCTGACTTTGACTTTTTGAGACTAAACAAACTCAGATGTGATTGGACAGCACTCGTTCCATCCTTAAACTTTTGGCAAAGAACAATACTTCTGGCACTAGATGAAGGAGTAGATGAGTGACAAGCCTACAGAATAAATCATGTAACTTACTACTATGTCATCAACACTTTGACTTAGCTTACTCGAATCTTATGCAGTATACTTGGTGTTACAGGCTGTTGATCTGCTAGCATTGTTAGATCCATTGACAACAACGACATACAAGTTGCTATACAATCAACAATAAATACCTAGACCACTAGTATGACAACTACACTAATTGCAATACAAGAAAACACAATCTTATACCAACAGAAATACTTTCTAACTCTTAAGATTTAGCGGTAGAGCAGATACAGGGGTCACACAACGACGAAGGTCTCCGCTTTGCTCTATAGGCATTTCTAGTCACTTAAAAGGTCACACACACACACACACACACACACACACACACACACACACACACACACACACACACGCATGCATGCACGCCCGCCCGCCCGCCCACCCACACGCATGCACGCACACACACACACACACACACACACACACACACACACACACACACACACACACACACACACACACACACACACACACATGCACACACAAACCTCCTCCTCCTCCTGTATTGCTTCCATCTGAATGGACACTACCCCTTCAGTGGGGACAAAGACAAAGTCACAAAAAGTCACCTATGCATATCGATGCATATGTGTACTGAATAGCCTCCTTTTCTTCTAAAATATCTCTTACAGGTCTGGCATTCAATGGCTCCAGTTTGCTGATGTTTAGGTTTATGTCTTGCAGCAATGAACTTGTGTCTCTTCAAATCACTGATGAGTCTGAAACATCTGAGGCAGTCACGACAGGCAACAGTTTGTAAATCAACATTGCCAGATGACAATTGACTAGACTCCAGGCAGGCATGGCAATGCTCTCTCCAAGTAGCTCTTGATATAGTGTCAAGATCCAGCGTTGTCTTTTTGAGATATGATTTTCCCACTGTGTTGTGATAGAGATCTGAAGACATGACCAAAGGCATCTACGATAAGAGTTCAATTTCTGAAGATGTTTCTTCAAAGAGGTCCACGTTTCAGAGCCATATAATAGTACAAAGAGCACACACAAGCATTTTTTTGCGTTTTGTCAATATAGTCAGATTTTTATCCTTAAACACAACTTATGCAAAGCTCCAAATGATTTAGATGCTTTTGTAATTCTGCAATCAATATCCAAGTCTAATCTCCCTGAAGCTTCAATTGTGGATCCAAGATACGTGAAATTTCGCACATATTCAATGTTACCATGCTCACTTTGTATGGGAGTGCAATCTTTGGAACATACCTCCCCTCCTGCATGCATCACCTTAGTTTCAAAATACCCAGTGATGAACCAAAACCTTGACTTGCCTTCAAATATTCAGTCACCGCTCTCATAGCCCCTGATCTAGTTGTTGACAGCAGGGCAGCATCATCTGCATATTGACAGTCAGTTAGCAGCATTTCAACAGAATTGCGTGTGTATCTCCAAAAAAGCTTTCTGTCATACTTGATCATTTACACTTACACTAGGATCCTGTACTCTTGTAATCTAGCGTTCCATTACAAGATATGCATATAGATTAAATAGCACAGAAACCATGCAGCAGTCTTGCTGTAGTCTGTTACCAACACTAATTGGCTCAAGCAAGGTTCCATTCAGTTGATCTGAGCCGTCATTTCCATCATGGAATGATCTGATGATGTCGATGGTGTGGTCTGGAACTCCAAGTTTCTTTAATGTTAACCACATGGCAGAGCGTGGAACAGTGTCATAAGCCTTTTTAAATCTACAAAGCTAAAGAAGGTGTTTGCGTTATGTTTCCAGGACTCTTCAAGAAGTTGATGCACTGTGAAATCATACCTGTGCAGCTCCTGGAGCTCCTGAAACCACATTGTGACTCTGGTAGTACTTCCTCAGCAAGATTTTTGTGATCTTGTTCGGTGATGGAGGCTACAATGTTTCCAACCATGTCCAGCAAAGCAATGCCTCTCCAAGTGTCACAGCTTGTGAGGTTGCCTTTCTTTGAAATAGGGACCAGCACAAAATTTGCACAATCTTTAGAAACAGATCCTCTCTTTCCACACTGAGTAAACTAAATCGACTAGTTGAGTCATGAAAATTATCAGCACAAGCAACTTTTATCATTTCTGGCACACACACACACACACACACACACACACACACACACACACACACACGCATGCACACACACACACACACACACACACACACACACACACACACACACACACACACACACACACACACACACCATCCACCGCCCATCTATAAAGATGATGGCATCCAGCAAAAAGAGCCAAACAATACTACAAATGTCAAGTGTTTAAGATAAAAGATGCAAAGTGCAGACTAGGCCCACTTGATCTCTGATCTCACTATGATGTTGAGACTTCGACGATGCTAATGTCCCTGTTTTGTCATCACTGCTTTTGGTCTTGTTGCATTGTCCTTGCTTTCGTCTTCCACTGGATTCTCCGTGCAATGTACAGCTTTCCCCAACCAGCTTGACAGTGACTGGTATGGAAATGTCGCAAAAAAACTTACAAGCACTCACTGTTGCACAGCAAAAAGAGTCCACTGGGGGTGCTCCGCATGAGTACAGAAGACATGTTGCTGCATGGCGCCTCATGTTGCTTGGTGTGTGGACTTCTAAAGACTCCTGGTGTAAACTGATGAAACAATGTCAAATAAAAGTTACAGAAGTGAGATGGAACGCGAATATCAAGCATAACAAGGACTGTCACGTAGTCCAACGTAGTCCATGTGCAGCCATCATACATTCGGAAACATACGCACGCACACATGCACACACACACACATGCACGCACGCACACACACACACACACACACACACACACACACACACACACACACACAATGGACAATGGACAAATTTTAAGCCCTCAACGTCTTTCGACATCGACCTTGAGGTCAGTTGCAGAGATAGCTCCCCTGCCTCTAGAGACAGGGCCTCCATGCGCTACGTGGAGTCTTGGGGCCAACGCTACAATCCACCTGGAGCTTGGCCAGAGTCATCCAGGGGCACTGACAATGGCGCAGCTCTGGGACTGGACACCAAGGCCCACACGTATCCGTCTGCTGCATGATGTTACTGCCAAGCCAGCGGTCTTGTCCAACCCTGTCAATGACCAGGTACTCATTTATACTCCTGAGTCGAGAGAAGCAAGTGTGGGTGAGTTCCTTGCTCAAGGAAACTGCGACAGTGTCGCCTCCACCAGGATCGAACCTTCAACCCTCATCACGGAATACAAGATCCTGGATGTCATCACCAACGCTCTAACATCTGCTCCACCACACACCACTCCCCCCTCCCCCCCCCACACACACACAGACAGACACACACACGTGCACGCGTGCACACACACACACACACACACACACACACACACACACACACACACAACTAAACTACACGGGTTACGCCCCCAGCTAACAGCTGGGCTCCAGTGCGCTACTCAGGAGAACTTTATGCCTGCGCTAGCAATCTCCTGGAGCCAAACCAGACACTCACAGGAGCACCGGCCTGTGAAGCCAACTGAGGCATGAGCACCCGAAGTCTCACCTGGACCCCAGTAGCTTATGTCATGTCACAGCCAATGGCCGCTTAGTCCCCAGTTAAAGACCAGGTACTCATCTATACTCCTCAGTCGAGAGAGGCAATTGTGTGTGTGAGTTTCTTGCCCAAGGAAATTATGCCATAGCTCGCCATCACTGTCAATTGAACTTGCAACCCTGCAAGCTAGGTCCCGGATGTACACAATCTATTGGATGACTCTATAACCAACTGAGCTACAACACACACACACACACACACACACACACACACACACACACACACACACACACACACACACACACACACACACACACACACACACACTTGATGACATGACATAATTAGTCAAGAAATCAAAGCCACTACAAAGCTATTCTTGCTTGCAATACGACTGTTGCAAAAGCATAGAACCTTGTAGCCAAATTAAGATAATACCCAAAAAGAGATATGTCTGTGGTTGGGGGGGGGGGGGGGGAGAAACTAAAATGTAGATTGACTGCCATTGACCAATTGCATTCTGTGCATACTAAGTTATGCAAGAGTGGGCCCAATCTTGCCCATCCTTGTCATACGATTGAGAAGTGGAAATGACAAGGGCAAAGCGAGACTGGGTCAAGTCTAACGTTATGATACGTTACAATACACTATGTTGGGTAAATAGGTATTGTGAACTGGCCTTTAGTTTACAAATTTGTACATCCCATTAAACCATTCATGAGCTGTGGGCAATAAGCAGTTTATAAACATGATCAATGATGTTCTAAGTAATAAACATAACTACTCTGTAATAGCAGTGATGCAATCGAATCAGATACAGTCTGTAACATGTACTGTACTTGATTTATGGTAAACAACTCGGTTCTGCAGGTGTCAGTGATGCAAGTACAACAAAACATACGACTTAATTTAGAAATTGATACACAGACCTCTACAAAAGTTGTGCACTGTGGCATAGCTAATGTGACCTTCATATCTGATATAAATTGCACATTTTTGCTGTTGTGTCACTGTTCATTGGCTGCAAAAGAGTAACATTCCTAAAGTTTGCACTGACTACATTCCATCACTAACTATTTGTGCCTTCTTTAAACCATTACGAGACATTATTGGATTGCCACAGCTAGATAATTGTGGTCTCCTTACCTCTTCTTGTAGCCTTTTCTTCCCTTGCTGATGCTTGCACTGGCGTATTAGTAATGTCACTCATTCTTTTTGATGATGACAATGGGCAAGCAATGCGTCTCACTAGATTAGCCTTCTTCTCACATGCTGATGACACCTTTGGCAATACGTGAACATTTTCAGTTATCTCTTTTCCCTTCTTCGACAACTTCTTTGCAACATTTAGTTTATGTTTCTTTGTTGCTCTGGTTCTGCAAAAAATTACATGTCCAAGAGTATGCATGCAAACACACAAACACAACAACTGACAACTGCAATCACATTTATAAGTTTGCTGTTCTTTCTGTCAATAAATGGTATAGATAAACAGAGAGATTACACACAGCTACACTGATGAGTCAAAAGCTGTAAATTTATTTGTAGTAAGAACGTACCTGACTCAATACGATTCAGAAGAGTTTGCAGTTAGCACTTAGCACTTGTGAATTTCATTATTGTAAAAACTATGGCATTGGTACACAAATCCAAATAATAGACCTACATTTGGGTATTCAATTTTGGATTTGAAATGCAAGAGTCAGATGGCCCTCTTTAAAGATCCCTGTGGATCTCCAACATAACTCCAAGTGTTTACAAGTTAAATTAACATAACTACACTGCAACAGAATACAAGAAGCAAGAAATGAAAAAGAGATGCTACTATGAGAATCTACTATCTGCATAATATAGTTAGTCGTAAACCACGTAGAATAGTAGGGTGTTGACACTTCAAACACTGCAGAAATCTCCTGAAGTTGTTGAGAAAATAATCACACACACACGTCCACGTGCACGCATAGACACATGCGCACGCACACACACACACACACACACACACACACACAATGAATATCATAATAATAATTTATTTTATCACACCAAATCTAATGTAGTTCCCTCATAGGGACAACATAAAACACACACACACACACACACACACACACACACACACACACACACACACACACACACACACACACACACAATGGATATATTATTATCACACCAAATCTGGTGTAGTTCCCTCATAGGGACAACATAACACACACACACACACACACACACACACACGTGCACACACACACACACACACGTGCACACACACACACACACACACACACACACACACACACGTGCACACACACACACACACACACACACACACACACACACGCACACACACAGCAACCATGGGGATGGGGTATTAATTGTGTCAGTACGGTATATATAATTTTACTATAAAATTTTTTTATTTATCAATTATATACAAGTTTATACAATTGGAAATATAATTAGACATAATAACTATACATGCACATTCGTACAAATAAATCTCTCCTATTTTTGATATCCCAAAGGTGTCTCTTGGCCTGGTTGTTGATGTTTCTAATTTCACTCTTTGATAACCCTGGTGGAAAGCTCTGTGTCAGGAGATAAGTTACAAGATTCTGGCATCTCTCTGCAGAGACATGACAAAGTCTGGCTTCCCTAGCTGCAATTGTATTTTGCTTCAGATCATCTATCCATGGTCTTCACAAGTGAGTAGACACAGCTATTGTCTATCCAAGAAACTAAAAACCTCAATATAATAATACCTAAATGTGTGAACAATCTCTGCACGCCCGATGTAGACTTACGCGCGCAAATAGTTGCTGAGCATGCGCAGACTATAAAATACAATCTCAGATCGGTGACAATCTCAGCACGCTACACGGGGCCATAGCCCATCATTTGTAGGCGTGGTCATAAAATTGTGAGACTGTAAATACGCGAAAGGACCAAAGCTGTATACACCACTACCTTTTTTCCAGTCTGGGTCTGCCACGGATTCTACCATATCAGTCAATTAGAAGCCAACAAAGTGGGCGTGTATATAGAGTGGGCGTGTCTTGTAGCCACCATTTCTAGAGCCTACGCTTCGCCACTGTTTAACTTCTTGGCTATTCTGTCTAGACTTTCTTCCACCTTGGTATCCCAAAACCAAAAGGTTCAAACACCAACTAGTAATTTATACAGGTTGTTAGAGCTAGTTTCTGACTATGATTAATGTTGCTCATATTTCTAGACCTTCTCTTTTCTCTCACCTCAGCTGCATATCCTGATGCTAAAGATGTACTTGTAGAATGTCACTGCGATTATACGCAGCAATATCTGGGTGGTTTCAAAGTTGGCACAATAGTATTACGCCTCCATACTGGTCCCCACCATATTTACACGTTAGTATCTAAGATAACCATGTTCAGTCACACTTGCTTCCCAGGCGTGCACACTGTGTGATGACTTGTGAAAACGGAAAAATACCCTATCTCAAGAACAAAGTCAGCTGAAATTTTGAAGGTTTCATGACAAACTTTGGTGTTGAAGGCGTCGCTTGCAACCACGCATGCATGAACCAGCTCCACGTGCACACCTTGACATAGGACAGACAGAAAAAGAGACAGGCAAGCAGAGAGATTTTCATACTTTGAATCCAACTGTAAAAGTGATGTGGCTGAACACATGTCCACAGACAGACAGATAGACAGACAGACAGATAGACAGACAGGCAGACAGACAGACAGACAGGAAGACGGCGGGCAAACAGGAAACAGATACGTTAAATTATTAATTAATAATTAAATATAGTTTAGTATCATTGGCCGCATTGACCGAGTAGACAGGCTACGCTAGCAGCCAAAGCTAGCGTCCGATCAATTCGTCTACCTATAAAATTCCTAATATCGGCATAGGACTTCAGCTGCAAGTGGTAGACCTACTATAGGTAGATAGGCTAGTCCTAGCTGAGAGCGCTAGCTACCAACTGCAACCACTACATAAATAACAATTGCTCGACGTTCCGAACACATCTGACTAACCTTCTGGTACGTCTCATAACGACGAGACAACAATGACGCAACAAATCAAGTTCAGACACTCACCTTTCTGAGTTTCAGTCAGCTTGACCTGCTGCCCATTAGGGATCAGGCATGCGCAAACCCCGCGTTTCTACCCAAGGCCCGCATATCCGGGATGGCCTCGGTAGCCAGCCCTCTTGCGCGCCCGGGGCCCACGTTGTCTTCCCTCGCATGCATGAGCGCAGAAATTACCTCGAAATGCTTGCACGCATGCGAAACCGAAGACGGATGTGTTTAGAATATCGAACTCTTAGAGTCGCGCGCAATGATGGCGAACAGCTTCTACGTTCATTCAGGTGATGTTTTTTGTCCGCTTTTTTCGACCTAGATATCAGTCCTGGCTGTCGTGTGTCTGCACCCTTAATTTTCTGCTACAGCTCGAATGCACCGAGCACAGCTACAGATCTGCGAAAATAGAAATTTCCAAAATAAGCTGCAACTTCTCCTGCAGTCCTCGCTACGCAAACACTGTAATTACACAGCCTGACTGCAGTACAACTAGACATCGAGGAACGACATTCACTAGACTCGACACTCGCCACAAAACAAGGTCTAGAATCGTCTAGTTGGATCACTTGACTTTCGGTCTAGATCTACAGACTTGGACAAAATTATAGGGACACCCCGCTGTGGGTATGTAGTAACACAATAATTAGGTCACAACTATCAATATTGTTAAGAACCTAATGGTTACCGCGTTGATTGTTAGGTTTCTTGAGAATACTGTAGACCCTAAATTGTTATTTCACGTTTCGCATTGCGGAAAACGAGAGCTAAAAGTGTATGACGTCATGCCTGCGTAAGCGTCGTAAGTTAGTTAGACTCTCTGATTTTGTTTAGTGGCTTTTAAAAAAGCCGGTTTTAATAACGCGAAGGAAAATTGAAGCCCTTCACCAGTTCCTCAGTACCGAGTGTTCCCGCCTCTCGCCCTCCTGATTGCGTCCAGACGTCGCGGAACACTTTCTGCCAAGTTCTGGACACGAGCGGCTGGAATCTGCTGCCACGCCTCTTGTAGAGCATTCCAGAGCTCAGCTGCAGTTCTCGGTTCTCGACGGTTGGCAGCAGTTTTGACTTCATGCCACAAGTTCTCGATTGGATTCGCATCAGGCGATTTTGGCGGCCAGTCCAACAGTGTGACGTCATGCTGGCGTAGCCATTGTCTTGTTGACCGAGACGTGTGGATTGGCGCGTTGTCCTGCTGGAAGACAAAGTCGTCTCCTATCAGTGCCGCTGCGTCTGTAAGCATGTGCTCCTCCAGAACCTGTTGGTACGCCGTGCTGTCCAAAAGACCTTCCAGTTTCACCAGAGACACCAAACCATGCCAACACATCCATCCCCACACCATCACACTAGCCGCGTGCTGGAACGTACGATCACAACATTCAGGGAGAAATTCCTCACCTTTGCGACGCCAAACGTACAGAGCACCATCGTTTCCTATACTGACTTTGACTCATCTGTAAAAAGAACAGATTTCCAGTCATCCAAAGTCCATTGTGTGTGAGTGGTTGCCCATCCCAGTCGCAAACGCCGATGGTTTTCTGTTAGCAGTGGGTTTTTTTCTAGGCCTCCGAGCGTTGACTCCTGTCTCACTGAGACGACGACAGACTGTTCTACTTGACACCTGCTTGCCGGTTTCATCAGCCAGCTGATACGAGAGCAGTCGTGATGGTGCTCGTCGGTTTTGCAGTGCCATTCTCTTCAGTCGATGATCTTCCTGGATTGTCGTTGCCTTCCCACGTCCAGGTCGTTTTTCATAATCGCTGCTGCCATGGGAAAGCCGTTGCAGGCACTGATGAACCGAATTTCTGGAGCGGCGGACAAAAGCTGCGATCTGACGCACAGAATGGCCAACTGAGTGAAGGGCTTCAATTTTTCCTGGCGTATTTGGACACAACTGTTTGCCTCGAGACATCGCTGCAACTCGTGAAATATTGCACGGAACAAGACTCTGCAACTGCGTGCAGCTGAACGTTCAAACTAACTTATCGCCTAAGTTTGGCGGTCTCAAGGGCAGCGGTTTTAGTGCAGCTGACATTTTGGCGGTAGCAGTTTGAGATTTTGCTACGTAAAACGTAGACCGGAAGTGGCATGTCAATGTTCTTCTGTTGCTATAACTTTTTTAGTTTTTGTCTTACCGGGATTTTTTTGTAATTAATTAGTGTTGCATGATTTTTGAATACGTTGAAGTTTGTTTATTGATTAAAATGACAAAACAATTCAAATTGTGATGACATGCGCGAAATCAATGCGCAAAAACAGATGATTCGCCTTTTTTCATAATGTTGATAAGAGGACCCACAAAATTGCTTTCACTCTCTACTACATAGCATCCTTAGATTGTATGCCAAGAATGAGCATCCAAGAGCGATGAACGTGTACAAAGACAAGAAAAGTAGGAATGGCCGTCTTCCTTCTTCAAAGCAAACTAGATGCGCAGTAGGTAGTAAGTACAGCTGCAGTCTTGAACTCAAGCTATGTTACATACTAACAATGGCGCAATCCATGAAAAAAGAAATTCGAAAAACATTTGGTTTTGCTAGAGAAAAATTCAGTGCCAAAGTTAGACTAGACACAAAAATGCCATGTGTCCCTATAATTTTGTCCAAGTCTGTATGGCTTCATCCACGCATGGAAGCTGTTTTGCTATCCGATCAACGGTTGCGTGCGACATTACCGGCTTGACATTCACAACGTCGGTTCCGCATGCGTGCAGACATTACGCCGATGCGCGCATGTGTTATGAGGAATTCAGTCGGTGGTAACGCGCTAAAAAGAGTCTTTCTAGCAAATTATCTGATAAAAAGACTCTTTTTAACACGGACTGAATTCCTCACAGCATACTATGAAGAATTCAGTCGGTGTTAAAAAGAGTATTTTAGCAGCTACTTTGCTAAAAAGACTCTTTTTAACGCGTTAAAAAGAGTGTTCTAACAATATACGTGTTAAAAAGACTCTTTTTAATTAACACCGACTGAATTCCTCATAGCTTGTGCTAGATTCAGTCTGGCGTTGAAAGACCCTGTTAGATTCAGTCTGGCGTTAATAGAACAATGTACAATAATTTCCTCTATCACTTGATTAGGTGTGAACTTTTTTAACACGCAATCCACACGCTCAGACTTTTTAACACGCAAACCAGCAATTGTGCATGTGCCAGGTCATTACCTAATTAATTACCTATAGCCTGTTATACTGTTATTTTTTGTCATCATGCTGTTTTGGCTCTATTGGGAGCACTAATTAATAAAGAATTAAGACTAAAAAATTCAGTTATACATCAATTGAAGACGTATAACATATATCCGATTGTATAGCCCAGATGCATAATATATGCATGATATACTCATTTAATTAATTAACAAAATCCAATTCACATCCTTCAAGGAACAAATCAGAAATAGGAAGATGAAACATTCTTCTACATACACCAGATATAAATCTCATACACCTATCTAGATATGAGATTTTGTGGTTCAATCAAATCATGGAATTCGATCTGCAAATGCAAAACACGTATCTATGAAAGAAATACTGCATTCCACTTGATCGAAACTCTTCAGTATTGTCTCTATCAATATTCAATTCTACTAAGTGGGATTCCTAGGGTTCTCCGCTCTCTGCTCCAAACAAACAAGTTAGACAGTGGGCGGGTAGGCAAGTCCATTTGACACGCAAACCTACACAAGCAATCTGAAATATGGTCTGGAGCTTCCTGATCCTGTCGCAGTAACCAACACAAAGCAGGAAGCGTATAGAGTCCCGTATCTGGTTTCGGATAATGGCTACATGCATTCGGACGCGAGATCTTGGTCCAACGCAATTGTCTAAGGATGAAATATAGGGCAACGTTGAGACGTTAGGTAACTATTCTGGATCCGTGATAATCAATGGATTTGGTTCGTTCTAGCGAGAACGAGAATCGACTAAACGTAAACCACGCCCTTCCTCCCGACCCGGACAAATACCTCTAGTTTCGGATAGCCTCTCGTGTAGAGCTACCAAAGCACAGACACAAACCGAATCTATTTGTTGCAGTAGCCTAACATCTCATCTTCCAAACAATCGTATGGACAGCGTCGTCGTGTTGCGTGCGTAGCCGTGGTAGTCGTTAGAGTTGAGTGAAGTCACGCCCTCTAGTTTCGGATGTCCGAAACACGCTAGATCGTCATTTTATGAACAAATTTAGACACTCTGTAAAGATTTTGAGCATTTTGAGCATAGAATCTCGACGTCCAGTGCTAAAATCAACTTCTAAGACATGTTTCTACGTATTTCTAGCCAATTTCTCATCACTCTCTGCAGCGTAGAGATCGTACGGTGCCGTTTGAACATCTAGGGACCACAATTTCCCTATGTAGCAGTATCTTACAGGCTTGCTACGCAATCTAGAGTAAAAAAGGTTCGACTTGCACAATCAAAAGTAGGGTATTCCCCTCTGATAGTGTATTCCTTTTCTAATGCTATAGAATTAATTTGTTCTACTTTTTATACCGCATTTCCTCTAAACAAGCGTTCCTGGCCTCTCTTTTGCTTCAGTAATAACATGCGGCTGGTCTAAGCCGATTTTGTAATTGGCGCTACATTGGTCTGAAAATCCGAGGCTAGGTATGTCTACAGTATGAATCTAAACCAGCCGCATGTTACTCCTGTTTGTTACTGAAGCAAAAGAGAGATCAGGTCCTGAGGAACGTTCGTTTATTGGAAATGTCGTATGAAAAGTTGAACAAATTAGTGCTACCATCTCATGCGAAAAGGAAACTAGATATCTACTATCAGAGGGAAATATCCCACTTATGATTGTGCAAGTCAAACCTTTTTTACTCTAGATTGCGTAGCAAGCCTGTAAGATACTGCTACATAGGGAAATTGTGGTCCCTAGATGTTCAAACGGCACCGTACGATCTCTACGCTGCAGAGAGTGATGAGAAATTGGCTAGAAATACGTAGAAACATGTCTTAGAAGTTGATTTTAGCACTAGACGTCGAGATTCTATGCTCAAAATGCTCAAAATCTTTACAGAGTGTCTAAATTTGCTCGTAAGATGACGATCTAGCGTGTTTCGGACATCCGAAACTAGAGGGCGTGACTTCACTCAACTCTAACGACTACCACGGCTACGCACGCAACACGACGACGCTGTCCATACGATTGTTTGGAAGATGAGATGTTAGGCTACTGCAACAAATAGATTCGGTTTGTGTCTGTGCTTTGGTAGCTCTACACGAGAGGCTATCCGAAACTAGAGGTATTTGTCCGGGTCGGGGAGGAAGGGCGTGGTTTACGTTTAGTCGATTCTCGTTCTCGCTAGAACGAACCAAATCCATTGATTATCACGGATCCAGAATAGTTACCTAACGTCTCAACGTTGCCCTATATTTCATCCTTAGACAATTGCGTTGGACCAAGATCTCGCGTCCGAATGTAGCCATTATCCGAAACCAGATACGGGACTCTACTACGTTGATGCGTCGATGGATCTTGTGAAGTAGATTGTGTAGTTGACTAGATCAGCTAGCTATAGCTGGTTCACGAATGGAACTCGTAAAGCTAAAACAGGACATGCATCTTACCCTACGAAGCAATGAGAGCGGATGTCTGTTGGTTACAGTTCAACGATGAAGCGGCCATTTTGCTTAACGTCTAACGCGCGCTATCTGACTAAATTTAACAGTGCACATTGTTAAAAACAGTCGGGGCAAATGATACGCGTGTTAAAAAAAGTCTAGACGTAACCAAGTGATTGAAGACACTATTATACATTGTTCTTTCAACGCCAGACTGAATTTAACAGAGTCTTTTTAACGTCCGACTGAATTTAACGACTGAATTTAACACGGATACTCTTTTTAACACCCACTGAATTTAACACGACACATGCGAAGACAACGCGCGCATGCTTCTCCGGGCGCGCAAGAGGGCCTGGGTACGAGGCTAGTATTTTCTCAGAGCCGTATAGACCGCCATCACCACTACGTACCCTCACCACTACGTACCGTCACCACTACGTACCGTCACCACTACGTACTACCACCCTAAGGTAGTGGTGATGGATTGCATCCGGGGCTGCAATCCACCTGGGGCGAGGCTGGTATTTTCGTTGCTCCGCGATAAGCTACTGCTTTACGACGAGAACCCTTTAGCAAACAACAAAGGAATACTTTCTTTATTAAGCCCCATTGGTTCTCAACACAATTTTGAAGAAACAGCGTACGGGTGCGTGTTTAGAACGTAGGAGCATGCGCAGACTGCATGCGTGAGAGCGTTTTGGTACCAGGCAAAGGTTCTTGTGACACATAAAAGATGGATTCGTCTGGAGGAGGTGGGATGCATCTACTACTAAAAAGCAGTATAAAAGCAGAATAGGCGATATCGACCAAATCGCGAATGCACATGCGACAGTCAGACGTTCGGCGAACGGTTTGAACGGTATGGAAATTCGCGTTTATGAATCGTCTGAGATTCCGTTATGTTGGATGGAAGTGTCATGCATGTAGACATAAATATATCTAAATATCTATACACTAGCCCATCATCCCGTTCTCCAGGCTAGAACTACTAATATTACTAATTAATAAAGTAATTAGTTTACGTTGTATGCAAATTTCTGTTGTTGCATGAGTTCACATGCATTTTTCCTCTGTTCTGAAAAATTGGCAGTCAGATGGAATTCTCATTCAAAGTTATATCCGGTTCACCTAGATCCCCTCTGAGAAATTAGCAAGAATCGAGTATCCCAATGTATGCAAATTTATATGTTGTTGTATGAGTATCCCGTTCTAATTTATTATGAAGTGTATCTCTGAAAAATGATCAGCTGGACAGAATTCTCATGAAGAATTTTGTTCAGAGTTATATCCTGGTCAATGGTATCCCGTTTTATTACTTCGAAGACGTTGCTGCCATTATGAGGAACAGGTGTATTGAACTTGGCATCTATTTGATGCGAATCCCATTTGGAAATATATCCGAGCAGCATGAGCTTGGAAGTCACGTGCGGGTATGTACTCACCCGGATAATTCATTCCCTGTCTACATAGAAAGTCACGACTCGTGCTGACTCTCGCCATTTTGACAGCCCCACTGAACGTCGTCAGTTTGAAGACATTGCTAGCGTTGCGGGGAACAGGTGTATCGAACGTGGCAGCTCTTCGACAGGCGTAGATGGGCAAACGACTGTGAGCATTTTTTTCAAGACCCGGATATGAGCAATAATATCTTCTCTTTCCCTGAGGTTGCCCGCAATAAATGACACGCTCCATACGTATCGTCCGACGTTGGCAATGTGCAGTTTAATTTGGTGAACATCCGATACGCTGTTACAGAGATATTCGTGCGCGAGCGGAGACGGGTTGGAGGCGGGTTCCATTTGCTGGCAATCACGTCGTTGTAGGAGAAATCCAAAATACGACGACAGCTTCACTTTCGGACCTCTATGGATGTGGCGTGTGCGAGCCAAATTCGGCAGACATCAGACTCGGGCAGCGGAGATATGCGCGTACTCACATACAGACAGACAGACAGACAGACAGACAGCTCTCCTTTATATGTATATATCTGTATACCGGTGTAGCCACCACTATGCATGTATTAGACATATCGCGAGAGATGTGCACTGTATAGAATATTTGACAAATTAGAACTTTTCGACCCATAGGTCTTCATCAACTGAAAAATGATAACGTTTATCAATTAACTATGTTGCGCTTTACATTATCACATATTGTTTATAGATGATCTTTGACCTCCCAAGAGCATTTGTCTTGAAGAGGACAACCAGCAGCTTTGACTGATTTTATCACATTAAATGATAAAAGCAGGTTAAATTAAAGCACAAATTCCTCAATTTGAATTTGCATATTGTTCAAATCGTTTGCCAATGGTCTGACTATTAGTGAATTGTCTGGCTTGTATGTGCATGGATTCTCAAATGATCTAGATTGGATTCTCAAATGGTCTAGCCCATTTGCGAATGGTCCAGATTTGGATTTGGTTCATATCAGTATGTACCTAGTCTAGGTCATTGTTGTGACATTGTGTGTTTACAATTAATGCAGTAATCGATTTTGTTGAGGCGGCTGCTGACGGTGTTATTGCACAATTCAGTGATGATCCGGCTGAGGACTATGTTGTTGTAGAAGAGGTAGAACATGGTTTGTTGTGGCTTTATTCTCAACCAGGGTGGATACAAATGGCAACAGGAGGTGCAACTGGATGGTAAAGATTTGCCGAGATTTATTGTACAGTAGACCCTCAATTATCTGACCTTTTGCATATCCGACCGTGTTCATGAAACTGAAGTGACGTCACAAATCCGTTTGTGCAGGCGCAGTGACAACATGCAGTGGTGGTGACAAAAGATACGAATGCTTTTTAGGATTAGTTTGGTGATTGTAGTTTGCATATTACATCTTTGTGCAATCATATTATCACTACTAGTCTAGCATATTGTACATGTTTCAGAGTTCAGACTACGTACCTACTGGGATTCAAAAAGCGGACTGGAGCTCCGAGATACGGTTGATACTCCAACGCTTTGATTATCCATTCCTTTCATTATTGTGACTCGATTTCCTTCATGGCTTGGCCAAAGGGGTCAGATAAACGAGGGTCTACGGTAGCATATTTTTGTATTTTGTAATTTTGTGATTAACATGTGTTGTACTAAGTCCTCACATATTCGGACATTAAATAATTATTGTCGGCCAGAAAACCCATCCACTTCAATGCAGAGGAAATGTGAAATACTGACTTTGTTTACACTCTATATGTGTGCGTTTATACATATATAACTATAGCCAAAATTTAGTACTGGCTATTTTCTTAAGGGCACACTGACCAGTTTAGCACAACATGCTCTACCTCATGTAGAAAATGGGTCTTGTGTGCTGCTTGCACTGTATACTGCTAATGCTCTGGTCGAGCCTTGTTTTTGCTTATGTCTTGTTTGCTGCTGGAGTAATTAGATGGCGTATCCCAAAGACATCAATGATCTAAGCAATCATGCAGGTATTGTCTTGTTACAGTTTCTGTGAGATGTGGTGCAAATAGAAATCAGTTGGCTAATCTAGAACTGTAGAAATTGAGTAGGGAGTTGTAAAATTGCATTTGCATTGCCACCTAGTGGTATTCTTATTATAGTCAGAATTGGCCTAGTCCAGATATGGTACTTCATTGGTGGGAACCAGAGCGGCAAGAATACGTAGCATATTGTATTCGCCCATAATAACGCCCTGGTCGTATAGAAAAGAAACACTTTTTTTCTGGGCATATACTAGGGCATAAGCGTTATTTTGGTCATAGGCGTATACACAGTCACAGAATGCTGTTGTTTAGCCAGTCATCATCTAAATACTTGAAGACAAATGCTTGCAATTATCCTACACGCAGAAACTAAACACTATACACACATGGTCAGCCTGAGGCCTGTCAAGAGCATCAGGGTTGGTAATTGAAACGAAGACATGAGTCTAGCGGTAACCACTTTCACTCAACACTGACACAAGCTCATTAAATGCACACAGACAGAGACGAATGTTCTGCGGACCCCATTTTGTTTTGTCTGCGCATGTGTATCTTGGGCTTATACTTGGGCATGGGCATATAGTTGGGCATCAGCATTTTTCGGGCTGAAAGTTCTGACCTGTTGCACATGGGCGTATATACAGGCATGGGCATTATTTCGGTATGGGTGTTATTACGGGTGAAACAGTATGTTATAAGGTTTTGTCTAGAGGCGACTCTGTAATGCCAAATTTGCTTTTGCTTTTCATTCTTGGGGCTAAATTGGCTATCAGAAGTGCAGCAAGGCTTCAAGCTTCACAGGTAGCGTTTGTTGCATGGCTCATTCAGGTATTAGGATAGCAGGCTTTGTGCAATGGTAGTTAGTGCAATTACTTATTGTTTAACAAAATAACTTGGCAACCACAAACACCCATGTGATTGCCACTAAAGAAATCATAGTGGCCACGCAGACTAGGAAGGTTGCTGGGCACATGAGTAAGGGCATGTTTTGGAACGAAATGTTGTTAATACCAAAGTACCTGTAGCTAGAAATAGGCACAATGCTTCCAAGTGAAGGTGTGTTGCATTATGGTTCCTACCAGCACGCCCCTAACATCCTGTATCTGGAAAAAGGTCAGCTGCTGCTTAGTGACATGCATACACAATGCTCAAAGTAGTTTTCTAGTTGGTTGGACATATGTCCATCCAAACATAAGATTGTTTAGTGTATTGCACGTCTAGTTAGTGTTGAGTAGTAAAGGGGGTAGCCTACAGGTATTTAGCATTGACTGTTGTGATTACTACTCACTCATGCATTCTTTGCTGTTCTGTTCACTACTAAGCTAAAATAGAGTATCTGAAGGAACTCACTGTCTAAAGGACCCAAGAGCATAACAAGTGGCAACAAGGCCGGGATAGTACCTATGTTTGACCATGTCTACAGAGGTACGGTTTGGTGTAGGCCGGATTGAAGAGTTTGATAGTAATAAGGATTACTGGATCGATACAAGGAGTTGCTTTATCAATACTTTAAGGCAAATAGTCTTTGCAAGGAGAAGCAAAAAGAACAGAAAGTAGCGGTATTTCTCACGGTCATCAGAGGTTCAGCTGTTATGAAGCTTAATGGCTCCAGACCTGCCTGCTAGCAAGTCATATGAGGAGTTGATGGTAGCCCTGGCCAAGCACTTAGCGCTGAAGCCACTGGTGATCACAGAGCAATTCAAGCTACGTCAACAAAATCAAAGCGAAGGTGAGTCAATCTCACAGTACTATATAGCAGAATTACGACGTTTAGCAGAGCATTGCAAGTTTGAGGACAAGTTGGATGATCAGCTACGGGACCAGTTTGTTGCTGGGTTGCAGAGTGTAACCACACAGAACAAGTTACTCGGAGAATCAAACTTGACATTGAAGAAAGCCGTCAAGGTTGTTATGTCAATGGAAGTCACTGATATCCATGCTCAGCGATTGCGAGGTACTGCATAACCAGTTATTTCTGCGATCATGACATTTCTGCGAATTCTGTAAAGAAATCACGCAACGCACAAACAAAATTCGCATATATTTAGCCGTATCCTCAGAGTCCCAGGAAGTCATTATCGCTACATATTTGTGACACTGTGTGTACCAGTAACTGTCTTTCTGGTTGAAACACATAAATTTAAGACTGCAGAAATAACCAGTTATATGGTATTTTCGTTCCAGTAAGAGATGAGTCGGAAGGATCTGTTCCATTTGTGAGAAGGAACAAGTTGCAAAGGCAAAGGGACAGACAGCGGCTTGTCAGATGCCAGAGGTGTGTTATCGTTGTGGCAAGAAAGGACACCTTGCAAAAGCGTGTGGGCACAAGGATAAAGAATGTCACAAGTGGAAGATAATTGGACACATCACGTCTGCATGCATGAGCAGTGCAAAGATAAGCAGTAAGCCCAGGAAAGTGCCCTCGAAAGCTCATCATGTAGAGCAATCAAGCAAAGCAGCGGAGGAATTTTCAACAGTTTAAGTTGAACAGCCAGACGGCGCCACGCTTATTGATTACGGTTTCTGTGAATCACACACTACTGAGTATGGAAGTTGAAACAGGCGCAGCTGTGTTGCTAGTTTCAAGATGGGAGGAAAACTGGACAAGCCTCTTGAGTCAACCTCAATTATCCTGGCTACTTACTCAGGAGCAATATTGAAGGTTTTGGGTAAGGCAATGGTGTCTAGCTGTCAAGTACAATGGTCAGGGGGTGGAGCTTCCACTAATTGTTGTGGATGGAGATGGACCGTCATTGTTTGCTCGAAATAGGGTACAAGTCATACTGCTAGATTGGAGTCATTTGAGGGTGGAGACTGCCACACCTACTTTAGCGCATACCTTTAAATTACGGCTGTAATACAACAACAACAAAGACATGCATGACATGATAGTAATCTGCTGTATATCTGGGAATACTGTATGCAAACGACGACTTTTGTAGTGTGCTCTTCACGCAACATCATGCTCTTACTCCTTTTGGCTTGTATTCTAATTTTCAACACCTAATTGTGGAGTTGTGCTTCAAGTAACTCCTCAACAACAAATTCAGCACCGTACTTGCCAAACCAGCTGCATGGTCAATGACTTCAGGATTACGTCTAGTACACAATAGACACATGCTGATTGTGTCGGTGACTCCATTAATAAAAGTTATCTGAAGATACGTCATGTAGAGATAGCACACAAAATGATAAAATTGTAGCTACAGCGACACAAAAAGGACCTCGTGCAGCACAATGCGACACAACATTCTGGCGTGGTATGTCTTTGTTGTTCTAGTATTATAGCTGTAATTGAAAGGTATGCATTTATGAAACTGAACACTAATGCTGGTCTTAGGACCAACCGCAATACCGTATAACTGGTTATTTCTGCGGTCTTAAGTAAATTTCTGGGATTTCAGAATTTAGACAAAAGTTTTTATGATGACTGCAAAAAATTAAATTTCTACGTTTTGATCGGAAGGCAGTTACTGGTACACACTTACTTGTACTTGTGTTGAAACAGCGACTTCCTGGGACTCTGAGGATAAGGCTAAATATCTGTAAATTTGTGTGTGTGTGTGTGTGTGTGTGTGTGTGTGTGTGTGTGTGTGTGTGCGCGTGTGTGTGTGTGTGTGTGCATGTGTGTGTGTGTGTGTGCATGTGTGTGTGTGTGTGTGTGTGTGTGTGTGTGTGTGTGTGTGTGTGTGTGTGTGTGTTCTGTAATTTCTTCGCAAAATTTGCAGGGTCAACCAATTGAACCAGGAAGGCTGTAGGTACTATTGTGGTTAGGAGTCAATACTTTTTATATTTGAAATGGTTTAGATAGATCTGCAGACTTGTCACATACAATAGAACTTAAATGATACAAGTATAAAAACATTTTGAATAAATGAGAATGATATAGGGTTGCTGTACAAATGAGAATAGAAACAAGACGATGTAGGGGTGTGCTCTGACATATTTCATGAATTCACTCATACAGACTAAGCAATACATCATCTCTACACTGCACTATTTTCTAAGGTATACAACACATAATGTTTAGAAAATGGTGCAATGTAGGGATGATGTATTGCTCAGTCTGTAGGAGTGAATTCATGAAGGTTATCACACCGCACCCTACATGGTCTTGTTTCTATTCTTTTTTGTACAGCAAACTTACATCTTCCTCATTTTTTTCAAAGTGTTTTTGTACTTGGTTACATTCTTTTTTGAAATTGTTTAAGGAAGTAAAGAAATATATCGAAACTACGGGATAGTTGACCTCAGGTCAATAGGCTACACTGTATGCCTGGATTCATTCAGATTCCGTTGTGAGCGTAGATATGCGCAGTAGCTGCATAATTTTGTTGCGAGGCAACAAATGCCGCCATTTTGCTGATAACGGTGTATGCAAGAAGATGTGCAGTATGCAAATGGAAGGTGGACATTGAGGGTAGAAATTGACAGTACAGTACTTTTTCTGTCCAGAGTTTCTGATAACATGGCACTAATTCGAGGGCTTATTTGAGGGCGGCATTTATAGTGGCAATGTTCTTTTCCTTGTTTGATCATTTGAAACAGGACAGAATCCTAATCTTTTTCACAAGCATTGCACTACAAACCAAGAGGATGGGATATCATACTTTGCGAGAACTGGCAGAGACATAACTTTTACTTCACCTGTTGAAAAGCAGACTCTTCTTTGTCGATCAGTTCCACGTAAGATCTTTCTTGAGTAAATCTTTGTATAACTGGACATGTGTGGAAAAATTACCAAAATAGTTGACCATGCCAAAGAACGATATCAATTCAGACAGATCTTTTGGTGTTCGTAATCATCTGAATTACATTGATCCTTTTTTCAGGTACACTCTTATTGTTGCAATAGCCACAACATGTCCCAAGTATGGCATGGACTGTTGGCAGAAAGAGCACTTCTCTTTTTGATGCGCAGCCCATTTTGTTGCAATCTTTGAAAAACTGCAGACAGATTCTCTATGTGTTCATTGTCATCTTTTTCAGTAACCAAAATATCATCCATGTAAACACAAATTTCTTGCAGACCTTTCAAGACTTTGGCCATGACTCTCTGAAAAATGGGAGGGGCCGAGCTGATGCCATCGGCTTGTCTATACTTGAACAATCCAATATGCATGTTATTGATTAAATATTTCAGACTTTTTTCATTAATTTGTAATTGATTGTGGGTGTCCTTCAAATAACTTTGGAGAAGAGCTTGTCCCCTGCTAGTAAGCTATATAAACAGGTCTGTTGGTATAGGAATTGGATATTGATCAGTGACTAGAAAACGCTTGAGTAGTTTGAAGTCACCACATATTCTGATAGCTACATTGGGTTTAACAATGTTCACTGTAATAAAGCACAAAGAGCTGTGTTGACCGGTTCTAGGACACCATTCTTAATGTTTCTTGCCAGTTTAGTCTTTATTTGTGCTCTAAGATGTAATGGTGGTCTCCTGAATAGAAAAACTTTAACAACCCAATTTATCTTCAAACAAGGCTGAAAATCTTTCAAACAATTTCTTTACTTGTGTCTCTCTTGTATTTGCTTCAGTCAACATTACACTAGATTTGCTTCCTACAGGCTTGAGATAGTCAATACACACAGTAGCCAGACCACTCTTTCTTGGCTAATCTATACTCAAGAGATTGGAACCCTGATCTTGTCTCACAGAAGATTGAATTGGAACAAATTTGTTGCAATGGCAAACCTTGATCTTGTCGTGCCTTTAAAAGTCATAATTCCACTCGAAGCATTTGTTAATCGCTCTCTTTCCTTATCAGTTCTGGCCTATCAATTTTATTCCATCCCACTCTGTCCAAAGAGACATCAGCTGCCGTATCTAGAGGAAAGCCACTAACCAATCATTTAATCAAAAACTGAAAGTTTTCTGTGCATTGTGAACTGTTTTGGCGCAGTAAACGCTTTTTGTGACAGACTCGACGGAATATCTAGGACTTTCATCTTCTAATGAGGAATTTGTGCCTTTGAACGCTTTGCTTGTCTTTCCTGAATCCCTTAGAAAAATAAGATCCTGATATAATTTTCTTGTTCCTAATTTTCTTAGGACATTCCCATTGATAGTGTCGTTCTTTATTGCAGTGAAAACATATCACTCTTTGCCTAACTACTTCACGCGGTCTTCTATAGCAACGTGTTTTTCTTTCCAGTTGGCAAACATCCTGACTTTCTGCCGTTGTTTCACGTGGTGCACCTACACTGTCTTTTGCACTTTCCATAGTTCTAGTTATCAGAACCACTTTGTCAAATGATTGGGTCAGCAAGTCTTCTCTCTCATATAGTTTCTGCAAAATTGCATCATCTCAAATTCCAGCGACGAAAATGTCCCTTACTCTATCCTTATACTTTGTCATGGCAAAAGTGCAATTCGCTGCAAGTTGTTTAAAGGGCTACTTCAGCGTAAAAATCAAAAACCATTTTTTGAGCTAAGTTAAAAGATCTACATATGTGTACTTCAGAAAAATAGAATTAGATTTTTGTGAATGTACTGAGAGAATGAGAGCAGTTGAAAGTTACTTCCGCTCTTCCATTTCCAGAATGGGGCGGATTAGCACGTTGGCGTCATTGGAGGGGCCCTATCCATTGTTGTGATACTCGAGTATGGTTCAGCATTGTGTTGCATCAGGCTACGGCAACTCTAGTCAGTCTGGATTTAGTGTATTTTGGTTTCCAAAAATCCACAGCTTTGTAAAAGTTGGGAGAAACAAGTTTGACGAACAAGAGACGGCTGAGAAGGTCCAACAGAGCACAATGGAGTTTGCAGCTGTCACTTCGAAGAACACTTTTGCGATTTCGTTGCAACACACACACTCTTGCGCAGTACTCATGATTTTGCAGTAACCACAATCACACCTACAGACATCCCGTGTACAGCTGTCGGCAACTTCCGCTTCTGCACAATATGACTTACCACGACATGTCAGACAGCTGTTCACTGTGTTTGTGAACATCGGCAGATGAGGGCAATTCATCAGTAGACGAACTGTCAGCGAGTAGCTCAAACATATACGGTTCCACAGATCCAAAGTCTTTTGCTGCGTCTTCAGACAACGATGTCGACTCTGACGAACTGAGAGATTGCTCTCCCGTGTGCTCCAGCAGTCAACGAAGAATCCGACGACGTTGAATTCTCTAAATCACTTTCCGAATCCCTACACGTAGCAAGATCGCTCCAATGTGCCATTTCTGAACCACTCGCCATATTATTACGTATGATAGCACTACTCTGCCTCCACTGACGTCAGTGTGCAAACACCGCCTCATTCCGGAAATAGTATTGCAGAAGTAGTTTTCGACTGCTCTCATTCCCTCAAAACACATGCTAAAAGTCTAATTTTTTTCTAAAGTGCATACATGTAGATCTTTTAATTTAGCTCAAAAAGTAATTTTTGACTTTTGCACTGCAGTAGCCCTTTAATATATCAGCGTAGTCTTGCACTGTCTCATGTTCTTGTTGACTTCCACGATGCAAACGCACTTGTTCTATAATTGCATTGTGTTTCTGCCGAAAAATGAAGTGCATAGACATTCCTTCATCTAGACTCTTGACAAACAAACTCCTCTTTTATCCTTTGCTGAAGGTGCAAATTTTCTGTAGCTAACTTCAAATAGAACTCAAATTAATTTACTAATCAGCTATTGGAATGTCGTAAAGAATTTGACTTTCTACTTATTTAAAAATGCTAATTGACCTGGACAGTCTTTCAAAGTCTGTGAATCCTAATACAGGTTTTGACCTCATGTTTGCAGCGTCAATTGTAGCCTTTTATTTAATACAAACTCAACAGAACATATGTATTCGTGCTAATAGTTCACCCTTGCAAAACCGGATATGGGTCCTGACCTCTAGTCAAACTGACTGGTCAACCTCCTGGATGCCACAGCTGTCAACCCTTGTAATAGTGCCGTTTATTCTGCAGCATTTGATTGGGACAACTATTAAATGAAGAAATATGGTATGTTTATTTGATGAGAAGGTATTGGATGCTGTTGCACGAAGAGATCTCTTGGTGTAATTGCAAAAAAGGGTTGATAAGTGAGTTACAGAAGTATGCTGTTTGGGCTAGTGGTCTCATTATTTGCATCTACAATAATGTTGTGATGATATGCTTCTATATCTTTAGGAGAACAATTGCATAACAGTATAGTGTAATGGTGAGAGTAGCATTTCTGGTTGAGAAAGTGTATCATTCAGGAACCATGTAGATGGTTGTGTTACGTAAAGCATATGTGTGTCCAGCTACATAGAGACCGTGAGCCTACGTAGGATCTACTGTACTACAGTGTTAGCTCAAGTCATGATGCATCACAACAAGACTATGTGAAGAGGAAACTGCATGATGAAACAGTGGCTGGTCAATGATTGTCTGATGCCAGAACGTTGGCACTAGGACAAGGACAGTTTGATGCTGGGTTTATTGCTGAATCGGTTAGGGTTATGTTCATTACATAATGAAAGTTTAGCTTGCCAGACATGCATTCTGTTTGTAAGTCTGAGCCTGAGGTCAGGATACAACTTAATATGCATTTGATTGTCAATAGCCTTCTTAGTGTAATTCTAAATATGTACTCAGACAGGATTTTGGACTGTTTTTAGAATGATGATTTATTTTGACTTATGTGATTTTATGCATGATTTATTGACCTTCATATTGCCTTGTTGTTTACTGTATTTTTTGTTTTTGCAGGTTATCCGGATACTTATTGTCTAAAGTGGGAGGAATGGCAGCTACTGCATTTGTTGGAGGTGCAGTGATGCTCATGGTATGTTTGTTGTGTTAATGAGAATGGTTCAAATAATGATGTTTGCGAATGTAGGTTATGTCTCGGCGTGGTTACATTACTTTTCATTGGCGAAAAGTTCAACGTGACGTCAAAAGAACTCAAAGGGCAGTACCAAGCATGTACAGGCAGTCAAGCATGTGGAAGGATGCTCTTACACAGGTATGATCTTGAGTTGAGAAACTTGCAATTGTAAATTTTTAATGGACTTCAATAGATCTATTTTATGTTAGAATTTTTAAGCTATGACATAATGTGTGAAGCCTGATTCACACTGAGCACTTAACGTAACGTAACGTATTTTATCAACGTAGAGCAATGTACGTAACGTAACGTAACGTAACGTGACATCTAGATAGCATTCACATTGAGCTCCTTGCATACGTTCAGTGTCGCTTACATGATGTCTTGCATGAAGCTTCCGTCACAAAGCAGAGAAAACGCCGTCTCTTACTGCTTCTGCTTCTGTCTCGGAGTCAAAAGAGAAAAGCACATGGAAAGAGAATGTGGATTAAAGAGATTTCCAGCACAGGCAGTCTCTGTGGAATACCAAGCCCTAGTCAATGAAATGGGAATGACCAACCGAGAGTTTCTATGGGTACTTTCACCTTTCCCCAGAAAGATTTGATGACTTGCTCAGTATAGTAGGTCTTTCTATCACTCGCAATCAGATGAACTGCCGACAACCGATATCTGCTGGGGAGAGACTTGCAATCACTCTTCAATACTTTGTGACAGGTAATTCAATGCAGACAATTTTGTTCAATTATTGTGTTGGTATGCGGTATAATTGCATTGCGTGTGATGCTTCATGGGAAGCCCTCTTGTCAGAGTATTTGCAAAGTCCTTCGAGTAACTAGAATGGAAAAATTCAGTGAATGATTTGCCAAAACCTGGAACCTTCCCCGTTGTGTTGGATCAATCGATGGCAAGCACATTATGATCCAAGGTCCAACAAATTCAGGATCTAGTTTTCATAACTACGAGGGACAGTTCAGCATAGTGCTGCTGGCTGTTTGTGATTCAAATTATTGTTTCATGCTAGTGGACATCGTTGATACAAGAAGACAAAGTGACGGTGGTGTTCTGAAGAACTCTGCATTTGTCAAAGCCATGGAAGAGGAACGTTGGTATTGCCAGATCCAGATACACTTCCTGGCCAGACAGATTGATTCCATACTTCTTTATTGGGGATGCTGCCTTCCCATTAAAGACAAACCTGCTTAGACCATTTCCTGGAAAGTTTTTGCCTGAAACAAGCAAATATTTAATTACCGTTTGTGTAGAGCACGTCATGTTATTGAGAATGCCTTTGTAATCATGACAACAAAGTTCAGAGTTGTTCAAAGATCAATTATTGCTGCCCCAGAAAAGGCAACAAGTGTTACAAAAGCAGCTTGTTGTTTACACAACTACCTAAGAATTTGTGAAATGTACAATCCAACTTCAAGCAGTCCATATTGCCCTCCTGGATACGCTGACCAGGAAGATAGTCATGGTAATGTCATTCTTGGTGATTGGAGAGCAGATAAAGACAGGTGCACTGCAAAGTATACATTGTGTTGGAAGCAACACTTTTCCCATTCAGCTGCTGCAGTGCAAGACTCTGTGATGAACTTCCTTACTTCTCCTGAAGGAATAATTTTGGCAGTACAACCATATTTGTAGCTGTGGCGCCCAACGTCAGCAATAATTAACATGTTGCTTTTGTAATGGTGTTTGTCGTAGTTAGTTAAAGGTTGGTGACTTGGCCTTTGAATACAGCAACTATGTAAACGTTACTCATTAGGCGTTGTTTCAACTATTTCCATATATTTGATCAGCAACCTGAAGTATGTTGTACTATTCTCAATTCTCAATAATTCCTTATGTCAACCGGGAAAAGTTGAATACATCTCAACATCTTACATTACATTACGAAAATCAATGCAGTATGTTACGACAACAAAATTTGCCAGTGTGAATGATCCTGCATAATGTAAGGTTGCCCTACGGTACGTTATGTTACGTTACGGGCTCAGTGTGAATCAGGCTTGACTGCAGTAGTTGTAAGCCCTTACTAGAAACACTTCCTTTGAGCTTAGATGTTGTTTAGCGTTAATTGTCGCAATGACTATAGTTCTAGGTATTTCGTATCTGGCCCTCTCTGAATAGAATTCCTGTGAAACAAACACCCAGAGGACAGCTGATATCAATAAGAAGGCAAGTGTTTGTTTTCTTGTTTCTGAAACAGATGTCAGGACGATTGGCACCGATCTTCCCACCATTAGGGATAGCTGTATCCCTCATCATAGTGATGTTGTCTGTCTCCACAAATCTATCAGGATGATGCCGGTACCATCTCCTCTCCACTGGAACCCCAAAATGACGGCAAATGTTCTAGTGGATAATAGAGGCCACCTGATTGTGACAATCAGTGTAGTCCATCGGTGACAAGGCACTAAAGCCTGCCACAATGTGGTCAACTGTTTCCAGGCCTACACTGCACAAGTGGCAAGTAGGACTGACATCTTAATGCAGAATGTTGTGCTCATAATACCGAGTCCAAAGAGCTTTGTCTTGAGTAGCAATAACCAGTCTTTCAGTTGCAGCAGGAAGATTTGATGACTTCAGCCATCTGTAGGTCTCTTTCATGTCCGAGACAGCGATACTGACCATGCATAGGTTTCCTACCCCAGGACTGTACCCAAAGAGATCCGCTGCACGTGCGGAAATGTCTCGCATATGTCTGAGGCGCTTGCTCGGAGACATCATCACACAGGATGGTCCCACTTCCATGCAGGCTCTGCAACTTGTTGTCCTTACAGAGACTTCCCTGCAGCTGTGCAGTAAACTGACGGGCCATGCGTTGGATTGAATGAGAGGATCTCGTAGCAGCACACTCCTGTACCATTTGCATGAAGAGATCAGAGCTTCTGTGAAGGTAACCGTCCATCCCCACAATACAAGACTGATACGCCGACTCGATCTGTTGTAACCCTCGACCGCACCTGGTGCATGGAGCGTACAGCCGGTCATAGTCTGTTGCAGGATGGTGGACACCGTGCTTAGAGAGAAGTTTCCTGGTCCATCGATCGAGCTGCTGCAGGTCTGTGGTCCTTCAATGAATGACATCAAAACCGTAAGTGAGAACCGGTAGTGCAAACCTGTTGGCCAGAATCTTGGTCCAGAGAACTATCTTCTCTCTACGAAAGTACTCACAACAGAGCATCTCCCGCATAGTGCTGTGCTGGATACCATTACACTCGTCCACACCTAAATACTTGTAGACTTGACCCGGTTCCAGACAGTTGATGGTGTCCGTTTTTCCTACTGTCACCCCAGAATTGTGTCCAGAGAGCTTGCCGTTGACAAAGTGTGCAACAGCACACTTGTCCAGACCAAACTTCATCTGGATGTCATCAGAGAAGGTACAAACTGTGCAACAACCCTTTCAGCTGATCAGGATTTCTGGCTGACAGGCTGATGTTTGGCAGTCTCACCAAGCCCAGTGCTCATCCAGTAGCTGTAACCAGTTCTTGCAACATAGAAATCGCTTGTCGGTGTGCAGGAATCTCCATATCTAGTCTTCGTCTTCATGTCAGCGTTTGAGTTGGTTGACTTCACCATAATTGAGCTGCGCTTTTGGACGCTAGTGAAGCAGCAGTGTACACCAGGTAACTGATTTCACTCATATCTGGTTCACCCTTTGCTAAATTGATTAATGCACTAAGAGCATCAATAAGCTTCACGGTGACACTGTTCACAGAGATCCTTGGAAGGCGTTGTCTCTCACAGATAGGAATTTGCTTGACTTTCTGTAGCTCATCAAGAAACTCCCGACAGAGCACGGGGTCTACAGCAGCATCACCATCAAGTGAAAGACCGTCCTTTGTCTGGCAGTGAACTGAACTGATTCGAGAAGTCAGAGTCTCCATCTTTTTTAGCCGAGAAGCTATACTAGGATGTGTGGTCATCAGATCACAGTCCACAGAGTCACAAGGAGATGGTAATTCCGTAGTAGTGCTGCACTGAACTGAATCCAAAGTGTCATCCATAGATGTGCAGTCTCTAGACAAAACAGTGACTGGCTGATCAAAGGAGCCATTTCCAAGTAATTAGTAGACTGGTGATCCTCTTGCATCATTATCACCACAGGTTCTCACCACGTGCAACATTTGCCTTGCTAACCGAAGCCCTACTATGTGATACAGAATTCACATGTGAGGGCGTGTCCACCGAAACATCAGCTGACTAGTCAGAAAACATATCCAATGTCGACATCTGCACAGCAGCACAAACATTATTGTAACAGATGCAAAACCTGAGACAGGTGTTCTATCCTGTTCAGCCCACGCTTGATTTTATCCAACTCTAAATTCAGTCAGTTTTCCAGAAGTTAGGAGATATTGCTTCTGGTCTGCCAAAGGCTGTTCAGAGACGTCAGTCAGAGAAGGATTCCGTTCACACCACAGCTGATGCATGAGTCTTCTGAAACCAGACAACTTGCATGACAACTGCGCGTGGTAGTAACAATGTAATACTTCCCTGTTTATATGTTGTGTCCACTTCCATCTAGAAATTACATGATGTAATGATTTTATATCTGATTTTGAGGCTGACAAAGTTGCAAGAGAACTTTAGAAATGTTGTTGTTTCCTAGTCTACATGGCTTGAGCTGAAGTCAGCAACATATTTCATAGAGAAAAGAGATGGAAATGTTACTTAGCTAATAGTAGAGTTATTAGGCATAGAAAGTTTCAAGGTTTGGGGGCCAAGCATTATAATCATAATGTTGTCATCACCCTCTAGTTAGGGTAAGGTGGGTATTTACCCTCAACTGGGCGCCCACCAGCACGGCAGGTAGGTCCCAGAGAGATACATGTTTTCATGTAGACCATATGGTGCTAGTAACTGGCTCATCGATCATTGATTGCGTGTGCTACGAGGATTTCACCAGCTCTGAACAGCACGTCCAGTAGATATCAATGACTACCAGGAAAGGACTGATCCTCATTGCCAACGATCCCCACACCAGATCACAGTAACTCTCTATCGACGGAAACAAGTCTACTCTCACAGACATAGCCAAATAGACAGTGAGAAAGAGCCAAGAGGCTCGTTTCATTATGTAACGCTGTCGCCACCCGGGATTGAACCCAGGCCATCATGGTCAGAGAACCATAACTCTAACCAATAGGCTATAGTATGTCGTGCTCAACCAAATCAGTCTGGTTCATAAGGTCTTATGTAAACACCGGAGGCAAACCTTGCCTCAGAGGTGCTTATACCATCATGGCTGTCTAAACAGACGACATGACTTTACGTAGGATCCCACTGGATCCAAGAAGCACTGCTTCTGTAAGTGCTGCAGGTTGTGATAACCTGGGATAATGTCCAGCCACTGTGCAATACCTGCGTGCACTGTGCCCAACGCTCACAACACCACTGAGCAACAGTGTCTGACACTGCCACATGCAGTTTACCTCCACTCGCAAGTTACTGTATTTTGTCAACTTCACAGCCTGTTCCTGGTGATGTTGCTATCAGCACGACAGCTGATATCAATAAGAAGACAAACGTTTGTCTTCTTATTTTTGAAACAGATGTCAGGATGATTGGCACTGATCTTCCCAGAAGTAGGAATGGCTGTATCCCACATCATAGTGATGTCATCCGTCTCCACAAGCCTATCAGGATGATGCCGGTACCATCTGCTCTCCACTGGAACCCCAAAATGGCGACAAACATCCCAGTGAATGATGGAGGCCACCTGATTATGTCGATCAGTGTAGTCCGTCAGTGCCAAAGCACTTCAGCCTGCCACAATGTGGTTGACTGTTTCCAGGCCTACACTGCACATGCGACAAGTAGGACTGACATCATGATGTAGAATCTTGCCCTCATAGTACCGAGTCCGAAGAGCTTGGTCTTGAGCAGCAACAACCAGTCCCTCAGTTGCAGCAGGAAGATTTGCTGCCTTTAGCCATCTGTAGGTCTCTTTCATTTCCACAGGCGGTTGCTCAGTGAGACGGCGATACTGCCCGTGCATAAGCTTCCTGCTCCAGGACCGCACACAAAGAGAACTGCAACACGTATGGTAATGTCCCGCATCTGTTTCAGGCGCTTGCTAGAAGCCATCTTCAACCGAGGTGGATGCATTCCTGTGTAAGCTCTGCGACTTGTTGTCCAAAGCAAGACTCCTCTGCAACTGTGCAGTAAAGCGACAAACCATGCGCTTGATCGAGTGTGAAGATCTTCTGGAGTCCAGCTTGATGACCGGGTGTTTGACTTTTTGCAAGAGAGGCGAAACTTTGGCCTAGCAGTTTCTAACGTTGCACTGATAGACGAAGCAAAGCAAGTTGCTGCAGAACTAGACATTGTAGGATTAAAGCAAGCAATGGATGGCTTGTCAGGTGGAAGCAACGCTTTAACGTAGGACTACGACACAAAACGAATGAGCCTCAAGCCCTTCTGGAGCATTATTAAGATGATCTTCTCAGATTTTGCCGACAAAGTATCTGGTTGTGTGAGACACATGACAGGTGGTTAATTACTTGTCAATTGATTAAGTTAATTACTTCCACCAATTAACATCTCCAAGCGTCAGGTTTTGAGTAAAGTCCCATCCCCTAGTTTACCTTTGATGCTAGCCAACCATGGGGTGGGGTATTAATCGCGTCAGTACGGCAATTAGCCCTATTACTAGAGTATTTTTACAGAATAAATTCTTTTTGACAAAACTGACTTCAAAGTCTTGGTGTATACCTGTCTCATGAAACGCACCCTTAAAAGAATCCACAATTGACTCAGTCGTTCATTCTGAGACCCTCCCTGATGCTTTTTCTCAGTCCCATTATTGTATTCCTCACATCTTATCTATCTAGGTCTCATATAGTCTTGCTAGCCATGCCTCTTTCACGAAATGAAAGGGTCAAAAGCTTTTTATGAAAGGGCCACGGCTAGCCACACTGGGTCCCATAGGCCGCATTCAAAAACTAGTGGAACTGGAATTGAGGGGGTTTTTGCAGTTCATGTTCAATTGATAGTTCTGAGAGTTCTAGAACTGTCAGAAGAGTTCCAGCAGTTCGACCATCTGAGCTGGAATTGTCGAACTGCCACGCCCACCGTTCCAACAATTTTGGTTAAAAGACTGGAACTAGTATTCAAACGGGCCAATAGATTGCACTTTTATGATATATTATGAAACAGCTGATGATCTGGTCATCCACACTTTATCCAACAAAGTTCCACTTCCAATTTGACCCAACATAGTGTTGACTCCGCTGAAAAAAATTTCTTACAGTGGCTTCTGCTCTAATTACTAACTGCTGAAATGAATCCATACTCTCAAATGAGTTATCGGCTGCCTAAATAGAAGTCTTGTTTCATTTAGTGTCAATTCAAGATCCTTTAGTGATGAATGTCTAACTTTTGACAGATACTGTGCCTATGCTTTTCTGCTTTTAAGAAGTAAACCATTTTCATCAGTAAATGATGGTAATTAGTGATAACCCTCTCAGTGTCTTCGGCTATGTTAATGGGATAGCAGACCAGCCCTCGACAGGCAATCTTTTAGCATTGAGAACAAGTCAGATTTGGATCCAGTTGATTTTTTAAGACTGGTACATCAACACACTTGTCTCTTGACTTTGATATTTGAAATACGGGATTATTCAAAATTATCCAAAGGCTGGTGACAACGTTTACATCAATTGCCTCTATCAGTAGCAGAATGTTCAAATGTGTTTGGATTGATTGAAGAAAATTTAAGACTGCTCTTTAGTGAGTGTTTGAGCGGAGATATGGATGACCCGGCGGCACTTTCCATGTCCAAGTTTCCCAAGTAGTAGCCTTCTTTCGTATTCTGTCATCAGGCATATATATATATATATATATATATATATATATATATATATATATATATATATATGACATGTCCGGTCCAGCAGAACTGGCATTTTATGATGTAATATTGTATGCCATTCATTTAGCAACACATGAAAGAACTTCTGTAGTTTCTATGATGTCTTGTCACTTGATTCCACAAATACGTCGTAGGCATTGTGTATGGAAGCTGTCACATTTCTTCAGATATGATTTAGCAGAGTCCAAGTCTCACAACCGCAGAAGAGAATTGACAAAACAACAGCTCTATAGACTGATAGTTTGTTGTTTGAACTGATTTCATGACGTTTCCAAAGCCTCGTTTCCACCTTTCCAAAGGCTGACCTTCTTTTGATATTCTATGAGATATTTCAGCATTAATAGATGTATCAGATGACAAGGCACTGCCTAGATACTTGAATGATTCAGCATATGCAAGAGGTTTGTTGTCAATCATGATTGAAGGATAAATGTGGCTGAATCTTGGTTTGGGCTGGATCTCGGTTTGACCTGAAAAGCACTTCTAGTATTGTCTGCATACAGTGACAAGTGCATGATAACAGCGACACCTTATCTGCATAATCCAGCCTGCCAACACACATGTGCCCTATTTTGTACTATACCGACTGTTCCTCGAACCAGCAACAGGCCGTCCAAATACACATTGAAAAGTGCAGGTGAAAGTATGCTTCCTTGTCTTACACTGTTTATTACCAACTTCAATTGGATCTAATCCAATTCATTGACATCTTTTGTTATGCATATCACACTGAAGGCAATTTCACAAATAGACTGGATCTCTCACATCTACAGGTGCCCTAAACAGTCTATAGTAAGGAACCCTGTCATGGGCCTTCAACAAGTTGAAGGTACTGACAAAACATATGCTATTACTTTTTCCAGATAGTAGTCAATGGTACTCAGACTCTTTGTCGCAAAAAACAGTCTCCACAATTGTGCTTTCTTTTATCCCAAACAACTGATCACTTGTTAATTCCAAACCACTCCTGAGTGGTGTCAATAGAACCGTCTCTACTAGTACTGAATATGTATATTAGAATAGATTATTGTACTTGAGTGTTGTTGTCTTTGTTCATAGTGTATTTTATTTTTAGTTTCAGAGTGCTAGCATTTGTATAAGTTAAGTAGAAAATTGAGAATCTAAATTTGTTTAGCTGTAGCAGGTCTTCGATGAGTTTGTATTACAAGAGTATGTATTGCAAGAGTCTATGTTTGAGTATATAACAATATGTTTGAGTTTGTATTACAAGAGTATATCAGCTTTTGATCTCATTGCAGATACAGACAGAGATTAAGAGACATCGAAGTCTTGCAGCTGGTTTTGGCATTGGCTTTATTGGTGGATTCTTTTTGTAATAACCTAATTGGATGCTACCTTCAAGGTTCTTGACTGTCATAGAATGCTTTGATTTACGTACTGTACATTGATTTCTTGATTTTGCATAATTTTCAAATTTTATATTGTTGTGCTTCCTAGTGTACGTTACAATGTCATGTGGTTCTATTTAGCTTGCCCTTCCAGGCTAGACCTGTACATGTATGAGATAATTGTTATGTCAGTTGATATCACTAAGCGCACTTCATTACCCTTGGTACACCAGACTGCTTTCTGCATGTGATGGGTGGAGAGCAACAGAAGACAAGAAAGCTCCCATCACTTGCAGAAAGCAGTCATTTGTGACTCAACGATGATGTGATAATAATCAATAATTATAATAATAACAATAATAATTCTGTGTGATGGTGTCTTTGAGCAAGCACCTCAAACGGATGCAAACATTTCTGCATTTGCAGCAGTTCTCTTCATGTACAGTTCTGGGGCAGAAAACCTATGCATGGTCAATATCATTATCTCACTGTGAAACTACCTGTGGACATGAAAGACATTTATGCATGGCTGAAGCCATTGAATCTTCCTGCTGCAACTGAGGGACTGGTTGTTGCTGCTCAAGACCAAATTTTTTCAGACTTGGTATTATGAACGCAACATTCTGCATCGAGATGTCAGGTCGACTTGCCGTTTTTGCAGTGCAGACCTGGAGGCAGTCCACCACATTGTGACAGGCTTTAGTGCCTTGGCACCAATGGACTACACCGATCGACCCAATCAGGTGGCCCCCATTATCCACTGGAACATTTGTTGTCATTTGGGTTCCAGTGGAGAGCAGATACCGGCATCATCCTGATAGGCTTGTGGAGATGGACAACATCACTATGATGTGGGATACAGCCATCCCTACTGCTGGGAAGATCTGTGCCAATCATCCTGACATCTGCTTCAGAAATAAGAAGACAAATACTTGTCTTCTTATTGATATCAGCTGTCCTGCTGATGGCAACATCGCCAGGAGACAGGCTGAGAAGTTGACGAAATGCAGCGCCTTGTGGGTGGAGGTAAACCGCAGGTGGCAGTGTTGGACACTGGTTGTTCCAGTGGTGTTGGGAGTGTTGGGCACAGTGCACGCCAGTATTGCACGGTGGCTGGATATTATCCCAGGTCATCACAACCTGCAGCACTTCCAGAAAAGTGTTTTTGGGTTCAGCATAAAAAGTCATATCTTCTGTCTAGACAGCTATGATGGTCTAAACAGCTCTAAGGTGTACGTAGGGTTTGCTTCCGGTGCTTACCAGAGACCTTATGAACCAGGCTGATCTGGTTGAACACAACATAATAATAAGAAAAATTAATAATAATTTCTTTCTCACCTAAACAAGGTACATACAGTTACACACGCGCGCGCGCGCACGCACGCACGCACGCACACACACACACACACACACACCACCACCACCACCACCACCACCACCACCACCACCACCACCACACTTCCAAAACTACGTATACGTTACAGTAACGCTTCACATCTACTTAATAGCTACAAACTACAACCTTAACTATCTACATGGTTTTGATGTCTGCACTACATCTTATCACTGCTGATAGGTAGAGCAAACAATAACGAAGGGTCAACTTCTCCTTCCAAGGACTTCCATAGTCTACATGATTTCCTCGTAGCTGACGTAACAGCCATTACCACAACAGCTGCTGTGAATAGCTCTATACATAGCTAAAAGCTCCTGCCTCGTGTAGTGCATTGATACTTTGTATTGCGTAGTGCACGTTCCTTAGATAAAGCGCGCTATTCATTGGGTTCTATGAATTTAGACACACACACACACACACACACACACACACACACACACACACACACACACACACACACACACACACACACACACACACACACACACACACACACACACACACACACACACACACACACACACACACACACATAAATCAGACACTTTTGTGTGTCGAGTTGCCACCTTACATTTGGTTTATGTCTAAAGGTTCGGGTAAATTGCTTTAGGACCGTGTTGACATCTAAGAAGGAAAAGAAAAAGCGTTGGCTCTTGCTTGAAGGACCAAACTATCGACGACTGGAGAAGACAACAATTGAAGCCTCGCTAGAACGGGAGTTCATGTCTGTGAACAAGTACCATGGTCTGTGATTGAATCCCTTGATGACATTAATGACAAATGGAGCGTTTGGAAAGAACTCTTTCTTGAAGTTGTGAATCTCCACGCTCCTCTGAAGAAAAAACGCTGTCGTCTTAAACCGTCTCTCCCATGGATGAACTTTTTGATTCTGTATCACATCCGACAGCGAGATAGCTTTCGTCGAGCGTCCCTCGCCACCTCAAAATCTCAAGAAGAGCATCTCCGCCTTCAAAGTCTGTATACGAGAGTACGGTCCATTGTTCGCAGGGAACTTGCGGTAGCAAAGTCGGAATTTTTTTTTGAAGAATCTCTGGTCTTGGTAAAGAATATAAACCACGAGAATTTTGGAGACTTATCGACAAAATCACTCGACGGAAAGCAGCTAGAGTCACTCCTCAAGCTTCTTCAGCTGAAATTGCAGATGTCTTTAGATGTATTGATGGGGTAAAAGAATGTAGCGTCTCACCGTTTGTCGATAGACCTGGCCATACCCAACCGTCTTGCCGTTTCTCTTTCAAAACATTGACATCTCTGATGTTCAGTGGCGACTACTTCACCTCAAGCCCAGAAAGGCAGATGGTTGCGATGGTGTCCAAGCACGTTTTCTTAAATTGTGTGCTTTGGCTATTACTTTGTCGTTGACACACATCTTCAACTTTTCTCTGACTCGGGGTGTGTTTGTAAGTGATTGGAAGCTAGCCAAGGTCACCCCCGTTTTCAAGAAAGGAGACGCTCATGACGCGGCTAATTATCGTCCTATTTCTCTGCTGTCTTCTGTTTTTGAAGGTATTGTTTTCGACCAACTATATCAATATTTAGATGGAAATGGTTTTCTTCCTGAGGATCAGTATGGCTTTCGTAAGTATCGCTCCACTGAACACGCTTGTGCGTGCTTGCGAGCGATCTTCTGTCAGCCAAAGATGCGTCTATGTCTTCTGGAGGTGTGTTCTTGGACATAAAGCAAAGCTTTTGATACAGTTGACCACTGTCGGTTGTTGCAAAAATTGAAATACTGTGGTCTAGATGCCCTCTCCCAAAGTTGGTTTAAAAGTTATCTTCTCAGTCGTCGTCAGTTTGTCAGCAAAAGTGAATCGGACCACTCTCAGGAGTTTTTGTGCCTTTGTGGCGTTCCACAAGGCTCAAGACTGGGACCGCTGCTTTTCATTCTTTATACTTTTGACTTGCCGGATGTCCTCAATGCTTGCAAGCTTCTGCTCTATGCTGATGACACCTGTATATACTCTTCCGCCCCATTTCCTGCGGAAGTGGTCGCTACTTTGAATTCGGATCTATCACTCCTTTCTGTCTGGTTTTCAGAGAATCTCTTGAAGCTGAACACCAAGAAGATTGAATTTGTGATGTTTCCGAAATTTCTTGTACAGAAAACCTTCCGCTTTTCTTGGTTAAGTTTGGTTCCGTCAGAAGTCAGTGCTCGATACCTTGGAGTTCACTTTGACTCTGGTCTGTGCTGGCGTCCAAATTTGAACAACGTGTTTTCTCAAGTTTCAAAGAAGATTGGTATCCTTCGTCGCTGTAGTCGAAATTTATTTATACTTCCATTGTTCACTCGGAAATGGATTACTGCTCGGTGGTTTTGCCTGATATCTCATCCAGTGTATCACGTCGTCTTCAACTACTTGAGAAACAATCCATCCGTGTTCTAGCTGGTCGTCACCGCTTCGACCGCTCTGGTGACCTAGAAGAACTTCGCCGGCAGTTTAAAATCTCTTCTTTCACTCTCCGGCACAAGAAACAACTTGGAAATCTAATTTTTAAGTGTATCAATGGTCTAGCTCCGCCGTCTATCAGCTATCGTTTTCGCCCTGTATCTTCACTACATCGCGAATATCCTTTGACACGTCTTTCCCAAAGAGGTGTTCAAATCGACTCTCCTCGGACCAGCGCTCTAAAAAGCACTCCTTTCTACCGTGGTCAACAGCTGTGGAACTCACTCCCATCGTCTCTACGTCTTCTCCACTTAGATATGCTATTGATCTTTAAATCAAAACTTCACACAACTCTTTTCAATTGATTCAACACTGTCTGGACATGATACCTAATCGACATGTAACTATATGTAAATACATGTTTAATTTCTTAGGAGCTCTGTATATTTTCCTTTTGTCCTTGTATATTTACCCTATTGAAAACAGGGTGCATGTCTGGTGGATTCGCCACTATGGCGGAAGACTCCCCTGTCTAAATAAACCAGTTCAGTTCAGTTCTGGGGTGCGTTTCTTTATTCTCCACCGACTAATCCGGTTGAGGTGGTGGACCTCCACCAGATTAGCCGGATGTATTCCGGTGGAGGCGGATTAGTGTGGAATAAAGAAACGTGCCGGTGGAGGTGAGCATGCGCATTCGGATAATATTGCGAAATAGATCGTTCTTGCACTACGTCCATGACGACATTCGGGGAACGGGGGCCTGCAGAGTCGGTAGGCCACTCGGTGCCCAAAGGAAAGGAGTGAAAGTGTCTCTGCCCAGTGTTCTGACTAGATTACAGTCTGCAAGAGACTCTACATTGAACGTCCATCTTCTGTCCGCCATTCTGTGTAGCAGTGAGCATTCGCAGTGATCTACCTCCACCGGACCTCCACCAGCTCAACCAGCGAAAGGCTGGTTGAGCTGGTGGAGCTAAAAGAAACGCGCAGGAACTCCACCACCTAATCCGGATTAGACGGTGGAGGCTAAAGAAACGCTCCCCTGGAGGAGCCGACTAAATTGTCAATGGGTGAGGCGTTTGCTCATAAGATAGGCTTAGCTCGAGTCCAATGATGTGTTGTGCGAGATGCATTTCTAGAGGGTTTGCCACCTAACTTTGACTGTACGTAAACTAGATTCATCTAGCTAGTATGACAAATTATATCGCTACGTGAGATGTGGTCCACCACTTACAGTTGGCGGGAATCGGGAAGCAATCGCGCAGTTATCCATCACATCCACGGGTAAGTCATGTTTCAGAACCGGAAACGCAGTCACTTGTGGAAGCCGGCGACATTCAGTCATCACGAGCCTAAAAATATCTTCCAATCAGTGACTAGCCGCCGTGGCAACCAGGAAGATAAAATGTAAGTCGTGATCGTCTCTAGAAGACATTTCTGTATATTTGTGGAAGTCCTGAACACATTCGACAGAATTGTCCGCACATTCGAGATTGCCACCAGTCTAAAGCGTCAAATCGTGTAGACCAGGCAAAGGAAGGGCGTGTTTCAAATCTTGCAATCGCTAGACACGGACTCATTTTGGTAAGGGCTACAATTTACGATCGAAACCACGCATTCCTAGTCGATACAAAAGCGAATATTAGCCTGCTACCGTACAGCGTCGTGAAGGCCAATAATTTACCGGTAAGACGTCGTATGGTCCAGCAACCAGTAATGGTCGATGGACCTGCTCTCCGATGTGCTGCGAATAACTTTAACAGTCCCACGTTTCGACCTCCGGAAGCTGCACCGTCAGTAGCCAGTATAAGAGACGACTGGTCTATGGTAGAAGTTATGAAGGCACAACAGAGGGATCCACTTTTAACGGAAATCAGCGATATTGTTGGTATGGACCAAGTTGGCCCACGTGTTGATATGGGAAATCAATCAAAGGCGGTAAAGACAGTACTGAGGAGGTGTGCTCCAGAGGATCGCCCCGTCAGGAGTGTTGCAAGTGTTGTACTGTTGACGCTAGTTGTGGAAGTATTACGTCTTGCTCACGACGAATCTTTTTCAGAAAACCAGGAAGCGAAGAAACGTTTCAAAGAATTTTACAGCGGTTTTGGTGGTCTGCAATCAAGGATGATGTTGCACAGCACACGCAATCATACGATGTTTGTACGAAAAGAATGCCAGCATGTCCAAAGACACGAGCACCCTTAAACGAGCGAAAGCAAGCTACACAACCATTGGACATCAAGGGTCCATTGTCGAAATAACGGGGTTTTGATATATATTGGTCATCCAAGACGGGTTCTCTCGATTTGCAGAGATGCACGCGATATCAAGACAAACGACAGAAGAATATAGGTATGTGGGAAATTGCTTGAATGGATATGTAGATACGGGATCCCCACACGTAGACATTCGGATCACGGCAACTGTTTTACGAGCGTTTGAAGAATTTTGTTCACGTTATGCCGTTAAACATCCAATGTCAACTCCATACCACTCGCAAAGGAATGGCTCGGTTGAACGCCCCTAAATGGTTCCTTGGGTGAAACCTTGTCTAGACATTGGTCGCCTCGAATCAATTAGATTAACAGAAATTAACACTCACTATACAACATTTCATGCCACCACACCTTACAAAGTCATCTTCAAGGAGATCCTAGAACAATATTCATGCAGCCGCATCGTGATTCATAGGCCACAATCTGTCCGAATCAACGGAACGCCACAAGAAGTTTCGACAGATAGAGATTCTGAAATATCTAGGCTCTTTATAGCAAAGTCAAGAAACAAACGGCTTACAACAAGTCGAAGCTCGTTTTCCATCAGTATCAATGTGGTGAGTTGGCGTGGGTTAAGAACAATATGGGAATGCGGAAAGTATCAAGATCTCTTTCACCGCCCTGGATAGGACCGTATATTGTTATTAGCTAATTAGACTATCTAATGTTGTCTACATCTTAAATTGCCTCATAGCAGTAAAGAAACCGCTAGACGTATACAACGTGAGAAACGATTTGCGCCTGAAAATGCATTGAGGAGTCCACGTCCCAGAAAAAGGCGACCGTTAGAGACAGAAGATCCTGATAATATGGTTGGTTGGGAGAGCACTGACCCGGGAGAGGAGTCACCATCGGAGGTGCCGAAGAGCAGCCTGGAACGCATCTAGAACAGGAAAGCCAACGCTGAACCACCAGTTACATGCATATTAGGAGGAACAGATTCACAGACTACCTAGACGACTGCAATAATTAAGTTCTGGAACCAAAGTTTGAAACGATTGGCAGGATAGTGATGTAGTGTATTGATACTTTGTATGACGTAGTGCACGGTACTTAGATAAAGCACGCTATTCATTGGGTTCTATAAATTTAGACACACACTAAATCAGACACTCTTGTGTTACGCTAACTCGGCTGTCGTGTTGCCACACGCCCCACCATAAACTCGCCATCAATTTGCTAGTCTCTAGCCTTATTTATCACTATAGCTCTTATTCCCAGCCCTTTCCTAGCCATCCGTCTGCATGCTGAATCCACCAAATTGCACACTTTAATTTCGTAATTGTCAAGTCTTCTAGATAAGCAAACCCATTCTTTTTGTAGCAGCATTCGCAGCACCGTAGAATTTACTAATTCGGGCTCTGACAGAGATGAGCTCCCATCTCTGTCGTCCATTAATTAAAGCTAAACAGATCTAGATCTAAATAAGTTGGTATCTTGATTTTGGATACCAGTATGTGTATTCGCAGCAGATGGTCGCAGGGTATACGAGGTTTCGATCACCAGCGTTAGGCATAGTCTCGCGTGGCCAGACGTTCGCGCGCGGGGGGAGGAGCGAACGTCTTGCCATGCGAGACTACGCTAGGCACTTCCCGTATATCGGCGTTGGCGGCGATTGAACAATTTGTAGATTTGTTGAGCCTGTGGATTGACGTAGCTGCTGAAGAAGTAGCTGATACTTTTGTGTAACGCACACTGAGACGAGAGCACCTATTGTGCTGACTTCTAGAGGTAAGTGCGTACGTACATGTGTGTTTGTCCGAAATTCTCCAGTTTTATTGACCGAAAGCGTGTAAGGCACTGGATCGGGGAGACTGCGTTTTCATCCAATTTATGACAGGTCGAGCTATTCTGCAACACTTGTCAGAGACCGCGTCCCGTAGCACCGCCTTCCTCCCACGCAAATCATTATCTCTAGATGCACAGACATGAAGTTAGGGCGCCTTTTTTAAAATTTAGCTCATCTTCGTAAACGGTTGATACGTTCGTTTTGTCTGCTTTCTAGATATTGAGTCATTCTAAATTATCGGGTCACGAGCCGTCTTGTTTGTTTGCTGTGTTTCCTGGAGACCACGCCCCTACGCGTGTCGCTCCTACGCATGCATAGTGGCGTGTCCATATTGTTAGCCAAGTTGCATGTTAAAATTTAATCAACTGCTGTATGTTTACTGCAGGACTACTTCATTCTTCAAAATGATGCGGACTTGCTGTTGTGTGAAGGGTCTCGTTTTGGCTGGTCTTCTTCTGCTTTTCGTACAAGACATTGAGGCAGCTACTGACGATAATTATGATAGTGAATTTACCATAGATTTGTCAGCGGAAGATTTGAATGCCATCAAACGGCAAGAGTTGTGTACAGATGTCACCAACTGTTTTCTTTCATTCATTGCCAATGCTGTATTGGACATGTCAACATGTGCAGTTGCAAGAGGTTTGGTTGGTGACCCAGATGGGCTACAGGTGACAAACCTTACTGATGACACTACCTCACCAGAATTAGAAGAGTTTGTTTCATTCAACATGAACAATGGTACAATAGTGCTTCGTTTCACTGAGATCATTCGCAGCTCGAGCATTAATTACACCGCTGTTCACTTGCATAATTGGCATGGTGGACCTTCTGACACAAATAGAATTTCACTTAGAGGAGGTTTATCACTTGGAAATCAAGTTGACACTCTCCTTATAATCCAGCTAACTGACGATGATTTGAATCGTATCAAGGTAGACCAAAAGGTCTGTGCAACTTCTCCGAGTTGCTGGATTCGTTTCACATCAGACTTTGTCACCGATTCATCAGGAAATGCTGTCCTTGCTGTCTCCGACTCAATGGTGTATAGGGAAGATGAGTCAGCAGGAGCCTATGTTAGAGACACAACCAGCCCTACTTTAGTAGGCTTCCAGTTGGATATGAACACAGCAATAGTAACGCTGGAGTTTGATGAGGCAGTTGATGTGAGTGAAGCAGATTTGACTGCAGTTACTCTTCAGTCTGCTGCAGACAGTGACACAAGCTTTACACTGACAGATGGAAATGATGTCACAGGTAATGATGACAATGGAGTGAGTTTTCAATTTGAACTTGATCCAAGTGACTTGCTTGACATTAAGGCTAATGAGGGCCTTGCTACTGATGTCAACAACACATTTATTTCTATTACAAGCATGCTAATGAAAGACATGTATGGAAATCTTGTTAATGCCATTCAGAATGGAGATGGTGTAAAAGCTTCTCAGTATATGTCTGATATATCTAGTCCTATTTTGGAGACATTTGACCAGTTAGACATCAATGTTGGTGTGGCATCTCTTCGGATAACATTCAGCGAACCAGTAGACATCACTAACGTTGTGTTTTCAAGGGTTAGTTTGCACCAAAAAGCAGGCAATGGAACAGTTATCTCTTTGACAGATGGGTCAGTTAGGTATGACACTGATGAAGATGGTCAGAGGAAAAGAAAGATTATACTTTCTGTTGCCGATGCTGATTTGCAGGAACTTAAATTGCTATTTGATTTTGATAATCAATCTGACATTTACATCTCTATATCTGATGGAATGGTGCAGGATGTGGCTGGCAACAATGTTACAAGCACGACCTCTGCAATACAGATACAAGCTGGTGGCTTTATTCCTGACTCAAATGGTCCACAATTACTTTCTTTTGAGTTGGATCTGACAAAGGAGACAATGCTACTGACATTTGATGATGTTGTGAGTGTAGGCTCTCTTGATCCAAAAGAAATTACTCTTCATCCAGATAAGAGAGGATCTGATCCTAATAGCTACACTCTTACTGGAGGCACTTCACCAAGTTCTGATGGATTCTTTGTTCTAATTAACTTGACTCAGACTGATTTGAATGGGATAAAGAAGCTGCCTAACTTAGCGACTAGCTTGGATAACACATTTCTCTCAATGACGGCTGCTGCAATTGATGACATCTTTAATGTCAATGCTTTGGCTATAGTTCCTGATTCTGCTATTCAAGCCAGAAACTTTACTGAAGATAACATTAGACCATCATTGGAGTCTTTTCAGTTAGATATGAATATTGGTTCTATTACGTTCGTCTTCTCAGAAGTGGTAAATATTAATACTCTCACCATGTCAGAAGTCTCATTACAGAATGCAGGAAACACTATTTTTACCCAAAGTCTTCAGTTTAGTGGTGGTGAGAGGACGTCAACTGTTTATGAACGCGAGTTTTCTATCAATATTAACGTCTTTGACTTAAACTCACTGAAAGAAATGCTACAACTGGCAACGAATACATCTAACACGTTTATATCAATAACTAACTCGACTGTTCAGGACATGAATGGTAACTATGTTTATTCAGTCAGTAATGCTGAGGCTATTCTGGCTACGTTAGTGATCAGCGATACAACGAGTCCCTCTCTGGAGTCATTTGAACTTGATCTTGATGCAGAGGTATTGACACTTACTTTTTCTGAGACAGTACAAGCTGCTACACTTCAGCCAAATGCAATTGGTTTACAAGACGATATTACTTCAAGTTACAGAGTACCTCTTACTGGTGGAATTGGTTCAAATATTGACTCTACTATTATTTCTGTGGACCTAACGCAGACTGACTTGAATGAAATCAAGAAGGAAAGAAATGTTGGGACAAATAGGAATAACACATTCTTGATATTAGGATCTTCAACTATATTTGACATGAACAACAATGCTGTTGTTCAGATCAGGGATCAAGCTGCTCTTCAAGTAAATGAGTATACAGAAGACAAATCCTCACCTCAGTTGGTTTCGTTTTCACTAGATATGGACAGTGGTGAACTAAAATTACAGTTCAGTGAAACAGTAGAGTCAGCTAAACTAAATGTGTCAACTATTGTCGTACATGATGGACCTCTTCTGTCTGGAGTTGCAGGACAACATTATTTGACCGCTGGTGTTGAACCTGTTGGAAGCTATACTTTAAGCATTGATGGTACTGACTTGCTTGTGCTGTTAGGAAGTGATGATCTCAATGAACTTAAAAGGCTGCCTGCTGTAGCAACTGCTTTCACTAATACATACATCTCTATCGATGAGACAACTGTTGTTGATATGAATGGGAACAATGTTATTGCACGTAGCAACACTACATCACTTCAGGTGTCTGGTGGTGGCTTCACACCTGATTCATCACCTCCAATATTAAGGTCTTTCTATTTGGACATGAATCAAGGTATACTTAATCTCACTTTTACCGAGACAGTGAATGCAACTTCTTTGGATGTAAGGCAAATTCTTATCCAATCTAACTCAACCATGGCCACATCTCAGTACTCTTACACTTTGATGGGGAGCTTGTCTAGTTTTGCCCATGCTGTTATTGTGTCAGTCACTCTTGACAACAAAGACTCGGACTTAATTAAATTTCGTAGACAGTTGGCAGTCAGTGTTGACACGACCTATGTGGTGTTAGGGAACAGTAGTGTCTTGGACATGAATGGTAATGTCATTAACAGCTCAGCAATTGGTATTCGAGCTGCTGGTTTTACTCCTGACACCACTGAGCCTTATTTGAATTCAAGTAGATTGGATGTAGACAACGGACAGTTGACACTAACATTTTCAGAAGTAGTAGATCACTTGACACTACAGATGACTGAACTGATTGCTTTGAATGAAGGCAGTGGAGGAAGTACAAGTAATTTTACATTTACTGGTGGTGTTGTGTTTGGAACAGGTGTTGATGTGGGGTATCCACCTGTTTTTGTTGTTAATTTGACAACAAGTGATCTGAATGCTTTGAAGAAGAGACCTTTGCTGGCTGTTGATAATGAAACAACATTCTTATCATACCGTCAGGAGTTTGTTCAGGATATGAATGGCAATAGTATTATTGAAGTGTTGGATACGTCTGCTCTGAAGGTTGCTCAGTTTGTGTTTGACACAACAAAACCAAAGTTAAAGTCATTTTATTTGAATTTGACATCAGAAGAGTTGTTGCTTTCGTTTGATGAGGTTGTCAACTATGGGACTGTTCAAGTGGATGGGCTTGTTTTGCAGAGTCACAGTACTGTTGAAAATGGGGTGTATCAACAGCTTACATCTAGTACAGTAGCAACTGATAAGTATGGACTGACTGTTGTGCTCAAACTCAGTCGAGATGACCTGGATGAAGTGAAGCTTGAAACTCGTCTTTGCACTGAGATTGCCAACTGCTTTTTGTCTGCATTAGCTGCTACTATTTCAGACATGAATGACAATTTTCTGATTTCTGTCTCTAACACATCTGCTCAATTAGCTTTTGATTTCACTGAAGACAAGATTCAGCCAGAACTGAAAGATTTTAGTCTTGACATGGATGATGGTCGATTGACCTTGACTTTTAGTGAGCCGGTAAATGCTTCATCATTGAAAGTATCAAATATTGTGCTATTATCAAATCAAGGCAGAAACATCTCTGATGGGCAGTTGAGATTTCGAGAAGGAAACTTGCCGAAGATGTCTGAGACAAGAAGTAGCAATGGAGTTGAACTAGAGGTGTTGCTGGGCTCTGAAGATATGTACGCATTGCAAGCTCAGACTTCATTGGCTACAATGAAGGCGAATACATACCTGAGTATTGAATCTAATGCTGCGAGAGACATGAACAATCTAGATGTGGTTGAAATTGGTGCAACGGTGGCTTTGCTTGTAGATTCATTTGTTGAGGATGCAACAGGCCCAATGCTTGTTCGATTTGATTTGGACATGGATGATGGCTCTATGAACTTGACATTTAATGAGACCGTAAATGTAAGCAGTCTTTCTCTTCCAAAGTTTGTAATACAGGCAGATGTAAATAGTAGCAGGGGTGTGATGCTTAGTCAGCTATTGACCATGCCATCTATCAACTCTCATAGTGTTAAAGTTGATTTGGATCTAGTTGACGTAAACATGATCAAACTGGAAAGAGAAATTGGCACTGAAGCTGACAATTCATTTATTTACATGCGTAGTGGTGGAGTGGTGGATCTTGCTGCTAGTCCAAACCAGGCATATACTACTGTTATTGGTGCTACGTC
>CAXXBX010000211.1:0-13384 GCA_964274945.1 Dehalococcoidia bacterium | reverse complement strand
TCGATAGTATCGTGGACCTTTGCCCGGTTTAGTGCTTTTCTCGAAAAGGGGGTCTGGTCTGGCTTCCAATTTTTGGTTCCCGTCTTCTACAGCTCGTTCTGGCCCTGGGTCCTGATCTGTGTTTTAGTTGAAGTACGAGTCCAGTGTTTCGTCCAATTCTTCCAGTTTGAGGTCCGTGAGATCCAGATCTAGCTAGCCAGAGGCGTAGCCTGCTATTGAAAGTGCGCTAGATATATTTAGAGCTGGTATTCTGGTGAGCTAGGACACTATCAATTCTCAGCGTGCTCATGCATTCAGAGTGTCAATTAGGAATTGAAAAATGACACTACAACATGAGCAAGATGTACGCGTGGATTACCAGAACAGCTTCTGTCCATGAAAATATTTTATCACGTATACTCACCGTCTCTCTGCACGTAGGCACTCACACAATGTAGCAGGCTCTCTCATGGACCACAGACTGCAAGACGAACTTATTTTAGAAGACAGAATTACAACGAACATAACGAGAAACCGAAACATAGGTACGTAGAATGGTGAACCGGACATTGAAACGAGAAACCGGAACATGAAACGAGAAGACTGGAACCTAACTCGGCGCGCAATCAACTGGCCATTCAACATTCAGTATAGGACCGTACAGGCAAACACACGGCGCAGCTAGAATAACGTTACTTTTACTGCGCATGCGCATCAAAAATTCTTTCTAAGTTATCGAAGCCTAGAAATCCATGAATTAGAAAATCATCCAAGAAAATTTAAAGAGGTAACGCGTGAGCACTGACTGTCTGAGAAATTACTTTTTACACTCTCAGCAAATCCGCGAGACCGTGCAAATCTACGGCAGGAATAGAGCATGCACTTCATACTCGTAGAAGCTTTTTGTCGCTAGAATTTTCTTTACAGCAATGTCACACACGCACGCACGCACGCACACACACACACACACACACACACACACACACACACACACACACACACACACACACACACACACACACAACAGTCCAGGACTCCGTCTCAAGCTCTGCAAGCCCAGGTTGAAATCAAATCTCTATAGTACGCTTTAAATACCGGCCTAAGTTTTGCGCGAAGAAAAGAAGTACAGTACATGGTATTTTACTGGTACTTTTGCTTACTTTCTAATTAAGCATGCGCAGAAAATCTGTTGCACGTGCAGGTTCCAGCTTGAGTGTCACGTGCAAATACTTTGGTCACAACAACTCCTGTACTGCCGTTCCAAAGGTCGCTGCACTGCACTTTCGATGTAACGATGATCAGTCTGTCAGCTCTTGCCTGCTATGCGTGTTTCATTCTCATTTGGCTACCGCCCTTTACATCAAACTCTATGACGGTCAGAATGCATGTGAACTCGTCATCAGACACACAGGGACAGCAAGCAGAAATCAATGAGCATTTGGATTGTGGACGCCGACCTGACTACCGTTGTCCTAGCTTGGCAGCAGCAATGAGTGAAGCGAGGCAGATAGTAAACAGCAGCGTAACAAGGCAATTCCAAATCGAGTTTATATTGCTTGCAGGATCACACGTCATTAACTACGGGACTCAAATATCTGATATTGATATCGGTTACCATCTTACTATCAGAGGTGAAGACAAATACGAGACATTTCTGACCTGCAGGAGAGATGGAATATCGAGATCGCATACAATCACTGTTACAGGGTTTCAATACTTTGAACTAAGCAATGTCACTGTGACTGGATGTGTGACATTCACTGCAGATGAGGCCGTGTTCGTTCTCTCTAAAGGAGTACGATTGTGTATTTGGCATTGTGACTTTCTTAATAACAGTGGTGTTGCAGTTAGATCTCTTGATGTCAGGGTTGTTAACGTATCTTCAACAACATTCAGTTCGTATGGACATGGGAGCAATATTTCGGCAGGCATGCGTGTTTTGTACACAGATGATGTTCATGAGACCAACACTACAAGCAACGACAATCTTATTGACAACACTCTGTTTGTAATTTCTTGCAAGTTCATGTTTCTGACATACTTTGAATCAGATCATGGAAGAAATGTTGTTCCAGGTGGTGGTCTAGGTGTCTGGTTAAATGACAGCAACAATAAGATTCACTTTAACATGATGATTAAAAATTCAACATTCCAGTCCAACAGAGCTAACACTGGTGGTGGCGTGTACTTGAAAATCAGGGGAAGGTCATTCAGTATTGTAATAAGAGACAGTCACTTCAACAATTGCGCTGCAGTTCCATCACAAAGAAGAGAGAGAGGAGAAGGAGGTGGACTTGCTGTTTACTTGTCTCGCCGAAGCAAAGGTAAAGTAGAAGTAGTCAATACAAATTTTGAATTAAATTCAGCCAAGACAGGGGCAGCTGTTGCAATATTTTACGCTGATGAAGCTTGGAATAACAACATTACATTTACAGGATGTAACTTCACATCCAACGTGGCAGCAGTTGCAGGAACGGTAATACTGAACAGCTTACTCCGTTCAAGTAGCAACTGGCCTAAACCAGTACGATTGAAGAATGTGAACTTTACTGAGAACACTGTATCACCCAATGGGTTTGGGGGTGGTTTGGTTCTACTGGAGGTGGATGTTATGTTTGAAGGAACTTGTATCATGATGAGAAACAATGGTAGTGCCATCACTGCATGGCATGGATCGTGGGTCATAATAAAAGGCTCGGTTATGTTTCGTGAGAATCTGGGCCATGATGGAGCAGCTCTGTATCTACAGAGCCAGTCAAAATTAAGACTATCTGATTCTGCAAATGTAACATTTATGGATAACGTTGCTACCAGATATGGTGGAGCTTTACGGATTGATAACGCTGATGTTGCTGCACTTTTAACTCTGTCTGATCAGCACACTCGTAATCATTTATGCTTCATAACACCGCATCATTTTAGCCTCAATGAGGAAACAATATATTACCTTCAAGGCTTTGTTACTTTTATCAACAACCGTGCTGCTGAAGCTGGAGGAGCCATCTATGCAGATACAATAGATTCTTGTTCTTGGTCTCATGACACCAGTGTGAACCAACCAACTAGTACAGCTGTTCTCACTTCATCCAATTTCATGTACTCCAACAATACAAGATTTAATATTAGCACAGGCGTTGCAAATTTAACAGCAATACTCGCTAATGGAACACAGCCGAACAAAATCACATTGCCATCTGACTTTGCTTATTGTGGCAGTAGCAACAGTGAATTCTGTGTTTCTCTAGGAATTTCATATCTTCTTTCAGTCAATGCCACAGACAGTCTTGGACAACCAGTTTCTACAACAGTTACAGTGTCAACAGAAGAACGTTCTTCTATGCAAATTGTGCGTCATCAAGATGAACTGGAAAACTCCAAGCCCAAAAAGAAGTTTACTACAGTGACAGATCCCTTCAGTGGCATTGCATCAATAGAAGTCTATTTTCTAGGAGATCCTGAAACAAATGGTGGCCAGGTTATGATCGAAAGTGGTATTAGTACAGCAAGTGTTGTAAGAGCAAGCTTCACTGTGTTCCTGCACAGCTGCATACCTGGATTTACATATAAATCAAACACATGTTTGTGTGATAACGCAGCTCATGTGAGTCGCTGTGACAAGAATGGCACTATTCAAATCTTACCTGGCTACTGGGTAGGTCAAATACTAAATATCGATGACAACACAACCCAAGCTAAATCAAAAAGCATCTCTGTTTCCTACTGGTGTCCAGTAACATATTGTAGGTGTCTTGATGGATTGTGCACGTTTGATGTACGAAACAAGAGCAGTGACTCACAATGTGCACATGGACGAAAGGGCATCCTATGTGGCCAATGCAAGACTAACTACAGTGCAGTATATGGTGCCATATATCCTGACTGCCTGCCATGTTCTGACGAAGTGACTTGGATCATACCTGTATTGACAATAGTAGCGTTGACCATTGTTGTCCTGGCAGTGCTCATCAACTTCAATGCTGCATCAAAGAGAGTAAGATCGGGTGTATTCTATTTTCAAGTCGTTGCTCTCACTTTGAGTTACATTCCTCCTCAAGGAATTCTGAGCTACAGGTGGATAGAGTATTTTGCTTGGATTCCCAACCTCAGCATCCGTTTCAATGCCTGCCTTCTCGATAACATGACCACTCTACAGAGCACACTCTTTCAGTACTACATTCCCGGTTGTATATTTGTATTCATGGCATTGGGAATTATGCTCGCTCGCAAGTTTACTCGAATATCCCGCATCCATGTCCTTCGACCCTTCTGGAGTATGGTGACACTGACATACGTCAGTGTAGCATACACGACAGTCCTTATCCTCAATTGTGTCGACATTGGAGACGGACTGTTACGCTGGTTTCCTGATGCTTCAGTCAAATGCTATGAAGGCAACCATCTTCATGCAGCAATAGCAGCGTCTGTGATTGCAGCGTTTTACGTTGTACCTTTGCCATTTTTTCTAGCACTGGCAGCGCCACGAATTGGTAAACTCAAACCTATCTGCGACATCTATCTACATGATATCAAGCCATCGTATTGGTGGGCTGAGGGATGGTACTTCTTCCGACGTCTCCTGCTCATTGTTTTTCACTGCATATTCACAGATCCCAACCTGCGTCACACCATCATTATTTCATCGCTTTCCATCTTTCTAGCTCTTCATGCTCAGTTACAGCCATACGCACAACCATGGAATAACCACGTGGAAACAGCTCTCATTCTCAACCTTTGCCTCATCAGTGCATTTCAGATGTATAACTCAGCTGGACCAGTGGCACCTGCTGCCACCATTGTTTTCTTTCTCCTTCCCTACATTGCATTCTTAGTCTATCTCGTGTACTACATCATTCGGTTGACAAAGAAGAGATGGCTGAAAGGAACTCACAAAACTACAAGACCAAGCAAATCAAGAGATTCCGTTGCAGTTGCTGATGAATTTGATCTATCAAATGGCAATAGTATGAGAACAGATTGTAAATCAGTGTCTCTTAAATCCTTGGTGTCCACTCGTGATCCTCGTCTCTCTGCTTCGTTGGAACGAGGTACATCACTAGATGTAATGTATGATCACCACCCAGTCCTTCGAGAGCCACTCTTGAACAATCACTGAAGTCCAAGCCAACGGAGCACATTTGACGAATTATAAGTAATACCAGCCTTGCTTATATATATTAATCATTAGTACATCAGGGCATATGTTTCATAGTAGACTCTACATACAGTCTTTAGTTACTGGCATATTTTTACCTTTTAACCTAGTATTATTTCTTTTGTATTTTTAACTTTTCTAACCATTCTATGTTAACTGTAATTGCATTGCATTTTTGTATGAAATTTATACTGATAAGTCTTCAGTCCCTTGTATAGTTTTGACTGACTTATATATACAGCAAATTTTGAGCAAAACTCGATTGCATGTGTGCCAAAGTAAGAACTCAACAACAGGGAGAATTGGTGCCGATTCTTGTGTCTTCCTGACATCAAAAACGTTAGGTAGTTTCTTAGTTTAACATTATGTGCAAGCCACACAAAATACAAACTGTTGATTAATTAATTAAGTTAATTAAAGAACAAACTGGTATGTGTTTTCACCACCTCACAGTGTACCATACAGCAACTGCTTCCTATATTCTGCAACTGTTTATGTACATCCTTGCTATCAATAGCAACAACTGACTAAATATCAATGCCACCAGCCTGCCATCAATTACTTTTCAAGTGTCAAAAGAGAGTGTAACCCAGTCTCACATCGTATTTATACTGTTTGTTAGAGAGAGAAAATTACGGTCAATCATGCAGTAGTGATTTTCAAGAAAGTGTTGACTACTACATGCAGGGTGACTCATAAACATGTTACACCACTGCAGCTAAACCAACCACACGCGTGAAACCACATGGACCTATACACATGTGACAGCTAGTGGTGTAGCAACCTAGGGTGGAGGAGAACTGGGCACGAGTCTATCTCATATTCATGTCTACAGATACTGTCAGGGACGGCGGAGCAGCATGGGCCAGGTGGGCCATGGCCACCCAACTTTTGAAAATGGGACTTCCACCAATGGGCTTCTGGTGAGAACTTCCGGAAATATTGGTTTAAATGATTAAATAAATTAACTTTTTTAAGTTAAGTTCATTGTGGATGGGGCTTGGCCACACAAGACCAGACCTGGCCCACAGAGTGCTTCACCGGCCCTGACTGTCATATATAAACGTGTATGTACAGTACTTTACTTCATTGTCTGATGAAAGTAATGTAACCATGTAGAAAGTTAACAGCATCTTGATGTTTTAATACCCAAAGCCAACAAACGTGTTGCTTATTCCCCTCATTACCTTTGCAAAAAAGTTAAAGGTAAAATCAGTTGTGATGTGACCCTATAAGATTTGCAAGTAATTTCGAGCAGAAAAGATGATCTTACAGACAGAGAATCACAATCATAAAATATCAATCACAACAAGTTTGATCAATGATCTCGATTAAGCATTCAGTGCTGTACAACAACCAGAGTCTTATCTACACTTCACTGCATATAATAACAATACAACGAGTTCTCTCTTCATCTCGCACCCTTACACCTTGCCTGACAATTTCGACCCATTGAGTTGTCCTTCCTTTAGCAAACGCTCCTTTTCTCGTTTGATAATACTAATACGTTCGTACTACAACAACAATGCATAGAAAGGTCAACACAACCTAAAATAGACAATTTTAATTAATTAATTAACGTACCAGCTTCTTGTGATGAAGACATTCTATGTAGTCTTCTCTATCCAGCTCGCACTGCTTCGTGTGGTCCTTGTTCGCATACTCAGCTTGCTGCACGCACATCAGCAAGTCTCTCCAAAAGACATAACAACGTCCGCGCCCGCCATTCTTTCCGTATCCGTGCACCATAGTAATTGTTTGATACAACACGTCGTGTACCCTAAAGAAGCCTCACTATTGACAAAAAATATATCGACAAATGGGACAGTGAGAAAGTTGTACCACACTCAATAAGTCGACAAATCCACCTGAACGTAGACAGAAAGGTCTTCCGCTTATGAGAGCTGCTCATGCGCAGTGAAGCCAGCTTGCGGACTCACGCTGTAAAGGCTAGTATCGAATCGTCGCTTTTACGATCCACCTTGTTTTTTGTCGTTAGTTTTCTTAAAAGGTTCGCAAGTTTTCGTCTTAGAGATACTCTTTTGCGTAACTTTTGTGTATTTTGTACGTCAGATAACTAGGAATCGTGCTTATATGTTTCAATGGCGTCAGGCCAGGCGAAGATCATAAAGCCACATGGTGAGCAACCTGATGACTTTGAGAAGACCGTATCACAGGTAACAGGCTAGCCAAATAGCAGCACTTGCTGGGAACGTTCTTGTAGTCGACTGACAAGTTTCTCATGTGGTGTGTGTGTGTGTCTTTGCGCTGTACATGTAGGCATTACTGGAACTAGAAAGCAACACAGATTTGAAGGCTCAATTGCGAGAGCTTTTCATCACTAGCTCAAAGGTATGTATATGATTCTTCAATGACGTGCAGACCTGCCAAGTTGCTAAAACTTTGTGTTGGTATGTCCAGGAGTTCGACATTCATGGTAGAAAAGTGATTGTTATCTTCGTTCCTGTCCCACAGTTGAGATCATTTCAACGAATTCAGGTACGTAACTTGTAATATGTTTGTGTTCGTGACTTTCATTGATCTACATATGTGCAGACGAGACTGGTGCGTGAGCTGGAGAAAAAATTCAGTGGCAAACATGTCCTTATCATTGCTCAGAGACGGATCTTGAGGAAGCCAACCAGAAAATCAAGAGAAAAGCAACTGAGACCGAGAAGGTAATCTTACGTTAGAGTGAGAAGTTCATACTGTAATCAATGGAAGCGTTTAGCCATTGGTAGACACAGTGGAAAGTTGTCTGTTTTATGACATCAAGGTAATCAATAAGGCCTTCCATTGGGTTTGTATTTTCTGTCTCTCACGTGCATCAATCTTGGCTGTATTGAGTAAGCCCTGTCCACACTAGACCAGAATGGATCATGATCTGATCGGGATAGTGAGCGTTCACACTGCACTTTGAAACGCCACCTCCGCCTCATTTTTGGTATCACGTTACTTATGACCGATGTGTAGGTTTGGGTTCTTTGCTTGTGAAAGCGTTGATACAGCGACGTATGGTGAGCGAGAACAAAGATGAGTGAGGAGGGTTAGATGTTTTGACTACACGCGTAGTGTACATGGAGGTAAAGCCCACTATTTCTAATTGGATTCAACTGATTGCGATCCAGTTGCAAGTGTGGACAGAGCTTTACATTGTTCTGATGCCTTATACGGCTATGCACTTACAATGACTATCCCTTAAGAGGTGGTTTATGCTAAAATTTTAAAGTTTTATTTATAAATTGTTGTGTGAGCAGCAAATTCTGTTTATAAGTTCTTGTAATCTGGTTTGTCAATTTCAGTCATTTGACTGATGGTCTCCAGACCAAAATGTATTGACTAAATACACCATCAATCTTTTGCTTGAACACAACATCTACTTTTGCTGGTGTCACTCACCGTTGTCTACAGTCATTTACCTAATTTCCCAGCAATGAGCCTTTATAATTCAAATTCTGTTTATGATCTGACTTTAGCAGTTCAGTCCACATGCTCTCAGCCTATTCCACACTTGCATCCTGAATTCCATGGATTCATAGGTGTGACACACTCACTTGCTGTGAGTCACTGACATGGTTGCTACACCTAGAAATATATTTGCAGCTTACAAATTTGCTTGCCAATTCTTATACAAGCAGTTGGGGTGCTTCTTGGGCATGGCCTTTGCTTCATCATTTGCTCTTTGGACAACACTTATTTTTCATGTAGTATACCAGTTAGCACAGGAGACTGAGACCACATCAAGATCTCCCGGATGTGTAAGGACTTACCCGAGCCGTGAAACACTAGGGTATAGTAGTGTAGCTCAGTCATGTGACATACGACCGTCTAGCTCGACAACTCGCTCCACCTACTGCATAACACGTGACCAAATAAATAATGAAACCTATTTATTTCCAAAGTCTTAGGATTCTGCTATGACATAACAAACACATGACACTATTAAAATTATAATCTAATACCCCATTTGCACGAGCACTTGTAAGCAGGCTTGGCTTGGTTTCTACAGTACGTGTAAACGTGGGCCGAGTCGTGCCAGATCGGCTCAGTATTTCTAGCCGGGCAGGCTCGTGTCAAGTACATCGTGTAAACGCATCACATGCTGGAAAACAAGCCACGCATGCTCATTTGGTACAAATGGCGTGGAACCAGACGGAGACTATGTGTCTTATCTGATTGTGGAGTGACCAAGATGTGCAAGAAGCAAATCTTTGAACTCCGTAGCTGCAACAGTCATCTGGCGATAGACCTACGTCTTGTATATGTCCTACGCTTTTCTCGATATAACTGTTGTAAAGCCATATAGAAAAACGCAATCAGCTTGGCTTCTATCCATTGCAAACGTAAGCAAACGCGAACTATGTCTAGCTCAAGTAACTAACACACGTTAATGATCTACCCATTAAAAAGCATTAGCTCGCCTACAGTGTGTCTTATAAACGCGGGCTAGAATGCTGGGCTGGTGCGGCTTGGCTTGCTATGCATGTTTGCATAAACATGATATAAGTGTGTCCAACTTAAGTGGTTATTTTTAAAAGTGGGCATATCTTTTTATTTTAGCTGCTCTGCCGACTAACAAATTCTAGGAATTTTTGTATCCCTGGTAGATTAGAAATTCGTGTTTGATGCACTATCGTGGTCTTTATTGGTATGACACGTGAGTGTATAAACAAGTTCTTGTATTTGAAATGTGACATGTGACTAAAGGAACCTGGTGACTGTTTTATTAGATTTTAACAATGATTATTAACATACGAGTAAGTTATTACACTAAGATTCCAAACATGATAGGGGCACTGTGTCTTCTTCATCCTGGAATGTTGATCACGTACTTGGTAGTTGCATATCTTTTTGTAATGGCTTGTGTATGTACAGTCTGATTGTTTTGCAGTCGTACTCTGACAGCAGTCCATGATGCAATTTTGGAAGACCTTGTATTCCCGTCCGAAATCGTTGGCAAGAGAATCAGAATTCGACTAGACGGATCTAGACTGATCAAAGTGTAAGCATAATGACGTGACACACACACACACACACACACACACACACACACACACACACACACACACACACACACACACACACACAATTACTATTAAACAAGTTCGTGTTTAGGCACCTGGACAAGAATCAGCAGACGAATCTGGAACACAAGGTAAATAACATTGTTTTCTATTATAAGTTAGATAGCAGGCAATGATGATCCAATGATCTGTCAATCCAATGAATCTTTATATTGATTAATACAAACCTCTAAGAAGTGCTGAGCTAACGCACAGATATTTACGTCTGGTCTGTAGTGCTTTGTCTACACGTTGATTGTTTCTGTTTGTGTTCTTCTCTTCACAGTTGGACACGTTCTCTGCAGTCTACAAGAAGCTTACAGGAAAAGAAGTCGTCTTTGAGTTTCCAATGTACGAACCTTAGCTATGGAACTTCAACGTGTGTATGTAGTGCAATTTGTTGCCAACAAATAAACTAAGAACGAAACATTGTCTACTGGGTCACGTGACACACACAACCAAGGAGCTTTATGTTTCATGGTCATCATCTGCTCTTTCTCTACATACCTCTTTCGTCTCTGATTGGTAAGAGTCGTGATGGAATGGATTAATGTGCAGATGGTCACAACAGACCTTGTATATCGCATACCTTCCAAAAATGTTATACACGCATGCGTGACTCCGGTAACGATTAGCGTTTACTCTTTGTTTTAGAACCAAAACAAAGAGTGAACACTAAAAAATCGGTAAACAGAACCAAAACAAAAGTAACGATATTAATTAATTAATCAGAGTGGTGACGCATGCGTGTTAGGACATCGCTTGGAAGGTCTGGGTGTCATTTCCAACGGTTTCCACTTCCTCGGTTAGTTCTAAGTCTACAAATCGAGCACATTCTTGCTGCTTTAGATTTGTATGCATGCATCTAATAAAATTAGGCTTAGTAGAAGGACAGGACATGTGGTGAAGGTGCCACACGTGTGCACGCGTGCTAATATTATCCGGGATCTTGCGTACTAGGCTACGCTAGAACTCACTCTGCTATGCCGGTATACAAAGGTGAGTGGAAAAGACGTTTACACGGTACATCCTTTGATTATTGAAGCATTGCATGAGTGTGGTGTGTTGGCCTCCTGTTTTAGTAAACGTGAAGTGGGGCAAAGAGAAATACGACGTCGAACTGGACAGTGATGAGCCACCATTGTTACTTAAGAACGTTCTCTACTCTTTGTCTGGTGTCAGTCCAGAGAGAATGAAACTCATGATCAAAGGACAGACGGTAAAGGTAGGTGTGAAACGTGAGTCCAGTGAAACCAATAGATGCATCTAACACAACGTGCTCTCAATATCGTTAGGATGATGATTGGGGAAAGATTCGACTGCAAGATGTGAGTGTTGATGCATTCTTGGTCAACTATGTGGCCAGTGGTTTTATTGGTGTGTGTGTGTGTGTGTGTGTGTGTGTGTGCATGTGTAGAATATGATGTTTATGATGTTGGGATCGAAAGAGGTACTACCTGAGGCACCAAAGAAGAAGACAATGTTTTTAGAAGACATGAGTGATGCTCAACTGGCCACAGCTGTAAGTATTATGTTGGTATGTAGTTGTGCGGAATGTGCAGCTAAGGAGACAGGCAGACAGACTTTACTGGTAGCTGATCTTTTTACAATTGCATAGCACAGTGGAATGAGGTTGCAATGTTTTCAGAGGTGTCTGTCTGTCTGTCTGTCTGTCTGTCTGTCTGTTGGTCGGTCGGTCGGTCGGTCGGTCAGTGGGTGGGTCTGTCTGTCTGTCTGTCAATGACTTTGTTGTGTTGCAAGGACTGGTTTGTACTTTAAAATTCATAGCATATGTACAAGTAGAATCTGTATGAGAATAAATTGTCTGCCTGTCTGTCACAACAGTCAGCAAATCCAGAAGCCAATTTTAATGCTTCCATGTTCATGTTATATTGGAGAAAAAGATTTTCTACAATTCTGCAAAGATGCAATGCCAAAGTTATCCTTAGAAAACTTTGAAAACCGTCACCTAATCATGGTGATTTAGATAGATTATTTGATTTTGACATTCAAGGTCAAGTCCATTAGTAAATGACTCTGTTGTTTGCAAGGACTGATTTGTATTTAAAAATTCTAACATATGTACAAGTAGAATCTATGAGAATAAATTATCTGTCTGTCTGTCTGTCAATCAATGACTTCGTTGTTTGCAACAACTGGTTTACTTTTGCAAATTCCTAGCAAATGTACAAGTAGAGTCTATATGAGAGGAAAGTATCTGTCTGTGTGTCTGTCTGTGTGTCAGTCTGTCTGTCTGTCTGTCTGTCAATACATATATTTTTCATAAATGAACTATAGCACCAAAGCAATAGCTAATCTACGTGTCCATTACATCTAGTATATACATGAAAACTTGTTAAAACTGCAATGCACACTATATATGCACTAAATACACATACACATTATGACTAGACGAAAGGGATCTATGGTCCCGGTCTCTAAATGTTTATGACTGTCCACTGAGAGCTGAAGTCTTCCTGCAGCTGTATTTATTGAGGAGAGATGAGAACATCTTTTTGTAAGGGTCTTGCTGTCTGTCTGTCTGTTTGTCTGTCTGTAAACACGGTATCTCTTGAATGGCTTAACATATCAATATTAAATTTTCTGCCTATGAAGATCTTGCCAAAATCTCAGACCGAGTTAAAAAAATAGTCACTTAAGCCCTGTCCACACTAGACCAGAATGGATCACTATCCGATCGGGCTAATGAGCGTCCTCACTGCAGTTTGAAAACGATATCTCCACCTCATTTTCGGTATCACATGACTGATGACCGATGTGTACGTGTGGGTTTTTGCTTTTGGAAAGCGTTGATACAGCGACATAAGGTGAGCAAGAACAAAGACAAGTGAGGAGGGTTAGATGTTTTGACTATACGCGTAGTGTACGTGGAGGTAACGCCCACTATTTCTAATTCAATTCAACCGATCATGATGTGGATTGGATTTATCGCGATCGGATCGCGATCCAGTTGCAATGTGAATCACAATCCAGTTGCCAGTGTGGACAGGGGCTTTAGGGTCATTATAACACATTTTAAACTGATGTGTGACACCCTAGGATCCAAATCAGAAGAGGACACTACAATTGGTGCAAGGGTTGTGCGATCCTATCATTAATCGATTCTAAAGTTTTGATTGTGATTGTTACTATGTGGACTAGCTTGGATAATAAAATTAAACGGCAACCA
>CAXXBX010000210.1:0-7500 GCA_964274945.1 Dehalococcoidia bacterium | reverse complement strand
ACTTTGAGTAATGGGGAGGGCTACCTGTATTTGATTTCTCCTAGCTAGCACTCTTGTTGGCCTTGAATTTCATTCCTTTATATTGTTTTACATGTTAGCTAGCATTCAAATTTTCAACTTGCAAACGTGACCGTGACATTTTGTCACGCCAAAAATGTCACGCCAACGTTTAGATTAGCTTTTGCAAGGTGTCTGTGTCATATATACGTTATGGTCTGTGTCAGAGACTCAAGTCTGGTTCTGGTCTGTGTTGCTGCCTCGACAGTCGGACGGCCGCGCTGTACAAGAAAGGTGTCATCAAATCATTATGGTTTACATAGGCAACAGAACCATGGGGGGGACTGGGGGCACGTGCCCCCGCAAAAAATATTGCTCGATATCTGTGCCCCCACATAAGATGGTCTGCCGATGTCTACCTAACTAACTTCAGTGTGTGCCATTTGGCACTGTGGCACTGTGGTCAACAGAAACACTCACTCGGTCACATGTGGTCATTCTTGGCTGATGCCTTACAGGGAGTCGAGCTGCAACGCTGAGTGAATCAATTGCAAGTGAAGACCACTCTGGTCTCGCACAGGCTGAGTCCCATCAACCGAGTAGTGTCGATGATACATTCCCGGTTGTACCTGATCAAGAGATAACGACAGAAAAAACTACTTTGGCGCAGTTGCATGTGTACCATCTCAATAAATAGTATCATCTTGTAGATAGAGGTTGTGCCCCCCCCTAATCACGCAGACGTTCCGTCGCCTTTGGTAAGACATCGATATTACGAAATGTCGGACTCATGCCACGTTCACAGTACTATAAGTAGAGACTTCAGACCGTTCCAGGTATATAAAGTGATCTAGATGGCCAAAATCGGCATGAAAGCGAGGCCTATAAAAGTATTTGTCTAGTAAAGTATAATGGCAATCTGAATCTTGAAGAAAAATTGTCTGGTCCGGCTCGGTTCTGAAGTTGTTAGTGCGACCATGGTAGTGTAGAGACATTGAGACAGTCTGACTGTATAGAATGTATTTCTTGATCAAACTATTGTCAGTAGAGTCTATATGCATCGCGCTTTCTAGTCTAACGGTATACGTATAGCTACGTCAGTACTCAGACATCATCTTTAAATTTTCGCATAGTACAGTATTTCAGCGTATACAAGCTTAGCGTATGCAAGCAATCGTAATACTAGTTAGCGATGAGATTTGTGCTAGCGTACACAGCCGACTCAGACTACGACTATACTGCATGCATGTCTCTAGATCAAGTCGACGTCTCTACCGCAATGTTGAGGTCACTCGTCGATCTGGCGGATTCCCCCCTCTCTTTTCTCGTCGATCTCGAATGCATGATACTCCACAGACGCGTACTTCGAAGGCTATCGCGGAAGCTCATGCTCCGCTTTCCATTTCGCAGCAGATTGGCGTAAAGACGTCGGACGTTTTTGTTTAGTACGAAGACGACGAAGATAAATATTCCCTGTAGAATGCAAGTGCCAGAGAAAACGCCCCACAACCAGGTTCTCGTACCGTCGATACAAGCCAAAAACGCAATAATCCACGTCAAGCTGAGAAGACTGAAAGTGCCGAGAAATACCTTCGTGTGTTTAGCCGATTGACCCTTCGTGTCCGCCATCTCACTGCGAGCGGCGGATCCCGCTCTAGACAGACGACAGATGGAAAACGTGACGAAGACGAAAGCAACGAAATTGTACATCAAAATGACGAAGACAGGTACCATGAAGGCGACGAGATTCGCGTCTTCGGGTTGAAGCCAACATAAGTGGCTGCTGGCGAAGTAGATATCGACGTCCGTCTTCTGATCCAATATGAGAGCAGTCATCGACATGACGAACGGAGCTCCCCATCCGTAGACACAATAAAGAGTGTAGCTGCGAGATTGCGATTGCTTTGACTGCGTATCGCGTAACAAACGACGAAAGACAAACGTCTTGATCAGGTTGGTTGCCAGTATGCTCGACCACGTGAACTGACAAAGCATGAAGTAGTGAAGACAAAGTCCCATCGCCGTGCACACGTCCTGGTTTGCCGTCATTCCAGGCGCGACAATGAAGAACAACTGCGAAATGGCAATAGCAAGTCCATAGTTCATCGTACATTTTCCTGGGAGAGTTCGAAGTTTTTCGAAGAGCATGTAGGTGACGAAGAGGGAGGCGCCGGAGAAGACGAGGACGGCGGCGGCGACGGCGGAGACGAAGTGGATGGGCTCGGTGTAGTCCCACGTGTGGACAGAGGTCGTCACGTTGTTCGTGTACGTTCGATTGTATTGGTTGCATCGAATGATGGTGCCGTTTGAGAGGACGTAGTCTGAGGGTTGGAGGAGAGTGTTGCTGGTGGTGTGAAGGAGGGATTTGTTGGTAAGGATTTGGTATTCTGATTCGTTGATGGCGATGTATGCGTCGCACTTCAAGCGATTACCAGCATTTGGTGTGGCAACGCTGACAGTAAAAGAGCGAGCGGATTTGAACCAAATTCCCGCGTAATAGAATTGGATTTTTCTGATTTTTGTTTCTATTTGTGCAATTGGGTTGTCGTTGTTGGGCACTTCAAGTAACGAGGATATTACTAGACTAGAGTTGATGGTATCTATAAAGATGCTCACTTGTTTTACAGAAGCGTTGACTAACAGCTTTTCCAGTGTTCTGTGAATTTCGTCTTGAAGAGAAGGACCAGCGATGTTTTCGAATTGTTGTATCGTTGCGTTAGAAAGCAAAGTAAACTGGACAACTACCGCAATCGGTAAGGATGGTTGACAGACGTGTCGGTCTAGATGGAAACCTGGCGGACAGACGAGATCTACACACTGCATTCTTGTCGTGTCAAAGACCCGTCCGACTTGACATCGCTTCAACACGGTCGTTGTGTGGAACGCTTCAAACGACATTTTCCCGCTCCCGCTGAAACCCAGCAATGCGGAAAATGATCTCAAATAGGGCGCATTACCATCCCCCACAATCGTACTAGGATGACGATTGAGTTGCTTTTCACAACTTAGTTCCTCAACGTGAAAGTTATTACACAGTGCGCAGTCGATGTTCTTGAAGTAGGGTCCGAATGGAGGTTGAAAGATGTAATCAGTGTAAGACTCGCAGCGTCTTTTCCGGCAGTTGTATTCATCTAGTGACGAACGGTTACTGTAGGGTAAACATTGGTCGACAAGGGTTGTAGCTATGCAAGGTCGAAGAGGATCTAGAAGTCTGGGTTTGATTTTTGGTGGAGAGAATTTATCGATACTGCAGTATTGTTCTACTTTGTGCATCGTAATGCTGTCTTTGAATATCTTTATGTCTTGATCGCCGACGTCACAGTAGAGCTGTGCTTGCCAGTGAACGTAGTCACTGGCGTTTTCGTGATTGCAGACGGCACAGTAGACGTTCCTGTAGGTTATATCTCGTGTGCTGACGGGCGTCACCGACGCAGCATTGGAAACGTGCAGTGACGCATTGACGTTCTCGCATTTTCGTCTGATCGCTTTGCTGGCGTCGTCAGAATTCCATTTTCTAGAACACGTTGATCTCATGTAGAAACCGTAAGGAGAGTCTGCAAACATATGAAATGTTGGATCTGGATCAGTTGTAGGCATCTCTAGAGAACTTGATGGATTCACACAAGTAAGATTAAAAACCTCGTCCTGAATTGCAGATGACACACATCAGTAAAGTATAGATAAATAAGATATAGCGAAATGGTTGAAACTATATTTCAGATGTGTAGTGATTTGTGGTATTGCGTAGACCTCAGTTTTAACTTGTCTTACTACCCCAAGGGATGGGCCTGTATATATATGTACACAGTCACTGAGCCGGCGTAGGATGACACGGTGTGAACTTATCAGTACGGGAAATCGCACTGCAATCTCAAACCTCTCTTTACATATGCGTCATTGTGTAAACATAACAATACCATGCATGCACACGTCTCTCTAACCGCCTCCTCTAAAATTAATTATGAAGTCGATTTTCTAAGCAAGCGATTGTATTTACGCGTGTTCCTCTCACCTCAGGTAGTCAAATGCGCGCGGCATTTCTCCATACACAATGCACTCATGTAAACAAACAATTACCCTAGTCGTTCTGTTGTAGTGAATTGCCTCTAGAGTGTCTTGTCTCGCGAAAACCATCGATTTCATACGCTCGCAAACACCAACTTCTCTCAGTCGCAAGCAAGACGTATAGACCGGCTGACCGGCATTCAGTCATTAATTTTTTGACTGAAAGACGTCAACAGCATGCGTGTAGTTCATGCTACCCGGACGTTGCGGGGAGAATACAAATCTAGCGCGCGTTTCTTACTGTATCCGACCGAAAATTATGACGTGAACGTATACGCTTCAGCCTTATTTGTATTTGATGGTACGTGCACTATTGGATTCCAACTAATTAACAAAAGCGTTACTTTGCATGTCGCATCATGCGGTGTCACCTCCATAGGGCGGGGCTTGTGCTCACCGCACGGCCATGCAACATCATCATTCAACATCATGCACAGAATACATCGCCTATTTACAATGAAATCGCATGCAACATTAGAGACGATGCCATACACACAGTCTTACCTCGAGATCAGACGGCAGACGGACCGAACAGCGTTCCGCTCCGTCGCAGCAGTCGCCGTAGAGCTCGCAGAGCGAGTCGCAGGCGCAGCGATACTGCCTGTCGCCCGACACGCTCCTGCGCTCAGCGCACCGTTTCTCTCGACAAACAGACCGGAACGGACAAAGCCGTGGCAGAGACTTCGAATCGACCGTCAGACAAGTCGAGTTGGTGGAAACAGCAACATGCAGTAGGAAAGTCACACACAGAGAGAGAACAAAGATGGATCTTTGTCTGATCTGATGATTCATCGAGGTCAAGATGTCTTCACAAAATGCGTGCAGGCTATGGAATGAATGATGTCAGACTGTGGATGTCGCCTGTTATGATTGACAGGGAAGCCGGACGTGCACTGAAATCGACAACGATATGTTTGGTCTGTGTGACTACGCCTCTCTGATTGCATTCATTCCAAAAACGTCGCTACCGACCGGTTACAACAAGACGAACGCCTGCATCGACATGCTCCGATCGCCTACGAAAACATTTCAAAACGCTGTGAAAGACGTTTAGTGTATGTAGAATCCTTTGTGCTCGACCGTAATTGTGTTGTATTGAATGATTGTTGTATGTGTTCCATCATCGATAGTACAGTCGAGTCATGGATGCATGCAGCACGTGCGACGTCTTAATTAATCTACCTGGCCACCTAGTTCTAGAGTGCCTCGAGCACGACACCTTCTCAGGTCGTTTAGTTTACTTACAATTGTTTTCACAGTGTGTATAGACGAGATTGTAGCTCTAATAGACAATGATATTGTCTTTGTAATCTCTCCACTAGAGGTCGATCATTAGAGGGCACACGACATTTATGATCATATCATATGTATTAGGGCAAACGCATTACAGTCCTCTATTTGAATGTGTCTCTTTATCAAACTGTCATGAGTAGTGCTGCACATGCGCGTAGTATGTGGTATAATAGTTGGGTTTCCCAAATATTGATTCCGTCTTGTGTTGTGTTACCGAAACTTATACGTTTAGTAGGTCATACAGTGGTTAGTTTCTTTTCTCTGTTGTTTGGATATTGCTGAAAGCTCTGACGTGTATAGAATGGTCAGTTGCGACTAGCAGTGGATTATGGAGATCTGCGTGAATCCTCAGACAATTTCAAATTCAGCTCATTCTATACCATTGATAGAAGACTTGTTGGATAGATTTGGACAATGCACGTTTCTTCTCTTTTAGAAATCGGGAATCATCAGATGCCTATTATAGATTATAGATAAAGAACTGACAGCATTTGTGGTTTCGTGGGGACTATCTATGAAAACGCTGGGGACTGCCCATTTGGCCTGTCGGGAGCCTTATCAACAGTCCAACGGATGATGGCAGTAATTTTGGGTGATAGTCAATATAAGGAATTAAGGTTTATGTTACAAAAGACAAAGTTATACGGTACATCACAATTGCGGTGTGATGGGAGGAGACGCCGGAAGATAGAATAGGCCGGCTGTATTCAATGACGAGTATTCCAAAGACGAATTTGGCTAGGAATTGGAAGCAGTGATACATGAATATGAAGCTGTCGTTTGGAGACCAGGACAGCCATTAGAGGTACGGATTGAACAAAGGCTTGAGTTGAAGCAGGGGCAAAGCCTAAGATGAGTAAGCCACGTCGATTGTCACGGGCAGAAATAGTGGAGATTAGGAAGGAACTTTATCGTGGGAGAAGAACATAATGGATCAGAGAAGGACAGGCAGGGAATTGGAAACAGAAGATGACTATTATGTACCGGTATCACAATTAAGAACAGAGAGAGCAGCCAGAAAAATATACAAAACGTTATCCAATAAGACTAAGACGCAATGTGAGACATTTCACTCCAGACCCATACGCTAACATGCAGATGCATGTATAGAGATCGAATATCACGCAGTACACGGGTGATGATGACTACGGAGATTTTTAATTGAACGGTGTATCTAATTTTATAGGAGGGAATAGTGTCAGGAGTAGTGTTGTTCATGCGCGTAGTATGTATACAAGTTAGGGTTTTCAAATATAGATTCAGTCTTGTGTTGTGTTATCGAAGACTATACGCTTAGCAGTTATCACAAAACTATTGTTAATACTTGCCTCGTACCAAACCCTCTCGCGCCGTCCTGCCCGGTTCCCGTTGTCGTGTTATGCGGGAACAGGACAGGACGGAGCGAGAGGGTCTGGTACGAGGCTAGATAATACAGAATCTATGCATCGCACTTTCTACTCTACGGTATCTGTACGTCAATCAACCGTCATCTTCACGTTTTCACATATAGTACGGTATTTCAAAGAATACAAGCTTATATAGCGTATGCAAACAATCATAATACTAGTTAGTGATGAGATTTGTGCTAGAGTGCACAACCGACTCAGACTACGACTATATACTGCATGCATGTCTCTATATCAAGCCGACGTCTCTATGCACAATGTTGAGGTCACTCGTCGATCTGGCGAATGCCTCCCTCGCTTTTCTCGTCGACCTCGAATGCATTACACTCCACAGGCGCGTATGTCGAAAGCTATCACGAAGATCATGCTCCGTTTTCCATGCATTTCGCAGAAGATTGACGTAAAGACGTCGGGCGTTTTTGTTTAGTACGAAGACGACGAAGAGAAAGATTTCCTGCACAATGCAAGCGCCAGAGAAAATGCTCCATAACCAGCTACTAGAGCTCGTTCCATCGATACAAGAAAAAACGGGATAATCTACGTCAGGTTGAGAAGGCTACTTCGTTTGTTTGGCCGATCGCCCCTTCGTGTCCGCCGTCTCACTGCGAGCGGCGGATCCCGCAGACAGACGACAGATGGAAACGTGACAAAAACGAAAGCAACGAGATTGTACGCCAACATGACGGAGGCGGATGCCACAAAGGCAACGTGCGACACTAGCGTCTTCGGGTTGCAGCCA
>CAXXBX010000209.1:0-11122 GCA_964274945.1 Dehalococcoidia bacterium | reverse complement strand
TAAGCTAAAGCCTGGTTCACAATATTGACATTGACGTTGACACGTTGACCTTAACTTGTTCACAATATCTATTTTCGCGACTCGACGCACAGATCAGATGGTCCGAAGCTTGAGTCCAGAGCGCTCAACATACTATTATACAAGACTCTTCTGTTGCCAGAGAGTTGAAACAGCTGGAAGAAGATAGAGGCGGATTAAAAATATTTTATTTAGCGACGCAGGTAGCAAAATCAAATTTCACGAAGATTTTCTTTCAGTCCTAAGATTTTTAGATCATTCGAATGGATTGGCCAAAAGCATAGGTAGTTCTGACTGATTCCACCGGCGCTTCCTCCACTGCTGATTCCAGATGTGTTTAGTTCAGGATGTGTGCTTTGATTTGATTGGTTGAATATAATCAAGTGATTGTGGTTGACGCTGAGTACCCGAGGTTGCTGTTTACGCTGGAATAGAATTTGTATCAATTCCAGCGTCAACATCAACGTTGTGACGTCGGGATCAGCGTTCACGTCAGCGTCAGACGTTGACGTTGATGTGAATGTAAGAGTTGATATTGTAGACAAGCCTTTACATCGAAATAGAACACCATCTTACTCTAACGTAACATACCGTAAAGTAACTTAGCGTATCCTAACGTAACATCACCTGGTTCATAGACGACGCTCGCAAGCTTAAGGTAAGGAAGGTTACGTTACGTCACATTACGTTACATTGGTCCAACTTAGGGCATGTGAACTAGTCTTAGAGGCTAAACATACCACCGCAATATTGTGGACGCGCAAAATACAAAATACTAATCTCCATCTACAAGCACCAAAACAATCGTCCAAGTTTTATATAATTTTTCTATTAATATATATTTTTCTAAACAAATAAAAATAATTTATATGCGATGTAAAGGATTACATACCGGATGGTCGTAAGTGTGTCCAATGCCGGATTCCACAGATATGTGAGAGACTGTCGCAAGCAAAGCCGTACCAGAGACACGCTTCAATGTGAACGGTAACACCGACGAGCATGAGGGACTTCAGCAAGCGTGCGACGGCAGTGTTTGTGTTAAGTTGTTGTTCTTCGTAACCTGAAACAGTGAAATACCATCAAAGTGTAGAGACGTTGACTTATAAAAGTAAAAGGACATATACAATGCGTTTGTTGAGGGCGCGGTTTACCAATATTGACTCTTACACAAAATTTATGCATTTAGCTTGCCTATCTGAGGACATAACCAAGCAAAGCTGATAGATTGCATCTAAGATTCGCCAGAAAATGTGTTCAGCGCATGTAATCCGGGGCAGGTACATGTATGGGGTATGTATGAGACACAGACGGACTGACAACAGACAGGCTGACCGACGGCAAGACAAAAGGATGGACGCACAGGCAGACAGACAACAGACAGAATGACAAAAACGCAAACAGACAGCAGATATACTTCATTTTGAATCAAACTGTAAAAGTGCAGTATGAAATCTAAAATCTGAAAAGAAATCTGAAATGACTATCTGACAGACAAATAGACAAAAACAGACAGACAAACAGACAGGCCGATGCTTTATTCTCATATAGACAGATTTTATACTTGTGATATCTATACTAGGAATTTGTTGCAGACAGACAGACAAACAGATAAGCACAAGGCAAGCAAGCAGAGAGACCAACAAAGATAAAGACGATGAAGATTTTTTGAACAAACTGGCAGTTTAATCCAGGGATACAAGTAGAAAGAAAAATGAGGCAGAGGTCAAGGCCTTGTGGAGGCAAAAGGTTTCAATTACTCTGCAGAAGTCTACTTCCTGACTAACTAGAGAGAAAATGAAGTATCTCGGACATCATATTAGTTAGCAACAATAGTTTGGAACTTCATTCAATAGTTATTGTCTGTTAGTTAGTTGTTGTACTGATAGACCACTAGCTGCATGGATCCCATACAGACTCGTATAGTTTTGATGACGAATTCAATAAAGAACTGAGAGATAGACAGACAGATAGACAGACAGACAGACAGATAAACAGACAGACAGACAGACAAACAGACAGACAAACAGAGTGGTTCCACTAGTCTTGGAACATTTTGGAAGATGAGGCAAGAAGGCGGAGACGTATTTAGATGACTTGTCAAAACGATCAAAGAATAACTTTGAAAATCAAACAAGGCAGAATTTAAAGAATATTGGCGTCAAAGAATTGCCATTCAATTGCAATATTTGTAATGCCAATGTACTCCTGAAGAAAATCAGTAATGCCTTGTCGGGACAGGCCAAGTGCCCAGACTCGTTTATGTTCTCTAGAAAAGGGATCATGTGATCCCTTTTAACCAATCAGTAGTTAAATATATATATTGTATTTAGTTGTTAGTTGTTTCTCTTGCTTTTATTGTCATAGGACAATTGTAGCTAACCATTTGCTATTGCATCCTAATTCAAATATGAATAATATATGTATTGACAGACAGACAGACAGACACAGGCAGCAAACATTGAGACAACCGAAAACTGCACATGTATAAACAGTTTGTACGGAAGAATTCAATTTCTATACCTCAACTCTGCTGTATACGTATACTCAATCATCGCCACATGCAATAAAAAATAAAAATTCTTACTCATAACGAGGAAAGCTCTGATCACCTTCACCAATCGGTTGAGTCGACAAAATCCCATTTTCATCAACACAACATCTCCATGCGTGCCGTTTGCCAAATCAACAGCCATCGATAACAATTCAATAGGCACGAGTGCGACCATATCGAGCAAGGCATCACGTCTCAAATACGACCTGAAAATTTCTCGTCGACTTTCTACAATAATACCTCTGCGTTTCAGAGCGGCGTGACGTGCACGAAAAATTATGTCGAGCAAATAGAAGGCGTCCATAATGTAGATGAGCGTAAGACATGCTGCGCTCGTCGGAGCAAATGTGGCCGCGTACGCCACGACGACCACAGAAAGAATAGCACACACGACGCTCGTGCGTCGCCATACAACGGCAATCAAATCGTTCGGTTTCACAATCCACATCGAAAGCTTTCATTCAACTCATGATGGCCGCGGTTGAGACAATGAAACGAGTGCAATTCGTGACTGACCGGTTTCTATGACACCGGCTAAGAAATACCCGTATCAACGCGTTTGAAAAACTACCGTAAGTGTAATACACTACAAGTTGGTTTCAATGCTAACGAGAATATATTAACCCATTTCTAAATTTATATATTTTAACTAAACTTCCAAAGTGCAATGACTATAAATTATAAGATTAATTAAATTTAATAATTAATTAAGAGAGGAGTTATATATTAGTTTATTAATTAATTAATTAAGTAATTAAGACAGACAATAATTATATTTTCTTTATTTAATTAATTAATTAAGACAGTAGTTAATTAGTTAATTAGCTAATTAATAAAGCCAGTAATTATATATTACTTAACTAATTAATTAATTAAAACAGTAATTATATAGTAGTTAATTAGTTCACTAGTTAATTAATGAAGACAGTAATTATATAGCAGTTAATTAGTTAACTAGTTAATTACTAAAGACAGTAATTATATATTATTTAATTAATTAGTTAATTAATTATTACAGTAATTATATATTAGTTAATTGATTAATTAATTAGGACAGTAAATATGTGGATGATGTTAAACAACTACTCCTCATGCACATGCACGCTGAACTCATCACGAAAACGTCAATGCAATGACTAAATTTGCTTATAACGTTCTTAGACAAGAGGAGCAAACAAGAAGTCTATGAGTTTACTTGTCGAAAGTTGACTGCAGGACCATGACGTTTGAGTTTTAGTGACATAAAGGTTAGACCTAAAGCAAGACAATCTAACTCAGATTTGCAAATAGAATGCTGAAAAGAATAGTGCAAAACAATTCTACAGTAGGGAATAAATAGCCTCGTCCCCAGATTCTCTCATGCTAGTCTTGTCAGATGCCCAGACAACACAAGCGCGAGAGAGTCTGGGGATGCGGCTAGGCAATAAAAACAAGTTGCAACACAAATCTGCTACACAACAATCAGAATTAGTTTCTTCTCAAACAATCTATTAGTCATTTGACACAAAGCAAGTGATAAAATGATTCTGACATACGGAGCAGTCAGTGAAATCAAAGTATGAAATTTCAACAGCACAATATCAATTTATCCTCTAGAACTCACATACAACTACAGACAGACAGACAAACATACTGACAGACACACAGACAGACAGACAAACATACTGACAGACACACAGACAGACAGACAAACATACTGACAGACACACAGACAGACAGACAAACATACTGACAGACACACAGACAGACAGACAAACATACTGACAGACACACAGACGGACATATAGTCTGATAGACAGACAGACTGACAGACACGAAGGTCCATGTCTACTTTCTGTTAGATGAATAAAGAAGTATTGAAGTGCTAAAAACCTCGGCTGCTGGTTTAGGCTACAAGAATGCAGATACCATAAGTCATGAGATACAAGGTGACGTGCACATCACATGCAAAGACATGATTATACACAGCTGTCTGAGAAGGATAGGTAGTCTTTGTGCCAAATAACTTCATTTGCAACAAAAAATACTAGAAACACAGTAGCATACTCATACTGCTGCGAAACTCACCTAATTTAATGAGACCATGCGCAGGTGTTGTGTGCAGTCGTCGAGGTGTAGAGTCATTGGACTATCACGATATAGTTGGTATCTCACCTCAACTAGTCCAGGGAGACCAACTATAGCTGCCACAACAAGTCCCCGTACCAGTTAGGTTTGGTACAGTTGGTCTCATATTGCCGTAATTGGTCCTGGACCATAACTGTACCCCTACCCCTACGACTACCCTTACCACTACACCTACCCCTACCACTACCCCTACCCTACCCCTAATCCTACCCTACCGCTACCCCTACCACTACCCCTAACCCTACCCTACCCCTACCCTAGTCTCGCTAACCAAGACCTCTCCGTACCCCCAAAAAATTTCACACCTTACAAATACATGTCACACTACCCTTATAGTCCACTTTCCACTAACATCAATTAATTCGAATATAATTTTATATGCTGTCAAATCAACCAGGGTTGTCTCCAGCATACAAAAGGTACAGCGCTCCACCATGCCTTGGCTTCCACTTGGTAGAGGCCTGCCGTGCTTTGCCGCACGAGTAGGCAGTGATTAGCTATAAAGACAATAGACTTGTATTTGTACTTTGAGGCTAACAAGTAGTTCCTGGGATGCTTTGGTTTGCAGATAAGACTGTCACATGGTATAAACTTAATAATTTGTAATACAAGTACTCCAAGATAAACAGTGGTTGTCACCCACCCACCCACTAATTAGGTCAGTATCAATGAGTTCTGTAGATATCTAGCCCTTCTTACAGTACATATAGGTAGGCTCTCAACTACTTGAGGTCTGAAAATTTTCCCACTGGCTCTAATATACAGTAGCTATCATGTGGTAAAGCACAGTAACCTAAGACAGAGAGAAACTTTCTTTAATCAAAGATAAACCACTTTGTTCCTTTGTGCCTGAGCATTCCCTGACAATTAAGAGTTTGTAGAATCTCAGTGTAAGCAAACCTGCACTAAAGCGCTTATGGAGGCCGTGCCATAAAAATTGGAATGGGTGGAAACAAAATTTAGGGTGGGCGTGGTATTTCCGCTGTGCCTTATAAACATCCCGAAGACACGCTTGTGAACATCACAGTCAGTTAAATAAAGTTCCGTACTAAAAAGTTTAAAAATATTTCATCATGTAGCATGCATTGTGATAATCCCGCTATACGCTCTGGGTTGTAAATTGGAAATAGTTACCTCAAGATTTATAAGTACTCAAAATGTTGATTTAAGATTTCCATTCAAACATTTTAAACTACAATTCCGTGAACCACTGTGCCATGTAAACAGGACCAAACAACTGTACCCGTTTTAAAGGAGAACTCTCACCAAAATCTACTATCTCTCAGATGAAAGCTGTTACTTCATGACACAACCCTTTGCAACCGTTTACTGCAGAAGTTTACCGTAACGAAGAAATAAAGCATTGAAATTACATGCGTGTGCGTGTTTAGTACCTGTATGTGGTGTATGCGTACCTCTGATTGTTGGTTAGCAAGGAAGACCGATATCTGTGCACATTTCAAGGTAAGGATTGTGAGACATACAATCTCCAGTTGTGATTTATTAACTAAAGCAAAGTGGGACCCCAAAGCTTTCACGCAAGCATCGACTATGGCAATACAACCTCAAGAGAAAACCCTTCTTGGATTAGCTCATAGATCATGTCTCGCTGAATTTTGGGTGCGTTAGGAGCACTTGGTATGATTAAAACTAAAGTAGTTACTTCGAGAGAGTACGACTTTGTGTGTACATACGAAGAATCGTCTGAACAACTTGTTGCCGATTCTCTGCTTCTGTTGCTGTCTGGACCGTAGGTTTCCTGCAGGAAGATACCAGGCCTTCTATCTTTCTTTCAACAAGTTTTACTATTTGGTGAGAGTTCTCCTTTAAAGGGGAACTCTCACCAAATCAACAATCTCTCAGATGAAAGCTGTCACTTCATGACATAACCCTTTGCAACCGTTTACTGCAGAAGTTTACTGTAACAAAGAAATAAAGCATTGAAATTAGCTGCATGAGCTTGTTTAGTACCCGTATGTGGCATGAGCGTAACTCCGATTGTTGGTTAGCAAGAAAGACCGATACCTGTGCACATTTCAAAGTAAGGATTGTGAGACACATGGTGTCCAGTTGTGATTTATTGACTAAAGCAAACTGGGACCCCAAATTATCACGCAAGTATCGACTGTGTCAATACAACCATGAAGCCTCAGAAGGAGACCCTTCTTAGAACAGTTTATAAATCATGTCTCGCTGAATTTTGGGTACTAGGAGCACTTGGTATGGTTCACCTAAAGTAGTTACTTCGAGAGAGTAAGGCTTTGTGTACATATGGAGAATCGTCTGAACAACTTGCTGCTGATTCTCTGCTGATGTGGCTGTCTGGACCGTAGGTTTCCTGCAGGAAGATATCAGGCCTTGTATCTTTCTTTCAACAAGTTTTAGTATTTGGTGAGAGTTCTTCTTTAAGAACAAATATAACCTATTATTTCCTGCACTCATATGAGTCTAAGGTTTCCATAAGGTCATATGTTATAAACATAAAGAACATGATATACATATTTACTTACTTAAGTCAACATGTAGGTATCACCACGCCCCAATCGGCTTACCATCTACTCTCTTCAAACGATCACCATACAAATGTTCCTGCTTGAAACTCAATGCATGAGCGTTTAGTTTTCTTGGCTTGTTCACTACCTGATCTACAGTAACCACATCGAAAGATTGATGGTCTACCCTGTAAATCAAAAACCTAGTGTCAACATTACAAATAACAATAGTACCAACAGAAAACAGTCTCACTGGTTGATATTTGTGTCAGTCGTGCGGACAATGCCATCATCTTCGTCGTCTGAACTCTCCTGGTTTTGCAATGAACTGTCTTCCGTACTCTCTTGCTGTTTCCTAGCTACTGCCTCTAAGATTTCGTCAGGAAGACGTTGCATTGCATTTGCTCTTTTTGCCTCCTATCATCAGCATGTGATAAATGATCTTACAAAGCAGCGTTTCATTCTAATTTTACCTTCTGGAGTCTGTTTCTCTCTGCCAACCTTCTTCTCTTTCTGCGCAGTGTTTCTGAAGTTCTGTTAACAGAAACAACGTGAAATGTTAACTGGAAAAATATGTGCAAGCATCTAAATTGCATCAGACTTCGATACACGTGCAATACAAATCAAAAAAGCAAAATAATCAAAATGATAGAAAAGAAGAAATAAAGACTAACAATACATAGGTATTATTTATTAATAACAAAAACACTGACTAATAACTGATTGCCCAATAAACACACAGCTACACAAAGGCAGACAAATACAGATACAGAATACAAGCAGACGAGCGACATGCATTAACTTTTGCTGGCAGAATGAATATACATGTGGCTATGTACAGTGGGTTTTCTAATAAAAGGCTAGATTTTCTATATATCACCATTAACAAAGCAACTTCAGTGGTAATGCTGAACTGCACTCAGGATGTAACTGTCAACCTTCCAATACAATACATAAATCATACACACACACACACACACACACACACACACACACACACACACACACACACACACACACACACACACACACACACACACACAAGCAGTAAGACAGATCAATGTACAAACCAACAAACAGATACAAAGCAATTGGGCATAAAAATCAGAACAACAAACAGAAAAACTGATGGATAAAGTAAACAGAACAGCAAAAATGCAAACAGATAAACAACTTGCATCAACACAGACAGACACACAGAAAGACAGACAAATAGACAGACAAACAGACAGACAAACAGACAGACCAACAGAAGACCAACAGACAGACCAACAGACAGACAAACAGACAGACCAACAGAAGACCAACAGACAAACCAACAGACAGACCAACAGACAGACAAACAGACAGACCAACAGACAGACAAACAGACAAACCAACAGACAGACCAACAGACAGACAAACATCCACAGTAAATACCGGCATTATGCACCAATCTGCTAATTCATTTATTGGGTTGATCAAGACAATAATTAGGTCATAACTCCAAAAAAGCTCAACCAAACAGATTTACTTAATAGCTGCGTTAGTGACAAGTTGTCTCTCCTCCTTTGCCTGCGCCGCACCCTGGATGAACGTCACTTCTTCAGGTTTATCGTCGTGCTCTGTCTTTTCCTTGTTTACTTGTACAGCAGTACGTTTAGACATCAGACGAGTCGATCTCCTTGTCTTCTTTAGCTCCCTTCCCTCTGTAGCGCCAGCTACCGTCTTCTTCATAATTTTAGTTGTGATCGTGAGCATGCGCAAACACAATGACGATGCCCGGATTACATATTGCATCATACTACTATGTCGTCAGAGGCGTAGCTACAATACTGGCACATGAGGCAGTTGCGGGAAAATGTAAGTAGCGATTTGCTTGCTTTAGTATGAGAAGTTCATTCTAACGCGATTCTTGCAAACTAATTAATTAGGGTAAACGCATATTTGGTCCCACCTCAAATCAAACATAGTAGTTGTTGATTTAAATGGTGGAGTTGCGGATATGGCAATTGTAGTATACTTGGCTATAGGATCATTCCTGTTGTAAACTGATTGGTTATGCTATGCAGTATCAAACCCAGTTCCAAACCATAGCTAGTGTGAACGCACGGCCTCGGTTGTTCTCTACTAACAACTTTGCTCACAACAGAGTTGATTATTTCCGGAAGTCGGTTTTCTTCTTGCAAGAATGTCTTTCTAGAGAAGGTAGACGGACTAAATGCGTGATTGATTGAAACTGAAAGATAGTCTGTAGTATAGTACGTTGAGTCTCTCCGCATGTACAACGTAGATCTGTAAAGAGTGTACAGTACCGATTTCAATTACCACCGACATCAGATGCCTACACTTCTGGGGGTCAACTATACACACACACACACACACACACACACACACACACACACACACACACACACACACACACACACACACACACACACACACACACACACACACACACAAACACACACACACACACACACACACACACACACACACACACACACACACAAACACACACACACAAACAAACACACACACACACACAAACACACACACACAAACAAACACACACACACACACACACACACACACACACACACACACACACACACCATGCGTGCGTAGGTACTACCACCTATATCCTTACAAGCAGTCAGGCTAGTGTCAACACAATAACACAAGAGAAAATGCTCCAGTCAGCAGCGGTGATGGTAGAGATCAAGCTCTGAGCAAAGAGTGACCCTGGTCACTACCACTGCCACAATAACACCGACCACGATGAGAGAACCAACGACAATTCCAACGATGTTCAACGTGCGGGCAGTCCCTGAGGCCTCCTCCGCGCCAGAGCGGTCATTCGTTCTCAGAGATTCTCGAACCTAAGCACCGGAACATTAAACATACTTACACGTTACATTAAATAACTTAATGAAATATGTGTCTCACCCTCATCGAGCTCAACAGAGCGCAAATTCCAATTGGCCAACAACAACACACCAATGTAACGAGAGACAGCAGCATGTAGTCTTTCACGAGCGGGGCACTGTAGATCGTCTGGAATGACACGATCGCATCATTAATTAAACACCAAGAAATTATTGAGAAAAAGCATTTTATACCTGCTGTGTATAGCCCATCATAGGTTGCGGTTGCTGCTGACACATCGTCGGCTGGGGTTGCACAGTGTAAGGATTCGGTGGGGGAAGTTGCTGATCATGAGGTGGGTAGTAGCACGGTGGTGGCTGGTCATAGCCGCTATTCTCGGCAGGATAAGCGTTGCTTTCCATTGCGGATCGTTACGACGTCGCGGGTTACTACGTGCTCAAATGTCTCCTGATCTAGCAGTTTGTGACGTCACTTTGACATTGCGCATGCGTAGCTTGCGAGCCGTTATGTTACCTTATCATTAAATCTTAACGTACTGGATCGTATCTTCTATTTTGGTAACGGACTATGACGTAATGTCCCGTGACATTCTGACTAATAGCAATGTAAACCGCCAGCAATCAGTACCAGTGTTGCAATCCAATTTCTTTGAAACGTCTTAGCACTTTTCCTTTCACGACGATGCATGCGCCTCTTTCGGTTGTTGCTGCTACTGCTGCTGAGCGCCAACGCGGCGTCACAAGAAAAAAATGGTAACGTTGATAAACAACATGTCGCCGTGAATGCCATGTCACTAAAAGCATAACTATTTCTGTTGTAGAAAGGAATTGGCTACAATTCTTTTAGAAGTTGCGTGTCTGTACTGTGCCAAAATTACTGTGGCTCACTACAGAGCAAATCAATGTTTACTCTGTTATTGAAGATGTTTCTGGCATCTGTGGAATAAAAGGAGAAAAGGGTAAAACAAGTAGTCGTTGGTGTTGACTAGGTAGAAACTTCCCTAGTAGCATAATTAAATTCTGAACTCCCAAGGCAACTTATATTTAGCAGTTAGCTTAAATTC
>CAXXBX010000208.1:0-17518 GCA_964274945.1 Dehalococcoidia bacterium | reverse complement strand
AATAGCAAACAATGTCTGCAAATCAATAATTTGTGTCATTAAACTATTACCGGGGTGTTGTCCCCCGGGCGAAGCCGGGCATTGGAGCTTGTTCTACTATATAGCTTACGTGCTCTCTCATACCATACATACCATCATCATCATGTATGTATATGTATGTATGTACGTAGTATGTACGTAAAAAAACTAAATTCGATGTATGCATGATGTTGTCACTATATATAAGCGTAGACCCTAGAGGCCCTTGTAACACAAAATATATGTATTGCTATTGTCAAACTTGCATGACTTAGCTCAGCTACAGTATGTTGTTTTAGCAGACAGAGTGTAAAGAGTAGTTCAAGCAGCCAGCATACGGTGAACCACAGAACTCTCTCTGCATAGGATCTGTCATGGATTTTTGAAACTTGAACAGAAAGATAGATACTGTGTTTATACTATTGTTATGTCTCTGGCATGACACCTGTAGTAGATCTAATAGCTCTCCCCTTCAATGCCTTAGTCACAGTGTTGATCATGAGATTGCAGATGCATATCATGAAAGAAACTACAATTTATACTATACTTTAATTAAGTTAAACAATCAATTGTCTAAAGTTCCTAAGTGCAACCCCGGAAGCAACTTGTGGGAGGGCATTTTGTAACTAGATTAGAACATGGTATAGGATAGCTTCCAGACCAGTCTCCCAAAAGAAATGAGAGACGGTCTGGATCAACTCAAACCGAGCTCAGAAGTAGGCGTAGTTGGTGTAACAGTCAAAACAAAACACCTCTTGAGATAATAGCGCTATGCCACCCGATGTGACAATAGGAGACCCATTACTGTACAGTTTAGAGGTGTGCTCAAACAAGGTGGGTGGTAATCAACTGCGATGGCGACAAATCTGCAGCGGTCCGCTGTTCGGGATGCATTGAATCAATTTCGAGAGTCTTGGGCGCTGTTTCAAAGGCACGGTCCAGTGCTGTTTTACGTCACGAAAGACGCACGTGCATGCTTAATTGCGAGCTGTCACTAGACGTAATTGTGGATCACGCCTTTGCCAGAAGCCGTGCATATATTACAGAACTCTCGACGTGGCAGCTTGCTGATTGGCTGACTCGGATCACTTCTAGAGCCATCCTTTAGCCATGGACAGCTTTATGTTGGCATTTCTAGAGTTGCCTCCAAACATGGACTAACTTTCTTGGCAAAAGAAGGAAAAACCAAAAACGTAGTGTACCAGGAAGTGCTGTCGACAAGATGATCATCTTTATATTCACTGCAGGCATTCATGGCCAACATCACCTATGATGCTGGCCAACAGCGACTGAACCAGGGTTAGCTTAGAAGAGGTTGACTGTTAATAGGAGTGTGCAAGCACCCCATGACATCTCAGACTGTGCCTTTGCATGGCTGTAAATTCAGCCCAACTGAACAATCAAGACACCGCTTTTAATCATGCACACATGGTCAATTAGATAAACATTAATGACTAACGACTAAACAGACAAAACACTACAATAATGCACTAAAAGGTAGGTAGACAATATGTATCACACAGCAACAAACAGGACAAATTAGACCGCATCAATTTCTCAAAGAGACCTATGCTGAAGACATCAAGCAGGTACATAACGTTCAAATACCACCGGAGCGAGAGCTCCAGGTTGAGCATGTCTCCACCAATTTTTTGAGCCAGTATATGCCCTGACCTCCACGTGGTCTGGCTTGGGTTGCACTGACAAGGGCATAAGTTAGTGTAATTGGTTTGTGCTGTGATTGCAACTTTTTTTTGCACAGGGATGATAACCAACACTCTAGACCAGAGAGTTTGGAAATCTACAAAGATCTCTCTATACAAACTGTACGTGACTTGGCTACACCCCCTCTGCCTCTCCAACCATCAAACGCATTTTTAGATACTTTCTGCTGTAATCTCTACCTATAAAAGCGACCTGTCTGTCTGTTTGTGTGTTTTTCTGTACTGTCTGTCTGTCATTAATAGCAAACAGTGTCTGCAAATCAATAATTTGTGTGATTAAACTATTACCCGGGTGTTGTCCCCCGGGCGAAGCCGGGCATTGGAGCTTGTTTTAAAATAAAATTGCTATCACTGACAAGCCTATTGATTTATTGTGTCAAATCAAGACATGCTGTCTTCCATGTCTTGGCCTACCATTATCTAGGCACTTGGGCGACAGATGACATTGCAGCCAAGTTGAAACTGAGTCATCCCTAAAATCAACCATGACAGACAATGCTTTGTGTGGTAGACTGACAAGGGTGTGAGTCAATGTAGCTATGGTGGTGAAGTAGATACTGTAATGAAAAGATGTGACATGTGACACATGCAACCACTCTACACAACATGTACATGTCCTGGGGAAAACTAAAACTTGTTCTAGTAGGGTAGACCGACCACTACACTCTATTTGCCTTGATATTACACGTACATAAACGTGATGACATGATAGTTACGCTCTAATTATTCACTTGCATCAGCTATCCGTTCAGCCATTTTACCTTAGATCGACAGTACACCTACTAGTAGTAAACGGTTTTAGACAAGAAATGGCAACATTGGAGAGTTCAAGACTTGATCTTTGACAGCCATTATTGACCTGTGCATCAGCTCGTTGATTAACTCCACTCTTGCCTGAGTCTTTCGCCCTAAAATATCATATTCGACACTATCTACACAGACAAACAGACGAGCAGACTAAACTACGCTTACATTTTAGTCTGTCCAACAATAGGAGCGTGCGCTAATGCGCGGAACAAAAACATCGCCAACGGACCTAATCCGCTGCTAGACTCGTGCCCAGTCCTCCTCCGCGCTAGGTTGCTTACACCACGTGCGCTAGCTGTCACGTGTGTATAGGTCCATGTGGTTTCACACGTGTGGTTGACCTAAGCACGGACCATGCTTCGTCACGTGACATCTTTTGAGTCTAATTAAGTTATTTAGCTCAGCCCAAGATTTCTAATAGGTTGCTAAGGCTCTGCTAAACGACACAGAAGGTGGTAGATTAGCAAGAGCCTGCCTACAACCGGTCAGTCGCCTGGCCTCACAAATCAACGCCATCATGCACATGCACGATCCTCTTCGTAAAACTGCGCCGGCTAGCAGAGTCTAGAGTAGGATAACGCAGCCCATGACGGACATATTTCGTACATTTGACTACCTTCACAAATCTAAAGCAGATCTAAATCTAAATACAGATTCAGATTGTCATACACCCAGATGTGTGTCTCTTTCGTGAGCTGCTGTACATCCTGGTAATCATTCGCCAAGTTCTTTAGTTAGACGTCGCTAAACCTGTTGATATGATTGTGAGACACCAAGATGGTCGAGGTCTGTAATTGCTTGTTTTCCTGTACCGCGAGCAAACAAGCATGTACCGGTAGGCTGTTAGGAGTGCAATCTCACTGCTTTGGCGATCTCAGAACTTCATGATCAGTGCCACAGTGCCGGTGATGAGAGTCGATCTGCAGGCGTGTGTTGTACATACTCATCGCCTCATCTCATTGTCTCATCGCCTCATCTCATTGTCTCATCCCATGATCTCATTGTCTCATCTCATGATCTCATCGCCTCATCTCATTGTCTCATCGCCTCATCTCATTGTCTCATCGCATGATCTCATTGTCTCATCTCATGATCTCATTGCCTCATCTCATTGTCTCATGGCCTCATCTCATTGTCTCATCGCCTCATCTCATTGTCTCATCGCCTCATCTCATTGTCTCATCGCATGATCTCATTGTCTCATCTCATGATCTCATTGCCTCATCTCATTGTCTCATGGCCTCATCTCATTGTCTCATCGCCTCATCTCATTGTCTAATTTTGACACAAATGGCACGCCATAGTCCCACGTTGGCTCGCCGATAAGACAGGGCAGCCTACAGAGAACTGCTCAGTTGTGCACATCTGTCTGTTGTAGAAACATTAGGTTGCAAACGATAGGAAGTCGCTAGAAGCAAGAAGGTAGGAGGAATCACCGATCCTTCCTGTTTTCAAATGTCTACTGTGCAACCTACTCTCGTATTTCCACATGTCGATTGTGTCTCATGGTGTTTGTTGTCTTAAATTTGTAGGCGTTCATGTATACCGTATCTGAGATGGATTCTCCCAGCCGTGTGCAACATGCTGGATCTTGTCATACTTACGGCTTGTCTGCTAGTTCGGCCAACGTATCACTGACCACTAGAGCGGTGGCGTTACCCGCAGCCTCGTGTCGGATCTCGAGCTCGGGCGCCCCGCAGATCAGCGTGACAATGGACGTGAGTCGAGGTGAGAACCACAGTCGGTGCCTCAAGCCCTGCCCTGTCGTCGTCTGTCTGCTTGCGACTTCGCTATCTGGATCCCCACCTAGGCGACACGCGGGTGGAAGGTGGCGAGATTGCGACAATGGCTTCAATGGAAGTGTGCCAGCATACGTGTTGGTACTCGTGGTCGCCGTCTTTCGGCTTCTTTTCCATTACGTGCGACGAAGCCCGGAAAGCGAATGGGTCACTGCCGCGTGTTGTCACATATCGCGCGTGTTGTCACTTGCTTATTGTCAGTTTCATCATTTTCGTTTCGATTTTAGGACACCACACACCGACAATGTACACCGACGGGCTATTGAGCAGATTCGGCTGCGAGCCCCGAGCTCGTCATTCGCAAGTGGGCGATTTGGATTACCTCGTCAGGATGTTATGCGACAACTTTACGTACGAGCGTGAACGAGTCGGCATGGAGCAAGGTACAGTACTCGCTACTCTAGTAAATTAATATCATTCGGCCTTGCATCTCTGTAATTTGCTCGTGACATCGAAAATCTAAGCTAAAGTCGTTGTGTGCTCAAAGTTACTGGTTGAAATTGACGAAACTGTTCTGTCGAACTTTTCAGATCCAATGAAGTGGTCTGTTTCCGAAGTTCAGATCTGGCTGGCCTGGGCTATACACGAATTTCACTTGGAACGCATCGAACGAGACAACTTCAGAGTAGACGGTCCAACTTTGTGTGCGATGTCGCAACAAGATTTTCTCAGGCGAACTCCACAGTTTATGGGAGATATTTTGTATGCGCACATCCAGCACCTTCGCTCAGGTGAGCTATGATATCATAATCAATGTATTTTAGGAAGAAGGCATCCGTTTGCCTAATTTTACTCCTTATTTTGCAGTAGTCTGTTTCTTTAGCTTGCCAGAAACAGATTGACACTGTCTAATTGAAATTTGATTATAGCAAGCGCTTCATCTGTTAGTCAACCATACAGCAGTGCTGATGAGATAGATCAACTGGTACAAACGTTGGTTCCTAAAATCACAGTTAGTGCACACTCTGCTGCTGTGGGCGGTCAGTTGCAACCTCCAGCACCATCTTACAGTCCCGAGACACCACCCAAGTCTCCATCCAATGATGATCTATTACAGTATGAAGACAGGTCATCTCCATCCACAGCAACCAGAACAAATCTACTTCCTCCTCCTTACAGACAAGGTAAATGTGAAACTTATGATTGTTGATGTGAAACTGTTTCCAATTGGGCATTTTGTTTGCAGTTCCTAGCCCTACTTCATGTGGTAGCTCTTGTCAATCTGGGCTCAGCTCACCTCGAGTCTCACCGTATGCATCTCCAGCTCCCCCTGGTCCTTCTATGTCGGTACAGGCTGCTATGACTGCTGCATACACAGAAAGTAGTGGTCCGATTCAACTTTGGCAATTTCTTTTGGAACTCTTGACTGACAAAAAGAACATGGACTGTATTGTGTGGACAGGACGGGAATGGGAATTCAAACTGACTGATCCTGAACTGGTTGCTCAGAGATGGGGAAAGCGGAAAAACAAACCCAAGATGAATTACGAGAAGCTTAGTAGAGGACTTCGATATTATTATGACAAAAACATCATCCACAAAGTTCCAGGGACACGTTACGTTTACAAGTTTGTTTGTGATCTGGAATCACTACTAGGATGTTCAGCAGCAGAGCTGCAAGCTCGATACAACAGTGATGTAGTGAACATGTTCTCCCACCAGCAATTGCAACAGCCTTTATCTTTTTATAGCTACACCACCTCCCTTCCCTCAGTACCTATGAACAGTCATCCTTACTCATCTTATTGGCAACCTTCATGTCAGACTTCATCTTTCCCAGCCACTTACTACGCATGACCTGCTGGTAAACTCTATGAAGACAAGGGCTTTTCTTTTGAGAAACCATGGCCGGATTGATGTTTCAGTTACAGTGTATCAAAGTGAAAGATTATTAATTGGGTGTTCCCTTCTATCAAAATGTCAAGCAAACAGAGTTTGTTACAGGATGTGCCAACTGTTCCACATTTGGAGCCATAGTGCACTAACTTAATTATTATCAACAGAGTATGCACACATAGCTATAAAATTATAGTACATAGTATGTGTTCTACTCCAGAAAGTAGCAGAAATGAGATGGCCAACTGTAATTTGTGATTTTGATTTCACCGATAATGCTGCTGATACCATGGGTGTGGTATATATGACAAAATACATTTCGAACAATAAAGTTCGTTTTTAGTGGCGTTGTTGCTCTATCGTGGGTTTCCAAATGTGGGCGTGGTGCGGTGTGGGCGTGGTTCCGGATGTTAGTAACAACACGGTGACTCACACGTTTCCTGTTTCTGGTCTGAGTTGAAGCTGGCCGGTTTGGATGACGCGATCGTATTGGAGAAGCCGAGTGATGATTTACTGACGGATAAACACGATTGTCCGGCCTACGTGAGTCCTGAAATTTTACAGACAAACAGTGGGACATATTCTGGTCGAGCTGCGAACATATGGAGTCTGGGTGTTATGCTGTAGACTACCAGATTGAGTAAACTTCTTTCCACACTCACTTACACAGGTAAACTTCTTCCACTCAAGGTGTATGTATTCCAAACACTAGAGCGATTAACGAAAAAACCATGTATTAATGTCGACTATCTCACGAAAAATAAACACGTAAAGGGAAAAACAATGATGTACGTTCAACGATTAAGACGCCAACTACAACCACGTTTCTACTACTAGAACCTTCTTTTGTGCGATGGGATCCCCTAAAATTTTCACTGTCCCAACAAAGACAATGCTCCAATCGTGCAAAGTCGACTTTATAGCTGGTGATGGTTTGGGAGGTGTGCCAAATGGGCGTTCCTAAAGTAGGCGTCTGACATATTTGAAAGCCTAAAACTAAGAAATGGCTCCGCTGTATAGACTATGAAACGTTGCAAGCAGATCCTCGGCATTGCGGTCTTTGTTTGTCTGTCTCTCTGTTTGTTGGTCTGTCTGTCTGTCTGTCTGTATTTAAGTCTGTCTGTCTGTGTATTTTATTTGTTTGTTGGTTTGTTGGTATGTATGTATGTATGTGCAAGAAAGTCGGACATATCTTTTTGGAAGCCTTTGGGACCTTTTGTAAACCTAGCTTTAGTGTAAAGAATTTAGATTGATTTAGAAGTTGTACCAACTTTTAATAATAACAAAAAATGTATGTATGTATGTATTATGTCTGTTTGTATGTTTGTCTGTCTATTTTATTTGTTTGTCTGTCTGTCTGTCTGTCTGTCTGTCTATCTGTCTATCTGCGTGTCTATTCTATTTGTTTGTTTGTCAGTCCGTCTATCCGTCTGTCAATACATATTGTATATATTTCCGCCTACCATCTCTGGTGTCTGAGTCATGGCTGCGTGTATTCTCTGTACAGGCTGGTAAAGGGCAGTGGTGAGATCTTAGAAGAAATAGTCAGTCGAGAGAGACATCGAGAAATCAACAAGGCAACCTTTGCATTCACACCATTTAATTACTTTATTATTACGTCATCCTTACCATCTTATCATTAAATTTATATGAATGAGTTATATTTTTGAGATTGCTAAACACATAAATTTGCATCTTAAACTGTGACTATTGATATCAATTTTTACTTGTTGTGTAGCAAGCAACTCACTGTAGGAGACACGGTGTTTCATTTCAAGTTCAACTGGGTGTGTACAAATAGACAGCAGCTGTGAAGTCGCGTCGCACAAGTGAACGGTTGTGCACCAAGTGGCTGTTTGCTTTGTGATCTTTGATGATTTCTTTGTACAGTGAAAGACCAGACTTGACGTTTGTATTTTACCTCATCCATTTTGTATAGCAAGCCTGTCTGTTTGGCATGAGTTACTCGTGTGCGGTTGCTGTCAGTGCTAGTTGTTATCAATGAAGGTTTGATGCATGGGTTATGTACTGTACTGTAGTAGTCAGACTGTTGGCTTGCTTTGTTGTCAGTTGAAAACATTTGGAAATATACAATGAGGTTATAAAGTGTAGGAGAAGGGTAGCGTTAGCAGTGGTTCACCTGCTAGGCTAGGAACTTACGTGTCAGTGTGTCTGGAGGGAAACGTTCACAATTGACAATCGAAAAACTGCATGGAAAAGATGATTAAAGACATATGCAATTGCAATGACCATTGCTGTAAGATATTCTGTATTCATTGCAATGAACAACAGACTTAATTTTCTATTTAAGATAATTGGAAAGCCATGCAATTACATATAAGTTCATATACCAGGACGATACAGTTCAGTAGAGTCAACTACCATTTTGATGAACAATGTATCATCGGTGATGTATCCTCCCCCATCCTCCTTTCTCAATTTCTGAATCCGCCACTGATATATATATATATATATATATATATATATATATATATATATATATATATTAGATCAACTTTAATTACCATCGACACAAATACTATAATAGGACAGTACAATACTGCCACAGAAGACACTAATCAAGCTGTCATAATGACTTCAAACGTGCATGGCTACAAAAGTAATATGATGATTGCAAGAAAGCAAACCAATAGCAAAATAAGTGGAGAAGCATGTGCTACTCACCCGTCAAATCTGTCGGGCCGAGACGTGTTGATGAGGTTACGATTGGATTGGAGAGAAATACATCGTGTCAATACTCGACTGCAAAACCTGTTAGAACAGTACAAGGAGATCTTCACAAAGGGTCTCGGGACGTATACGTACCGGGGACAACCAGTAACTTTTCAGGTTGACTCATCAGTGAGACCACATTTCAGCAAAGGCAGGACTGTCCCGTATACACTCCGAGGAACCTCGTACTGCAACAGCTGGATACAATGGAGAAGGAGGTCGTCATTGGTCCCGTCAAGTATGCTGAATGGGCCGCTCCCATCGTACCCGTGTTGAAATCCGACAAGGAGTCAGTGAGGATCGGTGGTAACTGCAAGAGGACTATCAACCAAGCCACCAAAGTTGAGGAATATCCATTACCCAGGATTGAAGATCTGTTCACCGCTTTGGTGGAAGAAGAAACATTCGCAAAATTAGGTTTGAGCCAGGCGTACACACAGATTCCTCTCTAAACCAATCGGTAAAGAAATGTACCGTGATCAATACACCAAAAGGATTGTAAGTAATTCAACCGGTTGCCGTTCGGCATCTCGTTAGCGCCCGGGATATTTCAAAGGATGATGAAAAGTTATTACAAAGACTACCGGCAGTCGCAGTCTACCTAGATAATATTTTAATCACAGGGAGAGACGAAAAGACATTATGATAATTTTCAAGAAGTTTTGAAGAGGCTGAAAGAAGAACGCTTACGACTAAAGAGAGAAAGTGCAGAGTAGCGGCACCATCAGTTGTCTACTTAGGTCACAGAATCGATGCCCAAGAACTACACTTAACTGGTGACAAACTGCAAGCGTTGAGACGAGCGTCTACACCAACCAATGTGACGGAGCTAAAGATTTTCTTGGGCCTTCTCAATTACTATGGCAAGTTTGCTCTACGGCTAGCCAGCATGTTAGCACCTTTTTATAAGCTGCTATAAGACACCAACCTTGGAGGTTGAAGGGAGCGACAGGACGGAGCATTCAATCGAGCAAAAGGGCGCTTTCAACGTCAAGGGTCTTAGTACACTTTGACCCAAGGAAGCCAATTGTAGTCATCTGTAACGCATCATCGGATGGAGTGGGTGCGGTATTATCCCACAGAATGCCAAGTAGAGAGGAAAGATCGATTGCGTTCGTCTCTCGTACGCAAACCGAAGCGGAGAAGAGCTACGCACAAATAGATAAGAAAGGTTTGGCGTTGATCTTCGTGGTAGAAGTTCCATAACTATTTTTTGGGTCGATCGTTCACAGTAGTGACCAATCATAAACCATTAATAGGCTTGTTTGATAAAAAACAGATCGGTACCTGCTTTGGCTTCTGGCAGGATTCAACGATGGGCCCAAAATTAGCGGTTTATCAAGATACAATCAAATATAGATCTGGGAAAGATAACTTCTGTGCAGATGCCTTGAGTAGACTCCCAATGGAAGCCCCTGCAGACAACGAGCAGATGGAAGAAGAGAAATTTTAGCAATAGATTACTTGGCTACGACTCCGGTGACAGCCAAAGACTTATATAAGGCTCAAGACCAAAAGACCCATGGATGAACAGAGTGCTACGCTATACCTTGGAAGAGTGGCCGAGAGCAGTGGATAATGAATTACTACCATACTGAAGAAGACGCAATAAACTTTCCGTCAGAGAGGGTTGTGTGTTGTGGGACGATCGAGTGATCATTGCTATAGCTGAGCGTTTAGCAATCATTGCCGAACTGCATACGAGTCACTCTGGCATGACCAAGATAGACTATTGCGAGAAGTTATCTGTGGCGGCCGGGAATGGACAACGATCTGGAAAGAACTGTGCGAGCATGTGAAAAATGTCAACAACACGTAAAGGCACCACCTCGGGCTCCGCTATACCCATAGTTATGGCCGGAACGACCATGGTCGCACATTCGCGTATATTATGCAGGACAGTTCATGGAGAGAATATTTCTTGTCATTGTGGATGCGTTTCGAAGTGGTTGGCCGTATATGCAACTTAGTCAGCCACCATAGAGGTCACGGATGAGAAACTAAAGACGTCGTTTGCAATTCATGGGATTCCCGAAAGGTTGGTATCGGACAATTCCACGTGCCCTAAGAGTAGCGAAATTTGTACGTTTTGCGAGAGTCAAGAAATAATCCATCCAAAATCAGCACCTTATCATTCGTCATCTAATAGTCGAAAGGGCGGTACAAACCCTCAAGAATGGACTAAGGAAGCTGAAAACAGGAAGCTTGAATGGAAAGCTGCAAACACTTTTGTTGGCATACCGCAACACGCCGCACGCCACTACAGGCTCAACGCCAGCAGCTACTTTTGGGATGGAGACCGCGCATCAGACTCGACCTCATCAGACCGGATGATAGTATAACAGTTCGAAGGAAACAGGAGGTTCAAAAAGAAAATCACGATACTTGATGCCAAAGCCGGGAAATGCAACGGGGGCAAGGGTTTTTTATCCTAAACTTTGGAACGGGACCTCGCTGAATTCCCGCCCGAGTAACGGAAAAGACGGGACCAGTATCATACCAGTGCGAACTGCAAGATGGTCGTATCATACGAAGGCATATAGATAATCTCAGACAGCGCCAGCACACATTGGATCGAGTTATCAGAAAAGGTCACACAAACACACGAAAGAAAGACAGCATAGAAGGAAGAGAGAACGAGAAATTCACGAAGGGCCAGGGTTGACGAGGGACAACAAGAGGAGCGATATCGGTCTTGACCATGAAAATACCCTTTCCGAAAGGCCCGCAGAAGGAGGAGCGACTGAGCAAAACGAACCGTTTCTATTGAGATCACCAGAGATTCAGGACAAACGAGGACCCGGGGAGAGAGATGAAGTCGGACTGGGCGATAATTCGAATACAGCGAATGAGACATTGGTGCGGCGGTTCTCTCGTATCAGGAAGGCACCCCAGCGACTAGATCTTTAAAGAAAAGAATGATTAGATTAAGTCGAGTTTTGTGGGGAAATTGATCGTTAAACAACAGTTGCGTTTATCTAGAGGGGAGAGATGTCATAGCGTGTTGTCATAGACCCGGATACTCCGAGACTTCGGGTGTGGTGCAAGCCGGTAACGTGTTAGTCTGGGTAGTACTGAGTAGAAGACTAAATATACTACAACGGCGTTACAAATTATCCCGGATTTTGTGTTGTCTTTGCTCACTAACCGAATTGTATGATGCCTGAAGTGAATATACGCGGAAATTTGTGTTGAATAATTTAATTTGCCCGGGCGAAGAACGGGATAATCAGCAGATATAGCTTAGATATACATGTATAAGTTGAAGGTCAAAGAGTACGTGATGTGTTTGTGACGTCATTGGTCCATTGTGGTGTATTACGCACGGTCCACTTCTGAAGTCAAGCTACGACCATAACACTTCAAAGTTGAACCTCTGCCCTGCGTGCAACTATAGCTCCTGCTACGGAGACAACATCACGTGATACCACCCTGTTGCTATCCTCGCATAGAAGGACCACCGAAATCGAAGAAATGCCAAGTGTTGAGGCTCCTGCATGGTGCTTACCCAAACACGACGCGACGGTAGGGTCCGGCCTCGCAAGACTAGTATAATGTGCAGAGCCTGGAAGAACCTTGGATTTGGCATCAAATCATCGAATCTCAAAATGCTAGATAAAGACTGAATATATAGTACCTCTAACACAAGGACAGCTCTGGTGGTATTACTGTATCTATAATTTGTCTCATATCGTCTAGTTGTCAAGTGTTTCGTTTGGCGACACAAGCAGCAAACAAATAGCTTCAAACAGTCACTCATTACATTGTCTTTCACTGTTACTAATTGACACACAACAGTGTGCCTAACTGTCTCTCTCAAACAAACACATCATCTATCTAGCTGCTTTAATTTTCATAGCACTGTCTATCATGCACCAACCAAACAATCCGCCTTAATTCTATACTTAATTGTTCAACTTGTCCAGAGCTTGACAGAAACGAGTCACATCTGCTTTCATGTCTGCTGCCATCGACTTGAGCTTATCCACATTATCAAGCAATTCGATGCTCTCAGTGTATGGATTGTAACGGACGGCAAACGGACGAGGAATGGTGGCTGTGTAGGCTCTACAAGACAGCTATTACTATGATGGCTTTGTACATATAGGACGACGTTCTGTAATTACCTCATTTTTTGAATCGCATCTTCAAATGATTCTGTGTAGAAATATACTGGCTGGTATTCGGTGATGGGGCATGACTGCTCGCCAGTCTTGACTGGATCAAATGGGTGACGTTCGGGTTCACCCTCGATTGCGTGCTACACCATGCAGATAATCGTATACATACATACTGATACAAACACACACACACACACACACACACACACACACACACACACACACACACACACCACAATGCCGCACTATATACTCGATCCACAAAACAGCTAAGTTTTATCTAACGTACAAAGCGCATAAACAACCAACCTACACAAGCAGGCATGCATGTATGCACTTAGCTTTCTGTTGTAAAGCATAATTGAATCAAGCTAATTCTATTGATGTGTCATAGTAGCAAGAAAGTAAAACATAAAATTCCAAGTACAGCCCAGACATTAAATTACAGTTTAATACAGCTAGAGAATGAGTGACAAAGTTTAATATTAGAACGTTAATATTAACTGTTTGTCTATCAACGGTATTGCAATAAATAGTAAACAACAGTCAAACAAATAATGTCTACTAACATACAGTTGACTACGCAAAAACAGACAAAAAACTAAACTAGATGACAACAAACAGAGAAACAGTTTGACAAACGAACAGAAACAAATGAACACACAAAAAGAAAACTAATGGACAGACAAACAGAGAGAGAAACAGAAATGAAGACTACATTACTGAAAGAGTAAGTGCAAACATGTTCGTGACACATGAGCTAGACAGACTACTTGATATATGTCCAACTACTTTGTTGACACTCTTTTTGACTCACTCTATTCTATCACTAGATCGAACGTAAACCCATTAACCATAAACATAGAATAGAATGAGCATGAACAACAGCATGACTTACCTTCAGTTCTCCAAATGAAGAGAGCAATCCAGCACCATAAGCCCTCATTTTTCCATTTTGCCAACACAATCCAAACTCCACAGTAAAAAAGTAACACTGCAACACAGCAAACATATATATATATATATATATATATATATATATATATATATATATATATATATATGTCTATTTATTACACACACGCACGCACGCACGCACGCACGCACGCACGCACGCACGCACGCACGCACACACACACAATAACTATCTCGTGAAAAGCATACAGCAGCTAGTCTCTTAATGTGTTCTTCAGATACTCCCAATGATGCAAGGCCAATCTCCTATACTCAAAAATAAGAAATGTACATGTTAGTCAAAAATCTGTACACAAATTGGCAGTACTGTACACTACCTGTGAAAATTGGGCAAACATGGGATCTGCAAACAACGCTGCATGACCTAGCAATTCATGACACACATCCCTGACACAGTGAACGCATTGCTAAAACAGTGGCAATGCTGAGGACAAGCATCGAGCAGTCTCACGGTTCTGGTGTGTACAATGGTTGAGATCCATGACGAATGTACTGAGTTGAGTGGAAGATTCGAAAGGCAAGACCAGCAAGAAAGTTACGTGATGACAAATAGCCAGCAACAGGACGCAGACGGAAACCAGTTCTGCCTATAGAAACGCATTGTTCAGTACATAATATACATGATTTGCCTTGACGGATGGGAATCATTCCAATGCGCACTTCTCAGAAAGTTGGATACATCCTCTAATTGAGGAACGTTGTCTTCTCTAAAAATGCACATCTTGATTACAAAGTTGTGGATATTTGTTAGCCAACTGTTTGATTGTCTGTCTGTCCGCCAGCCTGCATGGCTTAATTCCCAAGCTCTGTTTGCAATAACTAACTGATTTGCCTGTTTAATGTCTACGTTTAGTCAGTAATACTTGCACATCACCTGTAGCCACAGTTTTCTATTAACAAAGGAAATAGTTGATTATATTCTTTGCACGCATGTGTGGGATACAGCTTTGTGAGTTCATGAAAGACTGTCCCCCTACAATCCAGCACAATTATCCCTGTTGTAGAATAAATTCAACATCAAAAAGACAGATAGACAGACAGACACCACATGTACAACATGAATATATTAAGTTTCACAAATGCTTTAGTTTTGAATGTGACATATGAGCACATGCATGTACTGTAGCAGTTTAGTCTACGCAGCACTTGTTTTAGATGACAAATTAGTACACAACCTAACATTGCAAAGAAATACCATCATTTCTATTCTAGCAACATAAATATAAATAATAAGAAAACACAATTCAAACCAGGTCCGTGTCTCTTCTTCATTATACTCAACCCTTGGAACTGGATGACCACTGCAGTAAATAGACAAGAGTTAGCTAACAGTATAGTAAATAGTACAAAACACGACTGGCGCATGCCTTAAGTCTTAAGTCAATAGTATTAACTTATCTAAAAGAATCATAAAATAGTGATCAATCATGAATTAACACACCATCAAGACTTTACAGAATACACGAGCAAAATTACTGAAATTTATTAGACACATCTCTAGTTGTAGCATTTCCTTAAATTTTGAAAGCACTCTTTGGAGCATTTCTATAGACGGTCTGATAAACCATTATTATATAGTAAGGGTTGAAGGGAGGTAGTTTGTCTTATGTTGTTACTGTACTTAGCTGTGTGTTGTACGTGTGTTAGTATGCCCCAAGTGGGAACTTCTTTACTGTGTGTGATGGGATAGAAATAAATATTATTATTATATAAGTATGGCAAAGAACTGCTTTTCAACACATGTCAGCTGCTCTGATCTGATTTCTAGCACTGAAGTAGCAAAATTTTGGCGTAAAATCCATCACTTTGTACGCATAAATACAGGTCAAGATAAATACCGGAAATAAACAACAAATTAGTACTAACTGTCTGTATTTCATGGCAACATCAGCAAAGTGCTGACGTCTTGCTCGATACTCGGTGTCTTTAAATCCCTGCAAATAACAATGGATACATGAAAATTAAAATCATAATTAAAATCATAATTAACATCTGTGTGATTGTCCAACTCAGAGCGGAATATACTCGTATATAACAGCCAAATATGGGACACTATCCGACTCAGGCGCGTACCGTGGCATGGGCTAAATGGGCTATAGCCCCCCCAGTTTTTGTGGGCGTTTCCCATTTTGTCAGGTGAAAACTAGCGTTACGTAGCTTTTTGTAAACGTGCGCGTCTGTTTACAGTCTGGATGTTCGAGGCCGAGCATGCGTGTCTCACACTAGGCTGCAGACATTGGTTTCCGTGATCAACACTACTTCACTGACACCATGTCGTCTCATCAGCAAAACCAGAAGTACAAAAAACAGACGAAACTGTCTCACTGTTTTCGGTAAGATCTATGGTCCACGCTGATATGTGTCAAACAGAGTTTACGCAGTAGTGGGTGTGTTACAATTCTTTACTAGAGGAAAATTCTAGTAGCGAGTATAAAATGTCAATTTCTGTGTTAGGTTAGTCCAGCCGGCTATGCGCAGTTTGCCAGAATCTGAACAGCAAGAGGAGGGACTTGAGGAAGCAAACTGAAAAGCTTGCAGAGGAGCTAGATCTAGAAATGCCTCGTTTGGCTCGAAAACGGAAAGCGTCTGAGCGCTTAGAGTGGGGAAGAAGTGAACCATATTATCCAGCAACGCCAAAAGACCAGTTCAGAATGACTGTTAACAAACTTGTTGACACGATGATAATGGAGTTGAGAGAAAGATTTAACGAAAACGATTATGACGTTCTCACTGCTGTAGAGACTCTTTTAGCAGATGCCTTGACAGAGACCAAACCAAACTTGAGTCTCCTTCAGACAGCTTGTCAGTTTTATAGAAGTGATTTTGACTATTCCCGTCTACACCACCGGCTTACTGTCTTCTATGGTGAAATAAAGGCGATAGCATCTTCTCATGGAAAACGACAAATAGAGTCCGATTTACCGGCAATACAGCATATTAGGCAGCTGTTTGCTGCAAAAAGTCTTAGAGACAGCTATCCAGAAGTTTTAAGGCTTTTGCAAATATATCTGGTAGTTCCAGTCTCATCAGCAGAATCTGAGCGTTCCTTTTCTACTCTCCGTCGTCTAAAGACTTGGCTTAGGAGTTCTATGGAAGAAGAAAGACTTGCAGCTCTGGCCTTACTAACAGTTGAGAGAGAAGAGGTATTGAAGTTAGAGGAAGCTATTGATGAACTCATAGAAGAGTTCTGTGCAAGAGGAAACCGCAGGATGATTTTCAGGAAACACATGAAAGTCCATGGCAAAGCAACTATCCCCATGGCGACGGAATTTATGCACCACGCGTCTGGGATGACTGTCTCTGATGCAGGGAAGTTCTCCGAATGGTGCAAATATGGATATCTTAACGCCTCCAAACAGTACCAAATCTCCTTGCTCACCTGGAAACCGTAGTCTGCATACATTCAACTATAGTCCTGCTTAGACTCATACAGACCCCACTAGCTTGACAGTTCTACAGATTGATAGTGTTTTATGAACAGTTTTTATTGAACAGCTAACAGTTT
>CAXXBX010000207.1:0-12723 GCA_964274945.1 Dehalococcoidia bacterium | reverse complement strand
GGTCTGAGAGGCCCGACTTTCTCAGCACCCAATTTTTTCCTCATTAGACTAAGTTATGTATAAGTGTTTTAGTTTGCTGTAACTTTAGCTTTTCAATGAACATTAGTCTAGCTGTCCATGTCTTACTGTAGTTCTTTGCAGAATTGTATCATAGTTTAGTGTAAGAAATAAATGATTTTTGACAGACAGATAGACAGACAGACAGACAAACAGGTTGACAAACAGGCAACAGACAGACAGACAGACAATGCATGGATCGATGGACAGGGTTGTGCTTGTCTCAACTGAAATCTTGAACAGAAAATATACCAAGAGTATAACTTCAGTCACACATCAGAACTCACACTCAGTCTGTTCGATTCACTGCATGGAATGAATCTGTGGATGTAGATAAAACACTATTTTTCTAGTCTCTAAGCTACCCATGCAGTACAGCATACGTCTTGATATATCAAAGGATCGATGTACAGCAGTCGGATTGCTTGCATGCATGGCCCACAGCCTAAAGCATGCAACAACAGACGAAAGGTTTCTGTTTGCATAGTCAACTAATTAATACCAAACAGCAAGAAGCTAAGCAACTACGAAGAGTTTGAGAAACCGAAGTTAATTAATTTAGCTTTAGACAAGACAAGACAAAACATTTAGTCAAGTCTGTCTGATCAATCAGAATGTTTTATTCAGGAAAGATTTCAATCATCTACTTGTAAGACTACAGTTAAGAATTGTTTTCCTCTAGTAATGAAGTCAGTTATAAGAGTTTTTCGAGCACGTGAGTTAGCAAAAACCTGTTTTTTAGCGTATACTATAACTACAAAGAAATGCCAGGCTGATGAGTTTCAGTGAAAATTGTAATAGCTTGATTTATTCAAATTAATCAGCCCTCAGACAAACGTGGGATTATAAGAGCAAAACAGAACCACAGAGTAATAGTATTATGACACAAACTGATGCTCGAGAACCATTGGAATGAACATCAAACGTACGGGATATTCATGTGACTTACGCAGGTCCCGTATCATCTGTATCAGCGCGTGGCTGCGTCGTCTTGTTTGCATGGCGTGGCAGCCCGACGAGGCTGGATTGACACAGATTCTACAACTTCTCAAAGAAAGTCAAAGTCCGGTTACTGAAGTCCAGCGAGCAGTGCAGCAGGTAGAACGCCGGTCGAGCATGAGGGCCCCAACCGCTCTCATTCACTCATGTCACACTCCCTGCTACCCATCTACTTCTTTCCTGTAGAAATTAGAGTCATTGAACCAGTATCCCGACTTCAACAACTACCTAGTGTACGTCCTGACGAAACTTAAGAGCGAAGGTATAGTTTGAGCTTCACTCCGAATGTGTTGCCACTCACATGCAGCTGGTATATTGACATAGCTTTGTACGCTTTGCTGTTTGTTATCTAGACGAGCCGACACGTTCTCTGTCAGGTCTTATACTGAAGAACAACGTCAAGTCGTATTATCAGGCTTTTCCCGAAGAGGTGAAGGGGTATGTGAAGTCTGAATGCCTCTCTGCAATAGGCGACCCTTCGCCACTGATAAGAGCTACCGTTGGTATTCTGGTAACGACCATCGTGCAGAAAGGAAAGCTCATCAGCTGGCCGGACCTGCTTCCTCTTCTCTGTCATCTCTTGGACAGTGGAGACTACACTGTTTGTGAGGTACGCGTTGCGGTTTGTAGTTGTTATATGCGATGATGCTGTACGGAAATTGCTATTGCGGAGGTTGTTGTATACAGATGCTGTGGGAAGCCAATGGTATTGGGTGTCAGTATGTTGAACTTGAAACTTTTGAGGAATAATAGTTTAATTTTTCTTGTGACTGAGATTTATGGTTTCAATGCAGTCAGTCTTGGTAGCGTCAGTTTCCTACCGTTAGCACCAAATTTACGTGTCTAATCATTACAGAAGTCACTCAAATACAAGAAGGAACATGTAGAGAAACTGAGATTTCTTTCTGTTGGCTCTTAGTGAGGTTTTGTTAGGATATTTATATCTCTGTTTATCTCAAATGTAGATGCTGCTGCAGTTATTGAGTTACGTTTTTATTTGAGTGTATTTAAGTGACCCCTGATGATAGGATACAACTGTTACAACATTCTACCGGTTTTTTATATTCAAACTTAGGATGGACTTTTGATTGACTCTGCAAGTGAACAAGGTATTTGTTCAGAATAATTGGCATGTAAACACTGACATTTTGATGCTTGTGATAAATAGTCTCTATGGTCCAGGTAGGGAGGTGATGACAAGCTGACTGGGATCAATAATTTGCACAAATGTTTGTCGATTATCATACAGTATAATGCCAATTACCCGGACTCTTCCCGTGGAAGCCAAATTGTCAGGATAATCGAAAGTCCAAATAAATGAAATGATGGGGTGGTGACTTCCTTGAGGCTCAGTCGTACATTGACAGTCAAGTGAACAAATGTTTAATTAATTAATATCAGTGTTTGAAAAAGTGGTCGTCAAGTTGTCATTTGATGCCTAACTGAGTTCACGTGATGACCAAAATTATTCCAGCAAGGTTTCCATCTTGATGATTAAAGTCACTTAAGTTACGGTGGACCCAATAAATTTTGTTTTTATGCGATAGAGTATAATAGTGAAATTACTCAGGTCAGACTGAGTGTGACATCTCTGAAGTCCGGGGATATCGTTTACTTGCCAGAACAATCAGTACCATATTTGATATCTATGAAATATATGTAAAAGTCCTGAACTCGTTGATGACCAAAAATTTTGTGAGGTTGTTAAGATTATGACTTTGTCTGCTATAAAATTTTGAACACTAATATACACCAATAATAGGTCAACAACAACTCAACATGTTTACTGGTACACATGTGATTAGATGTAAGAAAGTTGTGTATGGTTCCAATTTTGGATTAGGTTTCCATGTTTCCATGTTGAAACGATGTCATGTAGGAAACATGTGAAAGACACATGCTTTCCGAGCAAAAATAAATTTGTCTGGATTATCAGAATGTCTAATTGGGGTTGTACTATACACAAGCGTGTGTGTCCACTTGAATACAAGATGTTCTCTACCAAATAGACTCAGTTCATCAATCATTGAAAGTTGGCGTCATTTTTGTTAGGCACAACATGGTTGTCCCCAGCATACAAAAGGCAAGGTGCTCCGCCATGCCTTGGCTTCCACTTGGTACAAGCCCCCATGCTTTGCTGCTGAGTAGGCAGTGATTAGCTATGAAGACAATGGACTTGTATTTGTATTTTGTAAAGTGGGAAGGCTAACAAGTAGTTCCTGGGATGCTTGGTTTGAAGATAAGACCAATTAGGACAAAGACTGCCATATGGTATGAACTATTAAGTATCTGATGGTAACATGTGGAAGAGTCTGTAGATTCTGGCCCTTAATTAATTAGTCCTATCCTATGTACTAGGTTCTCAGCTTCTTGAGGTCTGGAAATTTTCCACGGGCTGTGAGGCTTAAAGTTGATATAGCTATCATGTGGTCAAGCACAGTGAACTAAGAAAGAGAGAAACTTTCTTTAAAAATAAACCACTCTGTTCCTTAGGCCTGAGCATTCCATGACAATAGTCTGTAGCATGTGAGTGTAAGCAAACCTGCATTAAAGCTTTCCTGGGGGCGGCACCCGTAAAAAATCAAAATGGGCGTGACCAACAAATTGCGTCATAGCAATTTCCGCTGTTCCTTACAAAAATCTTGTGGACACCCTTGCACAGAGACTAGAGATGATGGTTCATATGTTTTTAAGATTTTATGTATGTTTTGTTGACAGCGTGAGTATCTGGTTGCTAAAATTGTGTTGTCTATAATGTGTTGTTTCTGTTTGTAGGGAGCATTTGGAGCATTGCAGAAGATATGTGAGGACTCTGCAGATCAGCTCGATAGCGATGCTCTCAATAGACCTCTGAACACACTTATTCCCAAGTTCTTGGCTTTTTTCAAGCATGCGAGTGCAAAGATCAGGTAACTTGGATGAGTGTTGGAATTCTATAGTCAGATATGTACGCTGTAGCAAACTTTATGGGTGTGATATCGTCGATTGCTCAAGGTTCTGCCCACGGTGGTCGGAGGTGGTCGGGCCCAACCATCACTCAACAAACACCGACCATTACTCCACATGTTCCGACCACGACTGGTGTAGTTTAGATAGCGGCTTACTTGCCCCCCAATGGATGGCAGACTGTCACGAGACATTGCAATTCTCAAACGATCTATTGAAAGTCTACTGCAACACATGTCTCCCACGCTCACGACCTTGAAAAAACTTGTTAATATCAACTTCTAACACTTTCTGTCCTTACGTACCTCCCCTCTTAAGAAACTGCACGTTATCGTGGAGTTTATAGTAAGCAAATGCAACGATAGTTTAGTCTCTTCTGGACAGCCAATCTGCACACTGATTCTCTTTCCCAGGAATGTGAGTAACCCAGAACTGGTACTGCTGCAACACTAAACTCCATCTTGCCAACCTTTGTTTTCTTTCCCTCATGCGGTGCAGCCTCGTCAAGGGTGTATGGTCCGTCTGTAGGTCAAACTCTCTCCCATAGACATAAATATGGGTATTCTTGATCGCTCAGACTATCGCCAGACACTCTTTTTCGATGGTAGAATAGTTGCGTTGTCTTGGTTGTAGCTTTCTGCTTTAGAAACATTATATTACGTTGTTGCCCATCCACATATTGCAGTGATTCGGCTCTAATTCCTCTTTCTGAAGCATCAGTGCATAACACAAATCGTTGGTCATAGGCTGGGTTTGCCAGAACAGGGTAAGTGCAGAGGGCTACTTTTAGTTTTTGGAATGCCTTCTCACTTTCATCATTCTACATGACCTCCGATGTTGATTGCCTCTTCTTTATTAAATCTGGTAGAGGAGCTGCAATGTCAGCATAATTAGGTATGAACTTTCGGTAGTACCCCGTGAGACCCAAGAAGCTCTGCACATTCTTCTTAGTGAAGGGCCTTGTACTATCTTTAATCGCCTGCACTTTGTCTTCAGTTGGTCTAACCTGACCCCCTCCTACCACATAACCCAGGTAAACAACCTGCTATGCCCCAAGTTGGCACTTCTCTGGTTTGGCAGTCAGACCCGCTCTTGACAAGCGTGTGAGGACCTGTTCCAGGTGCAACAAGTGTTCTTCCCATGTAGCACTAAATATCACGGTGTCATCCAGATATGCTAGTGCAAAACTCTGACAGCCTTTCAACACCTTGTTTACCAGCCTTTGGAATGTTGCGGGGGCACAATGCAGTTCAAACAGCATCCTCTTGAATTCGTACAGTCCACTGGAGGTGACAAACGCTGTCTTCTCTAACGAATCTTCACTCACAGGCATCTGCCAATATCCTCTTGTGAAATCCAGTGTGAATATGTATCTCGCTGGTCCTAGCTGGTCAATGACATCACAATCCTAGGCATAGGGTAGACATCAAATTTGGACAATTTCAATTCTCTAGAGCCATCTCGTTTCGGCACCAAAATTACAGGCGAAGACCAGTCACTCTGAGACTCTTGAATAATATCCAGATTGACCATCCTTTGGAGTTCCTTCTCGACCACTCTCTCTTGAGACCGGGGCTTATGATAGGGTTTCTGCTGCTCTGGTCTAGCAGACCCAGTGTCAATTCAGTGTTCTACAACACTTGCATGACCAGGTAGATCGCTGAAGACCGCTGAATATCTATCCAGGATATCCTTCAACTTGCTACGTTGCTTGGCAGAGAGGTGTTTGTCTACTACTATGTGAGTTGGTCCTCTGTCACTAGTAGGAGTCTCGGGTAGGTCTTCCTCATCTTCAACAATGGCTTTCAAGACGTCTATTATGTTTGTTCCTGTAGGGCTATGCCATGCCCTTAGCATGTTCACGTGAAACACTCGATGCCGCTTCCATTTACCTTTCATGTCTACTTTATAGTCTATTGAAAATCTACTGCAACTCGTCTCCAGGGCTCGCGACCTCAAAAGTCGTTAATATCAACTTCTAACACTTTTTGTCCTTACACAGACGTCTACCATGCCATAGCATAAAACGTCAGACTAGGCAACATAGTTCCTCGATGTTTGACAGAAGTTGCAGCTTTCTTTAATAGTCTGCTCTTTCGGATCTCATAGACCATAAACAGTGCGATACATTCTGTTTGGCGCTTTCTTGTCAGAAATAAACCATGCCCCTTATAGCCTAACCACCACTCCTAGGCAGAATACTGATTGCTGTCTGTCAGCAACAAGAAGCATCTTTGTTATGTACACTGTCAGCTTCTAGAGAAGGTTTCCATATCTGAAAAGAGCGCAGCTTCAGTGCTTCAACGATAATGACGACGATGACATTGACGATGACAGCGACATCGGGGACTCCAAGACCGACGTTACTGATGGAGACATGATCACGTAGCGATTATACAGTTCTTAGACAAAAATCTGCTTAGAGTGGTAGGTTTAATAGTCTGAACATAACTCTAGTCAATGCAACACTCAATCAGACGAATTTCAGTTGTTCCCTTAGAGGCGAATATGCTTCTATTTGTATTAATTTGCCCAATTCCTGAAAGAGCTTGATTTCACATGTAGGCACATGCTGTCTTATGCGTTGTAATACGGTATTCGGTTATTGTACGATTGTCAGTATGGCGATACTACAGCACTTGCTATGTGCATGTGGTTACATGTTTAGTTCTGTGTGTTAAGGTGAGATTGTGTTGTCTTTCTAGATCACATGCGATTGCGTGCGTCAACCAGTTCATCATCACCAGAACGCAAGCACTAATGGTTCACATTACTTCTTTCATTGAGGTAACGAGTTACTCATTGTAAAGTTGTAAGGTTGATGTAACGTGTAAGCATGGACAACCTGCTTGGCCTCCACTGCGATTGTTTTGACGTGTAAAATGTTCTGAATCTTCTTTCATTACTATGGTGTATACGATGTCATGTGTTTGTGCTTTGAGTAACTTGGTTGTCATTGTGTAGAATCTGTTTGCTCTGTCGGGAGACGAAGATGCCGAGGTTCGAAAGAACGTCTGTCGGGCGGTGGTCATGTTACTCGAAGTTCGAGTGGATGTGCTCATGCCACACATCCACAACATCGTTGAGGTCTGTATTACCCATACTCATTAGTTTGTATCATACACGTTTCTAAGGCAATGATTGTATGTGCTGTTTTGTGTGTAGTACATGCTGTTGAGAACTCAGGATACCGATGAACACGTTTCCTTGGAGGCGTGTGAGTTCTGGCTGACTATTGCTGAGATGCCGGTTTGCAAGGAGGTCCTTGCCCCTCATCTGCCATCGTAAGTTGTTTCCTATTGGTTAAATACAATTTTATACATTTCTTTAGCACCATACATTGTTGTGTTCTATGTGAGGTGATGATGTTCAACATGCTCTTTATATTGCCACCGACACACACACACACACACACACACACACACACACACACACACACACACACCACACGAACAAATTGACACACAGTCAGGCAAGCAGTAATGCTCACCTCTCTACTCACACAAACTGGCAACTAACCAACCAACCATCAGTACACAATACAGCAGCACCACATCATCATGACCAGATGATTAACCACTATACCCTTATGCTTCAACATCATTGTGAAGTATAGAAAGTTTTTATTTATGTAGACTAGGTGAGAATAATTTGTTATCTGGAATTGTGGTGCAAACATGTGCCATTGAAAATTTGCTAGTGTACATAAAAAGTTTATTACTAAAGTGAATGCTGGGATGTCAGTTGGTTTGTTTTACAATGTTCTCTCATTTGAAGTTTTTTGTCATTGAAGCCGGCAATGATATGAGGATCTCATCCAGGTCTTGGATGTAAACTGGTCTGGAAGACTTACTGTTAGGTAGCATGCCACGTTTATATTGGTTCTACAACTCTCTGGCTTCTTCAGAATGTTAGCAAACTCTTTGTCGATGAAAATAAGTAGTAAACTGACTTTAATGTAGTAGCCGTCACTGATGGCGTCAGCATGTGACTACTGCGGTGATAGGTAGATTGGAGTAAGATTCGTGTTGTAATAAGGACTCAGCCATATCCTTTCCAGAGTTGTCACTTATTGTTGTATATGTAATAATCGAGTCAACTGATATGAGTTGTGTTGTGAAAGTCCATTCTAATGCACACACATTAGTGTCTTACAAGATGCGGTGAGTGTTGTGTTTCGCACGTGGACGACATTAGTTTGCCATGAGTTAATGCTTTGTGACTGAGCTTCTAGATAGTGTAGTTTAGTTACCAGTGTCTCATGGCACATTGTTATATTAATATAATGTTGATGTGTTATGTTATATGATGAGAGTATTAGTCATGCATCTTCTTGTGTATTGAAGGCTGGTACCGGTTTTGGTGCGTGGAATGCGATACTCAGAACTTGATATCGTTCTGATGAAGGTAAGCCAATTGTATTTTGTATGCAGTGTTTGTTCGTATGTGCATAGCATGGTTAATGTGGGTTTACATGTATTGTGCATTGTGATGCTTCTAAAGGCACCTTCACATAAGACACGGGTGTACATATTGTGCTTACAAATGCGTGTACTGAATTGTTAGTTGTGTGCATCATGGGACTCTGGTGGCATGCACGTGTATGTGTATGTTTTGGTATTTGCATAGATGCATTCTAAAAGATACAACGGGCACGCCCAAATTGGTTTTGGTACATGTGTGTAGATGTCAGACAGGGTTTTCTGTGTATGTAGTTAGTCAGTGACTGTGTTGTGTTTCTTTTCCCATTTGCTGTCTTTATTTAGGCGGAGGTTGAGGATGAAACGGTTCCTGATAGGCCAGAAGATATGAAACCAAGGTTCCACAAGCCGAAGACGCATCTACATCCACACATTGAAAAGGAACAAGAAGTAACAGTGGCTATCATACTATGATTGGAACGACTACTGTAGCTTTAGAACAGTGTGTGTGTGTGTGTGTGTGTGTGTGTGTGTGTGTGTGTGTGTGTGTGCTTGGTGGGGGTGCACGTGTGTGGAAGTGGGCATGAATCTATGTTCTGTAAATTTAGTTGATACAGCAGAAGAGAGTCACAACCCTCTCCATGCAGCTAATGACATGACTGCTGTGATTGATTTGAGTACAACTATAAGTGCTGACCTCAATATCTGTAGCTCAGATGGTATTTATTCAGTTGGATGAGAAGTTGTTTATCTTGTTGTGTAGGAAGACTTCGACGATGATGACGACACAGACGTCTTGTCAGATTGGAACCTGAGTAAGTAGTACAACATTACATGTATTAACAACCTTGATGTACTTAACACACGTCTTTTGTGGTCTTTCACAATAACCTTTCGGGCTTTATTTGCAGCCATTTGCAAATACAGTAAAACTATCAGTAAAATCAGTTCTGATTTTATACAACAAAGCGAATATTGTTGTATTGATTTGTTGTGGTTGTGATTTGTCATCATTTACGTTGGTTGCAGGGAAGTGTTCAGCTGCTGCTCTTGACATGCTAGCCAGTGTGTTCCGTGATGACATGTTACCAACACTTCTCCCCATTCTGAAAGAGATTCTTTTTGATCCTGACTGGATAGCGAAAGAGTCAGGAATCCTTGTGCTAGGAGCCGTAGCAGAAGGTTACTTACCTACACACTGTATACGGACTATGAGTATGCTTATGTTGCGTACGTTGTATTCGTAGGTTGTTACACTGGGATTGTGCCTCATCTGCAGGAACTGATTCCCTTCTTGATTGCATCATTAGCCGAGAAACGAGTCTGTAAACATCCATTGTACTGTAAACGTATGTTCATTACATCTCGCTACTGTTACGATAGGCTCTTATTCGTTCCATCACTTGTTGGACACTGAGTCGATACTCTCACTGGATAGTTAGTCAACCACACGAGTTATACTTGCAGAAACTAATGGAGGAGGTACATACAATCATATGTCTATGATGCCAGTATGACACGTGTTACGCTGGCGGGTGTTTGTTAGTTGCTGAAGAGAATACTGGACAGCAACAAGAGAGTCCAGGAAGCAGCGTGCAGGTTCGTTGGAATGCATTGTATGGACTTGATCATGTGTGTTACGTTTGGTACTCAATTTTGTGAGCAGTGCATTTGCCACTTTGGAGGAGGAAGCTTGCACTGAGTTGGTTCCCTATCTTTCGTATATCTTGCAGACACTTGTCTTTGCTTTCAAGAAGTACCAGGTGTGAGCTGTTGTCGGCTGGCTGTGAATCAACAATGTTACTTGTATGCGTTTGTAGCACAAGAATCTATTGATCTTATACGATGCGATCGGCACTCTGGCTGACTCAGTCGGAAATCATCTTAACCAACCAGTAAGGATCATTGTTGTATGTTGGTTTTTATATCTTTGTGTTTGTGCTTGTGCTTGTGCGTATTGATGAGAAATGTTTGTGTCACAAACTGGGAATTGCCGATTGTTTATAGTAATTATGGACTTATAGCAACGTTTGTTGGCAACTTGCTCTATGACCTGCATACTCAGGGTTCTGCCCACGGTGGTTGGAGGTGGTCGTGCCTGATTACCACTCGACAAACATTGACCATCACTCCTCATGTTCCTACCACCAATATATTTAGGTAGTGTTTTACTTGCTCCAAGCTATTGAGCAATGGAAGGTGAGGCAGAGCAGTTTATTGAAAGGTGGGCACTTTGTTCACACCGTGACATGGCGACAGTCTCTGCTATGATACGATCTATTATATGACTATATCTATCACCCAGGGCACTAACGTGGTAGTGAGATCCAACACAGCAGTCTGCATGTCAGCGATGAGCACGGCAATATCCTAGGTACTGTGACAGAGTCAGTCATAGTTGTCGTCAGGGTTTGTTGCTAGACTGGAGCACTGGCTGTTCGAAACCTGCAGCTCACGCATGGACGGCAGACATCTAACCATGCCATACTATGATATAGTATAGAAGTGAGACTGGGCAACATAGTTCCCCGACTGTTAACAGAAGTTGCAGCTTTCCTAATCTGCTCTTTTAGATCATGGACCATCAACAGTGTGATACATTCTGTTTGGCACTTTCTTGTCTGTTTACGACATCGCTTGATTGTCCGGGAGTTGTCTACTTCTAAAATAGAAATTAACCACACCCTTTAATGCAGCTGATACCTGACCACCACTCCAAGAATCCTGAGCAGAACACTGAGACTGCCAGCGATGTCAGAAATATGTAGACTGTATCTTTGATGGACGTATGCTTGAAAATTGGTTTGGAAGGAGACATCTGTCTTGGCACAGCTGTCATACACTTTGAGTCAGCAACAGAAACTCGACGTGCGAGATACAGTGTATGTGCAGTAAAAGTGCAAACGTTTCATTGCACAGTGGTGTACTAGGATTGACAACAGTGTTTGAAGCAAAGACATTTTGACTGTTTGTGTCACTCTAAATCTGCTCTTGAGCTTTCAACTGGTGTCGGCCCTTCACCTTTTTCCCCTGTTCACACTACGTCTTGTTTCAAACCGACTGTGCTGAAATTTGTTTTCTATGAAATTATATATATATATATATATATATATATATATATATATATATATATATATATATATATATATATATATATATATATATTACTAGGATCCATGGCCCGTCCTTCGTACGGGCAAGATACTGTAGTGTAAAGATAGGTCTGTGGACACATCACATGCATCTTTGTTGCGAGGTCCCAGATATTCTGAATGAATTCGAATCTTGTTCTTCGCGCTTGTTTCGATAGAAATCGACACACTCCCCGTGTAGCGCTTGCTGCAGAAAACGTGTAGGTTGGATTCGGTGCAAATGCAATCAGAATTTGGAGAGAAACGCAAGCGATAGAAGAGTAAGTTTTGTCGGCAAGAGATATTTGATTGCTCGAAGCTTTGCGAAGGACGGTGATGCATAGGGTCTACACGGGACTGGTGCGGGGGTGTGTTCGAATGAACTGCAATGTATAGCGTTTGCGTCGTCGAGAAATTTTACGCGTGGGTCGATCCCTTGAGAGGTGACTCGGTGCATAATTTTTTTAATTTTTTTACGCAAACCTTCCTCTGCGTGCCGAGTGTGCGTGCCGATTTCGGTTGCAAACGGACAAAAGACGTGGCCGCCAAACACGAACATACACACACACGCACACACACACACACACACACACACACACACACACACACACACACACACACAGACAATTTGAGCTTTATATATTAGATAACAGCTGGATGCTGTCTAGCCAATCGTTGCCATCAGCAGACATGCACAAAACTAATACTCAGTACGTGCTTGTGCAGTCGATATCTGAAATCTGAAGCTACATCACTGTTTAACTGGATCAGGGGCGTAGCAAGCACATTTGATGTAGTTGGGTCTAACGCGCGTTAGAGGGCGTGGTTTAACGCACACTAAACATGCGGAATGCGTCTTGTGACAAAGGAAGACTGGAGTTCGAGGCCATCCATACTCACATGTAACTTAGATGTACAGTAATTCCAGTAGCTATAGTATGTAGCTAAGCCTGTCGCATACTACAGATACTCCAAATAAAATATCAATAAATAATATATTTAATCATCTATATACCTAAACCGGAAGTTACTCTAATCGCCTGCTCTTGAAAGTCTGATTTTCCAAAACTGGTGGGGCCCGACCCTTTGCTATGACCCTGTGTGTACCACACTTTAAGCTGTTGGGCTAGTTTAGGGTACCAGAATGGATTGTTGCTGTTTTTGTTGTG
>CAXXBX010000206.1:0-6677 GCA_964274945.1 Dehalococcoidia bacterium | reverse complement strand
ATAGACTCTGACATGGTGTTTGTTTAATTAAGTAAATTAGCCAAGCCTCTGTAGTTTATACAATGTAATTGTTTGGTGACATTGGTGACCTGAAGCCTTACGCAAGAAGAAGCTGTCAAAGGGAGGAAATAAGTTGTTTTTGCTGGTGACAACTACTGTCTTCTTCAACCTCTAGCTAGCTAACGTCATGTTTTATCTCCAGAGGAAATCCCTAAACGGTGTGATGTACGGAGTTGAAGCAGCTAAAACAAGTAAAACCTGGGGTTGACGTCATAGACTGAGTGCTGTGTACTAGTAAGTAAGCTCCTACCCACTGTTATCCGCCCCGCCCTGTGGTCACAGGTCAGGAAGTTCTACGTGAGTCACATTGGCACACCAGCACTTCTGTCAATAGGGTTTCTAGGAAACCTCTTGTGGGAGGAACAACTGTGCAATATAAACCAGCAACAAGTCCACAGAAGCAGTTGCAAACACAGCCAGGCAGAATGAAGCTTTTGCTGCTCGTTGGATTACTGTGCAGCTATATCATCACAGCTGTCCGTTCCAAACCAGTGAGCAAAACTTGTGATCTTGTGCCCTAGCACCTTCCTTATGATTTGTGTGTGCTACAGCTGCATCATTTCATGACTTCAAAAGAAATCGAAGAAGTTCTTGGAGCAAGAGGACTCGAAGACAGTAAGTGGAATATAGTCATTAATTTCTGTAGCACAATTGCAATACAATCATGACGTTTGTTGCAGTTCCAGAATATGAAGTTGTCACACCTGTACAGACAGACCTTAAAGGTGATTATCTCAGTCATGACCTCGGACACCCCACGCACAAGAGCTAGACGTGAAGAACACCACTTAATTCAAGACCTCCCAGCTCATTTCGAATTCACTGCGTTTGGAGAACGTCATCAAATGACGGTGAAGCCAAATACTGGTCTTCTTGCTCCTGGATTCTTCATGCAGGTCTATGGAGACAATAGTACTGTGCAAACAGACTTTGAGGTGACTCTATGTCACTATGTCGGAAATCTAACTTCCCACTCAGCACCATCACACGTAGCAATTAGCAACTGCAAAGGCTTGGTGAGTACTCTGAAACAACCAACCAGGTTCATGCATATAATTCTGTGCATGTGTGAATGCATTGTACTAGAACCAATTTGGGTAGTAGTAGACACAACGATTTACTCACACATAACTAAAGTGTTGCTCCAATATTTCTTATATTTGTTTAGGCATTAATCTTTGCCACCATAGACAGTCAGACCACATGCACAGCTTGCATTTTTTGAACCCTGCTCATGCATGTGATCATGCAGCATAATATTATTTGGTGACATAAATATTTAGATGGGTGTTGTCATGACTGGCAATCATCACTCCTATGTTCAACCTTTACCGGATCACTTGATCAGCTCTGAAGGCAATCCTGACAACCACACACATGTTGTTTACAAAAAAGCTGCAAACCAATCGCTAGACTCAGGAGCAACCCCAAGGCCAAACTTTGGGTCAAGCTGATTGTGGTGTCGAAGGTGAGTAGGTGTGTTGGACTGTATTTACAGATAAGTATTGGAGCATTCTACTGTATGTAGGATCGGTGCCAAATAAAGTTTACAAAACAAACAAGAAGCTTCGAGAAGATTTGCAATTTGGTCGTATACAAAATGAAGATTTATTTGATTCATCCGGATCAAACTTGGGTGGTCGATACATTATCGAATCACTGGTTGTTGCAGACAGTGATCTCCACGAGAAGCATGGCTCAAATACAAGATCTACAAAAAATTATATCATTACACTGATGAACATTGTAAGGGCTGTAACAGATGACAATGAGTATAATTCTTAATTTGTCTCTAATTGTATAGGCCAGTAGTTTGTATAACAAGTTCAACCTTGGATTTGATGTGCGACTCGTTCTCAACAGAATTCAAATTTTTGGAACATATAATGTAAGGGCTTTGATTTGTGATTGTTTCTAGAACATTTATATTAATCTTCACTTATTATTATACAGGCACAAACAAGGCAAGGCTTGCACATTTCTCAGGACTCAAAGACAAGTCTTGAGAGTTTCTGCAAGTGGCAATCGAAGACAAAAACACACGATGCTAGTGACCCGCTTGACTATGACCACGCATTCCTCCTTATTGGGTGAGTATGGAGAAATAACAACAGAGTTATGTAACCATGTAACAGGTGATTGTGTTCAGACGAGGAATGTGCTATAATAGAAATGAGGACTGTTGGGAGCTTGGTAAGCTCTTTCCATTTTATAGCTATCTTTTGTACTTACCATATATCTATTGTAGGTCGTGCATGGATTGAAGGAATGTGTGATAAAGACTACGCATGCTCAATCAACGCAGACAAGGGAATGCAGATTGGGTTTGTATTTGGTCATGAACTGGGACACAAGTAAGAAATGAAGTCACTGCCAGCATTTTCATTACTAATCTTTAATAAAACCATTTAGTCTTGGAATGTTGCACGACGGTTCCAATGGACGCTGTAGACATGAAGATGGCTACCTTATGAAATCAACAACAAGCAATGCTCAAAATATTTTCTTGTTTTCATCTTGCAGCAAGGACTACCTATTGGGTTATCTGAGGTACAGTATTTGCACAATTGAAAGTATTGGTCTAGAAAAAGCCACAATTTGTTATTGTAGAGATGGGGATACGCAATGTCTTAGAGATGTGCCGAGCAACTGGGAATCTGGATTTGGACGTGATAGCTACAAATTTCCCGGTTTACTCCACACCCGTGATCGGCAGTGCAAGTATTCATTCGGCAAGTATGCAACTTACTGCTACAAAGAACCCGACTATGCCGACCACCAAATCTGCACCAAAAATTTGGTGTTGTGATGACAAAGAGTACTCAGTTTGTGTGAGTACTTACACGGGTTGCAGCTGATGGTACAATCCTTGTGATTATCAATCAAATTGGAGAGGAGACAAAGTACAACCAACCAAAGACTGAATCATTAGTTTGTATTATCTTAACACTGTGTTTTGCAGGTTTGCTACAGAAGGCGCTGTGTACCCAAATCCGAAGCGTTGAAACCACAGTTGCCTGCTTTTAGAGACTTTAACAACGGTCCTGCTCCACCCCCACCCGATCCTGAGAATCCTAACCCCACCACCAAAACTCCTGGCACAACTCCTAAACCTGGGCCTGAACCTTGTGTCCCAAACTCAGCACATGCAGTGATCGATGGGCAGTGGAGTAGTTGGTCGGGATTCACTTCCTGTGGTCGAACATGTGGAGGAGGCTTTCGATACAGAGAGCGTCGATGTGCAAACCCAGCGTAAGTAACATGTCACAAAACGTTTCTTTCAAAATCCAATAATGTACGTTCTATCATAGGCCTTCTTAATTGTGGACGTGATTGTACTGGAAAGTCTACAGATATAGAATATTGTAACCCCACACCGTGCCCCGAATTGGTTGACTACCGACAACAGCAATGTTCACTACATACAACAAGCTCAAACCAGGAATTGAGCTTGTTCCAGATTACAATGGTACATTAGACTTACCTTGTCATTTGCTTGAGTTTGATTTATAACTGTGCTTTGCAGTCCCTGAGAAAAATCAGTGTCAGCTGAAATGTGTGTCGATCTCTAGTGTCAAATATACAGTAACTTCAGCCGAGGCGGCACAGGGTACTCACTGTAACAACAGAACAAAACGATCGTTGTTACTATGGAAAATGTCACGTAAGTATTTGTATTAAATGAAAATTTCTCTTTGTCATAATATTACGTTTTGGTTGGTTATATAGCCTGTTTGGTTGTGACAATATCTATGGATCCACTAAGCAACTCGATCGATGTGGTGTCTGTGGAGGAAACGGTAACTCCAAAAACTGCAGACGGCATACTGGAGTCTACCATCTGCAACATCAATGGACAGGTTAGTTATTTATGTAGAGAAATGCAGTACACACCTACACCCACGACTGTAAGTATGTATACTATATTTGCAACTTACTGTCATTAATAGGATATTATGATGTTATTGAAATTCCTGCTAGAGCAAGTCAAATTTCAATCTCTGAAAAATCGCGATCTCCTTCAATCACACTGGCTCTTTCCTCCAATGGCGTTTCAGTATTCAACATACCTAAGGTGGGTTCAAACTCTCAGACAAAGACTGCTGCAGGATCGCTCTTTGTGTACGAGCGGCCTGGGTCAACAGTTGAAACAATAAACAGTGCTGGACTGATTACTCAGCCAGTGATGGTCAAAATATATTATGATAATTACAAAAGTGGTACCAATCCAGGAGTTGTCTACAGTTATGACCTACCAGCATCAGTCTCAGTGAAACAACCTCCTGTCTATGGATGGTCGTCAAGACGAACAACCTGCAGTGTAACGTGCTGGCAAGGGTAAGTTCACAAAACTTGTTTCATAGTATAAAACAATAACACTGTATTCTGTTACTAGGGAAAGTTATTACTGAACTTAGGTGTTCTCGTCTACGCACTGGTATTGATGTTGATGACAGCAGATGTTTTGGCTTGCCTCTTTTGCCTCGACAAAGTGAGGCATGTGATGCTGGCAATTGCTTTGGTAACCCCATGTATGTTGTGCCATGTTCTCAGTTTCAATGAAATCATGACGACTTTGACTGTGTGCTTAGCTATTATTGGGGTGAACAAGAAATGTGAGCGCTTGCAGTAAGACTTGTGGAACAGGGTTTTCAACGTCGAATTATAGTTTGCCGCAATGGAGCCACCAATAAAAACGTAAACTTTGTCCACTGCAACAAATTAACTCGCCCTAGAACAAATCAAGTGTGTGTAAATACTGTTTGCCTTGGTGCTCCCACTACTCCTGCGCCTCCCATTGTTGGTGCTTGGATTACTGGCCAATGGTCTGCTTGCTCCAAGACTTGTGGTCCAGGAAAGCAAAACTCGGTCTGTGTCTTGCAACTTTCCTACCTGTGAAGGATCAAAACCAGAATCTAAGCGCTCCTGCAACATCAAACATTGTCCCATTGGTAAGTTTCTGGTTATCATTTGCTTTATAGGTCATTTTGTATTCAGCTTTGTTGTGTTATGTAGCGTGTTCTCGTGATAAAAATATAAAGGTGTGCAAGGTGCTTTTGCAGTTCAACTGTCTGAATGCATGCAACAGCAAAGTGCTCAGACGGTACTGTTGTAAGACGTGCAGCGAATTAACTGCTTCAGTGATCAGTAATCATGTAGACTTCGACGTCGATGTTGGTTGTTATTGAAGGCTTATAGGCTGTGCTGGCACTAGCTAGCCTTACTTTTTTCTTATTTTTTGTTAGAGATTGACTGAAAGCATAAGGTGTAATGATCTAACGGCGTACATTGTCGATCCGAGCTAGCACAATAATGAAATACAGAAATTTACAAAGAGAACATACTGGCAAAGTGCCCTGGCCCCTACATAGTGTTAGCAGTGTGGCAATCTACACAAGTCCACGTCTATTTAGCTAGCTGAGTATATAGATAGCTAATGTATAAACAGGCAGTTGCTGCACATGTAAACTATACACGTTACTTGTGTCGTTACCGACTATATATTGGTTACTATTGCAGCTCGCTTACAGTGTCTATGCAATACTACACCAGACTACACCAGACTGGCTAACCACATGCCACAGTACTATAGAGTGTCATATTCTATCAGTATGCTAATGAGTACTAGGGATAGTCCCAGAGTCCCCCTACTCTACTACATTACTAAACTAGCCGAGGAGTGAAACGGTAAGGTACGTAGTGCAGGCCGGTCACGTGACGTACCGACAGGACGACACGCTCCGCCTACTGCGTAATACTTGCCCAAACATGTACTCCTATGCCGTAAGGAAATGTCGTACTAAAACCCAAGGAGCTTGAGGAGTCGTATAGACATACGACGACTAAATATAGCATCTCTCATCGAAACACCCATGCAAAACCTAGTGAACCAAAACATATTTGTAAATAAAAAATATCCATTCTAGACAAGCCTAGGCTACAAAACAATGATTATGATGAATTCTCATATATCTTTAATTAACTTAAATATGTACGTAACGAGTTTGTTGTTATAAACTCTCGCGAACCCAAATCCAATTCCAGATACAGAGTTGCCAACTCACACGCGACTTGCGTGAGTCTCACGCAAGTTCCTTCAAGTCACACGCTCACACGCAAGGAACCCAGATCTCACGCAACTTTTAGATTACTGGAACTAGACCCAGGCACACGTGTACAGTGAAACTGTAGGTACACCATAGATTCACGTAAAAATCTGTAGTGTCTGATAGAAATATAAAATCTAACGAGACTGCCGTAAAGTGATCGATCATGACGAATAACCAACCCCCAGGCAAGTCTAGTTCTGAAGCTGTCAAACAGATTCAGCCAATTCTACTATTGTACTAGTCCGCGCATCCCTAATTTCCCTCCTCCTTTCCAACTTTCGGACGTCCTCAGGAAGTCCAAAAGAGGGAGGGGCTGATTACGCTAGACTGATTTACTGCATGCCTAAACTATATTGGTTTATCGTTACTAGCAGAAATTCTAATTCTGCGAGTACTTGCTAGTTAATTATTGTCTAATGCGTATAGAAACACTGTCTTGTTTTTTAGTTATTTAGGTATTAGTTTTGTGGCCACGCCTCTAGGCAGATATAGAGTACTGATGAAAAT
>CAXXBX010000205.1:15000-105146 GCA_964274945.1 Dehalococcoidia bacterium | reverse complement strand
TATGAGTGAAACGTGATGTCTGGCGTATTCAGCCTTTTAGGGCATGTTTAGATCATTAGTATATATCATATGAATGTGTAACTTAAAGATGACATACAAATGATGTATCTAGGTTGTCAATACACATGGTGTAGCTACCTTGTATGGTATGATCGCTAGTTTTGTATGATACAACAAATACTGATCTGGCAGCTATTGTATACTCACAGAACAAGCCATGGCTGTGAAGCTGTGAATCGTGTACCCTTTAATTGATACACATAAAATCATATATATATGGGTTTGTTTTGTATTCCCAGTGATGAATTAGATAGCTAGACAAATGGCAGCCTCACTGCTTGTGCCAACACTCATCGAAGCATGATTCCACGACTTGTGGCAAGAAGTTCAGATACAAATTAGGTCCACTGGATCATCACAACAGATTAGTATTGTATACAGTAAGTTTGATTCATTAACTAAATGGTGTCGCTTGAATATGAAGATGGTGAGCAGTATCGATTGACGTCTGTACGGAAGTAATCCGAGACCGATGCTACATATGTCGAGCAGAGATAGCTAAACTTGAAGTTCTATTCAAGTCTCTAACATTTCTCAACATAAGACCAGGTTCGATTTAAATACTGTACGATCGGTGTCTATTGGTTTGCTATAGAGTTTTGGGCATACAGATTTCTGGGAAGGATGGACAGACCATCTGGTTCTACTAGAGTGTGTTGAAGCATTGGCTGAGCAAACAGCAAGTCAAAACTTGATCTATAGCCGCCACAAGGTGAACTTCGTAACTACTGTAATTGATTGATTAATTTTTAAGTAACAATTGTAGAAATAAGTTGCAATTCTTAGCATTGCAATAGTGGCAGTCATTTCATAACCAGCTTGCACATAGCTGCCCTTTGAGTGTTTGTTCATTCCATTTCAAGTAGAGCAGTAACTTATGCTGACCCAAAAGTACATATCAGTGATAGGTGTGGTGTGGTGGAACACCATCAGGGAAGTGGCATTACCATCAATATGGTGATAGCATCACAATGTGACATAACACATTCTATTACCTATTTACCTTCTAAAGTGACCAAAAACAATTTACATTAAAATAGGTTTTTTTTGGTATTATAAAAGGGTGGTTACACATGGAAGAACACCCACATGCTGCCTGAGGGCACATTAGGTAAAACTAACTCACTTCACTCATTTGTAATAACACTAGGAAATTGACGTTTTACCCTGATATTGATGAAGGTGTAGTTACACATGGATGGACACCCACATGTGGCCTATGGGCAAATTAGGTAAAACTACCTCACTGCTATATTTATTAGCAAATTTGTTTGCAGTTTGTTTCTCAACTCTAATTAATGGACCAATGGATTACTAAATTGCATTCACTCCAACTTCGACCTTAGAAAGATCACGTTTATTCCCACTATGATGCTCTTACAAAGCCAAATAAGCTCATTTTGATCCTCATCACTTCACCCATTCTTTCTATTATGGTTTTGAGGGTATTTCTGGCCAACATAAAATTAGTTGAATGGTTTGACCTTATGCTGTGGCCAATGAGCAGCTTGACGACAAGTACACTGCTGCATACCTAGATATTGTTATTTGTATATTAGTCAAACATTTTGTAGTGCAAGCTAACTTACGTTTACTGTTGTCGAAGGTGTCACACGAGTGACGAAGTCATTAAATCCAAAACATCGGCATAAGACAGCATGGCATCTATTGCATGATAATCAGCCATTATACTACTGCTAACCCCTTTATTCTGTGTTAATTGAGTTCATAATCACCCATTTGTGTTATTTGCTGATCATGAGAGGTACCTGTACTCTAAATCTTGGTAATTTACAGGCGGCCATTCACTCGGTTTGCTTGTGTACACTCGATCATGACTATTTGGAGTTTGTTTCCTGCGCTTGTGCAGCCTCTCTTGTATGTCGATGAAAGTTGGTCTCTTATGGTGATCAGGATGCCTGTAATACAGAAAGTGCATGCTGCATCTCATCTATATCAATTAATTTGATACACATACCAACAGTCGATCATCAATTCATAAACTTCTCGTGGACACCCATTGGGTGGTGGTAGGCGGTGTCCTTTCGTTACCATATCAACCACCTGTAACAATCAATATTATATTAGTATGCATGCATGCTGATTCTGCAGCTTACTTCTTTATTGTTGGCTGCTGATGCAAATGGGTGTTGACCCAACGACCAGATTTCATAAAGTAGCACACCGTAGCTCCACACATCGCTAGCAGTGCTGTACTTACGATAATTCAGAGCCTAGAATTATGGTTATAAATTAGTGTTGACATGTAATGATTTGATGTATTGCTCTACCTCAACAGCTGTCCATCGAACTGGCAATAGTTTGCCATGTATAAGATAGTAAGTCTCATCGATAAGATCACGAGTAAGACCAAAGTCACCAATCTGAATATCACAACATGACATATCAAAAACCAATTCTAATATGGTTATCTACATGTTGCTGTTGCTATGTAAGTTTGCATTTCAAAGCTCAAGCAGTATAAGTGACACTTATCTAATGCTGGGTTAATTGCAATACCTACAAACAAATTTGTATCCTACAAACTTTGGGGGAAAACCACCTACAAAATTTTTGTGTGGGCCTACGAATAAATGGATCATTGAACATGTCCCGGCTGGCTCACAAGCATTATGGTGGCCGGTTTTGGTTTTCATTTCGTGTTTGGCATTACGTCCATTTTTCCTTTTGCATTTGTGTCATTTCACATTTTGGTTATTTTTTTGGTGCAGCATGCAGAGTGAAATGGTTGCACTTATGGTATACTTACAGCAACACCCTACTCGTCGACTATCTGCTTCAACAAATCAGTCTCTTCTTACTTGACATCCATTCACATGGATGAAATGGTTCTCTTGCTACCATTGTCAAATGAGTCCCTACCTGAAGTACTTTGTCTGTCGCTGGTACTGTAAATCTAGAAATTTTTGTACTCGTGAAATTTTAGTTACTTTCGTACAGATACCTGGTTGTACTAAAATAACATGAATACTAAAATTTATAGATAGATGCACTTGAATTTGGCTACAATACAGTACCGATGTCCTGTACTTTACTTCGTGGGCAGAAGTACTAAAATTTCTGGATTTATAGTATCTAAGCATACCATTTGTTCCAAGGTCCGCAAAATTCATAGCTGATGATTGTTAGCTCAATATATAATTAAATGACATCTGAACAGTAGACATCATGTATGAATACTGCATATATACAAGCAATCGCACGTGCTTTGTGTTGCATGTATTTAGTATATATAACGAGCATTAAAGACTGTTTCTAAGGCTGTTTTGAGAACAACACTAGATGATGTACATTGAAGGATTAGGAGCGTTGCTAGTAGAAAATACAAGCGGGTCCCAACAACACTGGAAAGTGGGTGTGTTGTTGTTAACTGTATTTGCCTACGAATTTTCGGTGGAAAATGTGTGGCAACCCTGCTAATGTATTATTATCATCATGCATTTTATTGACCTTCAGTGTGAATTTGCCGTCCACCAGGACATTTCGAGCAGCGAGATTCTTCAAATAGTGAAAGAATTACACAACGTTGTTGCAGCAAATTGAAAGACTAACTCGATGATTACATTGAAGGATTTGGAGCATTGCTAGTAGAAAATACAAGCGGGTCCCAACAACACTGGAAAGTGGGTGTGTTGTTGTTAACTGTATTTGTCTACGAATTTTCGGTGGAAAATGTGTGGCAACCCTGCTAATGTATTATTGTCATGCATTTTATTGACCTTCATTGTGAATTCGCCGTCCACCAGGACATTTCGAGCAGCGAGATCCTTCAAATAGTGAAAGAATTACACAACGTTGTTGCAGCAAATTGAAAGACTAACTCGATGGACGAATGACTTGGCTGAAAGATACATCATCCCTTCGGAAATTTCTTGCGAGGCACGCAGCAACATGAAAGCAGTGTCTGATCTAAATTAGAAATTAATTAGAGCTTGCGAATTGTTGTAGTCGTATCGAGCAAACCTGTTGATACATTTAAGTTTGTCGAGATAATCTTTCAAGTCGCCATTCTCCATAAATTCTACTGCTATAAACATCTGACAGAAAAATATGGCATACAATCATTCATTGCATTGAAAGTATGTTTTGGATTCTCACCGGTGATCTTTGTGTTTGTAATCCATAGAATGTGACAACATTTCTATGATGGAATTGACTCATTATGGCTGCTTCACGTAGAAACTTTACGTTGTTCTCAGCTGAATCGGTGTGGAGAGTTTTGATTGCAACCATTCTCTTTAATCCCCCAATCTAAGCAATGTTACAGCCCACGGTCCTTTATAAATAATATTTGGATTAATATTTGTGACAATTTACCATCCACTCTGCTTTTGTAACTTTTCCAAATGCCCTGACAATCAGTAATCATTTGATAAATTAAGTCAATAAAATAATCAATATTTACCAGTATGTTAAGAATGTAAGTTTACCCAGAGCCAACGACTTGACACATTGTTAAGCAATCGCAGTCAATTTGTCGGATCTTGCTTCCATTGAGCTGAACATACAACTCTTTTGCTGTTTTTCCCGGTTGCCGGTAACTCATTTTATCATCATAATCACCAGTCTCCTAATTAATCAAAATATCAATTTTAAAAATTTGGTTGAGTGATAAAGTAATACCACTTACATTGCCACTTGAATTTGATTCTGTTTGGAACAATTGGGCGGGTTCACAGTATCCTTCATCTTGAGTTTTAGTGCCTTTGTTTCTGTCAGATAGAGCTGTAATACAGATCTCGTGACTGCTGTTTGTTGACGTTTCAGAACCTAAAACAAATTAACTAGAAACGCATGTGTGCCTTTGAGTTACAACACTTTTCTTGCCATCATGGAGCTTGTGTACTATGTCGTCTTTTTTTACACTTTCTACCTCACTTTTCCAAGCAGTGGCTGCCTCGAGTTTCCCCACGATTGGCTGTGTCTCACAGTAGGTACTCTTGTTGTCGTTATTCATCAAAATCTTTAGTGAAACACACAGCATGATTAGACAGGGTCAGAGTACTTGTCATGTTAGGCAACAACACGTCACCTCACAAGTGAAATGTGACTCTCTATCGAAAACCACTCCAGCCTCATGGTATCCATCACTGCCTGCACTATTTCGTGCTTTTTGTTTGTGTATTATTGTGTCTGGCTGCATGTAGTCTTTTGCATGTATAGCAACAAGAGCTGGCATACAAAATTTGCTACGTAAACGTTCCAGAAATTATTATTGTTTGAATGGTGTATTTTACCTGCACTGTGTTGCCTGTCTCTGCCCTGTACGACTTTGGAACTAGATTCAGTTTCTACAGTGTCACATGTACTAGCATCTCTCCTGCTAATGCCCACCAATCTCCTGTCTGCGGACTCGTCTTGATTGTGATCCTGCATAGATGTGGCAAAAGCTGGAATTGTATTCTACAAGTATATTTACTACGAGAGCATTTGTGAAAGACAGCAAGATTATCTGTCTGACCTTGAATATTTCTCCTGGCTGACAATATGTGTCACCTGTATGTTCAGATTGGATTTGCAGATTTGGTGCTGAATCAGTGGTGAAATTGTCACTCTTAGAAACACCCTCTCCAAAAGCTGTAGAACTTGTCTCACGTTGGTTGTTGTTTAGTGTGTTAGCATCAGATGTTGAAAAACTAGCTAAACGGTCATAGCAACTGTCATTGACCTCTCTGAATGAAATTAATGTATTGTCTCCTTGTTCAGTTGAACCTGAACTTTCACTGGGTGTCCCTTCTAGTGCGTTTACAGAAATTGATCTTAATGCCATTATCTTGTTGGTAAATTTCAAATGTACAATTTACCTTCCAGAATGCTTGTTGCTTGTGTTGGCTTTGTTGATCTTCTTTTCTTTGATTTGTTTATTGCTATGATGATGATGATGATGAGCAAACATATGATACATCCAAACATTCCTCCAATGATTGCCACTTCATCCAAGATAATGTTGTTGTGGCTATTTCCGGGTAATGTACTGGTTAATGATTGTGTTGTTGTCTGGATAAATGTTGTAGTTGACAGGACTATGAGCTGTGTCACAGGTATGACATTTCCACCATCAACGATTGTCTGATTGGTTTGGCTGCTAACATTATCTGGTTCTGTTTGATGGGAAAGAGAGTGGGATAAAGTGGTGGGAGGCAAAGCTTCATTTGAAAGGATGTTGTCTTCTGTGTCAAAAATCTGAAATAGTATTCAATAAATCTGGAGATGCATTACTTACTTCGACAAATTGTTCGTTCTCCTGTCCATCCATCTGAGGTACAGGTTCTTGTGGTGGAACCTATTAGTCTGAATTCGTGTTTGCACGAAAATGTGACCACAGTGCTGATTGCCATTGTGGAATCATTACTGGTCATGTTACCATTTGCTGGGAATTCCAGGCGACTGCACTTGATTGCCATTGTGGAATCATTACTGGTCATGTTACCATTTGCTGGGAATTCCAGGGGACTGCCCTTGATAGCTATGTAAACAATGCAACAACATATACACGCAACATAGTGTTTGAAGTTAGATCCTTATCTAGTCAGTGTCTAGTGATTCATTTTCTATTACTTTTAAGTGGTGTGTGTGTGTGTGTGTGTGTGTGTGTGTGTGTGTGTGTGTGTGTGTGTGTGTGTGTGTGTGTTGTGTGTGTGTGTGTGTGTGTGTGTTTGTGTGTGTGTGTGTGTGTGTGTGTGTGTGTTTGTGTGTGTGTGTGTGTGTGTGTGTGTGTGTGTGTGTGTGTGTGTGTGGTGTCCACTATAGCTATTAATTTGCACAGACGACCTCATTGTTGATTTGTTTGAAGTCTAGTGTTACCTCTCTTGCACACAACAGATTTCTCAGTCCTACAGTTTGCAATCGCCCAGTACCCATTCTTGTCCATGTAGACACAGCCACTATTCGTAGTCATTGTTGGCTTGTAACCATTCTTCCAGTTGTTGTAGACAAACGGAAATTTGTCTGACCATGTAAATGTGGTATCAGATGGCCGTTTGCTGAGACCTATCCAGGTCTCTCTGGTTCTGTTTTTGAAGTCATTGTCATGACTTCGGATGAGGCTTTGAATATAATTGTTTTCATCGCTATCGCTGACTGATACCAAATTGTAGTTAAATCTATTGCAGATGATTTGTCCATTATCCCAGGTGCTTCCTTTTTCAGTGAAATCGAAGATATAGCAGTTTCCGGCGTAGGTATTAGAACAATTATCTGCAACTAGACAGCACAGCTATTGTTTATTGTATGCACATGCAATCCCTCAAGTCCTGCACATGGATGAGTGAGCTTCGCACGTCAGTACTAACACTTTCCAACTACCAGTAAACAAAAATCTGGCATCTAAAACCGTCATTTTGGTAGTCGTGTCTCGTCTGCATGCTGCAAGTAGTGAAGGCTACCTGTGGCTGTTCCCCGCTGGATCTTCAATGCTAGAACTAGAAGTGCCGTCCACGTCCTTGGAAATGTCATTTGGGTTGCTCCGTTCTGCGAAGGGTGCGTGAGTCGTGGGAAACGAGAATGCCTGCCAGTACCGTCGTAGACGTGTGAATGACGAAGCTGGTTTGTCGCTATCCTTTTACGTTACGCATTTATAGCAGTAGTCTGCTAGGTTGCGGTGCGGATGTGTCTAATTCCGCGTAGCGCGTGTAAAATAAATAAATAAATGATGATAGTTTTGTCGTTTTGCACCTAATTATATTAGCAGAATGCAAATAGGACTGCACATCCTTCTTCTACGAAGTGAAGTGGTTTGGACGACGAGTTTACGAGAAATGGACCACTAAAAGCTTATAATATCTTTATTATTGTCTATTTATTTATACAGAAACAAGTAAATGTCAGATTAATTAATAATAAATTGTGAAGGAATCTCTCAGCCAAACAAAATAAATAAATAAATTAAACTCAACCAGAAAACAGACGCGAATTTTTTTGAGGTGGAGACAAGTTTGAACTTTGGCACGAGTGTGACCGGTAGTAGTAAAGTGCGCGTCACATAGTTCACTGTCACGGCTATTTGTTAATTAACAGAGCACTGCATCTATCACCGGTAGATTATTATCGAAACGCTGGTGCGAGATGCAGGAAAATGACTGGATGTATACTGTATTACATAGGAATTCCAATACATTCCTAATGCAACGACGTGCTACTGTACATGTGGTACAGAAGACGGTCCAATATTTCAATGATAAAGGATATCCTGAATTTACCTGTTTGAGAATGCATCAAAAGCATGGAAATTTCCATGTATACGAGAAGTGACTAACATTTGCCCTCTGCACTTTACGGAAAGGGCCGGAGTATTACACTCAGTGATCGCGTCCGGTACAAGAATGTATAAGTTTGGCCCGTTGTCTAGTGAATTTCCTGTGACCAATATGTTTGCAATTGACAAAGGCGTATTGTCTTCTCTACATACAGTTTATGTTGATCTTCAAGCCTTTGCAAGATACTGTCCGGATGTCGACATGCCTGTCGCCTAGCATGCAGAGCCGTTTATTTATACATGGCTCCGCAGGGTCTTAGTCTCTTGCATAGTCTTCTTAACGCGCGCGAGAAGAGCGGAGAGGGGGCGGTGTAGCCAGACCCTCTCCGCCATCATACTTCCGGCGAGAAATTCGAATTATGTGTGCTTGTGTAGATGTGTCACGCTCAGCAATGTGCAACGCCCTCAATGAGGTCCAATCGCGAAACGCTATTTGCGTACATGGCAAACACAGAGACAATAAATAGAAGAACCGCCATTAACTTAATTAATTAGAAATGTTCATGAAAGAGATTTCCACCAGAACAGTGTAATTCATGTTTGCGATTGCTAGGTCTTAAATTAATTGTCAACAGAACATACTTGTCTGCAACTGTTAACGCGAAATCAATAGCTTTCGTGGCGTGCGACATTTATACGGGTACCTAACATTACGTAATCATCATCGATATTTACATCCCGTATGTGATTATTCGCGATACTGTGACCGTAAGGGGTGGAGCCTTAGTAATTAGTGTACTGCCTTACAGTACGATAATACACAAGTAGATAATAGATAGACGTGTACAGACCTCGGCATGCCTGTTACATGGTGTCAGAAGTGGGATACAACAAACTATTTGCGGACTTTGCTGTCACGTGAAACGACAGTCACTTTGTACGAGCTTACAGGTCTAGAGACCGCTCTACATTCGTAATTCTTCGCGACAATCCTATCGTGATTTCAGAAGGCTCCTATAGCTGTGGAAGCGACGGTATAAACACAGCTTCAATAGAAGAAGAAAGGATATCATATGTTCGACATGGGTGCAGCGAGACTGTGGATGATGCTGGAGTTGCGTCAGTTGTTCTTTCGTACAGACTTTCTTTCCGTTGTGACCACGAACGACTCGATATTAATTCTCTGAATCTCTCGGCTATTCAACCCCTGATGACGGTCAATCGAAACTGAACGTACAAGCTGCAGATTGTTGCAATGAAGTTACTAGGCAACTTGAGACTCCTTCCCCTAACTAAGCCATACACGGTACACACTACATGAACTATGTACATATATTCTTCTACCACACTGCACGTGTCGACAGATATGGGATGTGACCTGACAGCATAATGATCATGAGACCATATATAGCTGTCGCAGAGAAATAGAAATTAATTAAATAAAGCTAGCCCGGGAAGAACAGGCTGCAGACTACCTGTAGAATGTCGAATGTCTCGGTTAGTCACAGTGGGAGAACATGGCCTTTAGTCATGATCGACTGTCGGCGTTTTAGATGTTACAGCTTTCTAGATAGAAGCCACCGACGACTAGCAACACTCATGTGCTTGGTGTAAACACAATCTTACTGTACTACACTTACACTAACTACATGCAATCAATAGTCTGTTTCCAGTTTTAGAAGAGGTCTCTAGATATTGATCAAATTGTTGCGGCCGTTTTCGAAGCAATCCTGCAAGTGGTGCGTCTAAACGAGTTTGTTGGCGCCTCTAGAGTTTTCACTCTAGGCTCTCTACCTAGAGACGGACCCATTGTGAATGTCAATGGCGCTGAAGTGTCACTTGCTTTATTAGTATACTAAGAGAGAAATCGTAGCGGAATTATAGACATGCATCATGCATGTCGGCTACAAACAAACGAGGATAGCCCCGGTAAGACGTATGGCTGCCCCTCCTCTGAGGAGTGTCTGCTGCCGGAAAAGCATATGGTGAGTGCGCAGTCGGTCATTTTTGCTGACGCGTCTGTGCAGTGAGGATCATGCAGCCTTATTATCTGGATTTATGCGAAGACGACACGAAGGCTCAACGAAACGGAGCAATGGCGTTCAAGTACACTCGCAACCACGCAGAGAGCGAGAGCAAATCCTCAACCGACGGGCGCATATGTCTGCAATCCTGCTGTCACAGAACGACCGGTCCAGGCGTTGTGCTGCTCCTTTCAGACCCGGGCGAGTGGGAGAACGAATTCTGCACGTTCCTCCTCCAGCAGAAACGTGAGAGGCGCACCACCGGCGACTCAATCTCTAGATATACCTCAACTGATGAAGAAGAGAACATCGACTGCGTCTACTCAAGCATCCACGATGCTGCCAGCTGCATTCCACGCTGGAACGTACACAGTAGGCATGAACTGTTCGAGAACAATCAACAATTCTTGCGACACGAACCGAGTACAAGAAGAAACACGAGAGGCGGACGTCTCTGCGGTTTGCTTGGGCTTTCCATGCGACCGCATCTGCATGCTCGTCAAGCCGTTCCCGACCCTGATCGGAAGGTGGAACTGATGCGACAGTTCTCGGTCGGATGGAGCTAAGCAGGCGCCATCTTGCGACGTGTTAACGTTTGATCTGAAACACTCCGCAATCGACTTACACAAAGACTGCAACTCTAGCTGTTACTACTTTTTCTAGGATAGAAGATACTTGTTGAGAATAAGATATAGTATTTATTATTCAATGTTCCATGGACCATGGATTGAATTTTTAGCTAAAGTTGCTTGAGTATCTGTCAGAAGTGTATACGATAGAACTGGAGAAGATACTCTGGAATGTGCCTCTCACCCTTTAGGTATAAAGGGGTCGCGCCTCCATGGTTTGACCGGTTGTGGCTCACTGGTTTGACCGGTTTACATTGGAATAACAACTACGCCACACCCTGATGCAGCTTCAGCCCACTCAGTAATACTTGGCGCATGGGAGCCAGGCATCTATCTGACGCTTAGAATGGCTCTCAGAGTGAGCAGGATGAGACATCAGGAGAGCGACATGCAAGCAAGCGCCAGTCTGCAGTCTGCTGCAGTCGTCAGAGAAAACGCATTGGTATACTCCTGCTTTGTCTGCTGCCGTCATTGCTGTTGGAGAGCTGGTATAGCTAATTTCCTGCTTCCCTCTTTCGCAAACGTTGCACGTGTTCTTTGTGATTCCTAAGAACGAACCATATGGTACTGTGACGTGTCACTAGGAATCCTAGGGACCTCGGACAAGACCATGGGCGCGTTCGATTGGGCTCAAAATCTGGAAGACACGCCCCTCTTTCAACCTCTACCAGCGCAGGAGCAGCAGGTAGAGGCTGGAAGAGGGGCGTGCTCTTCCAACGAGTCGTTAGAGTTGGCTGTTTCGACTATAGCGACAGAACTGTAGAAGTTGGAAGAGGGGCGTGCACACGGAGCCTAATTGAGCGCGCCCCATGCAATTCGGGACTCTGAATTAGATGAAGATCTCGCATATGACTGTGCACTGGCCAAACTACTCAAGAAATATAGACTGTGACTGTGGCTGTTGACATGTAGTCTGCTAGACCTGCATATGCATAGGCATGACTCTAAATACGTAGGAAACGCAGGAACAAGTAGTATATTTTTCACCTGTCCCTTGACTCTGTCTATGAAATTCAAATCATGCTGGTCACATATCATATGATGAAAATCATTGTATTTGATTCTTCACAAAGAGCCATGCACAGACTAGACGTATCCACAGATTCATAATAAGACTGCTAGCTGTCTCTAAAGGTGTAATCCCTTGAATCTCAGTATGAGACCATTTTTGATGCCACGTGCACAGCTCTACATATCAGCGTCATCACATCAAGAAGGCTCCTATCAAACCTAAACATTTAAAGAGTGGTTTGAATACAGCGACTTCAGTGATAAAAACGCCATTTTGACACCTACGTAGTGGAGCACCATTGATCAGTAATAGAGAAGGAGCGTTGAGCCAAGTAATCTTGTTGGCATATATGACTGTGATGTATGATGTTGTATGGTGCTGGCCAAGTTTGGTATGTAATATCTATCACCTAGACAGAGTCTCCTCAATAAAACTGGGTTCCTATAGAGGCATCAAGTCAACTATGTACCCATCGATGCTCAAAATGCAAGAAATACAATAATATTACCTGCAATGCAAAAGGATCTGCAAATGCAAGAAGTACTGACAGCCTTATTGCACTGCATACAATACTTTTTTATCACCAGATCACAGTGAGTCAATTAAGTGACAGCAGCTACATTAATATTAAGCCCTGTTTCATATTTCATTAAAATACGGAATTTCTATCACTATAATGATTTCATTAACTTAATTTACGATTCCCACATATGGATAAAAAGTTCTAATCGCACCACAGTAGACAATTGAGTGTACCTTTACTAAACATTTTGAGGGAAGGTCATCAACATGATACATAACACGCCAGGATTACATCTCCACTAACAGCAATAGAATGATATTCCAGAAGGCATGATGTGCTATTTTTGGGGTATGATATCCTACATCTCATTGCATGGAAACAGCTTGAATTGCAACAAATCATCAAAGTAGGTCAGTTTGGTGAACCCAGTTGACCTACTGGGTTCTGACAAATCTATATATTTGTTTGATTGAATTACTTTCAATAAGGCAAACGAGCACATTACAAAAATACTAAACGACTGGCCAAAGAATTTGAGGCGTTTTTAGCATGTCAAGTGCTTTAACACCATGGAAGTTTGTCAAGGTTCACGTTTCCTCCACTCATGATGACACTAACTTTTTTGATATCGCTGCCAAGCAGACGAAATCGATCTGACATCACAGCTGCTACAGGAACGGCGCCACTCGGCTCAACAACCAGCTGAACCAGTCACATAACAATAAATAATTGATCAATAATACCAACAGTTAGCATGTACATGAGCCAACCTTCATTCGTTCAAACACAAACTTCATTGCAGCAACTGTTTCGTCATCCGACTAAAACAACTTTGTAATTCATTTCATATGTGTTATTATAGAATCACAGATGCACGTACCATAGTAAGTACTGTCTTTTCTAGGCAATCTCTAGCGATAGGCCAAGTTATCTGACCAAGCTGCTGCGTCCTTAAACCATCAGCTATAGTCTCTAGATGACGAGGTGGCTCAGGCCACAATCGCTCACCTATAATTAAGTAAGTACCTTCCAATTTTTGGAATTTGCATAACTAATTTTATTTTCTCTGACCAGCTCTCAATGAAACTTCAAGGTCCTTTCCTGCTGGTTCAGCTGCAAAAACTAAAGAAAACAAACACAATTCAAGGTTACTTCGCAGTCATCTACTTTGCTTACGTTCTCTCTTTCCAAAAAGATGATATTTTCAAATGCAGGAGTTGAGGGATATATTATTATTATGCCAACTCATATGATTTCTAAGTTCCTTAGTTGATAGAAGAGGAGACAGCAAGCAAAGAAGGGAGGGAGGGAGAAGCTATTAAGAGAAGGGACAAACGAGGGGAGGGAGACAAGAGGGAAAAAGGAGGAAGAAGGGGAAGGAGGGAAGAGAAAGGAGGGGAGAGGGCCAGAAGCTGTTGAAAGAGTGGGTGATATAAGGTAGTGCTGTCGTGTGAATACACAGCTTTTCGATTGCTAACTTTTGATTTGAGGTTTGACGCTCTTGACTGCAAGGCAAACACCAGCAGCTAAACCACCTCCACTAACTGGTACCACAATTGCATCCATGTCTGAAACCTAATCAATAGCATCTACAAACTTTGCATGTGAATAATAATCTGATCGTATACTACCTGCTCAAGAAGTTCTAATCCTAATGTTCCCTGTTGTTTAGTGAAGAAACAAACAAGACGAGGATAGTACTTACAGTACACTTTGAGTCTGATCAACTCACTTGCCCGGAAATAACATGAACATCATCATATGGAGAAACAAATGTGAGACCGGCCTCCTTACAAACACGTTCACTGGTTGCTTTCCTGAGGAAGAATAATAATTAGCAACATAAGACATCTTTCCTGTTGTTACATACAAGTCATACCAATAGGCGACTTTATGGATATGACTGTGAGTTGGGGAGTGGCATTGATACTACAGTACAGCATGTCTGCCATTAGGTATGCAATGTGATTATGTACATTGCATACCTAATAGCAGACATGCTGTAATGTAGTATCGATGCCACTCACAAACTCACAGTCATATCCATACAGTCGCCTATTGGTATGTTTAACTAATTTATTAATTCTATGTGCTCACTGTATTGACATTGAAGAACTGTCAATTCAGTAAGACGTATGCTCATGCTGATAGAAGATTGCCCATAATTGCACCTACCTATCCTGAGGTGTTGGCTCGCAGAACACAACATTTGCTCCATATCCTTTTATAGCATTGACTTTAACCTGTGGTGCAGTATTTGGAATGACAACTGTGCATGATAACTGACAGTTTCTGGCAGCAGCAGCGAGTGCTTGCCCATGGTTACCAGCACTGTGAGTGGCCTATATACATGAGAACACATTGCAAGAAGGTAAGCAAAAAGGAGCAATCAGTAAAGATATCCAACCACTCCTTTGACAGCAGGATTTGATTCCTTCAACTGCAGAACCTGTAGTGCACAGCAAAGTCATTGCACATGCTTTCGTACACACACACACACACACACACACACACACACACACACACACACACACACACACACACACACACATGAATAAAAATGGACGAATGTTGAGCCCTTCACATTGTATGTTGATGTTACGGTCAGTTGCAAAGGTAGCTAGGGCATCTATGCGCTAGGTGGAGGCTTAGGGTCAGCACTGCACCTATATTGACTATGGCACAGCTCTGGGACTAGACAAAAAGGGCCACAAGTACAAGTATGCTGCAGGATGTTACTACAAAGCCAGTGGTCTTGTCCACTCCCAGTCAGTGACCAGGTACTCATTTATACTCCTGAGACAAGAGAGACAATTGTGTGTGAGTTCCTTGCCCAAGGCAATTACGCCTGTGCCCATGCATCCCATACTTGAATCCACAAATCAAAGATCTCGGATGTATCCATTCTCCAAATGCAACTCTCTAACCAATTAAGCTACAAACGTCACACACACACACACACACACACACACACACACACACACACACACACACACACACACACACCAATGCCTGAAAAATTATAGTGATTCTAGAATTATTCATTTCTATTCATTCCTGAATTCAACGCTATTGATCATTTTGCACTCTTAAATCAACAACTACTTGCCTAGAAAGATAACACATTACAGTGGTGTGTGTGTGTGTGTGTGTGTGTGTGTGTGTGTGTGTGTGTGTGTGTGTGTGTGTGTGTGTGTGTGTGTGTGTGTGCGTGTATACACCTTGAATAGCCGATGTCTTCATGCAACAACAATTGGTAAATTTACATTATTAATTAATTGACTAATATTTTCAAATTGAACGAATGCTGCAATTTATATACTTACTACAGAGATTATAAATGCATATAAATACATGCTGATATTAAATTTTATAATGTTTCTACCGCATTCAGTGCTCCCCGTATCTTGAAGGCTCCAGTTTGCTGAAGATTCTCTGCTTTGAAGAACAGCCTCCTTCCCACTCTTTCATCCGCAGTTCCGCTCGTCACAATAGGAGTACGGTGTATAAAAGGCGAAAGGCGAGTAACAGCTTCCTGAACGGCTTTGAAGTCGACTGCATAGCCGGACAGATTCAAAGCCATTGGTTGCAGTAACGTGCTATAGGCTTAGCGGTGATACGCTTGGCGCATTGTGATCAGATCAAAGTTGTGCGTACAGTACGATCCAAAGCAATCTATTACTGATCGAAAGTTGTCATTTACATCTATAAGAGCGTCAGAGTGATGCAATATTGAAACATTCGGGTACTCAAGAATAAAAACCTCTAGTTAGCTAATTAATTTAGAACTAAAATAGATACTATTATTAGACTATAGACGACTTTTGTTATTTTTCATGAGTTTGTGACCTTAGCTGTGTTGAGAGAAAAGCTTCGCTCATATAAAAATTTATTTATCTAGTGAATTTAGCCTCGCCCTCCCAGACCCGTGCAAGGAAAAAGCCAAATAATGGGCCTGGCCTGGAAGGACGAGGATAGCAAAGTTCAAGCGCTGCATTCTAGCAAGACAGAAATTCATCTTTCACGCGCTAAACTTATGTGTCGACTGTCATCACGTTTGACAATCGAAACACGTGCAACAGTTGTGAACTACCTATCAGTGCACGTGCAGCGAGCATACATAGAAATCAACCATCCAACTCGCGATGGAAGAGTGTCTCCGTGTCGCAGGAGCTACCTCTACCACCACTGCTGAACTCACCGCTGCTCTGCTGCACTTCAATGAGACTTATGCTGGCAAATTTCAGTTTAGTGAGACAGTCGATGTCCGGTCTCGACTGGTCACAAGTCTGATGTCTTGGCTGAGGAAGAGACACGAGCGCGCGCTAGAGGGTGATTTCCAAGCGGCTGCCTTACAATCTCTCAAGATAATTTGTCGTGAGACAGAGGGTTTAGACGATTTGACGTCCCCAGACGGAATGAGAGTAATGTACGGGTTGGCCGGTTTAGTGGATAATGACCCGGATGAACGTTCTCAATCAACTGTTCAGGAGGAAGCTTTGAAGTGTCTTTCTAATTTGTTGTTGAAGAACCCTCATTTGGCTGAATTATGTCAGACAGAAGGTGTACTCGAAGGTGTAATGAAACGAATAGCAAATCGTGGCTCAGTCTCGCTTTCAAGTGGAATAAAGTTTTTTGATGCCCGACTTCTGTTTCTTGTCACAGCTTTGGCTCCTAAATCGAGGTGTCTTATAACTAGAGAGTTACATGGAATTCCATCACTAGTCAGAGCACTTCAACTCGACATCGTCGACGCTTCAGGAAATCTGGTGCGGTACACCGATGAGAAGTCACGTGACATGTGTGAATTGCTCAAAGTTCTGTACAGTCTAACATTGGATATAGATGGCTTGGATGAGCAAGACTTTAAAGCTCTCGATGGACTTGTTCATGTTGTTCGATTGGTTTTGTTGTCGGAAGATCCTGGGTGGTCAACCGATATAAAGAGTCATGCTATAAATATATTGATCAATATGCCGAGTAGATGTGTAAGTATGCTTGTGCCTTCTGTTACAGTACAGGAAGAACCAGCAGCTGTTGTGTCAATGTACGAGGATTGTGACGTGTCTGCTATTGATGCACTAATAGCTCACTTGTTGCAGACACTGAGTTGCGTCGAGTTAGATTCGCCAGCTAATGCTGTCATTTCTATCCTAACAGCAATGCGGTCTTGTGCAAAATCATCTAGGATAATTCGAAAGCACATGCGAGGAAAGGTGAGCATTACAGCCACTTTAAACGGATGTAACCTTGTATGTTTGTGAGGTAATCTAGAGTCTCTGGTGAGGTTAGTTCAGTTGCAGTGTTCATAATCTAGATCATGTGTCTGACAAACTGGCTTGCATTAAGGCTTAACTTGATATTTTTTCTGTGGTTTGATTTTGGTATAGATTCTTCCTCCACTACACCATGTCACAGCTCGACCAGAAGATAGTGGTGGTCTAAAGAGTTTATTGGTTCAGCAGATGACGTCACACATTACCCATTTGAAGGAAATGGTGGCAGACTTTCTCTTTATTCTTTGCAAAGAGAATGTGTCTCGTCTCATCAAACATACTGGCTATGGCAATGCAGCGGGGATGTTGTTCCAGCGCGGCTTGCTCGGTGGTGACCAACCAAGTGCATCAAGCGAGTACTCAAGTGACGAAGACAGCGACACCAATGAATATCTGGAATCAGATCTAGATCCTATCACAGGGGGACCCGTAGGACCAAAACTTGATGCAAATGAAGATTTGACCGAAGAAGAAAAGGAAGTCGAGGCTGTCAAACTGATGCATCTGTTTCAACAGCTTAACTCCAACAGTTGTCTGAAGGTGGTCCCTATTGGTGAAGACGGCAAACCGTTATTGCCAGATGGCAACAAAGAAGGTGAAGCAGTAGACTCTGATGATGAGGTTAATGGTGACTGATGTGAAACATCTGGAAATCATAACTGACAGTTTGTTGACCACAATTTATTTGTTGCATAATTTTTAGTGTGACATTGATTGCGTGTGTAAGGTATGACTGCACTGAGTATACATACATAGATGTAGTATAATTGTGACTGTTAATTGGCAATTGCGATTAATGCAAACGGTGACAGTTGCTACTACAATATAGTAGGTTGATGTTACAGAAGTATAGGTTATAGACTGCTGGCGAGTGTTTAAGCAAAATACACCTCGCTCCACCGACGAGTTGTCACAAGGGTGAAGCCTGAATGCTAACGAGCTGGCACTTCATTTATACACATGCCAGAAGGTCTATAACCGACTTGTGTAGCACAGAGCTGAGACATTGCACCAATCAGTGTCTAGTATTTGCGTAGAATAAATGACATATCCCACTTTTGTTACATATTGACTGGTTAATAACCAGTAGCCCTGGGCTGGTAAACCGCCCGATTTATTGACCGTCAATATGTAGTGGAACTAGGATATGTCACCTATTCTAAGCGAATACTGGACACTGATTGGCACAGACGAATCTAGGGTGCTACAACGTGAAATGTTACATATACAGTCTCTTTAATAAAAATTGGCTGGCAAGAGCAGATGAATGAACCCTTGGGATACTTTACTGGTAGAATAATGAGGAAATCTGATGTGTCACGTGATAAACTTTATACATGTACTTGGTGACCACGTGAATGACAAGTCACATGAAGGCTTATTACCAATATGGATTTTGTATTGACAAACCTATTCGTATAAATTTTGTCAGTGACTAAAATTCTGGATTTAACAAGGTTATCCAAATTTTGTCTGGGTATGCACTTCCTGGGATATGTGCGAGCGCTAGGAGACTTTTTCTATAGAGACAACTACTGAATTTGCTTGATTGCTGCACCTCTATTTCTCTACTTTGAGGAAGTATAAATCATCACGCAGTGCTATCTGTGTTAATGATCACTTTTTTGTTGTGGGATAGAGTCTACTGTACGTCCTAGCGTGCGTTAGTGGGTGTGACCTTTTAGTCTGCTGCTGTTATTGAAAGCAAGTGGAATACGTGTCTCTTAATTTAGTAAAAAAACAAGAGCACACAACCAATTACAAAATTTAGCTAACATGTACACAAAGCATGCGTTAATACTTGTCACACATTATGATTTATCTAATCAACTCTACAGCAACCCGGAATTTGATGACATTTAGTGTCTGGCAAAAGTGGAATTCTTAAATATTTTGTTTGGCCATGGCCAGACCAACCAGAGTGCTGGCTAAGTCTTAATTTAATTAATTTGACTAGATAATGGGCATCTAGACATGCAAGAACGCAGTTTCATATGGACAGCTAATACACTCAACATGTGTATACCGGACTCTTATACGGAACTGCATATAATATAAGAGGTTAAAATGAGGTAAATTTACGGAAAGCAATCGCACACAATACAATCGAAAACGAGCATCCGATTGAAACGAAAACGACCACCTACGGATTTTTCCTTATTGCTTACACTTTTTCACACATCACTCTAGAACTATAGCTCTGGTTTTATTAGGTCTCAATATATTCGAATTCATCACCACCCTTTCTGTCTTCTGCCATTACCGAGACTGGTTGGTTCACACAGTGCTTCCGCCTGCTCGTACTCTTCATCAGGTTCAATCAATCTACTCCATCTGTACTTCTGCAGCTGCTTCTCACGCAGCCAATGACGCAGGTCGATACCCTCATAAACAGCGAGAGCGAGCTAAAACCGTTGAACGTAACAGTCAAACTCATTATCAGAAACAGAAAAGAGAAAGTGAAATTTCACCCATGATATCGCTGTAACTAGACTAGCGACAATTGTAATAATTCCAAAGAGAACCGTGACGTAGCCGACGTTAGCTCTCTCCTCACCTTGCAGCTCGTCGTTCTTCCTTTGGAAGTCGGCTAGTTGTTTGGACAACAGGCATCCAGACGTCAGCCAGATTCCAGTGAGAGCGACCGAAACCAGAACGCCGGTCTTGAGAAAGAAGCCTTCGAAATCGTTCGTTCTATGCGGTTTCTCTCCCGAGAATCGCATGCAGTCGACGGCACAGTATCCTACGGCGACTAGAATCGACAGAGAAGACGTGACGAAGACCCAGTGGCACGGGAATGCGAATCTGAGTGTGTAGCATTTGCCGGTCGTGTACAAACGACTTGCTATCAGCCCGACGACAGCACAGGCAAGAGCCTAGACACAGCCATTGAAACAATATGGAAGAGTAAGTGGAGAAGAAACGGCATTATAAATTTTGTTTAATTAATTAAGTAGACTGTGTAGATACCGTGTTGACAATCCTGGCGCCAATGCGGCAGCATACCATTGCCCTTCTACTACTCTGTTGTGGCATGGTTGAAGAGAGAGCTGAGAGAGCTGATAGATGCGTCCCAACCGTGCGTGACGCATGAAATGCTTCTAGATGATGAAATTACCCTCCTACTTTCTGTAACACATGCAGATATAGCGTAATGAAAGTGCATGTCAAAGCTGCACGCTTTTTGGAGAACGGAGGTGGGCATGCAGTAAACTGAACTGCAATACCGAAGACTATAGAATGCACATACACTGAAAGAAGAAATTGTGTGGGAATTTAATCGGGCGACATCAGGGAACATTACTATTAGTGTGCAATTAATTTGTGTGATAACAAGTTCAATCCAACTACCGTGTGCAGGAGGAAAGTCCAACTCTATTAGCAGGTAATTTAATTGTGCAATGAGCACAAAACCGCATAAATTTTTCCCCCGCACATGCCATTTTCTTCTTTCAGGGTTTAGAGAAATATTATTGTTAGACCAACAGCGTTGGCATTGCTATACGCATGGGCTTGGAGAGGCCACGGCCTCCCCAATATTAGTAAGTGGATATATCATTTTAGATAGACAATATATAAATAAAAATTATCTAAGAAAGGTCTCGTGCATACAAAACACTAGTAGCCGGCCTCCGCATTTTTGATGTCCAGCATAGCTCTTGCCAACAGTAAAGATGGCTCTATGCAAACTGTCAAATAACCAAATTGGAACACCATTTCAACCACTGATCATGCAATCTACCAGTTCAACACATAAACAAGAGCACTGTGATTATTCTGACTGGAAGTTTACGTCGCAGCAGTGCATATACAAACATCACCTAGATCATTTTCTACAACAGTCTGGAAGCTCGTTTGGATGCTTTCAATTCAATATATATGCTTTGATAGAAAAACGATTGAAATAGGTGCAAAATATTCAGGCGACAGCTATGCTGCACGTTCTTCATGGATGTCGCTGAATATCTGGAAAATTGGGAAAACGCAAATATATTAATGCACTAAGGATAGACTCAAAACAAACTTTATCATGCACTTTTTGCCTATACGAAGGCTTGAGTGGTCTCTTATTTTGGGGCCATCCGCTTGTGTCCATCGTCTATAGCACGCGTTAAGAGAGACCGTGCAAATGGTAAACAAAAAGCTTGACACTGAACAGCAATTGGACCCGAACAATGCGTTTTAGCACACTTTACTCTGTTTGCTGCAACTTAGTAATTGAAGCGAAGAGTGACCATTCAATGGTAGTAATACTACAGTGGTACAATTTTCCTGTCTACCTTCTTCCAGCCAACCTCACTCGTATCTGCTATGATTTCTACAATTGGAAAGCAGCTAACAACCACATATTCTGTAAATTGATATGAATTTAGTAATCGGGAGTCTGCAAATACTAAATCAACGGGAAGCACTTCTGAGTGTAAATTAATAATGCCAAGACTCCATTTCACCTATCGATTCGTTGGTCAAGTAAAAAATAAGAGTTTTTCTTCATAGACGTCAGCAGCTCTGACACAAAAGCAATAGTAGAAAGCTGGCTGCTCTAACTTGAAATCTTCATCACGTAACTACCATAACAGTGCACCCTCCCCGATTTTCAAATTGATTTTATGACCTAAATAGAGAGAGTGTATATTTAAATTTCTACATACAAAAATTACAAATAGCCCCCTGTTATGTATATATAGTTGTCGGTCATAGAACACTTAGTTATAGTTGGAATCAACGAGTCAAACCGAATATTATTCTCGTTTTTCCAGAAGGACGTAAACTACGATCGATCGCGTTTGGAGAAGAGTTGTGCCGGTTGCGATGTTCGGTCGCCTACACTCCTGAGGGTAAGTTACGTACTTTCTAAAGAGCCTGTTGAGGCATCTGCTTTCGCGTTTGTGAAACAGTTCGGTTTCTATACAATTGGTGCACACTCTGAAGATTGGATTACTATTCCAAGAATTTCGTTCCTTTGTAACATCTTGCTTTTAAACCAAACCATGCAGTTACACGCGTCCGCTACAGCTTTTCATCTCTAGAACTGGATAGAGTGATAATCTTGAAATCAAATGGACGCCAGCATATTGTCTCTCATGATTGAATCTGCACTGTCCTGATCTATTTTGCCTAATTGACGTGAAGAGTACTGTACTCAAGTTCGTGCTAACGTTTCATTCTGAAAGTTGCTACAGTTTCGTTAGCTGCTGCTTTGAAGGCAGGAAAATACGACAGGTAAGCACTCTGCATGCTCGTTTATAGAACAAAAATTGTCGTTGTGGTCTGAACTTGCAATGTGGAATTTGGTAGTTGGCATCACTACCAAGATTATGCATTCATGTGCAATGCCGTTTGTTCTAGGCTGAGAGTAGACGAATTCACATTTATACAATAATTAAGAATAAAGGCTGCTTTGTATACGACGACTTATAAGTAGAATTGTGACTTCTCGTTTGATGCACTTGCAGGAAATCAGAACTTGAAAGCGATGGCTATATCATATGCCATTCGTTTTCTCTTCGCAATTTTGATATGGGTGAGTACTCACGGGTCGACCAATTTGAATAGCAGAAGTGTCAACCAACTCTGTCTCGATTTGTCCAAGGAAGAGAACGTAAACGATTTTTTGTCGAGAAGAGAAACATTGAAATCGAATCCTTTCTACAGCACGAAGTTGCCTATAAATAGCTGGGGTCGATACACCAACTGGGAGTGCAATGGACCAAAGCTTTCAGAATACGGTGTAGCCGCATTTTCACGTTTGTACAACAAAAGTCAAAACGATCATCTTTTGATGTTTGGAGGACACTTCCAACAGTCAACGGGTGGTACGTCGCTTCGAAATGATACATGGATATATGATGAAGACGTAAACTCTTGGCGAATTCTGGATTATCTAGATGAACATCCAAATTTTCGTGAAAATTTGGTTTTGGTAGAAATTTGTAAAATGCATGTTATTATGATTAATACACGTCCAAATCTGGAAAACAACTGGTTGTTTGATGGAGCAACACTTCAGTGGAAAAAGATTACCGTTTTGGGACAAAAGTCGTCCATGTTGTCTTACGATATGCTCATCACAGTCAAAGATGTCAACACTTCTTGTTACTGCAAAGAAGCCGTTCTTGCCTTTCCCCGTCACTTTCATTCCGATCTGAACTGTTCGCTACTCTACGAACTTGTATGCATTGAAGATGCAAAAATCTATAGCTGGAAGCAAACGAAAATTCATGCATCAACGTCAGCAGTTAATACAGTTTGTATGCCTGTAGTAACGTCATCTTCAAAGGAAACGGTATTTACAATTATTGGTAATTGCCTTTGGTATTTCTCGATCTACAGTTTGACGTGGGTGTCAACAACCGCTTGCATCAACTGGAAAAACTCTATTTCTGTTGACGATTTACTGGTTGCTGTTTTTATGGAAGAATCCATGAGTTACGTGCTCTTCAGCTTTAGCAGCAGAAAGGTCGTTATCTTCAATCTATTGTTACTAACGACTTCTTTAGATTCAGTGGTTGGCAACGTTCCGTGGCCGAAAAGGAGTTTTGGGTTAAACCCCTCCGAAGAGATCGCGCTGGCACGTGGCACTTCGATTGTCGTGTACACGCCTGGAGGACAAGAGCATTGCGGCCTTCGCAAATGGATACTTCAAAATCCCACAAATACAAGTGTGTGGGTGTGGGAGGAAGTCATTGCAACGGATAAGAGTAGATCTCCACCGGCTGTCATCACTCACGACATAAACTATTCTGTCCAAAGTAACAGGCTGTACGTCTTGCAAAATCGTGACTACTACAATCCGTCAAATATTTGGACCCAGACTGTCACTGATTATATTTGGTCTTTCAACTTACTGTCAATGAGATGGGAGGTATTGGTAAAATCCAATAAGGAGATATCATATTACACCCCCAAACTGGCCAACACATGGCTTGACAATGACTTATGGTGCTCATCCGATGACGACATGGGCTTGTGGCAGTACAACAAAAAGGCGAACACTTGGAACAAAATGATTGCAAGGAATTCTCCTCCACCTCTTCGAATAGGCTACAGCCTTGTAGCAATAAATTACACTCGTCTCATTGTCTTCGGAGGAAGAACGTACACAATGCACACAATATATAACGATGTTTGGATCTTTTCGTGTAGAAATCAAAGTTGGGCACGCGTGGGAGCGACCTCCACCACTCCATCTCCGCGATACGATCACACATCGGTAGTCGTTGATTCCGTAATGTACGTCTACGGCGGAAGTAACAACAAAAGCATACTCAAAACAAAAACATGCTTTGAAGAATTATGGACGTTTCACGTCGACAGCAACAAGTGGGTGCTCATCAACGCAGTAAATCAAGGTCCCAATCTAACCGAGATTCAACCTTGCAAGGCATATGCTGCAAGCAGCAAAGGACAATTATGGATCAGTGTCGGTTGCATTATCACGGTAACAGACGAATGCAAACATCGTCCTCATATTCACATCTGGACTTACATTATTCATCTAAATATGTGGCGTCGCATAGGTGTATATCAATGGGGAGTAGACATTTTGGCTTGGCCTCTAGAGCGAGAAGCATTGCCGATATTGTTTTGGAAGGGACACCTGTTAATGTTGGGAAAATCGCAGTTAGCACTCTTCTACATGAAACTCGGTTGTCCGACCGGATTTTTATCGGTCGACATCTCTAGAGAGCCGTGCAGCATATGTGATGTCGGATTGTACGCCGAAGAAGGCGCCACTATATGTCGCCGCTGTCCTGACGGCACCACAACAAAACTTCGAGGGTCGGCGAATATTTCCGAATGCTCCGAATGTGAGGTAGATTACTGTCATCACGGCCATTGTTACATTACCACATTCAACTCGGCTCCCACTTCAACATGTGATTGCGACGTCGGCTATACGGGATCTCACTGTCAATACGCCACCTACTATTACATAGGTTTAGGCATTTTGTTGATATTAATCGCTACATTTGCAGGATTAGTGGCAACCGTCTACATACGAAGGAAACGCAAGATGAGCGAACGAGCACTGCGAAGAGAGATTGACAAGCTAAACGGAGTGTGGCAGATCAGCGAGGACGAGGTCGACGTGTTAGAAGAAATCGGGAAAGGCTCATCCGGAAGTGTGTGGACGGCTCGATACCGCGACATGACAGTAGCCATAAAACTAATGCTCGTTCCGGAAGATCCCCGGATGTGTTTAGAATTCGCGCGCGAAATCAAGTTCATGCAAACGATGCGTCATCGCAACATCGTTCTCTTTCTCGGCGCTGGAAAAATGGGATCAGACTCGCAACCGTTCTTAATCGCTGAATACATGCCGAGAGGATCTCTTCGCCAAGTCCTCGACGATTCAGCAATCGAACTGACGGCAACACGCAAGCTCCAATTTGCTAACGACGTCGCTCAAGGAATGAGGTTCCTGCACGACTTGGAGCCGCCAAGAATTCATAGAGACCTCAAGAGCGCGAATCTTCTTGTGAGCGAGAGCTGGATCGTCAAGGTGGCCGATTTCGGTCTCGGGCGGTTTGCGTACTTTCACGGGCAAGACGGACGGTCACAGACGAGAAGAAGTCGACGAAGAGGAGACGGCAATCTAGACGAAGAATCGCGTTTTGCCTTGACAGAAGATATGTCGGTGGTTGGCATTGGAACGACAAGATGGTGCGCACCTGAACTGTTACAACGCCAAAAGTATGACGGATTAGTCGATGTCTACAGGTAAGTGCATATACATCCGGGGTCTAATTTCTATTATTTACCGTTAGAGCTTTAATTCAGGCGCTCCATAAAAAATTTAGATGATGGCAAGACGCCTTGATTACAGAATAGACTTCCAAAAACAATTTGCTCTTAAAGGTGACACATCAGTCTTTGGCAAAATTTGTGCTGTTACTGCCGCCTTCAATCAATAAAGGGACCGGTTGCGCATCACAGACAATATTAGATACTGCATCTTGTGGTAGTAACTAGCTGGCTCCTATACACATTCATGATTGTCAAAGAGATCATGCACTACCACCACATATCAGTGCAGCAAACATAACGAACCAATCGCCATAGTTGTAGCCTAATAACGTTAAAGTGGGCGTTGCTTAATACATTGACTAGTTAAATAAACCCAAGACGTCATCATCCCATCACGGAATTTTTAAAAATTTTGCTGTATACATATAGTTCTCAAAAAGTATAGATGAGCAACTTGGATAGAGTCAAGCAAAAACTAAACTTAGTGCAAGAGATCAATTTAGTCTTCAACAATGAATGGGACAATGAGCAAAGTAGTCCGTATACTGAATTCATCTATATCTTTTGTATCAATGCAGATGTCTACAAGAATCCAAGATGAACAAGCAACTTTGGATCGACAGGGACCTTTATATAGCTAAGCGGGCGGTTCGTCCGAACCCTCCAAACCCAGCCAGCCTGTGCAAGACCTGCAAGCTCTAAAGCAGGTTGCACTTACTAAGTGCCCTCAAATAACAAATAAATCGTTAAATGTCTGAAAGTCTCCTCTGTTAGAACCTACAAAATAAAAGCAGTAAAGTGCTATACCCTCGCTGCTAGCTCGGAAATGGTGCTGCAAACATACAGGCACCTATAATATCAAGATCGTGAGAAAAGGGCTGGACATATTCCACGTGGCATTGTCGAATTTATGAAATGCCTCTTGAAATCATGCAAACACATTATCACATCGCCTGGCATGCTAATTAGCACAAGCGATATCAATGAGCGCATGCATTACGTTTCTTAGTTTGTCCGGTCGTTCAATGGTCCACAGCAGTATTACTGTAACCCTAGCGCATGCGCGATGGATTAATAAGTTTATTATCAAGAAGCGTCTAACCTAAATCGCGCCTGAATTAGTACTAATGTAATAGTTGTGTTGTTTTAGTTACGGAATTGTTCTTTGGGAGATTTGGACGCGTGATATTCCTTTCGTCGAGTACACGTTTACTGTAGAAATTGCGACCGCTGTGAAGAACGGCGAGCGACCTGATATTCCAATTGCTTGTCCAAACAAGGTTAGAAATCTCATGCAGAGCTGCTGGAATGGTGATTCGCTTGCGAGGCCGTCGTTTAGTGAAATTGTACGACGTCTTGGAGACATTCGTCAAGGGTCTGATTGAAGAAGGAAGAGGAAGTAAAGAATGACAGAAGACAACTTGGTTAGTATATTGTGATTTAGAAGTTGCGCATGTCAATGTAACTGGAAAGAATAAGCCATGTTTAGAGGAGAAACAGATGACAGCCAAAATAGATACACTTAATATAAAAATTAGCTGCATTGCTAGCGGGTCTTCTCCACATTAAAAGTAAACTTTTATTATTAATGTGCAGATTTTACTTGCTATATGATTAGACATAACCACAAATCTACTATATTTTATGTATACACATGCATGCTCGCTTTTCCTTTTCCGTTTGGCACTAAAAGGTAGGCTGTTACTTTTGCGGTAGAAACAGCAACGAATAGACTGATTCCTGCTCATATGGAAAGTATAGGTAGGATATTCGTATATAGAACCTGTGGCGCCAAAGTAACATTGACAGGCTGTTCGCAGAGTTCCATCAGTGAACAGAGGTACACACTTGTTGCATTTGCAACGACTGACATTGCACACGCTGCACTCTGAGATGATGCGAGCTCCAATCTGAACTGTCGTTAGACCGTTTGAACACTGGACACAATCTGGATCAGCGCGAACATCGTCTCTCTGTAATACCCTTGTTTGTAAAAATGACAATGTCGGTCAGAAATATTGGAGGAGCAAACCCAGCTGGACATCTGACTGCTAAATATTTTATGTCAATGTTCAAATGTATACATGACAAGAAATCTTTTCCATTTAAAATGATTTTGATAATATTCCGTTGATCAAGTGTATTGAAATATTTGTTGAATTCATGTGGTGCAATGACGTACCACATTTTGACGTGTATAATATACACCCATGTTTCTAGTCCATACTTTTCGTAAGCTTAACTGACATATTGAGTGTACACATACTTTATAGTGATTAATAGCTGACCCGGCGTAGAAGCTGCTGAATATTGGCATACAAAAGCATTCGAGAGATTAGGTCTTCTATTGTAAGCTGTCAGTTCTGACTATCTTCCTTTGGTAACTTCAAACATCCAGAGATTACTTAGGCATGCTCATGAACCATCTCTTCAATCAAACCCATGCATTTGGACTGTATGATGACCGCTGCGTGATTAAAGCGTGTGCTAGGTCGAACACAATAGACCATATCTCCAGTAGCTTGTCTCCAATGCAACAACATTGGTTGAAGGTGCATTATCCAAGTTTCATTGCAAGCAGCAGCATCTGAAGTGTTACTTTAAGCTATATCGCCAAAAATGATCTATTGACAGCAACGAATGACATAGAGTAGCAAATTGTTATCGAAAAATTTGATAACAATAATATCAAAAAATTGTCAGTAGCATTTTACATCCACGCTTCTATGAATTTTTTGCTGATATCGTTGGAAAGTACAATAAAACAGCAGCTACCAATTCAACAGGGCCCAATCAAGCAGCTTTCTTAAGTTGCGAAGTAATTTGACTGAATGAAAGTCTGTCTGATGGTCTGGGTGACCAACAGTATTTCATAATGCTTGCTAACGGCTGTGGACAATCTTGAGGAATTACAGGTCTTTGCTTTGCAACCACAGCGCCGGTCACTTCATAATCGAAACTGTATTGATCGAATGGAAGCTGTCTTGTCCAGATTTCCCACAACACAATTCCAAAACTGCAAATACAAAAACGGATATTATTATTTAGATGCTTATATCTTGTTAATTAAACTGTAATACCAGTAACCTGTAAACGTCAACTGCGGTACCGTACGGCTCTCGAAGAGTAAATTCTGGAGCTCGCCATCTTGCAGTTCCAACACCGGCGAAAGATAAACCTTCTCGCTTGTGAAGCAGAGAAATATGTTGGGGATTTGAGCCATTGTGGCGTCTAATCCGCTGTTTACCGTTTCGTTTAACGTTACCATTGACGGTTCTCCCTAAACCGAAATCAGCCATTTTAACAATCCAGTCTTTGCTTACAAGTAGATTATCGCTTTTCAGATCTCGATGTATTCGAGGCGGTTCTAACGTGTCAAGAAAATGCATACCTCTTTGCTGAATCCATGGCAAATTTTATCTTACGCTTACAGTTGATATCAATCGATAAATCGTGTAGTATATTTCTTAGAGATCCGCCCTCCATATATTCCATGACAAGGAAAGGAACGTCTCCAGATTGTGACTTACCCACACCAATGAAGAGAACGATATTCTTGTGTCTTACAGTTCTCATGAACATTATCTCCGTTTCGAAGTCTTCTATAGATTTGGAAAAACCTACAGCCACCATCTTCTTTACAGCTACAGTAATATTTCTGTAGAAAGCCTTGTAAACGGATCCAGATGCTCCAGATCCAATTAGTTCTCCAGTCATCACTTCATCTTCATCTATTTCTCATACGTTCGTCAACACTGTCACTTCATTTCGCAAAGCACGTTCGCTCTTTCTTTTTCTGTTGAGCAGTAAGAGAGAGTAATTCCTGCTCCTATCAACCAATAGGTAGGATATTGGCATGTAGAACCGGTAAATCCAACGAAACATTGACAGGCCGGTCTCAAACTTTCTTCGTTGAAATCTGGTACACACTTGCCGTATTGCAGCGATCTACACTGCACATGCTGCATTCTTCAATATTTCTAGCTCCTGTGCTAATTGTTGTTAGACCATTGGAACATTGAACGCATTCTGGATCAGAAAATATCGTCTCTCTGTAATATCCCTTTTTACAAAAATGACAAGATTTCTCTGATATGTTAGATGAGGTAAATCCAGTTGGTCATCTGACTGTTAAATAATAGATTCTACTTTTTAATGTGTCAAGCATGAGAAGAAATCCTCTCCAAAAGAAAGATTTTGATAAAGAAGTTTTGTGTATTGTAATGTCTATATATTTGGTTTCTGCTATAAGATGCCACGTTTTGGCCTGTACAATGAACAGCCACGTTTGGACTCTCCTTTAATGGTATGCAAAACCGCTACTTGTGTCTAGGTCTATACTCTTTACAGTGATTAGCAGTTGACCTGGTGTTGAAGCGGCAGAACAATCGCATTCCGAACTGTTTGAGAATTAGGTCCTATATTGTCAGTTATCAGTTCTGACCATCTCTCTGTGTTAACATCAAATACCCAAACATCATTTAGACATTCTTCGGAAGCATTCATTCCGCCAAATACATACATTTTAGACTGCATTACAGTCGCTGCGTGATTAAAACGAGCGCTAGGTCGAGCAGAATGAGTTATGTCTCCGTCTACTTGTTTCCACTTAAACATTGGTTGAAGTTGAATTATCCATGCGTCATCAAATGTAGCATTTAAGACTGAATTAGAATTCCTTCCACCAAAAAGAATGGCAGAAGTTTTATTAACTGAAACGAATGACATCAAGGAGTGAGGAATTATTGAAGGCAATTCCAATAATCGTATTTCGTTGTCAGTATCATTTTAGATCCACGCTTGCATAATTTTTTTATCGTTTTGATTGCGAAGTGCTACAAAGCAACAGCCATCAAACCAGGAGCTGGCTTCGTATCCGTCGTTTGCCACATCCAGAATAGTACTGAAAACTTCTTTTTCGACCACTGCATGATTTTTACATCTAAGTTCCAAATATATGAACTCGAGGAAACTTGTTCTAGTTCATCTGTAAATGATTGGGCAAATGTGAGATAGTTCTTCTTCGAAGTATAGGTTGATAGTTCTATAGAATCAGGGTAAACGTCGGGCCTTGGCAATCTTTGCGATATCCACACTTTAACTTCATAGATAAATTTCCAAACTTGTGATATTCCGGATATTGCCTCGTATGTAAAGACGACGATTGTCTTTTGATCTTCAACTAAGCTCGTATGTACATTATACCTTTTACCGGGAATGTTGCCTACAACGTCTTCAACGATACATTCATTACTTTTCAAATTGAAATTTAGTACTTTTTAGTAAGAATGTTGAATACGATCAAATTACTGTTTTTTGTTGCAACAGCACTATGGAATGTTTGTGATAATGACTCGTCGCCAATTAATGGCAGAGGACATCGAACTGCAGTTATATATTTCCGTGCCTCGTTTTCAAAAGTCCACAACGTTTGTTTATTCGGATTATAAAGAACGATTTTACCTGAATAGGAAGAAGCTATAAACTTGCCTGCAGAATGTGACGTTTCTTTAATGTTAGATTTGTTGTCAGTCCACTCGTGGCTTTCAGTGCCATCTCGATTTACACATCGCAATGCGTGCATAGAACTTCTAAAGTCGGAAGAATAGAGCAAGACAAAAGCAGACCGATTGCATAAGCAATTAGTTTGTGACTGAAAAGCAAGAACCGCAACGACCTCATTGTCATCGAAATTGAAATAGAAACGAGAATAACCATGCACTTGCGTTTCCTGCCAGTTCAGCGATACTGTGTCAAATACCCAGGCCTGTCTGGGGATAGAGAAATTATCAAACATATAACCGAATTGAAATGCAACAATCTTGGAGCAAAATTGAATCAAAGAAGATATGATTCTATTGAAGGAAAGTCTCCATCATCTACGTTCTGCCACGAGTTGGTGTCTAGAGTGTACAACCAGTTTGCAAATATGCCAACCTCGTTGCTTGCTTGTCAATCTGGTTTTTCTAATCCTGAAATGAGTAAATAGTGTCGCTTTCGGTTTCCAATCTTGACGCTGTAAGCTACCTTTCCATAGGACAATGATTCTACTTAAAGGTTCATTGATTTTCCAATCTTGAAATGTTTGCCATCCTTTGTGTTCATGTCAATTTCTCCAAATTTATCAGTGTAAATCTCATATTCAAAAGATATCATCACTGTTAACCTGTTGTCGTGAGATCTTTTGTTTCGCTTGTGTAAGCTTTGGAATTGCCCAACAGATAGACATAAACTGATGATAAGCATTGACGTCATTGTAGTTGTTATAGATACTTGCTTTTCACGGCAACTTCTTGACATTTTGAAAACACACCTTGGATATTGTTTTCAGACAACGTCAGATGTTCAATTAAAGTTTGAGAAATGCTCTTGCTTTGTGCGTATGCAGATATCTGTACTTTGTCTTTATTCTGACGGACTGAAATGGTTAGATATCTGAGATTTGGTGAAGGTATCTGTTGTATAGAGCTCTTCGTCCGCTAGAAAACGAAAGACGCTTAAACGTCTGATCAAAGGGTTATATAGCAATATGTAGACTGAGTAGAGATTTTATATCAATGTGGAATTTAAACAATCTTTATGAAACTAGATTGTTGAATATAACAGTTTTCAAAATGCTGTAATCAAATGGCTACCTAGACGTGTTTGGATATTGTTGTGACCGTGTTCACATGAAATCAACTATTGTTAAATTTTAGAAATAAATGTAACTGAAAAGTGTTATTGCAAATGCAATTTCAAAACATGTCAGACTACGCTATTGAAGACCACCGCTTGCAGGATCACGAGATTCAGCTAATTGAATGAGTTTTGTTGTACTCACTGAGACAAACTATTATTTTATTAATGTATATAAGCTCTTAACGGGATTATCAAGTCTTTTCAAAGCTCATGCATATTAGATAGATTTAGAAAAATTTTAGGGCATGTTATCAGGTATGTATTACATCATGAGCAATACTTTCAACTTTCAAGTTAATACAGGATGCTTTTAGTTCTTCTTAATTAGAATTGAAAGCCAACACGAGATATTTAGAAAGTGACTCTTCCTTTTTAACAATTTTTAATGCATTTATATCTACATCACCAACTTTATTACAAATTTGTGATCAAACTATTGTGGGTAATGCATTAATGGATATAAAAAGAGATTTAGTATTACTTAAATTATGATTGGGAGTGCTATCAAGGTGTTCCGAAAATTATTAGCTGAAAAAGATTATGGATTTGCAGTAGTATCCGGTGTTAGCCTATGGAAGTGAGATGTAAGACTCGAAAAAGCTTCTGTCGTTGACCGGTAAATATGGCTTTCGTAGCAGGAATTAGACGTGGCTTAGGGATAAACAACAGAGAGTCATGCAGTAACAGACGTAATGGGAAATTTGTCTATAGAAGCATAATACAAAATGAAGAAAGTAAGTTACATTTTATTGAATTTGAGAACATTGCATTCGGCAAATGAAATATTGTAAGGGGCCGGTCATTATTAAGTGTTCGGGGATTTCCAAAATTTTTGGGTGGCATAAGGGCGAAATGCAGTAATTTGCAGGGTCACAACGCATTGGGGGCATCTTTCGATTGAAGTCCATTTCCCTGTGTTGAAGACAAGAACCCAAAGATCATTTAGACATGCCAAAGAAGCGTTTTGTCCTCTAAATACATACATTTTGGACTGCATCATGACCGCTGCGTGATGAGCACTCATCCTAGGCCGAACCGAATAAGCTACGTCTCGACAGCATTGTCTCCACTGAAACTTTGGCTCAAGATGCATTATCCATGTTTCATTAAAACTAAAGTGCGATTTGATTTCGCCAAATAGAATGGGACTAGTTTCATTGGCGGCAACAAACGACACTGCTGATCGAGCTCTTATTGACGACGTTGATGTCAACAAACTCCATTCGTTATCAGAAGCATTAAAGAGCCACGTATGTATGTTGTTGTGATGGAGTTTTGCCGAAAGTGCAACGTAACAGCAGATACCAATTCAGCAGCTAGCGTCGTAAGAACTTATATAGGAAAACTTCTTTTTAACTTTGAACTGCCACTGCATGCTTGTTAAGTCTAAATTCCATATCATTGTACCAAATGAAAGCTGATCAGGTACACCTTGTAATAGTGTCGAAAAGGTCAAATAATTACTCTCTAAATCACAGTTTGTCTTCATTTGAAAAGGTGGTGCAAACTGAGGATAAGGAAATACTTTTCAAATCCAAAATTTATTTTCGTAGAAAAATTTTCAATAAGTGTTCTGATAGAACGCCTATCTGTTGTAAAATTATGATTGTATTCTGGTCTATAATTAGAAGCGCTGTACACGACTTCACTATACCGACTTTTAGGAATGTGACCTAGTATGATTTCTATAGTGTACTCGTTACTGTCGAGATCAAACTTGAGTAACTTCTTATCACGAATTTTGAATACGACGCAACTAATGTTGTCTGTGTGATGATGAAAAACTGAACATTGTTCAAGGTGGATTCATTTTAGATGATGAACTCAGGCGTGTCAAGGCACGCCAACATTAGTTTCTTAAGTTAGAGTTTAGGTTTGATTTAGTTGACATTTTATGTAGTTTGCCGTATCAATCGAATGTCATTGTACTAGAGAATTGGATATATCTAATAGATATTCTATCTATCTATCTATCTATCCATCTATCTAAGACGAAGACAGCGTAACGAGATTTTGCTAATTTAATGTGTTTTGGTGTTTTAAGTTTGACCATCATCTTGGTAATATGCCTTTAGCGTATTTATTGTCAAAAGTGAAGTTGACTGCTTCTAATTTTAATTTTAGCGCATTTTTACATTAGATGGTTGAAGGTGTAGCTATGAATTTTAAAATTGTGTTATATATCAGTCATTCTAAAAATTCCATTAATTGATATGAACAATTTTCTTTTTTATTAACATAATTAACTTTATTTACCTTTATTTACCAAAAAAAGATTTGATGTACTTTGCGCTTTCCCAGGAAGCCATCAGTCTTAGAATCCAAGTCTTTCGTCGCCAAGAAAATTTTTAATCCTTTCTTATTGATTGGCTTATTTGTGTTTTATTGGCTTGCAGGCAACTCTTCGAAGCAATCGGCAATATTTTTAATCTAACATAGTTTTGTGGTTTTTACTCCAGTTTAATTGACTTGTTACTAGCAGATGTGCAGGCGGTAATGTGACCTGAATATTGTGAATCAAAAAAGTAGACTAATTGAGAAGCCGGAAAGGCACAGCTGGATGTGACATTATGTGACACTCGAAACAAACACTTTCACGGTTTGTAAACGCGGAAAGACCGTACAGTTTCTCTGTCAAATGTCTTTCTTTGCAGCCCTGCATGGATGACAACCGTGGAACATTTTACGCTTGCATGTGTTCCGGGGAAAGAAGTAAAATTTTTATTAACGCAATTTAGTAAGACTAGATAGATTACTTTACTCTCCTGACCGTATATCTATAAATTGCAAATGCCCACGCCATTGAACTCAAGTCTCTTGTTGTAGCAATTATTAAGAGAATTTCTAAATTATTTGCATATAAAATATATTTAATAACAGTTTGTTTATAAATGTAGTGTTTATATATGACACAATGCGCATTGTCCGATTAGCGACTAAGTAATTCTAAACATAATTGGTTTTAAGGTAAATGTATTTATTATGTATAAATCACGTACTATAAATTAAGAAAAATGGTTGCATTTATAAATTTTACAAGGATGTTTAAAATCTGATTAATCAATGGATCTTTCCTGACAAGATCTGTGTATGATAGCAAGAAACTTTGACACACACTATAGCTTAAGTGAAGTACAGATACAACATTTAGAGTAAAATACAAGTGATGATATATAAACGGTGCTTGTATAAATTGCAAATTTTTCTATCCACAGTTTGGAAAACGTTTGCCACACTATCCCTGTTTACAGTTGTACATACGAAGCCTAATTGGTATAATGTTCAAGCACAATTGTGTTAGATCATATGCAAACGAATTGTTCTATGGATCAACAATTTGAAATATTTGTTATTATAAGTTGTATATTATTTGACAACATACCAAAAGAAAGATCTTGCTATGTTTGCGTGACAAAATTCAAATTGCAATAAATTAAAATTGTGGAAGACGCAATGATACACTAAGCTATACAAGTTGCATGAAATTGTTTACTAGCAACAAAACACATTCACCTCTTGTCTGCAACATTGTAATCTACTTGTTGCCTAAAGATTTGAGTTGCGAAATAACTTGACCGAGCGAAAGTCTGTCTGATGGCCTGGGTGACCAGCAACTTTTCATTATCATGGCTAACGGCTGTGGACAATCTCGTGGAATTACAGGTCTTTCATTTCCAACTATGGCGTCGGTCACTTCATAATCGAAGCTCTATTTATCGAATGGAAGCTGTCTTGTCCAGATTTCCCACAATGCAATTCCAAAACTGCAAATAGAAGTGTCAATGTTATTACTTAGCTGTGTATATTTTATAGACACAATACCTGTAAACGTCTACTGCGGTATCGTATGGCTGTCGAAGAGTGAATTCTGGAGCTCGCCATCTCGCAGTTCCAACACCTGCAAAAGATAAATCTTCTCGTTCTGGAAGTAGAGAAATATGTTGGGGATTTGAGCGATGTTTGCGCCTGTTCTGTTGCTTATTGTTCTGTTTGACGTTACCAATAACGGTACTCCCTAAACCAAAATCAGCCACTTGAACAATCCAGTCTTTGATAACGAGAAGATTATCGCTTTTTAAATCTCGATGTATTCGAGGCGGTTTCAGCGTGTGAAGAAAATGCATGCCTGTTGCTGAATCCATGGCAAATGATAACTTACGCTCATAGTCGGTATCAATCGATAAATTGCGTAGTACATTTCTTAAAGATCCGCACTCCATATATTCCATGACAAGAAAGAAACGTCTTCTGGTTGTGACTTTCCTGCGCCAATGAAGAGAACAATATTCTTATGTCTTACAGTTCTCATAAATATTATCTCCGTTTCGAAATCTTCTATGAACTTGGGTAAGCCGACAGCCATCATCTTCTTTACAGCAACATTGATATTTCTGTAGAAACCTTTGTAAACGCTTCCAGATGCACCAGATCCAAGTAGTTCTCCTGACGTTACTTCATTTTCATCTATTTGCCATGCATTGGTTAACACGGTTACTTCATTTCGCCAAGCACTCTCGCTATTCCTTTTTCTGTTTAGCAGTAAGATATAAGCTGTTACGCCAGCGGTAGTGACAGCAACGACTAGAATGATTCCTTCTCCTATGAGAAAGTAGATAGGATATTGACATGTAGAACAAGTGAAGCCAACTTAACATTGACACGCTGGTTGCAGACTTTCGCCGTTGAATTGAGGTACACACTTACCATATTTGCAACGATTGACATCGCAAACGGTGCATTCTGAAGTCTTGTGACTACCATTTATGGCGGTCGTCAGATCGTTTCGACAATTGACACAATCTGGATCAGCGAACATTGTCTCTCTGTAATATCCTTTTCTGCAAAAATTACAAGGTCGTTCTAAAATATTAGAGGAATAATAAGATCCGGCTGGACATCTGACTGCTAAATAGTTGATATTTCTTTTTAGTGTGTCAAGCATGACAAGAAACCCTTTCCAATAATATGTTTCTGATAACAATCCTTTCAACACGTTGAATGAATAGTCGTTGTTTTCATAAAGTGCAATGCGGTACCACGTTTTGACGTGTACAATGAACATCCATGTTTCTAGCCCGCTGTGTTTGTAACGGTGACTGAAAGAATTGTACATATATTGTACATTGATAAATAGTTGGCTTGGTGTGGAGGCGGCAGAATATTTGCATATATCAGTGTTCAAGAAGTTAGGTCTTTTATTGTCAGCTCTCGGTTCCGACCATCTTTCTGTTATAACATCAAACACCCACAGATCACTTAGACATGCTTCGGAAGCATCTTTTCCACCAAATACATACATTTTAGACTGCATCATGACCGCTGCGTGATGAAAGCGTGCGCTAGGTCGAACAGAATAACCTATGTCTACAGTAGCTTGCTTCCAATGCAACATTGGTTGAAGATGCATTATCCAAGTTTCATTCAAAGTAGCAACATTGAAAACGCTACTAAAAAATTTCCCGCCAAATACGATAGCTGTAGTTTTATTGACAGCAACAAACGACATAAAATAGCGAACTGCTGTAGAGGAATTTGATATCAATAATTTTAGTATATTGTCCGTAGCATTGTATATCCACGCTTCTATAAATTTTTGGTTGATATTTTTGGAAAGTGTAATATAACAGCAGCTACCAATCCAGCAGCTAGCTTCATAATTGCAATAACTTACATTTTCTTCAGAAATAGAATTAGAAACTTGTTTCTTCCATCACTGCATGTTTTTTAGATCTAAGTTCCAAATGACTGCACTCCATAAACCTTGATCAGTTTTCTTTATGAATAATGGTGCAAATGTGAAATGGTTGCTATAGACAGCATAAGTTGATACTTCTAAAGACGAAGGTACGAGAGCAGGACTGGACAGTCTCTGCCATGTTCAAAGTTTACGTTTGTAGATAAATTTCCAAACTATAGTTTTCTCAAAAAGCTCATCGAGTGTAAAGAAAATTATTGTATTTTGCTTTTCAGCTAATGTAGACACAATATTATACCGCTGATCAGGAATTTCGCCTGCAACGTCTTTAATAATAAATGAATTACGTTTCAAATCAAAATTCAGCACTTTATTATCAAGATTGTTGAAAACGATAAAAATGCTGTAGTTACTTGCGACAGTACAGCCAAATTTGTGTGACTGAAATGATTGCAGATTATAGGAAACTGCAGTTACATTTGTCCACGTCCTATTTTCAAACTTCCACAACGTTTGGTTAGCCGGATCATAAAGAACAATGGTACTTGAATAGGAAGAAGCTAAAAAGTTGATCCCAGGTGAATACTTTACCTGTGAACGTAACAGCCGTTTTTGAATGTCGGAGGTGAGGTTAATACACTCGTATCTTTCAGTGCCATTTTGATTTACACATCGCACTTCGTACGTAGAAATTCGAAAGTCTGAGGAATGAAGCAAGACAAAAGCGGTCTGATTGCATCGACAATTATTTTGTGACTGAACTTGAACGGCAACTGCAGCCACCTGTAGGTTCCAAGTTTCGGTGCTATCATAATGAAACCAGAAAGGAGGACTATCGTCTACGTCTACTTGTGTCTTCTGCCAGTTGAGCAAGACTGTGTCAAATATCCACGCTCCGGTTAAGTTAAAAACCTTTCCACGTCTAAGCTCATCGGTTTCCAGATCAACAATCTTGTTGCAAAGTTGAACCATGACAGGAGAGGAGAACAGTGGAGGAAAATCGCCATTATCCACGTTTTGCCACGAGTTGGTGTTGACTGTGTACAACCAGTTTGCAAAAATACCCTTCTTCTTTTCTAAATATGAAAGAGGGCTATTCGCACCTGAAATCAGTAGATGTTGCCGATTTTGGTTTCCGACATTGACGCTGTAAGTGATTTCCCCATACATGGTGGCTAGAGGTTCATTAAGCTTCCAATTGGTAAAAATTTGCCAACCTTTTGTGTTAATATCAAATTGAAAAATATAGTTATTTCTCATTATCTCTCCTTGAACAGTTGTCGTGGCTGTTACTTCGGTGTCTTGTGACATTTCATTTCGTTTTTCTAAGCTTTGGACTTGCCCAACCGATAGACATAGAATGAGAATGAGAGCTAACATCATCGTGGTTCCTACAGATACTTGCTTTGAAAAATAATTTGTCAAAATTTTGAAAACACAAACTTTGTCAATTTTAGAGACCGTCAGATATTCTTTTAGACGTTTTTCTTTGTACGTATTCAGATATCTTTCCCGTGTCGTCATAAGATCAGTCAAAATAGACATCTGTTGAGAGTTCACGTAGTGCATTTGTGGTCTGAAGCTCTTCGGACGGTGGGAAATAAAAACTGAAGAAACGGTTTGGTTTAACCTTGGTTTATATAGCAATGTGTACGTGTAGAGCATCTATAGCAATATTGAATGTGACCAATCTTAATGAAATTAATTGTTGAATATCTTAAATCGGTGTTTGAGTCGTAATTAAAATTTCGACACTCCGTTACGATAAGTGATTCGCAGAAATAGCTATTTTCAAAGTTTGGTAATTACATAGCTATAGTTATACAGGTGTCATAATGGTGTGCAAATATAATTAAGTGATAAGATTAATGCAACTGAAAAAGTGTTAGGTAATTACAATGCAATGTCAAGAAAGGAAATCAAACTGTGATATTGACCAGAAATGGATCGCGACTCGATCGGAATAGCTACCGTCCAAACTGCTGTTTGAAACAATATCTCCGCCTGTCTTCAGTATCACGTGGCTGATATTGCAACATGGGACGGCGTGTTCGTGAAGGTTCTTTGCCTGCGGAAATCTTTGATACAGCGACGTAAGGCAATTCAAAGTGAGAGGAAACCAGAAGAGAGAGAAGAGGTTAGATGTCTCCACTGCAACAAACGTAAAGGTATAACGGCCACTATTTTTACAATTTCGCTTTGAACAGTTTCTAGTTTTAGGGTATTTAATTAGACTATTATTTTGGTATTAATTACTAGCCTTTCAAAAATATTGGCAACAATGCATCTAACTGTTCATAGATTTGCTAATGCGATTACTTGATATTATCAAGAGTGTAGTCATCTATAAGACTCAACCTTTTACTTTAATTACTTCAAATAACTTAATTAAGCGTTATATATCCATTAAAGTTGTGGTACCTTGCACTTCACTGTGCAAAGTCACTTGACTTAGCTAACAGCTTACTCAAAGCATACAACAGGCGCGTACCCAGGATTTCTCTGGGGGGTTTCCATATTAATATCAATAATATTGATTTGTTTATATTAATATCAATATTATTAATCTTAATAACTGTTTCTATATCAATATCTAGATTAATATTGATATTAATGGTTTAATTGATATTTGATATTTACTCTCATCCTTGTAATATCACGATGTCTTATGTATCTATACAAGTTGACAAAATGTCTTTCAAAATTATTCTTCGCGGATGTTTCCTGGAAAAACTGTTAATAACTGCATCAAAATCGATTGTCATCGACTGATTGATGTGTAGTAGAGCCAAACTGCTTAGTCTTTCTTGGCCCATTGAGGACCTTAGGTATGTCTTTAGTCGCCTTAAGACAGACACGGATCTTTCACACTCTGCTGTCGTGACTGGCAGTGTGCAAAATATGCTCAGCACACAGTTGATGTTTGGGTACATAGTTTCGTCAGCATATGACAAGCAATCTGCAGGCGTGTGAGGAAACGCTCCTTTGAATCTGCGCCATTTGTTGACCCAGTTGTGCATCTCCTGAGGCAGCCCATCAGCAGATGGTAAATCGTCAAGGTAGAATTCAAAGTCGTCAAGTCCCATAGTTTTCACATCCAATTCCCCCGTAGGGGGGTTTCCGGGCAACCTGGAAACATGCCTGCGTACGCCACTGTACAGATGGAGCGACTTCCAGTTTGTGACTGCTTGGCTATCTAGCTATAACTGCACTTACAACGATATAGAAGATCGTATACATTAGCTATAAGATTGTTTGCATTTTCTAGTTAGTTGGTCAATAATTGTTGTGTTTGTTTGACTATTACTTGCTTCATCTGGTCTAGACGTTGCTTTTAGCTACTGCAATTTTTTTAGCTACACTGCTTTAAACAACTTGCGTTTTTATAATCGCAATTATACAAATTATTTGTTTCTCGCTGTCTTTACAGCCTGTTGTTTGCCGATCAGTTCCTTGAGGAATGTCTACAAGACAGCGGACAACTTAACTAAAAAGAAGTCGTCGAACGTAAATCACAATTCCAGCAGCGCTTCATAAGATTTCTAACCTCATTTGGACAATCGACTGGAATATCAGGCCGCTCGCCGCTCTTCACAGCGGACGCAATGTCTACAGTAAACGTGTACTCGACGAAAGGAATATCAAGCGTTCAGGTTTTCCAAAGAACAATTCCATGACTAATTAAACTAATTGCATTAGCTCTCATTCAAGCGCGATTTTAGAAGATACGCTCCTTTTGAAACTGAACTTAATTAACCGGAGCGTTCATGCGCTATTGGTAATACTGCTGTTGACCATTAAATGGCGTGACCAATTCAGGAATACAGCGCTTGCACTAAGCTGTTATCGTTGGTGCAACTTAGCGTGCCAGTCGATGTGATAATGTCTTTGTATGACTTCAAGAGGTATTTAATGCAGACAATCTGACGTGGTATTGGATTTTATCTATTAGGTGCCAGTACGATTGCAGAAGCTTTTCCGTAACATATAGACTAGCAACGAAGGTATATCCTTTTACTGTTTTATTTTTTAGGTTATAAACGGGTCTACTATTAAACATTAAGCAATCTATTTGTGATTTGAGGGCACTTAGTAATTAGAGCCTGCTTTATATAGTGTTTGCAGGTCGTGTAATTTAGGCTGGGCCAAGTTCTGAGGGTTCCTCCTGCTTAGCTGTGAAGAACGCTTTCTATTCAAACTCGCTTGTTCCATCTCGGACTCCTTTACATCTCAATGACGTAGGAAGATGTTCATAAAAGGGGGAATGTACAGCGGATGTCATTATGAGTAAATTAAACTACATCGCTTGCCTGATGGTAAACAGATTTCAAAGTCACTGGCACAAAAAATTTCGATTCCTACACTGAGCGAGTGCGCTTTATACCCCAGCCCTCTGCTTCCAACGCCAGCGCATCTACACAGAAATGGTTATAATTCAGTATGGACCGCTTTGTTCGTCGTCAAGTTTATTCTTGCAGACTAACTAGAGCTAAATTTAGGTTTTGCTGGTGACTTCATCAATGTTGCTGATCTATAATATCCAAAAACTATGTATAAAAATATATGATATATATATATATATATATATATATATATATATATATATATATATATATATATAGTAAATATATACATATATTTGATTTAGAAAGTAGGTAAACCCAACCGCTCTGCACCAACTGCTAAATCTAATCTACCATTTAATATTCTAGCATTAGACTGCCAAAAACGAACAGATAATTGTTCTAGCAAATTAATAAATGCTAGAATAAATGAAAGTCTATTTTTGTCATCGTTTTAGAGGCAATCATTCTTAGTGTAGCTGAACTAATAGGTGTCTCAAATCCAAACGTTTTAACTATCAAACGGTAGAAATTCCACCTGCAGCTACCATGTCCGCCTAGTGACGAGCTTCTTTTTCTACCTCTCCAGCAAATAATGTATATATATATATATATATATATATATATATATATATATATAATTATTTCTATCACATAATCACAGGAATGCAATTCAATGCAGCAGCTCCAGCCAAATTTGAAGATGGCACAATGTACGAAGGCTGCGTGGTATTCCAAATGGAAACATCAAAGTAGGTGGGCTTGCCGTTTGCGAAATTGGGATGATAGACATCCCCAGGACGATTGAAAGAAGTACTATTGCAACGCTTCTCAAGGCGTAAACCAGTATCATCAACAAGTATCGTGTAATTGATGATGTCTCAAAGAGCGTTATGACGTCTGGGCAATAAGAGATCCGTGACCACATCCAAGGAGATGATCTCCAAATGAATCAGTTGTACGTGTTTATACATTCAACGTAACAGTCTTGGAAAATTAAGGAAAGATAGATATTTTCAGCCAAAGCTTGATTGCAATCACAAATTTATGTGAAGCTTATTGTACAACACTTCAGACCTGATTGGGAAAGTTTTGCATGTATATCAAGTATTGATTGGTTCTGACGTGGTCAGCAATCTTCCATCACTGAAACAAAACCAAACTTGATTGGAGAATATGATATGAATATCTAATTGCACGTGTCCATCGACGCAGGATATTCACTCCGTTACGTGAAACATATCTAGGTAGAAATCAGTTCTGGATCAATAACTATTTGAAAGAAGGGATTGATCTAGCTGCTGGAGGTCGTAAAGCGTTAACTAATTTTATCTCTTCTAATGAATATTTTTATTGCTATAATTTAACTACTAATCTTCTAGGCTGACTATAATATTCTCGTATGTAAAATAATGCAATCATCTATAGAAAAATGTATAAGTCAAGAGCATTGAATAGGCTGTGACGTGCGGAAATGGTCCACTGTACTTTTAGTCTTAAGTACTAAGTCTAGAATGTTCCAAAAGTTAGAAAAAGCAGAGCCGTATTGCAATCTGATAGACAGCAGCCACCACAAATTGCCTTACTATACGTCTGAGTAGAAGATTACGCAATCTCTTCCTTTTATCATTGGTGAACCACGCCTATTGCAAAAGAGGGGTATTAACTCCTTGAATTCCCTATGGATCCCAAACTGAGAAATGTAGTTTAGTCGGCTGATTCTCTCGTTTAGCCTTCACAGTAAAGTGTCCCAAAGGTGTAATAGGTTGAAATTCAAAGCACGCAACACATGATCCGTTTTCACCAACTGCATGTAGCTCAATCGAGCCCTTCCACGTTATCAGATTAATAAAATTAAGTGGTGATGCAGAATCAACAATTAATTAACGGAATTTGTTTCCAATATTTTGGCAATTGTATATCTAATGAATAGGTTGCACATCTTGACAGCAAGAGTGGATTTTGTGGTTTGAGATTTGGAAGACACTGGAACAATAGCTCTGCTAGAATTTGGTGCAAATTGTAGTCACAATTTGGCAGTGATTGTACAATTTCAGCAGATGATTTCAGACTCTCCTATATGTGACCAATCTTACCAAATCAACAACACTTAATTTGCCCGTCTGAATTGATAAGAACTACACTGATCACTGCTACCATGCACAACAGCTATAAGTGTAAGACTTCTGGGACTGAAATTTCGACAGAAATGAAACACCTGGCTAGTTCAGATTTGATCGACGTTTGTCTTAATTGGACACTTGATATTCTTTTGGTGATTTCTTTTCACAGCTTACACATGCTCCTTAATTAGTAGAAGTAGAAGCTATGGGTTGATTATCCTCAACAGACTTTAGCGATTCTCGCTCAGCTGCCTCAAAAGTTGCTGCCAATCAACAGCTGAAACATCTCATAAAGGGATTTTTTATGTTTTGCGTCAGAAGTTGTCGCAACAAGCGCTCATTGTAAATGCATGCCTATAAAAAATTTCTTGAAAGATTCTCTTATATGTATACTTCTGGCCACGCACACGACGAGGAAAAACATTGCAGTTCCGATAAGTATTCTGTGAGTGAATGATCCACCGATTTGCGATGACGATAGAAATAACCTCTCCATTAGAACAATGCAGTTTCAGTGTACGCCGAATTGTTTATCCACATTCTGCTTTACGTCCACCAACGTGCAATTCCTCCTGTTCGGAAGCGGAAAACAGCACAATATCTTGTGCGTTTCTGTGCCAATCGATGTGCAGACAGAAGCTCGACATTTTACTTCTACATTCTCACCTGCACCGCATACGGATTAGGGATTAACCACTATATAAAACGGAGACTCCAAGGGCTCCAATTCTCTTTTATCCTGTCCAACATCTCTAAGGAAAGCGGCATCCTCGTCGTCGTATTGTTTCGTACTCTTGCAGTAGAGTGACGACGTGAAATGTAACCAGAATAAATTGTTGAAAGGCAACGTACCCAAATATATATATATATATATATATATATATATATATATTTATATATATATATATATATCAAATATCCCAAAAGGTTTTGAATACCGGGTACAGACAACATAAGAATGGTTAACAAAGCATGCGTCACTCTTTATCTATTTCAGTATTAGCATCAATTGATACAATTTTAATGTTACTATCGAACATTGCTGTTAACTGTTTCTATTTAAATATTTAGTTTTGTGGAGCAGTTATATAGTATATTGTCAATTGTGTACGGTCACGTGTCACCTACGTATGTTCGTGTATGAATGTGTTAGATCAGTCAATCTAGTAATGAATTAATATAAAATTTGATGTAAAAATGGCCAACTCTTTTACAAACTGTGCATACATCAATATAAAAATGAAGCCGTAATAGTCCTATCTATCTTATCATTTATGTTTTACTATAAATGATATATTTTTCATCACTAAAGCTAAAATGTCTCTAACATATTATCATTATATAGAGATATATGACTACAAAGTTTTTAAGTCCTCGATCCATTAGATGTTTACAATAGTATCAAAAACACAAAAACCACATACGCTGCTAAAAGTGTAATATGTTTACCATTTGTCAATGGCTACATGGAGATAATATATTTATCCAAAAACTGTAATGTCCAGGCTTGATTAATCGCTCATCTGGCATTAACTTTCGTACCATATATGAACACTAAATTAGATGATGAAAACTGCTGCAAATTTTATGAACACCTGCTTTTAACACTTCTTTTATGAAATTGTTACAACAAGAACTTTTATTAACCAGAGGTGTAGGAAGGGTAAGCAGACAGAGTGACATACCGAAATAACGAAACTATCCCGAATAAGTAAATTAGTATCGCAATGCCTTCCGTTCTTACGAAGTGGTAAGTAAAGGTGACCAAGCACAGAGATATCAGACTCGAAGCCTATAGTAGCCGTTTCTGATTTTGCACCCACGGGGCAAAACCTACGGGGGCCAAGCGCCCCCATTGGGCCCCTTGCTTCCTGCGCCTATGTTAACTCAATTGCGTCTGCCCCTTTGATTTCAATATAGACAGCCAGATCAAAATAGAAAGGTCAATGGTCACGATGCACAATTATCGTAATTAAATATTTAATATAACGTGTGTTTGTTTACCCAAGCACAAGTTGAAACTGTACCATGGCTCTCATCCTAAACTGCAAAAGAAGGTAGTCGAACAAGCAAAAGCACAGTAGTCTCGCTCTTTCTCAAAAAAATGAAACTGCGGAGGTATTGGTTTTAAGTTTCATCTGACTTCACTTTTGGCTGTGCTTTCATGGCTTCTCAATTATTCTACTATACAATACCTCCATGATTTACCCAAGAACGTCACGTAGGTCGTAAAAGTGAGAGGCTCATCAACTAATTTGAAAATGTGACGTCATAGACAACGCGTAACATGTCAACACTCAAATGTTTTAGAACTGCTTGATTCTCAAACAACATAAGATTAAATACAATAATATTTTAACGAACAACGCCCTCAAAAAGTGGGAGGCGACCCTACGTGATGCCTAGATTTACCAATGGTCCATCATCCTCGCTCAGGTCACTAACGGCACTCCTATAATAGCCAGTTAGTTCAACTAGAGGTAAAATGTACAAATTATGCTAGCCATAAAAGCGCTTGTTACCGATTACTTAGCTGATTAATTAAAAGACATGTGTACCAGTGCTATAGACAGGTATGTAAACATATTATCAAAAGATTTTAAAAATTTAAATAACAAAAACTTGAATTCTAAAAGTCATGTTTTTCTAAGAAAAACCTACAGTATCACAAACCTTTTGACTGGTACATAACGGTTAATTAAATTAATTTGAGTAAATTTTAAAAAATATTTATGTTAATTGCTGGTGTTTTGAGAAAGGCGAATCTAACCAAAGAGAGCCCAAGAGACACACACGCTTGATAATACAATGTAACTGCGCTACAAAACTTGTTACATAAAGCAGTTAACAGCACTGCTAAAAGTATTGTTAAGTGTATATAATTAATACACCAGGTTAAGGTTCTCATTAAATACACTCAACCTAACTAATGTTTTGTCCAAATCGGCAACCTAGTCACGATGTGACGGCAAACGTTTGTTCACAACTAATCCATTTTTTAGACAATCTCGATCCGAGTACGAAAATTGCCTTTGATTTACATCAATCGGAATAGATTAATTTATTAAATTGAAAAATATAAGGTCGTTACCATAACGTGCGTTACAAATGTACTCGGAATATCTAACCCTCTTCACTCTTCTTTGTTCTCACTTAATTTTAATTGCCTTAAGTCGCTGTATTAACGCTTTCTGCAAGCAAAGAATGTACACGTACACATCTGCCATACGATATACTCAGTCACGAGATACTGAAGAAAGTTGGAGGTATCGTTTTCAAACTGCAGTGTGAAGCTCGCTATGTAAATCGAATTGCGATCAATTTTTGGTCTGGTGTAGAAAGGGCTTTATTAAATCAGATAATTAAAGCTTGTTAAGCTGTCTTGCTGTTCGATATCGCAAATTGATTCCTTTGACATTGCAAAAGTTCTTTCATATGCATTCATATTATCAGTTTATCAATAGCTAATTATATACACACACCATTATAACACTTGTGATAGGTATAACATGCAATTACAGTATTTTGAAAACAGCTGTTTCTGCGAATCATTTTCTTTTTCTTACTGAGGATCGATCTGCGATCCACTACACGCATCAGCAATTCAAGATAGTATATTCAATAACAATTAATTTCATAAAGACTTGCCACATTCCATATTGCTACAGAAGCTTTATATCAATACACATTGCTATATTAATACTGAGGTTACACAAAGTCATTATTCTGTTTCATTTCGCATCGGCCGACGAGATCGACAGACACAATCCGTAAAATCTCAAGAGATTTCTATTTCTGATTGATCAAGTAAAGACACGCTACAGATATCTCAATACGCAAACAAGCAAAAGCTCAACTTCTACCGAATCATCTGACAGTTTCTATAATCGACATCAAGTTTGGGTTTCCAGAATGTCAATGAATTGTCGTGCAACGCAATTATCTACAAGAAACAGGGTGATCTCAGCTCTTATCATCAGTCTATGTCTATCGATTGTACAAGTCCAGTTTTTACAGAAACAAACCCGGAGATCTCAAAATAACGAGGTAAGCGCGACGCCTTCTACTCAAAATGAGACAATAGCAGATAAAAATGTTTTTCTCTTTGATGTTAACACGAGAGGATGGCAAATTTTCGACAGTTGGAAAACTAATGAACCTCTAGCAACCGCGTATAGCCAGATCACTTACAACGTCAAGGTTGGAAACCGAAAATGGCAACATCTATTGATTTCAGGAGTAAATACACCATTTTCATATTTTGAAAACAAGGCCGGTATTTTTGCAAACTGGTTGTACACCGTCAACACCAACTCGTGGCAAACCGTGGATAATGGCGATTTCCCTCCACTGTTCTCCGCTCCTGTCATGATTCAACTTTGCAACAGGATTGTTGCTCTGAAAGCCGATCATCTTAGATTTTCAAGATTGTTCAACTTAATCGAAGCGTGGATATTTGACACAGTCTTGCTTAATTGGCAGAAAATACAAGTAGAGGTAGACAATCGTCTTCCTTTCTGGGTTAATCTTGAAAACACTTTCACATGGTCATGGAACCTAAAGGTAGCCGCAGTTGCTGCTTTTCAGACAAAAAATAATTGCCAATGCAATCAGTCTGCATTTGTGTTGATCCAATCCTCCGAATTTAGAAGTTCTATGTACGAAGTGCGATGTGAAAATCGAAACGGTACCGAAAAGTACAATTGGATTTACATGAAATCCAATATTACAAATCATTCATGTTCTCGGGTCAAGTTTATAGCTTCCTCCTATTCAAGTACCATCACTATTTATGAACCGGCTCTACAAACGTTGTGGAAGTTTGTAAACAAAACATGGATAAATGTAACAGCAGTTCCTTATCGTTTGCGACCATTTAGCGACGTTTTACAATCAGAAAAATTTGGCTCAGCTATTTCAACGATTAACAGTCTTTTTATAGTTTTCAACATTCTAGATAAGAAAGTACTAAATTTTGATTTAAAACGTAATATATTTATTATTGAAGACGTTGTAGGCAACATTCCTGATGATCGGTATGATGTAGTGTCTAGTGTGGTTGAAAATCAAATACAATCATAGTCTTTACACTCGATCCGCCTTCTCAAAGAACAAGAGTTTGGAAATTTATCTATGAACGTAAAATTTGGACATGGACAAGATTGGCAAGTCCTGACCGCGTACCTTCCTATTTACAAGTTTCTACTCATGCTCTGAAAAGCAACTATTTAACCTTTGCGCCACAATTCATACCAGAAACTGATCCAGGTTTATGGAGTGCTGTGATGTGGAAATTAGATCTAACAAGTATGCAGTGGTGGAAGAAACCAGTTTCCAATTATATTCTTAATAAATGTTTAAAATATTTCGAAGACCAACAAAGCTGCTGGATTGGTAACTGCTGGGTCGGTAGTTGCTGGATTGGTAGCTGCTGTTTTATTGCACTTTGCAACGATTACGGTAACAATGTAATAGAAGTGTGGATGTACAATGCTACGAACAATAAATTTATATTACTGGTATCAAATTTTTCAATAAAACTTCGCGAATCTATGTCATTTGTTGCAGTCAATGAAACTACAGCTATCGTTTTTGGCGGAGAGACTTTTATTAACAATTCAAATGCTGCTGCCTTAAATGAAACATGGATAATGCACCTTCGCCCAATGCTACAGTGGAGACAAGCTACCGGAGATACAGCCTATTCTGTTCGACCTAGCGCACGCTTTAATCACGCTGTGGTCATAATGGAGTCTAAAATGTATGTATTTGGTGGAAAAGATGCTTCAAAAACATGTCTAAATGATCTCTGGGTGTTTGATGTTACCAAAGAAAGATGGTCAGAATTGAGAGCTGACAATAGAGGACCTAATCTTTCGAATGCTTCTGTATGTGAATATTCTGCCGCTTCAACACCAGGTCAACTATTAGTCACTGTAAAGTATGTGTACACCCCATATGCAAGTCACAGTTACAAAAAGGACCGACTAGAAACATGGATGTTTATTGTACACGTCAAAATGTGGTACCTTATTGCACCTTTTAAAGTCAACCAATATTCAAAACATTTGATCAACGGAATGTTACTAAAATCCTTTTATTGGAAAAGATTTCTTATCATGTATGACATTTTGGACATTGATATCAGATATTTAGCAGTCAGATGTCCAGCTGGATTTTCCTCTTCTAATATTTCTGAGCGACCTTGTCATTTTTGTAGACAAGGATTTTACAGAGAGACACTGTTTGCTAATCCAGATTGTGTCCAGTGTCCAAACGGTTTAACGACCGTTAACATTGGAGCTCGCAAAATCTCAGAGTGCAGTCTGTGCGATGTCGATCGTTGCAAATACGGCAAGTGTGAACCTCATTTCAGTGATGGAACTCTGCGACCAAACTGTCGATGTTACTTCGGTTTCACAGGTTCTACATGCCAATATCCTACCTACTTTCTCATAGGAGCAGAAATAATTCTATTTGTTGCTGTATCTACAGCTGGTGTAACAGCATATTTTTTAGTGCTAAACTGAAAAAGGAATAGCGAGCGTGCTTGGCGAGATGAAGTAACAGTGTTAACCAATGCATGGCAAATAGATGAAGATGAAGTAACGTCAGGAGAACTACTTGGATCTGGTGCATCTGGGTCTGTCTACAAAGCTTTCTACAGAAATATCACTGTAGCTGTAAAGAAAATGGTGGCTGTCGGTTTTCCCAAGTCTATAGAAGACTTCGAAACAGAAATAATGTTTATGAGATCAGTAAGACACAAGAATATCGTTCTCTTCATCGGTGCAGGAAAGTCACAACCTGGAGACGTTCCTTTTCTTGTCATGGAATATATGGAGCGAGGATCTCTAAGAAATGTACTATACGATTTATCGATTGATATCGACTATGAACGTAAGCTATCATTTGCCATGGACTCAGCAAGAGGTATGCATTTTCTTCACACATTGGAACCGCCTCGAATACATCGAGATCTGAAAAGCGATAATCTTCTGGTAAGCAGAGACTGGATTGTTAAAGTGGCTGATTTCGGTTTAGGTAGGGCTGTTAACGTTAACACCAGAAGAATCAACGGGCAACGGATTAAGTGGCGATATCGCTCAGATCCCCAACATATTTCTCTACTTCCAAAACGAGATGGCTTGTCTTATGTAGGTGTTGGAACCGCGAGATGGCGAGCTCCAGAATTGACTCTTCGAGAACCATACGATACCGCAGTAGACGTTTACAGGTATCATAGCTTAAACATATCTAAGGAGCAAAAATGGTTACATCAGCGTTTTGTATTGTCAGTTTTGGAATTGTGCTGTGGGAAGTCTGGACAAGACTACTTCCATTCGGTCAATACAGATTCGATTATCAAGTCACCGACGCCGTCATCGCTAACGAAAGACCTGTGATTCCTCGAGATTTTCCACAGCCGTTAACCATGATTATAAAGAACTGCTGGTCACCCAGACCATCAGACAGACCTTCATTCGGTCAAGTTATTTTGCAACTTGAATCTCTCGAGAGCATCTAATGACAATCTTGGAGTTCAAAAGCAGCATAAATTGCTTGCTACTCCATGCATTTAGTAAAGCTTAAAGCTACACTGTATAATTGAAAACTGCAACTCATTTGTTCACAAGAAACTATTAACATTAGTTTCTATGCTATTGCAACAACTTGTATCATTACAATTTTGTCATTTGTCAACATATATTGCGACAAGGCAAATAATTCCAGCGGCAAAAACTCTCCAACCAATGTTTTGACGAGCTTCGTATTCCAGAAAAGCGAAATTATGAAGCGAGACTAAGGTAAGTTTCCTACCACACCTCAAACAATATTAGTTAAGTAACCAGTAAACCTTTCCACAAATCGGTTTGTATAACTATAATCTTGAAGATCAAATGCGTGTAGGATACAGTCTTACCAAGATATAAACCGTGATTTTTCGCGGGATTGGAATGCCAACAGAGTTGTTTCTGTAGCGTCTCAAACTCCAGATAAAAGTGTGCGCCCCCGGAACAATGAGATGATTACGAAATTGATGTCAGCAAAATTTTCGCGCAAAAGGAACACCGAAAGGACCGTGACTAACATGTCAACGGTTATGACACTTTCTTGCAGTTGGTCAGAATGGTAAATGTGAATATACTGCCTGTACTGATGTGGACATAGTTATATTGTATTGCAACAACAGTAGAGGTAGAGAGCTTTCATCAGTTACCAGTTTTAATTATTGAAATAAGGAAACAGTTATCATACTTACATAAGAGGTAATTTATTACAGATTTTGTTGCTGCACTTTGAAAACGATATTTCAACATATATAGTAGTTATTTCAAGATATGTAGTTTTGACAAAACACAAAACTGTTCTAAACCTTATTAAATTAGGTAAAACTTGTAATGCAGATTTGGTCTATGATTTCGTTGTCTGATTTCTTTTGACATTGCATTATACGACTCTTTCACTTTTTTTAATATTATCTACGTTTTATCAATTTCATCTACACTTCCCTAAAACACTTACATGACGTGTAAGTAGCCATGTAATTAGAGCATTTTCCAAACAGTAATTTCTCTACAACACTTTTTGTGGGGAAGTGTTAAACTCGAACCTACTCGCGCATCGTGCAAATGAAGATATCAATTCTCAAAGATAATGTGGTTGTACCACAGTCGTTTTAAAATAGGATACTATACAATATTGGCTGATGAAGAACATCTAGTAGTAATTCACGACTAGTCCTCGCACCCGCTAGTGCACTTAATTCCGTGGACAGCAACTTCATTAAGCTTCAGTTAAACATCTTTAGAGACATTCAAGTGGATCCATCTCAGCAGAGATGTGCTATCGTGCATTGCTCACGATCTCGGTCTGATACTAGGAGTCATTATTATATGGGCGTGGTCGGGTACACAAGATGAGCCAGTTACAGCGCTTGTACAGGTCACGTGGAGGTAGAATATAACCGATAATCCACCCACTGTCATAGCAACAGAATTTACCCCGGAAATATTTTAGAGTAAACATCAGGCTCGAATACAATACAGTAAATGCCATTTAGTCTATTAGCACCTTTCTCTTATACAAACTTTCACAAGTCATTAGCTACCAAACATAACACAACACGCTCCGGCTCGGTCAATTATCTCTTTGATAATCCCGTGAGGCTTCGGGTCAATAAATGCCATAAACACCAGCTACCCATGTAATAACTAATAGTTATAAGAGTTACATGACACGTATAAGTATAGCCATGTAATTAAAGCATTTTGAAAATAGCTATTTCTGCAAATCACTTTCTGTAGCAAAGTGCATATGATCTATAGTATATATACTCCACAACACCGAATCAAGATATTCGACAAATAATTTTACTAAGACTTGTTACATTCCATATTGCTATATAAGCTCTACCATACACATTGCTATATAAACTGAAATTAAACAAAAGCGTTTATTCGGTTTTCATCTTCCACCGGCCTACCAGCTCTTGACAACAGTAACGACGCGGACAGATATCTGAATACGCACAGAGCAAAAGCATTTATAAACCTCTACCGGAACATCTGAATGTCTCTATATAATCGACATTAAGTCTGGGTTTTCAAAATGTCGACGAATTGTCGCGCAAAGCAAGTATCTCTAAGAAGAACAATGATGTCAGCTCGTATCTTCAGTCTTTGTCTATCGGTTGGACAAGTTCAAAGCTTTAGGGAACCAAACCAAAGGTCCCGAGACACCGAGGTAACTGCAACGCCACCTACTCAAAGAGATAATAGAAAATAAAAATGTTTTCCGTTTAGTATTAACACAAGACGATGGCAAATTTTCGACAATTGCATGAACCTATATAGCAACCACATATGGACGAATCACATACAGCGTCAAAGTCGGAAACCAAAAATGGCAACATCTACTGATTTCAGGAGCAGATAAACTTTTTTCTTACTTCGTAAACTAACCGGGTATTTTTGCAAACTGGTTGTACAACGCCAACACCAACTCATGGCAAAACGTGGATAATGGCGATTTCCCTCCATTGTTCTCATGTCCTGCCATGATGTAACTTTACACCAATATTATTGCTTTGCAAGCCGATCATCTTAGATTTCCGAACTCGTCCAACTTAAGGAAAGCGTTAATGTTTAACACAGTTTTGCTCAACTGGCAGAAATGTCTGGTTAATGAACTGGACGCCGGTTAATTAACCGGACGTCCCGATTTTAAACGGAACATCCTGAATTTTAACAAGTTAACAATTTGTACGATTAAGTAACGAGTTGTTCGGTCTCTGCAATCCGGATGAAGAACTGATTACTACATGACTCTCTAAGCCACTTTAGCAAATAGCATACACCTTGACGGTAACATTGTGTCAGATATAACGACCAACAAAATGTCACCGAACAACCATGCATGGATTATCCACGTAATGATCACATGATGTAATGCAAGTTATATAAATTAGTTATAATTATTATTTAGCTAATTGAATAATTTTCTTAGTACCTTTTCTTCTTTCTTGACTTTTCTTTCTTCTTCCTTCTTTAGTACCTTTACAGCGAGAACGTCTCTTATGTCAATAGACGCTATTGCGACGAGTTCAAAACGGTTCTTCTTTACATAGTATCGAAAAAATCTTGTCCTTGTCGTGTGTGGGGTCCTTCAAGTGCGAGATGATCCGGTTGGCATGCTCCTTCCATATAACTCCGCTGGTTGAACGCTTCAATTCGGTCTTTCTAAACTTCTGAGCAATAACAGAGTCTTACTGAGCCCTGTCGACCATTTCCGCGCCAGGACAACATCAGTGCCGGATAAGTACCCGGACATCCGGTTAGTAATCGGCTGTCTGGGTTCTAACCCGGGACGGTGGTTAGCAAGCAGGTTGGAACAATCCTAAGACCACAGACACATGCAATCCAGAATATCTGCGCTTGTCGCGTTTTAGCACAAAACGATTGCCATTACGATCAGTCTGCATTCGTCTTGTTCCGTTCCTTCTACTTTAGAAGTTCTCTGTACGAGGTGCGACATGCAAATTGAGAAGAAACTGAAAGCTACAAGTGGATTCACATCAAATCAAACATTAAAAACCGTAAGGTTTTCGGGTCGCGTTTATAGCTTCTTACCATTCAAGTACCATCGTTCTTTATGATCCGGCTCAACAAACGTTGCGAAAGCTTGAAAACATAATGTGGACAAATGTAACTGCAGTTCCTTATCGTTTGCGACTATTTCACTACGCTTCACAATTACAAGACATTTGGCTATGCTTTTGCAAAGAAAAACAGTCGTTTCGTTGTTTCAACATTAGTAATAGAAAGTACTAATTTTGATTAAAACGCAATAAATTATTATTGAAAACGTTGTAGCCAGCATTCTTGATGAACGGTACAAAGTAGAGTCCAGCGTTTTTGTAAATCGAAATACAATCATCGTATTTTACACGCGATTCTCCTCCTGAGGGAACAAGAGTGTGAAAATTTATCTACGAACGTAAACTTTAGGCATGGACAAGATTTCCAAGTCCTGCCCTTGTACCTCCCCTTTTAGAAGCATCAACTCATGCTCATAGAGTCAACTATTTTACATTTGTGCCTGAATTCTTATAATGGACACTGATCAAGAGCTAGAGACTGCAGCTATGTGAAACTTAGATCTAACAAGCATGCAGTGGTGGAAGAAACGTGTTTACAATTCTATTTCTGATAAAAATGTAAGATACTACGATACTTAAATGTCTATAGAAATGAACATGTAGATTATTGTATTGCAGTTAGGAGCAGAATACTTTTGCTGCCATTAGTCAACTTCATGAAAGTAGTGTAGCTTAGTGTATCATTAAAAACGGCAATAATTATATTTGTTTTGAATTTGGATTTGGTCATGCAAACGTGGTAATGTAGTACTTTCGGCTACAAAATCAACTTATATCTTGTTAACTAATTAAAAATTTAAAGAGATAATATTAACTGTTGATTTATAAACCAATTCTTTTGTGTGTTATGCAACGCAATTCTTCATCAATCATATGCCAAATAGAACACTTATGGACAACAGGTGGAGAGCAACCGTCCAGTATTCTCGCCTTTTTTAGGCAAAATTATACTAAGCAACTTTTTCTTTCTAGCAATTTAGTGTAGTAAGACATCACCTCATGCTGTGCCTTTTCGGCTTCTCATTTAGTTTCCTTTCATGACTCACCATGCTTAAGTATAATCACATTTTGCTAGTAACCATGCAGTTTAATAATTAATTAAATAAATGTAAAACCGGAAACTAAGTTGCCTATAAAAGGCGATTGTAGATGATTGGTTATAGACATTTATGCCAGTAATCAGCAAAAAATTATGATCTTTCTCAGATAATCGAAACCTCAGATTCTAAAGTTATGGCATTCTAAGAGAAGCTTAAGATATTTTACTAGTAGATAACGGTTACTTAAATTAATTACGTTATTTATAAACAAATATTCAAATCAATTAAAATTGTTTACTAGAATAACTAATCTCACAACTTAATTGATACCAAAAATCTTTTTACCAGTAGTAACGGTTAATTAAAGTATTTAACTTATTTATAATATTCTATTTATACTAATCAAAGGTTTTTACTAGATCGACTGATCTAACACATTCATACATGAATATAAATAAGTGACGCGCGACCGTACACAGTTGACAATATACTATGTGCTAGATCATAACGTACCCTAAATGTAGCGAAACATGATCTATGAACTACGTAATCTTAGAAGGGTCTCCTCTTGAGGCTCCATGATCGTGTCGCTAGTTGCATGGTACTGTTTGGCGCCCCAGTTTCCTTAAATCAACAAATCAAAACATGCCATCATATGTCTCGCAATTCTTACCTTGAAAAGTGTTCAGGTATCAGTCTTCCTAGCTAGCCAGCAATTACATCTACCTTCTTATACGGGTACTAAATGAGCCGGCGCAGGAAATTTCAATGCTTCCTATTTCTTTATTAAGGTAAAAGTCTGCAGTAAACGGTTGCAAATTGTTTTCTCAAAAAGTGACAGTTTTCATCTGAGAGATGATTGATTTTGGTGCAAGTCATTCTTTAGGAGTACAGTACATTAACACGAAAAAAAGGAGTCTCTTTCGCGTTTGAACCAAAGCCATTACACATTTTTATCTACATTACAATTTACTTAATAAAACATTTTATGTAGTTTATATATGTAGTGCACTGATGTCGAGGTTTGTACGCTGCTATTAGTGAGAATTTGTGCTAATATATTTGCTTGGGAAAAATGAATATAAATTCCGCTAGATTTTTCTAAAATGTATATTCAGGGTATATTCTATTGTCACGATATATTGAGATTATTGGGTAAATGCGAATATTACGTTATTTGGGTAACACGACGCTTAAGTTATCAGTACGTGGCATCCATGCAATTGCATCATCTCAAAACGGCTTTTTCCAGTATTTTCTTTCTCTACCTATTCAACAATAAATTTCTATAACGATTTACTACATTCTGGGTTGAAATAAACGGAAACCCTATATATTTATTCAATCGTGTTTCTGTAGCGGAGCTTGAAGACACAGTTTATTTGTCTTCTACTTTCCATCAACTTTGCAACACTGTACATTGTGAGAAGTTTTAACAAATATTTCATGTCAAACTGATAGTGAGAACGCACTGTACAGAGATCTGGGTAAGCACAAACATAGCACAACTCTCAATATTTATCGAATAATCTGATGATATCTAAAGTCGACATCAAGTTTACGTTTTCAAAAGTTTGAAGCAAGTATATCTTGAAGATCTTTAGACAATGCTGTTTACTTTTGTCATAACTTTGTGTCTATCAGTTGGAAAATTGATAGCTGCAAGGAACGCGACAAGAGGTCACAAGATGACGAGTCAAAATTTAGGGGATCTACTAAAATAAGGTTATTAGACGTGGAAGTGACTTTTTCATTTCGATCTGAACACAAGAGGATCGCAAAGTTTCGCAAGTTGGAACATTAATGAGCTTCAAGGAATCACATATGAAAAGGTCGCAAACGGCAACCCTGAAAACGGAAAACGGCAGCATTTGCTGATTTTACAAAGAAAGGACTTTCAAAATTCATCTCGAACAGCTTTGAAATCTTTTTGAAATACATGGACACCAACTCCTGGCGAAAAGTGAATACCGAAAATTTTCCCTCACCATCCAAAAATCATGTCATGATTAAACTGTGCTCTGAGATTATTGTCTTAGAATTTGACGAGTTTCAAAAAGTTTCCGACTCAAGCGAAGAGTGGATTTTCGACACAGTTTCTTTTACTGACAGAAGACCAAAGTAGATGGGTATGCTCCTAAATGAAGAATTCGAGACCCTTATGATGTCGCTGCCATTCCTTTTAAACAATCACGCACTAATTGCTGGTGCAATTCGTCTGCTTTCATCTTGTCTAATTTTCTTCCTTTTCGAAAGACGATACACGAATTGCGATGCGTTGGTTGAAAATATACTGAAAGTTACGAATGGGTTCTCTTACGCTTCGAATCTAATACTCAGCATCTTTGAGTTGGACGTTCTCAGGTAAAACTAGTTTCCTCCTTTTCAAACGCTATTCAGGGGCGGCGGAAGCTCTTACAGATTGGGGTGCCGCCAACAAATTCCCAGAGTCACGTGACCATCAGCTTGTTTAAGAAGCTACAGTCTTTACAGGCTTTCAATAGCTTACGAATTTTTAAACGATTGCGATATCCATTATAAAATAAATCTGATACCAAACACAATACATGATTCCGGTAAAACAATTGCCAAGCACTAGTACTAAGGCCCCCAAGTACCTTATTTGCTGGTCGGTACAAGAAACAAATCGGTCGCAACGTCTACCAAGTTTATGTTATTCAGTAACTCTTTGTGCACATGTAAGAGTGAAGTCATTTATTCGTGTTCCTTCTCAAATTCTTGTTCAGCTTGCATGCACACCTATTTTGCTCCCGAAAAATACCTCTAATCGACAGCTGGTGCGCCCTCTTCATGAGACTGTCGCTTACCAACTTCCCGGAGTCTGCCTCAGAATAGAACGCCCTTGAAATGTCCGTATCCACATGGTGGGCGTTGCATACCTGGCAGGGCACGGTTGAAGGAGTCCATGATGTGTGCGCGTGGCCTAGCTGGTGATTGGATTGGCAAACATATTGCAGAAGTACAAGGTCCCATTTACGGAGATCCAATTATTGGGGGATCTCAGACCCCAATTCAAATATTGGGAGGTCTGTCGCCCCTCGAAACCCCTATCTCCGCCGCCTCTGCTATTGCTCTGTACGTTCCCGCTACAGGAACCCTGTAAGAGTTTGAAAACGAGACATGGAGACATGCGAGTACAATACCAAATCACTTACAGCAATTTCAAGATATTTCGAAATCATGGACATTCGCTTGTGCATTTGCGACAGACAACATTAGTTACGTCTTATTCAAACTTCGTGATGAGAAGGTACTCATGTTTGATCTCGACAGTAACGAGTACACTATAGAAAACATACTAGGCGACATTCCCGAAAGTTGGTATAATGAAGTCGTGTCCAGCGCTTTGAATTATAGACCACAATACAATCATGGTTTTTACAGCAAATTGGCGTTTCAGTAGAACACGAGTTTGGAAATTCTTCTACAAAATCAAAATTTGGATTTGGAAAATATTTCCTAATTCTCATTTTGCACCATCTTTTCAACACAAAGACAAAACATGGTCTAAAAAGCAATTATTTGACTTTTTCGACATTATTACAAGATGTATTTGATCAGCTTTCATTTGGTGCAATTATATGGAATTTAGATTTAACAAGCATGCAGTGGTGGTTCAAAATTATAAAGAAATTTTCCTATATAAGTTCTTACGACGCTAGCTGCTGAAACAGTATCTGTTGTTACGTTGCACTTTCGACAAAATCTACACCACAACAACATAGATACGTGGCTCTTTAATGCTTCTAATAACGAATGGAGTTTGTTGACATCAACGTCGTCAATAAGAGCTCGATCAGCAATGTCATTTGTTGCCACCAATGAAACTAGTCCCATTTTATTTGGCGGAACTAAATCGGACTTCAGTTTTAATGACACATGGATAATGCATCTTGAGCCAAAGTTTCAGTGAAGACAATGCTGTCGAGACGTAGCTTATTCGGTTCGGCCTAGGATCGGTGTTCATCACGCAGCGGTCATGATGCAGTCCAAAATGTATGTATTTAGAAGACAATATGCTTCTTTGGCATGTCTAAATGATCTTTGGGTTTTTAGCTTCAACACAAGGAAATGGACCTCAACCGAAAGATGACCTAAATGCGTTGTGACCCTGCAAATTACTGCATTCCGACCTTATGCCCCCCAACAATTTTGCCAATCATCAAACACTTAATAGTGACCGGCCCATTACAATATTTCATTTGCCGAATGCAATGTTCTCGAATTTAAATGTAACTTACTTTCTTCATTTTCTATTATGCTTCTAGAGACCAATTTCCCAATACGTTTGTTACTGCATGACTCTCTGTTGTTCATCTCTAAGCCACGTCTAATTCCTGCTACGAAAGACATGTTTACCAGTTAGCGACGGAAGCTTTTTCGAAGTCTTACATCTCACTTCCATAGGCTAACACCTGATACTACTGCAAATCCATAATCGTTTTCAGCTAGTAATTTTCGGAATACCTTGATATTCTCTGTAATTTACCTTGATAGCACTTCCCAACCATAATTAAGTAATACTAAACACGATTCATATGCATTAATGCATTCTCCTCAATAACTTGATAGCAAATTTGTAACAAAGTTGGTGATGTAGATATAAATGTATGACAAAATTGTCAAAAATGATGAGTCACTTTCTAAATATCTCGTGTTGGCTTTCAAATCTAATTAAGAAGAACTGAAAGCATCCTGTATAAAATTGGAAGCCTGAAAGTATTGCCTATCATGTAATACATACCTGATAACATGACCTAAAATTTCGCTAAATCTATCTAATATCGACGAGCATTTGAAAAGACTGTTGATAATCTCGTTAAGAGTTTATATAAATTAATAGAATAATGATTTGTCTCAGTGATTACAACAAAATTCATTCAATTAGCTGAATATCGTGATCTTGCAAGCGGTGATCTTTAATTAATAGCGTAGTTTGACCTGTTTTGAAATTGCATTTGCAATAACGCTTTTCAGTTACATTTGTTCTTATCATTTATCAATAGGTGATTTCATGTGAACACGGCCACAACGCTATCCCAACACGTCTAGGTAGCCATTTGATTACAGCAATTAAAAACTGTTATATTCAACAATCTAGTTTCATAACGATGATTCAAATTCCACATTGATATAAAAGCTCTACTCAGTCTACATATTGCTATATAAAGGGGATTTGATCAGACGTTTAAGCGTCTCTCGTTTCCCAGCGTACGAAGAGCTCTATACAACAGATACCTTCTCCAAATCTCAGATATCTAACTATTTCAGACCGCCAGAGTAAAGACAAAGTACAGATATCCGGAGACGCACAAAGTAAGTGCATTTCTCAAACTTTACTTGACCATCTGACGGTGTCTGAAAACGAAATCAAAGGTGTGTTTTCAAAATGTTGAGAAGTTGTCGTGCAAAGCAAGTATCTATAACAACTACAATAATGTCAATACTTATCATCAGTTTATGTCTATCTGTTGGGCAATTTCAAAGCTTACGCAAGCGAAACAAAAGATCCCACGATAACAGGTTAACAACGACGATATCGTTTAAATGTGAGATCATCACATCTACATTTGGAGAATTTGACATGAACACAAGAGGATGGCAAACATTTTACGACTGGAGCATCAATGAACCATACGTAGAATCAGTGTCCTATGGAAAGGTAGCTTACAGCGTCGAGATTGGAAACCGAAAGCGACACCATTTACTCATTTCAGGATCAGAGGACACAGGTTTACAAGCAAGCAACGAGGCTGGCATATTTGCAAACTGGTTGTACACTCTAGACACCAACTCGTGGCAGAACGTAGATAATGGAGACTTTCCTCCAATAGAATCAAGTCCTCTTTTGATTCAATTTTGCTCCAAGATTGTTGCATTTCAATTCGGTTATATGTTTGATAATTTCTCTATCCCCAGACAGGCCTGGGTATTTGACACAGTATCGCTGAACTGGCAGGAAACGCAACTGCACGGTTATTCTCGTTTCTATTTCAATTTTGATGACAATGAGGTCGCTGCGGTTCTAGCTTTTCAGTCACAAACTAATTGCTTATGCAATCAGTCTGCTTTTGTCTTGCTCTATTCTTCCGACTTTAGAAGTTCTATGCACGCAGTGCGATGTGTAAATCGAGAAGGCACTGAAAGCTACGAGTGGACTCACATCAAATCTAACATTAAAGAAACGTCACATTCTGCAGGCAAGTTTACAGCTTCTTCCTATTCAGGTAAAATCGTTCTTTATAATCCGGTCAAACAAACGTTGTGGACTTTTGAAAACGAGGCATGGAAATATATAACTGCAGTTCGATATCCTCTGCCATTAATTGGCGACGAGTCATTACCACAAACATTCCATAGTGCTGTTACAACGAAAAACAGCAATTTTATCGTATTCAACATTGTTACTAAAAAAGTACTAAATTTCAATTTGAAAAGTAATGAATGTATTCTTGAAGATGTTGTAGGCAACATTCCCGGTAAAAGGTATAATATACATACGAGCTTAGTTGAAGATCAAAAGACAATCGTCGTCTTTACATACGAGGCAATATCCGGAATATCACAAGTTTGGAAATTTATCTATGACGTTAAACTGTGGATATGGCAAAGATTGCCACAGCCAGACGATTACCCTGATTCTATAGAACTATCAACCTACACTTTCAAGGAGAACTATCTCACATTAGTCCAACCATTTATAGATGAACTTGAACAAGTTTCCTCGAGTTCATATATTTGGAACTTAGATCTAAGAAGCATGGAGTGGTCGAAAAAAGAGGTTTTCAGTACTATTCTGGATATGGCAAAGGACGGATACGAAGCTAGCTCCTGGTTTGATAGCTGTTGTTTTGTAGCACTTCGCAATCAAAACGATAAAAAAATTATGCAAGCGTGGATCTATAATGATACTGACAACGAAATAAGATTATTGGAATTGCCTTCAATAATTCCTCGCTCTTTGATGTCATTTGTTTCAGTTAATAAAACTTCTGCCATTCTTTTTGGTGGAAGAAATTCTAATTCAGTCTTAAATGCTACATTTGATGACGCATGGATAATTCAACTTCAACCAATGTTTAAGTGGAAACAAGCGGACGGAGACGTAGCTCATTCTGTTCGACCTAGCGCTCGTTTTAATCACGCAGCGACTGTAATGCAGTCTAAAATGTATGTATTTGGCGGAATGAATGCTTCCGAAGAATGTCTAAATGATGTTTGGGTATTCGATGTTAACACAGAGAGATGGTCAGAACTGACAGCTGACAATATAGGACCTAATTTCTCAAACAGTTCAGAATGCTATTGTTCTGCCGCTTCAACACCAGGTCAACTGCTAATCACTGTAGAAAGTATAGACCTAGACACAAGTAGCGGTTTCGCATACAATATAGAGAGATTTCAAACGTGGCTGTTCATTGTACAGGCCAAAACGTGGCATCTTATAGCGGAAACCAAATTTGTAGACATTTCAAAACACAAAACTTCTTTACCAAAATCTTTCTTTTGGAGAGGATTTCTTCTCATGCTTGACACATTAAAAAGAAGGATCTTTTATTTAACAGTCAGATGTCCAGCTGGATTTACCTCATCTAACATATCAGAGATATCTTGTCATTTTTGTAAAAAGGGATATTACAGAGAGACGATAGCTTCTGATCCAGAATGCGTTCAATGTCCTAATGGTGTAACAACAATTAGCACAGGAGCTAGAAATATTGAAGAATGCAGCATGTGCAGTATAGATCGCTGCAAATATGGCAAGTGTGTACCAGATTTCAACGAAGGAAGTATGAGACCGGCCTGTCAATGCTTCGTTGGATTTACCGGTTCTACATGCCAATATCCTACCTATTGGTTGATAGGAGCAGGAATTATTCTAGTCGTGGCATTAGTTTCATCTGGTGCAACAGCTTATCTCTTACTGCTCAACAGAAAAAGAAAGAACGAACGTGCTTTGCAAAATGAAGTGACAGTGTTGACGAACGTATGGGAAATAGATGAAGATGAAGTGATGACTGGAGAACTAATTGGATCTGGAGCTTCTGGATCCGTTTACAAAGCTTTCTACAGAAATATCACTGTAGCTGTAAAGAAGATGGTGGCTGTAGGTTTTTCCAAATCTGTAGAAGACTTCGAAACGGAGATAATGTTTATGAGAACTGTAAGACACAAGAATATCGTTCTCTTTATTGGTGCGGGAAAGTTACAACCTGGAGACGTTCCTTTCCTTGTCATGGAATACATGGAACGTGGATCTTTAAGAAATGTACTATACGATTTATCGATTGATATCAACTGTAAGCGTAAGATAAAATTTGCCATGGATTCAGCAAGAGGTATGTATTTTCTTCACACGTTAGAACCGCCTCGAATACATCGAGATCTGAAAAGCGATAATCTACTTGTAAGCAAAGACTGGATTGTTAAAGTGGCTGATTTCGGTTTAGGGAGAACCGTCAACGGTAACTTTAAACGAAACGATAAACAGCGGATTAGACGCCAGATTGGCTCAAATCCCCAGCATATTTCTCTGCTTCACAAGCGAGAAGGTTTATCTTTCGCCGGTGTTGGAACTGCAAGATGGCGAGCTCCAGAATTTACTCTTCGAGAGCCATACGGTACCGCAGTTGACGTTTACAGGTTACTGGTATTACAGTTTAATTAACAAGATATAAGCATCTAAATAATAATATCCGTTTTTGTATTTTGCAGTTTTGGAATTGTGTTGTGGGAAATCTGGACAAGACAGCTTCCATTCGATCAATACAGTTTCGATTACGAAGTGACCGACGCTGTGGTTGCAAAGCAAAGACCTGTAATTCCTCAAGATTGTCCACAGCCGTTAGCAAGCATTATGAAATACTGTTGGTCACCCAGACCATCAGACAGACTTTCATTCAGTCAAATTATTTCGCAACTTAAATGTCTATAGAAATGAACATGTAGATTATTGTATTGCAGTTAGGAGCAGAATACTTTTGCTGCCATTAGTCAACTTCATGAAAGTAGTGTATCTTAGTGTATCATTAAAAACGGCAATAATTATATTTGTTTTGAATTTGGATTTGGTCATGCAAACATGGTAATGTAGTACTTTCAGCTACGAAATCAACTTATATCTTGTTAACTAATTAAAATTTAAAGAGATAAAATTAAACTGTTGATCTACAAACCAATTCTTTTGTGTGTTATGCAACGCAATTCTTCATCAACCATATGCCAAATAGAACACTTATGGACAACAGGTGGAGAGCAACCGTCCACTATTCCCGCCCTTTTTAGGCAAAAGTATACTATGGAACTTTTTCTTTCTAGCAATTTAGTGTAGTAAGACATCACCTCATGCTGTGCCTTTTCGGCTTCTCATTTAGTTTCCTTTCATGACTCACCATGCTTAAGTATAGTCATATTTTGATAGTAACCATGCAGTTTCATAATTAATTAAATAAATGTAAAACCGGAAACTAAGTTGCCTATAAAAGGCGATTGTAGATGATTGGTTATAGACATTTATGCCAGTAATCAGCAAAAAATTATGATCTTTCTCAGATAATCGAAACCTCAGATTCTAAAGTTATGGCATTCTAAGAGAAGCTTAAGATATTTTACTAGTAGATAACGGTTACTTAAATTAATTACGTTACTTATAAACAAATATTCAAATCAATTAAAATTGTTTACTAGAATAACTAATCTCACAACTTAATTGATACCAAAAATCTTTTACCAGTAGTAACGGTTAATTAAAGTAATTAACTTATTTATAATATTATATTTATACTAATCAAAGGTTTTTACTAGATCGACTGATCTAACACATTCATACATGAATATAAATAAGTGACGCGCGACCGTACACAGTTGACAATATACTATGTGCTAGATCATAACGTACCCTAAATGCAGCGAAACATGATCTATGAACTACGTAATCTTAGAAGGGTCTCCTCTTGAGGCTCCATGATCGTGTCGCTAGTTGCATGGTACTGTTTGGCGCCCCAGTTTCCTTAAATCAACAAATCAAAACATGCCACCATATGTCTCGCAATTCTTACCTTGAAAAGTGCTCAGGTATCGGTCTTCCTAGCTAGCCAGCAATTACATCTACCTTCTTATACGGATACTAAATGCGCCGGCGCAGGAAATTTCAATGCTTTCTATTTCTTCATTAAGGTAAAAGTCTGCAGTAAACGGTTGCAAATTGTTGTCTCAAAAAGTGACAGTTTTCACCTGAGAGATGATTGATTTTGGTGCAAGTCATTCTTTAGGAGTACAGTACATTAACACGAAAAAAAGGAGTCTCTTTCGCGTTTGAACCAAAGCCATTACACATTTTCATCTACATTACAATTTACTTAATAAAACATTTCATGTAGTTTATATATGTAGTGCACTGATGTCGAGGTTTGTACGCTGCTATCAGTGAGAATTTGTGCTAATATATTTGCCTGAGAAAAACAAATATAAATTCCGCTAGATTTTTCTAAAATGTATATTCAGGGTATATTCTATTGTCACGATATATTGAGATTATTGGGTAAATGCGAATATTACGTTATTTGGGTAACACGACGCTTAAGTTATCAGCATGTGGCATCCATGCAATTGCAGCATCTCAAAAGGGCTATTTCTACTATTTACTTTCTGTAGATATTTAACAATAAATTTCTATAACGATTTACTACATTCTGGGTTGAAATACACGCAAACATTATATATTCATTCCGTGTGTTTCTGTAGCGACGTTTGAAGACACTATTCATTTGTCTTCTACTTTCCATCAACTGGGCAACAATGTACATTGTGAGAAGTATTAACAAATATTTCATGTCAAACTGATAGTGAGAACGCACTGTACAGAGATCTGGGTAAGCACAAACATAGCACAACTCTCAATATTTATCGAATAATCTGATGATATCTAAAGTCGACATCAAGTTTACGTTTTCAAAAGTTTGAAGCAAGTATATCTTGAAGATCTTTAGACAATGCTGTTTACTTTTGTCATAACTTTGTGTCTATCAGTTGGGAAATTGATAGCTGCAAGGAACACGACAAGAGGTCACAAGATGACGAGTCAAAATTTAGGGGATCTACTAAAATAAGGTTATTAGACGTGGAAGTGACTTTTTCATTTCGATCTGAACACAAGAGGATCGCAAAGTTTCGCAAATTTGAACGTTAATGAGCCTCAAGGAATCACATATGGAAAGGTCGCATACAACGGCAACCCTGAAAACGGAAAACGGCAGCATTTGCTGATTTTACAAAGAAAGGACTTCTCATTTTTAAATTTCATCTCGAACAGCTTTGAAAACTGGTTGAAATACATGGACACCAACTACTGGCAAAAAGTGAATAACGATGATTTTCCCTCACCATCCAAACGTAATGTCATGATTAAACTGTGCTCTGAGATTATTGTCTTAGAATTTGACGAGTTTCAAAAAGTTCCCGACTCAAGCAAAGAGTGGATTTTCGACACAGTTTCTTTTACTGACAGAAGACCAAAGTAGATGGGTATGCTCCTAAATGGAGAATTCGAGACCCTTATGATGTCGCTGCCGTTCCTTTTAAACAATCACGCTCTAATTGCTGGTGCAATTCGTCTGCTTTCATCTTGTCTAATTTCCTTCCTTTTCGAAAGACGATACACGAATTGCGATGCGTTGGTTGAAAATATACTGAAAGTTACGAATGGGTTCTCTTACGCTTCGAATCTAATGCTCAGCAGCTTTGAGTTGGACGCTCTCAGGTAAGACTAGTTTCCTCCTTTTCAAACGCTATTCAGGGGCGGCGGAAGCTCTTACAGATTGGGGTGCCGCCAACAAATTCCCAGAGTCACGTGACCATCAGCTTGTTTGAGAAGCCGCAGTCTTTACAGGCTTTCAATAGCTTACGAATTTTTAAACGATTGCGATATCCATTATAAAATAAATCTAATACCAAACACAATACATGATTCCTGTAAAACAATTGCCAAGCACTAGTACTAAGGCCCCCAAGTACCATAGTCGCTCGTCGGTACAAGAAACAAAATCGGTCGCAACGTCTATCAAGTTTATGTTATTCAGTAACTCTTTGTGCACATGTAAGAGTGAACAGTCATCTAGTCGTGTTCCTTCTCAAATTCTTGTTCAGCTTGCATGCACACCTATTTTGCTCCCGAAAAATACCTCTAATCGACAGCTATTGCGCCCTCTTCATGAGACTGTCGCTTACCAACTTCCCGGAGTCTGCGTCGATATAGAATCCCCAAATGCCCGTATCCACATGGTGGGCGTTGCATACCTGGCAGGGCACGGTTGAAGGAGTCCATGATGTGTGCGTGTGGCCTAGCTGGTGATCGGATTGGCAAACATATTGCTGAAGTACAAGGTCTCATTTACGGAGATCCAATTATTGGGAGATCTCAGACCCCAATTCAAATATTGGGAGGTCTGTCGCCCCTCGAAACCTTTATCTCCGCCGCCTCTGCTATTGTTCTGTACGTTCCCGCTATAGGAACCCTGTAAGAGTTTGAAAACGAGACATGGAGACATGCGAGTACAATACCAAATCACTTACAGCAATTTCAAGATATTTCGAAATCATGGACATTCGCTTGTGCATTTGCAACAGACAGCATTAGTTACGTCTTATTCAAAATTCGTGATAAGAAGGTACTCATGTTTGATCTCGACAGTAACGAGTACACTATAGAAAACATACTAGGCGACATTCCCGAAAGTTGGTATAATGAAGTCGTGTCCAGCGCTTTGAATTATAGACCACAATACAATCATGGTTTTTACAGCAAATTGGCGTTTCAGTAGAACACGAGTTTGGAAATTCTTCTACGAAAATCAAAATTTGGATTTGGAAAATATTTCCTAATTCTCATTTTGCACCATCTTTTCAAACAAGGACAAACTATGATCTAAAGAGCAATTATTTGACTTTTTCGACATTATTACAAGATGTACCTGATCAGCTTTCATTTGGTGCAATGGTATGGAATTTAGATTTAACAAGCATGCAGTGGTGGTTCAAAATTATAAAGAAATTTTCCTATATAAGTTCTTACGACGCTAGCTGCTGAATCGGTATCTGTTGTTACGTTGCACTTTCGACAAAATCTACACCACAACAACATAGATACGTGGCTCTTTAATGCTTCTGATAACGAATGGAGTTTGTTGACATCAACGTCGTCAATAAGAGCTCGATCAGCAATGTCATTTGTTGCCACCAATGAAACTAGTCCCATTTTATTTGGCGGAACTAAATCGGACTTCAGTTTTAATGACACATGGATAATGCATCTTGAGCCAAAGTTTCAGTGAAGACAATGCTGTCGAGACGTAGCTTATTCGGTTCGGCCTAGGATCGGTGTTCATCACGCAGCGGTCATGATGCAGTCCAAAATGTATGTATTTAGAAGACAATATGCTTCTTTGGCATGTCTAAATGATCTTTGGGTTTTTAGCTTCAACACAAGGAAATGGACCTCAACCGAAAGATGACCTAAATGCGTTGTGACCCTGCAAATTACTGCATTCCGACCTTATGCCCCCCAACAATTTTGCCAATCATCAAACACTTAATAATGACCGGCCCATTACAATATTTCATTTGCCGAATGCAATGTTCTCGAATTTAAATGTAACTTACTTTCTTCATTTTCTATTATGCTTCTAGAGACCAATTTCCCAATACGTTTGTTACTGCATGACTCTCTGTTGTTCATCTCTAAGCCACGTCTAATTCCTGCTACGAAAGACATGTTTACCAGTTAGCGACGGAAGCTTTTTCGAAGTCTTACATCTCACTTCCATAGGCTAACACCTGATAACACCTGATACTACTGCAAATCTATAATCGTTTCAGCTAGTAATTTTCGGAATACCTTGATATTCTCTGTAATTTACCTTGATAGCACTTCCCAACCACAATTTAAGTAATACTAAACACGATTCATATGCATTAATACATTCTCATCAATAACTTGATAGCAAATTTGTAACAAAGTTGGTGATGTAGATATAAATGTATGACAAAATTGTCAAAAATGATGAGTCACTTTCTAAATACCTCGTGTTGGCTTTCAAATCTAATTAAGAAGAACTGAAAGCATCCTGTATAAAATTGAAAGCCTGAAAGTATTGCCTATAGTGTAATACATACCTGATAACATGACCTAAAATTTCGCTAAATCTATCTAATATCGACGAGCATTTGAAAAGACTGTTGATAATCTTGTTAAGAGTTTATATAAATTAATAAAATAATGATTTGTCTCAGTGAGTACAGCAAAATTCATTCAATTAACTGAATATCGTGATCCTGCAAGCGGTGATCTTTAATTAATAGCGTAGTTTGACCTGTTTTGAAATTGCATTTGCAATAACGCTTTTCAGTTACATTTGTTCTTATCATTTATCAATAGGTGATTTCATGTGAACACGGCCACAACGCTATCCCAACACGTCTAGGTAGCCATTTGATTACAGCAATTAAAAACTGTTATATTCAACAATCTAGTTTCATAACAATGATTCAAATTCCACATTGATATAAAAGCTCTACTCAGTCTACATATTGCTATATAAAGGGGATTTGATCAGACGTTTAAGCGTCTCTCGTTTCCCAGCGTACGAAGAGCTCTATACAACAGATACCTTCTCCAAATCTCAGATATCTAACTATTTCAGACCGCCAGAGTAAAGACAAAGTACAGATATCCGGAGACGCACAAAGTAAGTGCATTTCTCAAACTTTACTTGACCATCTGACGGTGTCTGAAAACGAAATCAAAGGTGTGTTTTCAAAATGTTGAGAAGTTGTCGTGCAAAGCAAGTATCTATAACAACTACAATAATGTCAATACTTATCATCAGTTTATGTCTATCTGTTGGGCAATTTCAAAGCTTACGCAAGCGAAACAAAAGATCCCACGATAACAGGTTAACAACGACGATATCGTTTAAATGTGAGATCATCACATCTACATTTGGAGAATTTGACATGAACACAAGAGGATGGCAAACATTTCACGGCTGGATCATCAATGAACCATACGTAGAATCAGTGTCCTATGGAAAGGTAGCTTACAGCGTCGAGATTGGAAACCGAAAGCGACACCATTTACTCATTTCAGGATCAGAGGACACAGGTTTACAAGAAAGCAACGAGGATGGCATATTTGCAAACTGGTTGTACACTCTAGACACCAACTCGTGGCAGAACGTAGATAATGGAGACTTTCCTCCAATAGAATCAAGTCCTCTTTTGATTCAATTTTGCTCCAAGATTGTTGCATTTCAATTCGGTTATATGTTTGATAATTTCTCTATCCCCAGACAGGCCTGGGTATTTGACACAGTATCGCTGAACTGGCAGGAAACGCAACTGCACGGTTATTCTCGTTTCTATTTCAATTTTGATGACAATGAGGTCGCTGCGGTTCTAGCTTTTCAGTCACAAACTAATTGCTTATGCAATCAGTCTGCTTTTGTCTTGCTCTATTCTTCCGACTTTAGAAGTTCTATGCACGCAGTGCGATGTGTAAATCGAGAAGGCACTGAAAGCTACGAGTGGACTCACATCAAATCTAACATTAAAGAAACGTCACATTCTGCAGGCAAGTTTACAGCTTCTTCCTATTCAGGTAAAATCGTTCTTTATAATCCGGTCAAACAAACGTTGTGGACTTTTGAAAACGAGGCATGGAAATATATAACTGCAGTTCGATATCCTCTGCCATTAATTGGCGACGAGTCATTACCACAAACATTCCATAGTGCTGTTACAACGAAAAACAGCAATTTTATCGTATTCAACATTTTTACTAAAAAAGTACTAAATTTCAATCTGAAAAGTAATGAATGTATTATTGAAGATGTTGTAGGCAACATTCCCGGTAAAAGGTATAATGTACATACGAGCTTAGTTGAAGATCAAAAGACAATCGTCGTCTTTACATACGAGGCAATATCCGGAATATCACAAGTTTGGAAATTTATCTATGAAGTTAAAGTGTGGATATGGCAAATATTGTCACTGCCAGACCTTCACCCTGATGCTATAGAACTATCAACCTACACTTTGAAAGAGAACTATCTCACATTAGCCCAACCATTTACAGATGAACTTGAACAAGTTTCCTCGAGTTCATATATTTGGAACTTAGATCTAAGAAGCATGCAGTGGTCGAAAAAAGATGTTTTCAGTACTATTCTGGATGTGGCAAAGGACGGATACGAAGTTAGCTCCTGGTTTGATAGCTGTTGCTTTGTAGCACTTCGCAATCAAAACGATAAAAAAATTATGCAAGCGTGGATCTATAATAATACTGACAACGAAATAAGATTATTGGAATTGCCTTCAATAATTCCTCGCTCTTTGATGTCATTCGTTTCAGTTAATAAAACTTCTGCCATTCTCTTTGGTGGAAGGAATTCTAATTCATCCTTAAATGCTACGTTTGATGACGCATGGATAATTCAACTTCAACCAATGTTTAAGTGGAGACAAGCGGACCGAGACATAACTCATTCTGTTCGACCTAGCGCTCGTTTTAATCACGCAGCAACTGTAATGCAGTCTAAAATGTATGTATTTGGCGGAATGAATGCTTCCGAAGAATGTCTAAATGATGTTTGGGTATTTGATGTCAACTCAGAGAGATGGTCAGAACTGATAACTGACAATATAGGACCTAATTTCTCAAACAGTTCGGAATGCTATTGTTCTGCCGCTTCAACACCAGGTCAACTGCTAATCACTATACAGAGTACAGAACTAGACACAAGAAGCGGTTTCGCATACCATATAATGAGATTGCAAACGTGGCTGTTCATTGTACAGGACAAAACGTGGCATCTTATAGCAGATAACGATCTTGTAGACACTTCAACACGGAAAACATCTTTACCAAAATCTTTCATTTGGAGAGGATTTCTGCTCATGCTTGACACATTAAAAAGCAGGATCTATTATTTAACAGTCAGATGTCCAGCTGGATTTACCTCATCTAACATATCAGAGATATCTTGTCATTTTTGTAAAAAGGGATATTATAGAGAGACGATATTTTCTGATCCAGAATGCGTTCAATGTCCCAATGGTGTAACAACAATTAGTACAGGAGCTAGAAATATTGAAGAATGCAGCATGTGCAGTGTAGATCGCTGCAAATACGGCAAGTGTGTACCAGATTTCAACGAAGGAAGTATGAGACCGGCCTGTCAATGCTTTGTTGGATTTACCGGTTCTACATGCCAATATCCTACCTATTGGTTGATAGGAGCAGGAATTATTCTAGTCGTAGCATTAGTTTCATCTGGTGCAACAGCTTATCTCTTACTGCTCAACAGAAAAAGAAAGAGCGAACGTGCTTTGCGAAATGAAGTGACAGTGCTGACAAACGTATGGGAAATAGATGAAGATGAAGTGATGACTGGAGAACTAATTGGATCCGGAGCATCTGGATTCGTTTACAAGGCTTTCTACAGAAATATCACTGTAGCTGTAAAGAAGATGGTGGCTGTAGGTTTTTCCAAGTCTCTAGAAGACTTCGAAACGGAGATAATGTTCATGAGAACTGTAAGACACAAGAATATCGTTCTCTTTATTGGTGCGGGAAAGTTACAACTTGGAGACGTTCCTTTCCTTGTCATGGAATATATGGAGGGCGGATCTCTAAGAAATGTACTATACGATTTATCGATTGATATCAACTATGAGCGTAAGATAAAGTTTGCCATGGATTCTGCAAGAGGTATGTATTTTCTTCACACGTTAGAACCGCCTCGAATACATCGAGATCTGAAAAGCGATAATCTACTTGTAAGCAAAGACTGGATCGTTAAAGTGGCTGATTTCGGTTTAGGGAGAACCGTCAATGGTAACGTTAAACAGAACGATAAGCAACAGATTAGACGCCAGAATGCCTCACATCTCCAACATATTTCTCTGCTTCCCGAACGAGAAGATTTATCTTTCGCCGGTGTTGGAACTGCAAGATGGCGAGCTCCAGAATTTACTCTTCGAGAGCCATACGGTACCGCAGTTGACGTTTACAGGTTACTGGTATTACAGTTTACTTAACAAGATATAAGCATCTAAATAATAATATCCGTTTTTGTATTTTGCAGTTTTGGAATTGTGTTGTGGGAAATCTGGACAAGACAGCTTCCATTCGATCAATACAGTTTCGATTACGAAGTGACCGACGCTGTGGTTGCAAAGCAAAGACCTGTAATTCCTCAAGATTGTCCACAGCCGTTAGCAAGCATTATGAAATACTGTTGGTCACCCAGACCATCAGACAGACTTTCATTCAGTCAAATTATTTCGCAACTTAAATGTCTATAGAAATGAACATGTAGATTATTGTATTGCAGTTAGGAGCAGAATACTTTTGCTGCCATTAGTCAACTTCATGAAAGTAGTGTAGTTTAGTGTATCATTAAAAGCGGCAATAATTATATTTGTTTTGAATTTGGATTTGGTCATGCAAACATGGTAATGTAGTACTTTTGGCTACAAAATCAACTTTTATCTTTTTAACTAATGACAAATGTAAAGAGATAAAATTAAACTGTTGATCTACAAACCAATTCTTTTGTGTGTGATACAACGCATTTCTTCTTCAACCATATGCCAAATAGAACACTTATGGAAAACGCTTGGAGGGCAACCGTCCAATAGTCCCGCGCTTTCTATACAAAATTATACTAAGCAACTGTTTCTTTCTTGCAATTTAGTGTAGTAAGACATCACCTCCTGCTGCGCCTTTTCGGCTTCTGATTTACTTTCCTTTCATGACTTACCATGCCTAAGTATAATCTAATTTTGCTAGTAACCACGTAGTTTTAAAGTTAATCAAATAAATGTAAAAAGCGGAAACTAAGCTACCTGTAAAAGGGTATTGTAGATGATTGGTTATGGAAATTTATTCCAGTAATTATCAAAAGATTTATTATCTTTTTCAGACAATCAAAACCTCAGATTCTAAAGTTATGGCATTCTAAGAGAAGCTTAAGATGTTTCACTTGTAGATACCGGTTATTTAAATTAATTACGTTATTTATAAACAAATATTCAAAATATTTAATGTTGTTTACTAGAATATCTAATCTAACACAAATTAATTTATACAACAAGTAGTAACGCTAAATTAAAGTAATTATGTTATTTGTAATATATCTTATACCAATCAAAGTTGTTTACTAGGTTGACTGATCTAACAAATTTCTAACATGAATATACATGAATATACAAAAGTGACACGCGACTGTACACAGTTGACAATATACTTTGTAACTGCTCTAAAAAACTGAATATTTAGCTAGGACCAGTTAACAGCACTGTTTGATAGTACCATCAAAATGATATCAATTAATACTATAGCAGTAATATATAAGAAGTTGCGCATGCTTTGTTCACCGTTCTCATGTTGTCTGTTGCCGGTATGCAAAACCTTTCTTGGGATATTTTGATATTGCTATATATATACATATATATATATATATATATATATATATATATATATATATATATATATATATATATATATATACACACATATACGGGTACGTTGCGTTTAACAATATATTCTGGTTACGTTTTCACGTCCCCAATCTACTGCAAGAGTACGAAACAATACGGCGACGAGGATGCCGTATTTCTTAGAGATGTGGGACGGAGTAAAAGAGAATTGGGAACCGTGCAGCCGCTGATTTATATAGTGGTTAATCCCTATTCCGTATACGGTGCAGGTTAAAATATAGAAGTAAGAAACGAGTTGCTTTCTGGACATCGATTGCCTCAGAGACGTGCAAATTATTATGCAGCTTTTGCGTCTCCTAACAGCAGTAAAATTGAACGTTGGTGGACGTAAAGCAGAATTTAGATAAATAAATTCGGCTTACACTGAAACTGCATGATTCTATTGGAGAGGGTACTTCTATCATCATCGCAAATCGAAGATCAGTAATACACAAAATACTTATCGAACTGCGATGGTTGTTCTTTTCGTGTGAGTGGCTAGAATCATACCACTAAGAGACCTTTCAAGACAACTTTTTATGGGCATGCATGTACAGTGAGCGCTTGTTGAAACAACTTCTGACCCAAACATACAAAATCCCTTTATGAGATGTTTTAGCTGGTAATTAGCAGCAACTTTTGACGTAACTGAACGAGAATCGCTAAAGCCTGCTGAGGATATTCAACCTATAGCTTCCACTTCTACTAATTAAGGAGCATGTATAAGATGTAAAAAGAAATCACCAAAAGAGTATCAAGTGTCCAATTAAGACAAACGTCAATCAAATCCGAACTAGTCAGGTGTTTCATTTTAGTCGAATTTGAGTTCTAGAAGTCTTACAATTATAACTGTTGTGTATTGTGGCAGTCATCAGTGTAGTTCTTTCGAATCAGACAGGCAAATTAAGTGTCGTCTATTTGGTAAGATTAGTTACATATAGAGAGTTTCTGAAATCATCTGCTGAAGTGGTACTGCCAAATTCTGACTACGATTTTATCAAATTCTAGCAGAGCTATTGTTCCAGTGTCTTCCGATCCCCAAACAAGAAGACCCACACATGCTGTGAAGGATGTGCAACCATTTGATTAGATATGCAGTTGCCAGAATTTTGGACACGAATTCGGTTACTTAATCTTTTAATTTAGCATCACCACTTACTATCATTAATCTGATAACGTGGAAGGGCTAGAATGAGCCACACCCACTCGGTGAAAACGGATCATCATGTGTTGTGTGCATTGAAGTTCAACCTACTACACTTTTGGGATACTTCACTGTGAGTCTAAACGAGAGAATCAGCCTACTAGTCTATATTGCTCTGTTCGGAATCTTGAAAGCGATTTCAGGGGTTACAACCTCTCCTTTTTCAATAGGCGTGCTTCACAACTGAAAAAGAAGAGAATGTATAGTCTTGCACTCAGACGTATAGTAAGGCAATTTGTGGTGGCTGCTGTCTTTGCGCACACTATCAGATTGCAATACGGTTCTGCTTTGGCTACCTTTTTTAACATTCTAGTCTGACTACTCAAGACTATGCACACTAAAAGTACAGTGGACCATTTCCGCACGTAACGGCGTAATCAATGCTCCTGATTTGCAAATATTTCTACAGGTGAATGCATTATTCTACATGTACGTATAATATAGTCAGCCTAGCAGATTAGTATTTAATCATAGCAATATATATATATATATATATATGCATTAGAAGAGATAAATTAGTTAACGCTTTACGACTGCTAGTAGCTAGATCAACCCCCTTTGTCAAATATTTATGGATCCGGGGCTGATTTCTACCTATATATGTTTCACGAAAAGAAATCAATATCCTGCGTGGATAGACATGTGCGGTTAGATATTGATATCATGCACTCCCAACAAGTTTGGTTTGTTTTAGTGTTAGAAGATTGCTGTCCACGTCAGCTTCAATCAATATTTGATATACATGCAGAACTTTACCGACCAGGTCTGGCTGTTGCATAATAAGCTTCACATGAATGTGTGATTGCAGTCAAGCTCTGACTGGGAATTCCTATCTTTTATATTTTCCTAAGGCTATATGTTGTATGTGTGAACATGTACAATTGATTCATTCGGAGACCATCTCTTTGGATGTGGTCACGGTTCTCTTACGATCTAGACGTTATAACGCTCTTCGAGACATCATCTATCACACGTTACTTGTTCATGATGCTGGTTCACGGTTTGAGGGGCGTTGCATTATCACTTCTGTCAATCGCCCTGGGATGTCGATCATTCGAATTTCGCAAACGGCAAGCCTACATATTTTAATGTTTTCATTTGGAATGCCATGCAGTCTTTATACATGTAGTAGTTACTGTACCATCTTTAACTTCGGCTGGAGCTGCTGCATTCAACTGCATTACTGTGGTGATGCGATATAAATAATTATTATATATTATTTGCCGGAGATGTAGTAAAAGAAGCTCATGACTAGGCAGACGTGAAAGCTGCAGACGGATATTTCTACCTTTTGATAGTTTAAACACTTGGTTTTTGGACACCTGCTACTTTAGCTACACTAAGAATAATTGCCTCTAAAACAATGACAAAAACTAGACTTTAATTTAATCAAGCATTTAGTAATTTGTTAGAGCAATTATCATCTGTTCGTTATTGGCAGTTTAATGCTAGAATTTGACATGATAGATTAGATTTAGCAGTGGATACAGAACAGTAGGATTTACTCACTGTATAAATCAAAATCAATATATATGCGATAAAAATGAATATGCAGTTTTCGGAAATTATAGATTAGCAAAATTGAAAAAGTTAACAGCAAAAATTAGATTTAGTGCAAATGATCAATTTTAGCTTTAGCTAGTCTGAAAATAATAAATTTTACGATTAGCAACGCAAAAAGGGTCGATACTGAATTATATCCACTTCTGCATCACTGCAGGTGCCCGGCGTAGGAAACAGGGGGCTGGGGGAATGAAGCGCACTCGCTCAGTGTAGTAATTAAAATTTCTGTGTCCGTGACTTTTGCGAATCTGTTTACGGTCTGGCAATCGACGTAGATCTGTATCCACGGTACATTCCTTCCCCCGCCGCTCGTGAACATCTTCCTACACCACTGAGATATAAAGGAGTCCGAGATGGAACAAGCGATCGAAAGCGGACTTTACAGCTAAGCGGACGGTTCGTCCTAACCCTCCAAACCCGGCCCCCGCCTAAATATATACGACCTGCAAGCACTATGTAAAGCAGGTTCTAAGTTACTAAACACATTCAAATCACAAATAAATTGCTAAAAGTCGCCTCTTTTAGAACCTAAATATGAAAGCACTAAAGTGCTATTCCTCGCTGCTAGCCTATACGGAAAGCTTCTGCAAACGTACTGGCACATAATAGATGACATTCAATACCACGTGGGATTGCCGAATTCATGCAGTACCTCTTGAAATCATGCAAAGACATCATTACATCAACAGGCACGCTAATTTGCACCAGCGATAACAATGAGCGCATGCGGTGCATGAGTTTGGCATGCCGTTGAAACGTCTAGTAGGAAGTATTAACCTTAGCGCATGCGCGCTCGACTAAATTAAGTTCAGTTTCTAGAGGCATCAAATCTAAAATCGCGCTTGAATTAGAGCTAATGTAATACTGGTGTTTATTTAATTAGTTATGTAATTGTTATTTAAGAAATTTGAAAGATTAATATTCCATGAGTCGAGTACACGTTTACTGTAGACATTGCGGTCGCTGTGAAGAGCGGCGAGCGATCTGATATTCTAATCAATGGTCCAAACAATGTTAGAAATCTTATGCAACGTTGCTGGAATGGTGATTCGCGTTCGAGGCCGTCCTGTAGTAAAGTTGTACTAAATCAGTTCTGAAGGAACTTATTGACGAACAAAAAGGCAGTAAAGACAGCGAGAAACAAACAATTTGTGCAATTGTGATTATAAAACGCAAGTTGTGCAAATCTCTGTAGCTGGAAAATTGCAGTAGCTAAACAATGTCTAGAGAAGGGAAGCAAGCAATACTCAAACAGGTAGAAAAAACCATTTATCAATTAAGTAAAAAATTTGCAAAAATTGAGACGTGTATTGTTCATATTGAGCAAACAAATGAGGAAGCTATATACAATTTAAAAATACAGAAAGTGCAAATAGTATTGTAGCTAGTATTTATATAATCTTTTATAATGTTGTAAGTATAGCTAGCCAGCTAGACAAACAGTCACAAACAGGAAGTCGTTCAAGCTGTATGCTTGAGTAAATTGTTTGTTAAGTCACGTGACTTTACAGAGTAAAGTGCAAGGTACCACAAACCTTTTAATTGTTACATAACGTTTAATAAAATAAATAAGGTAATTAAAGAAAACTTAAGCCTTATAGATAAATAGAGTCTTGATAATATCAAGTAACCGCGCTACAAAATCTATTTTAGAAACAGTTAGCAGAATTGCTGCCAATAATGTTAAAGTCTATTAATTAATAATAAAATAATAGACTCATTAAAAACACTGAAACTAGAAACCTGTTCAAACCGGAATTGTCAAAATACTAACTGTTACCTTTACGTACGCGTGTGTAACAAGTTTAGTAGAGAAATCTAACTGTTTTCTCTCTCTACTCTGTTCTCGCTCAATTTGAATTGCCTTACGTCCCTATATCAATGATTTCCGCTAGCAAAGAACCTACACGTATACACACCGGACCATGTTACAATATGGCAGTCACATGGTACTAAAGTCAGGCGGAGATATCGTTTTCAAACTGGAATTCGTACGGTAGCTTTTCCGATCGGATCGCGATCCATTTCTGGTCAAAATCACAGTTTGATTTCCTGACTTTCTTTTTGACATTGTATTGTAATTACGTAACAGTTTATTTCAGTTGCATTGATCTTATCAATTAATTATATTTGCACACCATTATGACACCTGTATAAGTATAGCTATGTAATTACCGAATTTTGAAAATAGCTATTTCTGCAAATCACTTTCTTTAGTAACGGATTGTCGAACTGTGAACTATTACTCAACACCGATTTAAAATATTCAACAATAAATTTCACTAAGATTGGTCACATTCCATATTGCTATAGATGCTCTACTCGTACATATTGCTATATATACCAAGGTTTAACCAAAACGTTTATTCAGTTTTCATTTCCCACCGTCCGAAGAGCTCCAGACAACAAACACACTTCGTGAACTCTCAACAGAAGTCTAATTTGACTGATCTTGTGACGACACGGGAGGAACATCTGAATACGTACAAAGAAAAACGTCTAAAAGAATATCTGACGGTCTCTAAAGTCGACAAAGTTTGTGTTTTCAAAATTTTGACAACTTGTCGTTCAAAGCAAGTACCTATACGAACCACGATTATGTCAGCTCTTGCTCTCATTCTATGTCTATCGGTTGGGCAAGCCCACATCTTAGAAAAACCAAATCAAAGGTCACAAGACACGCAGGTAACAGCTAGCCTCGCAAGCCAGGCTCTTCCGCGCAGTCGCTGAGCTAACCGCACGTGAATCACACGAGGAGGAGGAGCTTTTATCGGAATTGCTCCAGCGTGAGAAGAGCCTGGTCGCTTTCGAGAACGTCATAGTGACGTGGGACCCCCGATCCGGTTTCATAGCTTGATAAAGCTAATTCGATTTCCTAAAGAGCTCGTTTATGTAATTGCGCTGATACATGAAGCAGAGAGGTAGCCCTCCGCGGAGAGCGCGTGAACACGAAATCCAGTGAAGCCGTTGACGGACGAAGTGCTGGTGAATAATGAGCGTAGGAATGGCCTACATGGGACTGGTCCGCTGAACCTACACTCTCCAGCAACGTTTCGTTCTACTGAACTCATCTGCAGGTTTGCGCGAATTGAAACAGACGTAGAACTATTCACCACTCCTGCGCGTCTACTCTGACATCTGGAGTCTGTGGGGAAAATGGTGTGAGAACTGCCTGCCCAGTTTCACTCAACGGTTCATGAAAACAGTGGCCTAGAGCTTGTTGACCTCTCCACGTCATGATCAGATTGGCGTGTATTGCTAACGCAGTCTATGTGACGGTACTTTCCACTCAGCAAGCAGCACTTTTGTACGATATTGACTCTCCTCACGGTGAACTGGAAACATCTAGGCATGGGAAAACAGCAGTGCAGTGGACCTACCATGTTCAGGAAGTGTAGAGTTGACTCGTAGTTGCACGTGTACTACGTACGACTTGTTTCAATGCACGGTTTCTGACTGCTACATATATACACTAACCGCGTAGAATGAGTTCATTTCTCAAACTACCGCGATGCAGATCTAGATTCGGCGGTGTGCTGTTGGCGAAACTGAATGCTGAAAAGGAGTCGTGACAATGCAGAATATTACATGGCTGAGCTGTCTACATGCGAACTAGAAGCGAACGATGATGTCAACTACGTACTTTGTGCAAAACAAGCAAGTGCGTGAAGCGATGTCGCGTGTTCTCAACTTTCATACCTACATGCTTACCTAATAGCATTAGCTTTATCAAGCTATGAAACCGGATCGGGGGTCCCACGTCACTATGACGTTCTCGAAAGCGACCAGGCTGTTCTCGCGCTGGAGCAATTCCGGTAAAAGCTCCTCCTCCTCGTGTGATTCACGTGCGGTTAGCTCAGCGACTGCGCGGAAGAGCCTGGCTTGCGAGGCTAGATAACAGCGACAGCACCTGTTCAAAGAGAGATAATGAAAAATAACTATATTTTTCAATTTGATATTAACACAAGAGGTTGGCAAATTTTTACCAATTGGAAGATTAATGAACCTCTAGCCACCATGTATGGGAAAATCACTTACAGCGTCAATGTCAGAAACCAAAAACGGCAACATCTACTAGTTTCAGGTGCGAAGAGACCTCTTTCATATTTAGAAAAGAAGACGGGTATTTTTGCAAACTGGTTGTACACAGTCAACACCAACTCGTGGCAAAACGTGGGTGATGGCAACATTCCTCCAATAGACACCGCTCCCGTCATGATTCAACTTTGCGCAAAAATTATTGCTCTAGAATCCGATGAGCTAAGAAGTGGTAAGGTTTCTAACTTAACCGGAGCGTGGATATTTGACACAGTCTTGCTCAACTGGCAGAAGACACAAGTAGACGTAGATGATCGTCGTGGTTTTTCTGGTTTCATTATAAAATCACCGAAACTTGGAACCTACAGGTGGCTGCAGTTGCCGTTCAAGTTCAGTCACAAAATAATTGCCGAAGCAATCAGACCGCTTTTGTCTTGCTTCATTCCTCAGACTTTCGAATTTCTACGTACGAGTGCGATGTGTAAATCAAAATGGCACTGAAAGATACAAATGGATTAGCCTCACCTCCGACATTCAAAACGGTTGTTACGTTCAAAGGTAAAGTACTCACCTGAGACACACTCTCTAGCTTCTTCCTATTCAAGTACCATTACTCTTTATGATCCGGCTAACCAAACGTTGTAAAAGTTTGAAAATAGGACGTGGACAAATTTAACTGCAGTTTCCTATAATCAGCAATCATTTCACGACGCTTCACTATCACACAAATTTGGCTGTACTGTCGCAAATAACAACAGCATTTTTATCGTTTTCAACAACCTTGATAACAAAGTGCTGATTTTTGATTTGAAACGTAATTCATTTATTATTGAAGACGTTGCAGGCGAAATTCCTTATCAGCGGTATAATATTGTGTCTACGTTAGTTGAAATGCAGAATACAATAATTGTCTTTACACTCGATGAGCTTTTTGAGAAAACTATAGTTTGGAAATTTATCTACAAACGTAAAATTTGAACATGGCAGAGACTGTCCAGTCCTGCCCTTCTACCTTCGACTTTAGAAGTATCAACTCATGCTCTCTATAGCAACCATTTCACATGTGCACCTATGGTCATAAAGAAAACTGATCAAGATTTATGGAGTGCAGTTATTTGGAATTTAGATCTAACAAGCATGCAGTGGTGGAAGAAACAAGTTTCTAATTCTATTCCTGACAAAAATTTAAGCTATTGCAATTATAAAACTAGCTGCTGAATTGGTAGCTGCTGTTTTATTACACTTTCTAAAAATATCAACCAAAAATTTATAGAAGCGTTGATATACAATGCTACGGACAATGCACTAAAATTATTGATATCAAATTTCTTCATAACAGTTCGCTATTTTATGTCGTTTGTTGCAGTCAATAAAACTACAGCTATCGTATTTGGCGGAAAAACATTTATTAGCGTGTCCAATGATGCTATATTGAATGAATCATGGATAATGCACCTTCAACCGATGTTGCAGTCGAAGCAAGCTACTGTAGACATAAGTTATTTTGTTCGACCTAGCGCAAGCTTTCATCACGCAGCGGTCATGATGCAGTCTAAAATGTATGTATTTGGTGGAATACATGTTTCCGAAGCATGTCTAAGTGATCTCTGGGTGTTTGATGTTATAACAGAGAGATGGGCAGAACTGATAGCTGACAATAGAGGACCTAGTTTCTTGAACGCTGACATATGCAAATATTCTGCCACCTCCACACGAGGCCAACTATTTATCAATGTAGAATATATGTACAATCCTGTAAGTCACCGTTACAAACACAGCAGACGAGAAACATGGATGTTAATTGTACACGTCAAAACGTGGTATCGCATTGCACTTTATCAAGACAGAGACTATTCAGTCAACGTGTTAAAAGTACTGTTATCAGAAACATATTATTGGAAAGGGTTTCTTGTCATGCTTGACCGACTCCAAAGAAATATCAACTATTTAGCAGTCAGATGTCCAGCCGGATCTTATTATTCCTCTAATATTTTTGAACGACCTTGTCATTTTTGCATAAAAGGATATTACAGATAGACAATGTTCGCTGATCCAGATTGTGTCAGGTGTCCAAACGATCTGACGACCGCCATAAATGGAAGTCGCAAGATTTCAGAATGTCCTGTTTGCGATGTCAATCGTTGCAAATATGGTAAGTGTGTACCTCAATTCAACGGCGGAAGTCTGCAACCAGCCTGTCAATGTTACGTTGGCTTCACTGGTTCTACATGCCAATATCCTACCTACTTTCTCATAGGAGCAGGAATCATTCTAATCGTTGCTGTCACTACCGCTGGCGTAACAGCTTATATCTTAGTGCTAACCAGAAAAAGGAATAGTGACCGTGCTTGGCGAAATGAAGTAACCGTGTTAACCAATGCATGGCAAATAGATGAAAATGAAGTAACGTCAGGAGAAGTACTTGGATCTGGTGTATCTGGAAGCGTTTACAAAGGTTTCTACAGAAATATCAATGTTGTTGTAAAGAAGATGATGGCTGTCGGCTTACCCAAGTTCATAGAAAATTTCGAAACGGAGATGATATTTATGAGAACTGTAAGACATAAGAATATCGTTCTTTTCATTGGCGCTGGAAAGTCACAACCAGAAGACGTTCCTTTTCTTGTCATGGAATATATGGAGTGCGGATCTTTAAGAAATGTACTACGCAATTTATCGATTGATATCGACTATGAGCGTAAGCTATCATTTGCCATGGATTCAGCGAAAGGCATGCATTTTCTTCACACGCTGAAACCGCCTCGAATACATCGAGATTTAGAAAGCGATAATCTTTTGGTAAGCAAAGACTGGATTGTTAAAGTGGCTGATTTCGGTTTAGGGAGGAACGTTAACGCTAACGTCAAACAGAACAATAAACAACAAAACAGACGCAAAGATCGCTCAAATCCTCAAAATATTTCTCTACTTCCAGAACGAGAAGGTTTATCTTTTGCAGGTGTTAGAACTGCGAGATGGCGAGCTCCAGAATTCACTCTTCGACAGCCATATGATACCGCAGTAGACGTTCATAGGTATTATAGTTATAAAATATATACAGCTAAGTAATAACATTGACACTTCTATTTGCAGTTTTGAAATTGTGTTATGGGAAACCTGGACAAGAAAGCTTCCATTCGATTAATAGAGCTTCGATTATGAAGTGACCGACGCCATAGTTGGAAATGAAAGACCTGTAATTCCACGAGATTGTCCACAGCCGTTAACCATGATAATGAAAACTTGCTGGTCACCCAGGCCATCAGACAGACTTTCGTTCGGTCAAGTTATTTCGCAACTTAAATCTTTAGGCAACAAGTAGATTACAATGTTGCAGATAGCAGGTGAATGTGTTTTGTTGCTGGTAAGCAACTTCATGCAACTTGTCTAACTTAACATCTTCTACAATTTCATTTTATTGCAAATTATATTTTGTCACGCAAACATAGTAACGTATTTCTTTCATCTTTCACAATTTAATTTTATTGCAATTTGAATTTTGTCACGCAAACATAATAACGTATTTCGTTCGGATATGTTATCAAATAGTATACAACTTATATAGATAAATATTTCGAATTGTTGATCCAGAAAACAATTCGTTTGCATGTGATCCAACGCAATTGTGCTTCAATATTATGCCAATTAGGCTTTGTATATACAACCTGTAAACAGGTATAGTGTGGCAAACGTTTTCCAAACTGTGGATAGAAAAATTTGCCATTTATATAAGCCCCGTTTATATCTTATCATTTGTATTTTACTCTAAATGTTATATCTGTACATCACTACGGCTATAGTGTCGGTCAAAGTTTCTTGCTATCAGACACAGATCTTGACTGGATAGATCCATTGATTAATCAGATGTTTAACATCCTATCTATCTATCTCTCTCTCTCTCTCTCTCTCTCTCTCTCTCTCTCTCTCTCTCTCTCTCTCTCTCTCTCTCTCTCTCTCTCTCTCTCTCTCTCTCTCTCTCTCTCTCTATATATATATATATATATATATATATATATATATATATATATATATAAAGGAGAGGTGTCTGTCTGTCTGTATGTTTGTCTGTCTGTCTGTTGTCCGTCCGTACGAGCGTTTCTCAAAAACGTTGAGTCCGATCTCGGCTGAATTTGGCTCGCGCTCGCCGAATTCATTCGCGTCGAAAGTGAGACTGTGGTCGTCTTCCTGATTTCTTCCACGACGACGCGATTTCCCGCCGATCGCACTCGCTTCCGCTCTCGCGCGAATATCTGCGGAACGGCGCATCGTATCTCCATCCAATTTAGACTGCCCGTTCCCGACATCGGACGGTACGCGCCGAGCGTGTCGTTTATTGCGGGCGACGCCGGGAAACTGAAGATATTTTTGCTGATATCCGGGTCTTGAAAAAGTACGCCCACAGTCGTTTGCCAGTCTACAACCGTCGAAGAGCTGCCGTGTTTGATGCACCTGTTCCCCAAGACGCCAGCAACGTCTTCGAAGACACGACGTTCAGCGGGACTGTCGAAATGACGAGAGTCGTTACGAGTCGTGACTTCGTTAGATACGGGGAACGGATTATCCGGGTGAGTACTGCATGTGACTTTCAGTTCTGCTCTGATAGATTCGTCTAACTGCACGTGACTTTATTTCATTCTACGGGACAGCGCAATATCCGGGCGTGCTATACGATTGCAAGTGTATACACTACATTTTTATTCACTGCAATCATTCATGGCCAACATCACCTATGATACCATCAAACGCATTTTTAGATACTTTCTACTTTAATCTCTACCTATAAATGCGACCTGTCTCTCCTCCACTTCCGTGTTGTATTGGCTCTATGACAAACGTGTGTGTCAACTGCGGTGCTATGAAGTGGAAAGGAGAAGCATCTGGCATGTGTTGTCCCCCGCGCGAAGCCGGGCATTGGAGCTTGTACTATAATACGCGAACGCTCGGGAACGCCTACTTCCGTCTGTCCACATGTCCACCTGTCCACATGTATGTCTGTAACGCACCGATCGATACGACGCCGGTCTCGGATCGTCGCGAAACGCGGCGGGCCGGTCGAGATTGCGATTCTGAGACGAACGGTCGCGTCGGATTTCGCCCGGAGTGACTCCTACGGCCCGTGCCGAGACTTTGGCGGTCTGAAATAAGGAGTATCGGTATTTGGCACCGTAGACTCTGTTGCGTGCGTTAGCGACAAGCTAGCGCGTTACGTACAAATTCACGCGAAGTTTGTACAGTCGAGAGAAGCCACTTTCGTGCGGGGGAGACGAGACGGAAGGCTGCTCACGCAACGTCATGGATAATCTCACCTATCAAGTAAATCAACACTAGACTGAACATTGCAGTAGATCGCGTCTGCTTTTTAGCTATAGTTACAGATATTTCAAGTAGTAGAAATAGGCTATTGATTGATGAACACTAGGTTTGCGTATGAAGCATGTTTTAAAAATATTTATAACTACTAGACAACAGCTATGCACTGCCAGTGCAGTGAGTTTGAAACATACCAATTATTGCCTCCAGAGCTACAACTCTTAAATAATTATTCTAGATGACATCAGTGTTAAATTTAGTAGTTATAATAGCAGAGACAATGTTGCAGACATTTACAGTTGACTTGTTCTATATTGGAGGTTGGAGGTAATGTGCTGGGTTGGGATTTATTGTAATTAGATTAAGAAGGTTGTAAGTAGCTGTTGTAAAATATATAAAAATTATATGTACATATTTAAATTTATAAGTCTGTTCAATTTACAAAACACCACGCGCGCACGTGAGTAATAGTCACTATTCCTAGCACAAAGCAAGCTATAGTGCCATTCTCAATGTTTTATCATAGTTTGAGTAGTGTTGGTGTAGGTTCTAAATTACAGGCTTACTGATATGTATATGTAAAAGCAATAAATATCTGATTGAAATCTTAATTAACAGATTGTCCACCTTTCCTAATTGGTAAATTGCCTTTAGAAACACTGCCATTATTATAAAAATTGTCAAACTTGAAACTTAATTTAATTATTATTAATTCGCTCAGTTTCAACTGACGTTACTTGACTACAGCTAGCTAACTAGCTTTCTCCATAAAAGAATGAAAGGTGTAGCCAAAAAATTTCATTTATGTCTGATGTGTTGAAAGTACTTCTGTTTGCTTTATACTTAGTTCTTCTTAATGTAATGTACCTTGTAACAATCTGTCACTGAGTAGACTTTTCACAACTAGTATGCATTTACAATTAATGGTTATTGCCATTGAG